>CAWVIZ010000011.1:0-357404 GCA_963929535.1 uncultured Lachnospiraceae bacterium | reverse complement strand
CACTAGATCGCGTGTTGCTCATCTCCCCGGATCTCCACATGATGTTCCCCCAGACGCTCCCCCAGCACAGGCAGCAGGGCATCCTTCACCTTCCTGTGGATCAGAATGGATTCACAGGCATTGCAGACACCCACACGCTGGGTTTTCGCATTGATGATGATATCCGCCGCCATGGACAGATCCGCACTTTCATCCACATAAATGTGGCAGTTGCCTGTTCCGGTCTCGATCACCGGTATGGTACTGTTTTCCACCACTGTCCGGATCAGTCCGGCGCCGCCCCGGGGGATCAGTACGTCCACATACCGGTTCAGCTTCATGAAAGCCGCTGTGGTTTCCCGGGAAGTATCAGAGATCAGCAGCAGGGCATCCGGCTCCACCTGGCAGTCTTCCAGTGTCTTCCGGATACATTCCACGATGGCCTGATTGGAATGGATGGCATCGCTTCCGCCTTTCAGGATCACTGCATTTCCCGTCTTAAAGCACAGCCCGAAGGCGTCTGCTGTCACATTGGGACGCGCCTCATAGATGATGCCCACCACTCCCAGAGGTACTCTCTTCTGTCCGATCAAAAGGCCGTTGGGACGCTTTTTCATTCCGATAACTTCCCCGATGGGATCTTCCAGCCCGGCAATCTGCTCCAGTCCCACAGCGATCTGGTCTATACGCTCCCTGGTCAGGCTGAGACGGTCCAGAAGTCCGGAGGACATCCCGTTCTTTCTTCCATTCTCCATATCCAGGCTGTTGGCCTCCAGGATCCTGTCAGCATGCTCTCTGAGATCCATGGCTGCCTTTTTCAGCACCTGATCCTTTTTTTGGGCAGTCAGCATCCTGACGGACGGCCAAGCCGCTTTTGCCCTGCTTCCCAGCTTCTCCAAATATTCCATAAGCAGCACACCTCTTTCTGTTAATAAATCTCCTTTTCTGTGATCACCCGGTCCGGAAGGATATCTGTCTCCTCCCACGGCACCTGGGAAAACATCTGAAACTCAAAGGCCAGCGCCGCTGTCCGAATCCCCGGATGTCCGGCCAGATACCGGTCATAAAATCCGCCTCCATAGCCGATCCGCCGTCTCTGCCTGTCAAAAGCCACCCCCGGCATGATCATCAGGGTCTGCCCCGCCTCCGCTTCAGGCAGCCCCTGCCTGGGTTCCCTGATTCCGAAATAGCCCGGTTCCAGATCCTCCCGGGAGGTGATCCGGTAAAATCTCATTTCCCGGCCTTCCACCCTGGGGGCAGCCACTTTCTTTCCCTGCGCCAGCGCCTCACGGATGATCTCTCCGGTCATCACTTCATTCTTGCAGTCTATGTACACGTAAATCCATTCTGCCTGGGAAAATTCCGGAAGCCGTGTCACCCGTTCCCGGATCCTCCGGCTGTTCTCCCGGATCTCCTCTGGGCAGGCCGCTTTTCTCCTGGCATAGACTTCCTTCCTAATGACTGACTTTGTCTCCATATTTTTCCCCCAGATTGACGATAGTCCCGTCCTTCTCCTGAATATCAATGTTGTCCAGCTGCGCCCGCAGATTCATACGCACACTGGCAATAAACTCTTTCCGAAGCTTCCCCTGCTCCTCCTTCTCCTGGGGGGTAAGCCCCTGGGTCTTGGATTTTCTGGCAAGCTCGTTGATCCGGTCAATTTTCTTCTGTTCCATCCTTCTCTCCTATACGCTTACGACTGACTCTTTATATAATCCAGCAGATAGAATTCCTCCTTGGGATCTGCCAGAAACAGAGTTCCGTGGTTTCTGCCCTGCATGATCTTATGGATCACATGGAAATCCTCCCCATTGGCGATCACCATATCGGCTCCGGCATTGGTGGCCAGCTCGGCCGCAGTAAGCTTGGTGGCCATCCCACCGGTACCTACGTTGCTGCCCGTGCTCTCTTTCCCCATCCGGCGCAGACCGTCATCCAGCTTCTCCACCACATCAATAAAACGGGCCTGGGAATTCCTGTGGGGATCGTCAGTATATAGCCCGTCAATGTCCGAAAGCAGGATCAGAAGATCTCCTCCGATCAGAGCTGTTACCACCGCAGACAGGGTATCGTTGTCTCCAAACTCGATCTCATTGGTAGAAATGGTATCATTCTCGTTGACAATGGGGATCGCTCCCATAGTCAGCAGCTCATGAAAGGTATTCCTGGCATTCCTTCTGCTGTTGGTCTGGAGCATGATGCTCTTGGTCATCAGGATCTGGCTGGCCACCTGATTATATTCAGCAAACAGTTTCTGATAGATCATCATCAGCTTGGCCTGTCCAATGGCCGCGCACGCCTGCTTCTGGGCCAGACTCTCCGGTTTTTTATCGTATCCCATGGTTTTGCTTCCCACCATGATAGCTCCGGAGGACACCAGCACCACCTCCCGGCCCTGGTTTCTCAGGTCGCTGATCTCCCTGACCAGGATCTCCAGCTTGATCAGATCCAGGGATCCCGTATCCTTATGGGTCAGGGATGAGGAACCGATCTTAATGACAATACGCTTTTTATCTTTCAGTCTCTCTCTCACTGCTGTGTTCATCTTGCTGTACTTCCTCTCATCCATCCCGGCCCCGGCCGGGTATTTGCCGTATTATTGTACCTCACCTTCGGCTGTTTTGACAATACCCTTTGTACTCTTCAGCGCCAAACCGCCGTCCGAACGCGCGCCTCCGCCTTCCGTCAGCTGGAATAATTTTCCAGAAAACCGTACAGCGCCCGCTTTCCCCGGATCACATAGCCCTCCCGGACCTGCTCCTGGATATTCCGGGGAAGAGACTCCCAGGTGATCTCCGTCGTCTCATAGAGTTCCCCCTCTTCCGTATACACATTCAGCTTTCCCTCTTCCTCCCGGATCTGGTAACCCGGTTCCATGGGATTTTCCGCCTCCACACTGTCGCCTGTTTTCTCCTCTTCTCCGGGAAACAGCCGGTAACTGGCATAGAAACCAAATACCAGCAGAAAAACCGCACACAAAAGACCGATGCCATAAGAAATTTTTCGCATATGCTCTGCTCCTTTTTCGCAGCAGCGAAGCCAGAGGGCCGGACTGCTGCTTTTTTCTTATAGTATCGGTCTGTTTTTGTCTGTTTATACCGTTTTCCCTTCTTCCCAGGCCGGCAGTTCAAATGTCCCCATCATATCTCCGTCAGAGAGCCGGACTGCTTTCCGAGCTTACTCGGCAGCAGCATCCTGGCTTTCAGAGGAGACCTCCCCGCTCTCACCGGAGGCTTCTGTCCCGGCCGCATCGGCGCCCAGGATCTCCACCCGGTCGATATAAGAATCCTGGATAATGCACACCCAGGTTTTTCCCGTATCCAGGGTGATCTGATTGCCGTTGGAATCGTAGTAATATGTGGGGCCCCAGGGTGTCTGCTTTTTCCAGGTGATATCAATGGCTTTTCCGTTGACAATATATTTGCCCGCGTTTCCCGCATCCACATCGATATTCAGATAACCGTTTTCATCGTACTTCCTCCAGGAGGAGTACTGAAAAATGATATTCTTATATGCAAGCTGCTCTCCGGTCAGCTCATCTGTCTGAGCCTCCCCAAACTGGTAGCGGTAATACAGCTTATCCTCCGGATTGTACTCAAACCAGGGCTCATTGAGAAAATAGCCGGGCTTCACGATCTGAGCGTCCGTGCCGGGGAGGTCGATCTCCTCGTCCACTCCACAGAAAGCATAACCAGGCACAAAGTCCTCCGCATATTCCTGGCTGTACTCATTGATCTCGATCCCCTTCTGCAGCCCTTCAAAGCTGGTATAGGCGTTATGGGGAGAGGGGCGGTCCGAAGTCCGGTAAAATACCTGATCCCCATACCCGGCAAGCCCGCTTAGATTGTCCACCTCCGGAAGCTCCAGATAAGGCACCGCGTAAGCCGACTGTCCATAATGGGTATAGATGGAATCGAATCCTGACGCATAGAAAATAAAATAATCCCGGCAGCTTCTCACCGGTCCGATCTTCTCCAGATTGTCATAATCCTCAAAGATCGCCATCATACGGGTAATGCCGCCCTCCACAGGCGCCTCGTACATTACCCCCGCGTTGGCCACACCCGCCTGGGGGCAGGCCTCCGGAACATTATTGATCATCACTGCCACAGGCCGTCTTCTTCCGATGGTCTCCGGTACGTATTCACCGGTCAGATAGCTGGTCACGTATCCGTCGGGAATGGGTTCCTCTGTCGGTTCCGGATCTTCCGCCTCCAGTACCTGCGGGGCGGGCGTTTCCTCGGCCCGGGTCTCCTGGGCAGGTGTGGGAGTCGGTGTGGACGCCGTATCCCCTTCGGATTTTTTACAGCCGGACAGCATGGCTCCCGCCAGTCCCAGCATAAGCATCACTGCTGCATATTTTTTCATGATAGTCTCCTTTACCGTGTAATCTGTAAACTGTCCAGCGCCTGCCTCTGCTTTTCCTCCATCAGTCTGCGCTCCTCCTCTTCCATATGGTCGTACCCCAGAAGATGCAGAACGCTGTGAGCAATGAGAAACGCGTATTCCCGCAGGATCCCGTGCCCGTATTCTTCTGCCTGGCGGACCGCTGTGGGAATGGAGATCATAATATCTCCCAGCAAAAGTTCCCCGCTTTCCGGATGAAAAAGGCTTTCATCTTCCTCCAAAACGGAGTAATCCGCAGGCGAAGGGAAATCTACCATGGGAAAAGAAAGCACATCCGTGGGCCGGTCGATTCCCCGGAATTCCCGGTTGGTCTTCTGTATCTCCTCATCCGTGGTGAGCACCAGATCGATCTGCGCTTCATAGGGGCAGCCCTCCTGATCCAGAACCGCCTGGGCTACCCGGCTGGCAGTCTCCCGAAAGTCAAATTCAAAGGACTGTTCCTGCTCATTTTCCAGAAAAACGGTCATGGCCTGCTCCCCTCCTTCTGGCTGTCCGGCCGGACGATTTTGTCTCCTCCTCCGGATGCTTTTTCTCATAGACTTCATAAGCCTGAACGATCTTCTGCACCAGCGGGTGCCGCACCACATCCTTGCTGGTAAGCTGGCAGACGGCGATCCCCTCTACCTTCTTCAGCACCTGCAGCGCCACCTCCAGGCCGGACTTCTGTCCCGAAGGAAGATCCTTCTGGGAGGAGTCTCCGGTAACGATCACCTTGGATCCGAAACCGATCCTGGTAAGGAACATCTTCATCTGGGCGGGGGTGGTGTTCTGGGCTTCATCCAGAATAATAAAGGCGTTGTCCAGAGTACGCCCTCTCATATATGCCAGGGGCGCCACTTCGATCAGCCCCTTCTCCATATTCTTTGCAAAGCTTTCCGGCCCCATGATCTGATACAGTGCGTCATAGAGGGGGCGCAGATAAGGATCCACCTTGCTCTGCAGATCTCCCGGGAGGAATCCCAGCTTTTCCCCTGCTTCAATGGCCGGTCGGGTGAGGATGATCCTTCCCACTTCGTCATTGCGGAAGGCCGTAATGGCCATCGCCATGGCCAGGTAGGTCTTTCCCGTACCGGCAGGCCCCACGCCGAACACGATCATCTTATCCCGGATTTCATCCACATATGCCTTCTGTCCCAGGGTCTTGGGCTTTACCGGCCTTCCGTTGATGGTATGACAGATACAATCCTCGTCCATCCTGGCCAGAGGCGCCTCCCGGTCCTCCATAGCCAGCGCCAGGGCATAATCCACATTCTGCGCCTGGATGGTGTTGCCCCGCATCGAAAGCGTGAGCAGTTCCCGGAAAATATCCGCCGCCTTCTTCACTCCGGAGGAAGGCCCTACGATCTTCAGGACGCCGTCCCGGGAAATCAGCGTTACCTGCAGCGTCCGCTCGATCTTCTTTATATGTTCATCAAACTGTCCGAAAATATTTCGTTCATGTTCCGCAGGTATTTCCATCTGCTGTTCGATGATACCGTTTGTCATATGCTTTCGTCCTTTCTGCTGTAAACTGGAACGTTATCCCTGCGTTGCTTATTGTACCATTTTTTCAGCAGAATGAAACCCCCTTTTTTTATTTCCGCAGGCAACGTCCCCCCGCATTCCTGCCTGCACATTTATTCCTGCGGGCAACGAGCCAAGCGGAGCGAAGAACGCTGTGTGCCAGCGGCACACGTTTGGCGCCCACCGGCCGTATTACATTTCTTCGTCACTGTCGTCCGGCTGCCAGGCTTTCCCGAACTGCACATCCTTGAACAGGGCAGCCAGACCTGTGATCTGCTTCAGCCGCAGGATCTCGTCCCGCTCCATTCCCAGATGTTTGGAGATCCAGGCATCAGACCGTCCCAGCTCATGCAGTTCCCGGATGATATTGCTCATCAGATCCACATCGTGGCTTCCCCTTGCCCGGTTATGACGGATGGTACTGGCCATCCGCTGGTCCAGGGGCTTGTCAATAACGGAGACCGGAAGCATCCCCTTCTCTCTCTCATAGATATCCGGATGCTCCAGCATCACCCGATACCGGTGAAATCCGTCCACGATCACATAGACATCCTGGGATTTGGCGTAATAGCACACCACCGGCATGGTGTAGCCGTCCGCCTTGATGCTTTCATAAAGCAGTTTCATCTCCGGCGGCGCCACGGTATTGGGATTGTAGGTATTGGGCTTCACCTTTTCCAGCGGCACTGCGATCACATTGTATACAGGGCTTTTATACTCCATATTCCATATCCTCCACACTTTTGTATTTTTCCCGGATCAGATCCACTCTCCGCTGCTGCTGACGGGTCATGCCAAATCCCATAAAACGGCAGGTATGATCATTCTTCAGAATACAGTAGCACATCCGTTTCCAGCTGGGGATATCCTTGGTGGACTTGATATCATCGGTGTTGTCGGGAATCTTCCCCACGAAAACCACCCGGGACTTTTTATTCCTGGTGTAATTGGACACCCCGTTTCGCCGGATCTGATAGCCGTGTTCCTCCAGCTCCCGGATCGCCTCCTCATCCAGACCGCCTCCTGTCTCATGCCAGAACTGGATGGAGGTGTTGAATTTTTTCACGTAATTATTCCGGAGCCTGGCCGGAAGGGTATCCAGAAGAAAGATCGTATAGGATTTCCAGGTATGCCCCTTGGGAAGGGTTACATTCCGGTATCCCATAGCCTTGGTCCGGCCGTAGATGCTGGCAAAATTAGCCCCCTGCACCCTTCCCACCAGCTTGGCCCAGATTTCCGGATCGATCACCCGGTACAGATTCAGAGAATCCTTGGAATAATCATTAAAAGGAGAGGCAACCCTCATCTGGGAAACCTTCAGACCCGCTTTATAATAAAGATCATACAGGTGATTGTAATCGTAGCCGAACAGATAATTGGCATGCCAGATATCCTGATGTGACCAGTCGTAAAGGGGGGATGCGCACCAGACATCCTTAAAATGCTTGCTGATCCAGCACTCTCCCTTATAACCGTATTTCTTATTGAGAAATCCGCTGTATCGCTGAAGGGATTCGTCCGCCCTCATACCCAGCAGACAGACCGTTTTTTTGTTTCCATGGGACATCCGGTACCATCTCCCGAACTGCTTGGCCAGATCCTCCTGATGCATCCGGTAGTGATACGTGGTCATAGGATTGTTTTTCAGATTGATCACGTACTCCTTATCCGGCATCTTCCGTACCCAGCTTTCCTCCTTCTTGTCATCCCATGGATACCAGTACATCTCATAGCTTCCCAGAGCTGTCCGGGTGGCCATGGGAAGACACACCCAGTAGGGCTCCACCTCATCCTTGATCTTCTCAAAGGTCCGTTCGATGTACTCGGTGGTCACAGTATACTGCGCTTCAAAATCCTGGTGAAACACTCCGATGGGACGGTACGGATAATACTTCCTGCGAAAATCCAGCAGCAGATTCAGCAAAAGACCGCTGTCCTTTCCGCCGGAAAAAGAGATGTAGATATTGTCGAATTCTTCAAAAACAAACTTCAGGCGCTCCTGCAGAGCGTCAAAGACGTTCAGTTCCAGATATTCCCGTACCAAAAAAAGGAACCCTCCTCCCATTGCTGCGCAGAAGATCTGCCCCAGCAGCCTTCTGCCTACGAATTACCAAAAATTACCAATTGCTTTTGATGGTAACTGTAGCACAATCCGAAGTCGAATTCAACAAAATACGACAAATTTATTCCTGCGGGCCACGAGCCAAGCGGACATGCAAGCATGTTCATTTGGCGACTGCCGCGAGGGTCAAATACCCCGCAGCTCTGCTGCGCTGCAAGTTTGCTGCCCCGTAATTTGCTGCGGGGTCTTTGACTCCTGCTCGCAACAGTTCAGCCTTCCGCCTTCACTGTTACAAAAGCATGCACACAGGCTGCGGTTCCCGCAGCCTGGTGCCCTCAAATCTCGGGATTACGGTGTTTCCGGAACCTGTTTTTCTTCCACCGGGGACCGGCGCGTACACTCCTGGATCACCGTGACCCTTCCTCTGGATACACAGCGGGAAGCAGTGACCTCCACTGTTACATTTCTTCCGGTAACCTGCGCTCCTTCCTCCACCAGATTTTCCAGAAAGCCCGTCAGATTTTCCCCGGCGATCAAGCGGGCCTCTTCCTCTGTGTACTGCCGGGTGACAGTTTCGTACTCTCTTTGGGTAATCTTCCCATAAGAGACGGGCAGGCAGAAGCTGTCCGTCAGATACACCGGCCGCTCCCATCGGACCGTATCCTGCTGTTCCTTTTCCTTTCCTGCCAGGGACAGTTCCCATCCCAGCAGCCGGACAAACCAGTGATTCTCCTCCTTTCCCGTATATTCACGCACCGTATGCTTCAGTGGAAATTCGTCATAGTAGAGGTACTCCGTCTCCAGATAGACATCCGCATCTGCTCCCACATACTGGTACCGCTGGATCTGCTGATCATTGTTCAGGATCTCCAGCGCCCCGCTCACCAGGATCTCCCCGCTCTTTACCTCCTGTCCCTCCTTTACCAGCGGCATTCCGGAACGGGTGACAATACGGACCACCGTACCATCCCGGGACGCGGTCAGATCCCAGGCATCCTCCTGGCTCGCCCCGCCGTCCTGCCCGGAAGCATCCGTCTGTTTTTCCTGGCTGCCTTCGTCATCCTTTCCGGATTCCCGGCTGATGCTCTCTGTTTCTCCCTGCCCGGTCATGCCCGCCCCGTCTTCCTCTTCTCTGTAGGATTCCTGGTTTTCCTTTATCTCCACGGTGAGACAGGTTCCTTCAAGTCTTGCGGAAACCCAGACCACATTGGGAAATTCCTTCCGCACCGCCGCCGCGATTTCCTGGCAGTCCAGCTTTGTCTTCAGAATGCCGTCTGATACCCCCATAGTTTCCAGCATCTCCCGGATGGTATCGCTGGAATTATAGTGATTTCCCTCCACCCGGATATCCCACACGAACAGGGAACAGATATAGAGCAGCAGGGCACAGACTCCCGCACCAAGAAAAAAAGCCTTTCTCTTTCTGCTGCGCTGAAGGAAGAAAGGCAGGCCGTGTTTTTCCAGAACAACGATTTTAGAGGCAGTCTTCCGGCGGAAGGCATTCAGGCGGAAAAAATCAGGGACGGACAGCTCCATTTCATAATAAAGCTGATGATTTCTCAGATTCCATACGGGAATTCCGTTATGTACACAAAGGCTTAAAAAACGCTCCGGCATGGGACTCTCCAGCCGGATTTTTACATAACCCTTCAGATAATGGGGAAGCTTCTCGATCAATCCGTATTCCTCCCTTCACCGTTCATAGCTGATTGTTGTGATCCTTCCGGATATCCGCATTTCGTCACTGGTGTAATACAATACCTTCAGCTCCTGTCCCTCGATCCGGATCCTGTAGTCCTTTGCCTGTACCAGAAGATGATCCCGGGTGTACTCCTGAATCGTTTTATAATTTTCCAGAAGGATCTCACACTCTCCGGTAAGAGTCATCACGGATTCCTGAAAGACCAGGTCCCTGGGGAGCTTCAGCGACTGCACCAGAGTTTCCCGAAAGCGGGGATTTTTCTGTTTTTTCACAGGCGCCTCCCCGGCTTTTATTATCCAATCTATGAAGTTTTTCAGGGAAATATGCCCCAAGGTCAGAGCCGGCTTGGCCGGCGGTTTTGGGACCTGATGGCTGAACTGCTGCAATTGCTGTAGAAATGAAAAAGACACAGAAGCTTCCGGCAGCGGCCGTATAATTCATCCGTCCGGACGAACTGTCAAAGCTGACGTATGCTGCCGCTACCGGATATACGCCCGGGTACGGGATCTTACCCGGAGATAAGCGGCCTCTTTTCCGGCCGGAGGGCGGCCTGCTTTCAAACCTGGCGCAGAAAGATCAGACTGAACCACAGCACCATCCTGTCACCCATATAATAATCCATGTGATTTTCCTCGATGTTTTTCGTGAGAAGGATCCCATGGCTCTCTATGCAGGGATGCATCACTTCCGGATGCAGGCAGGATCCCTTGGGATACGTGCATTTTTCACAGATGGAACAGGAATCCGTGGAAAGGGTATAGCACTTCCAGGCGTCATCCTTTAAAAACTGTTCGATCTTCCCGGTGATCTCCTCATGCTCCGCCTTTGTGGCCAGCAGCGCGTCCATGTCCGAATAGTCCGGGACTTCTGCCACCGATGAAAAAAGCAGCGCGTAGGGATATTCCATGCAGACCTCCCGGCAGTGCGCCACAGTCCCCACAGCCGGAGGGCAGGACCAGGACTTTCCATATCTGGGACACTCCTTTTTGCAGATTGCCCTCACTCTGTCATTGAACTCGATCTCCTCTGTGGAGAGAAACGCATACTGGTAAATTGGAAACCGGGTAATATATTCTTCGATGGATCTGAAATTCATTTCTTCTGTAATCTCCTTTACTGACAATTTATGGTTGCAGTCCGGCCATCCACTGTCCCTCCGGATCTGCGGCAGGATCCCAGGGTCTGCAGACGTCAGGCCGCGATTCCCCGGGCCCGTGCGCATGCATACGCGGCAGTGGAACCGGAAGGCTGAACCAGTTGCAATTTACATTTTCCGCTTCCTCTGCTTGGCCCGAAAGTCCTGTACGCGGATCCGGTACACATGCACCGCCTGCAGCATATCCGGAGAAAATTCCATCCGCTCCCCTCCTGCTGTATGCCTCATCAGAAGCTCCAGCCCCCGGCGCTTTTCCTCCTCCCGGCTTACCAGGCTGATCCGGCCGTTTCCCATGATACTCCGAAAAGCCATGGAATAGCCGCAGGCGTAATCTCCCCGGATCAGTCCGTCTTCACAGTCCAGCTCCACCGCCACCTGGCAGTCTGACTGAAAAGCCCTGGCTTTCCTCCCATCCGGAGCAGAATGGATGTAGAAGATGATCTCCCCTTTGTCTGTATACTCATAGCCGTAATTCACCGGAACGATAAACATCCCTTCTTCATCCCGGGCGCCGATATGAAGTACCTGACAGTCTTCCAGGATCCTCCGGATCTGTCCGGGATCCCTGATCTCTCTTTTCCAAAGTCTCATCTCCTGCATAATATTCTCACTCCTTTTCAGACCGATAACAGGACGGTTACTCAGATAGTACAATTATAAACAGTTTTCCCGTCTTTCTCAACTTCTTTTTTTATCATTGTATCTCGAAAATATATTATCGTTTTTCGATAATTTTATCTTGACTTTTGATAATACCGATGGTACTATACACTCAAGATCCCCAGGGATCCCCGGGCCTTCCAGAATACTGGCTTGCTGCCCGCAAAAAAACGGGAGGATTCTCTCCAAAGGAGGTTATCTATGAACTGGACAACGGATAAAAGCGTGGCTTTGTCCCGCTTTTTTGTAATCGTCTTTACACTTCTTCTGGCGGCAGCCTGCATAGCGGTACCATGGTTCATTCCCTGGTTCCTGGAACGGACAGCGCCCAAGATGCTGGAGCTGCTTCCCTTCTTTTTCACCACCGCTTATACCACTGCTGCCGCCGGCGCGGGCGCCCTGTATCTCCTGTACCGGCTTCTGGCCAATCTGCGGAAGGAACAGGTATTTGTTCCCCAGAACGTGCAATTTCTGCGGATGCTGTCCTGGTGCTGTTTTCTGGCCGCCGTCATCTTTCTTCTCAGCGGCTTCTACTATCTGCCGTTTTTTCTGGCTGCCGCAGCCGCCGCTTTTATGGGACTGATTCTGCGGGTGGTGAAAAATGCTTTTCAGCAGGCAGTAGTGATAAAGGAAGAAAACGATTTCACGATTTGAGAAAGGATGTGCTCCGTATGCCGATAGTGGTAAATATCGATGTGATGATGGCCAAAAGGAAGATGAGCGCCAAGGACCTGGCAAAAGAGGTGGGGATCACTCCCGCCAACCTGTCTGTCCTTAAGACCGGAAAAGCCAGGGCCGTCCGGTTCTCCACTCTGGACGCTCTGTGCAGAGCCCTGGAGTGCCAGCCCGGCGATCTGCTGGAATACCGCAGCGAACTGTGATGTCCGCTTTTCATCCCCAAGAAAGGAGAATTTCATATGAATAACGAAAATAACAGGGACATGGAAAAATGCCCCCGTCAGATCAGTGCGCCCATTTTACCTGCTTCTCCCTCCGTCTCCAAAGAGACTCCCCCCTCCGGAACTGCTCCCTTAACCGGACCGGAGCCTGGAAAGAAGCCTTCTGGAAGGATCTCGGCAACCGGCGCGGATACTGCCGCCGCTCTTCTGTATTTTTTTCTGGGGTACGGCTTTACCCTGCTGTTTTTTACCTTTACCGGTTCTTTCACCGCCCGCACAGCGGTCTTTACCGTATGCTATGCGGGAGCCGTTCTCCTGTACTGCTTTCTGAACAGGCGCAGACCTGCTCCGGAAAGCTGGTTCTGGCTGGCGATCATGCTGTCTGTGGGAATCTCCTTTGCCTTCTGGAGCCGTTTTGGCATTCTGCAGTTTTTGGCGCTGGTGGTGACAGCGGCGTACTGGACATTATCCGTCACCGGACGGCTGACAGACCAGGGAAAAACCTCTGCCTTTTTGTGGGCTGATCTTCTGACCGCTCTCTGTCTGATGCCGCTGCAGAATCTCCCGGCCCAGTACCAGGTCCTGGGAAAACGGATCGGAAAAAACAGGAAAAGCATCTTCCTGGGGCATATCCTTCTGGGACTGCTGCTGGCAGTACCCCTGCTGCTGGTGATCCTTCCTCTGCTTTCCAGGGCTGATCCTGCCTTTGAGGCGATGCTGGCCTTTTTCTTCGACTGGATCACCGGCAATCTTCTGGAGGTTCTGCTGCGTCTGCTGTTTGCCCTGCCCGTCAGCGCGTTTCTCTTCGGCCTGATCTACGGTGGTTTCTATCAGGACAATCTGGATCTCTTATGCTTCCGCAGCGATACACTCCACCGGACGGCAGGCAAACTGCGGCAGCTCCCCAATACCATCGTCTGTACAGCATTATCCCTTCTGCTGCTGTTTTATCTGCTGTTTATTGCTCTGCAGGGAGAATACTTTTTCTCCGCCTTTGCGGGAATCCGGCCGGAGCAGTTTTCCTATGCGGAATACGCCCGCCAGGGCTTTTTCGAGCTGTGTCAGATCGGCGCTCTGAATCTGTGCATCTTCACCGGTACCAATGTACTGGCAGAAACCGACAGACTGCACAGCCGCCTGCTCCGTATCATCAACACGCTTCTGGCAGTTGTGACCATCCTTCTCATCGGCTGTGCCATGAGCAAAATGATCCTTTATATCTCTGTTTATCACTTTACCATCAAACGGATCGTCACTATGGTATTCATGGTGTGGATGCTGCTGGTATTCGGTCTGTCCATTCTGTGGCAGAGGAAACCCCTCCCCCTGGTCCGCTGGTCGGTTTTTACGGGAGCGGTGCTGTTTGCCCTGCTGTGCGTGCTGCCGCTTCAGATCTGGACAAATGGCCTGTGATCGTAACCGTTCGGCCTTACGGCTTCACCATTGCAAACGCATGTGCACAGGCCGGGATTTTCTCCGGGCTTAACTTACCTACTCCTCCGTCCAGTCTGCGGGCCATGCCACAGCTCTCTGTCCGCTGCCCCTGATGGATACTGCCTGTTCCACTGCCGCCTGGGCATCCAGAAACGGTGCCTGGGCTCCCATGGGGATATCGCTTGCCGTATCACGGAGGATCTGGCAGACCTGCTCTCCGTCCAGATAGGGATTGATGCTGTAGATCAGGGCAGCTGTCCCGGAAACGTAAGCCGCGGCCATGGATGTTCCGGATACATCGGAGTATCCGCTTTTGCTCAGCCCCGGAAAGGCTTTCCTGACAGAGGTACTGGTAACTGGAAATTCCTGACTTCCCCCCGGAGCCGACAGATCCGTCCGTTCACCGGTGCTGCTGGCGGACGCCAGGCTCAGGCTTCCATCCTCCTGGCGGCAGGCAGCCTCCACCACCAGGATCCTGCTTTTTACCCTTTCCTGGCTGATGGCACAGAGGGGATCCTCCGCCGCATCCCTGCCGCTGTCGTTCCCTGCGGAACGGACGATCAGGAAATCATGGCCTGCATCCAGAAATCCTGCCAGGCATTCTTCCAGTATCTCCTGATATTCCTGAAACAGAATACTGTCCAGTTCCTCCTGCCGGTCATAAGGCGAGATACTCAGGTTCACCACCCGGCACTGCTTCACGGAAATCAGATAGGCCAGTCCCGTCTGAAAAGCCATCACGTCCATCTTCCCGTCCTCAAGGGATAACCCCCAGGCGGAAACGCCGTACAACTTTCGCACATTCTCCGGCAGGATCCCGGATATTCCTGTATCGTTGTCCAGCCCGGCCCCGATGATCCCCGCCACACAGGTACCATGGGAATCCAGGCTGCCCTCCGGATCCTCCGTCTGATTGGCCAGAGGAGGCGAGGCAAATTCCAGATCCTCATGCAGCTCATAAAAACCTGTATCAAAAATCCCCACACTGACGGAGCTGTCCATGGCTTCCATCTGATCCCATGCCCCATCCATATGAATGGCTTCCAGAGCCCACGTCTCTCCCGTTTCCTTTCCCCAGGAGGATTTCCAGCGGGAATCACCGGGTATGTAGTCCTCCGTGATGGTACTGACCAGATTTTCCCGGCACTTCTGGATCATATCAGAGCTCTCCAGATTCCTTCCCATCTGCTCCAGCTCCTGATAGGTATACGTATCCTTGAACCGTACCTGATACAGGGACAGGTCTTCGATATGCCCCACGATTTTCCCGTCCCGTTCCTCCAGAAATTCTGTCAGCTGTTCCTCGGTAATCTCATCCTCCACTGTTACCAGAAGCTCATTGTCGATATATTCCACATCAAGATCCCGGTCAGCGGCAATATGCTCCTCTTCCGGCATCGTGTAGTAAATGGAATTTCCCGGGGCATTCAGCTCTTCCAGATTGGTCATGGGCGCTTTTGTGGTGTTCAGATACAGACAGGTGCCGCCAATCCCGGCTGCCGTCAGAAGGCAGACCGCCAGAAGCCATTTTTTTTGCTGTGATGTCATCGATCTTCCCTCCATGTGTCTTTTTTCCGGCTTGTCTCCGGTGTAATTCCGTCCGCCTCCAGTTTTCGCATCACCGATGGATACCTCTCCAGATCTGTATGCGGCACCGCTGTGGCTGCAGTCATCAGATGCAGAAAATCATCCACTGCTCCAAACTGCACATAGTCCATTCTTTCCAGCAGTTCCAGAGCCTTTTCCCTCTGCTTACGGTCCAGCAGGATCCTGCGGGCCCCCTGCAGAGATGTATTCCCGGGGCTGACGATCTTCTCCCTGTCTATATCAGGGTACAGGCCGATGGTCACCCCTGATTCCTTATCAATATGAGTGCCGAAAGCTCCCGCGATATAGAATCTGGATATATCCTTCACAGAAAGTCCGATCAATCCCAGCATATACTCTACCATCGTGGAAGCAGCCGCCTTGGTCTTCAGAAACTCATCGATATCCGACTGATAAAAATACAGCCCTTCTGCATATTCCACCGCCGTCTCACCATCGTCCCCGAAGATGATCAGCGGAGAAGACTCCGGTCTGAGTTTTCCCCGGATATCCATCCAGCCGGCCAGAAAAAGCTGGGCCAGAAGATCCACGATCCCGGAACCGCAGATCCCCCTGGCGCTCCCGGCCTTTTCCATCCTGTCCCTCCCCGTGTTCCCGGCCCGCTGGTCGTACATCTGTACTCCGGCCGTCGGTGTCTTTCCGGGCTCATTCCCCTGCCGGTATTCCATGGAACTGTGCATTTTCCGGTCTTCCTCACCAAGTATATGGGTCCATATCACACCATCCCGGATCCTGACCCTGTCCACAGCACCCTTTTCCGCCCGCATTCCGGTGCGCACCACTCCGCCTTCCAGGGCCGGGCCTGCCGCCCCGGCTCCCGCCACCAGAAACTCCCGGTTCCCCACAACCAGTTCTCCGTTGGTCCCGATATCCAGAAAAACGCAGACCTCTTCACTTTCCGCCATTTCCACGGCGATCAGACCGCTGATGATATCTCCCCCCAGATAATTGGCCTTTCCGGGACAACAGCAGACAAAACCCTCCATGGGGATCTCCAGATCCCTGGCACGGTACACATCCGGCCGCAGTGTGTGGACCGCATAGGGAGTATGAAAAACACAAAAAGCGTCCATTCCCAACAGAAAATGGATCATGGTGGTATTTCCCGCTATGACCATCGCGGCGCAGGAGGAAACATCCACTCCTGTCCGCTCCTTTAGCTTTTCCATCAGCTCCGATATTCCCCTGACCACCGCCAGCCTCAGCTCTTCCAGTCTCTCCGGACGATCCTTGGCGTAAAAGATTCTGGTCAGGATATCTGTTCCAAAGGCGATCTGGGGATTAAAACCGCTGACACCGGCTGCCGTCTTTCCCGTCTCCATATCCACCAGCTCCATGGCAATGGTGGTACTCCCCAGATCCACGCACAGCCCATAATGACAGCCGGATGTATCTCCTGCCTCCAGCCGGGTGATCTCCCATCCGGCGCCGTCAAACCCCAGGGTTGCCGTCAGCTTCCAGTCCGCCTCCCGGCAGAGGGGATAAAGCCCGCGCAGGACCCGGGGAGAAAACCGGATATGTCCGGTATCCATTCCCAGTCCGTCAAGCTTCTCCAGAATCCGCTCCGTATCCGGCCTGGCATCCTCCTGGCTGGGCGCCGGCAGACACAAATATTGTTTGATGCTCCATCCGCTGTTCATCCCCTGACCTCCGTCTCCAAATCGTTCCGTTTCATTTTATTTCAAATGTCTGAAAAACACAAGGGAAAGCAGCTTTTCTAAGAAAGAATTAATAATTTCACAAGAAATCCAGATCGCCCCGGCGCCTCATGTCAGTTCCGTCCTGCGGATCATCGCATACGATACCGCCCCAAAGATTCCCGCAAGCAGAAGCAGGGTCAGCAGCGGAGTGACCCGGTTCACAGCGCCGCTCCCCGAAAATCCCATAGCTTCGATGGCTATCCGTCCAATGCGTCCCGCTGTTTCAGAAGGCAGCACAAACCGAAAGAAAGCCGTCACCAGCAGCGCCGCGCCTGTCATCCCCACTCCCAGATAAAGGGAACGCAGCTTCCCCAATCTGTTGATCACCAGAAGCGCAGTGTAGAAAATACTGCACATCAGCAGATAAAAGATGAAAAGCCACATCCAGTTGGTCAGAAACCTCCCATACCCATAGATGCTGCCGTACATTGAGGAGTATCCGGGAAGAACATAGTGCAGACTGTTGCCCACTACAGTATCCACCAGAGCCAGGATCCCTGCCATAAAGGCAAACAGGGAGAACGTGGCGATAAAAATATATTTCCTGGTAAATCCGTTCTGAATCAGCATCCGGAAATCCTCATGAAAACCCATTCCTCCCATAACACACGCGAATATCACACTGTTCACTTCCAGGGCATTGGTTCCCACCTCCTGAAAGCTTCCCATGCTGACACCGATAATAACCATGATCAGTCCAATGAAGGCATACTGAATCGCATAAAAGATCCAGATTGCCTTAAAGGAAGTGGTACATTCATACCGGATGATCTCTTTCAGCTTATTCATATCCGTCACCGCCTTTCTCTGTCAGCTTCACAAACAGTTTCTGCAAATTAATGGGAGCGGTCTGCAGGGTGCTTCCCTGGGGGAGCTCTGACCGTTTTCCCAGAATATAGGCAATCTTCAGACTTCCCAGTTCTTCCTGTCCGATCACATTCTTGCCGGCACAGTAAGCATCCACCTCCCGGGCAAATCCCGAAACACTGAATCCTCTGTTCAGCAGCGTCTCCACATCCTCCTGCAGCAGTACTTTTCCTCTGTCGATCAGCACCACCTCCTCGATGATATGCGCCACCTCCTCGATCAGATGGGTGGCAATGATGATGGTCCGCTCCCCGTTCTCAAAATCCTCCAGCAGCAGCTGATAAAACAGCTCCCGATGGTTGGCGTCCAGTCCCAGTACCGGCTCGTCAAAGATCACATACGGAACCTGAAGAGACAGCGCCACTGTCAGTTTGAAGATGGACTGGTATCCCTTGGACAGCCCTTTAAACTTCTTGTTCACATTCAGCTGGAATCTTTCTCCGATCTCCAGCGCCTTTTTCATGTCAAAGCTGTCATAAAAGCGGCTGATCCACTTGAAATGATCCCTGACCTTCAGCTCGGGAGCATACAGATCCGCCTCGCTCATGCAGAAGATCTTTTCATGTACTTTCATGTTTTCTCTGGCATTCTGTCCGTCGATCAGCACCTCTCCGCTGTCGGCAAAGATCCGGTTCGCGATAATGTTGATCAGCGTGGACTTGCCCGCCCCATTCCTTCCCAAAAATCCGTAGATTTTCCCGGACTCAAAGGAGAAGGAAACGTCATCCAGCGCCGTAACACCGCCCTTATATCGTTTTGTAACATTCTTAATCTGAATCGAGTTCATGTTCACAGCCCCTTTCTATCAGTGAGATTATCTCCTCTTTCGTCATCTGAAGCTTGGACGCCTCCCTGAGCAGCGCAGCTACATACTGATCATAAAACTGGCTCTGCCTTTTTCTCCGGATCTTCTCCACAGCACCTCTTTTCACATACATTCCCAGCCCCCTTTTCTTATATATGATGTCCTCATCCACCAGCAGGTTCATTCCCTTCAGGACCGTGTGAGGGTTGATGTTCAGCAGGGCGGAGAGCTCGTTGGTGGAAGGTATCTTCTCCTCCTCAGGAAAGATGCCGGTAAATATGGAATCCTCCAGCTGTTCCGCGATCTGAATGAAAATCGGTTTTTCACTCTCTGCATCGATCCGCATGATCATCCTCCTCCCGTTCTGGTTTTTTAGTTTATTACTCAAGTAACTAACTAGCTATGTAGGTAGTATAAGACAGTACGCCCAAAAAGTCAACAGTTATTAGAAAATACTTCTTGACAAAAAGCAAGACAGAGATCTATCATAATATAGTTTGAAATCAAACTATATATCCTGCTGCGGTTTCTGCCTGCCCCTGTGCCGGCCTGTTTCCCGGCCTGTCCAGACAGCCTGCCGCATTCAAGTCGCTTTAAGGAGGAACATCATGCTGGAAAATGAACTGCATTTTCTGCTGCTGCGGGCATTTCATCACTGCAACCGGCAGATCGTTCAACAGGTATCCGGTCTCTCTCTTCTGCCCGGGCAGCCGAAAATCCTGGAATATCTGCTGACCCATGAGGGATGCATGGCCAGAGAGATCGGTGGCGCCTGCGTTCTGGACAAATCCACAGTGACCAGCCTGCTTGCCAGGATGGAAAAGCAGGGGCTGATCTGCCGCAGGCCGTCCTTACAAGACAGAAGAGCCTCCCATATCTGGCTCACTGACACGGGCCGCCAGACGGCACGGAAAGTATCCTCCATTTGCCGTCAGGTGGATGAAACGGCCCTGGGAAAAATTTCCCGGGAAGATCAGGAACGCCTCACAGAACTTCTGCAGCAGATCATAAAAAATCTTGAGGAGGAATTTCATTGAAAAACAAATCACTGGTATTTCGGTATCTGTTCTTTATTCTGGGTATTGCCGTCAATTCCTTCGGCGTGGCCTTTGTCACCAAAAGCGCGCTGGGTACCTCCCAGATATCCAGCGTTCCCTATGTCCTGAGTCTGCAGTTTCCCTGGCTGAGTTTCGGAATGACCACATTTCTCTGCAATATGGTGTATATCCTGATCCAGATCATCCTGCTGAAAAAGGATTTTCATCCCGTCCAGTTCTTACAGATTGCCGCCAACTTTCTGTTCAGCTGGCTGATCGATCTTAGCATGGGGATCCTGGACTTCTTCCAGCCGGAGGCTCTCTGGGCGAGGATCCTCAGCCTTCTGGCGGGCTGCCTGATCCTGGGGCTGGGAATCAGCATTGAAGTGGCGCCTGATACCATCGCGGTGCCCGGGGAGGGAATCGTGCGGGCCATCGCCCGGACCACCGGTTTTCGGTTCGGATCCGTTAAGGTGGGGTTTGATCTGACATTGATCGTGATCGCAGTGGTCCTGTCCTTTCTTTTCTTCGGACGCCTGAACGGGATCGGCGCGGGGACCGTGGTCTCTGCCCTGGTGGTGGGCAGGATCGTCAATGTGATCAACCGCAGGCTGCCGCTGATCGGATGGATCCGCAGCTTCAGTCAGGAACAGAACAGCAAAGAAAAGGCCGCTTAACCCCTCAGAGCACGGCCGGACTGAAAAGAAAATGCCGGATACAGCTTCCATACGGTCTGTTCCGGTATTTTTCTCATACATATTCCTATTTATTCCCGCGAGCAACGAGCCAAGCGGACATGCTTGCATGTCCATTTGGCGGCGCTGTGTGCCGGTGGCACACGTTTAGCGCCGACCGAAGTGGAACGGAGACCTGCCGCGAGGGGCGCTGTGTGCCAGCGGCACACGGTTAGCGCCGACCGCAGCGAAGCGAAGACCAAAGCCCCCGCAGTTCTGCTGCGCTGCAAGTTTGATGTCTCGTAGCTTGCTGCGGGGTCTTTGACTCTGACAGGCAGCCTTTCCCGGAAAGGCGCGGCATCAAAGGACCTTACGCCTCTTCTCCCGGCATCTTCCATCCGTGATGGTCCGTATGCAGAAGCTCATGGGCCCGGTGGGACATGGGCTCGCCCAGATAATCCTGATAGCACTTCAATACAGACGGATTCTCATGGGAGAATCTCAGACTGCTCACCTTGTCCAGTCCGTACAGTACCTGTCCTCTTTCCCCTGCCAGTTCCTTTCCGTCCCGGATAGGCTGACCGCCTCCTCCGGCGCAGCCGCCGGGACATGCCATAATCTCCACAAAATCGTATTTTACAGTCCCTTTCCGGATGGCTTTCATCAGCCGTCTGGTATTTTTCAGCCCACTGGCCACAGCCACCTTCAGGTTATTCCCCGCCAGATTAAACTCCGCTTCTTTCCAGCCATCCATTCCCCGAACCTTTTTAAAGGAATCCGGATCGGGGTTTCTTCCTGTTACCAGATAATAGGCGGACCGCAGGGCTGCCTCCATCACGCCCCCTGTAGCTCCGAAGATCACTCCGGCGCCGGTCCCCAGGCCCAAAGGAGCATCGAACTCCTCTTCCGGAAGACTGGACGGGTCGATGAATTCCTCCCGGATCAGCCGGTCGATCTCCCGGGTGGTCAGTACCAGATCCACATCCTGTCCTGCTCCGGCATCGTTGATGGATGGGATATCACATTCATGCTTCTTGGCGATGCAGGGCATCACAGAGATGGAAACGATTTTTTCCGGATCCACCTTCAGAAGCTGCGCATAGTATGTTTTTGCCACTGCCCCGAACATCTGCTGGGGGGATTTGGCGGTGGAAAGCTGATCCACCATATCCGGGTACTGGGATTTGACGAACCGCACCCATCCGGGGCAGCAGGAAGTAAACATGGGGTATTTTTCCAGATCGCCTTTTTTCAGCCGCTCCAGAAATTCGCTTCCCTCCTCCATAATGGTCAGATCCGCGCTGAAGGTAGTGTCAAAGATATATGTAAACCCGATCCTGCGAAGAGCTGCCACCAGCCGTTTTACGGTGGCAAATTCCCTGGGAAGCCCGAAAGCTTCTCCCCAGGCAGCCCGCACTGCCGGAGCCACCTGTACCACTGTGATCTTCTCCGGATCTGCCAGAACATCCAGGACACGCTGAACATCATCCCTCTCCCGCAGGGCGCCCACCGGACAGTGGGTAATGCACTGGCCGCAGAGCGCACAGTCTGATTCCTGGATCTTCCGGTTTCCGGATACGTCCACAGTGGTCCTGGATCCGGTCCCTGCCACATCCCAGATATTCAGTCCGGTGATCTTGTCGCAGACCTGGACGCAGCGCATGCACTTGATGCACTTTTTCGCATCCCGGATCAGCGGAAAATCCATGGGCCACTGGTTTTTCGGAAGCTGCCGTTCGAAAGGCAGAGACAGGATCCCCAGATCGTTGGCCAGAGACTGGAGGCTGCAGTTTCCGCTTCTTACGCAGGTGGCGCACAGACAGTCGTGCTGGGACAGGATCAGCTCCACGTTATTTTTCCGGCTCTCCCGCACCCTTGGGGCTGTTGGTACAGATCACCATGCCCTCCCACACCTTATTGTTGCAGGCAGTCACCAGCTTGGCGCTGCCCTCCACCTCCACTACGCAGACACGGCAGGCGCCGATCTCATTGATATCCTTCAGATAACACAGGGTCGGGATGTGGATTCCCACGCTGCGGGCCGCGGTTCCAGAATCGTGGTCCCCTCTTCCACAGAGACGGGGATTCCGTTAATTGTCAGTATTTACCATTTCTCCACTCTGCCTCCTTTCAGAATACCGTATCCAAAATGATCACATCTGAGACACCGGCTGGCCTCCTGCATGGCTTCCTCACAGGTCATTGCCGCAGCTCGATCATCTCAAAATCCTTCGCCCGCTGGGAGGGCTGCCGTTCCTTCATATTCACCCGGGCGCAGCTGGGACGATTGCTCTGCCGCACATCCGGGATCTCCACATCCACGGATATGGTATGATGATATCCCAGATATTCGTCAATGTTGGCTGCCGCCACCTTGCCCGCCGCAATGGCCCGGATCACAAGTGGCCGGTCCTGTCACACAGTCGCCTCCGTGCAAATACCCCTGTGATATCCCTGGAATTGACGCCGCTCCAGTTCATGGCGTCGATCACCGCCCCGTTTTACGGGGATTCCCTGCTTTTCAAATTCCCGGGTTTCAATGCCCTGGCCGATAGCTACGATCACCATATCACAGGCCAGTCTTTTCTCCGGCTCCGAAGAATTCCTGGGGGCAGGACGGCCATGCTTCACCTCTCCGATGATCTGGGGCTGCACCCAGAGGGCCGCCACTCTTCCGTTTTCATCCTTCTCGATCCGCAGAGGCGCATGGAGATCCAGAAGCTCACAAGCCCTCGGCCACAGCGCCCTCCACCTCTTCTCTCATAGCCGTCATATCCACCGCTCTTCTCCGGTAAGCGATACGGAGCCTTTTGGCTCCCAGACGGATGGCGGAGCGGGCCACATCCATGGCCACGTTGCCGCCGCCGATGACTACGATATCCTTTCCGGTAAAGTCCGGCATCTCCCCGTCTCCGATACCTCTCAAAAAGCTCCACAGCGGAGATCACCCCCTGGGCGTCCTCTCCCTCAATGCCGATCTTCCGGTCAATATGGGCGCCGATGGCAATATAGACTGCGTCGTACTCCTGCCGCAGCTTTCCAATGCTGGGATCCTCTCCCACCGTCACCTCTGTCTTCACCTGGATCCCCAGACTCAGAATATGGTTGATCTCCCGGTCCAGCTCCTCTCTGGGCAGCCGGTAATTGGGGATCCCGTACCGCAGCATACCGCCCAGCTGCTTTCTCTGCTCATAGATGGTCACCTGGTGCCCCATGAGGGTGAGATAATAGGCCGCGCTGATACCTCCCGGTCCGCCTCCGATCACTGCCACTTTTTTGCCGGTAGCAGCCGCCGGGACCGGAAGGGGCACGTCCCCCGCATGATCTACGGCAAACCGCTTCAATCCCCGGATATTGATGGGATCATCGATCATGGTACGGCGGCAGCGGACCTCGCAGGGATGCTCACAGATCAGTCCGCAGACTGCCGGAAGGGGATTGTCCTTACGGATCAGCCGCACCGCATCTCCATATCTTCCCTCCGCCACCAGGGCCACATATCCCGGGATATCCACCCCTGCAGGACATTGGGACACACAGGGGTACCGGCTGGTTCAGCTCCAGTCTGCAGCGGCCCCTCAGTACATGCTCTTCAAAATCGTCCCGGAATCCCTTGATCCCCTTCAGCACCATCCGGGCTGCCTCATAGCCGATGGCACAGTCGGCGGAATAAAAGATATTTTTTGCTGTCTTCTCGATCATGTCGATGGTATCCAGGGTAGCTTCCCCATCCAGTACCGACTCCATCAGCTGCTGAAGCTGTCCCAGTCCCACCCGGCAGGGCACGCATTTTCCGCAGGACTGCGCGTGACACATCTTCAGGAAGGACGCTGCCAGATCCACCGGACAGAGCCCGGACGGGCTGGCGCTGATCCGCCGCTCCAGATCCTTGTACAGCTCTTCCACCGTGGTCTGAGCCTTGTTCTGTGTGATAATGCTCAATCTGCTCATCCATTAACCTCCTACTCGTCTGATCTTTTATGCCAACCGGGAAAATCCGTCCCAAACGCCCCTGACGTTTTCTGTAAGAAAAAAAGGACAACATCTACGGAAAGGTAAATGTTGCCCAGACGGCCGGCTGTTCCGGAACTCCCGCCACACCGTGGTACACCACCAAGCCGTCAGCGACGAAAATCCCCATTGATTGTTTTTAACATATCATACGGCTCTGCAGTCTGTCAAACTGTTATTTCTACAAATATTTTTCTGGATTTTTGTGAAATTTGACAAATACCAGTGAAAGTGTCTAAAATAAAAAAAGTCAAAGACCCCGCAGCAAGCTACGGGCATTAAACTTGCAGCGCAGCAGAGCTGCGGGGTATCTGACCCTCGTGGCAGTCGCCAAATGGACATGCAGGCATGTCCGCTTGGCTCGTTGCCCGCGGGAATGAAAACCAAGGAGGAAGATCATGAAAAAAACTGTCTGTTACCGAACGCTTTTTTACGCTGCAGGCCTTCTCATCCTGGCTCTGGGACTTACCCTGAATACCAAAGCCGGTCTGGGTGTCTCCGCCATTATCTCTGTTTCTTACAGTGTATCCCTGATCTTTGAACTGAATTTCGGAAATGTGACTCTGGGACTGTACACTGTCTATGTGCTCATAGAGCTTGTTCTGCATCTTCTCCACAATCATCGGGCAAAACAACGGCTGCCGGAAGCACTGCTTCCCTCCCGAAAAACCAATATCAAATATATCCTTCTGGTGGATATCCTGCAGATCCCCTTAAGCATCGCTTTCACCAGATTTCTGAATGTCTTCTCCGCCCTGCTTCCCGATTTTCCGGAGGAGCCGGGTTCCGCGCCGTCTCTGTTTTTTCTGCGGCTCCTGACTGTCATAACCGCCATTATACTCACCGGGGTGGGAGCGGCCATGTCACTGAATATGCGTCTGGTTCCCAACCCGGGAGACGGCATCGTGCAGGCCATCGCCGACACTAGCGCCTCCTTCGCAGCCGCCGGAGTGTTCTGTGCCATAACGCCCACCAGTCTGTGGGGTACATAGGCTTCCTCCAGATAATCGATCTCCTCCGGAGTCAGTATAAGATCCACGGCTTTTGCCGCGCCCTCTATATGGCGCATCTTAACGGCTCCCACCACCGGAGCGGTAACCTTTGTCAGCAGCCATGCCAGAGAAATTTCTGTCACTGACACATCCCGCTTTTCTGCCAGTTCTTCCACACGCCGGATGATCACATTGTCCTGTTTGGCAGTGGCGTCATACTTGAATTTCGCGTAGCTGTCCTTCTCCAGACGGGAGGATACTTCTCCCGGATGTCGGGACAGCCGTCCGTCGGCCAGCGCACTGTAAGGCGTCATGGCAATATGATCCTCAGCGCACAGTCTTGCCATTTCCCGTTCCTCTTCTCTGAAGATCAGATTATAATGTCCCTGTACGGAGACAAATCCGGCCCCCCTCCAACATCCGTACGCGCTGCCGGTCTGTTTTTCTTCTGAATTTTCCTCAGACGCATATACTTTTCAATATACCATATATCTTTTAGTCACTTCCTTATTCCGTCACCGATCCTCCTTATGACAAAATATAAAATCCGTCATTCTTTATCCTGTTCCACCTGAATCGATCCGGACAATTCAGAAATATACTCCGCCCCGGAAACCGCTTCTCCCAATTCGTACAGTCCTCCTGCTCCGCCGAAATCTCCATAGAAACATTACCACATCACCCCATGGCGCGTAGTAAGCCAGCGTGCCGGCCCCCGCCGCCTCTGCCAGAGGCGCGTCACTGATATCCAACTCTTCCGGAGGATAGAAGATCTTCTCATTTGTGCTGTAGTCTTCCACCTGGATACTTAACGGCAGCTGTTCATAAAGCTCACGGGCAGCCTGGCTGTCGTTCAGTTCAAAAACGATCATCTTTCCATCAGACTCCACACGGATCTGCATAGAATCTTCCTCCTGCGGAATTCCTTCTGAAAGATCCTCCGTGGACTCTGCCGCTTCTTCTTTTTCAACCGTAACGTTTTCCGACATAGTTTGCTCCGTTTTGCCGCAGGCTGACAAACCGAACAGCAAAGCAAAAGAACATAACAAAGCAATTCTTTTTTTCATAGGCATCTCCTTTTTACTCAGGATCCGAAAGTTCCAGGGTAACGGATACGTCTCCCTGTCCCAGAATGGTCCTCAGCTTTTTTGGTGTAACATTTTCAATTTTTCCAAGCCGTGTAAAATTCCAGGAATTTGATTCATAATAGATAACGAATGAATTTCCCAGATACAGGATCAGATCGCAGGGTTTTGCATGGGTCGGTCTGTCATTGGTCGGAAGACTCCTGCCAATATCTCCTACTTTTTCCATCCTGGCATAGTCGCGCATCCGGATCGTCAGCGGTTTTTCCTGCAGAAGCTCTTTTAATGCTGTGACAGAAGAATTCTCCTCCAGTTTCGCAGCCAATGAATGTTTTCCTACATGGATGATCAGTTTTTCCTGTGACATCTCTAATTCCTCCCTTATCCCTACTATTTTCAAATTCTCATCAGAAAATGCTTTCAATGGATCGATTTAAACTAAGCTTTTACCAAAGTCCCGCATTTTTCAATCCCTTGCAGCAGCAAAGAGGCTGTGTACCGATGATCCTGCCGAAAATATAACTCAAAAGCATATTTAATAATTGAATATAAGCATTAGACATAATCCCTCTCCAAGGACTACAATATAAGCAGCCAAAAACATAAACAGGAGGTACTTCTTTATGAAAATCAAAGACAAAGAAACTTTCGATCAGGTAAACGTATTTGGACAGGGACCGGAAAACTCCGCCTACGCCCAGTACTTTATCGGAACATCTTACTTAAATCCGCTGACGAAGCCAGGAGAAAGTACCATCGCCCTTGCAAATGTTACCTTTGAACCGGGCTGCCGCAACAACTGGCATATTCATCATGCAAAAACCGGAGGAGGGCAGATCCTTATCTGCACAGCCGGAAGCGGCTGGTACCAGGAGGAAAGGAAAGCTCCTGTAAGTCTTGAACCGGGAACCGTTATCGTAATCCCTCCGGAGGTGAAACACTGGCATGGGGCAAAAGCCGACAGCTGGTTCTCCCACATCGCCTTTGAAGCACCCGGAACAGAAACCAGCAACGAATGGCTGGAAGCCGTTGACGATGCAGCATATTCTCAGTTAGCATAAAATATTTCCTGATAGATATATGGAGGCAATTACTCACCGGTGAGTGTTATATCTGCTCCCAGTTTCCCGCAGATTCCAACCCGGCAGCCGCTCTTATGACCATTCCATCTTCCACGCCTCCAGTCTTAGACCGAGTATTACACCCCTGCAGACATCACAATATTTTTTAAAGCCCGTATTTCTCCGCCGGTCACAAACAGCAGCTACCGCCGGGTCATCCGGGCATTTTCCGGTATTTGCGGTAGTTCACCAGCAAAAGCGCCGCTGTAGCCGCCGGATACAAAAGGCTTACCACCTGCCATCCTGTCAGAAATACATCGCCAACTGCCAGCAGCCGCTGGGAAAATGCATTGGACAGATTGGTGGATACCGTCGGGAAATACGACCACAGCTGAGCAGGTATCCTGTATTCTTCCGGGATATTGAATACCGCCACCATCAGCAGATATCCCAGAAAAACCGCCATGGCAGGCGTACTGCTCCGGAACAACTGGGACAGCAGCATGGCCGCCGATCCCAGCAGAAGGGCGGAAAGCAGATAAATTCCTGTAAGGATCAGCGCCGCTTCTCCCACCGTTATGTTCCAGGAAAGGCCGGGATAATCCAGCTGGATGGCAGTTTCAAACCCGTCCGTTCCGTATACCGCGAATACCGCGGCGGCGGTAATGCCTGCCAGAAAAAGCGCCAGCCCCAGGCCGAAAGTAAGACCGGTAAAAATTTTCGCCAGGTAAAGCGGTTTTTTCCCCAGAGGGCTGCTGGCGATCAGCTGATCCGTTTTCCGGCTGTATTCTTCGGAAAAGATCTGAGGCACACAGACAGCGATCCCCAAAAGCAGCAGCAGTCCCGTGGTAAACAACAGAGACATGTAATTGGTGTATCCGTCATCATATCCGTAGACAAAGGGAACCTCAAGGCTGTCCTCCTGTTTTTCCAGATACCCCTTTTCCGCATCCGTAAGCAGGAGCTGCTTCCATCCCTGCTCCACCGCGGCCAGACGGAGCTGATACAGATCTGCCTGGGATATGGTATCCCAGGAGTTTCCCGCCACCCGGAGGACAAAGTTATGGATCTCGCTGTAAGGACGGGCATATTTCTGATATTCCTCTGTGGCTGAGTAGGGTATTTCCGTATTCTCCGGTACTTTCCGGTAAGCCTCCTGCATTTCCCGAAGCAGCCTGTCATCGATGGGGCGTCCCGACAGGCTGCGGGCATAGGCGCTGTCCGTGCGCAGCATATTGGCATGCGTATCCGTGGGTTCACCATTTACATAGTACCTTCCAAACAGTCCGGAAAGTCCGGATACCAGACATACCGCCGCCAAAAGCACCACGGTTACCCATACGATCTTTTTCCGGAAAAGCTTCCGGTATTCCATTCCCACAAGCCCGCGAAAATTATACATGCATATCCTCCTCTCCCAGCATTTCCATACAGAACTGCTCCAGTCCCTCTCCCAGCTCCTGGCAGGAGCCGCTGTAAATCATCTGTCCTTCCTTCATCAGCAGGATCTTGTCTGCGATCTGTTCCACATCGGATACAATATGAGTGGACAAGATCACCACATTCTCTTCTCCCAGCCGGGCGATCAGATTCCGGAAGCGTACCCGTTCCCTGGGATCCAGCCCTGCCGTGGGTTCATCCAGCACCAGAAGTTTCGGTCTGTTCAGCAGTGCCTGAGCGATTCCCAGACGCTGGCGCATCCCTCCTGAATAGGTACGGATTTTCTTTTTTCCCATTTCTTCAAGTCCCACCAGTTTCAGCAGTTCTCTGCTTCTGGCAGCCGCCCGGGGCTTTTCCAGCCCTTTCAGCAGCCCCAGATACACCAGAAAGTCCAGTCCGGTAAAACCGGGATAATATCCGAAATCCTGCGGCAGATACCCCAGCGTATTCCGGTAGGCTTCTGTAGTCACATCATGCCCCTGAAAGGTGACAGTTCCTCCGGTGGGTTTCAGCACGCCGCAGATCATCCGCATTAGAGTAGTCTTTCCCGCTCCGTTGGCCCCCAGAAGGCCGTATACCCCCGGCCCCAGGGTCAGAGATATCCGGTCCACCGCGATTTTATTCTTATACTGTTTTGTCAATCGGTCAATTCTCAGTTCCATACATATTCCTCCGCCTGTTTGATATACCTGGCGCTTTCCCGCAGAGCCATAGCTGCCAGAAGGACTGTCAGCGCCGCCCATACCGCCCCAGGTATCCGAAATGTCCATACCGCCATCTGTTCCTGAAGGGTCGTAAGTCCGCTGACCAGTACTGTGATGCCAAAACACGCGTACATATTTTCCGATCCCCGAAATTTCCGTACCACCCACAGTTGAAGGAAGGCGGTCAGAAAATAAGGGATCAAAAGAGCACAGCCTGTCTGCCACAGCCCATTTCCTTCCAAATCCCCCCAGACAGGAATCAGGATTCCCAAAAGCAGCAGGTTTCCGATACCCAGGATTCCCATTCTGGCCGCCACCACTGCCTTCAGAGAAAATCTGGCTGCCAGTTCCAGTTCTTCCATTCCATATCTTGCCGACCGGCCGGTTTCCGCAGCCAGAGCCAGCGCCAAAAACGGAACCGCAGCGGCTATCAGTTGAAAAAGTTCCCGGCTGCCGCTGTCCGCCGCCCAGATCCCGGCCAACAGCACCGCCAGGGAAATCCCCCAGTTCCACTTTCCAATATACCCTGCCTGCACCCTCAGAAAGGACCCTCTCCCCGGCCCGGGGGACGGCAGTTCCTGTGAAAGAAACTCCAGAAAACGACCCTTTTCTTTCGGAGGAGGCGCTTCATAAAATCGTTTCAGCGCCTCCTGCAGCTGCTTCTCTTTTCTTTTCATATTTCCATCCACCTCCTGTTCTGGAAAATTTTCTGTAAAACAGGTTTTGCTGCCGTTCACAGGATCGCACAGCATCACTGCCGCCGCCCGCAAATGGCAGCGTTTTTCTGTCTCTGGCCGCCGTCATTGAAAATCCTCTTTTCTGATCCACTGTCTCAGTCTCTCCAGTCCCCGCTTCAGTCTCCGGTGCACTGCAAACCGGGAGATCCCCAGAACAGCTCCGATCTGGGCTGCGGACAGCTCATTTACATACCGGAGAAAGATGATCTCTCTTTCCTCCTCGTCCAGACGTTCCAGTGCCTGTCCCAGAAGCAGTGACGAAAGCAGGGCGTCCTCCCCTGTACCGGAATTTCCCTCTGTCCTGTGCGGCCTCTGGATCTTTTCTGCTCCCTCCATTCCGTTTCCGGATATCAGCGTGTCCTCAGACAGGATCCTGTCTCCGGATGCCCTGTTTTCATATAACAATAGCGGTAGATACAGTCGTACTGCCGTTCCAGATCCATACCCAGGCCTCCTTTCCTCTCCGGCATCTGTCAACAGTTTCATCACTTATTTAACGGATCAGCCAGTCTGTTTGTGCGGGTCTTTAAAAAAATCACAGCAGTTTCTTCTTTGACGGCCTGATCCTGCCGTGGCCGCCGGACGGCATCGCCGAAGGAACGCGCAAGGATTCCTCTTGCATTTCCCACTCCGGATACGCTATAATTTCTATAGCTATGGAGGTGACGATTTTGAAGAAAATTGCAACTTTATTATGTGTTCTTTGTTCGGTATTTTTCATCACTCCCGTCAGTGTCCGGGCGGCGGAAAGTACCGGTGGAGCCGCAGTGCCTGTGTGGCTTTGCATTCCCTTTGCGGGACTGCTGCTCTGTATTGCTGTCATGCCGCTGGTAAAGGGGGAATGGTGGGACGCGCACAAGCCCCATGTGGTGATCCTCTGGATCCTGGCTATGATGATCCCCTTTTCCATTGTCTACGGGATTGGAGAAATGGCGGAAACTGTGCTGGATTGTGCGGTAAACGATTATGTGACCTTTATCATTCTGCTGTTCGGCCTGTTCTGTGTATCCGGAAACATCACTATGGAAGGGGATTTCGCGGGATCTCCCCGGGTGAATGTGGGGCTTCTGGCTCTGGGAACCTTACTGGCAAGCTGTATCGGTACCACGGGAGCCAGTATGCTCATGGTGCGCCCGGTGCTGAAAATGAATTCCTGGAGAAGGCGGAAAGCCCATGTGATGGTTTTCTTTATTTTCATGGTTTCCAATATGGGCGGAATCCTGACTCCCATCGGAGATCCGCCGCTGCTGATGGGCTTCATGCGCGGCGTGCCCTTCTTCTGGAGCCTGCATCTTTTCCCGGTGCTTTTATTCAACATGGCGGTTCTTCTCTTTGTATTTTATCATGTTGACAAACGCATGTACCGGAAGGATATCGCGGAAGGCAGGAAACCGGATATCAGCAAGCCGGGAACCCAGTTCCGTATTGACGGCCTGCACAATATCCTCTTTCTTCTGATGATCGTGGGCGCTGTTATCCTGAGCGGTGTGCTGCCGGGAATGAAAGTCTTCCAGGATGGCGCCGGAAATGTTCTGGGCATCCATATTTTCAAAGACGTAACCCTGAGTCTTCCATCCGTTATCGAGATTGTGATCATTCTGGCCGCTGCGGCCCTGTCCTTTAAGACAACGCCAAAAGAGATCCGGACGCGAAACCATTTTACCTGGGGAGCCATCCAGGAGGTGGCGGTGCTGTTTATCGGTATTTTCATCACCATGCAGCCGGCGCTGATGATGCTGCAGCAGGTGGGGCCCAGCCTGGGCCTGGATCAGCCTTATCAACTTTTCTGGGCCACTGGAGCGCTGTCCAGCTTTCTTGACAATACACCCACCTATCTGGTATTTCTCACCACGGCGGGCGCCATCGGATTTTCCAGTGGAATCTCCACCAGTCTGGGAACCGTTCCGGCACGTCTGCTGTCCGCGATTTCCTGCGGCGCGGTGTTTATGGGCGCCAACACCTATATCGGAAATGCCCCCAATTTCATGGTGAAATCTATTTCCGATGAAAACGGTGTCTCCATGCCGTCTTTCTTCGGATATATGCTTTGGTCGCTGGGATTTCTGATTCCACTGTTCTTATTGGACACATTGATATTCTTTTTATAAGGAGGGCAGACAGACATGCAGGATAATGAGAAAAAATGTTTGGAACTTGCCAACCGCATCTATGATCTGGACGTTAAGGTTTATGAGTGCGTAGGTTCTGCGCTGGGCAGAACCTTCACCGGCAACAGGGAAAGCACCGTACAGAATCTGTGTATGCTGATGCTCACAAAACCGGACGGCCATCTTCTCAGAAGTGAGCTGGCGCTGATCGGCAACATGGCGCGGACGATTCCCGATAAAGAGGCAAAGGCGCAGATGATGGCCGAATATGACAGTATCCTGGGAGAAATCGAAACGCTTCCGGACAGCTTCGGCCAGGTGGACATTGTGGATCTTTCCAGGGCCGAGCTGAACCCCACTGCCAGGAAGAAACTTTCGGAAAATGACCATCTGGTCATCTGCATCAGCCGGACTCAGGGAAGCGCCGGAAACGATATCGGCTTTGAACTGGCGGATGAACTGCATATCAATTACTATGACGTGGAAATTTTCAATCGGGTTCTGAACCGTCTGGAAGCGGAAAAAGGTTCCGTCAGCGACGCAGAGACCGACCCCTTTGCGGACTTTGACAAATACCGGAAAAGATCCTTCCGCCTGAAAACCTGGCTCCGTGAATTTAACCGCTACCATGGGCTTCCCAGACAGGACGCTGTATTCTTCAACATGAGCGACCTGATCTGTAATCTGGCACGGACAGAGGACTGTGTGATCATGGGACGATGTGCGGACTCGATCCTGGCCAATAACCATATCCCTCACATCAGCCTGTTCATCAGCGCACCCTTCCCCCTCCGTATCCAGCGGATCATGGCGTCCAAAAATATGGATTTCCGGCAGGCCGCCCGCTTTTTAAAACAGATGGACCGTCAGCACAAGAAATACTACGACTTCTATACGGGTGGACGCTGGGGCAGACCGGAAAGCTACGATCTGTGCATCAACAGCGCCAATTATGGGATTCGGGAGACCATTGATCTGATTGAACGGATGATCGACCAGAAAAGGAAATAGAGATTTGTGTCAGGAAGGAGAATGCTGTCCATGACAGATGCAGACAGAAAATACCAGGAACAGAACATTGACGGTGAACAGAGACGGAAACTGGATTCCTACCGGCTTCTCAACGAATATGCCAGAAAAGGACAGATTCTCTTTACCGGCTCTTCCCTGATGGAACAGTTTCCCGTTCAGGAGCTGCTCTGGGCAAACGGAGAGGACCGGATCATCTACAACCGGGGCGTCAGCGGCTTTACTACCACGGATATGCTGCACGCCATGGAGGAAATGGTGTTCGGAGTGCTTCCCTCCCGGATTTTTATCAATATCGGCACCAATGATATCGGAAGTCCAGATTACCGTCCGGAGGATCTGGCGGTCAACTACCGCCGGATCCTGGAACAGATCCGCGGCCGTCTGCCCCGGGCACAGGTTTCTGTGATGGCCTATTATCCGGTAAATGAGACGGTCTCCGCTCCGCAAATGACACCGGAAGAAGCGGCCGGCCGGTTTGTTACAAGAAACAACAGGAATATCCGGCTGGCCAACCAGATGCTGGAACAGCTGGCCGGTGAACTGGGCTGCCGCTTCATCGATGTCAATGAGGGGCTTACCGATGCAGAGGGCCGGCTGAAAAAAGAATTCACGGTGGAAGGCATCCATCTGTATCCCAATGCTTACAGGATTGTGCTGGAAAATATCCGAAAGTATCTGTAACCCGTTCCAATTCCCGTGGATTTTTCCTTTGCTTACCGGCCCTGTTCTGTATCATCAAAAATCCGGGAGTGGGAATAAATATAAAATTCTTCCTGACTGGGCAGTACCTTCTTTTCTTTGAAGGGAAAGGATCGGTCATATGCCTCTGCCTCTTTCGGATCAAATTCATATGCGCTGCTTTCTGTATATATCCAGCGTTTCCCGTCAAAGACGCAATCTGTCAGCGGTTTCACCAGCATGGCTGTGGGGAAAATTCCATCGCCGGTGCAGACATTCACCCTGCGGCAGCTGACAAATCCCCTGGCTACATAATTTCCCGGATTGCCAAAGATAACCACACTCTCATACCCCATTTCTTTCGCCGTCTCAAAAGTGGTCTCAATCAGCGCTTTTCCGATTCCTTTTCTCTGATACTCCGGATGAACGGCCAGTGGGCCAAAGGTCAGACTCTTTCCGTTTCTCCCATCCTCACAGGTCAGATTCGCAGCTGTGTACATGATGCTGCCAACAATCTTTCCATCCACTTCGGCTACCATATCCAGTTCCTTCACAAAATCTTTATGGGATCTCAGCCGATGCGCCACATAATGTTCCGTTGCCCCCGGTCCATAAACATTCCAGAACGCGTCGCGGATCAATTCCTCCACAACGCGAATATCTTCTTTCTCTTCTCTTCGGATAATCATTTCTAAACCCTCCTCTGCACTTCTTAATCACTCCGGAATTTTACTCCAGAATCCACGGAAGAAGCATCATCACGATTCCCAGCAGCACAAACATAGCGCCGCCAAACTTTGTACTCAGTATATAGAAATCGGAAGGCCCATCCGCCCGGTAGGATTTCCATTTTTCTGTAAGTTTCCAATATACATCCGGTTTCAGGAACAGGAAAATGCCGATTACGCAAAATCCTACTCCCACACAAACAGTTAATACCATAAATCCCCTCACCCAAAACTTTTTCCAAATCTGCAGTATAAATACACCGCGCAGACAACATCCGCCACGAACAACAGCTGGCAGACACTCAGAAGAACTGCCCTTGCTGCCGAAAGTTTTCCGGCTCTGTCCAATTCCCATATGCCGCTGATCACGTACATACTGGAGGATAGCAGCAGAGAATAATCGAAAATGACGAGAAACGGAATAAGCATCATACCGACAATCATCAGCCCCAGGAAAAGGCCCGCCGTATGCGGAATACGCCCGTTCCGGATTGCTACCATTCATTATATCATCCGGCCGGACTTCTGTCATTTTCTTTCCGGTTTCCATGTAAACAGTCCCCTTACGGCTCCAGTTCAAAAAGCACGCGCTCATAATCTTTTACGTAATACCGGATATTCTTACGCCCCTTCTGAATAACAGTATGACCCTCTGCCTCCAGTTTTTCCTTCTGGGCCTCGACCCCGCCGGGATATTTCGCATTCAATTCCCCATTGGATTTCAGCGTCCGCCAGTACGGCGTTTCATCTTCCTTCCGCTGATAGCTGGCCCAGGCCGCAATGGATACAAAGATTCCTGCGGTGATGGGATCTGTGAAGTCAGCATGATTACTTTTTGCCAGATACTCTCTGATCGCACCGACCGTCAGAACCTTTCCGCAGGGAACTAATTTCATAATCGCGTCATACGCCGTCGGCGGAGCAAAATACATTTTTTCACCGCCGTATTTTTTTATGGTTGCTTCGTCTGTGACAAGCTGCACCTTCGGCATGCCGGTATCCTTGTGCAGCATCGCATTGAAATCCTTTTTTTCTTCATTCGCCATAACCGCCACCTCCTCTTTGGCTTTATTATAGTAAATTACAATCTCCCCCGCAATGAGGCAGTTTAGAAACTTTGTGACCACTTATATCCCCAAATCAACCGACTATGGAAAATCCATTGCATCCATTTCCCTGTTTTCCTATAATAAAATCAGCACATAGAAGGGAGGATGCCATGATGCAGGTGGAAATAAAAATTGACCATTCCTGTGTGGAACCCCGGGTGTTGATACGCACCGCTGCCATGACCGACGAAGTCCAGTCCATAGTAAACCGGTTATCCGGGCAGCCCTCGCGGATTCTGTCCGGCAGCAGAGAGGAAAAAGTAGAAGTCCTGCAGCCGGAAGATCTGATCCGGGTCTACGCAAATGCGGGAAAAGTATACGCCGTGACGGAAAAAGGGGAATATACGGTCCGGTTCCGATTGTACGAAATTGAAGAGCGTCTGAACGCAGATTCGTTCATCCGTATTTCCAATTCCGAAATTATCAATCTGAACAAGGTCCGGAATTTCGATCTGAATTTCACCGGCACCATCTGTGTGGAGTTCATCAACCATTCCAAAACCTACGTTTCAAGGCGGTATGTGGCGAAAATCAAAAAAATATTGGGAATATGAGGTGATTCGTATGAAAAAGAAAATCATTTTACGCGGTATGCTGGGTTTCCCTCTCGGGATTGCGTTGGGGTATCTGATCACAATCTTTGCTTCCCTTCCTTCTCCGGACGGCTCCTACTCCCCCTGCGCCCCTGAACTGACCGCGTTCATGGGAAACGAACTCCACGCGGTGATGCTGCAGGCCCTTCTGTGCGGTCTGCTGGGATCCGCGTTCGGCGCCGGGTCTGTGATATGGGATCTGGAAGAATGGGGACTTGTAAAACAGACGGGACTCTATTTTCTGCTGATTTCCTTCGTCATGATGCCGGTGTCCTATATCTCCCGCTGGATGGAACACAGTCTGAAGGGGGTGCTGGGATATTTCGGAATTTTTGTTCTCATCTTCGCGGTGGTATGGATCGCGCAGTATATGGCCGCAAGGCGCAATGTGAGAAAGCTGAATGATTCCCTGCGCCAAAGGCAGAATTCCCGGAATGAATCCTGAATGGCCGGTGCGGACTCTCCGGTCTGCTTATGTCATGCACTGCGTCCGAACTGGTTGCTTCGCATGGGATACCCCGGTATCAGGTGAAAAGCCGCATCGTCATGAGCGATCTGGAACACGTATCCTCCGAGCATATCCTGAAACTGTTTTCCGATCAGGTGATTTCAGAAATCGGCCGGGACGCGCTGGCCAGCTCTCTTGAAACATGGCAGAATCCATCCAGGGGGAATTGCTCAGCTATGAGACCAGAGACCGCGGCGGCAGCGGACAGCGGGGCGGCGGCGGGGAAACCACAAGAACTTATGAGGTCGTCATCTATACAGATATGGACATATACGAAATGTATCTCTATGAGGTTACCATGGATACCTCATCCGATGACGGGGAACGCGGCAGCGCCAACGAAGGATTCCATCATATCGTACTTCTTCCGGTGGATCTCGCATATGAGAAAACGGAAGATGAAACGACGCGATACGGGGAGTATCTCGGCAAGGACGGCGTCTTTTATGAGGAATCCCCTCAGGCTGCCCGGAAGGTAACCTATCCCGGAAAAGGATATACGGGCTACAGCATCGCGTATCTGCAGGAATATTTTTATGAATCTGCCAAAAAAGAAAGCTGCGAAAAACTGATGAATCTGCTGGATTCCGTCGGTTTTCAGGGCGATATCACCAATATCTCCTACCTGTCGGCAGACGGGGATTTCCCGGAAGCTTACGAGGAGGGCTACCGTCTGCTGATCGCCGACAAAACCGGAGCAGAATATTTCGTTGCCGATGCCCGGTGGGAAAAGGGCGTATGCGTACAGCCGCTGAAAATAGCGGATGCCGGCATGCGGGTATTATACGAGGAAGCCCTTTAACTTCTCTTCCATTCCCGGTAAATGCTGCGGTAAAACAAAGCAGCGGCCAGAATCACGCTGATCACATCCGCCGCGGTCTGAGACACCAGAACCCCGTAATACCCGAATAGCTTAGACGCGATCACCAGTACCAGCAAAAAGACAAATCCCTGACGGCTGAGCGACAGCACAAAGGAAATCCCGATATTCCCCGCCGACTGGAAAATCAGCGTCAGAAGAAGGGTTATACCGGCAAAGACCATGGTGATCACCTGCAGCCGCAGCATCAGGCTTCCGCTCTGTACGATCCCGCTGTCATCCATAAAAAACCGGATCAGGGGAACCGCCGCCGCAAAGACCGCCGCTGACATGACAATGGCCGTTCCCGCGCAGACTTTGAGCGTGAAGCGGGTGAGCTTTTTCAGATTCTCCCTGTCCTCTGCCCCGAAAAAGTATCCGAATAACGGCTGCCCGCCGTAAGCGAGGCCGATCAGTACCAGATTGACAATGGAAACCGTTTTCATGGCAATACCCATCGCCGCGATTTCCCTGTTCCCGTAAGGCAGGAGAAACTGATTCAGGAAAATCACGCTCAGGCTCTGGACAATATTCATAACCGCCGCGGGAATCCCGATCCCCAGAATCTGTTTTTCATACGCTCCGGAAATGGGAAAATCCCTCAGATTCAGAGAAAGAAACTGGCTCTTTCTCAACAGAACGGCCGTACAGTAAATGTCAGACACGATGTATCCCAGAATCGTGGCGATGGCGGCACCCGCGGCACCCATTCCCAGCCCGGAAATGAAAATCGGATCCAGGATAATATTTACCACTGCCCCGATCCCGCTGCCCAGCATGGCCTCTTTTGACAAACCCTCCGACCGGAACAGGTTGGTATACACATAAGAAGCCACCACGAAGGGAGACCCAGCCGCAATCCAGTAAAAATACTGTCCCGCAAATCCAGCGGTATCGCCATCTGCCCCCAGAAGCGGCAGCATCATCCGTCCGGCCAGAAGAAAGAAAATCCCCAGCACAAGCCCCAGCAGATACCCTGTATAGATACAATGCGCGCTGATATGCCTGATATCTTCCTTTTTTCCCGCCCCCAGCAGGCGTGAAACCAACGAGCAGCCGCCCTGCGCGAAGACATTGCCAAAAGCCATCTGAATCGTCAAAACAGGGGCACACAAAGAAACCCCTGCCACCAGGTCCGTATTCCCCACAGCCGCGATAAAATACGTATCTGCCAGGTTATATACAAGCGTAATCACCATACTGAGGACGTTGGGAATCGTCAGATGGAAATACGACCGCGGTATACTTCCATTGATCAGCAGATTCTCAGCCATATTTTTCTTCTCCATAAAAATCCCCCATGTCAAAACATCCCGGCAGTATTTTACAGCTTTCTTTGCAGGCAAATCATATCCACCAGCTGAATACCGCCCTCATATATGGGATGGTCATAATTGTCCGTAAAAAAATTTTTTATTCTGTGGGAACGTGTAAAACCGCATTTTTCATAAAAAGGAACTGTCAGCGGGCTGTCTCCCGTTCCCACCTGCAAAACCTGATACATTCCCTTATACTTCGCCGCGACATATTCGATCAGGGCTCTCCCATATCCTTTTCCCTGGCAATCCGGTTCGGTGGCTATATTTTTAATCTCAAGAATGCCGCCGCCCTCGTCGGTTACAACGCACTGGCATTTTATCCCATCATCATCCAGAACATAAACGGTTCCTTTATCAATATAGCGGTCTATCATATCTTCCTGCTCGTCTGCCAACAGCAGCAGCGACAGAAACTGCTTTTTATTTTCCTTCAATTCTCTGATTTCCATATCTGCCTCTCCCGCTCTGTTTTCTGTCTCTATTATACAATATAAAATCAAAAAAACAATCTTTTAAGGGGACGATACTTCCACATCAACTCCCGAAAGCACGCCATGCGAAATTTCATCATCAGAAATACATTATCATGAATAAAAGTGCCGGAAAACCAAAACTGGGGCTTCTCAAAAACGGTCAACCATATATAATGAAAGATGAATCGTTTTGATCAGAAGGAGGCATCATGAACGAAAAATTCTACAATCTGCCTGAAACAAAACAGCAGGCGATCATCAATGCAGGCTACCGGGTGTTCTCGCAGAACGCTTACAAAAAAAGCCCCATGCAGGAAATCGCCGACGCAGCAGGAATCAGCAAATCCCTTCTCTTCCACTATTTTCATAACAAGAAGGAGCTGTATATGTTTCTTTGGGAAACCTGCGGAAAAATCTCTGTGGATGTGATGACAGATTACGGATGCTATGACCGCAGGGATCTTTTCGAAATGATGAAACGGGGCCTGCGGGCAAAAATACATATCATGAAGAAATACCCGTTTATGGGCGCCTTTGTGATCCGGGCTTTTTATGAAACGGATCCCGCCATACGGCCGGAAATAGAAAAAAGCTATTTCAGGCTGGTTTCTCTGAAAGCTGCCCCTTCCTGTTCCAGTCTGGATCCTGACCAGTTTATCGAAGGGGTGAAACCGGAACGGATCCTGCGGGAAATGTACCTTGCCTCTGAAGGCTATCTCTGGGAGCTTCAGAAGAAAGGGTCTCTGAATCCGGAGACAGATATTGAAAAAATAGAACGGGATTTCCAGGAGATGATCACCTTCTGGAAAAATATATATTTGAGAAAGAAGGGATAATCATGAACGCGATACAGACGGAAGGCCTGACAAAATTTTACGGCAGTTCCCGGGGCATCCTGGATCTTGACCTGACCGTGCAGGAAGGAGAATTCTATGGATTTATCGGGCCAAACGGCGCCGGAAAAAGCACAACGATCCGGACGCTTCTGGGGCTCATACGAAAAACCCGCGGCAGCGCCCGGGTACTGGGAATGGATATTGCGAAAGAAAAGGAACAGATCCTGGCTGAGACCGGCTATCTTCCCTCAGAAGCCGTTTTTTACCCGGATATGCGGGGCAGGGATCTGATTCGTCTCTCGGCAGACCTTCACCGGAAAGACTGCAAAAAAACGTCCGAAGAACTGTGTGAACGCCTGCAGCTGGATCCTTCCCGCCGGATTGGCGAGCTTTCCTTCGGAAACCGCAAGAAGCTGGCAGTCGTCTGCGCCCTGCAGCATAATCCCCGCCTGTGTATTCTGGATGAGCCGACGGGCGGACTGGATCCCCTGATGCAGCGGGAATTTTTTGAGATCATAAGGGAACGGAACCGGCAGGGCATGACGGTATTTCTCTCCTCTCACATTCTTTCCGAGATCCAGCGCTTCTGCAGCCGGGCCGCCATTATACGGGAGGGCAGAATCATTGCTTCCGGAAGTGTGGAAGAACTGGCGCGCACAAACGCGAAACGCATTTCCATCCGGGGTTCCTTTGACCCCTCCGGACTGCCGGATGTGCGGGATCTGCAAAGATCTGATGACACGGTGAGTTTTCTGTACGGCGGAGATATCAACCTGCTTCTGGCCCGCCTTGGCAAAGATCCGATTCTGGATCTTACCATATCGGAACCGGATCTGGAAGAAATCTTTCTGCACTATTACACAAAAGGGGAGGAACAGCCATGACGATTTTCAGACACGAAATGCGCCGGGGACGTATGGCCCTGATCATCTGGACCGCATCCATCGCGTTTCTGTTCGCAGTGTGTATTTTTCTGTTTCCGGAGATGAAGGGAGAGATGGATCAGGTCAGTGATGTATTCTCCTCCATGGGAAACTTCAGCGCCGCTTTCGGTATGGATCAGGTAAGCTTCGGCACTCTGACCGGGTTCTATGCCATTGAATGTGGCAACATTCTCGGACTGGGAGGGGCCCTTTTCGCCGCCATGTGCGGAATTTCCATGCTGTCCAAGGAGGAAAAAGACCATACGGCGGAATTTCTTTACACCCATCCGGTCAGCCGGATTCGGGTTCTGAACGGCAAGCTTGCCGCGCTTCTTGTCCAGATCCTGATCCTCAATGCCGCTGTGCTGCTGGTGGCCCTTGTTTCCATTTATGGAACAGGCGAGGATATTCCATGGAAAGAAATCCTTCTGCTTCATCTGGCATATCTTCTCCTGCAGCTGGAACTTGCTTTGATCTGCTTCGGAATATCCGCTTTTCTCCGGAAAGGAGGCACCGGAATCGGCCTTGGGCTTGCGATTGTCCTTTATTTTTTCAACATCATCGCAAATATCTCCGATGCCGCAGAATTTCTGAAGTATATCACTCCATACGGATATGCAGAGGGAACGGACATTATCACAAAGGCGGGGCTGGACAGTACGCTGGTATTCCTGGGTATGCTTTACGCTGTCATCGGGATCACCGCCGGTTTTCTGAAATATAACAGGAAGGATCTTATGTAGAGAAAATTGCAGCCGTCTCTCCTTTCCGCCTGGCTGGCACATGATTCCGGCCAGTCAATGCATAAAAGCTGCCCCCTGCAGGACGGCAGCTTTTATGCGCTCCCAGACCACACCGACTGTAATTTCCATCGTCGACTCCAACCTGACGAATTCATAATTGTCTCTGCAGGTTCACAGGCCATTATAACGCAGCCTCCCATTCTTCTGCCAGCTGTCGGATGGATTGCTGCCGCCTGGTGCGATCGTCACTCACAGCTCTTGCGGCGATATCAAAAAGCCTGTCGCCAAGCTGCCATTTTTCCCGCGTGCGGTTATACCCGCCAAAAAGTGCAAAAGCGGTGGCTCCAAGCGTATAGACGTTCGTAATTTCATCGATAACGGCTCCGAGCTGATATTCCTCCGGTGCCTGGAAGCGAGAGCTGCCCCACATACGTCCCATGTCGTTTGTGCACGGCTGCTTGCGAAAAAAATCAATATCGCAGACCGTTGTCCTGCCGCTCTCAAAATCGTACATAATGCTGCCATCGTAAAAATCGATGGCAACATAGTTTTGAGAAGCAACATATTCAAAGAAGCTCAATATATCCCTAAACACAGCAAGTCTGGCATGGATGGGAAGCTGCATGAAGCGGCGATGTGCCGCAGGGTACATTCTGCCCATGCAGTCCCCGTCAGCCCATTTGAATACCATGGCGAAACCGCCGCCGATCTCCTTTGCTTCGATAAGATCAATCAGGTTTTCGTGCTTCAGTTCTCTGTAAATCGGCAGGGCGCTTTTCAGCCTTGCAACAGCATCCGCAGGATCGCCGTTGTACTGCCCGGCAGGAGCGCCGGCAAACTTCACGAGATAGCGCTGACCGTCCTTCTCTGTGCCAAAGCAGATATTTCCGGAATCCTGGTCATCGTAAATCCTGAACACGGTTCCGTACTCCTTCACAAAACTAAAATCAAACGCGCTTTTCAGCTTGAAAGGAATGTTATCCATGTACTGCAGATAGTAGCCTTTAGAATACCATGCCGGCACGGGCTCACGCATATTGTCGTACCAGGAAAGGACTTCCTTTGCCTGGTCCAGCACGGTATTTACTTCCTCCTGTCCGAAGGGAATTGCCCAATATACAGAGGAGAGCGTATTGCTGGAAATGTAAAGCGCAAGCAGTCTCCAAAACTCCATAGGAACATTATCATCAAAGTATCCGTTCACCATACCGGAGGCAAAGAGAGGAGCTTTTGAGCGCACCACACAATACGATTAAATTCTTCCCACGGATCCCCGAAGTCGCTGCGGTTAAAATCAATAATATACAGCTTTTTGTCCCTGCCGATCATCATATTGCCGATGTGATAATCGCCGTGCTGATATACCTGCGGTCTGCCTTTAAGTAAATGACGGTTTTCATTTATGTAGTCGATAAATGCCTGTCCGTTTTCATACTTGATGGGACACTCGCCGTACTTCTTGATTTTATAATCCATTTTACGATTAAAACGGATTTCCCAATCTTCCTGCGCTGCGGGAGCGGGAATGGAGTGGATTTTGCGAAGAATACGTCCTGCTTCCACGCCATATACGTACTGTTCAGTATCAGAATAATCCGGCATGACCCGTTCCGCATCCACGCCGTCAATCCAACTCTGGATGGAATAGACTCCTTCTTCGCAAGTGCCAAACTCGATTGGCTGGCACATGGGCACTCCCAAAAGGGCGAGCCTGTTTCATCATATCAAACCCGGACTGCTTTGCGTCATACTGCGCACGGTCTGACACACGCAAAAGATAACGTGTGCCGTTTTCATCGGTAACACAGTATTTTTTATCCCTTGACCAGCCTTTGTTTATTGGTTCTTTAGTTGCAAACTTCATCTGTTTATCTCCATGTCGATCCTCATTTTTTCCAACTGCAATATCATTATACCACAGTCATCTGTCCAAAGCCGCCGCAATATATAAGGATGGCATGGCGATCGCCTTATTCCATCCGCAGCCGTTCCACCGCAGTATGCTTCTCCATCGCCCGGCCGGTGAGGATGGGGATACCCGCCCCCAGCAGAGCAAACAGGGGGATCACCAGCAGGAAGGAGGTCAGATCCAGCCGATAGGTAAAGAACCAGAACAGTCCCTCAAGGGCTCTGAATGCCACCGGCCCAAGAGCCAGGGCCAGAACCAGGGCCAGGCCTGCCGCACCCAGAGCGTACAGGAGACCCTCCCAGATCAGCATGGCGCGCAGCTGCCGCCCGGTCATTCCCACGGCCTGGAGCACCGCCAGCTCCCGCCGGCGGGCAATGATGCCGGTGAGGACGGCGTTGAAGAAGTTCAGCACTCCCACCAGTCCCACGATAAAACTCAGGGCCCCGCCCAGAAGCAGGAACATGGACTTCATACTCTCAAATTCCCCGGCGTAGGTAGCCTTGCTCTCAAAGTCCAGTTCAGGATTCACGTTTTTGGTGTAGTCCGCCAGGAACCTCTCCATATCTGTGTTAGCCTCGTCACTGGCATCAAAGGCGTAGTACATGACGCTGTCCGTGCCGGTATCCTGGATAAATGTCTGATCGTTGAGGATGAATTCGTCATCGCCGTAGTAGCGATAACTGAGGGCGGAGGGTACCGCCACCATGGCATCCACTGTGTAATCCACATCCCGGTATTTCGTCGGCCGTTCCACCCAGTTGGCCCCTTCGGGGATGTCCTCGAATGCCCCATACACCTGACCGGTGTCCGGGTCGTAATACTCGGATTCCTCCACATACCGGAGGGTGACCGTGTCCCCCAGCCGGGCCCAGTGGCTGTCCATCTCAACGTTGCCGTATTCGTCCTCCGAGTACACGGCGGCGATGGAGCGGCTGCCCGGCTCGTAGAGGCCGGACAAATCGCCTTCCAGTACGGTCAGGTGATCCAAAGCAAAGGAACTCATGCCAGAGAGCTGCACACGGGAAGCCAGATTATCCTCCTCATTCCTGTCTGTCAGGCGAATCAGATTGTCCAGCTGCTCCGGATCATAAAAGTGCCCGTTCGCCTGCCGGAACCAGTCCTCAGTGACATACTCCAGTATGGAGGAGGTCTGTCCGTACACCACTCCGCTGGCGGTGATGCCGTCCTGGGCGTCGATGTCATCCATGGCCTGCTGGGGCACACTCATGTCATCGTAGAAACTCAGTGTACTGTTCTGAAATTTCCCTGCGTTGGCCACGATGAAGTCGCTGGCGGTGAAGTTGGACACATACTTGTCCATGTCGAAGCCGCTGGTAAGGTTCACCGTTACGGTGAGAAGCACCACTGCCAGGGACAGGGAGAGGACCGTCACTACGGTTTTCCGCTTGCTGCGGCCCAGGTTGGCCCAGGCCATGGTGAAGGGGGTAACCTTCCGGGCCTTCCGGCCTTTGATGCGTTTTTTCGCACCGCCCTCGGTGTAGCGTACTGCTTCCACCGGGGAAACCCTGGCGGCCATCCTGCCCGGCTTTCGGCAGGAGATCAGCACAGTGAACAGGGCAAACAGAACCGCAATGGCAAAAATCCAGGGGCTTACCGAGGTCATGGCAACTATGCCATCGAGCCGGGCCACGATCACCGGTGTCAGCTGTCCACCGATGAGCCAGCCAATCACCAGGCCGATGGGGATACCGGCGGCGGAGAGGGACAGAGCCTGGAAGCGGATAATCCGCCGCAACTGTCGGGGAGTGGTGCCGATGGTTTTCAGAAGGCCATAGAACCGGATGTCCCCGGCCACGGAGATTTGGAACACATTGTAGATAATGAGGTAGCCGGTGAAGATGATCAGCAGAGCCACCGCAGCGATGGCGATGACCACCGTGGGGTCCACGATATCGGAGATCCTTGCCCCGGTGTAGCCCCAGTTGACGCCGATGTTAATGTAGTTGTCCCCGGCGTTCTCGTTCTGATAGCCGTGGTTTTCCAGGATCTGATTGAGGTCTTTTTCAATGTGCCGGGAACCGCTTTTCAGCATCACGTCCAGGTTCCATCTGCCGGTCATGCCGTCGGCAGAGGTGTCAGGATCCACACCTGCCTGTGCAAGGACTTCGTTCACCCGGCTCTCGGGAACAAGGATGTGATTGGCCGCAATGGCCTCGTCATACTCCCACCAGCCGGAGAGGGTGAAGGTCTGAGTGGTCTCCTGTCCGTCCACGTTAAAGGTGACGGTGAACTCTGTCCCAATCTCAGGCTCGATGCCCAGCAGCTCCAGCACATGCGTGTCGGTGGCGGCCTGGTCAGTGCCCTCCCAAGGCAGGGAGCCTTCCACCGGATCGCAGTACATCCAGTGGGCCTCGTTGGCATCGGCGTAGCTCACCTCCACATGGGACTTGTTGAAGGGCACATCCATGGGCATACCCAGGTAACGCCGTTCTCCCCACTGTTCGATCAGGGAGTCCTCCTTCAACTCCTGGAACTGCTCCTGGGTCAGGGATTTGAACCCGCCATGGGAGAAACCGCCCACCTGTCTGAAGTTGGACTGCTGGAAGCCCTCGTTGATGGACAGGGCGATGGTAAACAGAGAAGTGAACAGCACCGCTGTCAGAGCGATCGCCGCGATGGCGATAAGGTTCCGGGTACGGCTGGCCTGTAAACTCTTCCAGGCCAGATGGCGAATACATTTTCTATTGGAAACTTTCATGGCGTCCATCCCCCCTTATCGTGTCACAATCCGTCCATCCTCAATACGGACGATACGGTCGGAGAGCTGGGCAATTTCCTCATTGTGAGTAATCATTACCATTGTCTGGGCAAATTTCCGGCCCGTCACCTTCATAAGACTCAGCACATCCTGGCTGGTTCTGCTGTCAAGGTTGCCGGTGGGCTCGTCAGCCAGGAGAATCGCGGGTTTCGTGGCCAAAGCCCGGGCGATGGCCACCCGCTGCTGCTGGCCTCCAGAAAGCTGGCCGGGAAGATTGTCCAGCTTTTTCTCCAGCCCCAGAGCGGAGACCACCTGGCCCACATAGTCCTCGTCAATCTTCCCGCCGTCCAGCTGGATAGGCAGGACGATATTCTCCCGTACCGTCAGCACTGGCACCAGATTGAAACTCTGGAACACAAAACCGATCTTTCGGCATCGGAAAATGGTCAGCGCCTCATCCTTCAGGGAGAAAATATCTTTCCCCTCCACGGTGACGGAACCGCCGGTTGGCCGGTCCAATCCGCCCAGCATATGCAGCAGTGTGGACTTGCCGGAGCCGGAGGTGCCGACAATGGCCACGAACTCCCCGTCCTCCACAGCCAGATCCACCCCGTCCAGGGCCTTCACCAGCGTGTCTCCCTTGCCGTAATATTTCTTTAGGTTCTTGGTCTGCAAAATCTTCATAGTGTATTCCTCCAGAAAAAAGTCTGTACTGCTTTTTGACAATACAGACTTTACCACACCATTCTTTCCTGAGCCTTTCTCAAATCTAACAGAATTGAAAGATTTCGCATTCTCATGCCCTATGCAGCTCCCGCGGCAGATACAGCGAGAAGGTACTCCCGCTTCCGGATTTGGAAGATACTTTGATGTAGCCGCCTTGAAGAGTCAAAATCTCCCGGGCCAGGTAAAGTCCCAGGCCTTCGGCGGTGCGGGTCCCCGCACCCCGGTAGAAACGGTTGAAGATTTCCCCCTGTTCTCCCTCGGGAATGCCGGGGCCGGTGTCCGTCACATCTACCTGACAAAAAATCCCCAACATTTGGGCGGAGATTGTTACTGTTCCGCCGGCAGGCGTATATTTTACCGCGTTATTAACCACGTTGCCAAGGGCTTCGGCTGTCCATCGGGAATCAAAGGCCGCCACACCTTCAAAAGGGATTGCCTGCAGCGTGATCCCTTTTTGCCGTGCGGTTTGCTCTTCCTGTTCAACAGCCTCCTCTAACAATGCCCCCACTGAATTGAGCGAAGGGGCAGGGACCACGATACCCGTTTCCAGCCTTGATGCCTTTACCAGGATCTGGATCAAAAAAGATAATTTCTCCCCTTGGGTCATGAGAGCCTGGGCCTGTTCCTGCTGTCTCGGGGGCAGGCCGCTTTCTGATAAAAGTGAGGCATACAGAAGCAAATTGGCAATGGGCGTGCGCGTTTGATGAGATATATCGGCAATCAGGGCCTTTACTGCCGCCTGTTCTCCTGCGATCATTTTTTGTGTATGAGCGGAACCACGGAGGAACCGGGCAAATTTAGTCTCCAGGGCGGAGAGCTCTGTCTCATCGAACCGGTCCTCAGAAAAACCGCCGGCGATGGCCCGGTCCAGCATTTCGCTCAGCCGCCGGACTGTACGCCGCCGGGCCATCCACTGCCATAGGCCGAATCCTATTCCCGCAGCAGATAAAACCAGAAAGCCCCAGGCCAGGGCAGTCATCTTCCCACCTCCCAGGTGTATCCCACCCCGTACACGGTCTTGATCGGAGCATCCCCTAGCTTGGCGCGCAGACGCCTTACCGCAACCGAAAGAGCGTTTTCGTCCACAAACTCGCCGCCGTCCCACACCTTTTCCAGCAGCAGCTCCCGGGGCAGGGTGCGGCCCCGGTTCTCCACCAGCAAGCGCAGCAGCCGCTGTTCCGTCCTGGACAATTCAATAGGATTGCCGCCTTTGGAGAATTCCAGGCGGGAGAAGTCAAATACAAAGCCGTTCGTCTCTACCCGTTCCGGCTTTACCGGGGCAGAGCGCCGCAGCTGGGCGTTTACCCTGGCTCGGAGAACTGCCAGGGAGAAGGGCTTGGTGATATAGTCATCCGCCCCGGCTTCCAGGCCGGTGACTTCATCCAGTTCCAGATCATTAGCTGTAAGCAAAATCGCGGGCGTAAGGCTGCCTTTCTGCCGTAGTGTCCGCAGCAGCTCCAGGCCGCTGCCGTCAGGCAGGTTGATGTCAAAAATCAGCAGGTCAAAAGCCGCGCTTTGCAAAAGATCTGCTGCCTGAAGCCGTGTACTGCAATGGGTGACTGCACAGTTTGGTGTCTCAAGAGCCATATGGATTCCACGTCCCAGAGCTTCATCATCTTCCAAAAGTAAAATTTGCCTCACCTTTGCGTCCTCCCTTTCTTCGTTCTTCCATCAATTGGCTTTCCCGCATCTTCCGGTATCAGCCTGATGGCGGTCATTTTCACTTCGCCAGGAATACCTCCCCTGACCCAGCAATATTTTTATTATATTTCATTCGCCGGAAGAATACAAGGCGGGAACTGTGTCGGAGAAGAACGGTGGTTACAGTTCAGCCTTCCGGCTTCACTGTTACGAACGGTGATCACCAAAGCATGCACACAGCGCCCCGCGGGCATTGGAAGGCTGGATAGTTACATATAATCACTTCGCAGTGCTTCTGCCAGGCTGCATTTCAGGATTTTTTTGCCCCCTGCATAATATGCCAGCGCAACAAATCCAAAAATCGCCGCCATAAAAATTACGACCGGAACAATCGGAGCCGCTGACAGAAACTCCATTGGATCCAGGCAGCTTGCCGTTATCATAAACCATACAAACAATACAGTGACCGGCAGTGTAATCAGAACAGGACGTCCCGCAATAACAAGGGCCTCAATCCGAAACATTTTTCGCATACCTTCCGGTGTCATACCGATGGACACATACCTTGCAAATTCTCTTTTCCGTTGCCGGATAAAACCCAGCGTGTTGGAAAAGACATTGGCGATTCCAATCAGGGCAAGCAATGCGCACAACGCCCCGATAATCAGCTTATAGCCATTTAACATGGCGTCATTGTCCATTTTTTCCTGAACTCGATTTTCCATCTCAAGCGTAAATTCATGCCCCAGGATATTTGTCAGCTCCGTTTCTATCGTATGCAATTCCGTTAAGGTTCTATCTTTCATGGCCAGAACGCGGATATATGTATCTTTCTCCGCATTTCCGATCACTTCTTCGATCTGTTTCCACGAAGAAACCGAAAGGAACTGAACCAACGCATAGTTCTCGTATTCTTCTCTTAAGACGGGCGGCTCCTGCGTATAGCCCAAAACAGGGATTGTGACAGTATCAGCCGTATCAGCCCCACTCTGTAAGATGATGGAGTCCTGTTCCCCAGTTAAAAACGGAACGTATTCTTTATACCTGAAATTGCTGTTTACGCTGTCCCAGATACGGTTCAGAATAACGCTCCCTGTCTCTGACGGGGAAACGCCGATCTGCTCACAGTATTCAGCGAAACTGTTGTCATCCATAATGACAATGGGGGCCTGGATGATATAAGCGTCATCGGCAGCGATGACAGAGGTTCCGGCCAATGCCTCTGCTCCTCCCAGGCGTTTCACTTCCTGGCTGATGGCATCCATCGGAACAGAACTATAAGCACCCGCTTTTTGATAGATTACGCTGTCTGTGTTATCCAGCCCATGGATTTCATTTTCGTAATCAAAATCCTCTATCGGGGTATCTTTTACGGCTGCCATGACATCCCAGGCATCCTGGTAGCGTTCAAAATAGGTATGATTCGTACTGATCCCTGAAAGAGTAAAGAAGCACAGCATGAACGTAAAACCCAGGAAAGAGAGGGTCAGGGACAACGTGGAGGTCCGCAGGGCTTTCTTCTGCGCTTTCAGCGCATTGCCGGCCAGTTCACCTTCTGCTCCAAACAGCTGCGCAAGGATGCGGGACTGTTTCCTCCGCTTCAGCTGTAATTCTCCTGTATTTTTTATAGCTTCCAGCGGGGTCAGCTTGCTTAAGCTTAAGGCCGGCAGCCATGCGGAAATAAATACCGTCAGGGCAGATGCCAGGATTGTGACAGCAAATACGAAAGGATGGTAAGCAAACACCGCATCATGCCTGCCTGCAATTCCATCCGCAAGTACATTCACAATCTGTATGGTTCCAAAAGTCAGGGCAATCCCCATAAAACTTCCAAGTAAAATCGGGATAATGCAAAGCACGGCTGCCTCCTGCAAAAGACAGGTACGAATTTGCCCCGGCGTTGCCCCTATGCTGGAAAAAATACCGAATTGATGAACACGGGCGTTCATGGATACGGCAAAGGAGTTATGAATAATCAAAATCAGCGATGCCGATACAAGCAGAAGCACAGCCAAATAAAAGGCCATCAATAAGGGCGGGCTGGCATCCTGGGGATCATGGATAAAATATCTTGACAGCAGTAATTCATGATACGTCACAGAGCTGTCAGGAACTCTCAGCTGCCGGGCGATCAGGGGCATATCCTGATATACCGTCCTCATGTTGTGAAAGCAGATATCAATCACCTGGGTTTGGCCATCCGATAATTCGTCATTGATGGCGGCACTTTTCACATTGGCAAAATTTTCAATGTCAGATATCACATTTTCTCCAAAGGTTCCCGCAATGCGTCCCTGCCAGTTTCCCTCTTCCAAAGTAATGGATTCTATCTCGTAATTCCAGAAATTGTAAAACAGACCGCACAGCAAAGACAGAAATAAGGCCGAAATAAATGCGGCAGCAAGGACGGATAAGCTGGAGGCGCGATTTCTCTTTATGAATCCGATGGAATACTCTTTCCACATACCCTTCACCGGCCTTTCTGATCCCTGATGATTTTTCCATCCTCTATGGTTATCATGCGATCTGCTTTCAAAGCAATCCTTTCATCATGAGTGACCAGCAGAACGGTCTGATCCAGATTGCGGTTTGACAATTTCAGCAAGTCAAGAATTTCTTCTCCGTTTTTTCGATCCAGGTTTCCGGTTGGTTCATCAGCCAGCAGGAGCGCCGGGCGATAGATCAAAGAACGGGCGATAGCTGTGCGCTGTTGCTGTCCCCCCGATAATTGGCTGGGAAGAGCATCCAGTTTGTCCTCGATTCCCAGCGAACGAACAATCCGGTCAAAGTATTCCTGATTTGGTTTTCGTTTATCCAGCATAAGGGGCATAAGGATATTTTTTCGGACAGTGAGCGTTGGAATCAGATTATAAAACTGATAGACCAGCCCCACTTTTCTGCGTCTGAAAATCGCTGCCTGTGTTCGGTTCATTTTTTGTATATCGGTTCCCTCTATCAGTACTTTTCCCTCTGTGGGCTTATCCACACTGCCCAAAATATGCAGCAAAGTCGATTTTCCCGAGCCGGACGCACCCACGATTGCAGCAAATTCCCCTTTCTGGACAGACAGGTCGATATGGTCCAGGGCAACGACTTGACTGTTCCCGAAGCCATATACTTTTCGGACATTTTCACATCTTAATATTTCCACGTCACTTTCTCCTTTTTATTAGTCAGTTTATCCTGCGTATAGTATAGCAAAGTAAAGTGACATCTCAGTGACTGTATATCCTTATTTCAAAACACGCGCCGCCGTTTTGCAGATTACAGGCGGTAACCGTCCCGTTCTGCAGCTCAAAGACAGAACGAGCAAGCGCCAAACCGATTCCGATGCCGTTTCCTGTTGCACGCCTGCCGCGATAAAAGCGTTCAAATAGATGCGGCAGGTCCTCCGTATCAAAACCCGTCCCATCGTCCCATATCCGAATTTCCGCATAAAGAGGATTCACCGAATAATCACAATGTACAATCCCCCCAGGTTGTGAATGCTCCATACAGTTTTTCATCAAATTGATACAGGCTTCCATTGTCCATTCCAGGTCACCGGCAAATTCAACACAGCCATTTTCCGGAATCTCGATGGAAATATGGTTCTCCCGCAATAAATCAATCAGATTTTCCGCCGCCAGACTGAGCGCTGTGTAAATGTCAACTTTTTCGTATTTCAGCAGCAGCCCTCCTGCATCAATCTTAGAAAGCATGAGCAGGGATTCTTCCAGACGGTTCAGCCGCTCCAACTGCTTTTCGATCTGACCGGCATATCTATTGGCTGCTTCCTTCTTCATAAGCTGTAAAGACAGGAAGGCTGCTGTAATCGGTGTTTTCAGCTGGTGGGCGATATTTGCCAGATTTTCCGCAAAGTTTTTCTTTGCGGAAACGGCTGCTTCTCTGGTCTGATAGAGTGCTGTAACCGTTTTGTATATCTCGTCCTGCAATTGAGAGAACTCATCTTCCTGCGTCTGTACCAATGCTCCTCCGGCTCCTATGTTGATTCGCTCCAAATACTCGGTCAGATCGACAATACGTTTTTGACTGCGCCTGCGAAACCACCATACCGTTAAGACAAAGGCTCCCGAAACCATAAGGAACAACATGACAGGAAGAAGAAACGTATGCGTCGGAAGCCCTTTGCAAAATTCCCCTGGCCGATAGCCATACTTTCCCAAATAGTTATTTTCAGCTATCTCCTGCTCGGTCAGCGAATGATACGCTTTCAAGTCAGACAACAACTGCGGCTCGGCTTCGGGGGAATTTTCCAGAATAACTTCGCAGAATGCGGAAATATGTTGATAGGCTGTCTGTTGATATGTATGATAAAATAACAAAGACGTGAAAATCATCCCCCATAAGAGGACTACGACTGGGAAAAGCAGCAGAATTCCTCGTTTCTTTTTTTCACTCATTTCGTATCCTCCATGCGGTAGCCGAAACTTCTGACCGTTTTCAAGCAGAACGGATGCTGCAGCTTTTCTCTCAGCCGCTTCATGGCAACTGTCAACGTATTGTCATTGACATAGTTCCCGCTGCTATCCCAAACCTGCTCCAAAAGTTGTCTCCTGGTGACGGTTTTTCCTTTATTTTCCATCAACAGCAGAAGGATCTTATATTCTGACTGACTTACAGTGATCTCTTTCTGCTGATAGTAGACAGCGGCTTTTTCTTTATCCAATATCAGGTCATCACAGAACAATTTCGCTGCTTTCGTACTTTGGGATCTGCGAAGCAGCGCCAGAATGCGGGAGTGCAGAACAGCAAGATCAAAAGGTTTTACCACATAATCGTCTGCGCCATTCCCAAAACCGCTGACAATATCGCAGGAGTCACCGCGGACCGTCAGATAGATAACGGGCAGATCGTTCCATCTATCCCGGATCCAGCGGCACAATTGGTTTCCCTGGCCATCCGGCATATTCCAATCCAGCAAAATAACGGCGGGCAAATGTCTGATCAGCGCTTTTTTCATATCGGTAATCGCGCCGAAGATGGTCACCTTGCAGTTTTGCTGTTCCAGGTATTCTTTTACGGATTGGGCGATGATTTCATCATCTTCCGCGTAATAAACCTCAATCACAATAGTTCTCTCCCTTCCGACGATCAGATTTTCGTCTGACGCCCACACATACTTTCCCATCCCCCATCATATCATACAGTAAGCCCAAGATCCTGCAGCAGTCTGCAGGCATCACCGATACATACCGGGAGGATCCACCCATCATGAATAAAGAAACCCTTATCCGAAAATCCTTCGGCCTCGTCTGCCTGATGGCAGGAGCCTTTTTCCTGGGCTCTGCAGCGGCAAAATTCACCGCTTCTGATACTTCCGTCCAGACGGCTTCCCAGACCGTTTCCGACAACTGGGGACTGAGTTTTCAGGAGGAAGGCAAAGCACCTGTCGGCAACGCCTCTTCAGAAGAACTGGCCCGGTACAATGCCACCTTTGTGGATGAAACGGATGAAAAAGTCATCTATCTCACCTTTGACTGCGGCTTTGAAAACGGAAATACCGAAGCGATCCTGGATGCCCTGAAAAAGCACAATGCCCCCGCCACTTTCTTCGTGGTAGGCAACTATCTGGAAACCAGTCCCGATCTGGTGAAAAGAATGGTGGAAGACGGTCATAACGTGGCGAATCACACCTATCATCATCCGGATATGTCCCAGATTTCCACCAAAGAAGAATTCCAGGAGGAGCTCTCCGCTGTGGAAGAGCTGTTTCAGTCCATCACCGGCACCGAAATGGCTCCCTATTACCGTCCTCCCCAGGGCAAATATAATGTACAGAATCTGGAAATGGCCAGGGAACTGGGCTATCATACCTTTTTCTGGAGCCTGGCCTACGTGGACTGGTATCAGGATCAGCAGCCTACCAGGGAGGAGGCGTTTGAAAAGCTGCTGGGACGCATCCATCCCGGAGCTATCGTCCTTCTCCACAACACCTCTGACACCAATGGAAGTATCATGGATGAGCTGCTGACCAGGTGGGAGGAGATGGGATATCAATTTGGAAATCTAAAGGAACTGGCCGAATGCTGACCGCCGCAAAACGCCCCCCGAAAGGATTTTTCTGTCCTTCGGGGGCGTTTTTATACTAAAAACAGGTAAATGCCCCATCTACCACGAAATCTGCCCCTGTGGTAAAGGAGCTGGTATCTCCTGCCAGGTATACGCAGATGGACTGCAGCTCCTCCGGCCGGCCCATCCTTCCCATGGGAGCCATATGGTTCCACTGCTGGATCAAAGGCTTCAGGCTGGGAGAATTCATCGTCAGCTCTGTAGCCATGTAACCGGGGCTGATGGAGTTCACCCGGACGCCTCTTTTTGCCCACTCAATAGCCAGAGATTTGGTCAGCTGGATCACTCCCGCCTTGGATGCGTTATATGCGCACTGCGGCTGTGGAACATTGACAATATGGGCAGACATGGAAGCCGTATTGATGATGGAGCCGCCCCCATGCGCCAGCATATATCTTCCCGCCGCCTGAGCCGTGAGAAATACTCCTGTCAGGTTCACATCCAGTACTTTCCTCCACTGCTCATAGCTCATCTCCTCCGCCGGCACGTTCAGACAGATGCCCGCGTTGCAGAATGCCGCCTCCAGCCCTCCAAGCGTTCCTGTCACCGTTTCTACCATTTCCTGCACCTGACCCGGATCTGTCACATCGCATTTTACGGCAATTACCCGTCTCTCATGTGTCCGGGCCAGCTCCTCGGCCGTTTTCTCCGCTTCCTTCAGATCCACATCCACGATGGCCAGATCGGCTCCCGCCTCAGCAAAAGCCGCAGCCACACTCTTTCCGATCCCTCTTGCTCCTCCGGTTACAAAGATCCGTTTTCCATCCAGCCTCATGCTCTCGATGATTCCCATATTCTCTCTCCTTTCTCTCTCAGACCGGTTCATTGATTTTATTTTATAAAATCATTTTGCAAATTGTATTTTTATAATAGCCCTCTTATTTGTGCTTTGTCAATCCGAAAAAACCACAATTATCTCGATCTCTTTTTGTGGTTTCTGGCCAATAGCAAACGTGTTTCAAATATGCTATAGTAAATTTTACAAAATCATTTTATAAATTACTGCAAAAATAGAGAATGCGGATCCCGCCAGAAGCTTCTGGCGGGATCCGCATCAGATGATATGGAGATCCAGAAGGACAGAGGAAACTGCTATGAATACGATCACACCGGTACAGATCAAACGCAACAACTGTAAGATCATATATGATCTTCTTTATCAGAGCGGAAAGGCTTCCAAACAGGAAATTGCATCCAGGCTGCACCTGAGCCTTCCCACCGTAACCCAGAATCTGGTTCACCTGGAGGAGCTGGGTCTGATCGAAAAAGCGGGCCACTTTTCCTCTCAGGTGGGACGGCGTGCCGCAGCATATGACATCTGTCCGTCAGCCCGGGTGGCAATCGGCGTGGAAATCCTTAAGACCTCTGTGCGGATACTGGCTGTCGATCTGAAAGGCCGGATCCTGTCTCAGGAGGCGCTCCCCTTCTTTTATGAAAATACAGACGCTTACTGCCGGCTGGTGAGCCAGGAAATACAGAATTTTGCCCGGGGACTTCCTGTCTCCTCCTCCCAGATACTGGGGGTAGGATTCGCTCTGCAGGCGCTGGTATCCCCTGACGGCCAGAGGATCGTCTACGGAAAGATCCTGGAATGTACAGATCTCTCCGTTTCCGCCTTTCTGCAGCACCTTCCTTTTCCCTGCCGTTTTCTTCATGATGCCGACTGCGCCGCCATCTCTGAGCTATGGGCAGATCCCCATCTGAAAAACGGAATGTATCTGTCCATCGGAAAACACCTGGGCGCCGCTCTGATCTGGGATGGAGAAATACTGGCAGGCAAACACGGCCACAGCGCCACCATCGAGCATATGCAGATGGACGCAAAGGGTTCTCTCTGCTACTGCGGTCAGAGGGGATGCCTGGAGACCTGGTGTTCTCTTACTGCCCTTCTGAAAGAAAACGAATCATTGGAAGATTTTTTTACGGCCCTGCGGAAGGATTCTCCCCGTTTTCAGAAACGCTGGCAGCAATTCCTGGATCATCTTGCCACAGCCATCAACAATCTCCACCTGGTCTTTGACGGCGACTATATACTGGGCGGCCACATTGCGCCCTATCTTCTGCCCCGGGATGTGGAAATGCTGCATCAGATGATCCGGGAAAAAGCTGCCTTTCCCGAGGAGGCGGATTTTATCCAGATCAGCCGGATGCCGGTACACAATGTTCCCATCGGAGCCGCGCTGCCTTTTGTACGGGAATTTCTGGGCAGTGTGCTTGCGGCGGTTTAAAACGCCGTTTTGCTGCCGCATACCTCTTAAAATCGGGATCAGATTCCTGGGACTTTTCCTTGTATGGATCAGTTATCGCTGCGGAAGCTGATCACCTGATCCCCATCCTCCAGGGAGGTGATCCTTCTCTTATACGGGGCCGTTACCCGGTCCCAGAATTTCTCCGCCGGGGGATTTCCCCGGTTGTACTTAATCTCCCAACGCCCTTTGTGGGTTTCAAATATCCTCCGCATTGCCCATTCTCCCCGATGTCCTCTTCTGTATACCGGAAGGATACAGAATTCCGCCACCGCAAAGTCAATCTCCTCTCCCGTCTCCGAGTGACGGTTCAGCATCAGAAAACCTGCGATGGATTCCCCTTCGCGGATCAGATACGCCTCCCGTCCGGGCTCCTCAAAAAAAAGATCAGTTACTGCTCCATCTTTGCGAAGCTCCTGGAGCCTGCCCAGGCCAGAAGCCCGGCCAGCAGCACCAAGTATGCGCAGCCTGCGAAAAGTCCCACGGCGATTCCCGCGGCCACAGTCACCAGCCCGGCCAGCGGCAGAGCCAGCAGGATCACGAACCATGCGATAAACATGTGCAGAACCCTCCGCAGATTGTCGCTGACATTTCCCAGCAGATAGCTGCATACAGTGCTGGCATAAAGGGATACCGCGTTCATGCACACCTGCATCAGCAGATAAATGGGAAAATACCACCATTCGATCCTCAGTCCCACCATAACCGGCACCAGGAAAAGAACGCCATGGATCGCCGCCCGGATATGATCGATCACTGTGGCGTACCACATTTTCCGGAAGGGCGTATCAGGGATCAGATACACATAGGGATTTTCCAGTTCTGTCCCCCACCGGGTCTTATAGCTGCTGAAAATGAATCCCAAATACATCAGCACTCCGGGAATCAGATAATAACGGCCTATTCCTGTCTGCAGGGATCCGTCCCCGCTCATGGCCAGCCAGGCCAGTACCAGCCCGGCCCCCAGAAACACCAGTGTCAGAAATCCAAAGATAAAAAAGCGCTCCTTTTTGTATTCCAGAAGCTGCCGGTAAAAAATAGCCGACGCGCCGCCTCCCCGGTAAGCCACCCGGGCTTCTCTCCGGTATTTCTTTTTCCGGCCCACAAAGGCCACTTCACCCTTACGGCTCCTCTTTAAAGCCTCCTGGTAATCATCCGCAAACTTCATGGCATCCTCATAGTACTGTCCGGTACATTTCATCCGGACGGCCATCACCAGAAGGACCCCAAAGGTGGCCGCATACAGAATGGTACACACCACATTCACCAGGGTGGGACCCAGAATGATCAGGCGCATAGCCGCCAGCGACCACCCCAGAACCGGAATCATGCTGATCCATTCCCCATCAAAATACTGCAGTACCACATTCCAGTGGAACCCCTCCGTGTACAGAAGATACACACCGACCAGCACAAAGCAGGCCAGAATGGCATACATTATCCAGCCGAAAAAGCGAAGAGCGTCCTTCCCCAGCCGTTCATTCCCGTACAGCAGAATCACAATACAGGCTTCCAGGATTCCTTCCATCACGGTACCCACGATAAAATACAGCAGAGTCTTATACAGGGGCACATGAAACCAATAGACTCCCAGAGGCACTATGGCCGCGCCCACGATCAGTGACAGAAGAAGGTTTTTCCCGTAGGCATACAGAAGATTCCACTTGGGACTGACCGGAGCAGAAAAGAGAAAATGCACATCACTGGGAAGAAAGATCAGCCCTTTTCTTCTGGCATAGGAGGCAAAATTCGCCGGGGTCAGATACAACGCGATCACACAGAGCACCCGGGTCAGATTTCTGGGCGTTCCGTAACTGCTGTTTACCAGCCAGTCGTTCAGCATCACAAACATCCATACAAAATAGGCTATGATCACAATGGTATAGATGAGTGCCGCCGGCTTCCTGACTAATTTTTTTACCCGGTTCATCCACAGCTTCCGGTAGAGATAGAAATACATACTCATATGCTATTCCTCCTCTCTCCCTGAACGGCCGAAAAGACGTTTCCCGGTCTTTACCCGGGCGCCTGGTCTTTCCGCGCCTTCTTGGGAAGCCCGGACTTCTCCGGAAACGTCCCGATCCTCCTGCCCGCCCGTCTCTGCCTCACGGTTCGCTTTTTCCCAGCCCTCCGTCACATGGAAGAACAGCTGGTCCAGATCCTGCCCTCTGGCAGTCTGCCGGTCAAATCCGGCAATGATCCTCCCCTTTTCCATCACAAATACGTAATCCCACAGCTCCTGGACCATCTCCAGCATATGCGTGCTGATCAGTACAGTGGTTCCGCCCTCCTTCAGCTGGCGGACCACCTCCTTCAGCTCTTTGATCGCCTTGGGATCCAGTCCCACCATGGGTTCATCCAGAAGGATCACCCGGGGATGGATCAGCAGCGCACAGCAGATACTCACCTTCTGCATCATTCCCTTGGACAGCTCGTCCCCCAGTTTATCCCGTTTATCCCAAAGCTCAAACCTCTCCAGAAGCGCCTGTACCTCTCCATCATCCACAGACAGGCGGTAAGCCCTGCGGATAAATTCCATATGTTCCTCCACTGTCAGCGCATGATACATGGCAGGGATCTCCGGCACATAGGCAAACATGGCCTTTGCCTGCCTGTCCCTGGCATCCATCCCCTGGATCCCGATCCCTCCCTCATACTTCAGCAGCCCGGCAATACTCTTAATGATCGTGGATTTTCCCGCGCCGTTGGGGCCCAACAGCACGCCTATGGCCGCGTCAGGGATCGAAAAAGATACGTGATCGGCCGCCAGAGTTTTTCCGTAATATTTTGTCACATTCATTAATTCCAGCATAATCTTCCTGCCTTTCCCGAATTTTAAATACGCCGGAAAAGCTTTTCCTGAAACTTTTCCGGCGCTTTTACAGGTCTATTATACACGATTATGCCTGAATTTTCTTTACAATTTCTTGACGATTTTTGAAAATACTATTTTCCGGAACCACACCCCTCACAGAGGACAGAGGGTAGATATTCGTCTCTCTTCCCACCACAGTTCCCGGATTCAGTACAGAGTTGCAGCCCACTTCCACGCAGTCTCCCAGCATGGCCCCAAACTTTTTCAGACCTGTCTCGATCTGGTAATCCTCCCCGTGGATAACCACCAGTTTTTTGTCGGACTTCACATTGGAGGTAATGGAGCCGGCGCCCATATGGGCTTTGTATCCCAGAATGGAATCTCCCACATAGTTGTAATGGGGTACCTGCACCTTATTGAACAGGATCACATTTTTCAGTTCCGTGGAATTTCCCACCACTGCCCCCTCTCCCACAATGGCGCTGCCCCGGATAAAGGCGCACTGGCGGATCTCGGCGTCCTTTCCAATGATGCAGGGGCCGTTGATCGCCGCTGTAGGCGCGATGCTGGCGGATTTTGCCACCCAGATATCGTCCCCCACCCGGTCATACTCCCCGGGATCCAGGGTATTTCCCAGCCTGACAATAAATTCCTTGATGAGAGGCAGCACCTCCCAGGGGTACGTCTTTCCCTCAAACAGCTCAGCAGCGATCGTCTCGTTCAGGTCGTACAGGCTGCTGATGGTAATCGCTTCCATTCCCATTCTGATTTTCCTCCTTTTTTCATTTATCAGTATATGTGACAGTAAAGCCGGAAGGCCAGACTGTTACGGCCGGACTGACGATTTCTTATAATTGACCGCGATATTATCGTACAGCGCGCGGAGCGCATACTGATTGTTCAGCTTCATCACACCGCTGGTGCGCACCCGGATAAAGTGCTCCAGCTTATCCATGTATTCCCGGGAGGTGATGGATCCCTCCGCCACATAGGTCAGTCCCTTTTCCCAGCTTGCCGTCAGCTCCGGATTCAGAAGCGAACGGATAGAGGCGTTGACCACCTCATAGATCATCTCTCCCAGCTGGGTGGGAGTGATGATCTGTGTTTTTTTGTTCAGAGCGATATACTTGATGTTCACCAGTTTTTTCAGGATCTCCGCTCTGGTGGCGCTGGTGCCGATACCGCTGCCCTTGATCTGAGCCCGCAGCTCCTCATCCTCGATCAGCTGTCCGGCATTTTCCATGGCCAGGATCATCGTTCCGGAATTGTATCTCTTTGGCGGTGAGGTTTCCCCTTCTTTGATAAAGAACTCCTCCACCGGAAGCCTCGCCCCCTTCTTCAGCTTCTGCAGGATTTCCAGAAACTGGGCGTCGCAGGCCACATCCTCCGTCCCCTCTTTCTCCGCCTTTGTCTCTCCGGATGTTCTGGAGGGCACGTTGGCCACCTTCAGATATCCTTCCTCCACCAGTACCTTAAAACTGGCAAACAGGCGTTCTTCCTTCACGGCGGCCGTCAGGCTCACCTTCTGGTATACAGCGGGAGGATAAAAGATGCTCAGAAATCTCCGCACGATCACCTGATAAACCTTCTGGGCCATGGCGGAAACCTTTCCCAGGGCAGGAAGCCCCTGCCCGGTGGGAATGATGGCGTAGTGATCTGTGATCTGCTTATCGTTGACATACCGGGTCCCGGCAATATTCTTCCAGCTCCCTGTCTCCAGGATTTCCGCGGCAAATCCCTCCATCTGCGGAATCCGGGAAATCCCCCGGATATTCCGGGAGATCTCCTTGGCCACTGCCGTGGAAAGCACCCGGGCATCCGTTCTTGGATACGTCACCAGTTTCTTTTCATACAGCTCCTGGACGATCCGCAAAGTCTCATCGGGACTGATCTTAAACATCCGGGAGCAGTCATTCTGCAGCTCGGCCAGATTGTACAGAAGGGGCGGATTTTTCTTTTCCTTCTTCTTCTCGATCTTTTCCAGGATCCCACAGGGAACCTCCTGTTGGGTATCCGCCCGGCTGGTCTCTTCCAGATAAGCCTTCAGGATCTCCGCGTGTTTTTTCTCCTTGAATCCGTTTTCCTTGTAAAGACAGGGAGACTGAAAATACCGGCTGCCTTCCACAGCCCTCCATTCCCCCTCAAATTCCCGGCCCTCCAGGGAAAATTTCCCCAGCACCCGGTAGAAGGGAGTCTTTACAAATTCCCGGATCTCCCGCTCCCGCCGGACCACCATTCCCAGCACACAGGTCATCACCCGGCCCACGGAAATCACCTGATACTTGCTCCCCAGATAACTGGAAATACTGTTGCCGTACCGCAGGGTCAGAAGCCTGGAGAAATTGATCCCCATCAGATAGTCCTCCTTGGCCCGCAGATAGGCGGAATCTGCCAGATTATCGTAATCGCTCAGATCCCTGGCCTCCCGGATTCCCCGGATGATCTCCTCCTCCGTCTGGGAGTCGATCCATACCCGCCGCTGCTGTTTTCCCTTCACCCCCGCCATCATGGCCACCAGCCGGTAAATATACTCTCCTTCCCGCCCGGAATCGGTGCAGACATAAATAGTGGTCACATCCGGACGGTTCAGAAGACCGCTGACAATATCATACTGCTTCTTCACCGACGGGATCACCTCGTACTTGAACTCTCCGGGAAGAAACGGGAGCGTCTCCAGACTCCACCTTTTATATTTTATGTCGTATGCCTCGGGATAACTCATGGTGACCAGATGACCTACACACCAGGTAACAATGGTGTTCTCTCCCTCCAGATACCCGTCCTGCCGCCTGGCCGTAAGCTTCAGGACTCTGGCGAATTCCTGAGCCACGCTGGGCTTCTCTGCGATAAACAGTGATTTGCTCATTCTTTCTTCTATCCTCCAATGCAGGACATATGCCTGTGCTCCAGTTCTGCCTCTTCCTGTCCTCCGCCGAACACATGCCCGGCAGGCTTCTCCTGTACAGCCCTTCTCACAGCCTCCTCCAGCTCCCGGTCTGTCCTGTTTTCCCTCAGGAGACGGCCCAGATCCGTCCCGGCCTCATACTGCAGGCACGTTTTGAGAAATCCGTCAGCCGTCAGCCGGATCCTGTCACATTCCCCGCAGAACCTGTGGCTCACTGCGCTGATAAATCCCACGCATCCCAAAAAAGCCGGAGGTTTCCAATATCTGGCAGGTCCGTTTCCCCGTACTTCTTCCGTCTTTTCCAGGACACCAAAAGCATTCTCCAGAATTTCCCTCACTTCGGTCTCACACAGACCTCTGTATTCTCTTCCCAAACCGATGGGCATCATCTCGATAAACCGTACTGCCATGGGATAATTTCTGGCCAGAGACGCGACCGGAAGGATCTGGCTCTCGTTGATCCCCCGCATGGGAACCATGTTCACCTTCACATTCAGCCGACCGCTCTCCTTTATGGCCGCCGTCAGACCTTCCAGAGCCTGCTCATACTGATCTCTTCCGGTGATTTTCCGGTAAAGCTGGCGGTCCATGGAATCCAGACTGATGTTCACCCCGGAAATCCCGGCCCGAAGAAGCCCGGGAAGCTGTTCCTTCAGCAAGATTCCGTTGGTGGTCAGAGTCACCTGCCGGATCCCGTCCACCGCCAGCAGACGTTCCGTCAGGCGGTCCAGCCCGGCTCTCAGAAGCGGTTCTCCTCCGGTGAGTTTCACCTTCCGGATCCCCAGACCGGCCAGAATACGGCAGATACGGATGATTTCCTCATCCGTCATCCTATTCCCGGCCGCCATCCGGCAGTCTCCCTCTCGGGGCATACAGTAACAGCAGCGCAGATTACACCTGTCTGTGAGAGAAATCCTCACGTAATCGATTTTCCGTCCTTTTCCATCTGTCATCATCATTCCACCAGCAGGAATTTCTCCTGCTTCTCCTCCGCAGCTCCGATCACCGCCGCCGGAATGTCACTCTCAGAAAGCTTCTGGCAAAGCCTGCCGGCCTGCTCCTCGGGCAGGGAAAAACACAGGCCTCCTGATGTCTGGGGATCAAACAGCAGATCCTGCATCCATTCTTCCACCCCGTACATCCGTACATGAGGACCAGCGAACTCCCGGTTCCGGTAGGCGCCCACCGGCACCAATCCCATGGAGGCATACTCTTTTGCCTCCTCCAGTACAGGGATGCTGCTGCTGCGGATGCGGAAAGCAACACCGCTTCCCCTGGCCATCTCCAGGAGATGGCCAAGAAGGCCGAATCCGGTGATATCCGTGCAGGCATTCACAGAATACTCCGCCGCCGCGTCCCTGGCATACCGGTTCAGAGCAGTCATCACCTTCCGGACCTTCTCCCCGGCCTTTTCCGATGCCATACCGGCCTTCACCGCCGTATTCGTCACCCCCACTCCCAGGGGCTTGGTCAGCACCAGACAGTCACCCGGTCTGGCTCCGCAGTTCTTCCAGATCCGCCGGGGATGAACAAACCCCGTGACAGACAGCCCGTACTTGGGAGTTTTGTCCCGGATGGTATGGCCGCCGGCCAGCACTGCTCCGGCCTCCCTTACCTTGTCCGCCCCGCCCTTAAGGATCTTTCTCAAGATCTCCGTATCCAGACCTGAGGGAAACGCAGCGATATTCAGTGCCAGCTTGGGTTCTCCCCCCATCGCGTAGACATCGCTCAGGGCATTGGCTGCCGCCACCTGACCGAAGCAGTAAGGATCATCCACCATGGGAGGAAAAAAATCCAGTGTCTGGATCATGGCGATCTCCTCATTGATCCGGTAAACCGCTGCATCGTCGGAATTCTCTGTCCCCACCAGCAGGCGCTCATCCTCTCCTCTGCAGATTCCCTCCAGAACCTGGGAAAGCAGGCGGGGTTCCATCTTTGCCGCGCATCCGCAGGCGTCCGCCAGCTCCGTCAGCCGGATCTGTGTACTTTTTCCATCCATGCTCTGTCCTCCTTTATCAAGGAAAATCCCCCGGGAAACCGTTTCCCGAGGGAATTCTTTCGTTACAGCCCGCAAACTGCTTTACTTCTCTGTAATATAGCCCTTGGCTTTCAGCGTCTCGGCACAAAGAATTGCTCCTCCGGCTGCTCCTCTTACTGTATTATGGGAAAGTCCGATGAACTTCCAGTCGTAAACCGTATCCTCTCTCAGCCGGCCCACACTGACGCCCATTCCATTCTCATAATCCACATCCTCCCGCACCTGGGGACGATTGTCCTCCTCCAGATACTGGATAAACTGCTTCGGCGCGCTGGGAAGCGCAAGTTCCTGGGGCAGTCCCCGAAAACTCACCAGTTTTTCGATCAGCTGCTCCTTTGACACCTTCTTACGGAACTTTACGAACACCGCCGCCGTATGGCCGTTCAGCACCGGCACACGGACACACTGGCAGGTGATCACCGGCTCCTGGGCCTTCACGATCACGCCATCTTCAATATGTCCCCACAGTCTCAGAGGCTCCTGCTCACTCTTTTCCTCTTCTCCGCCGATATAAGGAATGATGTTCCCTTCCATCTCCGGCCAGTCCTTAAAGGTCTTCCCGGCTCCGGAAATCGCCTGATACGTGGTGGCTACCACCTCATAGGGCTCGAATTCCTTCCATGCGGTCAGTACCGGAGCATAGCTCTGAATGGAACAGTTGGGCTTCACGGCAATGAATCCTCTGGTGGTTCCCAGACGCTTCTTCTGGAACTGGATCACATCGAAATGCTCCGGGTTGATCTCCGGCACTACCATGGGAACATCCGGCGTCCATCTGTGGGCACTGTTGTTGGACACCACCGGCGTCTCCGTCTTTGCATACGCTTCCTCGATGGCGCGGATCTCCTCCTTGCTCATGTCCACAGCGGAAAATACAAAATCCACGGTGGAAGCCACCTGCTCCACCTCATTCACGTTCATAACCACCAGCTTCTTCACAGCCTCTGGCATGGGCGTATCCATCTTCCAGCGGCCTCCTACGGCCTCCTCATACGTCTTCCCGGCGCTTCTGGGACTTGCTGCCACTGTTACCACTTCAAACCAGGGATGGTTCTCCAGCAGGGAAATAAATCTCTGTCCCACCATTCCGGTGGCTCCCAGGATACCTACTTTCAACTTACTGCTCATCACACACTCACTCCTCATTCACCGGCGGCCATTGTTGTTCTCCTGCCGCGCACATTTGTTTTTCACAGATAATATACTATAACAACCCGTAAAAAAATGCAACCTTTTTTGACAAAACTTTTCCTGCCGCTGTAACAGTTCAGCCTTCCGGCTTCACTGTTACAAATGCATGCACACAGGCTGCGATTTTCGCAGCCTGGCGCCCGCAAATCTCGGGATCACGCTGCGAATGCAGCGTGACACCTCGCGGGATATTGGAAGGCTGAACTGTAACCTGCCGCTCACTCCATCAGATAACGCCGGTTGGCTTCTACCACAGCCTCCATGGCCTTTGCTCCCGGAGCTCCGATGGTGATCCGCTTCTCCACGCAGGTTTTCAGGCTGATAGCCGCATAGATATCCTCCTGAAATACCGGACTGATCTTCTGATACTCTTCCAGGCTCATCTCATCCAGAGAAATCCCCTTGTCCAGGCAGTACAGCACCAGACGGCCCACAATACCGTGGGCATCCCTGAAGGGCACGCCCCGGTTCACCAGATAATCCGCCGCGTCTGTGGCGTTGGTAAATCCGTTCCTGGCGCTTTTCTCCATCACATCCTCCCGGAACTTCATAGTGGCCAGCATCCCGTCGAAGAGAGACAGGCATCCCTTCACCGTATCAATGGCATCAAAGGTCAGCTCCTTATCCTCCTGCATATCCTTGTTATATGCCAGCGGGATCCCCTTCATGGAGGTCAGCAGAGACATCAGGGCGCCGTAAACCCGGCCCGTCTTTCCTCTCACCAGCTCCGCGATATCCGGGTTCTTCTTCTGGGGCATAATACTGCTTCCGGTACTGTAAGCGTCATCGATCTCCACAAACTGATACTCGTTGGAATTCCAGATAATGACCTCCTCGGAAAAGCGGCTCAGATGCATCATCACGGTGGACAGGGCGGACAGAAGCTCGATCACATAGTCCCTGTCTGCCACAGAATCCATACTGTTCATCGTCGGTCCGTCAAAGTCCAGAAGCTTTGCCGTATACTCCCGGTCCAGAGGATATGTGGTGCCGGCCAGCGCTCCGCTCCCCAGCGGGCAGTAATTCATCCTGGCACGGATGTCCTTCAGACGTCCCCGGTCTCTCCGGAACATCTCAAAGTAAGCGCCCAGATGGTGGGCCAGAGTAATGGGCTGTGCCTTCTGCAGATGGGTAAAGCCCGGCATATACGTATGAAGGTGCTTCTCCATCATCCCGTTCAGAGTCTCCAGCAGATGCTTCAGCAGCCCGTCCAGCTCCCCGATCTCATCTCTCACATACAGCTTCATATCCAGAGCCACCTGGTCATTCCGGCTTCTTCCTGTGTGCAGCTTCTTTCCGGCGTCCCCGATCCTGTCGATCAGGTTGGCCTCCACAAAGCTGTGGATATCTTCATATTCCTCTGTGATCATAAGCCTTCCGGCCTCCACATCCGCCGCGATCCCCTCCAGGCCCCGGATGATGGAGTCTCTTTCCTCCTCCGTAAGGATTCCCTGCTTCGCCAGCATGGTCACATGAGCAATGCTGCCCCGCACATCCTGTTTGAAAAACTTCTGGTCAAAACCGATTGACGCGTTAAAATTATATACAAGCTGATCCGTTTCTTTTGTAAAACGGCCTCCCCATAACTGTGCCATAAATATTCCTCTTTCCTCTCTCTTATCATGTTGCTGAAGGTTAAACTGTTAATAAATTTTATCACCGCCTTAAAAAGAACGCAAGGAAAAATTCGCGGCAGCCTGCGATTCCCTCTCCCGCTGAGAGAAGACGCAGCCGCAGTAATCCTGCCGGTACATCCCATATTCTCTGGACAGCTCAACCGAGCGCTTGTATCCGTTCTTTTTCTTAAAATCAGAATTCAGGTATGCCACTCCGTACCGGCGGGCGGCTTCCTCTCCGATCTCATTCAGCTTGGCTGCGTTTTTCATGGGGCTGATGGACAGGGTGGTGGTAAAATAATCGAACCCTCCCTCACTGGCCATCCGGGCCGCCTCCTGAAGGCGCAGCCGGTAGCAGGCGAAGCATCTCTCACCGCCCTCCCGGATATGCTCCAGCCCTCTCACCGCCCGGTAAAACTGATCGGTATCGTAATCTCCTTCCAGGAAGGAAATCGGATGGTCTGCCGGAAACACCCGGATAAATTCCTGCTGTTCCTTTACCCGTTTCCAATATTCTTCCTCCGGATAGATATTGGGATTATAGTAAAAAACCGTAATGAAAAAATACCGGGACAGATATTCCAGCACATAACTGCTGCAGGGGGCGCAGCAGCTGTGCAGCAGCAGGGAAGGCGTACGTTCCTCCCTGCCTGTCTGTTCCAGTATCCGTTCCATTTCTCTTTGATAATTTCTCTGATTGCTCATCCGCTTTGCCGTTCCCTTTCCCACAAACTCACGGATTTATTTTACACGCTTCCCCGGGCGAAGTCAAATACCGGATCCCCCCTGTTCCCCCATCCCCGCCAGCGTCTCATAACCGTCCCTGTTCACATACTTTCCTTTTTCTGTTTTGCATCGCTGCCGCATCCTTCGCGCTCTCACCGTTTCCTGTTTTTTACATAAAATAACATATACTGTATGAGGAGGAATCATATGATGGAAAAGTTACTGGAACTTCAGGATGTGGGAATGGCCTATCATACCCTGGACGGGGAAATTCCCGCACTTTCCCATATCAGCTTTTCCGTGGAGGAAGGGGAATTCGTCTCTCTGGTGGGACCCAGCGGATGCGGAAAAAGTACGATCCTGAATCTGATCGCCGGACTTCTCATTCCGGAAACCGGATCCATCTCCATCCGCGGCATCCCGCTGGCCCAGTCGGACCTTGCCATCGGATACATGCTGCAGAAAGACCACCTTTTTGAGTGGCGCACGATCTATGAAAATGTGACGCTGGGACTGGAAATCCAGAAAAAAAAGACGCCGAAGCGTCTGGACCGGGTGAACCGGCTTCTGAAGGATTACGGTCTGGAAGCATTCCGGGATGCCCGTCCCTCTCAGCTTTCCGGGGGCATGCGGCAGCGGGCGGCCCTGATCCGTACCCTGGCGCTGGAACCCTCTCTCCTGCTTCTGGACGAACCGTTTTCAGCTCTGGACTATCAGACCCGGCTGAATGTAAGCGACGATATCGGAAAGATCATACGAAAGGAAAAAAAGACGGCTCTGCTGGTGACCCACGACATTTCAGAGGCCATCAGTATGTCAGACCGGGTCATCGTGCTGTCAAAGGCTCCGGCTGTGGTCAAAAAAGAAATTCCCATTCAGCTGGAAATAGAAAACCGGACACCGATGGCTTCCAGGAACGCCTCTGATTTTAAAACGTATTTCAATATGATCTGGAAGGAGCTGAACAGTCATGTCTGAATACAGCCTTCAGGAGCAGTTTATCCGCCGCAGACTTTTCAGAAAACGCTTTGTCCGGCTGATGCGTATCCTGATCCTGCTGGGATTTCTGGGAATCTGGGAGATGGGCGCCCGTCTGGGATGGATCGACTCCTTTATCTTCAGCAGTCCTTCCCAGATCGGCTCCACATTCCTGTCCATGATGCGCAAGGAGCATCTGATGAGCCATATCGGCATCACACTGCTGGAAACCATCATCAGCTTTCTTCTGGTGATCCTGCTGGGTGTGGGATGCGCCGTCCTGCTGTGGAGCTGTCCCCGGCTGTCGGATATTCTGGAACCCTATCTGGTGATGCTCAACAGTCTGCCGAAATCTGCCCTGGCTCCCCTTCTTATCGTCTGGCTGGGAGCCAATATGCGGACCATCGTGGTGGCCGGGATGTCTGTGGCCATCTTCGGTTCTGTCATCAGCCTGTACACCGGTTTCCGGGAAACCGACCAGGATAAGCTGAAGCTGATCTATACTCTGGGAGGAAAAAAGAAAGACACTCTTTTCAAGGTGGTGCTCCCTTCCTCCGTCCCCCTGCTGCTGGCTACCATGAAGGTAAATATCGGCCTCTGTCTGGTGGGCGTGGTGATCGGGGAATTTATCGGAGCAAGACAGGGTCTGGGATATCTGATCATCTACTCCAGCCAGGTCTTCAAGCTGGACTGGATGATCCTGTCCATCGTCATCCTGTGCGTCATCGCCATGGGACTGTACGGACTCATCAGCCTGGCGGAGAAGAAATGTCTCCGGGGATAACGGTTTTGCGTGCCGTCCCGGACGTAAGGAAGCCCTCCGGAGACTTTCCTGCTCCGAAGGGCTTCCTCTTTTCCGGCTCCCGCAGGCAGCCGGGCGGCCTTGCCTGCATGGATATCCGGCTATTTTCTTTCCGCAGCTCCCGGAACAACCTGCTCCTGGGCTTTGATGGTATATCCGCATTTTTCACATACGGCGTCCTCCACCACTCTGCCTCTCTGAGTATATACCTCGATCTCCTCACCGCACTGAGGACAGGTTCTCTCTTCCAGCTGCCATGTTTTTGCGCTGCCTTCGCAGCCTTCCATCATTGCCATATCCCATTCCTCCTATCTGCCGGCCGCGTTTTCCCGGGTCCACCGGGAAGCTGACCGCTGGCAGCGTCCCGTATGCCCTGACTGTCCGGCACTGGAAACAGTATAGCACATCTTTTCAGAAAAATCTATCCGATTTAGATTTCATTTCCCGGAAATCTGGGGATTCCGTCAAATCCCCTTTTCAGCTCCTCATCCGTGGGGATATAGTCAGACATCTCTCCGTTGTTGAACTTCTCGTAGGCATACATATCGAAGTAACCCGTTCCGGTCAGACCGAAAACAATGGTTTTCTCTTCTCCCGTCTCCTTGCACTTCATAGCCTCATCGATGGCCACCTTGATGGCGTGGGCGCTTTCCGGCGCGGGAAGGATACCCTCCACTCTGGCAAACTGCTCCGCAGCCTGGAACACAGAAGTCTGTTCCACCGCTCTGGCTTCCATCAAACCGTCATGGTAGAGCTGGGACAGCACAGAACTCATTCCATGGTATCTGAGCCCGCCCGCATGACTGGCAGAGGGGATAAATCCGCTTCCCAGGGTATACATCTTCTGCAGCGGCGTCACCATTCCGGTATCGCAGTAATCGTAAACAAATTTTCCTCTGGTAAGGCTGGGACAGGAAGCCGGCTCCACCGCAATGATCTGATAATCCCGCTCTCCTCTCAGCTTTTCTCCCATGAACGGGGAGATCAGTCCGCCCAGATTGGATCCGCCGCCGGCACATCCGATGATCATGTCCGGTACGATCCCGTACTTGTCCAGAGCTGTCTTGGCCTCCAGCCCGATCACTGTCTGATGCAGAAGCACCTGGTTCAGTACGCTTCCCAGCACATACCGGTATCCCTCCATGCTGGTGGCCCGTTCCACCGCCTCGGAGATGGCGCAGCCCAGGCTTCCGCTGGTCCCAGGATGTTCCTTCAGGATCTTTCTTCCGATCTGAGTGGTCTCGGAAGGGGACGGCGTCACGGATGCGCCGTAGGTTCTCATTACTTCCCGGCGGAAGGGCTTCTGTTCATAGGAGCACTTGACCATATAAACCTGACAGTCCAGATCCAGATAAGCGCAGGCCATGGAAAGAGCCGTTCCCCACTGTCCGGCGCCGGTCTCCGTGGTCACGCCCTTCAGCCCCTGCTTCTTGGCATAGTATGCCTGGGCGATGGCCGAATTCAGCTTATGACTTCCACTGGTATTGTTCCCTTCAAATTTGTAATAGATCTTTGCCGGAGTATCCAGTTTTTTCTCCAGACAGTAAGCCCGGACCAGCGGAGACGGCCGGTACATCTTATAGAAGGAACGGATCTCCTCCGGTATATCAATGTACGGCGTCGTATCGTCCAGCTCCTGCTCCACCAGTTCCTGACAGAATACTTCTCCCAGCTCCCCGGCCGTCATGGGCTTTAAGGTGGCCGGATTCAGAAGCGGCGCCGGCTTGTTCTTCATATCCGCCCGCAGATTGTACCACTGCGTGGGCATCTCCTGTTCTTCCAGGTAAATCTTATAAGGAATCTCTTTTGCTTTCTTGGACATTTCCACTGTCTCCTTCCTGTTTTTTTCCGTAAACAACCTCTACAGGGGTATTTCAGCACTGAGTTATTTGTAGCATATTTTTCCTTTTCCGTCAACCGGGGGCCCGGCCATCAGCGTATCATCGGAAACCGTCCGGCCTTCCGGCTTCCCCGCTGCTTCCGGCAGGAGAAGCTCCTGCCCGCCGCCCTCCCTGGCTCTCTTTCGGTAATCGAAAGGCGTCTGTCCATAAAATCTGCGGAACATCTTTCCAAAATAGCTCTGGTAATTGAATCCGCAGCGGATCCCCACCTCACAGACCGACAGATCCGTAGTGCGCAGAAGCCGGGCCGCCTGGGCCAGACGGTAGCTGTTGATGTAGGCAAGGGGCTTCTGCCCCACCAGCCGCTGAAAACAGCGAAAACATTCACTGCGGCTGATCTGCGCCGCATCCGCCAGCTTCTCCACTGTAATAGCTTCCCCGTAATGGGTCCGGATATAATCCAGCATCTTCCTGGTCCGCTCCTGCATGATGAAACTGACGTCTTTATTCTTTTCCTGTTCCAGCTCTCTTGTCAGGATCTGCCAGATCGTACAGAAATTGGTGTGGATCTCCAGCCTGCCGCCGGGACGCATATGCTCGTAGCGGAACACCGATTCCCTGACCAGACGGATGATCTCCCTCTGCCAGGGAATCTTCTCCGACAAAAAGCTGCCCCGGATCCCCCCTTCTTCCAGGTGGGGAAGAATCTCCTCCCGGTAGATATCGCTGTCCGCGGGAGCCAGAAACTCCGGAGAAAACAATACGGCCACATGGGCGGTCTTCTGTCCGGTCTCCTCTGCCCTGGCCGTATGCAGCACATTGGGTCCCACCAGCACCGCGTCCCCTTTCCGGAGCCGGAACGTCTTTCCGTCTATCTGGAACTGAGCCGCCCCCTCTGTCAGCAGATCCACCTCCAGCTCTCCGTGCCAGTGGAGATCCATCACTCCCTGAGGATACATCCGGTAATCGTCTCTGTAAACCTGAAAAGGAAATCCCCGGGTTCCGTGGCTTCTGGCCTCCTCCAGCGTGGCTTTTGTCACGACTTTTCTGTTTTTCATCTTCCCCTCCCGGATTTTGGGATGATTGTGATAAAAATTCGTATTTTTATCATAGAAATCCTGTTTCTCAGTTCCTATAATTATAACCGTTTGCAAAGGGAAGCGCAACGCCAACTCAAAGAAAGAGAGGATTATTTTATGGAAATGCTGAGGAAACGAATACTGATGTGCCTGGCAGGCGTTCTGCTGTGCGGAATCAGCGTGGGATTTTTCAAACTGGCCGCTTTCGGCGTGGATCCGTTCCAGTCCTTCTGCAGCGGATTAAACGCGGCGGTCCCCATCAGCTACGGTACCCTGTATACCGTCCTCTGTGCCGCCTTTCTGCTTTTTGTCCTTGTAACAGACCGGCACTACATCGGCCTGGCCACCCTGATCAATCTGACAGTCCTGGGATATGTGGCAGACTACTCCCACCGCTTTCTGCTGGGACTGTTTCCCCATCTCCCCGTTCCCTTCCGGATTCTGTCTCTCCTGGTTGGGATCGTGCTGATGTGCGTGGCCTCCTCCCTGTACTTCACAGCGGACCTGGGAGTGTCCACCTACGATGCTGTGGCGCTTATTGCTTCCAACGTGTGGAAGATCGCCAGCTTCCGTGTCTGCCGGACTGTCAGCGATCTGATATGTGTGAGCCTGGGGATACTCTTTTTCCTGATCGGCGGCGGGGAGTTTACCGGAATCTTTTCCATCATCGGAGCGGGAACCGTGATCACCGCTTTTCTCATGGGACCCATGATCGAATTTTTCAACGTCCGTCTGGCCCGTCCGCTGCTGCATGGCAGGGAGAGAAAGCCTGACTGGGAGATCGATCCGGAAAAGCTCTCTCCGGCAGCCCGTCTCCGCCGGTACACTGCCGGACGGGTCCGGAAAGCTTCCGTTCCGGTGGTTCGTTTCCTGAGAAATTCGATTCTCCGGTAGGCAAAACCATCAGCCTTCCCTGATCTTGACTGTATATCCCGCTTTTTCCAGGGCGTCTCTGGCCAGCTGGGCATATTCCCGGCTTTGGATCTTCAGACAGACGGCGCGGATGCTCCAGGAGACGCCCTGTCCGTTCAGCCAGTTTTTCATCTGTTCCTGGTCCATATAGATCCCGTCCTCTTCCACGGCAGCCAGAAATTCCCCTCTGGTTCCTTCCCGCTGTTCCCTCTCCGGCTCCGCCAGGCCCTCCTCTTCCGTTCCCCCATCGGCCAGAGCGATCTCCGGCTCCAGCTCTCCCAGCGTCTGCCAGAACAGCTCTCTCTGCCGTTCCCCGCAGGGCTTCCCGCTTTCATCCTGAAGATTGGAAAAAATATCCTTCCCCACCGCCAGCAGCGGAAAAACAGCCGCCGCGGCAAACCATCTCAGATAGGATCTCTTATCCACGTCTGCGTTCCTCCCGTTCCCTCAGAAGCGCTGCCATCTGCCGCTTTCCCTTTCGCAGCTTCAGCCCCATTCCCGCCGTTGTTCCCACGGCAGCCAATGCCAGCACCAGCAGAATTGCCGCCCACCACTGGTTGGTTTTTGCCCGGGATTTCTCCACCTTAAGCTGGGTGACCTCCGGTTTCTGTATCACAGTGGAAAGTTCCTGGGTCTGACTGTACTCCTGTCCGAAAGCATCCTCATAGGTAAGGGTCAGCACAGCCGTGGTACTGCCGTATTTCTCCTCATCACTGCCCTCCGTCTCCTGTCCGATCTCCTCCATACATCTGTTTCCCACATAGATCTCCAGGATCCCCTCCGACGCGGTTCCGGCCTCCATGTTTCCCGCAAATACCGTTTCCGTGGGAAACAGCCCCCTGCCTTCCAGTTTTGCCTGCACATTGTAAACCGGCGCCCGTCCCAGATTCCGTATCTGCACCGGGAGACTGGCGGTTTCTGTGGAATATACCGTCTCCGGCAGCTGAACTCCTTCCAGAGACACCTGCACCGGCTGGCGGACATTCAGCCAGAGCCGTTCCGTGCCGGTATAAGCGGTTCCCTCCTCATTTTCATATTCAAAGGTGAGATCCACCGCCGTGCTCCCCTGTTCCGCCTGCGGGGATACCACCGCCTCCAGGGAAAGCTCAATGGTCTCCTGGGGCGCCACAGTCTCGAAATAAAAAGAGGTATTTTTCAGCATCACCATTTCCGAAACCGGAGCCGCTGTCACCTCCAGGTTGCAGATCTTTTGATCCCGGCTTCTGTTTCGGAACACCGGTGCAAGAGAGGTTTCCCCTCTGGTCCTCTCCCCAGTATCCCTGCCCCAGCAGCCAGCAGGACGGATCCATGCAGTACAGCTTTTCCAGATACCTTTCCCGGAAGATCATCAGCAGGCTAAACGTCAGAAAAGGAGCTCCCATGGCCAGATACACGGACCCGCTCACAGCTGCGCAAAATCCCGCTCCGCTGGAGAGGGCAGAAGCGATCAGCGCCGCCCGTCCCCCAACGGCCAGAAGCTGCCTTACAGTCTCCGCAGGCCAGCGAAACACCTCTTCCCGGGCAAAAAAAAGCAGAAAAAAAAGAAGCACCCCTGCCGTCAGGGCTGCCAGCCACACCAGCGGCCCGGCCAGAGCGGACGTCAGTATCCTGTCCCTGCAGTATGCCCGCCTGCCTCTGCGGCTTACCAGAAAGCGCAGATAATTCCACTGCTTCTCCTGAAGGTAAGCGTCTCCCCAGGGCAGTACAGAAACCGCCGGAAACAGAAAAAGCACACTCCGGGAGGCAAAACTTTTATTGGCCATTTCCAGGAAAGTTCCGCAGGGAAGCGGGGTTTTTCCCATCACTTCCGTCCAGGGAGCCCCCAGACCGATCCCCGCGGCCGCCAGCAGCACCGCCAGCCAGAACTGCCTTCCTCTCACCATTCGTCCCAGATCCATTATGCGCCTCCCAGAAAAGTAAAATTGTAAAACCGCAGCAGTCTCCTTGCCGCCAGGTACAGTCCCAGAAGGATCAGCCCAAAAAGCGCCGCGGACTGCCCCACAGAGGGCAGATTGTCATATCCAAAATCATGCAGACCGTATACTGCATGGTTCAGCGGACTGATCCAGCCGGTGAGGCTTCGGATCCTGTACATTTCATAATCCTCCAGTCCCAGAAGCTTGCCCAGCACCTGCGGGTTCAGCAGAAATCCGTACAGACTGTATCCCATAGCCAGCAGCATCCCATACTTCTTTCCCGGCAGCAGATTGCCCAGCAGAACCAGAAATCCCAGGGTCAGCGCATACCCCAGCATCAGAAGCCCCGCCCAGGCCATGCATCCATAGGGGCTTATGTTTTCCATCACCTTTACGGCAGAGGGCACCTGCAGGATTTTTCCCAGGCTGGAATATCCCAGACGGGCTGCGGTTTCACTCCACAGGTTTCCCGGAAAGGTATACCTTGCGCATAACGCCATTGTGACCAGAAGAACAAACATCACATAGAGCGCTGTGGACAGCAGGATATAAAGGAACTGAGCCGCCAGCCATTTCTGTCTGGACATCCGTATCAGATAAAAAGGGACGAACGGTCCCATTCTGGGAATGTCTGAAAAGAGAAAGATCAGTACCAGCGACACCAGCAGAATCGCTGTGGCGTCCCCGAAGGTCCAGATAAACGGCTCCGCCGCCTGCATGGTGGTCCCGTACCCCTCTGCCACCCCGATCACTCTGTCAGTCAGCAGAAAGCACAGTACCACGCTTACCCCGAATGCGGTCACTGTCCGGGGATTTCGGAAAAAGCCCATGAAATTATACCGTACCGCCGCCCATATCTGTCCCATGATCAATACCCCAGCGACCGGTCGATCACCGTTCCGTCCGCCGCATTAATGGTAAGGAAAGAGGAGTTCCTTTCTGCGTTGGTATAGGAATACACCTCCCCATCATAGACATCTGTCAGATCGCAGCAGCCGAAAAAACCCCACACCGGCACCAAAAGTCCTGCGGAAGCATCCGCCCCCGGATCATAGACCCTCATATATCCCAGGCGGATCTCCTGCACATGGTAGTCCCTGGAGGAGCCCTCCTGTCCGGAACCTTTGATCTGTATCATCTGCTGAAAGATCTCCATGATCTCAGGAAAGGATTTCATCTCCACGTTCTCCACCTGCTTTTCCCCCAAACGGTACAGGTTCAGGATTTCCGCGTACTGCAGACCCTCCTTATTGATCACCAGAGATACCTTCTCATACCCCCATGTTTCTCTGGTGCTGTCCATGGATTCCAGCCCGCCGCCGTAATTCAGCTCATTGGTGACTGGGAATCCATCGGCCGTCCTGGTATACTCCACCATATATCCCGTATCTGTATACCGGACATGATCGCTCTCATCCTGCGTCCCAAGGGAGAGATACGCATTTCTGGCCTCAAATTCCGTCAGTCCCAGACGCTGGATATATTCATCGGCTCTCCGGACCGCCTCCTGCCGGGTGATCCCTGCCATTTCCTCCGCTTCATCCAGGGAAGGCTTGCCCTCCAGGATCTCCGGATTTTCCTTATACGTATCATAGATACCACCGGAAGTCCAGTTTACCTCAGACTGATTGTCTCCCATTCGCCGCACCCTCACAGACATGGCATCGGGGCCTCCCGCCATCAGCTCATACCGATAGCTTCCGCCATCCATCTCCGCCGCTCCGACAAAAGAATGATCCTGGTCCAGCCTGGGTGTCACCTCCACCTTTTCCTTCTCTTCGGGAGCATCCTGCCAGACCTTCTCCCAGACTGCGATCTCATCCTCCAGACTGTAAAAACTCTCCAGATCCTCCTCTCCGTCCTCCCTGGCCTGGGCGATATATCCGTAGGGATCCCGGTTTCCCTGCGCCTGATATCCCCGCAGCGTTTCCAGATACCCCAGGGCTTCCTCCTTTGTGATCTGAAAATACCTTTCTCCGTCATACACCGGGCTGTCTCCGAAAAATCCTTCTGTCAGCCTGTCGATCAGGACATCGTCCAGGGGAAGCTGCCCTACCTGCATCACCGCCACATGATCCGTATCCGGAATCTCCACCTTCGCGTCGAAGGTCACGGAAACATTCCCTTCCTCTTCTGTTTGCCGCTGATAGGTCTCAGGCGCCTCCAGGCGGACCGCCAGCACGTTCTCCCCGGCGGCTGTCTCTCCCGTATTCTCTGTACCGGTTCCGTCCTGGCTGTCTCCATCCGCTGTTCCTGCTTTTTCAGAGGTTTCTCCCTTCTGAGATACCTCCTGATACACTTCCTGACTGCTTCCTTTTTCCCGTACAATGGGCTGATCCGGTGTCTCGGCACAGCCCGCCAAAACCGCGGCGCACAGAACAAAAGCCGCTGCCTTCCTGTTTCTCATCTGATGTCTCCTCCTGCATTCTTCGGGTTCCCCCTTCTGTTGCTCCAGTTTGGCCCTGCGGCTTCCCTGTCGCCTTCCGTACCATCATAGCTCTGCCTCTGTTGCCAAGTCCGCATCCTTCTGTAACCAAATTGTAATCTTCTCCCGGAAGCGGCAGACCGGTCTCCTTTTTAATCTTCCGGCAGATCTTGCCCCAGCAGCGGCGCCTCCCCGCAGGATGTTTCCCTTTTCCAGCGGATCCCGGCGCAGGTGCCTTTCCCCTCCCTGCTGCGGATCACGAATTCTCCGCCGCAGATCCTGGCGATCTGGCTGCAGAGAGCCAGCCCCAGACCGGCTCCCCCTTCTTTTCGGGCCCGGGATTTGTCCACCATGTAAAAGGGTTCCGCCACCCTCTGCAGTTCTTTGCCGGGAATCCCGCAGCCCCGATCCAGGACAAAGATCCCCCTTTCCCTTCCCCGGATCCATATCGTCTGCCCCGGGCTGCTGGCCTTGGCCGCATTGTCCACCAGATTGACAAGAAAGCTCACCATCAGATCCTGATCCCCAAAAATCCAGGCTCCCTCCTCTATCCGGATCTCAAGCTTCAGTTCTTTCCCCGCCAGCCGTCCGGCTGTCAGGGTACGGACCATCTCCGCCAGCGCAGCGGCATCCAGCCGTCCCCCCTCTATCCCGGCCTTCTCACCGGACAGGGACACCAGTTCCAGCATCTTGGCAGACAGACGGGACAGCCTCTGACACTCCTGCTGGATATAGGCAAGCGCCTTCTGCTGACGTTCCCATGGAAGCTCCACTCTCTGCCAAGTTTCCGCGTATCCCTGTATAGCCGTCATGGGAGTCTTCAGCTCATGGGACAGGCTCCCAAGAAGCTGACGCTGCCGTTCATTGACCGCATGGAGGGCGGAGATATGCTCCTCCACCCGCCTTGCCATCCGGTTAAATCCAGCGGATACCTCCCCGATTTCATCCTTTCCCTCCACAGGGACACGCTGGGCATACTCCCCTCCGGCGATCACGCCGGCCGCGTCCCGCAGCCGGTAAAGGGGCGTCAGAAACCGTTTAATGGAAAACGGCTCCTCCTTCTGCCGCAGGATCAGCAGCAGCTTTCCGTCCGTTCTTTTTCACCACCCGTTCCAGTGGAAAGATCTCCACATCCCGGATCCGGATACATTCCTCCTCCTTCCGGTTTCTGGCCAGCACTTTTTCGATCCTCACCAGAAGTTCCAGCATCTCAAAGGGCTTCACCAGATAGTCCTCCGCGCCTTCTTTGAGTCCCCTCACCTTGCTGGACAGATCGCCCCTGGCCGTAAGAAAGATCACTGGTATCTTCAGACGCTGAAAATTTTCCAGCAGCTCAAATCCGTTTCTTCCGGGCAGCATCACATCCAGCAGCGCCAGATCCAACTCCCGGTATTCCTCCAGATGGAGATGCGCCTGGTTTCCGTCAAAAAAAGAAAATGTCTGATATCCCGCCGCTTCCAGATTCATGCAGATCAGATCATTGATGGACTGTTCGTCCTCTATCACAAGAATTTTTTCTCTCATAGATATTTCCTCTTTCATTTCCTCATATATAGTAATAGAACAGATTTATTATATCACAGGCCATATGTTCCGCCTGTAACCATGTTGTAAATTTTAGTTTTTTTCCGAATGTTTTTGTTTTTTATACCCATTATCTGGAACATTTTCTTTTCTAATCCATTATTTTATACTAAAATAGTGTTATTGAACGAGGTGAACATACTATGATAGACTACTCTCCCTTATGGGAAACCATGAAATCACGGAACATATCCACTTATCAGTTAATTGAAAAACATCATTTTGGGAAAGCCACCATCCACAAGCTGCGGCATAATGAAAATGTGACTGTGATCACCCTGGAGCGTTTGTGCCAGATCCTTCACTGTGATGTCAGTGATATTGTCAAGCTTTCGTAGCGCAGACGGGAACCGCGGATGCAGCGGACGGCCGGTGAAGCGTTGATCACGGCCTGATGGCTGGCCCGCCATATTTCATAATCCGGAACCGTCAGCCGTCTGTACCGGAGGGCTCCATTTTTCTGCGGGTTTCTCAAGGGCAGAAACACGCAGAACACCCCGCGGCTTTTTATACCGCGGGGTATTTAAATACCTCTCTCTTCTGTTTTTTGCGTCAGCAAAGCCGGACGGCTGAACTGTCACTGGTTTTTCTTCTTCCGCAGGCCTCCATATTTCCGTACAAGCTCCTGCATCCTGTCAAACTGCTGCTCCATCTCCGCCACCAAACGGAACTGTGTCCGGGTACGCACCAGGTTATGTTCCGGATACGCAGTCTTAAAGTAAGTATCCCCCTGAAGATAATCTGTCAGAAAGCGGATCCCGCACTCCAGCGTCATCAGTCTGGCTCCCCAGGGCAGACTCTCGATCTCCTCAGGCGTCAGCACATCTTTGGCCGCTTCCAGATACCCCTTCACATACAGCTCATATAAGGAAATGTCAAAATGCATCTTGTCCAGATCCTGTTCATCCTCTTCGGCGGTGGCTGCGCCGAACCGTATGGAATCCCCAAAATCATTGGCCGCAAGCCCCGGCATGATGGTATCCAGATCAATGATGCAGAGTCCCTTTCCCGTATCCGCGTCAAACAGAATATTGTTCAGCTTCGTGTCATTGTGGGTTACCCGCAGAGGAAGTATCCCCTTTTCCTGCCGGGAAACCAGCACACCGCAGTCCGCTTCCCTCTGCAGTACAAACTCGATCTCCGGACGGCAGGAAGCCGCGCGGTTCCTGAGATCCCTTTCCAGCGCCACCTGAAAGGCTTCAAACCGTTTGACCGTATTGTGAAAGTCAGGGATCGTCTCCTTCAGGCTGGATGCCGGATAATCAATAAGCTGCTTCAGGAAATGGCCGAAACTGCTGCCGGACTGATAAAACTGCTCCGGATCCTCCACCAGCTGGTAACAGACGGAATCCGGAATATAATTATAGCACCTCCAGGGCTCCCCTTCCCCGTCCTCAAAATAATTGCATCCGCTCTTGGTCTTAATATAGGAAAGAGTTTCCCGGTCCGGATCGCCGCCCTCTTCGCGGATCACCCCCCGCATATATTCCGTCACGCCGAAGATGTTCTCCATCACACCGGCCGGATCCCGGAACACGTTGCTGTTTACCCGCTGCAGCACATAGGACAGCTCATCTCCCTCATCCCCCGGCATATACACCGCATACGTCTCATTGATATGCCCGGCTCCGAAGGGCTTCACATAGCTGCACTGAGGCCCGAAACCGAAAGCGTAAATGGCATCCTCCAGATTCCGGTCATTGACTCCGGCGATCTTCCTTCTGGTGGAAAATATCACCTCTCCCGCCTCCACTTTCCTCTTGGAGGCAATGGTACAGTTGGCCTTCACTACGCTTCCCAGACCGATATGGGCTCCGCATGCCACGTAGGAATCGTGATCCACCACCGCGCCGCTGTTCACCAGAACCCCGTGCTCGATCACCGTATGGGTGTTCACCACCGCCCGCTGCATGATAAAGCTGCCCTGTCCGATCACGGCGCTGGGACTTATCACCGCCGACGGGTGAATGATGGCCGGCACCTGATATCCTGCCTCCATCAGCTTTTCCGTCCAGTACAGCCGCATGCCATTGTCCCCCAGAGCGGCCACCGCCGTGTCATAGGTTCCCAGAAAGCTCCGGTAGTCGCAGCACTTTCCCACAATGTCCGCGCCTTTCACCGCATCGTCCAGAAATACCGCTTTTTCATACCCCAGCAGCAGCGCCGTCTCCTGGATCATATGGCCGAAACCGCCGGCCCCCAAGATCAATAAAGTTTTCATTGTCTCCTCCATCCTTTACTATTCTAATCATGGACCTCCGGGCAGGCGCACCCCGCCCGTTATCCGCTGGAAAACCGGGCAGATATCAGGTTCCGTCCGCACCCCCAGAATATCTGCCCGGTTTCTCTTCAGCAGCAATCCAGACTCCAAAACCGGCCGTCTGCATCGGCTCTTCCCCGCATACGCAGCCGATGGCAAGCTGCCGTTAATATAATGTCTCTTTCAATTTGGCGATGGTGTCCTCCCAGTCAGGCACCAGCATATCCTGCCGGTTCACATAGATCACCCGGTACATTCCGTCATAAGGGATCCTGTCCTTCACCAGGGTGTAACTGAACAGTTCCGGCGCCTTGGACAGCAGGTTCCACATCTCTGATTCCGGAATGTTATGGGTCACCAGAGGGAGCACATCCTGGGCAAAGCTGTACAGCTCTGTTACGCTCATATCCTGCAGCTTCTCCATGATCCTGGTCAGCACCGTCCGCTGCCGCTCAGTACGCTCATAATCCGCATTTCCCACGTACCGGATCCGGGCATAGGCCACTGCCTGAATACCCGAGCAGTTCTTGGTACCCTCCTGAATAAAGAAATAACTGGAGGGATCCACACCCCTCAGATTACACATCTCCTTCACGTAGTTGTTGGCCACCCGCACCTCCTCTGCGGAAAGAGTCAGCTCCACGCCGCCGATCTTATCAATGATATCGATCAGGCTGTTGAAATCCACAGATACATAGCGGTCCACCTGGATCTTATAATTCTGGGTCACAGTTTCCAGAAGCAGAGGACCCGCTCCGTTGGCATGGGCCGCATTCAGCTTCCGCATGCCGATCCCGGGAATATCCACATAGGTATCTCTCATAAGAGAGATCATGCTGATCTGTTTCTTGTCATAATTGAGGGACATCAGGATCATGGTATCCGAGTTCCCCGCCCAGGAACTGTCTCTGCGGTCCACGCCTACCAGCAGAACGTTGTATACATTCCCATCATTGGTCACAGGCTCCGCCTCTGAAAATTCCTTTATCTGGGCTTCCAGCTCCTGCTGTTCCTGATCCGTCAGCACCTCCCCCTGGGACTCTTCCGGAGAAATCTCATCAATCTCCTCCTCCACAGTGGTATACCCCTTCATCGCGTCACTGTCCGCCGTATAATTGCTGGCTTTATACAATCCATGGGTAACGGCATAAACTGCCGCCGCCGCTCCAAGGATCACCACCAGCACCACAGCCAGGACAATGAGAATGACCTTTTTCTTTTTGGACATCTTCTTTTTTTTCATTGGTATCTCCCTCTGTTTGTGTTTCCCGGGGGAAAATTTTCCCCCGATTGGGTAAATTATAAGACTGATATAATGGGATGTCAAGGCAGAAGGAGATTTCGTGATCGCTGAATATACGTGCTTTTTGATATGAGACCCAAAGCCCGGAAGATATGCATTTTATTTACTTTATAACTTATCATATATAACCCTTATCACCCGGAATCTCTCCCAGGTGATAAGATTCCCAATTTCAATTGCCGTCTTCAGCCTGCGGCCTATACAGCACCTTTGTTTCCCAGCACTACCAGTACCGTCTTCCAGAGGATCTTGATATCCAGCCTCAGGTTCCACTGGGCAATATACTGATTGTCCAGCGCCACCACTTCCTCGAAGTCTGTGATATCGCTTCTCCCGCTGACCTGCCACATACCGGTCAGTCCCGGCTTGATCGCCAGACGCACCTTGTGGTGGGCCTCGTACTGCTCAAATTCATCCACCGTAGGCGGCCGGGTTCCCACCAGACTCATATCTCCCTTCAGTACATTCCAGAACTGAGGGAATTCGTCCAGAGACAGTTTTCTGATCACCTTTCCAATAGGAATGATTCTGGGATCATTGTCCATTTTGAACATCAGACCATTCATTTTGTTCTGGTCCATCAGCTCCTTTTTCCGCTCCTCCGCATCCATGTACATGGAACGGAACTTATAAATCTTGAATTTTCTTCCATTTCTTCCCACTCTTGTCTGGGAAAAAAATACAGGTCCCGGAGACTGGATATAGATAACAGGCGCCAGGAAGATAAACAGGATTCCGGTGAATACCAGCCCCACCAGGCTGCCTCCGATATCCATCATACGCTTCATAAAGATCTGAGAACCGGTGGCCGTCTTGATGCTGGTGGTAAGCACCGAGCAGGTCCCGATATTCTCCACCACCTTATTGGGGAGAAACGTCTGTGTCCAGTCCATGTTAATATGTACGGTAATTCCCATTTCCAGGAAATTATCAATGATGGATTTCAATGTATGCTCATCTGTCTCCAGATCCAGAAATACCTCGTCCACGATTTCCCGTTTGGCATACTCAAAAATTTCATCCCAGTCTGCCACCACCGGAATACCGGCCACCTGAGAACCTCTGGCATTTTCCCGGTAAAGAGCGGCCCCCACAATGTAAAAGGCCTGATATTTTTCCTCCTGGAGCGCCTTGATACAGTACTCCAGTTCCTCCCTGGTTCCCCCGATCACCAGCATGTGAGATCGCTCAGTGCTGTTCCGCAGCCGCTTGCGCACTACATTTTTCCAGACCAGCCGTTCAGCGTACATTAACAGAAAGCTGAAGATCCACATGGTAATGAAGATCTGTCTGGAAAACTGATCGGTCAGCCTGGTGACGAACATGAACGCCACGGCCACAAACATGATCAATATATTCTGTTCAAAGACACACCGCAGTTCTACCAGATATCCCCTCCTCAAAATATTCTGGTAATACCCCTGAAATATGACCACCAGAAACTGGATGATCATCAGGAGCGCGGCCATAATCCGGTATACACTATGAGAATAAGGATTTACAACCCCATAGCGACATATATAGGCAAGTATGTAAGCACATTCCAGCACAACACAATCCAGCAACAAAAAATCCAAATGCTTTACGATACTACCAGTCTGCTTCTGATACATAATCTCACCACATTTCTTCCAAATCTTTTCCCCGCATCAATGAAACCTCTGCCGGCTGAAGCAGGATCTGTAACTTACTGAACCGTAATGGTCAATACTGCTTCATTGGATTGATTTCCATCAGAATCCACCACATAGTAAATCAGCTCATAGGTCCCCGGCGTATTCCTGTCCAGCTCATCACCGGCAATCTGAATATTTCGCCAGAGCTCATCCGTATCGTCCGTATCATCCTGGATATCCGCCACATAGGAAAGCCTGTCCACGGACTCTCCCTGATTAATGGTGATGCTCTCCTCCGTCAGAGTGATCCGGGGACTTCCATCCGCAGACTCCTGATCTGCCTCCGGAGTCGCAGAAGGTGTGGGCGCAGTCTCTTCCGAAGAAGCAGTTGTCTCGCCTGCGGAGGCCGCCGTATCATCTGTCCCCGCGTCTTCCTCTGTGCTTTCCTCATCCGCCGCTGCCGCACCGCTTCCGTCCGCGCTGTAGTTTACGATCCTGCTGGCCTTGGCAATGTTGTTATGCTCATCCCTGGCAGCATAGACCACTGTAGCCTGGCCGCTGGTCTCATCCGGATATACTCTCTCCACCACCAGGGTGTCTGTCACATCCCCGTCTCTGTTGTCCGTAGCGGTAACCCCCTCAAGAAGAGCGTCATAGGCTCCGCCCTCCGTATACGTTACCTGATTCTCCTGAAAATGAATCTCCGGGGGTGTGGAATCATCCGTCAGCCTGAGCACCACCGTTGCCGCCCCCAGAAGCAGACACACAAGAATCAAGATAGCTGTAATACCCTTTTTCATAATTCCTACTCTCCTGCTTCTCTTCCGTATTTACCGTACTTCCCGTAATACTTTCCATAATATTTGCCGTAGTAGCCCTGTTTGGACATATCCACTTTGTTGAGTACTACTCCGAGAATAGGGCAGTTGCTCTTTTCCAGCTGTCCCTTTACATCCTGGGCAAACCGATAGCTGATCACACCGGTTTCGATCACCATGATGGCCCCGTCGCTTTCCTCCGCGATGATGGCGCTGTCGATCACGCTGCCCAGAGGCGGTGTGTCGATCAGGATATAGTCGTATACTTTTCTCAGAGAAACCAGCATCTCCCGGAAATACTTTCCTCCCAGAAGCTCTGCCGGGTTTGGCGGAACAGGTCCCGCATATACAATATGAAGATTTTTCACGTCAGTGGAGCAGATCACATCGATCATGGGCGCCTGCTTGGACAGATAATGGGTCAGCCCCTTTACTTCGCCCCTCACCTTGGTTCTTCCCACAAGAACGGATTTCCTCAAATCCGCATCGATCAGGATCACTTTCTTCCCTGCCTCTGCCAGTGACAGCGCCAGGTTCAGTGTCACACTGCTTTTCCCCTCGTTGGGTGTACAGCTTGTAATAGCAATTACCTTTTTGTCCTCTCCGCAGAACTGGAGATTTGTACGCAGAGACTTGTATGCCTCGGCTCCGCTGTAGTCCAGCTTCTGTGTTTTAATATCTACTTTAATCACGATCCGCTCTCCTATTATACTTTTTTATAGTCTTTGATTCTTCTCTTCTTACTCTTGCTCTCGTTCTCTGCCAGCGGGATCGTTCCCAGCGTACTCAAATGCAGATAGCGCTCCACGTCCTCAGAGGTCTTGATCGTATCATTGCTCAGATGCTGGATCAGAACCACGGCAACAGCCAGAACACATCCCAGAATACCGGCAATCAATCCGTACTTGATCACACTGGGGCTGCTCTGAGTGTCCGGAATATTGGCATAATCCGCCACATTCACCGCTTCCACATCCATAACCTGCTGGATATGGTCTGCCGCCACTTCCCGGATGGTATCCGCCAGATCCCTGGCCATGTAAGGATCCTCATCCGTAACGCTGATGGCCAGGATACGGGTATCTGTCGGTACCGTAACCTCCATCTTTCTCACCAGCTCCTCGTGCTTCATATCCAGTCCCAGCTCGGCGATCACCGATTCTGTCACCGCGCGGCTGGTGATCAGCTCCGCATAATCGTTGGTCAGATTGGTACTCATCTGCAGGTCGCTGCTGGTCAGTGTATCGCTGTTCTGCTTGGCCAGCACATACATCCTGGTAGTGGACTCATACTGCGGGGTAACAAACAGCTTGGTCGCAAGCATCACCACCAGCGCCAGCGTCAGCCCCGACAGAAGTATCACCAGCGCTTTCTGCCACAGAACGATAAATATTTCTCTTAAGTCAATTTCGATTTCTTCGTTTCTCTCCTGGTTCTGCTCCATCTTGATCTCCTATCTTTTTTCCTCAATCAGATTCTGGGGATTTCTTATCAGGATCTTTTCCACATACTCCCGGCCCATCTTTTTCTCCAGATACTCAGCGCACCGGCCGATCTGAGGTCTTCTCTCTTTGCTGTCATGAGCATCGCTTCCTATAAAATGGATAAGATCCAGCTTCATCAGCTTCCTGCAGAAGCGCTTGATGGAAAATCCCTCATCTCCCAAGATGCTCTCTGCGTTCACCTGGATATAAGCTCCCATATCCACCAGATCTCCAATGATCTGCGGATTCTTTGTCAATACAGGATACCTCTCCGCATGGGCAATGATCGGTTGGTATCCGTGGCTCAGCAGCGCATAGCATCTTTCCCGGATAAAGCTCAGCTCCGACGCGCTGGAAAATTCCGTCAGCACGCACCTGCTGTTTCCCATCACAGGCCGCTCTCCCGCATCCAGAGTCTCCACCATATCCATATTGGCATGAAATTCGCATCCCAGGTACACCGTGATCCCTTCTCCGATCTCCCGGGCCTTTTTTTTCACCTGATTGTATTGGGATATGATCTTATCCATAGACGGTTCAAACATTCTTTTACGGTAATGAGATGTGGCATAGATCGTCCGAACGCCATCCGCATAGTATGCCTTCAGCATCCGGATCGTTTCGTCCATATCGCGGGCCCCATCGTCTACCCCCGGCAGGATGTGGCAATGGACTTCATAATATCCTGACATTCTTTCCTCCTATCAGAAAAACAGCCAGCACCATTCCACCACCCCCTGTCCGATATACCGGAAAATGAGTTGTCCCGTATATCTTCCCTCCGGTGATTCCGTAAGAGCCAGCTTTAATTTCGCACTTGCTATTATATTACATTTTTCTTAATTCCACAATACCTAAAACAAAAAATTGACAGGAATCCTCCCCCCGTCCCCGCCGGTTTTCTCCGCCCGCATCCTGTCTTTTTCCCGGGAAAATGGCCGGCTTCCGGGATTTCCCGGGGATGACATCTGAGCTCCTAAACTTTTTAGGCAAATTCCGGATCCCATATCCTCCCTGCCAAAAGCCTGCCGGCCGGCAGATCAGGGTTCTTTGCAAGGTTCTTTGGGGACTCATGTTCCTGTTTCCCGGCGCCCGGCAAAAAATTTAAAATTTTTTAAATTTCCGCGACATATTTTGCTCCAAATTCCGTGTGTATAAGTGAAGGGTGTCAGACAGGACTAAAACTTACTGATTTAGGAAGGAGTTCACCTATGGAAATGAAAAATACAAAAGATAAAACTGAAATTATTGATGAAACCAGAGCCCTGCGCATCGTTCAGCAGTCCCTGAACGCCCCGATGACTTACGCAGGAATCCGTTACCTGGCCTCCTGCCTGGCGCTGGTGATGGAAAATGAAGACCGCTTCTTCTGCCTGCAGAAATCTGTCTTCGCTCCCGCTGCCCGGAGATACGGCGTAAAGACTCACTGTATCGAGCGGGGAATCCGAACCGTAATCCTCCACTGCTGGGCAGGCGGCGCCGTTCCTCCTCTGCAGGAAATGGTACCGTTTTCTTTAAAAACGATCCCTACGGTAGGGGAATTGCTGAGTCTGCTCTACCAATACGCGGTTCCTGAAAACAGAATCTGATGGCTGTCTGCCTGATCTCACCTCTGTGGGATCATCCACCTGAAGAACTGCAGGATAAAATTTAAGATTCATTTGCTGTTTCTGATACCCTTCTTTTTCTGCCGCGTTTCTCTTTTGCAGATTGTCAGCCTAAACGGCCACCTGTGCCATATTTGGCGGCCAGCCTGTGACTTAAATGGCGGTCAGCCAAGGACACATTAAGCGGCCAAAATTTCCAGTTATAATATAAGCATCTCCTGTTCAAGGGGAAATATCATAACTGGAGGTTCAATTATGGACTACAAAAGAGTATTGAGACTTCACTTTGTGAACCATCTCAGCGGTCGCGAGATCGCCGAAAGCTGCGGTATTAGCGTCGGGTTAAAATAACCATCTAGTGTCAGGCTAAAATAGCCAATCCTAGTCAAATTAAAAAAGCCATTACATACAGGTCTTCATCCTCTTATACTGATGATAAGCCAATGCATCAGAAAAGGAGGATTTATGCACGAAGATGCTACATGTAATGACTTACAAAAAATCATAACACAAGCAATCAACGAAATAAAGCAGGAACAAGGCGAAAATTTCAACCTTGCCAAAATTAATCTTGCAGAACTGGAACGCCGAACCGGGCTCAGCAGATCCAGGCTAAGGCACTTAAAAGAAAATAACTTTATTGTTACGCCACATGGGAGGACAGGACAAAAAGCAACAGCTACGGTTCTGACCGGATATAGCGGCATTATTGACGGACTGCTCCGAAAAGGCGTCACGAATTCTTCTGTATGCTTTGAGCGGCTGCAGGAAGCTGGATATACCGGTGGGTTAACAACCGTAAAAACTTATATCGCTGATCACCGGGATCTTGTCCCGCCCAAGCGTCAGCTCGTTGCCCCTCAGGGAAACCGGGGACGCAGATATCAAACTTCCCCTGGGGAATCCTATCAGATGGACTGGGGCTTTGTCCAGGTAGATACAAATACCGATGCTTCCTATAAGGTCGCATGTTTTGCTATGATCTGCCATCATTGCGGGGAAAGATACTGTTGCTGATTTCATGAGCTGTCACCAGACTGCTCTCATGAGTTGTCTTTAAACTGCTAAGTTTACTGTCACCGTGATGGTTGATGTATGGGCCGTCCGGATTCCGGACGGCACCTTCTCTATCCGGTTACGGTCCCAAGCATTTCGTGTTCCACTACATACTTGACCATATAATCATCGACGAGCCGCTTTTGCTGTTGGAACGCATACATAAGTGATTTTTCGCATACCCGGTTGATTATAATGGTCTCATAAATTAAGACACTTTTTCGGACAATTTTTAATGAATCTGATATACTAAAATCAATACGAAAGAGAGGATTCATTACTATGTCCAGACAAAGAAGAAGTTTTAGCGCCAAATTTAAATCAGACCTTGTGATTGAACTGTTAAAGGGTGAGAAAGATCTCAATACCCTTGCCGCGGAAAATAACATCCAGCCAAACCTGTTGCGGAACTGGAAAAAAGAGTTCCTTAACAATGCTTCCCTTGTGTTCGATGACAAGCGTGAGGAAAACCTCAAAGAAAAACTTGCCGAAGAACGGAAAGAGAAAGCGGCGTATGCTAAGAAAGTCGGTCAGTTAACCATGCAGGTGGACTGGCTCAAAAAAAAATCTGAAGAAATTTGCGGACCTGACTACGAGAGTAAATTTAGTCCAAAACCTTTTGACGACTAAAGAACTCCCCGCTTCTGTTGGTGCCCGGCTTCTTGGTATTAATCGTACCAGCATTTATTATAGAGGCACGCCTGTTTCTGAAGAAGAATTGGCCTGCAAGGAGATCATTGACCATCTGCATACAGATAATCCTACCTGGGGTGCCAGACAAATGTCTGCGCAGCTGAAAGCCCGTGGATATCGGGTTGGTCGACGCAAAGCAAGGCGTTATATGAATGAGATGGACATTTATCCCATTTATCCCAAAATGAATCTTTCGAAACGGATGCAGCAGGCCAAGGTATGTCCCTATCTCCTGCGTAATGCGGTGATAGACAGGCCAAACCAGGCATGGTCTATTGATATTACCTATGTTCCCATCCGGCGAGGGTTCCTGTATCTGACAGCCGTAATCGACTGGTACAGCCGCTGTATTGTCGGCTGGGAAGTAGATGATACTCTCGATACAAGGATGGTGATCAACGCCCTGAAAAAGGCTTTCAAAGTAGCAAAACCGCAGATCCTGAATTCTGATCAGGGATGTCAATTCACAAGTCAGCAGTACATTGACTTCGTAAAGGAAAACGGCATCCGTCAGAGCATGGACGGGAAAAGCAGGTGGGCAGATAACATCATGATCGAGCGCTGGTTCCGCAGCTTTAAGTATGAAGAAGCTTATCTGACGCAATATAACAACATCCGTGAAGCAAGGAGTGCCATTGGGAAGTATATCCATACTTACAACTTTGAGCGCCGTCATTCCGCACTCGACTACCAGACACCGGCTGAATGCTACTATCCGGCAATGTTGTTGCCATATGTAGCTTAGCATATATGGGAATGGGAGTATTCCACCGTCCTATACCTCATCCCTGTAACTTATCCACCGTATCAGTTCATTATAAAAATCTTAGATTTTTGTCTTGACAACTGAGCCACTATAGATCATTCTCGGAATCCCGGCTGAAGCCTTATGGATCTCGTCCATTGCTTTGGCAGTAAAGATTTCCTGGCTGCACTCCGCGTAGTCCATGTGGCTTTTGACATATTTCTCCGTTTCTGCCCGGTCCAGATGCGGGAGTGTACAGTACATATCGATCCGCTGGCGGATTGCTGCGTACCGTTGAAGTTTCAGCTTGTTATCCCACAGTTCTGTCTGCCCTACGAGCACGACGGCCATGGGACTTACAGAATCGAACTTGTAGTTCAGAAGGAAACGGAATTCCTCCAGTGTTTCTTTCTCCAGCAGGTGCGCCTCATCCAGAACGCATACCACTTTTTTATGCTGGACACCGTGGATGATCTCGATCTGCTGTTGGAGCTGACGTTTGGAATCGCCGCGGTAAAACCGTGCTTCCAGCCCCAGCTGGTCCAGCATCCCCTTATAAAACCACCGTGGGGTCAGCTTGGAATCAGAAAGATACAGGATGATATATTCTTCCTTCGGAAGTTCCGAATAAAACCTGCGGATCAGAGTGGATTTCCCACAGCCGGGATCTGCTGTTACGACCGCAAACATCTGCCGGTCTGCTACATAACAGAGCCTGCCAAGTGTTTCACGGAAAGCGTCAGACTCGAAGAGTCTTTCTGCTGGGATGTCACGTCCAAAAGGTGTATTGGTCATTCCGAAAAATGATTCATACATTGTGATCCGCCTCCTAGTATAATAGTAAGCGCTCAATAAAATAATGGCTATCTTTTCACAAAATATTCCGCTATAGTTGAAGTAAAATACTCCAACTTCAACTTTTCGATTTGATCCGGCATCTCTGCTGTATCATGTCAGACCATGGCATCAGCTCTTCTATCCCTTCGGGCTCATTTTTGTAGTCCGGCATATAGAGCAGTACAGTCTCCAGATATGCGTAGATGTTCAGATTGTTGAGTTTTGCAGTTTCTACTAAACTGTAAATGATGGAACTGGCCCGGGCACCTTTTCCTTAACTTCCTGAGTTTTTTAACCCTCAACGCTAATTGCAGTCATCACTTGTCCCCATCTGGATCATCATAATACCCGAGTTCTATGCGAACGTTTTCCATCATATATCCCAGATCATCTGATACGCCATACCCCAGAGGATCGGCAGTAGATATGAGGTTTTCGAATTCTGTTTCGTGGAGGCTGAAGAAATCCGGATGCAGTTTCGCATAATTCAAAAATTTTTCAGCTGAGGATTCAAGGCTGTTGTAAAATCTTCCCCCATAGTCGCCGTATACTGCACTAAGTTCTGCGGCTTCGGCAGCGAAAGCAAGGTGCATCAGAGCCTTCGTTCCTTCATCTACAGTTCTGCTTAGGTAGTCGTTCAGCACACCTTTGCATTCACTCAAAGAAAACTGTTCCTTCCAGAAAACCTTTTCTAATCGTTTCTGCAGACTGGCTATCAATTCATCATTGGATTCCACGCTCCAACAACTGCTTTCGATATCCTTGAAAACTTTAGAAGATTTGAACATTTCAAATAAATGCGCTTCTAATTCATCTCTGGTTAAAGATTTAATTACTTTTTTATACTGCGTTAGTGTCATCATGCTTTTTCTTCCCCTGTCCAATTGTTATGTAACACTCAATCTTCTGACGGCCTATTCCCTTGCAGGAATTCAATGACTTCTGCAAGGGTTTTCTCGCTTTTTGAGAATGCTTCCAGGAGCTGCTTGTTATCCCGCTCCTTCCGTTTCGTCAGAAGCTTTTCCAATTCATCAACTGCCTTATCGTATTTCACTTTTGTTTCGGCCACATTGATCTGAGCTTTCTATAGTGGCTCAGTTGTCAAGACAAAAATCTAAGATTTTTATAATGAACTGATACGGTGGATAAGTTACAGGGATGAGGTATAGGACGGTGGAATACTCCCATTCCCATATATGCTAAGCTACATATGGCAACAACATTGCCGGATAGTAGCATTCAGCCGGTGTCTGGTAGTCGAGTGCGGAATGACGGCGCTCAAAGTTGTAAGTATGGATATACTTCCCAATGGCACTCCTTGCTTCACGGATGTTGTTATATTGCGTCAGATAAGCTTCTTCATACTTAAAGCTGCGGAACCAGCGCTCGATCATGATGTTATCTGCCCACCTGCTTTTCCCGTCCATGCTCTGACGGATGCCGTTTTCCTTTACGAAGTCAATGTACTGCTGACTTGTGAATTGACATCCCTGATCAGAATTCAGGATCTGCGGTTTTGCTACTTTGAAAGCCTTTTTCAGGGCGTTGATCACCATCCTTGTATCGAGAGTATCATCTACTTCCCAGCCGACAATACAGCGGCTGTACCAGTCGATTACGGCTGTCAGATACAGGAACCCTCGCCGGATGGGAACATAGGTAATATCAATAGACCATGCCTGGTTTGGCCTGTCTATCACCGCATTACGCAGGAGATAGGGACATACCTTGGCCTGCTGCATCCGTTTCGAAAGATTCATTTTGGGATAAATGGGATAAATGTCCATCTCATTCATATAACGCCTTGCTTTGCGTCGACCAACCCGATATCCACGGGCTTTCAGCTGCGCAGACATTTGTCTGGCACCCCAGGTAGGATTATCTGTATGCAGATGGTCAATGATCTCCTTGCAGGCCAATTCTTCTTCAGAAACAGGCGTGCCTCTATAATAAATGCTGGTACGATTAATACCAAGAAGCCGGGCACCAACAGAAGCGGGGAGTTCTTTAGTCGTCAAAAGGTTTTGGACTAAATTTACTCTCGTAGTCAGGTCCGCAAATTTCTTCAGATTTTTTTTTGAGCCAGTCCACCTGCATGGTTAACTGACCGACTTTCTTAGCATACGCCGCTTTCTCTTTCCGTTCTTCGGCAAGTTTTTCTTTGAGGTTTTCCTCACGCTTGTCATCGAACACAAGGGAAGCATTGTTAAGGAACTCTTTTTTCCAGTTCCGCAACAGGTTTGGCTGGATGTTATTTTCCGCGGCAAGGGTATTGAGATCTTTCTCACCCTTTAACAGTTCAATCACAAGGTCTGATTTAAATTTGGCGCTAAAACTTCTTCTTTGTCTGGACATAGTAATGAATCCTCTCTTTCGTATTGATTTTAGTATATCAGATTCATTAAAAATTGTCCGAAAAAGTGTCTTAATTTATGAGACCATTATATTCTCTATCTTTTCTTCTAATGTCACAACCCGTCTCGCCATCTTCCTGCCCTCCCATATCACAGTGTTTTCATTTGTTCGTTTGCTGCTTTTTCAAACTCCTCAACCTCAATCCTTGCCAGATTTGAACTGATTGCAGCCGCCTGTTTCTGTACATTAGATGCTGTAAGGCCGAAAGCTTTCAGGATCTCTTTTTGTCTGGCAGTAACTGCATAATCCAAACGGTATTCATTATCAGCACCTTTTAGCATCTCTATCTTTTCCAGTTCCTTTATGGCTGCAGGCACTGTCATGAAATTTCTCCTGTGTTCCTGTCGGTCCATTTCGTCTTTCAGACAGGTATATATCTTACTTCGGATAATCGTGGCTACAAACTCTATAAATATCTTTGTATCCATTGACTCATTAGAGTAAACCCGCTCACTCCGCGCCCCGAGATACGATTTATCTCCCCGGAAAAGTTTCTCCGATCCATCCCTGCTCTTATACAGCGTCAGCGCTTCCTCTGCTGTCATCTTATCCGAAGTCACAATCACAAAATAACCACAAAGCTGTATCTCCCGGTTGATTATTTCTGTCTTTTCGATTCCGGACATGAACTTCTCATCTTCCAGGCCTTCATGCCAGTACACCAGATCGAAATATTTAATAAAATCTCCTCTCAGACGAACTGGCAGCCCCATACAGTCTTTTAGTTTCTTTCCCATCTGGTCAATTTTATCTTCAAATTTTTCCCGCTCAGACTGCCTTTTGCTGTCACTATAATAAATATGGAAATACCTCTCTTTTTCATCATCTGCATATAGTTTCCGCCGAACAGTTGTGCCACTGACTTTGTAGGCGCGGATACTGTTTTTCCGATCATCCTCGAAACGTCCTCTTCGCTCCAGTATGATATCGCTGACCAGTTTTTTCATCCCCTTGGCCATGATAACGAAATCATATCCATTATCATCCATGAACCGGATATTTTCCTTGCTAAAATATCCCCGGTCCAGAATAAACCCAACCCGTCTGTACCCATATCCCTTCGCTTTGCCAAGCGTATACTGAAGCTGGGATATGTCTACAATGCTTCCGGGATAAGACTCGTAGAACAAAGGCTCTCTATTATTCCGGTCATAGGCAATGGAATAATTAAAGATTTCTTTCCCCTGGTCATCTTTTGGATGGCCAAACTCTACCAGATCGATGTCGCCGGCCTGGCTGTTTTTGTTTGTGGAATCGTAAGAAATATAGATCCTTTCCCTATGATCTCTCTTCTCGTTCCATTCATTCAAAAACAGAATCCGTTGGTCTGTCGTAGTCCGGCTAAGAAAATCGGACACTTTCGAATCACTGTATATACGCATATCCTCTGTCATCAATGGATGGTTGAAAGCATAATCCGGATAATACTGGGCGGCATTTCCTTCGGTAATGATTGTATAGGCAGCCAGATCCAGAAACAGCCCCGCATCCTTTCCAACGATTCTTGCAAGCATCAGATCCAATCTGTAGTCAGATATGACCTTCCGAATCACAATATAAGCCCCAATACGAAGGCAGCCACTTCGGTATCCCTGTTTCTCCTCCGGCAGGATTTCCTGTGGAAATATCTTTAAGAACTTGTCATTCGGCAACATGAGGGCAGGCTGGCCCGGAATCTGCTTGCCGATACATATCCGTCTCGGTGTGTTATACTTCTTATCTTTCAGATAAATCCGCGCGTATTCATAATAGATATACGTCGTTCCCTTGATTGTCTTCTTCGTGATTTTCCCGTTTGAATCAGGTATCTTTATCGTACAGTCCAGGTACATATGGCACTCCATCCGTTTAATATTTGAGGGTTAATTGCCTCTCTTGTATTATGCCATATTTTTCCAAAAAATACAGTAAGCGCTCAATAAAATAATGGCTATCTTTTCACAAAATATTCCGCTATAGTTGAAGTAAAATACTCCAACTTCAACTTTTCGATTTGATCCGGCATCTCTGCTGTATCATGTCAGACCATGGCATCAGCTCTTCTATCCCTTCGGGCTCATTTTTGTAGTCCGGCATATAGAGCAGTACAGTCTCCAGATATGCGTAGATGTTCAGATTGTTGAGTTTTGCAGTTTCTACTAAACTGTAAATGATGGAACTGGCCCGGGCACCTTTTACCGTATCATGGAACAGGAAGTTTTTCCGCCCTACTGCATAGGGGCGGGCGATATTTTCTGCGATGTTGTTCGATATGGAGCACCGCCCATCCAACAGGTAGTTTATAATGGTCTCATAAATTAAGACACTTTTTCGGACAATTTTTAATGAATCTGATATACTAAAATCAATACGAAAGAGAGGATTCATTACTATGTCCAGACAAAGAAGAAGTTTTAGCGCCAAATTTAAATCAGACCTTGTGATTGAACTGTTAAAGGGTGAGAAAGATCTCAATACCCTTGCCGCGGAAAATAACATCCAGCCAAACCTGTTGCGGAACTGGAAAAAAGAGTTCCTTAACAATGCTTCCCTTGTGTTCGATGACAAGCGTGAGGAAAACCTCAAAGAAAAACTTGCCGAAGAACGGAAAGAGAAAGCGGCGTATGCTAAGAAAGTCGGTCAGTTAACCATGCAGGTGGACTGGCTCAAAAAAAAATCTGAAGAAATTTGCGGACCTGACTACGAGAGTAAATTTAGTCCAAAACCTTTTGACGACTAAAGAACTCCCCGCTTCTGTTGGTGCCCGGCTTCTTGGTATTAATCGTACCAGCATTTATTATAGAGGCACGCCTGTTTCTGAAGAAGAATTGGCCTGCAAGGAGATCATTGACCATCTGCATACAGATAATCCTACCTGGGGTGCCAGACAAATGTCTGCGCAGCTGAAAGCCCGTGGATATCGGGTTGGTCGACGCAAAGCAAGGCGTTATATGAATGAGATGGACATTTATCCCATTTATCCCAAAATGAATCTTTCGAAACGGATGCAGCAGGCCAAGGTATGTCCCTATCTCCTGCGTAATGCGGTGATAGACAGGCCAAACCAGGCATGGTCTATTGATATTACCTATGTTCCCATCCGGCGAGGGTTCCTGTATCTGACAGCCGTAATCGACTGGTACAGCCGCTGTATTGTCGGCTGGGAAGTAGATGATACTCTCGATACAAGGATGGTGATCAACGCCCTGAAAAAGGCTTTCAAAGTAGCAAAACCGCAGATCCTGAATTCTGATCAGGGATGTTGCATACAGCCACTTTCTGCGGACAGCAGGGCCGCATTTCCCGGACAGTCCGGGCCATATTAAACGGACAGCCTGGGATATCAGCAGGGCAGAGGGTAGTCCGCCCTACTGATCAGTATTGCTCGTTGTTCCAGCAGAAAGCTATGCTTTCTCAATCAGTACAGTAAATCCTGTAGTCAGTCTACGTCTGATCCCGTCAAGCTTACCGTAGCATTCCTTCTCGTCACTCAGCTGGTTTCCCCACTCATCTGGAGAATACTGACAGCTGAAGAGTGTGGAGGTGCCAAGGTCATCCCGAAGTTTTATCAGATGATACAGGATCTTGATCCCTTCTTCTGAATATCTGCTTATGGCAAAATCATCAATGAACAGCAGTTGGATCCGTGCATAGTACCTGATCCTCTTACGGTACTTGTTCAGGTCTTCCTGGCGGTTGAGGACGATCAGTTCGTCCAGCAGGTCACTATAGTCTACGAACTTACAACGGTAATTACGTCTGCATGCTTCCACACAACAGGCAGACAGGAAATAAGACTTGCCGGCACCGGTGACTCCATAGATCCCGACGTTCTGCCGATTCTCAGCGAAATGAAATTTCAGGATCTGTTCAACAGTGGCATCATTATAGATGCGCCCGTTGCCGGTTTTCAGGTTCTCAGTCACAGCCCCTTTGTTGATCAGGCTGCTGAGCCGCAGATTTGTTTCAAACCTGTTGTTGAGTGTTTCTATGTACTGAGGTTCCAGAACCTCACGGATGAACTGCAAAGCGGTATAGCTGCCGAATTCAGGGCTTTTAGACAGTTCTGCGAAACGCTGGGCGGCTACCGGCAGGGATAGTGTGTCCAACATCTCATAGATATCAGTAGTCTTATTCTTCATTGCCAGCCTCCGTTTCCTGACGCTTCAGCAGGTTCTTAAGGGAATACTTGCTGTCGTCATCTTTGTAGGCGCCGGATACGGCTGCTGCAGCATCTTCGTTGGGGCTGCTCTGTGGCATTGTACTTTGCAGCGGCTCTTTATGGTAAGTTGAGATTGTGTTACAGATATAGGAATAGTTGCACCTCCCAGCGAAAACGGCGTCTTTACAGCAACGTTCCAGGGCTTCCGGCGAGTACTTCTCCGCATACCGCAGAATGCCAAAGCAGCTTCGGAATGACTGCACCGGATAAGCGTATTTCTGAATGACTGCATCGATCAAAGCACGGGTGCTGGGGCCGATAGCAGATGCTTTCTGCTGGAAATAAGGCACCGTCCAATAGCCATAGTCTTTGTATTCGGCAGGCATATCCGAGGGGATGATCACCCAGTCTTTCGGTGTGTAGCTCCGCTTATGCATCCGGATGAAGTCACCGTGTTTGTTATAGACATAGATTTCTTTTTCCCCTGCCCGGATCTCAAGTTCCTGTCGCAGATATTTCCGGGGCATGCTATAATGGACCTTGTCGAAGGTGAAGGAGAAATCTTGTGCTACTTTAACAGTCTTTCGTTCAAGATATTCAAAACGGCTGGGCGGAAGAGGCAGGAGGGTCTCCTTCTCTTCTGTTGTAAAGAGATCGTACCGGGAATAGGTGAGTCCTTCAAAGGGTTTCCGGTTTTCGGCATCCACCTTTTCCATCAGGACACGGTTTAAATCATCCAGCGAATAAAAGACCATATCTTCCATATCCATGAGGATGTGCATGGTAATGATCTTTACGTGGCCTTCCACGACTGGTTTCCAGCGGGGGGATTTCACTTTGGCAGGGGTTAAAACCGTATTGTTATGTTCTGCCCATGCCTGGAAATCTTTATTCAGGACAGGGCTGATCCAGTCCTTGTTCCGGGCAACTGCTACTTTGCAATTATCCGGGGTGATCGTTGGTGTCACGCCGCCAAAATAGGTCAGAGCATTATTATTGACCCGGATCCAGTTCCGGATATCGCATTCGGTCATTCCTTCAGCGTAAAAGTAATCACTGTAGGTGAGGGCAGCGATAAAGATCGTGACCTTTGTGGTCTCATCCGGGTTCCGGCGGTTATGCAGATAGAGCTGCTTCCCTGCGTAGTCCAGTTCGAGATTGACACCGGGATAACGCTGGATGTGGAAGGTCAGCTGTTTGGAATCAGCCCATTCGCTGTAACGCCTGCAGTACTGGCGATAGCTCATTGGCTTCTTCCCGTCTACGACACCTATAGCATTGTATTTCTGCCACAGATGCTTCAGGGTCTCTCCTTTGCGGGCCAGAGCCTTGTAGACAGCTTCCTTGTTAAAATTCCGGTAGAGGAGCTGATCTACCGATACACCAGGCTTTTTATAAAGCATGTTTCCGATGTATTCATTCGTGACATCTGCCGGTAAAGGGTATGAAAGCTCCGGATTCTCTCTGAAGCGTTTCAGAAACTCATTGACAGTTGTTTTGCTGCAGTCGCCGCAGCTTTCGGCGATTTCACGGCAGCTGAGATGGTTCACAAAGTGAAGCCTTAGTACTTTTTTGTAATCCATAGTAGGACCTCCAGATATAATATTTCTCCATTTTAAGGAGATGCACTTATTATATCTGAAGATCTATTGTCCGGTTAATGTGTCCCTACTTGTCCGCTAATTATGTCTCAGACTGTCCGCCGAATATGGCACAGGTGTCCGTTTAGCCCGACAATCTGCAGATGTCAATTCACAAGTCAGCAGTACATTGACTTCGTAAAGGAAAACGGCATCCGTCAGAGCATGGACGGGAAAAGCAGGTGGGCAGATAACATCATGATCGAGCGCTGGTTCCGCAGCTTTAAGTATGAAGAAGCTTATCTGACGCAATATAACAACATCCGTGAAGCAAGGAGTGCCATTGGGAAGTATATCCATACTTACAACTTTGAGCGCCGTCATTCCGCACTCGACTACCAGACACCGGCTGAATGCTACTATCCGGCAATGTTGTTGCCATATGTAGCTTAGCATATATGGGAATGGGAGTATTCCACCGTCCTATACCTCATCCCTGTAACTTATCCACCGTATCAGTTCATTATAAAAATCTTAGATTTTTGTCTTGACAACTGAGCCACTATAGTTCTCCATATATGGCTTCTGGTTTTTCGCATAGGTCACCGCTTTGGCCAGACGGCTTCCGCCAGCTGGGTTCACTGTTTCAAGCCATGACCAGTAAGCCTCCCATATGGCAGGCTCCGTCTCAAGACGCCTGGCTTTCCGTGTATCGGCATCCAGATCCGCATACTCCTTTTCCCGTTCGAATAACTGGCTGCAGTAATCGAAACCAATCTCTGCCGGAGTTTTATCCGGGGATTTCTTCGATTTCCCGGGAAGTGCATCATGCCAGTACCGTCTCATATGGGCAAGGCAGCCGCAGCGGATGACATCCTTCAGCTTATTGTAGCCGTTGAAGCCATCACAGGTAAGGTACCCGGAGAATCCTTTCAGGAATTCTTCCGCATGATATCCGCCCCGGCTGGGCTGGTAATCATACAGACGGATCGGCGGCAGCCCGTCATTTCCGGAGCCATACAGCCACATATAGGACTTGGACTGTGCCGTTTTCCCTTCCTCCTTCAGTACCTGGCAGGGTGTTTCATCTGCATGGATGATGTCCCTCTTCAGCAGATGCCGGTGAAGCTGTTCATACACCGGCTCCATATAATCTATGCCGCATTTGATGACCCAGTTCGCCAGTGTCGCCCTGGAAAGCTCCACTCCAAGCTGTTTCCAGTCCGCCTCCTGGCGGTAAAGCGGGACGCTGTTCACATATTTCTGGTACATCACGTAAGCAACCGTGGACGGAGATGCCAGGCTGTGCTTGATCAGGGGGCTTGGTGTTTCAGCCCCAACGATAACGGAAGCGCTGTCTTTTTTACATTCCGGACAGCCAAGAACTTCCTGGACATACTGGACCCGTTCCACTTTTGCAGGGATGATCCGCAGTTCTTCACGGACAACCTTTTTCCCGATGACTTCCATCGGAGTATTGCAGTAGGGGCAGCTCCTGTCCTCATCCGGCACGGTGCAGGGAACTTCCACCACAGGAAGCCCTGCAAGGATCTCTTCCCTGGTGGCCTTTGGTTTCTTTGCCTTACGATTATAACCACCAACAGCCTCTTCCAGAGTCGGTTCCGGGACAGAAGGATCCGCAGCGGCTTCTGCCTCATTGAACAGATCCATCTGTCCGGGAAAGGTATAGTGGCTCAGTTGTCAAGACAAAAATCTAAGATTTTTATAATGAACTGATACGGTGGATAAGTTACAGGGATGAGGTATAGGACGGTGGAATACTCCCATTCCCATATATGCTAAGCTACATATGGCAACAACATTGCCGGATAGTAGCATTCAGCCGGTGTCTGGTAGTCGAGTGCGGAATGACGGCGCTCAAAGTTGTAAGTATGGATATACTTCCCAATGGCACTCCTTGCTTCACGGATGTTGTTATATTGCGTCAGATAAGCTTCTTCATACTTAAAGCTGCGGAACCAGCGCTCGATCATGATGTTATCTGCCCACCTGCTTTTCCCGTCCATGCTCTGACGGATGCCGTTTTCCTTTACGAAGTCAATGTACTGCTGACTTGTGAATTGACATCCCTGATCAGAATTCAGGATCTGCGGTTTTGCTACTTTGAAAGCCTTTTTCAGGGCGTTGATCACCATCCTTGTATCGAGAGTATCATCTACTTCCCAGCCGACAATACAGCGGCTGTACCAGTCGATTACGGCTGTCAGATACAGGAACCCTCGCCGGATGGGAACATAGGTAATATCAATAGACCATGCCTGGTTTGGCCTGTCTATTACCGCATTACGCAGGAGATAGGGACATACCTTGGCCTGCTGCATCCGTTTCGAAAGATTCATTTTGGGATAAATGGGATAAATGTCCATCTCATTCATATAACGCCTTGCTTTGCGTCGACCAACCCGATATCCACGGGCTTTCAGCTGCGCAGACATTTGTCTGGCACCCCAGGTAGGATTATCTGTATGCAGATGGTCAATGATCTCCTTGCAGGCCAATTCTTCTTCAGAAACAGGCGTGCCTCTATAATAAATGCTGGTACGATTAATACCAAGAAGCCGGGCACCAACAGAAGCGGGGAGTTCTTTAGTCGTCAAAAGGTTTTGGACTAAATTTACTCTCGTAGTCAGGTCCGCAAATTTCTTCAGATTTTTTTTTGAGCCAGTCCACCTGCATGGTTAACTGACCGACTTTCTTAGCATACGCCGCTTTCTCTTTCCGTTCTTCGGCAAGTTTTTCTTTGAGGTTTTCCTCACGCTTGTCATCGAACACAAGGGAAGCATTGTTAAGGAACTCTTTTTTCCAGTTCCGCAACAGGTTTGGCTGGATGTTATTTTCCGCGGCAAGGGTATTGAGATCTTTCTCACCCTTTAACAGTTCAATCACAAGGTCTGATTTAAATTTGGCGCTAAAACTTCTTCTTTGTCTGGACATAGTAATGAATCCTCTCTTTCGTATTGATTTTAGTATATCAGATTCATTAAAAATTGTCCGAAAAAGTGTCTTAATTTATGAGACCATTATAAGGTATCCTTTTTTGTTTTTTCACTGGAAGATGCGAACAGCTTTTTCTTCAGATATTCGACCGTTTCATTGAGATTTGCGATCGTCTGGTTCAGCTGTGCTGTCTGCTCCTCATGGCTTCTGGCCATCTGCTCGATTGTACGGCGCTGGCTGTCCACCAGCTGACGAAGGGATTCAATTGTCTCTTTTTGAAGCTGTATGAGCGCTTCCATTTCTGACTGCGGCATTAAGGGACCACCTTTCTTTTTGCTGGTTCCTATTATACCGGAAATCCGGCAGAAAAGCGAATTCTCCGCCGTACTGCCGCCGTCATTTTGACGAAAGGAAAATGTGGAAAACACATAGCTTCGGCGGGATATTCCCTATGAAAAACGTTGGGTTTTCCACACGCAAACGGCACCCCTGGAAAAATGGAAACCGTTATCCTCCCGATCTCCCGGCGGTTCCATCGTTATGTGGATAACTCATCCGCAGCGTTTTTTCTGACCCATAAGGGGAAGAAAAAATTTCTCCCTTTTGCACAAAGGTCAGAAATCCTTTCTCCCGGCAGGCCGGATTGCTTTGGGCTGATCAATGGAAAGCCCTTCTAAAAGCCAGCGGTATTCCTGCCGGGTAAGATTCCTTACTTCGGAAGAATCCCGGGGCCACTGGAACCGCCCATTATCTAAGCGTTTATAATAGAGACAGAATCCATCTTTTTCAAAATGAAGTTATTCCGATTTTTCAATTATTTCGACAGAATTGGGCCATCCATTATAGAATAGGATCATGAGCCTAATTCTATCGGAATAAGTAATTTATGCTAAACCATACAGTTTTTTGATCACTCCTACATTATTCTGCCATTCCGGAGGAGCAGATATTGCAGCACCGCCTTGACATTTTTCAATTGCCCTGCGTTTCATTTCGGTGTCCGCATAAGCGTAGATCTGCGTTGATACAACTGATGCATGCCCCATGTACTCTGCTAAAAGCTGAAGGGGCATACCATGCCTATACAGATGCATTGCACGGGTATGACGGAATTGATGTGGCGTAACCTTGGCAGGCATTTCGTCACATACTTCTCTTGCCATAATGGTGTATTTCTTCAGAAACCGTGCAACATTATCATCGGACATCTTATTGTGCGTTCCGTGTGAAACTGTATAAAACAGCCAGTCCTCTTCTCTGGCATCTTCTGAATGGTAGACTTTGATATATCTTTTTAAATGGTTGACGGTTTTCTTCATTAATGGGACATACCTTACCTTATTTCCCTTGCCTTCCAGCCTTATCTTTGGACTGCCATCTTTGAGGTCCAGAGAATTCAGGCGCAGATTTAACATTTCACAATCTCTTGCTGCAGTATCATACATAGTAATCATGAAACACATATCCCGCAAGCCGATCTTAGTTGTGTCATCTGGCTGGCGTAAAAGAGCTGCCATTGCATTTTCGCTTAAAAATACAACCGGTTCTTTGCTCTCCTTTGCTACTGCAATCCCTGACGCTTCAAGGGATAATACCGTTACCTCCGGATTAGATATCCTGGCATACTTTAGGAATGACCGTATCGCAAACAATCTTTGGTTTCTGGTAGATGCCGATACATTCCTTTCATTCTTTAAGTACACAAGGTAGTCGCTGATCGTTTGGGCATTCCATTCATTGAAGGATATCTCATCGTAAGGGATCCCCTTTTTTTCCATTATAAACCCTAGGAACTGATTGATGACTTGCCTGTATGAATCTATCGTACAATTACTTAATCCACGCTGCTTTGGCATATATACAGTCAGAAATGCCCGTATCTTTTCAAACATTGTTTTACTGTCATTCGTCATTCTTCGTACACCTCCGGTATGATTTCTGAGAACCGTTTCAAAATCGAATCCTGACATTTCAGAGAACTGTTCCGGTAAAAAATGCAGGTAATACAGCGTATGCTGATACTTTGAATGCCCCATGTAAGCACTTAAGCTAGGCAGAAGGGTACTGATATCTTTTCCTTCTTTATGCCATTGATAGATCCGGTGCGTTGCGAAAGAATGACGAAAGCTATACATGTTCGGTCTTCTTGTGCCAGATGTTTTTATCCCTGCTCCATCCCGGCAGTGTTCAAAAAGATACTGCTGTGTTGATTTTGAAAAGTATTGGCCTTTTCTGTCAACAAACATGGCTATGCTTTCTGGGAAAACGGCGCTTATCTGATTAAGATAGAGTTTTGTAAGTGACAGCAGTTCATTCGGCGCATAAACAACTCTTTCTTTATTATATTTTGATTCTCTGATAAAGACCCTTCCTGTTTGAACGTTTACGTCCTTGCGGTTCATGTTTCTGGCTTCAACCGGACGCAGCCCACAACAGTACATGTACCGAAACATAACAGGTGCCACCAGATGACGGACTGCTGACTGATAATAACGTTCCATCGTATCCGTGTATTGGAAGAACGATTTCAAGGATTCCTGAGAAAAAACATATGGCATCAATGGCATGGTTCCACCTTTCAATCCGTCAGGCAGAATAAATGCTTCCTCCCCCATCATGACAAGATATTTACCAAACTGCCGCAAAGTTGTTATTCTTGAAAGATATCCATTGGAAGTCTCGGTTTCTTTAATAACCGACCATCTCATAACCATTTCTTCCGTTAGCGTATCTTTATGTGGATACTCTGCGAGGCAAAAACGGTCAAACTCCAACAAGTGATATGTCTGAGAACCATATGCATGGCCAAAATCTTTTTTAAACTTTATAAAAGCTTCTTCCTTATACCGGAGAGCGCTTTCAAATTTCATTTTACTCATTGCTCTCCGCCCTTTCATTTATTTCTGGCATAGGCATAGGACAACTGCGAAGCATCTGTTCGGAAACAGAAATGTATCTTTTCGTTGCTTCTATATCCTTATGCCCAAGAATCTGTGCTACCATCTCAAGGCTTTCCCCGGAATCGATCAGTAAAGTTCCCAGGCTTCTTCGAAATGTATGCATGTTGATTTTTTCCGCTGCCGGGCGAGTTATGCCAGCTCTCTGCATGAGTTTTTTTAAACGTTGGCATAGTAATGAAGAAGTCAGCGAAGAATCACAGTATGATTTTTTCAAAAACACGTAGGGAAGGGATGAAGTCCCTCTGGCATTAAGGATGTAATCGGCCAGAGCGTCCCCCGTTCTCTCTGAAAACGGGATTGAGACCTGTTTCCCTGTTTTTTTCTGGATAATGCTTATCGAAGCTGAATACCAATCAATATCCCTAAGCTTCAAGTTACACAGATCAGAACTTCTTAAACCGCAATCCATGGCAAGCAGCAAGATAGCTTTATCACGCTTCCCGATATCAGAATCTCCATCCGCAGCATCTAACAATTTTTCCCTTTCGACGTCTGTGAGAATCCCATAAATTCGTTTATGCGGTGTATCCCATGCTTTTATTGCGGCAAGAATGTTAGGCTGTGCATTCTCATTCTCAATCAGGTAAGCATAAAAGTGTTTCAATGCAGATGCAGTACTATGAAGTCCCGCTGGCCGCAGTTTTTTCATATGAGATAAAAAATCCAGCATATTTTGTGCATCAGCTTCAAGAATGCGGATTCCATTTTTTTCTGCATATAAAATATACTGCCTGATTATGTTTTCATCCCGCTTTATTATAGATTCGGCATGTCTACTTTCTCTTTGCTCGCTCGCGACAAATGCTCTGAGCAGAGTTTCATTCGCATCATTGCCATACTTTTTCCCGTATAATGGTGCGCATTTCCAGGTGATATGTCCCGTTTCTATTAACTGCAGCATTCTGAATGCAAGCCTTCTGATTCGGAGAAGCTTATCTTTTGAAATCATTTCTGACTCATAGGCATCTCCGGTTCGCACAATTCCCTGTTTTATAACGTTTCCGGCATCACCTCCCTTTGTATCACAATAATCTCTTATGAATACATTGTAAGTATGTCTCGTTCTTTTTAATGTAGCGTCAGAGTAGCCTAATCCAACTTTCAATGCTTCCGCTAGTGTGTCCCATTCCGGGATGATGTTTGCTGTTTGCATAGTATTTTCCTCCCTATATTTGATATAGAATAGGAGAATACTTATTCCGATATTTTTCAACTGTTTTTAACAAAAATATATCATCATGCGATTCTGTCGGAATAATTGAAAAATCGGAATAACTGCATTAATTCCGACATCGGAATTATACAAGCGCTTTGATCCGGTCACAGCGTCTGCCGCAGAAAAAAAACAGGGAATTGCTGTAGGGATCTAATTCATAGGTATCCCGAACGATTGCCATCAGGCCATCGATACTTTTTCGCATATCGGTATAGCCTGTCACAAGGAAAAATTTGGCCACACCGGACAATTCACCTAACAAAGCTGCCGCAGGGCAAGAAGAGTATTCCGGATCACATCCGCCCCGGCCTGTTCATGGATCTCGATACGGATGCCCTGCATTTCCAGACAGATCGAGGGCGTATGGAAAGCTACGGTATCTGAATGCTGTTCCTTTTCCCAGAGTGAGATCTGGACAACTTCCTGTTTCTGTGCGGCAGCATCCACTGCTTCCGGAACCTTACAGGCTTTTTTGCGTAAAGCCCGGACGTGATAGTAAAATGTGCTGACAGGGATCCCGTTTTCTATGCACCATTGGCGGTCGGTAAGCCCGCTGGATCTGCACTGGGTGATCAGATTTAACCAATGTTCATCATTTGAAGTTGTACTCATTTGATTCATCTCCTCCAATGTGAGATTTTGGAGTAACCAGGTACAGCAGCAGCGACCAAAGATATGAGATTGAAGCGTAGCTTTTGCAATCCCGAGAACCGGATAGGAAGTGAATTACTCCAAGTATCTGAAGTATCTCACAAAAGTTGAAGTTGTCTCATTTATCCGTTCAACAATCGCCTTATCTTCATCTTCTGTCATAGGACGGAATGGAGGACTGTACATTCCCGCTATCTGAATACCGGGATACGTTTCTTCTAGTACCGAATATAACTTTTCCAAAGTCTCATCTATTGAACCATAAAAATAATGCCGATATCCTTTAGCAGCAGAGATTTTGAAAATCTCTCCCATCAGGCTCGGCCCAGTAGTTCGTTTCATGTTCTTGAACCCACGCTTCTGGCCGACTGAGGAAAGAGGACCGCCATCCGGTATTGCCAATATTCCACCGTTTTGTACCTTTCGGTACTCCTCATCTTCATACGCCGTCACTGTGGTATGCACATTAGACACACATATGTAATCACCGGATAAATCGCTTATATTTTCGTTGAGGAAATTAACCAGCCACTGCATATCAATAGCTGCAATATCCACGCCTAAAATATTACATGTCGGGATTGCAGACTTATTCACAGTACGCTTATATGTTTTATTGTATACTGATGTGTTCATTTGCTAATCCCTCCTTCATATGTTAATTTCATTATCATTTCCAATTCTTTCTCAATCAGTTCTTTCGTCAGTCCCTGCCGAACAGGTCCCTTGTGTATACTTTCTCTTTCACATCATCAAGGCACCCATCGTACCTGTTTGCGATGATGGCGTCGCTCATCTGTTTGAATTTCTCCAGATCATTGACTACGACGCTTCCGAAGAACTTCTCGCCATCTTCCAGCGTCGGCTCATAGATCACCACGGTTGCGCCCTTCGCCTTCACACGCTTCATGACGCCCTGGATACTGCTCTGGCGGAAGTTGTCGGAGTTACTCTTCATGGTCAGCCGGAAGACTCCGATGACGACGTTCTTCTCATAGCTCTTATCCCACTGGTTGTCCTCGCCGTAGCCGTAGTACCCGGCTAAACGCAGCACACGGTCTGCGATAAAATCCTTCCGTGTCCTATTGCTGTCCACGATAGCCGACATCATGTTCTGAGGCACATCCTGCGTAGTTGGCCAGCAGCTGCTTGGTGTCTTTGGGCAGGCAGTACCCGCCATACCCAAAGCTGGGATTGTTGTAGTGCGTTCCGATACGCGGGTCGAGGCACACGCCCTCAATGATCTGCTTTGTGTTCAGACCCTTTGCTCTCTGCGTAGGTATCGAGTTCATTGAAGTATGCAACTCGCAGAGCCAGATAGGTATTGGCGAACAGCTTGACCGCCTCTGCCTCAGTGAAGCCCATGAACAGCGTGTCGATGTTCTCTTTGACTGCGCCCTCTTGGAGCAGCTCGGCGAAGGTGTGCGCGGCCTGTGTCAGTCGTTCATCCTCCACATCTGTGCCGACGATTATCCTGCTGGGGAACAAATTATCGTACAGCGCCTTGGACTCGCGCAAAAACTCGGGACTGAAGATGATGCTCTTGCAGTTGTACTTCTCCCGGACGGAAGCCGTATATCCAACCGGCACGGTGGACTTGATAACCATGATTGCGCTCGGATTCGCCTTCATGACCAACTCGATCACATTTTCCACAGCCGTCGTATTGAAGTGCTGGGTAACGGAATCGTAATTGGTCGGAGCCGCAATAACAACAAAGTCCGCAGTGCTATAGGCGCTCTCGGCATCCAGCGTTGCGGTCAAATCCAGTTCCTTCTCAGCCAGGTATTTCTCGATATACTCATCCTGAATCGGGGACTTTCGATTATTGATAAGCTCCACTTTTTCCGGGACGATGTCCACGGCATAGACCTTATTGTGTTGTGCCAGCAGCACCGCGAGGGATAATCCCACATAGCCGGTACCGGCAACTGCAATCGTATACTTCTTCATGGTTACTCCTCTATTTGGTAGGAATCATTTATGTTGAAGGCTGTGGTTATCATCTGAGATGATGTTCTCATCAATGGCTGCTCACAGCGCGGAATCGTCTAAACTGAACTTATCTGTGTTCTTATAGGGTAGACCTGTCATGATGTGTATATCATCTGAACCACGCTCAGCATTCCAACGATCTATCTTCCTCTACCCTCTCGACCATCCATCTCGTCTCATATCCTCATTTTCATCAAAACAATTCCATTTATTGTCGAGGTCGTTTTCTGCTGATGATTTGTTCATTTATTACAACCAGCTCCAATAAGTATCATCTTTCATTTGTAAAACTTGTATATCTTTCATCTTTACCACTCAAAACATCCCCAGAGAAATGAGCTTATCATCTCCTGCTATCCTCTACCCAAAACTCTCCCGGAAAGATAACTTTTTTCTACTCTCCTCATTTTCGTCCGTCATCCTATATACTGCATGAAAAATGAGGTTATCATCACCTATGAACTTCGACCCAAAATTTTCGCAGAAATATAGGTTTTTAGAGGGGGTAAAAGGGTGATTTATCGGACAATAAATGGCATGGGATGGTTGATAACTACACCGCCGTTTTACCCATCAAAACTCGACTGAAAATTTAGGGTAGACATTACCTCCCCCCCAATACCTTACACCAATTCTCCTTCCCAGACACTCACTCCCGAGTCCTGGAACACCTGGTACATCCTCTCCTGGAGACGTTCCCTGCTGACACCCTTTTTCAGTATCACCTGCAGGAAACCGCCGCCGCCGGCTCCGGCGATGAAACGGCCGTCGATCAGGTCCTCACAGGCTGCGAAGATCTGCTCAATGCAGGTATTGGAACATCCTGCGTCCAGCTGCTTGGATATCTCCCAGTGTTGGTTCAGTAATTGGGCGAATTCGTCCAGATTGCCCCGTTCCAGTTCAAATTTCATCAGAACAGCAACTCGCTGCATCTCTTCCAGGGCCTGTACGGATTCCTGTCTGCCGCCGATATAATTTCCGACCACATCCCGCAGCAGATTTCTGGCCAGTCTTCTCTGGCCGGTATAGATCAGGGCGAAACGCTCCTGAAGCTCCTGCCTGGTCTTTTCGGAGATCTTTACCTGCTCCACGGAAAGCTCCTGCTTCATGCCGGGCCTGGAGGTAATATACTTGATACCTGGTGTAAGACCGCCTACCTGATCCTGCCAGCCGCCTCCGGTACTCATGATCTGCTCCAGGTTCAGAACCCGGCGGTAGATCTCCTGATCGGACCAGTTCTGGCCCAGGAACTCTCCCAGAGCCTTTACGCAGGCGCCGGCCAGGATACTGCTGGTTCCAAGCCCGGAACCCTTCGGAATTCCATATACCCTTGTGGATATATAAATCCCTCCTCCCAGTACGTCCAGAATCTCTTCCAGATCCGCAGGAGTCTCAAAGGGGATCACTCCGCAGGCGATCAAAGCCGCCTTATGAAGAGCAAAGGGATCATAAGGATTGTGGCAGTCCTGGATCTCTGCAGCGGTAACGGCTTCTCCGCAGGCATCAAAATCCACACTGGCAAATACCACCTTTTTCTCAGGTACTCTGCGCACCTCTACCTCGATAGGATCCCGGCCCTGAACGCGGATAGCAGCGTTCAGCACCACCCCGCCATGTTCATTACAGTACGGCGGCGTGTCTGTCCAGCCGCCTCCCCAGTTGACTCTGACGGGAAGTGTAACTTTCACAGAGTCCTTGGCTATCCGGTAATCACCGCATACCTGGGAAAAACCTGCCCGGAAAATCTCTCTCTGGATCTCCTGGAAGCATTCCTGTTCCAGAACATCGTAGGTCATGCCGCAAAAGGCTTTGTTCTGATATTTCATCGAACGGGATATTGCGTACAGCACACGGATCTTATCGGAGAAATTCATATTCCTCTGCTTTTCCATCAGAATCCTGTACTGATTTTCATTCAGTTCCTTTTCCCCGAAGGTCTTCAGCGCGGGGATATAATGCTCTCCTCTGCGCAGTTTTTCCATAAACCGTTCTGCCAGAATCCTGTTTTTCAGCTCCTCCAGCCGACCGGTCAGCTGCCTGGTATCAGCATTCAGGAAAGATTCCCACAGACTGTATCGTCTGGCACTTTTCCAGCTCTCCAGCTCCTTGGGGGAGAGCTTTCCTTCTGCCATGGCAGCTATTTTCATGGCTGCATCCACAGCCTCTTTTTCAGTTTCACAGGCCACAAAGATCCTGGCCTTCCAGAGTGAATGTTCCTCATCTTCCCACAGATCCCGGGGAGAAAGATGATTGATCGTAAGGAACTCCCTCATCGGTTTTCCCAGAAAGCTTCCATTCTCTTCCAGCAATGCCTTGGGATTGTCCTGAGTACCGTAAATTCTCACCAGCCATCTTCCGTCTTCCGCAAGCTGTACCCCATGCAAGGCCACATCCCCGGGGACTGCGCAGTTCTCCAGAGTAAGACCGGAAACCACAGACCGGCTTCCCACCGTGGTAGACCCTTTCAGCCAGCAGTTTTCCGCATAGCTTTCCGGCATGGTCTCTGCCTCCGGATCCACCAGGGCATTATGTACGGCTCCCCGGCACTGTCCGGGTTCACCGTTGGTAAACACATGCTGCTTCCAATCCAGGTATTCGTAATCCGGCAGATCTTTCCCCAGAAGCTCCAAAAGCTCCACTGTAGTTCCAAAATGGATAAACTCTGCCGGGGACAGAGAGATCAGCTTCATCCCGAATGGGCGCAGAGTCTCCCAGATTCTTTCCCGGCACCAGGAAAGCTCCGGGCAGAACTCTCCCTCCGGCTTTTCCCTGCGGTACTGCTCCAGCGTAGAATCCGATGCCAGAGGATAAAGGAAGTCACCGTAAAAGCTGATCCTGGCCTTTTCATTTACAAAACGGCTGTACAGATCTTCACAGATCTGTCCGTCCCGGGAAACCAGGGAATAAAGAGCGCCCGTAAGCTCACTGTCCATCAGTACGGCTCCTGTATCCAGGTCCACATACCCCTGGTCATTCACCGCCCCCGCAGCTTCCAGCATCCCGGGTGTCTGCTTATGGAGGAAGCTTTTTACCTGGTTCGCCCCATTATTCAGAAAAACCCCATGATCCTTGCCCACTTCCACGGATGCTTTCATGGAAATGGCCGCGGCGCCGGAAAACTGGGAATCAATCTGCAGCGGATTAAACAGAAGCAGCACATCGCCGGACAATACCAGCATTCCCTCCTTAATCCGCCCGGGCACTCCTGACATCCCGATCACAAACTCGTCAAACAGCGTGGAACTGCGTCCGTCAGGCAGTTCTCTGGGAACTGGAGAGAAGAGTTTTCCGCATACCGAATACTGAGGCACTCTCTTGCTGTCTCCGCCGGAGTGTATCACCAGGATCCGTTTTCCGTGAAAATCTCCGTTCAGCCCCTCGTTCTGGGACAGAAAGCGGAGGACCTGAAGTGTTGCTCCGCCGGAACCGATCCGCTTTCCCTCCGGATCCGGGAGGACCAGATATTTTGTCTGAGGTGGAAGAACTCCATGCTCCATCCGATAGGTGATCTGCTGGCCAAACGCCTCTGCCTGGGCCTCATTGGATGAAGTCAGGACCACATAGTCCCAATGGGGAAAACTGGGTTTTCTTATGCTTCGCCCATAATCCTCCCATGCGTCCAGATAACTTTGTCTTAAAAACAGCTTTTTTAAGCTTCTGTATGTCGCCTGCATACGTTCTTCCTTTCTCTCCGTTATTTTCAAAAGAAAACCTCTGTCCGATTTTCTTTTGAAAATAACGGCAGCCTTGTTTTTCCGGGAACCTTCCCTTTATCCGCCCGTCATGCGCGCTCTTTGCCCGCAGCGGACGCTTTGTACAGGCGCGGGGTACGAAGCCACATTGCCATACCCCGCTCCCCTGGCGTTACGCCTCTTTCTTTCTGGTGAACACAACTGCCGCCATTCCCAGCAGAACAACAGCTCCGCCCATCCAGACGGCTCCGCTCATGGATCCGCCGGTCTTGGGTGAAGTTCCCTGAGACTGGTTTCCCACATCTTCCGCAGAGAAGGTTCCCTCTTTTGCGATGACCGCGATGGGGGAAAGATCTTCAAATTCCACGGTAACAGTCTTGGCATCCTTATCCACGCTCAGGGGATCAATGATCTCCCACAGCTCACGGACTGTGCTGTAATGCAGTACGGCAATTTCTTCTGTATTCGCTGTTATGGCCGGCACGTACAGCGTTACCCGGTACATGCCATCTTCCGTTTTCTCCACTCCATCTTCTGCGATCAGATCATAGAACTGGGTGATGAAGGCTTTACCGGCCAGCTTATCTGCCACATCCGCAGCATTTTCTCTGATACTCTCGGCAAATTCCGCCATCGTTGTTTTCCCTTCATTGACAGACTGGATCAGTTCTGCCACTTCCGGGCTTTTTGTCTTCAACTCATCAAAGGCGGGAGTTTCCTCAATGGCCTCCGTCAGAATATAGTCTGCGGAAGACCCGGAGTCCAGTGTCATATTTGCCGTCTTGCTTCCGGCAGCGAAAACGCTTACTGTCTGCGCTACCACCAGCGTTGCCGCCAGTACCATGCCAAAAAGTTTCTTTCTCATGGGGCTCACTCCTTTCTTAAGATTCTATAGATATTAGTACGGCTTGTACTAGATATCTCTCTTCATCCCGTCCCGCATTACAGGTAGACAACGTCACAATGCGGTCATCACTGTCCACCTCCGCAGAGGTGTCAATATTGTTGGATACGCTTTTCAAAGCAAAAATGGAATCCAGATATCCCTGGTACTCCGTCTTATTGGTAAAGTCAAAGCTTTGCAGGATATGACGGTTGTCATAGACATACGCCGCAAAAATCCGATAGTGCAGGATCTTATCCGGCAGATAAATGGTAAGCTCCCGGTTCTCATCAAAAAATTCCCGATCCTCATACCAGTGCAGACTTCCGAACATGGATTCGTTTCGCATGTTGTGTCCGTAGATCACAGTATTCGGATCTGTAAAGTCCTTATTGTTCAGCTGCTCCGTATAGATAGCGCCTTCCGTCTTTTCCTCCCCGTCGATGGTATGGGTCAGATAATAGCTGTCATCCTCACTGCTCTGCAGGATCGGATAATCCACCTGGGTTCCCGGAATCTGGATCCAGGCATAGACATCCGGATTCTCCCGGGTAAGCGTCTCAAAATCAATGGGAATCTCCACAGGCTTTCCGGAGGATTCCGACGCCGTCTTGCTCTCCCCGGTCCCGCCATTTTCCGGAGCTTCCGTGGGCTGTGGGATCTCCTTTTTCACCTGATCTCTCAGGGCTTCATAATTCCTTCCTGCCCAGGCCTCCTCCAGATACCGGCTTACACCGATCCCCGCGCAGACCAGGGCCGCTGCCGTCAGCAGTCCGCCTGCGATCAGACGTTTTTTTCTGCCCATGCCTTTCACTCCTCCATCTGGTAAAACATCTCCAGGATCAAAGGATACAGTGCGCTGTCATCCACATGGTACTCGTCATACGTCTCCCCCTGGCTTCCTTCGCCGGGCAGATCCTGTATGCCCTCATCTCCATAGGATGCCGACAGCATCTTCACAAACTGGCCGTTCCCGATGTTGGTCACCATGTAGTCATCCAGTGTCTCATAAATATCCGTGACCAGTGAAGCATCATCTGCCGCCACCTCTCTGGCTTTCCCGGCAAAAGCCGACAGAAAAGCTTTCTGTCTTTCTGTTCTGTCCAGAGCGCTCTGGCTGGTCTCCACATCCCGGTACCTGAGAAAGATCTCCGCATTCTCCCCGGTGATCACTGCCTGCTCACCCTGGGAAAACTCCGGATACATCTCCTCCAGGCTGTCATTGGGAACCGTTACCTCTACGCCTCCCACCACATCCGCCAGCAGAGGGATCCCATCCATATTCAGGGCACAGTATCCCTGAATGGGAATCTGGTAAAGCAGCCGGGAAACCGCTTCCTCCATCAGCCGGCAGCTCGTATGCTTTCCATCTCCATAAGCATACTGCAGATTCAGATGATCCTCCGTCCACCCCTGGCTGTTTCCTTCCAGGTCGAAGGTCTCAATCTCAGTTATTGTATCCCTTGGGATAGACAAGCCCTGTATCGTATTACGTGCCCTGTCCCAGGACACCAGGAAAATGGCATCTGCCTGTCCGTTTTCCCCCTCTTCCCTGATGTGTATCAATCTCTTCCCGGTTATCAATTCCCAGAAAAAGGAAATTGCTCAAATGATCATTATATCGGTAGGTATTGCCCTGGTAGGTAACTGTTTCTTCACCGGTCTGCCCGCTTCCGCTTCCCCGAAGCCCGAGCACAGCTCTGGTTTTCACCAGCAGACCGCAGATCCCCGCAGCCGCCAGCAGGACCGCGCCGCCTACCACTGCCATCTGTTTTCTTTTTCGGATCTTTCTGTTTTCCGCTGCGTTCACTGCTTACTCAACTCCCAGATAACCCAGTTCCTGCAGTTTATCAAAAACAGCCTGGGCGATTTCTTCCTGTCCCTGGTAGGAAGCGGCCGTATGCTCCATAACCTCCGAAAGGTTCAGATAACTGTCTCCCCACGCTTTCTCCATCATCTCGTCATAGCCCTCCGGATCCACACCCCCGGATATGGGATGCAGTCCCAGGATCAGCCATTGTCTGGGGGAATCATATGTATCCAGAATATCCTGCTGCTGCCGGACAAGTTCCATGGGATCATTGCTCCAGCCGCCATAATATCCCATGCATATCACGGGAATATATTCCTGGTCAGTCCTGTCCAGTTCCTCCTGGGAAAATTCCCGGATCCCCGTCTCAGTCACCTTCAGTTCTTCCCCCTGGGCTTTTTCCGTATGATCAGTCACATACTCCTGCAGCCTGCTATCCGCCACTCCTGCCAGCTTCATCTGGGAGAGCGTTCCTGCGCCTGTCAGGCTGTAATCCGCCACATCAGCCTCATATCCGGCCTCCTGCAGCTTCTTCTCCAGCAGCGCGCAGATTCCTCTCGCGGCAGATTCTTCTTCACTGAGGAACTGATCTCCCCGAAAACTGATCTGGATCTTTCCGGCCTCCGCCTGGGAACTGCCGCTCTGACCATCAGCTTCCTGGGACGTCTCCGAAGCGGGTTCCTGGCTGTTCTCTCCGGTTCCCGCCTGTCCGCTGTTCTCTTCCTGCTTTGCCGTACCCTCCGGACCTTCACCGTCCTGCTCCGCAGCCGGATCTTCCCGGGAACCTTCATCAGCGGCGCTCTCCACTTCCAGCTCCTGACTCTGTTCCTGCGCCCTGCGGGAGAGATCTTCCATTTTTTGCTGCTCGCTTTTCCTGTCCCATACAAGAAAAGCCGCCAGCCCAATCGTCAAAATGACACACAGAATAATCAGGATCCTGTTCCAGAATGCTCTTTTTTCTCTATTCCATTCTCTCAATCCAGATCACACATCCTGTCTTACTCTTCCTGTTCTTCTTCATAAGCGGCGTAGTACTTCTTTTCATACTTGCCGTAATAAGAGCGGTAATACCTGTCACTGTGCACGTCCACTTTGTTCAGGACTGCCCCCAGCACCTTGCATCCGCTCTTTTCCAACTGGATCCGGGCTCTCTGGATCGCCTTATAGCCCACTCCGCCTGTCTCGATCACCAGAAGCGCTCCGTCACAGTGCTGTCCTACCACGGCGGCATCGATCACACTGTTCACCGGAGGCGTATCGATAAATACATAATCGTACACCTGTCTTGTAGCTCTCACCAGCTCTCCGAAAGATTTGTCCCCCAGCATTTCCGAAGGATTGGGAGCTGACGGTCCTGCCAGGATCATATGGAGATTTTCATAATTTGTCCTGCACACCAGCTGATCCAGCCGTTCCAGCTGGCCGCTGAGATACATGGTCAGCCCTTTTACCGGTCCCTGGATCTGATATCTGGTCATATATACAGATTTCCGGATATCCGCATCGATCAGCAGCACCTTTTTCCCTGAACTTCCCATAGTGGCTGCCAGATGAAAACAAATGTCGCTTTTTCCCTCGCCCGGAACCGTGCTGGTGACCATAATGGCCTTATTGGTCTTCCCTGTAAACTGCAGATTTGACCGGAGTGTCTTAATTGCCTCCTCGTAGGAGTAGGTGCCTTTGTTGGTATCTGTCAGAATGATTTTCTGTTCCAGCATGGCTTACTTCGCTCCCTTTCTCTTCTTTTTGTGATTCGGCTCTTTATCCGGCACTACCGCGAAGGTAGACAGACCCAGATATTTTTCCACGTCCTCTTCCGTATAGATGCTGTCATTCAGCAGTTCCAGCACCACCACCACAGCGCATACCAGCACCGCTCCCGCCAAAAATCCCATTACAGTATTCTTCCGCATACTGGGGCTGGTCTTAGAAGTGGGGACCTCCCCCTCTTCAATGATCTTGGGCGGCGTAACCTCCATCTTGTCCCCGATATAAGCGGAGGACACGGAAGCCAGCTCATCAGCAATGGTCTTGGCCGTCTCCGGATCCGAATGATTTACCGAAATGGAAAGAATCCTGGTATCCTCCGGATTCGAGATGGAGATGGAGCCTCGGAGCGCCTGATAAGACATGTCCAGCCCCAGATTCTCAATCGTCTTCTCCAGTACCGGACGGCTCTGGATCAGTACGGAATAATCTTTGGTCAGCTGGGTGCCCAGCTGCAGATCCGCCACAGAAGCCAGAGTGGTTTCCTTGGTCAGAACCAGCATAGTGGAAGACGAGGTGTAAACCGGTGTCACCAGAAATCTGGTATAGGCAGCGGCCCCAAACGCAAAGATCAGTCCGACAGCCAGTATCAGCCAGATCCGCCTCTTCAGAGCAAACAGAAGCCGCATCAGATCGATGGTGTCATCATTCGTTGTTGTCTTTTCCATTGTGCTATTCCTTTAACTTATTTTTTCAGCCATACGCTTTTCAGCCCAAAAAACGCTGATTTCCCGCTTTTAAGCCATTCAGAGCGCAGGCTTCTCACACTGCTTTACTAAAACTTCCCACACCAATACGGTGTGTTGAACCTTGAAAATTCAATATTTCAGCCAATAAAAAAGGCATAAACCTGTCCCGTTTGGTATAATGGAATTGACGAAAAACCATCTATACAAAGGAGATTTATGCCATGTCCAGTATACCACAAAACTATTGCGATGAGAACGAGTTAATTGATTGTGTTCAGAGATTTTTTTCCAGGCATCATGTCGGCAAGCTTCTCGCCAAATGCAATGGGATGAAAGAAAAAGGTGTTTCACCTGTTTCTCTGCTCCGCTACAAGCTCAGCAACATTTTTGTCGGAAGAAGCATGTATATGCAGCAACGAACTGGCTCTTTTAAGGAAGATTTTTCAAAGAACACTTTTTATCGGTTCCTAAATTCGGCAAAAACAAACTGGCTCCGTTTTACTTCTCTTCTGGCTGCTGATATCGTCAATAATGATCTCAAAGATCTAACGGACGATAGCAGGAAAAATGTGTTCATTGTTGATGACAGCCTTTTTAGTCGAACCAGCTGCAAGAAAACAGAACTGGGATCAAAAGTATTCGACCACACCGATATGCATTTCAAAAAAGGGTTTCGGATGCTTACATTAAGCTGGAGTGACGGAAATACACTGATCCCGGTAAACAGCTGTCTGTTAGCATCTGCAAAAGAAGCAAATATTATCGGTCCGGTAAAGAACTTTGATAACAGAACCATTGCAGGAAAAAGGCGCAAGCTTGCCCAGACAAAAGCACCTGAAGCAATGATGGCCTTGTTGGATACTGCTCTCAGTGCAGGACTAAAGGCTGATTATGTCCTTTTTGATTCCTGGTTTTCCAACCCGGCACAGATCACAGCCATCCATTCAAAGGGGATGGATGTGATTGCTATGCTCAAGAAAAGCAGCCGCATCAAGTATTCATACTGTGGTGAACAGCTGAATATCAAAGAGATCTATTCCAGGAACAAAAAACGCCGTGGCAGATCAAAGTATCTGCTTTCTGTTGACGTCATGGTAGGAAAAGAGAATCCTATTCCGGCGAAAATCGTTTGCGTAAGGAATAAAGCAAATCGCAAGGACTGGCTTGCTTTTATCTGTACAGATACGACCCTTTCCGAAGAAGAGATTATCCGTGTTTATGGAAAGCGCTGGCAGATTGAGGTTTTCTTCAAGACCTGCAAATCTATGCTGAATCTGATTGGAGAATGCCGCAGCTTATCCTATGATGCACTGACAGCTCACGTAGCTATCGTGTTTACCAGATACATGTTACTCGCAATGGAACAGCGCCAAAATGAAGATCAGAGGACGCTTGGCGAATTGTTCTTTTTCCTAGTTGATGAAATGGCGGACATTACTTTCCATAGATCACTTGGCATCCTAATGGATGCCTTGATGGCAAGCCTTCAGGAAATCTTAAAACTCAGCGATGAGCAATTGACAGCTTTTACTGCTGATTTTGAAGCAAGACTGCCGAAATATCTGCGTAACGCACTCCATCCTGAGGCTATAGGGGCATAAATCACTATTTTGTCAGCTGAAATATTGAATTTTCAAGGAGCGAAGCCCATTTCAGGTATGGGAAGTCTTAGTGCTTTATTATAATACCATTCATCCCGATTTACAAGTCTGGCGCCTAAAAAAGGATATTTTTCCAGTTCTCTGCAGTCCCTCCACACCCCTCCCCGGCGTTTTCCATAAACTTTCCTTATCCGCCTTGGCTTTATTGGATATTTCGACAGTTTTTTCATCCAAATTTCTCTTTTTGTGCATGGAAGGCATCAAAAAAAGACATTCCCCCGGTCATTTTCGGAAGAATGTCTTTCCTTCTTTTGTTGTATGGATAGTCTTTCCTAAAATTTATAGGCTGTTCCACCGGCGGGATACCGGCCGGACATGCCTGATTTTCGTAACAGTTCAGCCTTCCGACTTCACTGTTACAAATGCATGCACACAGGCTGCGATTTCCGCAGCCTGGCGCCCGCAGATCTCGGGATCACGCTGCATTCGCAGCGTGACACCTCGCGGGATATTGGAAGGCTGAACTGTAACTGATTTTCCGCTGTATCTGCCATAAAGGGCGAACCGCTGTGTGCCGGCGCACACGCTCATCGCCCGCCGGAACGGGTATCCGCCCCGAAAGACACCCTGCCGTTCTGTCAGAAGCTCATTACAGCACCTTGGAGAGAAAATCCTGCAGCCTCTGGTTCTTCGGATGCGTGAAAAATTCCTGGGGCGCATTTTCCTCCTGGATCTTTCCCTGGTCGATAAACAGCACCCTGGTAGCCACCTCTCTGGCAAACCCCATCTCATGGGTGACCACCACCATGGTCATTCCCGATTCGGCCAGCTCTTTCATGATCTCCAGCACCTCGCCTACCATCTCCGGATCCAGCGCGGAAGTGGGCTCATCGAAAAGCATCACATCCGGATTCATGGCCAGGGCTCTGGCTATGGCGATCCTCTGCTTCTGCCCTCCGGAGAGACTGTCCGGATAAGCGTCCGCCTTGTCCGGAAGCCCTACTCTCTTCAGGAGCTCATCCGCCCTCCCGGATGCCTCCTCCTTGGTCATTACCTTCAGAGTCACCGGGGCCAGCATGATATTTTCCTTCACGGTCTTGTGGGGAAAAAGATTAAACTGCTGAAATACCATTCCGATCTTCTGGCGGTGAAGATTGATATCCACCTTGGGATCTGTGATATCCGTTCCCTCAAACAGGATCCGTCCCCCTGTGGGCTCCTCCAGGAGATTCAGCGACCTAAGAAATGTGGATTTTCCGGAACCGGAAGGGCCGATGATGGCCACCACCTCGCCCTTACGGATATCGGTGGAGATCCCGTCCAGGACCACATTGCCCCCAAAGCTTTTCGTAAGCTTCTGCACCTCGATCAGCACATTATCCTTATTACCGCTCATTCTTCCGCAGCCTCCTCTCCACCTTGCCCATAAAATAGGTAAGGATCAATACCAGCACCAGATAGAACGCCGCTGCGGACAGCAGAGGCACATAGGCGCTGTAGGTACGGCTCTGTACCAGGGTGGCCGCCCTTGTGATATCAATAGTTCCGATATAACCGATGGTTGCCGTCTCTTTTAACAGCACGATCATCTCGTTGATCAGAGCCGGCAGCACGTTCTTAAATGCCTGCGGCATGATGATCAGCCACATGGTCTGGGAAGCGCTCAGTCCCAGGCTGCGTCCGGCCTCTCTCTGCCCCTTGTCAATGGACATAATACCTGAACGCACGATCTCTGCCACGTAAGCCCCCGAATTGATACCAAAGGCAATTCCTCCGATAACGATCTCACTGAGATTCACACTGGCAAAAATAATGGAGTAGCAGATCAGTATCTGGATCATGGACGGTGTTCCCCGGATCACCGTCAGATAAATCTTCGCGATAAAATTCAGGATCTTCAGTTTTCCGGTGTACTCATGGGTGGTCCGGATGATCGCCACCAGAGAGCCCAGGACAACGCCGATGCAGAGCGCCAGAAGCGTCACCAGGATCGTGGTCTTAAAACCGGTGAGCCACCAGGCGGTAGCGCCGTTATCCACAAAATACCGGTTAAATTGATGTACCAGGTTTTCCCACATAATTCCCGCCCTTTCCTGTTAAGCGCCAAGCCGCCAGCGCCTGTTCAAAACAGAGCGCCGGCCGCCTGGTATCTTTTGTTCTTTTTTTCAGATGTCATCACAATTCGGCCAACAGTCCGCAGATTTTGTAACAGTTCAGTCTTCCGGCTTCACTGTTACCTGTTTTTTACTTTCTTACGATCACTACCTGGGTAGCGTTGGCATACGTGTCCGTAAAGTCCACGCTCTCTTTTCTCTCTTCGGTGACAGTCATTCCGGCCGCGCCGAAATCTGCCTTTCCGCTGTCAATAGCTGCCAGGATCGTATCAAAGGCCATATCCTCGATCACCAGCTCATATCCAAGCTTATCGCAGATTGCCTGGGCAATATCCGCATCGATTCCCACCACTTCGGTGCCCTCATAGTACTCCCAGGGCTCAAACTCCGCATTGGTAGCCATGGTCAGAGTACCATTGGAGCGGTCCACATCAGCCGGAGACTCATAGGGATGCTGTCCCGCCTCATCGCCGATATAATTGCTCATGATGGATTCGATGGTTCCATCCTCCTTCAGCTCTGAAAGCGCTGTATTCAGATCGGAGAGCAGCTCACTGTTGCCCTTCTTCACAGCGATAGCATACTGCTCATCATCAAAAATCCCGTCAATGATCTTCAGATCGTCATTGGCCTCCACGAATTTCTCCGCCGGCTGGGAGTCGATCACCACACAGTCCAGCTTGCCGTTCTTCAGAGCCTGTATCGCATCTGCCCCTTTATTATACCGGGACATCTGGGAATCGTTCTCCACCACATCCGTGGCCTGCAGATCTCCGGTGGTTCCGGTCTGCACACCGATGGTCTTATCTGCCAGATCCTCCAGACTGGAGATTTCCACAGAAGCTGAATCCTCTGCCGCGCTGCCGTCTTCTCCCTTGCTCCCCTCACTGCCCTCAGAGCCGCAGGCTCCCAGAGAAAGGGTCATCACACCGGCCAGCATCAATGCCGCGAATTTTTTCATATCCTTCATATTCCATCCTCCTCATGTTGTGTCGTGTATTTTCATACATGATTTTTTGTATAAACTTCATATTTATACAATCTTCAACCATTATATCAGCTTTTTTCATAAATGCAAGTCCCTTTTCGCAGGGAAGATCCTTACATTTCCTTCTTTTTACCCATATACCCGGATGACGGAAGAAATATTCTTTACAATCGGCATTTCTCCCAGCATCGCCAGCGCATCCTGAAAGTGCCGCTCTCTGACAACCCCTGTCATCACCACGATCTCTGCCAGGTCTCCGGTGCTGCGCTTCTGGATGACCTGAGCCATGCTGACGCAGTTCTTTCCAAAGGTGCTGGCCACACTTCCCATCACCCCGAACCGGTCCTCCACCTGCATCCGGACAAAATACCGGTTTTCCGCGTCTTCCATCTTCTTTATCGGAAGCTCCTTGTAACAGGTGCAGCCGATCCTTCCGCAGCATCCTGCCAGGATATTCCTGGCCACATCGAACACATCTCCCACCACCGCACTGGCTGTAGGAAGTTCTCCCGCTCCTCTTCCGTAGAACATGGCGTCCTGTACCGCATCGCCCTTGACAAATACCGCGTTGTAGGAATCGTTGACCGCTGCCAGCGGATGATCCCTGTCGATCAGCATCGGATGCACCCGCACTTCAATGCCCTCCTCCGTATTTCGGGCCACCCCTAAAAGCTTGATCACGCAGTCCATTTCCCTGGCATACCGAATGTCGGTAGCCGTGATCCCGGTGATCCCCTCCGTATATACATCCTCAAAGGTCACTCTGGAATTGAAAGCCACCGACGCCAGGATCGCCACCTTGCGGCCTGCGTCCAGCCCTTCCACATCAGCCGTGGGGTCGCTCTCCGCATACCCAAGCTGCTGCGCCATGGCCAGCGCTTCCCCGAATTCCATCCCGTCCCGGCTCATCCTGGACAGAATAAAGTTGGTAGTTCCGTTGAAAATTCCCATCACCTCTGAGATATGATTTCCCGCCAGGCACTGCTTCAGAGGACGGATGATTGGAATTCCTCCCGCCACCGCGGCCTCAAACAGGAAGTCACAGCCATGCTCATGAGCCGTATCCATCAGGATCCTGCCCTCTGCAGCTATCAGATCTTTATTGGCGGTGACCACATGTTTTCCTGCCCTCAGCGCTTCCAGGATATAAGTTTTTGCCGGCTCTATCCCGCCCATCAGTTCAATAACGATCTGGATCTCCGGATCCTCCGCGATCTCCTTCCAGGAATTGGTGAGGATCTCCGGATCCTCCACTTTTCCGGCCGCCTTCTCAAGATTTCTCACCAGGATCTTCTTGATCTCCACTCTGGTTCCCAGCTTATTCTCCATCTCACATTCCTGGTTTTTCAGCACTTTATAGACGCCCCCGCCCACGGTACCCAGCCCCAGAAGCGCCGCTTTGATCATATGCCTCTGCTCCATATCATTCTCCTCGCTCTCTCTGATTTTCCGTATTCAGCCGGAGATCCGCAACATCCCCTGATCCCCCGATCTTCAGGGCTGATGCTCCCCCCTGCAGAGATCTGTCAGTCACGACCGTCATCTCCATGCGTGTATCATACCGCATATTCCCGAAAACATCAAATGTTTTATGGCAGCATCCCCCGTTCTCAGCAGCAGGAAAGCCGGAAGACCCAACTGCTGCCGCTCTCGTCCAAACAGAAAAAACACCACGTCTTCCCCCTCCGGATCCATGACCGGCCATAAGGACTTCGTGGTGTTTTCCCGTGTTCCGGTCGGTGTAAAACACCGGCCGGAATCTCTCTTTTTCTGCGGCAGCTCAGCCCTACGGCTGAACTGCCGCCTTTTTGATCTCTCTTATTTATAATTTACGATCTGTCCGAACTCTTCCTTCAGGGAAGCGCCGCCTACCAGTCCGCCGTCGATATCCTCCTGGGCGAACAGATCAGCCGCAGTCTTGGCATTCACAGAACCGCCGTACTGGATCCGGATCGCAGCTGCCGTAGCGTCATCGTAAATCTCAGCGATGCACTTTCTGATCTCGCCGCAAACCTCCTGTGCCTGCTGGGTGGTGGCTGTCTTTCCGGTTCCGATGGCCCAGATAGGCTCGTAAGCGATAACCGCCTCTTTTGCCTGGTCTGCTGTCAGCCCCTGGAAACCGATCTTCACCTGCTGACGGATGAAATCCATGGTCACACCCTGCTCTCTCTGCTCCAGAGACTCTCCGCAGCACATGATGGGAGTCAGGCCGTGCTCGAAAGCTTTGTGCATCTTCTTGTTGATATCCGCATCGGTCTCACCGAAGTATCCTCTTCTCTCGGAATGACCCAGGATCACATATTTCACACCGGCATCCACCAGCATTGCGGGAGCGATCTCTCCTGTATACGCGCCCTTCTCCTCGAAATACATGTTCTCAGCGCCCACCTGGATATTGGTTCCCTTGGCAGCTTCCACTACAGGAACGATATCAATGGCCGGAACACAGAATACCACGTCCACTTCCTCGTTCTTTACCAGGGGTTTTAATGTCTCAACCAGCTTTACTGCCTCGCTGGGAGTCATATTCATCTTCCAGTTTCCGGCGATAATTTTCTTTCTTGCCATCTTTACAAATCCTCTTTTCCTTATATTCAGTTATCCTTTCGACTTTCGCATAAAGCGCTTCGCGGCCGTTACGCTTATTTGTCGTTGGCCGCCGCCACACCGGGAAGCTCCTTGCCTTCCAGGAACTCCAGGGAAGCGCCGCCGCCGGTGGAGATATGGGTCATCTTATCGCCGTATCCCAGGATATTCACTGCCGCCGCGGAATCTCCTCCGCCAATGATCGTTGTGGCGTCCGTCTCAGCCAGAGCTTTCGCCACCGCTTCCGTACCATGTGCAAAATTAGGCATCTCAAAGCATCCCATCGGTCCGTTCCAAACCACGGTCCTGGCATCCTTCACAGCGTCCGCGAAAAGCTTCTCTGTCTCCGGTCCGATATCCATACCTTCCCAGCCGTCCGGAATCTCACCGGTCTTTACCACCTGGATATTGCAGTCGTTGGAGAAAGCGTCGCCGATCCTGTTATCCACCGGAAGCAGAAGCTTCACGCCTTTCTCTGCCGCCTTTTTCTTCATATCCAGAGAGTACTCCAGATAATCATCCTCGCAAAGAGATGTTCCGATCTTTCCGCCTGCTGCCTTTACAAAGGTATAAGCCATTCCGCCGCCGATGATCAGAGTATCCACTTTGTCCAGCAGATTGTTGATAACGGAGATCTTGGAAGACACCTTGGCGCCTCCCAGGATAGCCACGAACGGTCTGGCGGGATTGTTCACCGCGTTCCCCAGGAAATCGATCTCTTTCTGCATCAGATATCCCACCACTGCGGTATCCACATACTTGGTCACACCCACGTTGGAGCAATGGGCTCTGTGGGCAGTACCAAAGGCATCGTTTACGAATACATCACACAGAGAAGCCAGCTCCTTGGAGAACTCATCTCCGTTCTTTGTCTCCTCCGCGCGGTAACGGGTATTCTCCAGAAGGATCACGTCTCCGTCCTGCATGGCTTCCACAGCCGCTTTTGCGTTGGGACCCACCACCTCAGGATCAGCCGCAAACTTCACTTCCTGTCCCAGAAGCTCTGTCAGCCGCTTGGCAACAGGCGCCAGAGACAGTTCCGGCTTGGGTTCTCCCTTGGGTTTTCCCAGATGGGAGCAAAGAATCACCTTGCCGCCGTCCGCGATCAGCTTCTTAATGGTAGGCAGCGCAGCTACCAGACGGTTCTCATCCGTGATCCTTCCATCCTGAAGAGGTACGTTGAAATCACAGCGAACCAGGACTTTTTTACCTTTTACGTTGATATCATCAACTGATTTTTTATTGAGCATGGGATGATGCCTCCTTTTTCAATTTCCCTGTTTAACAAAAAGAGCCCGGTCCATACAGACCGGACCCTTTTATGAGCCTATTCATCCAAAGGATGTACCCGTTCAGGACAGTGTGTTTGCCGTCCTGATCCGTTTTGGAAAATTATTTGCTTAATAATGTTCCGAAGTGCTTGATTGTTCTCACCATCTGGCTGGTGTAAGAATTCTCATTGTCATACCAGGAAATAACCTGAACCTCTGTGGTTCCGTTATCCATCGGCAGAACCATGGTCTGAGTTGCATCGAACAGAGAACCGTACTTCATACCTACGATATCGCTGGATACGATCTCATCCTCGTTGTATCCGAAGGACTCGTTGGAAGCTGCCTTCATAGCTGCGTTGATCTGCTCAACAGTTACGTTGCCCTCTACAACTGCAGTCAGGATCGTGGTGGAACCTGTGGGGGTCGGAACACGCTGTGCGGAACCGATCAGCTTTCCGTTCAGCTCCGGAATAACCAGACCGATTGCTTTTGCTGCACCTGTGCTGTTGGGAACGATGTTCACAGCAGCTGCACGGGATCTTCTCAGATCGCCTTTTCTCTGCGGTCCGTCCAGTGTCATCTGATCGCCTGTGTAAGCGTGGATGGTGCACATGATACCGGATTTGATGGGAGCCAGGTCATTCAGGGCCTTTGCCATCGGAGCCAGGCAGTTGGTGGTACAGGAAGCAGCGGAGATGATGTGGTCATCTGCTGTCAGAGTCTCATGGTTTACATTGTAAACGATGGTCTTCAGATCGTTTCCTGCCGGAGCGGAGATGATTACGTGCTTAGCGCCTGCGTCGATATGAGCCTGAGCCTTTGCCTTGGAGGTATAGAAGCCTGTACACTCCAGAACTACGTCAACGCCGATCTCTCCCCAGGGAAGCTCTGCTGCGTTAGCCATTGCATAAATTTTAATCTCTTTTCCGTCTACAGTAATGGAATCCTCGCCTGCTGTTACAGTGTCGGCCAGAGCGTATCTTCCCTGAGTGGAATCGTATTTCAGTAAGTGAGCTAACATTTTCGGGGAGGTCAGGTCGTTGATTGCAACGATCTCAAAGCCTTCTGCTCCGAACATCTGTCTGAAAGCCAGACGTCCAATACGTCCAAAACCGTTAATTGCTACTTTTACTGCCATGATTTTCATTCCTCCTAAATTGTAAATAAATTCGTGAGTTTCTCATGCACATGGTATTGTTAAAGAAACATCAACCTATTTGGTATTTTACATAATTTGTATGGAAAATTCAAGTGTATTTTCAAAAATACATGAAAAGAAATCGTTAAATCCCGTCAAAGCTTCAGAAATTCAGGTTTTCTCTCATGGAACACCGTGTAATACCGGAAGCCGCAGTCCCAAAGCAGGTTTCGGGCATCCCCGAACCTCCAGCCCAGATATCCCGGTTCGTGTCCGTCGCTTCCCACGGTGATCAGCTCGCCTCCCAGATGACGGTATCTCTCCAGGATCTCCCTGCGGGGATTGGGTTTCCCCAGCATCCGGAAACCGGCGGTATTTAGCTCCAGAGCGATCCCTTTTTCCACCAGCAGCCGCAGGATGGCATCGATCTCCTCCGCGTATTTTTCATAAGAATATTCCGCATCTTTATGCAGGCCATACCGCACCACATAATCCAGATGTCCCCATGTCTGGATTCCCGGCTCCTCCAGCAGCAGCTGATAGGAAGCGCGGAAATATTCCCTGTAGGCCTCCCCGTCGCCGATCCGCTGAAAAAGCCCTCCATAATAGGGATCTTCCCCGTGGATCAGATGGACAGACCCGATGACAAAATCGAAGGGATATTTTTTCAGGTACTCCTGCTGGCGCTCCTTCAGATGTTCCTGAAGCCCCAGCTCCACCCCCAGACCGATACGGATCCTTCCCCGGTACTCCTCCTGGAGTCCGCGGATACATGCCGCATAGCTGTCTGTATCCAGGCAGAACTCTCCCCCCGGATAATCCATATCCATATGATCCGTCACACAGAGATAATCCATCCCCAGAGAAATGGCTTTCTCGATCTGATCCCGCACAGGCGTCCGGCTGTCTGAGGAAAATTCCGTGTGCAGATGACAGTCAGCAATCATACAATGATTCCTCCTCCCAGTACATGCTCTTTCTCATAGAGGACCAGTGCCTGTCCCGGGGTCACAGCTCTGACCGGCTCCAGGAAACGGCACTCCAGCTGGTCCTCGCCCGTCCGGCGGATCCGTGCTGCTCCTCCTCTGTGATTATACCGGATCTTTCCCCATACTTCCATCTCTTTTCCGTAAGGAAGCTGTGAAATCGACATAAAATTGAGATGGCGGGCTTTCACTGTACAGGTAAACAGATCCTGGTTGTCCCCCAGTACCACCTCATTGGTTTCAGGCCGGATCTCCAGAACAAAAACAGGCTTTCCCAGGGAAAGATTCAGTCCCTTCCGCTGCCCGATGGTGTAGTGGATGATCCCTTTATGACGTCCCAGAACATTTCCCTGACGGTCTACAAAATTCCCTTCCGGGATCCTGACCCCTTTGTATTTCCGGATAAATCCGGCGTAATCCCCGTCCGGAATAAAGCAGATCTCCTGGCTGTCCGGTTTTGCGGCCACAGGGATCCCCGCCTCCTGGGCAAACAGACGGATCTGATCCTTCTCGTAAGCGCCCACCGGCATCAGTGTACGGGATAACTGCTCCTGGGTCAGACCGTAAAGGGCATACGTCTGGTCCTTGGCGTCCGCGGCCGCCTGTCGAAGGGCATACCGGCCATTTTCCAGCCTGTCGATCCCCGCGTAGTGGCCAGTGGCGATATAACCGGCTCCCAGCTTATCCGCAGCCTCCAGCATGGCCTCCCACTTCACCTTTCTGTTGCAGACCACACAGGGATTGGGGGTCCTTCCGCTCATATACTCCTCCGCAAAGTAGTCCGCCACACAGCTTCCAAACTGCCGGTGAAAGTCCAGTACATGGTGGGGGATCCCCAGCGCCCGGGCCACCCGGGCCGCATCCCGGATCACCGACTGTTCTCTGGCATCCCGGCTGTCCCCGTCCCAGGTCTGCATGGTGGCGCCGATCACCTCATAACCTTCTCTTTTCAGCAGCCAGGCTGCCACAGAGGAATCCACTCCTCCGGACAGCCCTACTACCACTTTCCCTTTTCCCATCAATACTCTTCCTCTTCTTCCTCTTCCCCTTCATGGATATCTGACTTGGGCTTCTTAAGGCCTTCGATCTGGATCCCCTTCTTCTCAGCATAATCCCAGAGCGCGGCGTGGATCGCCTCCTCTGCCAGGAGAGAACAGTGTACCTTCACCGGCGGAAGACCGTCCAGGGCCTCCATTACGGCTTTGTTGGTTACCTGCAGGGCTTCCTGGATGGTCTTTCCCTTCACCAGCTCCGTAGCCATGCTGCTGGTAGCCACCGCCGCACCGCAGCCGAAGGTCTTGAACTTACAGTCCCTGATTACGCCATCGTCGTCCACATCCAGGTAGATCCTCATGATATCTCCGCACTTTGCGTTTCCCACAGTGCCCACGCCGCTGGCGTTCTCGATCTCTCCCACATTTCTGGGATTCTGAAAATGGTCCATTACTTTTTCACTGTACATATCTGATTCCTCCGTATATTTTTCTATGATCAGCTTATCTGTTTTTTTTGATAAAATCCTCATAAAGCGGGGACATATTTCTCAGCTTTTCCACGATCTCCCTGATCTTCTCCACCACGAAATCCACGTCCTTCTCCGTGATCTCCTCATTCAGCGTCAGCCGGAGAGAACCGTGAGCGATCTCATGGGGCAGGCCGATGGCCAGCAGCACATGAGAGGGATCCAGGGATCCGGATGTACAGGCGGAGCCGCTGGAAGCGCAGATTCCTTCCATATCCAGCATGATCAGCAGAGACTCCCCCTCGATGAACCGGAAGCTGAAATTCACATTATTGGGCAGCCTGAGAGTCGGATGTCCGTTCAGCCTGCAGTAGGGCACCTCCTGCCGGATCTTTTCGATCATATAGTCCCTTACCTGACGTTCTCTGGCGGTGCGCTCCTCCATGGTGGAAGCGGCCATCTCCGCAGCTACCCCGTACCCTACGATTCCCGGTACATTCTCCGTTCCCGCTCTTCTCTTCCGCTCCTGGGCTCCCCCATGGATGAACGAGCGGATCTTTACACCCCGGCGGATATAAAGGAATCCGATCCCCTTGGGTCCGTTGATCTTATGGGCGCTGGAGCTGAGCATATCGATGGCGCAGTCATCCACATCAATGGGAAGCTGTCCGAATGCCTGTACCGCATCCGTATGGAACAGGATTCCATGTTCTCTGGCGATCATTCCGATCTCGCGGTAGGGCATTACGGATCCGATCTCATTGTTGGCTGCCATGATGGTGATCAGGATCGTCTCCGGCGTAATGGCGCGCTCCAGATCCTCCAGACGGATGATGCCGTTCTCGTCCACATCCAGATAGGTCACTCTGGCTCCCTGTTTTTCCAGCCACTGACAGGTATGCAGGACCGCGTGATGCTCCACCTTGGTGGTAATGATGTGGTTTCCCTTGTTCCGATAGGCCTCAAAGGTCTCCTTGATGGCCCAGTTGTCCGCTTCCGTTCCCCCTGCTGTAAAATAAATCTCCTCCGGCTTGGCCCCGATCACCCGGGCGATCTTCTCCCTGGCTTCGTTTACCGCCGCCTTGCTCTGCCCTGCCAGTTCATAAACACTGGAGGGATTCCCATAGTGCTCCGTAAAATAAGGGAGCATGGCCTCCACCACCTGAGGCGCCGTCTTTGTGGTTGCCGCATTATCCAAATAAATCATATTCTGATCCTCCTATCCTCTACAGGTTCTCTCCGGATCCTGTTTCTCTGCCGCCGTCCGCCGGCTCCCGGCCGCATGGCAGCCCATTTTATCCGTTCCAGTTCAGCCGGAAGGCCAAGCTGTTACTTTTGTTTTTCTTTCCCCTCTTCCACAAGCTGGGAAAGCCAGATGGTATCCACCGCCTGGCGGATACTCTCATTGATCCGTTTCCATACATATCTGGTCACACAGGCTCCGGCGATCTCGCATCCGTCTCTTCCCGTCTCCGCCGGGCAGTCCACCGCCCGCAGATCTCCTTCCAGAGCCCGCAGCACATCCCCCACGGAAATCTCTGCCGCGTCCCTTGCCAGCTGGTAGCCTCCCTGAACGCCTCTGGTGCTGGTCACCAGCCCTGCTCTTTTCAGGCTTCCCATCAGCTGTTCCAGGTATCGCTGGGAAATCCTCTGACGTCCGGCAATGCTCTGGAGCGCCACCGGGCCTTCCTGGCTGTGTATCGCCAGATCCACCAGGGCCCGCAGTCCGTACCGTCCCTTTGTAGACAGCTTCATGTGCGTCTCCTCTCTCCGGGAAAACCGCTTTCAAGGCTTCCCTGCAAATCAAATTCCTAGTATTTTACTGGTATTTCATGTGTAGGATATCACCCCTGTCCTGTTCTGTCAAGGTATAAAATGGAATATATTAAAAAAAAGAACTGATCCGCTCTGCGGATCGTCTGGAGTCAGTCATGTCCTCTTCCTTAAAAAAACATCCTCTCATTACCGGTGCGTTTATTCTGATGCTCACCGGCCTCACCAGCCGGGTCATAGGCTTTTTCTATAGGATATTCCTTTCCCATGCCATTGGTGCGGAAGGAATGGGGATCTATCAGCTGGTCTTTCCTGTCTATACGCTTTGCTTCGCGCTGGTGGTATCCGGCATGCAGACCGGTATCTCCCGCTGCTGCGCAGCCGCTCTGGCGGAAAAAGACCCCTCCAGAGCCCGCACCTGTTTTCTGGCAGGTTTTGGGATCTCCTTCTCTCTGTCTCTGGCTGCCGCCCTGTTTCTCCACAGGCATGCGGCCTTTCTTTCCCTCCGGCTGCTGGGAGAACCCCGCTGCCAGCCTCTTCTGGAGCTGATTTCCTGGGGAATCCCTCTTGGCACTGTTCACACCTGTGTAAGCGCGTATTACTACGCCCGGCAGAAAACGGCAGTTCCCTCCGCCGCCCAGCTTCTGGAACAGCTGGTGCGTGTCAGCGCCTCCCTTCTGATCTGGTCGGTTTTTCTGGATCAGGGCCGTACGCCCACACCGCTTCTGGCTGTAGGCGGCATGATCGCCGGGGAACTGGCCTCCTCCCTTTTCACAGGGATCTGCCTGCTGGTTCATTTTCAGGACCCGGTATACCGGCGCTCCTCTTTGGCTTCCCTGGGAATGTGCAGCCGCAGCCTCCTGACCCTGGCTCTTCCTCTTACCGCCAACCGGGTGCTGCTGACTCTGCTGCAGAGCGCGGAAGCCATACTGATCCCCCGCCAGCTTCAGCTGTCCGGCATGTCCGATACCGCTGCTCTGACCATTTATGGCGTTTTTACCGGAATGGCCATGCCGTTTCTCATGTTTCCCTCCGCCATTACCGGCTCCGTTTCCACACTTCTGCTCCCCGCAGTTGCCGGTGATCAGGCCCGGGGAGACCGGAACGCGATCCGCACGGCCACAGAAAAAACCATCAAATACTGCCTGCTTCTGGGTATCTTTTTTGCAGGCGTTTTTTTCTTTCACGGGGAATCCCTGGGCATCCTGGTCTTTCACAATAAGGAGGCGGGAATTTTTCTGAAGATCCTTTCCTTTATCTGCCCCTTCCTCTACCTTACGGGAACCCTCTCCAGTATCCTTCACGGGCTGGGACACACCTTTCTGGGATTTCTCCAGAACCTGGCAGGTCTCCTGATCCGGATCCTTTTTATCCTGCTGGCGGTTCCCCGTCTGGGGATCACAGGATATCTGTGGGGAATCCTTGTCAGCCAGCTGGTCATTACCGGCCTGAACATGTATTTCATCCGGAGATATGTGGATTTCCGTTTTCAGGCATTTTCCTGGATCCTGCAGCCCGCCTTTGCCCTTTTTACGGGCTGCGGCTGTTCCCTGCTTCTGCAGAGCTGCCTGACTGCCGCAGGCGTTCTTCCTCCTCTGGCAGTCCTGATCCTGGGCCTGATCCTGGGCGCCGAAGTTTATCTGGGACTGCTTTTTTCCATGGGGCTGCTTCACACAGAAACCCTGAAGCGGCTGCTTTCCCGGTAAACCCATTCCCTGAAGACCGGACAGGGGCAGACTGCTGCGGCTCCCCCTGCCGCGGAAGGCCAAGCCCGAGCCAACCGCTGCGGCGGGGGCCTGTTTTGGGAAAATTTGGTGATGACAGAAGAAGAATTTTGTACTATACTGGTAACAGTTCTGCGAGAACCGCAGCTTGTACGCATGCCCTAAGGCCGGCTGTTATTTTTGCTGCAGCGCAGTAAACGGGAGGAGATTATTATGAGTTTACAATTTTTGAAAAAGCTGCCAACCCCTACGGAGATCCAGGCAGACTACCCGGTTACCATGTACGTGGCCCGGGTCAAAGAAGAGCGGGACGCCATGATCAGAAAGGTGTTCACCGGTGAATCCGATAAATTTCTGGTGATCATCGGCCCCTGCTCCGCGGACAACGAGGATGCTGTCTGCGAGTATGTCAGCCGTCTGGCCCGGGTTCAGGAAAAAGTGGCGGATAAGCTGATCCTGATCCCGCGGATCTACACCAACAAGCCCCGGACCACCGGAGAAGGCTACAAGGGCATCCTTCACCAGCCTGATCCGGAGAAGAAACCGGATCTGCTCCATGGGCTGATCGCTCTCAGGAAGATGCATATGCGGGCCATCGAGGAATCCGGTCTGACAGCAGCCGATGAGATGCTGTATCCGGAGACCTGGAAGTATCTGGACGATATCCTGTCCTATGTGGCCATCGGCGCCCGCTCTGTGGAAAACCAGCAGCATCGGCTGGTAGCCAGCAGCATGGATGTCCCGGCGGGAATGAAAAACCCCACCAGCGGTGATTTCACCGTTATGCTGAATTCCGTGGTAGCCGCCCAGATGAAGCAGAATTTCATCTACCGCAACTGGGAGGTGGAGACCACTGGCAATCCTCTTACCCATACCATCTTAAGAGGAGCGGTGAACAAACACGGCAACGCCATTCCCAATTACCATTATGAGGATCTCCAGCTCCTCCTGGAAAAGTATATGGAGCGGGATCTGGCAAATCCGGCTGTGATCGTGGATGCCAACCACTCCAACTCCAACAAGCAGTTCCGGCAGCAGATCCGGATCGTAAAGGAAGTGCTGCACAGCCGTCAGCTGGATACGGACATCCGCCGTCTGGTAAAAGGCGTGATGATCGAAAGCTATCTGGTGGAAGGAAACCAGAAGATCGGCTGCGCCAACCATGTTTACGGAAAATCCATCACCGACCCCTGCCTGGGATGGGAGGATTCGGAAAGACTGATCTATACCATTGCGGAAATGTGCTGATAAATACCCGGCCCCGGCGGACATGCTGCCTTTTGGCAGTGAAGCCGGAAGCCGCCGGAAACTGAAAACGGAACCCTGCTCCCTGGCAGTGTTCCGTTTTCAGTTTCTCGGATGTGCCTTTGCATACACATCCCGGATCTTATATACATTCATGTTGACATACATCTGTGTGGTGGAGATATCCGAATGTCCCATCATCTCCTGCACGCTCTTGACGTCCGCCCCGTTCTGGATCAGATGGGCGGCAAAGGAATGGCGCAGGGTGTGGGGTGTGATATCCTTCCGGATCCCTGCCGAACCGGCATACCCCTTCAGCACCTTCCAGAATCCCTGCCGGCTCATGGGTCTGCCGGAACAGTTGGTAAACAGGACCCCGGTATCTTCCCCTCCCAGAAAGCTCTCTCTGGCCTGGTTCAGATAACTGTGGAGCGCCCGTTTTGCCACGCTTCCAAAAGGTATGATCCGTTCCTTCTCCCCATCCCGGCAGGTGATATATCCCATAGAAAGGTTCACATCCTCCAGCCGCAGATGGATCAGTTCGCTGACCCGTATCCCGGTGGCATACAGAAGTTCCAGCATGGCCTTATCGCGAAGTCCCTTGGGCGTGTTCCCCGAGGGCTGGGCCATCAGAAGATCCACCTCCGCCACCGTAAGGATCTCCGGCATCTTCTTCTCCACCTTCGGCGGCTTCAGATGCTCCGCCGGATCCGAAGGAATCCTCTTTTCCCGGTAAAGGTACTGAAAAAAGGCCCGCATGGAGGCCACACTCCGGGAAACCGTAGAAGCAGCAAAATGTCTTCTTTCCAGATACAGCATGTACGAATTCAGATTCGTCTCGGTCACCTGGGTAACCTCTGTGATCCCCTGCTCCCCTTCAAGATACCGCATCATTTTTCTCAAATCGCGTTCATAGGACACCTCAGTATTTCCGGACGTTTTCTTCGTATTATGTAAATAAGATATGAAGTTTTGTATTTCGTTTTCCATACTAAGCTTTGTCCTCGCAACCATTATGATAATGCAAGCAATCTACCCTTCAAACTTAATACAACTCCTATTATAAGCAGATTTTTTGAGAAAAGCAAATGCTATTTTTCCCCTTTTTTCGGCAGAGCGCAGGACTGCGGAGGCGAAACACAAAATGTCGTTTTCAAAAATCTTATGTTTACCATATCTTGTAAATTTCCAGGATATTTTTTTGCTGGAAAATTTTACATACGGGAGTATATCCATTCCAGGAACCCGGGATTCCCATACGCCTCCAGCGCGATTCCGGCAAGCAGGCAGAGGAACAAAAGAAATCCTGTCAGCAGGTATTCCCTCAGCGCACCCGGCCGCGCGCCCCGGATCCTTCCGTTTTTCCGATAGGCAAGGATCAATACTCCCAGCATGCCGGGAATGTAGAAAATACACTGGGGAAAATTGGCCGCCCCAAAGAGAAGCATTCCTCTGATCCCGGTCTGCAGCACCGCCATACTGGCAGCCGCTCCCGCCAGAAATCCCAGCCCTCCCGCTCCCAGCAGGGCCGCCCCTCTGGCCGCGGCCGTCATTCCGGCCAAAAAGAAAAACAGAAAATTTCCGCCTCTGAGCCTTAAAATATAAAAAAAATAATCCGCCGACGGGGTCACTCCCTCCTCCAGGCGTTCCAGAAGATAGACTCCCAGCACTTCCGTCCCGCCATCCCTCCATGGATAGGTAAGATTGGCAAAAAGGATACCCGCCACCAGCCCCATGGCGCAGGCAGCCGCCAGCGTCACCGCGGCTGCCTGCGCTTCTTTATCCCAAAACCTTTTCATAACCGCCTCCTTCGCTTTCTCCTAATATCTTATGTCCGATTGCCTTTGAATATGTGATATGGTAAACTGATGATGCCAGCAGAACCGAAAGGAGTTCTTGTCATGAACGAATCACAGATCCAGAATTTAAGAGAAAACCGTCCCCATGGGACCCTGCTGTTTCCCTGCGCTCTCTACCGTTTTTTTGGCGGCGAAGCCTCCCTGCGGGTCCGCCCTCACTGGCATGAGGAAATTGAGCTTATATATCTGAAGTCCGGAAAATACAGCCTGAACATCAATATGGAACCCTTTGAGGTGGATAAGGAGTGCTTTTTCTTTATCAACCGGGGAGAACTTCACCAGCTGGCCTCCCTCACCGAAAGCTTTCAGGAGCTGGCTATTGTCTTCGATCCCCAGCTTCTCCGCTTTCAGACCTATGATTCTGCGGATGAGCAGATCATCCAGCCGCTGATCCGGGGAACGCTTTCCTTCCCCCGGTATATGAACCCCTCCCATCCGGCATTCCTCAGACTCCGCCAGGAATATGAACGGATCGTGCAGGCTTTCTGCCGGGGACAGCAGGCTGCCGCTGCCGGGGAACAGATCTATACCAACAGTACGGTTTCCCAGCTGCAGATCAAGGCTTCTCTGCTGCAGATCCTGGCCCTGCTGTCTGAGTACGGCATGATGGACGGCTCCCGGAGGGAGGAGAATCAGCGGGTGGAATCCGTAAAAACTGTTCTGGCCTACATAAGGGAGCACTATCACGAAAAACTGTACGTCCGGGACCTGGCCTCCCTTTCCAGCATGAACGAACAGTATTTCTGCCGCTTTTTCAAAAAAGCTGTGGGAAAATCTCCTATTGACTATATCAACGATGTCCGTCTGACCCGGGTGATCCATCTTCTGGAGACCAGCGAGATGCCGGTAACCCAGATCTGCCTGGAATGCGGCTTTAACAATATCGGAAATTTTCAGCGGCTTTTCCGTCGGAAAACCGGGACCACACCGCTCCAGTACCGAAAGCATTTTCTCTCCAAAAAGTCAAAATAACGTATTTTTTCATCATTTTTTCGTTGGTATCTCCGAAAATGATACTGTATAATGTAGCACATCGTAACAACTCAGCTTTAAAGGAGGTGCTTTCTATGTTACAGAAAAAATGGTGGCACGAAAAGACAGCGTATCAGATCTATCCCAAAAGCTTCTGCGATTCCAACGGCGACGGCATCGGCGATCTGAAGGGAATCATCAGCAAACTGGATTACCTGAAGGATCTGGGCGTGGATATCGTGTGGCTTTCCCCCATATACTGTTCTCCTCTGGCAGATCAGGGGTATGATATTTCCGACTATTACAATATCGATCCCCGTTTCGGGACCATGGAGGATATGGAGGAACTGCTCAGGGAAGCCAAAAAACGGGAAATGTATATTGTCATGGATCTGGTGGTCAATCACTGCTCCGATGAACACGAATGGTTCCGGAAGGCCTGTCAGGATCCGGACGGTCCTTACGGAAAATTTTTCTATATCGAAACCGTAAAGGATGGAAAGCTTCCCAACAACTGGCGCTCCTACTTCGGCGGGCCTGTATGGGACAGGCTTCCGGGCCATGAGGACAGATATTATCTCCATGTATTCCACAAAAAGCAGCCGGACCTTAACTGGGAAAATCCCGCCATGCGCAGGGAGATCTACAATATGATCAACTGGTGGCTGGAAAAGGGTGTTGCCGGTTTCCGGATCGACGCCATCATGAATATCAAAAAGCCGGATATCCATACCTGCTATCCCGCCGACAGGGAGGACGGATTGTGCAGCATCCAGCATATGCTCCACGATGCTGAAGGGATTGACGAATTTCTTCATGAGATGAGGCAGGAAACCTTTGACAGATACAACGCGTTCACCGTAGGAGAGGTATTCACCGACCGGACGGACGCACTGCAGGCTTTTATCGGAAACGACGGCCACTTCTCTTCCATGTTCGACTTCAGCGAAACATGTTTTGGAAAGAGTGAGGACGGCTGGTACAAAAGCCAGCCGGTGGTCTGCGGCGATGAGTACAAAGCCTGTGCCTTCGGTCAGCAGAAGCTTCTGGGGGATATCGGATTTATCTCCAATATCATTGAGAATCACGATGAGCCCAGAGGCGTCAGCCACTATATCGCCCGGGGGGATGTAAATGACACCAGCAAAAAGATGCTGGGAGCCGTAAACCTGATGCTCCGGGGACTTCCCTTCATCTATCAGGGTCAGGAGCTGGGTATGACCAATGTGGAATTCACCTCCATCGACCAGGTGGATGACTGCAGCACCCTGGATGAATACCGGGTAGCTCTGGATGCGGGACTTTCCCCCGAAGAGGCCCTGAAAAGCGTAATGCCCTTCAGCAGGGACAATGCCAGGACCCCTTTCCAGTGGACAGCCGGAGAGAACGCCGGCTTCACCACGGGAACCCCCTGGCTGGCGGTAAACCCCAATTATCAGAAGATCAACGCGGCGGATCAGGTGGGACGCGCGGATTCCGTTTACAGCTGGTACAAAAGCCTGATCGCACTCCGGAAGGATCCGGAGTATCGGGAGACTGTGGTTTACGGAGAGCTGATCCCCTATCTGGAAGCTCAGAAAAACCTGATGGCCTTTTTCAGAAAGGGAGAGCAAAAGACCCTGCTGGTGGCCGCAAACTATCAGAAAGAGCCGCAGGATATGGTACTGCCATCCTCCTATAAAAAAGTGCTCCTGAACAACTGCCGGGGACTGTCCCGGAAAGACGATGTTCTCCGTCTGGAAGGGTATCAGGCTGTGATCCTGGAGCTGTGATCCTGTGCCGTAAAAGAAGGGCCGCCCCGCGCAGCCCTTCTTTTATCTATGGGGCAGTTCCTCTCTCCGGCTTCTTTGCAGCGGATGCATACCCACCTGCCGCTCTTCTCTACGATCCGCTTCCATCCCGCATGTTCAGGAGTCTCGTGGCCGCCTTTTTCAGGGCGTCTCCAAAACCGGCCCTCTCCACATTTTCACTGCTCACCAGATTTACGCTGCCAATCTCCTCCCCGTCCAGGGTATAGACAGCCTTCCCCACCACATCTCCCTTTTTCACCGGAGCCTCCGGTTCCTGATAGATAAGCTCCGATTGAATATTTTCCAGATTTTTCCCCTCCGTATCCAGGTAACGGAATTCCTCCTGGTACTCACAGGCGGCTTCCGGTTCCACCCCCCACAGCACCTTCACCGGCAGGGGTGTTTCCGGTGTCTCATCCACATACAGGCTGCAGATCCCGAAGCCGTAGTTAAGCAGAGCAGCCGCATCCTGAAACCTGGTCTTGGGCTCCGGAGCCGCCATCACCACCGCCGCCAGGGTCATGCCGTCCCGCTGGGCCACTGAGGACACACAGTATTTTGCGATACTGGTGCTTCCGGTTTTCAGGCCCACGCAGCCCTGATAGGTACGGATCATTTTGTTGGTATTGGTAAGACCGAATTCCGAGGTTCCCTGGCGGGTCTCATGGGTGATATTTTCCATCCAGATTGAGGAATAGTCCAGCACCTGGGGATACCGGCTCACCAGCTCCCGGGACATCACCGCCACGTCATTGGCCGTTGTATAATGCCCTGTGGATTCCGTCAGTCCGCAGCAGTCCTCAAAATGCGTGTTCTCCAGTCCCAGTTCTTTTGCCTCCTGGTTCATCCTGTTTACAAATTCCGCTTCACTCCCGGCAATATGCTCCGCCATGGCCACAGAAGCGTCATTCCCGGAGGCCACCACGATGCATTTGATCAGGGTTTCCACCGTCTGCTGTTCTCCCTCTTCCAGATATACCTGAGATCCTCCCATGCTCTTGGCATAAGCGCTGGTGGTCACCAGCTCATCCAGAGTGATGCTCCCCTTCTCCAGTTCCTGAAAGATCAGCAGAAGCGTCATGATCTTGGTGATACTGGCAGGACTTCTCTGCTCATGGGAGTTCTTTTCATACAGTATCTTTCCGGTGGATATCTCCATCAATACAGCGCTTGGAGAGCTGACGGCAAGCTGAGGACTCTGATCCTCCTCCGCCGCTTCCCCTTCCGCCTGGAGCTTAAGAACGGACGTCCGTTCTCCCTGGCCAGATACCGGAAGCGCACCGGCAGCCCAGACCTCCCCGGGAATATGCAGCAGCAAAGAAAATACTATAAGGAACAGACAGCTTCTTTTCTTCCTTTTCATGAATGATCCTGAAAAATCCTTTTTCTTCACTATACGGAAAAAGTCCGTTCATTATGACTGTTACCGCTGCTGTAAAGGGCTGAACGGCTGCCGGCCGTGGTAACAGTTCAGCCTTCCGGCTTCACTGTTACAAATGCATGCACACAGGCTGCAATTTCCGCAGCCTGGCGCCCGCAAATCTCGGGATCACGCTGCGAATGCAGCGTGATCTACACTCCGTTTCGGTCGGCGCTAACCGTGTGCCACTGGCACACAGCGCCCTCGCGGGATATTGGAAGGCTGAACTGTAACCGGCCGCGGCATTTTTCAGAAGCGCAAACTTGCCTTTCCGCTCATATTTCGATATAATAAAGAAAAATACGCAGCAGCCCGGTTTTCCGGCTGCAATGCCGCCAACGCGGGAACGAAAGGAACTATCATGAGTGAGGAAAATCCAAAAGAGCGGGATTCCCGGCGCCGCAGACTTCAGCGGCAGCGGGCCAGACAGGTCCGAAGGCAGAAAATCCTTCTGTGCTCCGCCGCCGGGATCCTGGCCGTCCTGGCGGGAGGGGCCGGCATTTCTCTCCACCTGAAGCATCAGGCGGAGGCCGTTGCCCTGCAGGAAGCCCGCCGTCAGGAAGAACAGCAAAAGCAGCAGGAGGAAGAACTCCTTACAGAACAGCGGCTCAAGGAAGAAGCCCATACCATCCGGCTGCGGGCTGTAGGAGATAATCTGATACACGAAAAAATCTATGAATCCGGCATTCAGTCGGACGGCTCCTGGCGCTACGACGGACTCTATACCCATGTACAGGAGCTGATCTCCCAGGCAGACCTGGCCGCTGTCAATCAGGAGTGCATCTTCGTGGCAGATCATCAGAACGTATCTTCCTACCCGGAATTCGGCGCTCCCACAGAGATCGGAGACGCGCTGACAGATGCGGGATTTGATATCGTAGAGAGTGCCACCAATCATGCTTTTGACAAAGGGACCGGCGCCATCACCGAAACCATCCGGTATTGGGAGGAAAATCATCCGGAAGTGACTCTTCTGGGGATTCATGACAGCCAGGAAGCGGCGGACACTGTTTCCACCGTTACATGCAAAGGGATTACCTTTTCCCTGCTGAATTATACCACCACGGTCAATGGAGAGCCCTACGATCAGTTTCCCTCTTATATGATCGATCTTCTGCGGGCAGAGCAGGTAACAGAGGATGTGCAAAAAGCCAGAGAAAACAGCGACATGATCATCGCCTTCCTCCACACAGGAGAAGAATATTCCCGGGAACCCAACCAGGAGCAGAAAAATTTTCTTCAGCTTCTCCTGTCCCAGGGGGTGGATATCTGCATTTGCGCCCACTCCCATGTACTGCAGAATTTTGAAACCCTCAGAGATGACCAGGGCAATGAGATGCTGGTGTATTATTCTCTGGGAAATTTCATTTCCACTCAGAAGGAACCGGAATGCCTTCTGGGAGGCATGGCCGATATCACCATCACCGTAGATGAGGCCACAGGGGAACCGTCCGTTACGGATTCCCGGCTGATCCCTCTGGTGACCCATTACAATTATGACAAAGACGAATATACGGTCTATCCTCTGGATATGTATACAGAGGATCTGGCTGCCGAACACAGCGTACACCAGGAAACAGAAGAGGTATTCACACTGGAATCTCTGCGGCAGTCTTATCAGGATGTACTTTCCCAGGAATATCACACTCTGGACAGTCCGTAAAGACGCAGCTTTTCTCCGGACTTTTACCGGACCAGGGCAGTTTCCGGCGAAAAGAGCCAGGAGCTTCCGGAATTCAGTTTCGGAAGCTCCTGGCTCTTTTGGGATCCGGCGCGCTGACGCCCCACTGTCTCATACAGCAGATCTGTTCCGCGTGACAGTTCAGTACCGGATCTCCTGCCAAAAATTTTCCATACGGTTCTTTATCGCTTCCAGACCTCTGGGCAGCCGTTCCTTCCTGGCCATAAACAGATGCAGAAAAAAGTCAAAGCCGTACACCACGATCACCACTGCTGCCAGGACCATCCCCGCCCTGAACGGATAACTGGAAGCCACCATCCGCACAAAGCGATGGAGAAAGGCAAACATAAAGACCGTATAAAATCCCCACGCAATGGTGCTCTCCAGACAGATGATCCCCCGGTAATTGAAGGGCTTGTCCGTGTAGTCCCACCAGACTGCTCCCAGAAAGCTCTTCATGGCAAGAGCCACCAGATATTCCAGCGCAGTGGCCAGCAGAGCCCCCGCAAAATACAGTGCCACATAGTTGTCATCCAGCGGCTTCAGAATGGCAAACACCGAAAGCGCTCCCACCGCATAGATGGGGCAGAACGGAGATGACGCAAATCCCCGGTTGGTAAGCTTCCGGTTGCAGAAGGACATATAGACGGACTCCACCAGCCACCCCAGAAAGCTATAAATAATAAACCACTGAACAAAATGATACAGATCCGTGCCAAATACCATATGTGTCCACATAATACCCCCTCATATCCTCTTTTCTCTGAAATCTGAAAATATTGTATCACATGTCCGCCGTGAAATCCATCGAAACAGGGAACCTCAGCAGGCAGCTCATCTCATGCCACTGTTCCCCACCCCAGGAGGATGCCGCAATCCCCAGATCCCGGAATCCCATCTTCCGGTACATCTCCACCTTGGGTTCCAGACAGGTCAAAAGCACTGTCTTCCTGCCTCTCTCCCGCTCCCGGCGGAGATACTCCGCCATCAGGGTTTTCGCCAGCCCCTGTCCCCGATACCGGGGAAGTACATCCAGTCCCAGCAGCATGATATTCCTGCCGCTGGGATCATACAGATCGGCATCGGTAAAAAATTCATCCCGAAAGACTTCCTCATCCGTAGACAGTCCGTTGAGAAATCCTGCCAGAAGGCCGGTACTCCGGTCCACCGCCACCAAAAACAGCTCCGGCGCCTTTTCCACCCGCCGAAACATCATCTCCCTGGAGCAGGCTTCATTGGGCGGGAAACAGATCTTTTCGATCTCTGCCGCCTGTCCTGCCTCCTCCTGCCGTATTTCCCGGAATTCAAACCGATCCCGAAGTCTCTGATCCGGCCGTCCGCCGCCCTCCATAATTCCTGGGGCTTTCGCGTTTTCTGATCTTATGTTTTCCATAAATCCCTCACTCCCTCCGCCGGATAAACGGCTGCGCAAGTCATCTTTGCAGAATGCGGGAAAAAATGGCCGCATGGACAGCAGCTGCGTTATCCGCGGGAAAAAAATAACCGGAAAGCAAACTGCTTCCCGGTTATTCCTTGCACATTAATTATATTTACGTTTTCTTGCAGCTTCAGATTTTTTCTTACGACGAACGCTGGGTTTCTCGTAATGCTCTCTTTTACGGATTTCCTGCTGAATGCCTGCTTTGGCACAGCTACGTTTAAATCTACGTAAAGCACTATCTAAAGTCTCGTTCTCTTTTACGATAACGTTTGACATAGCCTCACACCTAACCTCCCTCCAGTTGTAGATTGTGCAGAATACAACTGTTTGGGTATTTTTTTGCACTGGATTAATTATACCAGATTTTTAGATTTCGTCAACTGATTTTTCACAGATTTTTCACGTTTTTACAAAAAACGTTGCAGCAGCGGATAACCGGACAGCACTAACAGTTCAGCCTTCCGGCTTCACTGTTACGTCCAGCGGCCTGTTACTGTTTCAGCTGCGCTCCCACCAGTTCCGGAATCTTCGCCACAGCCTCCGGGATTTTTTCCGGGTTCTTTCCTCCGGCCTGGGCCATGTTGGGACGTCCGCCTCCGCCTCCGCCCACGATGGCCGCGGCGGCTTTGATCAGATTGCCTGCGTGAGCGCCCTTTGCCATTGCCTCAGGCGTCACCATGGCCAGCAGACTCACCTTTCCTCCCATGGAGGATGCCAGGACTACCACGCCTTCTCCCAGTTTTTCCTTCATCTGGTCACCCAGGTCTCTCAGACCGTTCATATCCACACCTTCCACGGCGGCGGCCAGAACCTTAACGCCCTTCACCTCCGTCACCTGGTCGGTCACGTCTCCCAGAGATTCCTGTGCCAGTTTGCTCTTCAGGGACTCGTTCTCACCGGAAAGATCTTTGATCTCCTTCAGCATATGCTCTGCCTTCTCCTGCAGCTCTGCCGGAGTGGTCTTCAGGGTTTTGGCCAGATGGTGGAGCTTTTCCTCCATCTCCCGGTAATAGCGGAGCACATTGTTTCCGGTCAGAGCTTCGATCCGGCGTACACCGGCGGCCACGCCGGCCTCAGATACGATCTTGAACAGCGTGATCTGGCTGGTATTGGCCACATGGGTTCCGCCGCACAGCTCCTTTGAATATTCTCCCATGGAAACCACCCGCACCTTTTCCCCGTACTTCTCGCCGAACAGGGCCATGGCGCCGGATTTTTTGGCCTCCTCGATATCCATCACATCGGTCTCCACCGGAAGGGCCTCCTGGATCTTTTCGTTTACCAGTTCTTCCACCCGGGCGATCTCCTCCGCCGTCATAGGCTGGAAATGGGCGAAGTCAAAGCGCAGTCTGGTGGGCGTCACCAGAGAGCCCTTCTGCTCCACATGGGAGCCCAGAACGGTCTTCAGAGCCTTCTGCAGCAGATGGGTAGCGCTGTGGTTCTTACAGGTATCTGCCCGTCCTGCGGGATCCACTTCCAGAGCTGCCTGCTCTCCCCTGGAGATCATACCGGATTCCATCACGCCCACATGACCGTACTTTCCGCCCAGCAGCTTGATGGTGTCCTCCACCCGGAAGACGCCGCCTGCGGTACGGATCACGCCGGTATCTCCCTCCTGGCCGCCCATGGTGGCATAAAACGGGGTTTTCTCCACAAAAATGGTTCCCCTCTGACCCTCCATCAGGGCATTCACGATCTCCGTCTCTGTGGTGAGCACTGTCACTGCGGAGACATCCACCAGGCGGTCATAGCCGGTAAACTCCGTAGTCACAGAGCGGTCGATGTCATCGTACACCGTGGCGTCAGCGCCCATATAGTTGGTGGTCTCCCGGCTCTTTCTGGCACGGGTGCGCTGGATCTCCATCTCCTTGCGGAAGCCTTCCTCATCAATCTGGTAACCCTTCTCTTCCAGGATCTCCCTGGTAAGGTCCATGGGAAATCCGTAGGTATCGTACAGCTTGAAGGCGTCCTCGCCTCCCAGCACCTTCTCTCCTGCGGCCTTCAGCTTCTCCTCCAGCTCGGAAAGGATCCGAAGCCCCTGGTCAATGGTCTTGTTAAACTGGCTCTCCTCGTTGTTCAGCACGTTCAGGATAAAATCTTTCTTTTCCTCCAGCTCCGGATAACCGTCCCTGGATCCTTCGATCACAGCCGTACTCAGCTGGGCCAGGAACTGTCCCTGGATTCCCAGAAGTCTTCCGTGACGGGCAGCCCGGCGGATCAGGCGGCGAAGCACATAGCCCCTTCCCTCGTTGGTGGGCATTACGCCGTCAGAGATCAGGAAGGTGGCGGAACGGATGTGATCCGTGATCAGACGGATGGAGACATCCGCTTCGTGATCTGTTCCGTAGGTTTTCCCGGCGATCTCACAGACTTTGTTTCTCAGGGCGCAGATGGTATCCACATCAAATATGGAATCCACATCCTGCACCACCACAGCCAGACGCTCCAGCCCCATGCCGGTATCGATGTTCTTCTGTTTCAGCGTGGTGTAATGGCCTTCCCCGTCATTCTCAAACTGGGTAAATACATTGTTCCACACCTCGATGTAGCGGTCACAGTCGCAGCCTACGGTGCAGTCCGGCTTGCCGCAGCCGTATTTCTCACCCCTGTCATAGTAGATCTCGGAACAGGGACCGCAGGGGCCTGCGCCGTGCTCCCAGAAATTGTCTTCTTTTCCGAAGCGGAAGATCCTCTCCTTGGGGATCCCCACCTCCTTGTTCCAGATATCAAACGCCTCATCGTCCTCCAGATAAACGGAAGGATACAGACGGTCAGGATCCAGGCCCACCACCTGAGTCAGGAATTCCCAGGACCAGGCAATGGCCTCCTTCTTAAAATAATCTCCGAAGGAAAAATTGCCCAGCATCTCAAAAAAAGTGCCGTGGCGGGCAGTCTTTCCCACGTTCTCGATATCTCCGGTGCGGATGCACTTCTGGCAGGTGGCCACACGGGTCCTGGGGGGAATCTCCGCCCCGGTAAAATACGGTTTCAGAGGAGCCATTCCCGCGTTGATCAGCAGAAGACTCTTGTCATTCTGGGGAACCAGGGAAAAGCTCTTCATCACCAGATGACCCTTGCTCTCAAAAAAATCCAGAAACATCTGACGAAGTTCATTTACTCCATACTTTTTCACTGTTTTGATCCTCCTTGGTCACATCGCCGCCGTCTGTTCCCGGCAATCCCCCGGGATTTCCCCGGATACGGCGACAGCGGCGTCACATTCCCTATATTCTATCACACAAGCTCATTTCACGCAAATTTTTTTGAATTTCTTCTTTCCTCTTTTCAGCACCAGCCCATCCGCCGGAATATCGGATTTGGCGATGGTATAGCGGATATCGGTGATCTTCTCTCCGTCAATGGCCACTCCGCCCTGCTCGATGGCTCTTCTTCCCTCAGAGCGGGAGGTCACCAGCCCGGCCTTGCACAGCATAGAGATCAGGTCGATCCGATCCTCATCGTTGAAATCCTCATCCGTAAGCTCTGTGGTAGGCATCTGGGCCGCGTTTCCGGTGCCGAACAGAGCCCTGGCGCCGTCCTGGGCCTTTCTGGCCTCTTCCTCCCCGTGTACCAGGGCGGTAAGCTCATAGGCCAGGATTTCCTTTGCCTGATTCAGCTGACTGCCTTCCCACTTGTCCATCTCATCGATCTGCTCCAGAGGCAGGAAGGTGAGCATCCGGATGCATTTCAGCACATCGGCGTCGGCCACATTCCTCCAGTACTGGTAGAAATCGAAAGGAGATGTTTTATTGGGATCCAGCCATACGGCTCCGGACTGGGTTTTCCCCATCTTCTTGCCCTCGGAATTCAGAAGCAGGGTGATGGTCATGGCGCAGGCGTTTTTCCCCAGCTTTCTCCGGATCAGCTCCGTGCCGCCCAGCATGTTGCTCCACTGATCATCGCCGCCGAACTGCATGTTGCAGCCGTATTTCTGGAACAGCATGTAGAAATCGTAGCTCTGCATGATCATGTAGTTAAATTCCAGGAAGCTGAGCCCCCGCTCCATTCTCTGCTTGTAGCACTCCGCGGTCAGCATCCGGTTTACGGAGAAATGCGGTCCCACCTCCCGCAGCAGATCGATATAATTCAGATCCAGCAGCCAGTCAGCGTTGTTGACCATCAGGGCCTTCCCATCGGAAAAATCGATGAACCGCTCCATCTGTTTCTTAAAGCAGTCGCAGTTATGCTGAATGGTCTCCGGCGTCATCATGGAGCGCATATCCGTCCGTCCGGAGGGATCCCCGATGTAGCCGGTGCCGCCTCCGATCAGGGCGATGGGCTTATTTCCCGCCATCTGCAGTCTCTTCATCAGGCACAGCGCCATAAAATGTCCCACATGCAGGCTGTCCGCCGTGGGGTCAAATCCAATGTAAAATGTGGCTTTTCCATTGTTGATCAGCTCTCTGATCTCTTCCTCATCCGTCACCTGGGCGATCAGGCCCCGGGCCTGAAGTTCCTCGTAAATCTTCATCATTCCTTCTCCTTTTCCTGTTTTTTCTCAAGTCTTCCGGCAGGATCCCGCTTTTCCGGAGCATTATGGGGCTCTTGGCCTGAGGAAATCCTGCTGCCGGGCGTATCCATCGGATCGGGGAAGTTCTCCCCGATCCGATCTTTGCGATACTGCGGGCAGCTTGCGGCTGCGCCGCTCGCTGTCCGTTACCCGGCAATTCCCCGCTCATGCCAGCATGGCGGGCGCTTGCCGGGCGTATCAGGCTCGGATCGGGGAACTTCCTTCCCCTCCCGAGCCCCGCGATACTGCGGGCAGCTTGCGGCTGCGCCGCTCGCTGTCCGTTACCCGGCAATTCCCCGCTCATGCCAGCATGGCGGGCGCTTGCCGGGCGTATCAGGCTCGGATCGGGGAACTTCCTTCCCCTCCCGAGCCCCGCGATACTGCGGGCAGCTTGCGGCTGCGCCGCTCGCTGTCCGTTACCCGGCAATTCCCCGCTCATGCCAGCATGGCGGGCGCTTGCCGGGCGTATCGCGCAAAAAACGGGATCCTACTCCCGCCCTTTTCTTAGGACGGGAATAAAATCCCGCGTTACCACCTAATTTCACAGAAGACTCGCGTCTTCTGCCTCTGTAAGTACTGCCTGGGCAATACTCTGACCCGTATAACGGAGGCCCTTCCGTCACAGCCTACTGGTTTCCGTTCGGTGTGAAGCTCCGAGATGTATTCACAGCCAGTTCCTGCGCGGTCCTCTCAGCGGCCGGCTCCTCTCTGTGCGCTTTCTCGCTGTTACTTCTTCTCTTCTCAGCCTTTATGATCATCTTTCGTCCAGAGGCCGACTGCTGCCCTTCAGAGCCGGATTCTCTGTACAGCTATGAGTATACAAAGGGAATTTTCCATTGTCAAGAGGCAGCAGGAAATTTTCATCTGTCACATCTTCAGTGGGGCGCCCAGTTCCGTTTTTCGGCTTTACTGTCGCAAGTACATGCCTGCAAACTGCGGTTGCCGCAGCCTGACGCCTGCGGCCCCGGAATTGCAGCCGCACCGGAGTATCGCAGCAGTTGATTTTTCTTCTCAAAGTCAACGGTTCCTCCCTTGTATTTTTCTTTCCCACACGATACGATACAGACAGAAAATTTAAAAAGAGCAACAGCCAAAGCCGGACTGTTACAAAAAACGAGAAGGAGGCGATTTCATGTCCGCAGAGATGAAACTTGGAGAAAATATTTCCCGGCTTCGGAAGCAGGCCAGGATCACGCAGGAGGAGCTGGCAGATTTTCTGGGTGTTACCAAGGCAGCTGTTTCCAAATGGGAAACCGGCCAGAGCTTTCCGGACCTTCTGCTGCTTCCCCGGATCGCTGCTTATTTCGATGTCACTCTGGATGACCTGATGGGATATCAGCCACAGCTCACCCGGCAGCAGATCCGAAAGCTGCATCAGGAACTGTCGGAGGATTTTCTCCGGCTCCCCTTTGAAGACGCAATGGAAAAATGCCGGACGCTGACGAAAAAATATTATTCCTGCTATCCTTTTCTTTACCAGATAGGTCTTCTGTGGATCAATCACGTATCGCTGGCTCCCACTCCCCAAAGGCAGACAGAGATCCTCCGGGAAACCATTCGTCTGTATGACCGGATCTGCGCAGGAAGCAGCGACACATCCCTGCTGTCTGATTCCTGGATCCTGAAGGCACTGGTCCTTCTGTGGCTGGGAAATCCCGGGGAAGCCCGCCGGCTGCTGGAGCCGGCAGCAGATCCCCTGCGTCTGCAGCATCAAAGCGGTTCCATGCTGATCCAGGCCTGCCAGATGCTGGGGGAAATGGAAAATGCCCGCAGCATCAGCCAGATCCAGTGCTATCTTCATCTGATGCAGCTTTTCAGCATGTGTACCTCACTGCTGGCTCTGGAAAAGGAGGATTTTGAGAAGGGTATGGAGACCATCCGCCGTACCCGAAGTCTCATGGAGGTCTGGCATCTGGAACATCTGATGACCAATCAGGCAGCCGTTTTCTCTTACCAGTCGGCGCTTTTTTACTGTTTTCACGGAAAAACATCGGAAGCCCTTGCCGAACTGAAAAACTTTGTGCACACCAGTCTGTCTCTGTGCCGCCGGGATCTTCATCTGGAAGGAGATGACTATTTTACCCGGATCAGCGACTGGTTTGATCAGTCTCTTCTGGGAAATCTGCCGCCCCGCAGTCCCGGCCTGATCCCTGACAATCTGCTGGCTGCTCTGGATTCCCCGGCGCTGGCCGTTCTGTCCCATACGCCGGAATTCCATGCCTTAAAGGAACAGATAAAAAAAGCCCGCGGTTCTTTCCAGACGCCGCCTGACCATACCTGAGGAGGATCTATCCATGCCATTATCTGATATTTTACCGTTTCTGATCCCGCTGGCCATTGCTCAGCTGGGGCTTCTGGCTTACACGCTGTACCATATTTTCACCCATTCCCATTACCGGCGGGGCAGCCGGGGACTGTGGGTGGCTATCGTCATCATCGGGATGCAGTTTATCGGCCCTGTTCTTTACTTTTTGCTGGGAAAGGAGGAGTCCTGAGATGGATGTTCTCACCTTCTCCCATGTTTCCAAAGCCTTCGGCAGCCATCAGGTTCTGAAGGATCTCACCTTTCAGGTTCCGGAGCATACCATCTACGGCTTCGTCGGCCCCAACGGGGCGGGAAAGACCACTTCCATGCGGATGGCTCTGGGACTGTGCGCTCCGGACTCCGGAGAGATCACTCTCTGCCAGCGTACCGTCCGTCCGGGCAATCCTCCCAAAGGCTCTGCCGTGGGCTATCTGCCGGATGTGCCGGAATTCTACGGCTATATGACGCCGTCAGAGTATCTGGATCTGGCCGGTTCCATAGCCGGGATTCCCAAAAGGGAAAAGAGAGAACAGATCAGACGGCTTCTGGATCTGGTGGGTCTTGAGGACAGCAAAAGGATCCGGGGATTTTCCCGGGGCATGAAGCAGCGGCTGGGGATCGCTCAGGCTCTTCTGGGAAATCCCCGTCTTCTGATCTGTGACGAACCCACCTCAGCCCTGGATCCTCTGGGAAGAAAGGAAATCCTGGAAATCCTGCTGAAAGTACGCCGCACCACCACGGTGATCTTCTCCACCCATATTCTCTCAGATGTGGAACGGATCTGCGATTCCGTGGGAGTTCTTTTTGACGGAAGGCTGGTATTTTCGGGAACCCTTGAGGAGGTGCACCGGATCCCCAGAAATCCGGGATTTCTCATCGAATTTTCCACCAGGGAAGAGGCCGGTCGCTTCCTGTCCCTGATGCCCGGCGGCAGGATCCCCCGGATAACTGGTGGGACAGAAATCTCGGACAATGATATCAGATCCCGGATCTCCCAGGATTCCTACGGAAAAACCGGAACATTGCCCGGAGAACCCGGAAGTCCCGCGTCATCAGTTCCGGATCTTGCGGGCTTCCGGCCAGGTGGTCCGGGCACACTGCTTTATGAGCATGCCGGAAGCCAGGCATTCCGGCGGGCTATGGAAACAGCCCTTGCGTCCGGCCTTACCCCCATCCGGCTGGAACAGCAGGAGGCTACACTGGAAAACCTGTTTCTGCAGGCCACAGGCGGAGACGGCCTGCGGGAAACAGATTCCCCCACTGGAGGTGACCATCAATGACTTTTCTTCCCTTTCTGAAAAAGGAATGGACGGAGCTTTTCCGCAGCGGGAAGCTTCTTCTCCTTCTGGTGATCTTTACGATCTTCGGAATCCTGAACCCGGCTCTGGCCAAACTGACTCCCTGGCTCTATGAGACGCTGTCCCGGTCCATGGCGGAACAGGGGATCACTGTTACCGCCATGGAGGTGACAGCTCTCACCTCCTGGAACCAGTTTTACAAAAATATCTCTCTGGCCATTATCGTTTTCGCCGTGATGATCTGCGGTTCCCTGGCGGAAGAATACCGCCGTCAGACCCTGATCCCACTGATGGCCAGAGGGCTGTCTCTTCCGGCAGCGGCAGGCGCCAAGATGACTGCCGCATCCATCTGCTGGACCGCATGCTACTGGCTCTGCTATCTGGTCACCTGGGCGTACAGTCTCTGGTTCTGGGACAATGCGGGGATCCTCCACCCGCTGGCGGCAGGCGCCTGTATCTGGCTTTTCGGCCTCTGGGTTCTGGCCATGCTGTTTCTGGGATCCGTGCTGCTGGCTTCTGTCCCCGGCTCGCTTCTTACCGCAGCGGCGGCCTTCCTAGCTGGATGGATGGCGGAGCTTTTCAAGGAAACGGCTCCCTGGTCACCTGCCCGTCTGCTGTCCGCAGGATCTCTGGTCAGCGGCGCCGCAGGGCCGGAAGATTTCGGCAGGGCTGCCGTATGCGCTGTTCTCACCGGAGCTCTGGCAACGGCAGCCGCGGTCTGGGGCGCAGGGAAAAGGCCTCTTTCTTAGATTCCGTATTGTTGATACAGAGCTTCCCGGTACTCCGGATCGGACGCGATCTTTACGATCTGATCCGGATCCATCCGCTGCTCCCGACTGAGGATCAGGATCAGATGGCTGTACCTCTCCTGGCCAATGCGTTCCCCTTCCCTGCGCCCCTGAACAATGCCCTGTTCTATTCCCCGTTCCATTGCATCATCCCATATCATCTGTCCCAGCTTCGTCATTGCTATCTCCTCTTTATACATATGCCGTGCTTCCAGTTCCACAAGCTCTGTGGGCACGGCCCGCAGAACCTTTTTCCGGATCCCCAGCCAGCCGATCAGCTCTTCCCCAAAAAAAGCAGCGGCAGATTTCAGAGCCAGATCCTCCGCCTGGGCCGCTCTGTTTTTCTCTGTTTTCGCAGTATCCTTCTGCAATTGCACCTCCGTTTCCAGCGATACAGGAACTGCTCCTTATAGATACTATAACATATCCGACAGCAGATTGCTTTTCTTTTTTGCAAATGATCAGTTTGTTTTTATATTCAGTGGATATACGTCCGACATGGACAAGAATTTTCCGATATGACCGGAGCCTGTCGCTCCGGCAGGAATTGCTATAAGGTACAGCTGCTGTATTTTTCTGCTGTCCGTACTCCAAGGATAATATATCCGGGAGCACAAGTCAAGATATCCGGCCTCAGAAAAGCAAAAAATTGGTAACAGCTTGGCCTTCCGGCTTCACTGCCGATGGGACAGGGGAACTCCCTTCCCCTGTCCCATTCCCGCGATACTGCGGCCAGCTCGCGGCTAATGCCGTTTGCTGTCCGTTGCCCGGCAATTATCCGCTCATGCAAGCATGGCGGCTGCTTGCCGGGCATATCGCGCAAAAGCATGCACACAGACTGCGATTCCCGCAGCCTGATGCCCGCAGGCCTGGAGATCCCGCTCCGCAGCCCTCCGGCTCCGCTTTTTCCGGCAGATGCGCATTTTCCCGGTTTTCTCTGGGGCGGCAGTCTCACACTCCTGGATCCACCAGAAGGTCGGTTCCGTCCGCCGCCGTGGTGGCCAGGGTATCACACCGCTCATTCAAAGGATGGCCCGCATGGCCCTTTACCCAGATAAAGGTCACCTGATGAGGCTCCTTGGCCCGCAGCAGACGCTGCCACAGGTCCACGTTCTTTACCGGTTCATTTTTCCCCCGCTTCCATCCCTTTCTCAGCCATCCGTCGATCCAGTGCTGATTGAAAGCGTCCACCAGATATTTGGAATCAGAATACAGCTCCACCTGGCAGGGCCGAAGAAGCGCCTCCAGACCGGCAATCGCCGCCATCAGCTCCATCCGGTTATTGGTGGTGCGCCGATAGCCCGCGGACAGCTCCCGCTCATGCAGCTTTCCCTGGCTGTCCGTGTAGTGCAGTACGCAGCCATAGCCTCCCGGACCGTCCGGATTTCCTCTGGCAGAGCCGTCCGTATAGATTTTTACCAGCATATGATTTCCTCATTTCTAAATTTTCATAAAAGTCCGGCCATGGGATCGGATAGGGGAAGTCCCTTCCTCTACCCGATCCCGCCGATACTCGGGCAGCTCACGGAGATACCCCCGGCCATCCGCTGCCCGGCAAATATCCGCTCATGCAGACATGACAGCTGCTTGCCGGGCATATCGCGCAAACTGCCGGATCAGCCGGCAGACTGCGGTCCGATAGCCAAACGATTTTCACCGGCAGCTACTTCCACACGCCCGTCTCCTCAAACTCCCTGGCCGCTTTGCGGGCGTCCTCCACGATCTGGGGATCGTATCCGATGATCTCCAGCAGCTTGATGGCGTTCCGGGTTGTGGCCCTTCCCTTTTTCAGCAGATAATTGAAGATCACATCCTGATCCCGGATCTCCTCCTCAAAATGATAATTGTCAAAGCAGTCCTCCAGAATATAAGACAGCTCGATATCATGGGTGGCTGCCAGAGGAAGCACGTTGGGCCTGTCCAGAGACCGCAGGATCCGTGAGGAGGCGGCGATCCGCTCAATGGTATTGGTCCCCCGCAGCACTTCGTCCACAATGCACAGCACCGTCTCCGGCTTTTTGCATTCCGTAAGGATCCGCTGAAGAGATTTGATCTCCACCATATAATAGCTTTCACCGCTCTCCAGGTTGTCCCGGAGCGCCATGGAGGTCATCACCTTCACGTAGTTTCCTCTGTAGGCGTCCGCCGGACACGTATGGACCGTCTGGGCCAGAAGAGCCTGCAGAGCCACAGTTTTCAGAAATGTGGATTTTCCTGAGGCGTTGGAACCGGTAACCAGAATCCCCCGCTCCATCCGCACGCTGTTGGCCACAGGATCGGGGATCAGCGGATGATAGAAATTCTCCGCTTCCAGAAACGCGTGGTCTTTCCCGTCCCGCTCCTCCAAAGACGGAACCGTATACCGGGGAAGATACTGCCGGAAGGAAGCCGCGGCGATCAGGGCGTCCAGCTCTCCGATGGCCGCGAAGAGATCCTCGATCTCCTCCTCATGTCCCCCCACATACTTCAGCATGGAATAGAATTTGATCATATCCACATGAAACATGATTTTCAGGTAGGACAGGACCAGGGCTTCCAGACCATCCTGAAGGGAGTTGGTGGAAGTCACCAGAAAAGCGCCTCTCCGGAAACCCTTCATGCTTTTCCTCACAGCGGCGATCCGATCCAGATAAGACTGGATCTGGGGATTCCGGATCTTTTCAAACCCGTCCGCCGCCTTCAGAAGCTTCAGAATACATCCGAAGCAGTTCAGATACGGCTCCACATCCTTGGCGTCCCGCATATGGACAAAGCCATTGAAGCACATCACCAGAAGAAGCATCACCGCCGCTTCCAGGGGATTCACAAAAAGCCCCAGCAGGCAGGCCAGCGTCAGGCAGGCCAGCAGGATGTATTTTACCGCCCGCCTTCTGGGAATGTCCTTCAGAACGTAAATATAATCTGTTATGGAAATATTACCCAGCTTGGTCACTTTTCCCGCCTGGGTCTGTATCTGGACCCGCTCGTTCTCATGATCTGTAAAATAGCGGATCAGCCGCTCCCGCTCTTCCAGGACGGCAGGATCAAATACCGGATGCCGCAGCATGGAATACAGGCAGTCCTCCCCGCAGGAAGATACCGTGGTATTCAGCAGCATGAAGATCTGATCCATCCCCAGGTCATTCCAGGTGATATCGTCGATCATAAACTTCCCGTCCTGCCGGTGTCTGGCGTAGTGGGAAATGCTTTCCAGCTCCTCCCAGGTGTATTCCCGTTCCGCCACAGATCCCCAGAGCCGGTGTACCTTGGCCAGGAACCATTTGCGCTGCCGGATGTTGTCCCGGATGATCAGAAGCCCTGCGATCACCGCAATAACCGCCACGATCAGCAGCACCATGATTGTCTCTGATGTCATAAAGTCTTACCTTTCCTCCCTGTATCCCGGCAGATCAGCCCTCCGGCTTTCCTGCCTTCCTACGCCTGCTTCAGATATTCTTCAAATATCTTCAGAGTCTCGTCCGTGGTCTCATCCGTATGGGCATTGGAAATAAACATGGCCTCGAACTGGGAGGGTCCCAGATGAATACCGTGCTCCAGCATATACCGGAAGTATTCCGCGAACTTCTCCGTGTCAGAGGTTTTGGCATCCTCATAATTCTCCACATCCTGCCCGGTAAAATACAGGCAGCCCAGGGATCCGATATGATTTACTCTCCAGGGCATATCATACTGTTTCACCAGCCGCTCCATGGAACCATACAGCCTCTCTCCCTGCCGCGCCATATTTTCATAGATTTCCGGATGTTCCAACAGAATCTTCAGCTGGGTGATGCCCGCGGCCATAGCCACCGGATTTCCGCTTAAGGTTCCCGCCTGATAGACGCTTCCCACAGGAGCCACCATCTCCATGATCTCCCGCTTTCCGCCGTAGGCCCCCACCGGCATGCCTCCGCCGATGATCTTTCCATACGTTACCAGATCTGCCTGGATATGGAAATATTCCTGGGCTCCGCCAAAGGCCAGCCGAAATCCGGTGATCACCTCATCGAAGATCAGCACTGCTCCCTGCTCCGTACAGATCCTGCGCAGCTCAGAAAGGAATTCTTTCTCCGGCAGGACCACGCCCATGTTGGCAGCCACCGGCTCCACGATCACCGCCGCGATCTGGCCGGGAAACTTTTCAAACAGCTGCTCCACGCTCTCCAGATTATTATACACCGCCGTCAGGGTATCCTGGGTGCATCCTGCGGGCACTCCCGCGCTGTCCGGCACTCCTGCGGTCATTACCCCGGATCCCGCCTTCACCAGCAGGGCATCCGAATGGCCGTGATAGCAGCCTGCGAACTTCACGATCTTATCCCGTCCGGTATAGCCTCTGGCCGCCCGGATCGCGCTCATCACCGCTTCCGTCCCGGAATTCACCATGCGGATCATCTCCACCGAAGGGATCCTGGAACAGATCAGCTCCGCCATCTCCACCTCGATCTCTGTGGCTGCGCCGAAGCTGAGGCCATCCTGAGCCTTGCGGATCACCGCGTCCAGCACCTCCCGGTTGTTGTGTCCCAGGATCATGGGGCCCCAGGAGCCGATATAATCAATGTATTTCTTCCCGTCCGCGTCAAAGATATAGGGACCCTGTGCTCCCTCAACAAACCTGGGCGTCATTCCCACAGAGCCGTAAGCCCGCACCGGACTGTTGACGCCCCCGGGGATCACCTTCACTGCCCGGGCAAACAATTCCTCTGATCTGCTCATCAGCCGATCCTCCCTTCATCCATGCACTTTGCCAGTTCCCTGGCGAAATAGGTAATATAGATCTGAGCTCCCGCACGGTAAGCGCCCACCGCCATTTCGCACATGATCTGCTCCTGATCCACCCAGCCGTTGGCGGCCGCCGCCTTCACCATGGCGTACTCTCCGCTGGTGCTGTATGCGGCCACCGGCACATTGGTGACCTCCCGGACTCTGGTGATCATATCCAGGTAGGCCAGCGCCGGCTTCACCATCACGATATCCGCTCCCTCTTCCACATCCAGAAGCGCCTCCTTGACACCTTCCCGGCTGTTGTGGGGATCCATCTGATAGCTTTTCCGGTCCCCGAACGCCGGAGCGGAACCGGCCGCCTCCCGGAAGGGACCGTAAAAAGCCGATGCGTATTTCACCGCGTAAGACATGATGGGGATCTCTTTATGACCGTTTTCATCCAGCAGACGCCGGATACCGGCCACCCGTCCGTCCATCATATCAGAGGGAGCCACCATATCCGCCCCCGCCTCCACATGGGACAGGGCCGTTTTTGCCAGCAGTTCCACCGTGCTGTCATTTTCCACCTCATGGCCGCAGAGCATCCCGCAGTGTCCATGGGAAGTATATTCGCACAGGCAGACGTCCGTCACATAATACAGATCCGGGAACCGCTTCTTTGCCTCCCGCAGCGCCCGCTGCACGATGCCGTCCGGAGCATACGCCTGACTTCCCGCTTCATCCTTCACATCAGGAATCCCAAACAGCATCACGCTTCCCACTCCTGCCTCTGTCAGTCTCTCCAGCTCATAGGGCATCTGATCCAGGGAATACCGGAACTGTCCCGGCATGGAAGCGATTTCCTCCCGGATGCCATTTCCCTCTCTCACAAACATGGGATAGATCAGGGAGGATTTGTCCATCCTGGTTTCCCTCACCATCTTACGCAGAAACGCGTCCCCTCTCAGACGTCTTGGTCTTTTTATCATTTCCATGAAATTCATCTCCTACTCTCTGTTCTCCCGAAAAGCTATAAATCTGTTGCAGTTAAGCCTTCCAATGTCCCGCGAGGGCGCTGTGTGCCAGTGGCACACGTTAAGTGCCGACCGAAACGAAGTGTAGACCACGCTGCATCCGCAGCGTGATCCCGAGATTTGCGGGCGCCAGGCTGCGATTTTCGCAGCCTGTGTGCATGCATTTGTAACAGTGAAGCCGGAAGGCTGAACTGTTACGCAAATCCCAACGGTTACGAAATTCCGATCTTTCCCTCCGCCTTTAATCTTATCACCAGATCCAGCAGGCTGTCCATGGAAGCCTGCCGGGCCGTGTAGGCTTCCATCCCCCAGGATTCGGCCGCCTGGCATGTCTGTTTTCCGATACAGGCCGCCTTCACCTTGGTATAGTCCAGCCCCGGACAGGCCCTGACAAAGCCTCTCACCGTGGACGCGCTGGTAAATACCGCGCAGTGGATCTCTCCCTGCTCCACTTCCCGGGCCTCATCCACCAGTTCCTGAGACTGATACAGGGTATCATAGGTGGCCACATCGTCCACCTGAAGGTCTGTCCTTTTCCCCAGCTCCTCCAGGATCTCCCAGTTGCCCATGGCTGCCCGGGGAAGCAGGATCCTTGCCCCCGGCTCACATACCCGGGCCATCTCCCGTCCCAGGGAAGCGCCGTCAAAGTTCATGGGGATCAGATCCGGATAAATCCCCCTCTTTTCCAGAGCCCGGCTGGTTCCTCCTCCGATGGCGGCTATCTTCACCGGTCCCAGAGCCCGGATATCCTTTCCCGCCTCCCGCAGGAACACGTCAAAGAAGATATCCACGCCGCTGGGGCTGGTAAATGCCAGCCACTGGTACTCCTCCAGCCGTTCCAGACATTCCGTCACCGCGCTTCTGTCCTTCACCGGTTCCACAGCGACGGCCGGCAGCTCCAGCACCTCAGCGCCCTTACTCCGCAGCTTTTGGGCCATGGCTGACACCAGGCTGCGGGGCCGGGTCACCACCACCTTGCATCCGGCCAGCGGAAGCTTTTCATACCAGGCAAATTCCTTTTCCAGCCGGCAGACCTCCCCCACCACAATGATGGCAGGGGTGCGGATCCCGGCCTTATCCGAGGCCTCCTTCAGCGTGGAAATGGTGGCCACCACCCTTCTCTGCCCGGCGGTGGTACCCTGCTGCAGCACTGCCGCCGGCATATTGGGATCCATCCCGGCCTCCAGAAGTCCCTGGCAGATGTCCGGAAGGGCTTTCAGCCCCATCAGGAACACCAGGGTCCCCTTTGTCTCTGTCAGAGCCCTGAAATTGATATCATATTTCTGTCCCGCCTTTTTATGCCCTGTGATCACATGGACAGAAGAACAGTAATCCCTGTGGGTCACCGGGATACCATTATAGGCGGGGACCGCGATACAGGAGGTCACACCTGGAACCACCTCATAGGGGATCCCCTCTCTGGAAAGGAGCTCCAGCTCCTCCCCGCCCCTTCCGAACAGGAAGGGATCACCGCCCTTGAGCCGCACCACCCGGAGGCCCTTCCTGGCCTCCTCCAGCAGCACCTGATTGATCTGCTCCTGGGGCATGGTATGGTTGCCGGCCCGTTTCCCCACATCGATCAGACGGGCGGTATCGGGGACCATGCACAGCACCCCGTCTCCCACCAGGCTGTCGTATACCACCACTTCCGCCTCGGCCAGTACCCTGGCGCCCTTTAAAGTCAGCAGTCCCGCATCTCCCGGACCTGCTCCCACCAGCCAAACTTTTCCTGTACTCATAAGCGGTCCACCTCTTCCTTCAGTCTTTCCGCCAGGGAGATCCCCAGCGTACCCGCCGCCCAGGCAGGGCCTTCTATACTCCCCTTCTTCCACTTCTTTGTGGTTTCATTATAGTAAAGCCCTGTAAGCGCCAGCTTCCCATCCCGGACCTGACCGTAGGCTGCCACCGGGGAAGAACATCCCCCGTTCAGATGCCGGACAAAAGCCCTCTCGCCCAGCGCCGCCGTCCTGGAATCACTGTCCTCAAAATCCGCCAGATAAGAATAGTCCTCCCCGGCCCGGCCCTGCACTGCCAGAATTCCCTGCCCTGCCGCCGGGAGCATCTCCTCCGTGGTGAAATACCGGGAAATCCTGTTTTCCAGTCCCAGCCGCAGAAGCCCTGCCGCCGCCAGCACCAGAGCCCCGTACTGCCCCTCATCCAGCTTCTGAAGCCTGGTGATCACATTTCCCCTGACACTCTCAAATCTGGCCTGGGGAAACAGTTCCCGAAGCTGAAGGATCCTCCTCAGACTGGAACAGCCGATGGGCCTGGAGAGATCCAGCTCTTTTGCCCCCTCCGGAAGGACCAGTACATCCCTGGGATCCTCCCTTCTGGAAAATGCCGCAATGGGCAGTTCCTCAGGGGTTTCCATGGGCATATCCTTCAGACTGTGTACGGAAAGATCACTTCTCCCGTCCAGCAGAGCCCGGTCCAGCTCCTTTACAAACAGTCCCTTGCCTCCCACCTTATCCAGCGTCCGGTCCAGGATCTTATCTCCTGTGGTTTTCATGGTCACAAGAGACACCTGCGCGTCCGGACATTTTTCCCGCAGATAATCCATCACGATCTCACTCTGTATCACCGCCAGCCGGCTCTCACGGCTCCCCACACGTATCTGTTTCATCCTCGTCTCCTTCTTTCCCTCTGTCTTGCGCAGTTTGGGAATCAGTCTCCTCCAGGCTGCTCCCCGCCTGCATTCTGCTTCCGCCGACGATTTCTTCGTTCAGAAGCCGCTGGATCCTTTCCCGTACCCTCCGGGCCAGCCGGTGATCCGCTCCTTGGGCGTTGATCCCCACCACCACCGGATCCTTTTTTACAATCCCCGGAAAATGGAAATCACACAGTTCCTGGTCACTGGCCACATTCACCCAGGCGCCCTCTTTTTTTGCCTGCCGATGGATCTCCTCATTCAGCTTCCTGTCATCCGTAGCCGCCAGCACCATCCAGGCGCCCCGGATATCCTCCTGCCGGTACGCCCTCCTGATCAGACGCACCTTCCCATCCCGGGCAAGTTTTTCCAGAATCTTCTCCATCCCGGGAGCCACCACTGTGATATCCCCCCCAAAGAGGCACAGGGTTTCCACCCGCCGGGAAGCGATCTTTCCCCCGCCCACCACCAGGATCTTCCTGTCCGCAAGATCCACAAACAGGGGAAATCTGGGATTATTCCTCTTCATACACCTTCTCCAGTCCTTCCACACAGTCCAGAAACGCGTCCTTGTTCAGCGTATCCCGCAGGCCGAAAATCATCTTTGTCACCACTTTTCCCGCCGAGGTCCGGATCGCCGCGTCCAACTCCTTCCGTTCCTTCTCTTCCAGAGGAAGCTTTGCCAGGATCTTATGAAGCCTGAGACTCAGATCCGTCTCCGCCTCCGCCCGGATCTCCTGGATCCTGGGGATCACATCCCTGCCCTCCAGCCACTGATAGAAATCCTCCATCTCCTCCGCAAGGATGAACTCCGCCTGTTCCATGGACCGCTTCACGTCCTCCGTCATCCGGTCCATACGGAAATCATCAATATCGTACAGCTGAGCCATCGGAAGTTCTCCCACCGAAGGCTCCACATCCCTGGGGACTGCCAGATCGATAAATACCACAGGGCTGGCAAGCTCCGCTTCCTCCACCTGGGCGCGGGTAAGGGTATAATTGGGACTGGCTGTGGCGCTCACCACCAGATCACATCCGGGAAGGAATCCCAGCCGTTCCCCGTAATTGATCCGCTCACATCCCATGGGTATGCTGACCATGCCGCTGCGGTACTGGCGCACGGTCACGGTCACTTCCGCCCCCTCCCGTTTCAAAGTCTGAGCGGCCAGTCTTCCCATCTCTCCGTTTCCGATCACCATACAGGTCTTTCCCCTCAGGGAGAAACCCTGTCCCTTCAGCATCCGGACCGCCTGATCCATGGCCGTCTGATTGGCCCTGGAAAATGTCACATTGGTCTTTACTTTCTTCCCGGCAGTGACCGCCTTGCGGAACAATACCTCCAGCACACTGTCCGTGGCGTAGCTCTCTCTGGCCAGGGACAGAGCGTCCTTCACCTGGGTGATGATCTGGTCCTCCGCCAGGATCATGGACTTCAGCCCCGCGGTAAGGTGAAACAGATGTTCCACAGCCTCCCGGTCTTTCCATCTCACAAAGAAAGGACCGTACTGGGTGGGATCCACCTCCTTATTGATACACAGAAGCTCCAGCAGATCCCCGTCCCAGTCCTCCGCTGTACTGGCCCACAGCTCCATCCGGTTACAGGTGGAGAGGATCACACAGCCTTGGAGACCGGGAACCTTTTTCCACTGCTCCATGGCCGCCGCCGCGTTTTTTTTCGTAAAGGAAAACAGGGCTCTCACATCCACATCCGCCCTGTTGTGGTCGATTCCCACCATACAAATACTCATCTTTCGTGCCTCCCGCTGCCGCCTGTCGGCGGCTGATCATTCATCAACGCTACCATCATAGCACAAGTCTTGGTAAAAGAAAATCCTATTTTTTGCAACTGAACCTGCAGCATCCCATCGTAACAGTTCAGCCTTCCGGCTTCACTGTCACGAAAACATGCACACAGGCCTCGGGATCCCGCTGCAAAAGCAGCGTGATCTACACTCCGTTTCGGTCGGCGCTTAACGTGTGCCACTGGCACACAGCGCCCTCGCGGGACAGTGGAAGGCTGAACTGTTACATCCCATCCAAAAACTTACGGAAATGAATTGACAGACTGCCCTTTGCGAGTTACACTGTAGTCAATTGAATGTGATGAGGTTCCTGTGTTTCTCCGTGAGAGATCCGCAGGCTAAGAGGAAAGAGGGGTTCCATTCCCCCGCGGTCACGCCGCTGTAAAGGACGAGTTCGCTTTATTATGTCACTGGGCAACTGGGAAGGCAAAGCGATACCATGACTCCTGAGCCAGAAGACCTGCCCGTCACAGGCGAGGTACACTTAAGTTACGAACGATGGCTGAGTGTAGAGACATTCCGCAGGAATCGTGGATTCCATCGGGATTTGTTTCGCGCGTCTGCCAACTTCCGGCAGACGTTTTTTTATTTCAAATGAAAGGAGAACTAAAACATGACTCACAAGCAAAAAAGACGAATCGCCGTCATCAGCGCCTTTGCCCTGTACTTCGGCCTGATGCCGGCAGCCGGCGCCATGCACATTATGGAAGGATATCTTCCGGCTGGATTCTGCGTTCTCTGGGGAGTGATCTGCCTGCCGTTCCTGGCGGCGGGATTTCTGTCCATCAAAAAAGTGATCAATGAAAACCGCAGAGCGCTGATCCTGCTGGCCATGTCCGGCGCCTTTATCTTTGTAATTTCTTCCCTGAAGATCCCGTCCGTGACGGGAAGCTGTTCCCACATGACAGGAACGGGACTGGGAGCCATTCTCTTCGGACCGGCCGCGGTCAGCGTTCTGGGCCTGATCGTACTTCTCTTTCAGGCGCTGCTGCTGGCCCACGGAGGTCTGACCACCATCGGAGCCAATACCTTTTCCATGGCCATCGCAGGGCCGCTGGTTTCCTTCGGGCTGTACCGGCTGGGCAGCAGGCTGAAGCTTCCCAGGTATGTGACGGTATTTCTCTCCGCTTTTCTGGGAGACCTGTTTACTTACTGTGTGACAGCCGTCCAGCTTGCTCTGGCTCATCACGCGGACACCACCTTTGCGGGCGCGGCGGGCAAATTCCTGCTGGTATTCGCTCCCACCCAGGTTCCTCTGGCAGTCATTGAGGGACTTCTGACCTGCCTGATCGTCATGGGACTGGAAACATACGCGAAACCGGAGCTGAGAGCTGTGGGATTTTTAAAGGAGGGAAGAACCGTATGAAAAAACGTACCTGTGTGATTCTTATTCTCATCGCCGTTGTTCTCATCGCCTTCATTCCTCTGTTCGCTTTAAGGAACGCGGAATTCGGCGGATCTGATGATGCGGGAAGCACTGTGGTGGAGGAAGTGGATTCTTCCTTTGAACCCATTGCCGCTCCTCTGATCGAGACCATCCTGGGAGGCGAGCTTCCCGGCGAAGTGGAAAGCCTGCTGTTCTGTGTCCAGACGGGAATCGGCGTGGGCATCATCGCCTTCTGCATGGGCCGTCTGGTGGAACGGAAAAAACAGGGAAAGGGAGACTGATGTGACAGCCAGAAGCCCGGCTGTTGCCAGGCAGCTCCCTGGCCCGGCCCCTGACATCGGTTAACGGAAAGGAGTTTACCAAATGATCACCATTGACAAGCTCTGTTACCAGTCCGGGCTCAGGTATGTGAATGCCGGCGAAAAATTCGCGTTTGCAGTGATCACACTGCTGCTGTGTGTGATAAGTCGTTCCGCTGCATGCGCCTGTATGGTATTGGCAGCAACAGGGATTCTCACCGTATGGAAGGGGGGCGTCCCTGTTTTTCGCTATCTGCGTTTTCTGCTGCTGCCGCTGGCATTCCTGATCCTGAGCACCCTGGCTATTGTACTGAATATTTCCAGGACTCCGGCAGACCTTTTTGCCATCCCCCTGGGAGGCTGGTATCTGACCGGCAGCCGGCAGGCCCTGCTCTATGCGCTGCAGCTGATCCTGACAGCCCTTGCCGCCGTATCCTGCCTGTACTTTCTGTCCTTCAGCACTCCCATGCCGGATCTTTTGAACGTGCTGGGAAGGCTGCGGTGTCCCCGTCTGCTGCTGGAGCTGATGCTGCTGATCTACCGCTTTATCTTTATCCTGATGAGCGTAGCGTCCTCCATCACTGTCTCCCAGCATTCCAGGCTGGGCAACCGGGACTACCGGACATCGCTGAAATCCTTCGGCGCCCTGGCCTCCGTTCTGCTGCTGCGTTCTTTTAAAAAAGCCAACGCGCTGTATGACTCCATGGAGGCCCGCTGCTACGACGGCACCATCCGGGTGCTGAACGAAAATTTCCCGCCCAAACCCCGGGAAATTCTTCTGATCGCAGGTTTTGACCTGCTGCTGCTTTTATTTGTACTGTCTGAGAGGTATCTGCTATGAGTGACGATATTATTCTGAAGGCCGAAGATCTGTATTTTTCCTATGACGATGAAAAGACCCATTCCCTGAACGGGCTCACCCTGGAGATCCGCCGGGGGCATAAGGCAGCCTTCATGGGAGCCAACGGTTCCGGAAAATCCACCTTTTTTCTCTGCTGCAACGGCATTCATCGGCCTTCCTCGGGTACCCTGTATTTTAACGGGAATCCGGTGGATTATTCCCGCCGGGGCCTTCTGGACCTTCGCAGCCGGGTGGGGATCGTTTTTCAGGATCCGGATGACCAGTTGTTTTCCGCCAGTGTTTATCAGGAGATCTCTTTTGGTATCCTGAACCTGGGGATTTCTCCCCGGCAGGCTCAGGAAGAGGTGGAACAGGTGATCGACGAGCTGGAGATTACCCCTTTCCGCCACAAACCCACCCATGCCTTAAGCGGCGGCCAGAAAAAACAGGTATCCATTGCGGATATCCTGGTGATGAAACCGGAGATCATCATACTGGATGAGCCGGCGGCAGCCCTGGATCCCAAGCATACCCTCATGGTCAACCGGATCGTGGACAGGCTCACAGAACAGGGGATCACAGTGCTGATCTCCACCCACGATGTGGACTATGCCATGGCCTGGGCGGATGATGTGTTTCTGCTGAAGGACGGAAAAGTTCTGATGCATGGGACTCCCCAGCAGGTATTCTCCAACCGTTCCGCTCTGGAAGCCACCAATCTTCGGCAGCCCGCCTGCCTGGAATTATTTGACAGCCTGTGCCGCAAAGGCATTCTGAAAACTTCTCTCCCTGTTCCCCGGACCCTGGATGAGCTGGAGGAATATATCGGAGGGATCCAAGATCAAAATATTTTTTACGGAGGAAAATCATCCATGAAAGAGCAAAAACATGCCATCCTGGTGGTCAGCTTCGGCACCAGCTACAACGCCACCAGAGAACGCACCATCGACGTCATCGAGGAGAAGATCGGTCAGGCCTATCCCGACTATCCCGTCTACCGGGCCTGGACCAGCAAAATGATCATGGCCAAAATCCTGAAACGGGACGGTGTAAAAATCGACAACGTCAGGGAGGCTATGGCCCGAATGGCCGCCGATGGCGTGACCGATGTGATCGTTCAGCCCACCCATGTGATCAATGGTATTGAAAACGATCTGATGAAGGAGGATGCCCTTTCCTTCCGGGAACAGTTCGACTCCATTACCTTCGGCAATCCCCTGCTCACCAGTGAAGGGGACAACAATGCTCTGATCCAGGCGGTACACCGGGAATTTTCCTCCCTGGCTCCCGACGAGGCTCTGGTGCTGATGGGCCACGGGACCACTCACTACGCCAACGCCATCTACGCTGCGCTGGATTATACCTTTAAAGACAAGGGATATCCCAATATCTTCCTGGGAACCGTGGAAGCCTACCCCAGCATGGAATCCCTCCTTAGGCAGGTGCGGGAACTGAATCCCCGGAAGGTGATACTGGCCCCCTTTATGATCGTGGCCGGAGATCACGCCCGCAACGATATGTCCGGAGAGGATCCCGATTCCTGGCGCAGCCAGTTTGAACAGGCCGGTTTCCCGGTGGAATGCGTGCTGAAAGGGTTGGGGGAATACCCCGATGTACAGCAGCTCTTTATCAGTCATGTGGCTGAGGCTGTAAAAAACAGACAGTAAGCAGAATGCAGAGTGATCTGCAGGCATGCAAAAAGGCCCGGAGGGCGTTCCATTCCTGGAGCATCCCCCGGGCCTTTTGCCGGCATCCGGCCGGCTCATCAGCCGGCAGTGCATTTCTTTATGAATTGTTCATCACAACGCCGCCTACAATATCCGCCACATGCTCGCAGGCGTCGGCGCATTTTTCCAGATAGCTGTAAATCTCTCTCCAGGCAAGGATCTGAAGAATGTCTTTATTCTCCGTATGAAGCTTCCTCATACTGGAGATAAACAGACGGTCCGCATCCTCTTCCAGGGAATTGATCCGGACGATGCTCTCGTGGAGCTTGCGGGAACGGCGGAAGTTGGGGAACTCGTTCATCAGTCCGCATACCTCATCGCAGCACTGGATCACCACATCCATCAAGGCAATGGCGTCCGGCATGATGGTCTGAACATTGTTGATGTAAATCCGGATAAATACTTCCTCTATCTTATCCGTAAGATTATCAATATTGCTGCCCAGGGCCATCATATCCTCCCTTTCAATGGGGGTGATAAACGCCTTTGTCAGCGCATCCAGCAGTTCGTGGTTTTTCTCATCCGCCGCATGCTCGATGGAATGGATCTCGTCCATCTTTTTCCCCATCTCCTCAGGCTTGAAGTTCACCAGAGTTTCCTTCAGAAGCTGTGCTGCCTTTCTGGAATATTCCGCGCAGGCTATAAAATTCTCAAAATAAAACGCGTCCTGTTTCTTTGCCATTGGTACTCCTCCCTCTTTATCCGAATATGTACATAAATAACTTTGCCATCACAAAACTGATCAGTCCGCAGCCTGGGAACGTGAAGATCCAGGTCAGCATCATATCCTTCACAACCCCGAAATTGATGGCTGAAATCCTCTTTACCGCACCCACACCCATGATCGCGCTGGTTTTTGTGTGGGTGGTGGATACCGGGATACCAAAAACACTGGAATACAGCAGGCAAAGGGCACCGGACACATCGGCAGCAAAGCCCTGATACCGCTCCAGCTTTACCATATCCATGCCCACTGATTTGATGATCTTTTCTCCTCCCACGCTGGTTCCCATGGCCATCACAGCGCTGCACAGCAACATCAGCCACACGGGGATCTCCAGACCTGCCACAGAGCTCTGGCCGCCGGCAAATGCCACCCCAAGGAACAGCACGCCGATAAATTTCTGTCCGTCCTGGGCTCCATGCATAAAACTCATGGCCGCCGCTCCCGTGATCTGCGCATACCCGAAAAATCGGTTGGTTCCCCTTCTGTCCATATTCCGGCAGATCACGGTAATGAGCCGGCACACCACCCAGCCGGTGGCAAAGCCCAGAAGAAGGCTGAGTACCAGTCCATACAGAACCTTTACCCATTCGCTTCCATTGATTCCTCCGATGCCGTGCTGAATGGCAATGGCTGCGCCGGACAGTCCGGCGATCAGGCTATGGCTCTCACTGGTGGGAATACCGAACACAGATGCCGTCACACTGTATATTACAATGGAAAGCAGCGCCGCGCACAGGGCGATCAGCGCATCGTGGGTATTTTCACCGAAATCCACCATATTGCTGATGGTAGATGCCACAGCGCTGTTGATCTGCGTCATCACAAACACGCCCAGAAAATTGAAAAAAGCACTCATCAGAATAGCGGTTCTGGCCTTCAGGCACCTGGTGGTAACGCAGGTGGCTATCGCGTTGGGCGCATCAGTCCATCCGTTCACGAATATAACTCCCAGAGTAAGCAGGACCGTGATCAGCAGAATGGGATTGCTCCACATTTCCGTCCAGATATACGAAAATGAAAAATCCATATTATAGGCTCCTTTTATATCGTTGTTTTTTCAAATGCATCAATATTGCTGACCTGACCGATCACTACCAGGATATCCTCTCTCTTCAGACGGTAATCCGGCATCACCTCTATCGTTGTCTTCTCTCCGCTCTCAATGGCAATGATATTCAGTCTGTACTTCTGGCGGATGCGTGTCTCCTCGATACTCTTTCCCACCAGACTGTCAGGCACCTGGAACTGGCGGATCTCCACACTGTTGCACAGGGACACATAGTCCAGAAAATTGTTGGAAAGCAGCCGCTTGCCCAGACGCAGAGCCATGTCCCGCTCCGGATATACAACCTCTGCTCCCAGCTTCTTCAGAACAGCTCCCTGCTCACTGCTGAGCGCTTTGGAGATCACGTGGGGAACCCCCATCTCGATCACGCTCATAGTGGTCAGAATGCTGACATCCACCTTCTCCCCGATGCAGACCACCACCACGTCGCAGTTCTGCATGCCGATCTCTTTCAGTGTCTCCAGACTTAGATTATCCACCACGAATGCGTATTCCGTATACTGACGCATATCTTTTACTTTGTTTTCATCTTTATCTACTACAATAACCTCTCTGTTCGCTTCCGCAAGCGCCGTGGCAAGTGCCGTTCCAAAGCGTCCCAGACCGATCACTCCATACAGACAGTCCTGTTTTTTCTTCATAATCCATTCCCTCTCCTATTTATCAATATTTATTCCCGCGGGCAACGAGCCAAGCGGACATGCTTGCATGTCCATTTGGCGGCGCTGTGTGCCGGTGGCACACGGTTAGCGCCGACCGAAGTGGAACGCAGACCTGCCGCGAGGGGCGCTGTGTGCCAGCGGCACACGGTTAGCGCCGACCGCAGCGAAGCGAAGACCAAATACCCCGCAGCTCTGCTGCGCTGCAAGTTTGATGCCCCGTAGCTTGCTGCGGGGTCTTTGATTCCCGCCGGCAGCGAGCCGGGCGTACATGCCCGCATGTCCATCTGGCAGCTGCCGCCAGAGTCCGATCCCCGATACCGGCCCCGTATGCCTGCATCGGGATCTTTGGCTTATCCGATAGCAACCGTTTCTTCTGAATACCGTACATGAGTCTCCCGATGATGATCTGACCAGGTGGAAAGAAGCGTAAAAGCGCCTATCCTTCCTGTAAACATTACCAGGATGATCACCAGCTTTCCCGCAGCGCTCAGTCCGGGCGTGATCCCCGTGGACAGGCCTACCGTACCAAAAGCAGAAACCACTTCAAAGAAAAGCTGAATGAAAGTACACTCCGGTTCCAGCACACACATCAGCAGGGTAGCCACTGCCACCACCAGCACCGACAGAATGGTGATCATACTTGCTCTGGAAATATTCTCCTGAGAGATCCCCCTGCGGAAGGCGTGGACACTTTTTTGGGTACACACCCCCTTTACTCCCTGCATCAGCAGAAAGAAGGTGCTGGTCTTGATACCGCCTCCGGTAGAACCCGGAGACGCGCCGATAAACATCAGGATACAGAGAGCGAACAGACCGGCATTGGTAAAGTCTCCAATGGCATACGTGGAAAATCCGGCTGTTCTGGCCGATACACTGTGGAAGAAGGCTCCCATCCATGTAATATCCTCTGTTGCCTTTAAAAGCAGCGTACCCGCGATCAGCAGCACCGCGGTAGTTGTGAGCACCACTTTGGAGTGGAGCGACAGTTTCCGAAAATTTCTCTGTTTCAGGATATCCAGGATCACCAGGAATCCCAGACCTCCGAAAATGATCAGAAATGCCGTTGTAAGATTCAGCAGTACATTGGTCTGATAAGGAATCAGATTCCGCAGGCCTCCCAGAATGTCAAACCCTGAGTTGTTAAAAGCCGCAATGGAATGAAAGATGCTGATTCCCAGCGCATGGGGAAGAGGATAGTCCTGGCTGAATACCAGAAAGCTTAAAACCGCTCCCACCGTCTCAAAGCACAATGTCAGCAGCAGCACCGATTTTACCAGTTTTACGATCCCCCGGTAACTGTCCACGTTCAGCGCTTCCTTCACCAGTACCCGGCTCTTGAAGCTGACCCGCTTTCCGGCGGCGATGATCAGTCCCACTCCCACGGAAGTCACTCCCAGACCTCCGATCTGTATCAGAGCAGCCACCACCCCCTGCCCGAAGGGTGTAAAATGATCTGCCGTATCAATGGCGATCAGTCCGGTCACACAGACCGCGCTTGTGGACGTAAACAACGCGTCGATAAAGGTTACCGTTGCCCCCTCCCGTACGGAAAAAGGCAGCATGAGCACAAAAGCTCCCAGAAAAATTACGGCCGCAAAGCCCAGAGCAATCAGTCTGCTGGGCGGCTGGTCTTTTAAATACTTGATAAATCTCCTCATATCTGATTTTCACCCGACTTTCTGTCTCTCTGCCCGTTCTCCTGTATTACAGGCAGAGCTTCACCTGGCAGACTGCCGCAGCAGCTCTTTCCCGGTGAATATCACAAAAAGATATTCTGTCCTTTTCTTTATAGTCATATGATATGGATGAACTTCCATTTTTTTCCGTCTTTTCTGTGCTGGACCGTCAGGTTCCACAGAAAACGAAGAGAAAAAAACAGATCAGAATTCAAAAAAGTCCTGAAAATCCGCTTCAGTGACTTCCAGCGGAAAATACAGAGGGACAGTACAAAAAACAGGCTGTACAAAACCGCCAGCCTCATAGAACCCATCTTTATACGATTGCCGCGAAACACATTCGTTCCCTGTCCGGAACGGACACCGCTGCAAAAAGAAAGGGGGCTGCAGGAGTCCAGACGGCCGGATTCATCTGCGCCTATGAGATGCGTTCCTTTTCCGCTGTCTGCGAGTCCCGCATCTTTCTGATCCTCCCGCGCAAAAAAGAAGGAGAGAAAAACACAGACAAGCATCACGCCAAAAAGCACCGCTCCCGGCCTTCCTATCCTGTCCATGTTTTATCCCTCCTTTATATCTTAATTATTTTATCTGAAATTCCAGGGACCACATGGGAAACCGTTTCCCTGTTTCCCTAATTACCGGAAAGTTTTTCGGGATCAGGCCTTGTCCTGATCGTCTCCGCCTTTTTTACTTCCCAGTTTGCTCATAATCAGCACACAGATCATGATGATCAGAATGGTAATGAAGATTCCTCCCATTCCCTTCCACATGATATCCAGCGCATTCATAACATTCTCCATATTCATATCCGTTACCTCCTTACAGCAGACTCGTTACCAGGTTGATCACCATACCGCCGGCAATAACAGACGCGATCTGTCCGGATACGTTGGCTCCCGCCGCATGCATCAGAATCACATTGCTGGGATCCTCTTCCATGGCAATTCTCTGTACCACACGGGAGGACATGGGGAATGCGGAGATTCCGGCTCCTCCGATCATGGGATTGATCTTCTTCTTCAGGAACAGATTGATGATCTTGGCAAATACAACGCCGCCGATGGTATCCATGATAAACGCGAACAGACCGATCACCATGATCATGATGGTCTCAATCTGCACAAAGTTCTCCGCCTGCATACTGAAGGAAATCGTGATTCCCAGAAGCAGGGTGATCAGGTTTGCCAGATTGTTCTGGGCCGTGTCAGACAGAGTTCCCAGAACACCGCACTCCCGGATCAGGTTTCCGAACATCAGGAAGCCTACCAGAGCCACAGATGTGGGAGCGATCAGACCTACGATCACTGTTACCGCGATGGGGAAAGCGATACGCATAGCCTTGCTTACGTTTTTGGGATTGTACTCCATGTGGATCCTGCGCTCTTTTTTGGTGGTTACCAGTTTGATGGCTGCCGGCTGGATAATGGGAACCAGCGCCATGTAAGAATAGGCCGCCACCGCGATAGGTCCGATATAGTTGGACTGCATGATCTGGGATACCAGGATGGAGGTGGGGCCGTCAGCCGCACCGATGATACCGATGGAAGCGGCATCCTTCAGGTCGAATCCCAGCATCGCAGCCACCAGGATAGCCGCGAAAATACCAAACTGAGCGCCTGCGCCAAACAGGAACATGACCGGGTTGGACAGGAGAGGTCCGAAATCAATCATCGCTCCGATACCGATAAACAGCAGGATCGGCATCGCTTCAGATGCGTCGATACCCACCTCAAACAGCCAGGAAATGATACCGTGGGATTCGATACCTCCCTGAAGCACCTGATCCAGAACACCTGAAGCAGGCAGGTTTACCAAAATCGCGCCAAATCCCATGGGAAGCAGCAGCGATGGCTCATACTCTTTCTTGATGGCAAGCCAGATCAGAACAACGCCCACCACATACATTACCACCTGCTTCCATGTCAGGGCCATAACGCCTTCAATAAGAAATTCCATATGTTTCCTCCTTCAAATCAGCCAAGAAAAAATTGGTCGATCCCCAATTCATTCAAGATAAAATAAAAAAGCCTGTAAAAAATACCGGGGTCTCATACAGTGTCTACGCTAAAAAAGCATAGCCTCGCGGATCTTCCCTCTCCATCGGCTACACCTTTCACTATTCAAAACACTGTCAGGAGCAACGCCCGTGGCCATGAGCTTTCCTTCTGGCTCACCGCCCAAAGTTGTTCATGTTCGCCTTCTTCACCCCTCCCTCAAAATATGAAATTAGCGTACCATATTCCCAGGTAAAAGTCAAGGTTCTATCAAGCTTCGACACCGCTGCCGGTAACAGTTCAGCCTTCCAATGTCCCGCGAGGTGTCACGCTGCATTCACAGCGTGATCCCGAGACTTGCGGGCGCCAGGCTGCGAAAATCGCAGCCTGTGTGCATGCATTTGTAACAGTGAAGCCGGAAGGCTGAACTGTTACCGCTGCCGGGTGACAGATGGCCAAACTGTTATTTCCGGCCCCAGCGGGAAGCTCCGGCGGAAAATACCTCCCGGATCTGCGCATCGCCTCTGCGGATCCGCTCCTCCCATCCGGAAAATCCGGAAAGAGCCTCCCCAAAAGCCGCATACTCATCCAAAAGTCCCTGTCCGTGGAGCACCCGGTAGGCGCCCGCATCGCTTCCCAGCGCCATTCGGGCTCCCAGGCGGTACGCCAGCCGCAGATTTTCCTTCTGCCCTTCCCAGATCTCCCTTACCACGGGATCCGGAAACCGGCCGTCACCGATGAGATTTTTTACGGTCACTACAGTGGGAACCCACACGGTACGGCTTTCCGCCAGGGCATGGAGAGCCTCCTCCTCCATAAAATTTCCGTGCTCCATACTGTCCACTCCCGCTTCCACAGCACAGAGGGCTGCCCGGCTGCCGTTGGTATGGGCCATCACGGGGAATCCCTCTTCATGGGCGATATGGATCATCTCCCGGATCTCCCGCTCCGAAAGGGATTCCTCTGTCAGCCCTCCCCGGTCAAAATCCATGATACCGGAGATCATGATCTTCACGAAATCTCCCCCCTGCCGCCGAAGCTCCCCGATCAGCTCCCGGTATTCCTTCATATTCCGGAACGTCTTCCCCACAATGCCGCCGTAATGGCCCTCCTTGTGGATGGCAAACACCGGGGTCAGATAAGTGATCCCGTATTCCGGAGCTATTTCCCTGGCTCTCCGGGAGGTACCGTAGTGATCTCCCCCATCCCTGAGCCAGGTGATCCCCCGTTTCTGATATTCCAGGAAATTTCTCCGGATCACACCTTCGTCCACGCCTCCCCGCTGGGCCCGCACCGCCGCGTGATAGTCCGTCCCGTTCATAAAAATATGCATATGGCATTCCCCGTAAGGAAATTCCGCTTTCATCACCGCTTCACCTCTGCCCCTTCATTTCCCGGACAGCCAGCCAGGCGGACATGCCCGCATGTCCATTTGGCGACTGCCGCGGGGTTTCTGATCCGCCGCCGGATCCCCAAAAGCCGTAACGGCTCCGGTCCCGCCGCCGCTGTCACTCTCTTCTGTCGTCTATCATATACAGCAGCGCGTTGCAGATACAGGCCGCGATATTGCTCCCGCCTTTTCTTCCCCTGGCCACAATGTAGGGTACCTCCGTATCCATGATCAGCTCCTTGGACTGCACCACATTCACGAATCCCACCGGAACGCCGATCACCAGAGCCGGTGAGATTTTCCCTTCCCGGATCAGCTCATAAAGCCTTACCAGGGCCGTGGGCGCATTTCCGATGGCGAAGATCACGGGGCCGGTAAGCTCTGCCGCCTTGTCCATACTGGCCGTGGCCCGGGTGCACCCCCGCTCTTTCGCCGCCGCTGCCACATCCTCATCGGACATAAAGCAGTACACCTGTCCTCCGTATCTGGCCAGCGCCCGCTTGTTGATGCCGGCTTTTCCCATCTGGGTATCCGTCACCACAGATGCTCCGGCTTTTATGGCTTCTATGGCCTTTTCCACTGCTCCCCGGGAAAAGCACAGATTGTCCGCATAGTCAAAATCCGCGCTGGTATGGATACACCGCTTGATGATCAGTTCCTTATCCGGATCCAGCTTCTTTTCCCCCAGCTCCCGGGAAATGATCTCAAAGCTTCTCCGCTCAATATCTCTGGGTTTTACGTTTTCCAGCTCTACTTTCATCACAGACCCTCCTTCAGAATCTCATAGATCTTCTCCATATCCAGATGCTTTCTCAGTCCGGCAGCTAGGATATCGTACTGCGTCTCCTTAAACTTCCGGAAATCCACACCGGCAATGGCCCCGGCGTCAATCCCCTTCCGTCTTCCCAGGGCCCGCACCACAGCCTGGGCCACCGCTTCCCGGTCAAATACCCCGTGTACATACGTCCCATAGACGTTTTCCCGGCAGGCGCCGTCCAGTTTTTCCTGCCTGGTGGCCGCGAAGTCCCGGATCCGGGTCAGCGCTCTGGCCCCTTCCCTGAGACTGCTGACCCCCATGTGGATCTCATAGCCCTCCAGACTGACGCCGTTCAGCTCCTCAAGCTGGCCTTCCCCGCTCTGGAACATTCCCTTTACCCGGGTTCTGGTCTTCTGTCCGGCAAATACGGTATCCATGGGAAGAAGCCCCATTCCTCTCATGGAGCCTCCGGCTTCCACTCCCTCCGGATCGGAAAGGGTCTCTCCCAGCATCTGGTAGCCGCCGCAGACTCCGAAGATGATCTTTCCTCTGGACGCTTCCTTCTGGATGGCGGCCTCCATACCGCTCTCCCGCAGCCAGGTCAGATCCTCCATGGTATTCTTGGTCCCCGGCAGTATGATCATATCCGGATCTCTCAGATCCCCCACCCGCTGCACGTAGCGCAGGGAAACCCCCGGCATGCTCTCAAAGGGATTAAAGTCGGTAAAATTGGAAATCCTGGGCAGACGGATCACCGCGATATCGATCATCCCCACCTCCTGCTTCCGGTCAAACCGCTCCGTCAGACTGTCCTCATCCTCCATCTGGATGTTCAGGTAGGGAGCTACTCCCACCACAGGAATGCCGCACCGCTCCTCCAGCATCTTAACGCCCGGATCCAGGATGGACTTGTCTCCCCGGAACTTATTGATGATCAGGCCTTTCACCATCTTCCGCTCTTCCTCCTCCAGAAGAGCCACCGTTCCCACCAGCTGGGCAAACACTCCGCCCCTGTCGATGTCTCCCACCAGCAGCACCGGAGCCTTTGCCATCCTGGCCATTCCCATGTTGACGATATCCTCCTGCTTCAGATTGATCTCCGCAGGACTTCCGGCGCCCTCGATCACGATAATGTCATTCTCCCCGGCCAGCTTTTCATAGGCCGACAGGATATCGGGGATCAGCTTATGCTTATAAGCGAAATAATCCCTTGCGCTCATATTTCCCAGGACCTCTCCATTGACGATCACCTGACTTCCCACATCGTTGGTGGGCTTTAACAGGATGGGGTTCATCAGCACAGAGGGGGCGATACCCGCCGCCTCCGCCTGCATTACCTGAGCCCGCCCCATCTCCAGGCCTTCCTCCGTGATAAAGGAATTCAGCGCCATATTCTGGGATTTGAAGGGCGCTACCCGAAAGCCGTCCTGCCGGAAGATCCGGCACAGGCCGGCACACAGAAGACTTTTTCCCGCATTTGACATGGTACCCTGAATCATGATTGCTTTTGCCATTCTTCCCTCACCTTTCTCACTGCCGCCAGCAGTGCCTCGTTTTCCCTGCGGGTCCTCACCGCGATCCGGTAGTACCCTTTCTCAAGCCCCCGGTAATTGCTGCAGTCCCGGACCATGATCTGTTTCTTCAGGAGACATTCTCCCAGGGTCTCCTCGCCCCTGAAAAAGATATAGTTGGCCTGGGAATCATACACCGAATATCCCAGAGCCTTCAGCTGCTCCTTAAGCCAGACCGATTCCCGAAAGACCAGCCTTCTGGCCTCCTTTACATAGTCTCCCTCTTCCAGAGCCGCCAAACCGGCTTCCTGGGCGGGAATGGACACATTCCAGGGCTGCATCCTGTTTTCCATGGCCTCCAGGAGTCCGGGATCCGAACAGATCCCATACCCCAGCCGCAGCCCGGCCATGGCGTACGTCTTGGTAAACGCCTTCAGGAGAAACAGTCCGGGAACAGAGTCCAGCAAAGGCTTCAGAGTGTGTTCTTCCGGCCGGGGAACAAAATCCATGAAGCACTCATCCACAGCCAGCAGGATTTTTTTTTCCCTGCAAAGCCCGGCCAGCCGCCGCAGAAGGGACGGCTCTGCCAGAAGTCCCGTGGGATTATTGGGATTGCAGAGGAATACCAGCTGGGGCTCTGTCTTGCGGATCCGGTCCAGCAGCTTTTCTCCTGCCAGAAATCCCTCCGATGCCGTAAGCGTACAGTATTCCACCTGGCAGCCGGCCCCCCGAAGGGCCTGCTCATACTCCGCGAAGGTGGGAGCCAGCACCAGTGCCTTCCGGGGTCTTACCGCCCATACCAGGGAAAAGATCAGCTCCGCGGCTCCATTTCCGAAAATCAGCCATTCCGGCCGGACTCCCTGGTCACAGGCCAGCTTTTCCCGCAGCTTTTCCTTGGCCGCATCCGGATAACAGGCGATCCTGTCCATACTCTCCCGGGCGGCCCTGATCACCCCCCAGGGCGTCCCCAGCGGATTGATGTTCGCTGAAAAATCCAGCACGTCCGGATGCCGGTAAACATCCCCTCCATGTACATACGCTTTCATTTTCCCAGTTCCTTTCTGTGGTAGTTCTCGTGTCAAAGCCGAATCCCCTCCGGGAAAGTTGGCAGCAGATTACAGTTCAGCCTTCTACTGTCCCGCGAGGGCGCTGTGTGCCAGTGGCACACGTTAAGCGCCGACCGAAACGGAGTGTAGATCCCGCTGCATTCGCAGCGTGATCCCGAGATTTGCGGGCGCCAGGCTGCAAAATTGCAGCCTGTTTCAGAACCAGACTCCCAGCGCCAGACAGACCGCAGCTCTTACCGCCGCAAACGCCGCCAGCGCCAGAATGGCAGTCAGATACATCAGACGGTGGGACCGGGGAATATCCTCCGGCTCCACCTTGCGCAGCCCATCTCCCAGAAACTCCTTTTTGTGCAGCTTTCCAAAGTACCAGGCGTCGCCGGCCAGCTGGATCCTCAGCGCTCCTGCCATCACCGCCTCGGTATGGGCGGAATTGGGGCTGGCATGCTTATATCTGTCCCTCAGGTAGATCCGCCGGGCATTCTTTCCGTCCATGCCTCCAAGATATGCCCCCAGGATCATCAGCCATGCGGAGATCCTGGCCGGCAGGTAATTCAGCACATCGTCCAGCCGGGCCGCCGCAGTGCCGAAGTACTGATACTTCTCGTTCCTGTATCCCACCATGGAGTCCATGGTATTCACGGCTTTATAGGCAAATCCCAGCACCGCTCCCCCGATCATCATATAAAAAAGCGGGGCCACAATGCCGTCGGAAGTGTTCTCCGCCACCGTCTCCACCGCCGCTTTGGTCACTCCCCGGGCGGACAGGGCATCGGTATCCCGTCCCACGATCATGGAGACGGCATAGCGGGATTTTTCCAGATCCCCTGTTTTCAGAGCGTCATACACCTTTCTGCTCTCATCCCGCAGAGAGCGGGTGGCCAGAAGCTGGTAGCACATCCAGGTCTCCAGCGCCACTCCCAGGGCTGTATGGATCGTATACGCTCCCCACAGGATCAGGAAAGGGATTCCGGCGGAACAGATCACGATCACCAGCACCAGCAAAACGCCTGCCGCCCGCTCCCCTGTTTTTGTGGCGGGAAACCACCTGCGCAGTAATTTTTCCGCAAGTGAGATCCCGTTTCCGATGATCCGCACCGGATGGTACAGCCACCGGGGATCTCCCAGCAGAAGATCCAGGAAAAAGCCGAGTACCACGGCCAGTAAAGTCCATTTCATACGCTTTCTTCCTCGTCAGATATGATTTTTAGCCGCCGCCGGCCCCGGGGCTGTCCCCCGGGACCGCCGTGTACCGGCGGCGCATCCTCTTGGCCGGATCGCCGCGGTTTCTGACGGCATTTCAGCCAAGGGGCCGGATCCGGATAAGTTCCTTTTGTCCGTCCTTCCATTTTTCAGGCTCCAGCCAGGCCAGATAGCCCTCCCCGTTTTTCACACTCCACTGGTAGTATTCCCGGGAGGGAACGGCAAACCGCTCCAGGATACTCATAATGGTCCCTCCGTGGACCACCCAGGCCGCCTGAGTTACCTGTTCCGCAAGACATTGCTCCACCGTTTTTTCAAATCCCCGGATACACCTTTCGGCAAAAGCCTCCCTGCTCTCCCCTCCGGGAAAGGGGAGGGTTCCGTTGCTGTCGATCCACTGCTGATAGCGGGGATTTCCGGAAAGCTCCCTCCAGTTTTTATTCTCAAATTCACCGAAGTGGCATTCCGCCAGCAGTTCCTCCGTCTGAGGAGCCAGATGGGGATAGATCTGTGCTGCCGTCTGCAGGCACCGCAGAAGAGGACTGGAAAATATCTTTTCCGCTGGAGGATAGCTTCTCTCCTCCAGCGCCCGGAGACCTTCCGGACAAAGAGGCTCGTCGGTAACGCCGATATAACGGGACAGCGTATTTCCATGGGTCATGCCGTGGCGGATCAGTATCACCTTCATCCTTTGATCACCATCCCCACACCGCAGCAGACCCGCACCACTTCATCCGATACGGCCGCCAGCCGGGTGCAGATCCTTCCGCAGGCTTCCCGCCAGGCCCGCTCTTTGGCATCCATGGGGACCACGCCGTATCCCACCTCATCGGAGGTGACGATCTTCAGACCCCGCCGTGCCCTCTCTTCGATCTCAGCAGCCAGGACTTCCATCCCGGTTCCCTGCTCCATCTGCCGTCGGATATAGGCGTGAAGGCTGCAGACCGCCTCCGCCTTCCCAAACTCCTCCCTGGAACAGATCTCCCCGTCCGTCCAGCCGTCCCCGGGAATCCCGTATCTTGCTTCCGCCAGGGCCCGTTTTCCCTGCCAGGCTCCTCCTATCACCAGCTTCATTTCTGTTCTCCTCTCTTTTCCCTTGAAGGCATACCGGTCCGGACGCATTCCCCGCTGACCGTTTGGCCTTCCGGCTTCCCCGCCGCAAATACATGCACACAGACTGCGATCTTCGCTGCCGGGGCGCGGACAAGCTGCCCGGATCCCATGTCCTCTTCCTGTTTTTCTGCCGTTCTTCTTACAGGACCGCCGCCGCTGCCACCACCGCGAAGGCACAGATCAGCTCGCACAGTGACACAAAATATCCCGCCAGATCTCCCGTAGTCCCTCCGAAATACTTCATGGCCATGTGATGATAATACCAGAAAACTCCCAGAGCCGCCCCAAAGCACACCAGACCCAGCTGCCAGTCCAGAAGCAGCAGTACCGCCAGGATCAGCGCCAGATAGATCCCCAGCGTGATCTCCACCTGGGTATCCCTGGCTCCCCGGGCCATGGCGGACACCGATCCGGTCTTTTTGGCCTTGGGAAATGTCACCACCGCCAGGCCGCTCAGGGTCCGGGAAAGCATAAAGCTTACGGCGATTACCGGAAGAGCCCGAAGACTCATCTGGCTGTACACCCCGTAGTAAAACAGAAAATACACCCCGCAGGTGATCACGGCAAATGCCCCCGCGTGGGAATCCTTCAGGATCTCCAGACGCCGCTCCCTCTCCTGCCAGGAGCTCAGGGCGTCCGCTGTATCCAGAAGGCCGTCCAGGTGGATCCCCCCTGTCACCAGCCACGGGATCAGTACCAGGATCACCGCGTAAAACGCGTGGTCCAGTCCCAGCTGTCTTCCCAGAATTCCGAAGCCCCAGGTAAGTCCTCCGATCACCGCTCCCACCCAGGGGAAAAAGCACATGGTATAGGCCATATTTTCCTCATTCCACTCACAGCGGGGCATGGGGATCTTGGAATACATGGAAAAGGCGATCAGAAAACTCTGCACCATTCTTTTCATACTGTCCCCTCTCATCTCCTTTCCCTGTCCTCTGCCGGTTTTATCTGTACCGGGATCCCGCAGACCACCTCTGTGACCCGGTCCGCCCGGACCGCCATCCTCCGGTTGATCTCTCCCAGATATTCCAGGTATTTCTCCGTGGAGGGATCATACCGGACCCCATCGGAAAAGATCTCGTTGGTGACCACCACCAGATTCCGGCTCTCTTCCAGCAGCCTGTCAATTCCCGCAAGCACAGCCTCCACCGTATGTTCCCCGGCTCCCTCCTGACGGTACATTTCATTTGCCGCCAGATTGGACATGCATTCCAGAAGCACATCCGCCTCCGGTTCCAGAGAAAGCCCCGCCAGATCGGTGTACCGCTCCACGGTTTCAAACTTCTTTTCCTTCCGCATCCGGCGATGGCGGCGGATCCTCTCATGACTTTCCCCGTCGAAGGGAAACATGGTGGCGATATAGATTCTTTTATGTCCCCGGAAGCCGCAGATGCACTCCTCCGCGAAGGCGGACTTGCCGCTGCCGCTTCCTCCGGTGATCAGATGAAACATGCTGTCCTCCCTTCCCGTTAAGACAGGGGCACATAATTATCAATATGGATATCCCCGAAGGTACACATTCCATTGTACACCGCCATGGCCATATCCAGCAGCGGATAGATGGCCACTGCTCCCGTTCCTTCTCCCAGACACATATCGCAGGTGAGGAATACCGGTATTTCCAGCGCTTCCAGCACCATTCTGGCTCCCGGCTCCTTGGACTGATGGGAGGTGATGATATAATCTCTGACCTGGGGACACATCCTCACCGCGCACAGGGCTGCCGTACAGGAGATAAATCCGTCCGCCACCACCGGGATCCCAAGAGCCGCTCCTCCCAGGAACACACCGGCCAGACCCGCCAGATCCAGACCTCCCACCTTGGAAAGTACGTCTACCACATCCCTGGGATCCGGACGGTGCAGCGCAATAGCCCTGCGGATGGTCTCCACCTTCCGGTTCAGCCCTTCACTGGAAAGGCCGGCTCCCCGTCCGGTGACAGCCGCCGGCTCCTGATCCAGAAGGACCGAGACCACCGCGCTGCTGGTGGTGGTATTTCCGATCCCCATTTCCCCCGTGGCTATGATGGAGTATCCCCGCTCCTTCAGCTCCTCTGCCATGGAGATTCCCACTTCAATGGCTTTTATGGCCTCCGCCCGGGTCATGGCAGGCTCCTTTGCCATATTTTTCGTTCCATAGGCGATCTTCCGGTTGATGATATTGCTGTCAGAAGCGATACCGATGTCCACAGGAAAGATATCCGCTCCCGCCTGACGGCAGAACAGACTGGCAGTCGCCTTCTTCTGCAGGAAATTTTCAGCCACGATCAGGGTCACCTCCTGGCCGGACTGGGTCACTCCCTCTTCCACCACGCCGTTATCGGCGCACATTACCACCAGCCCCTTCTTTCTCAGATCCACCTGGACGCTTCCCGTCATTCCGGCAATGCGTACCACCGTATCCTGCAGCCTGCCCAGGCTGTGCAGCGGCATGGCGATATTGTCCCATCTGTCCCGGGCCGCATCCATGGCCTCCTTACTGGCCGGACGGATACGTCCCAATGCTTCTTCCAGATTCATGATCTTACCTCCCATTCTTCGCAGGCTTTCAGAAAAGCCTCCGGCAGTTTTAAATTTCCATAGTAATAGAGATGGGGAAATCCCGCCATCCCACGGTCATTGCTGTGGATGCAGCGCCAGGATCTGGCGCTGAGGGGTTTTTGAGCCTCAAAGTCCTCTCCGCAGCAGTCTGAATCAAAGTAATGAAATTCATGGGCCGGTATCGGCCCCACATTCCGGCCGAAACAGCGTCCGCCATCCAGCGTTACATAGCCGAATCGCTTCAGCCCTTCCGTCCTCCAGGCCCGGCCGGGGATCACCCCCGCCATCGGCCAGGATCTTCCCTCCATATCCTCCATCTCCCGGTGAAGATACAGAAAGCCTCCGCACTCCGCCGTGTAAGGCATCCCTCCGGCGATCGCCCGGCGCACCGACTCCCGCATGGCGGTGTTTTCGGACAGCTGGCGGGCATACAGCTCCGGATATCCCCCGTTCAGGATCATTCCGCAGATCCCCTCCGGAAGCTTTTCATCCCGGATGGGGGAAAAATACACCAGCCTGGCTCCCATCTCCTCCAGAAGATCCAGATTGTCCTGATAGAAAAAGCAGAAGGCCTCGTCCCGGGCCACACCGATGGAGACCGGCCGGCTGGTATGATACAGCTTTTCTGTTTTTTCCTCCGTTACCAGGGGAGGCGCCTCCTCCGCCAGTTTCAGCAGGGCGTCCAGATCCAGGGTCTTTTCCAGTTCTTTTGCCAGAGTATCCAGCTTTCTCCGAAGCTGGGGGATCTCGTGGGGCATCACCAGTCCCAGGTGACGGCTTTCCAGCACGCAGTCCGAAAGCCTGGGCACGTAGCCCAGCACCCGGAGAGGAAGCTGCTCTTCCATTAGCTTTTTCATCCGGGGATACAGCATGGGAGAAATCCGGTTCAGGATCACGCCCCGGATCCCGCTGTCCTTCCGGTATTCCAGAAATCCCTTCAGAAACGGGATCAGCGACAGGCTGCTCCCCTGACAGTCCAGGATAAATACCGCCGGGGTTTCCGTTTTTGCCGCCACATCATAGGCGCTGGCCTGCCAGGAGGTGCCCGCCAGGCCGTCGTAATATCCCATCACGCCTTCGATCACAGATATCTGGCAGTCGGCGGCATTTTTTACCAGCAGACGGCGTACCGTCTCCTTCCCCGCGAAGAAGGTGTCCAGATTCCGGCTTCTGGTCCCGATCACCCGGCTGTGAAACATGGGATCGATGTAGTCCGGTCCGCACTTAAAGGAGGCCACCTGCAGCCCTCTGTTTTTCAGCGCTGCCAGGATTCCGCAGGTGATCAGTGTTTTCCCGCTGCCGCTTCTGGCCGCTGCCAGCAGGATCCTGGGGATTCGCGTCTCTTGCTCCATAGCTTCTTCCTTTCCGCCCGCCAGCCGTTACAGCAGGGCAGTCTGCCCTCCCGGCTGCGCAGCCTCAGCATCTTCTGTTCCGCGTCCGGTAAAGGAGATCACACTCACAGGATTCTGTCCCATCATCAGATGATAGGATCCCGCCTTTTTCCCCTTTGCCACTGTGATCTGGGCAATATCCACATCCTCCACCGGAAGCTGGCTGATGCTGGAAAGGGCTTCCGCCACAGTTTCCAGCGTGATGCAGTTGATCACGATCCTGATGTGAGGATTTTTCTCCAGCAGCAGCTCCAGGATCTCCCGCAGGTTCCCGGAGGATCCTCCGATAAACGCATGCGTAGGCGCCGGGAGATCCCGGCAGGCCTCCGGCGCCAGCCCTTCCGCCACCTCCAGGTTGGGAACGGCAAATTTCTGCCTGTTTCTGCGGATCAGCTCCACTGCCTCCGGTTTCTTTTCTATGGCGTATACCCGGCCTTCCACAGCCATCCGCGCCATCTCCACCGCCACGGACCCGGTGCCGGCCCCCACGTCGTAGACCACCGCGTCTCTGGTGAGCCGCAGCTTGGACAGGGAGACACTGCGCACCTCCTCCTTGGTCATGGGAACCTTATCCCGGAGGAACTCTCCGTCCCCGATCCCGTGAGTTACCACATGGTCTTTTGCCCGGGGATTTTCCAGCAGCATGACGCTCAAAGGATCCGTCACGCAGTCAGCCAGATCTGCGGCAGTTCCATGAGATATTTTCTCATCCGGATAGGACAGCCGTTCTCCCACAGCCACCCGGATCTCACCCATACCGTAATCCGTCAGCTGCCGGCAGATCTCGCCGGCTCCCCCGGCACTTCCCACGATGGCGAACACTTTCCGGTTTTCCTTTACAAATCCCGGGATATTTGTCCGGCGTCCGTGGACACTCACCGGCACCGCATCCTCCCAGGGCGTCTGAAGCCGTCCGCAGAAATAGATCATGGAAGAAATCCCGCAGCAGACCTGCACGCCATCTCCCAGAACCTCCAGAAGTCCTCTGGCGCCGCTGTAGAATCCCACATCCCCGGAAAGGGCCACCGCCACTTTCCGGTACTGGGGGTGTGCCGCGATATAGTCCCGGATCTCCAGAGGCCGGTAGGCATAGAACACCGCCTGGTCCGGGCGGGCGATCCCCTCCAGCATCCGGCGGGCGCCGATCAGAAGCTGTGCTTCCTCCAGCGCTCTCTTCCCTTCCACCGTCAGAGTATCTTCCGTTCCCATGCCGATCCCCACCAGAGCGATCCTGGTCCCGGAAGGGATCTTGAACTCCGCGTCTGTGTGCCGGGAATCCGAAGGTGCCGTCCGAAAGCCTTCCTGGCCGTCCGGTGTCTCCCTCCGGGATTCCATACTGCCGGATATCCTGCCCTGAGATTCCTTACAGCCGGACATCTCACCCTGAGATCCCCTGCCGCAGCCGGACGTCTCCGTCCGCTCCCTGAGGATTTCCAGACATTCCTGAAGGGTCACTCCCTCTTCCTTTGCCGGCCGTCCGATGATGACCAGACGACTCCCGGTATCCCGGGCAGCCAGGCACTTCTCCAAAAATCCCCCCGTGCTCCCGGATTCCTTGGTCACCAGCCAGCGGGTCTGAAGCTGCCGGATCATGGCGGCGTTCAGTTCTCTGGAAAACGGCCCCTGCATACAGATCAGATGCTTTCCCTCAAATCCCAGCTGGGCGCATTCCCGGACCACTTTGGGTATGGAAAGCACCCGGGCATACACCCGGCTGCGGTAATCAGGGATCCCTGTAAATGCCGCCAGCTCCTTGCTTCCGGTGGTCACCAGGATCCCTCCCTCTGTATTTTTCAGATATTCCACGGCCTCTTCCGTGCTCTTTACCCACACGGCCTCCCCGTCCTTCCAGTCACTTTCCTGCCGGATCAGCCGCAGCCTGGGCAGTCCCGTTTTCCGGCAGGCCCTCCGGATATTTTCCGTGACAGCCGCCGCATACGGGTGGGTGGCGTCGATCACCAGGGTATCCGGCTCCCGCCTCTTCATATCCTCCATCAGGGCTTCCATCTGCTCCTGATCCAGCCGTTCATGGGATATCCGCAGATATTCTCCCCGGGGAAGAAGGCTTTCCCCATATTCGGTGGCAACACATACCCGGGCAGACAGCTTCCTGCCGTTCAGATACTCCGCCACCCTCCGTCCCTCCAGGGTTCCGGCAAAAATCAAAAATCTACACATTCTTATAACCTCTGGGCGTCACCATCTTGCCGCCGATCCTGCGGGTCTGGGAATTTCCCACCCATACCGTGGTAAACATATCCACCTGGGTATCCGCCAGCTCCTCAAGGGTCATTACCCGGGCGCTCTCTCCGCTTCTGCCGATCTGAGAGACAATACCGCAGACCGTGTCCCGGGATTTGTACTGCATCATCAGTTCGCATGCCTTTTTCAGGTAATCATGCCGCTTTTTGCTGGAAGGATTGTACAGGCACACCACAAAATCCGCCCTGGCCGCAGCCAGAAGCCGGGCCTCGATCTTCTCCCAGGGGGTCAGCAGATCGCTCAGGCTGATCAGGCAGAAATCATGGATCAGAGGCGCTCCCAGCACCGCGGCTCCTCCGGTGGCCGCGGTCACTCCCGGAATGATCTCCAGCTCCACCTCCGGATAGTTCTCGCCCACCTGGTACATCAGTCCGGCCATACCGTACACCCCGGCATCGCCGCTGCAGATCATGGCCACCGTCTTTCCCTTCCGGGCCTCCTCAAAGGCCATCACACACCGGTCCACCTCTTTTTTCATCGGTGTCGTGAGAAATTCCTTCCCGGGGAAATGCTCCCGCACCAGATCCACATAGACGGTGTATCCTATGATCACATCGCTCTCCCTGAGGGTCCGGACAGCCTTCAGAGTCATCTGCTCATACGCTCCCGGTCCGATCCCTACCACATACAATTTTTTCAAAATTCCACACTCCAATCTTCCACGGCGCACGCCACGGTGACGCCCTCTTCTCCGTATTTTTTCGCCAGCAGCCGTCCCGTTCCGCTTCCCAGCACGGCGCTGCGCTCACACACATTATCCACCCCTGTCACTCCCTTCACAAAGGCTGAGGGGGTAAAACTGCCGGGAACGTTTTTCAGTTCCTTGGCCGGATACGTCACAAAGGGGATCCCCCATTTCCCGCAGAAATCCAGGATTCCCTGTTCCTCCTTTTTCAGATCGATACTGGCAGCCCGGCAGACGGCCTGAGGAAAGATCCCCGCTCTCAAAAGGGCTTTTTTCACCTGCCGCTCCACCGTTTCCCCGGGGACACCTCTGCGGCAGCCGATCCCCACCGTCACATTTCGGGGGACCAGGTGCAGGATCTCTCCCTCCGGAAGCAGGATCTGGAGATCACAGAAGGATTCCCCTCCCGAAGCTTCTTCCAGCTCCTGGGGCAGCATCTCTGCCAGACTTCCCCGGAACCCGACGCCGGCGCGGATCTTCAGCCGGCAGCCTTCCAGGATCCTGGCCGATACCTCCTTGGCCAGTCCCATGTCCCCGATCCACAGATGGTTTTTCGCGGCAAATACATCTACAGCCAGCTTTCCGTTCACATCGGTGGCGGTGGTGATCACCGGCCGGGCTCCCACAGCGTCAGACACCCGGAGCGCCAGCGCGTTGGCCCCTCCCAGATGGCCGGACAGCAGGGAGATGCAGAAACTGCCTGCCTCGTCCAGCACCAGCACTGCGGGATCCGTCCTTTTGCTTTTCACAAAGGGCGCCATGGTACGCACCGCGATTCCCGCCGCCCCCACAAAGATCACCGCATCCATCCGGGGGATCACCCTGGCGGCCCATTCTCCCAGGGACTGCTCCACCAGATGGACCGATCCATCCGCAGGTGCCTGTACATGACGGCTTTTTATATAAACCGTGCATTCCTCTCCACGGCTCTTCAGAAATTCTCCGATCCGCCCAGCCAGCCTCATTCCCCGTCCGGTAAAGGCGATCACCGCCGTCTTGGGGCTGTCCCCGTCTTTTCTGCTCATCCCGGCTGCTCCTACCGGCTTGCCTGACGGAATTCCGTGGAAAATGCCGGGTTATACAGCTCCGATCTGTTGTAGCGGCTGTGGGCCACCACATCTCCGATGATCATCAGAGCGGTCTTGGTGATCCCGTTTTCTCTGGCGGTTTCCGCCAGGGTACCCACCGTGCAGACAAAGGATTTTTCATCCTCCCAGGTGGCCTTGTAGACAATGGCCGCCGGGGTGTCCGCGGTGTAGCCTCCCGCGATCAGCCGGCGGGACAGCTCCTCCAGCATCCCGGTGCTTAAAAATATCACCATGGTAGCCTGATGCGCCGCAAAAGCCTCGATGCTCTCCTTTTCCGGCACCGGGGTCCTGCCCGCCATCCGGGTGATGATCACACTTTGGGACACATCCGGAAGGGTATACTCCAGATTCAGGGCAGAAGCCGCCCCGCAAAAGGAGCTGACCCCGGGACAGTAATCATAAGAAATCCCTTTTTCCTCCAACACATCCATCTGTTCCCGAATGGCTCCGTAAAGAGAAGGGTCTCCCGTGTGAAGCCGTACGGTAGTCTGTCCTTCCTCCTCCGCCTGCGTCATCACCTCCAGCACTTCCTCCAGAGTCATCCTGGCGCTGTTATAGATCCGGCATCCCGGCTTTGCCCAGTCCAGAAGCCGGGGATTTACCAGCGAGCCTGCATAGATGATCACATCCGCCTCCTCCAGAAATTTCTTTCCCCGCAGAGTGATCAGATCCGCCGCTCCGGATCCCGCTCCCACAAAATGTATCATACCTCTTCTCCCTTCACAATGATCAGCGAATAGTAACCGGCGCTCTCCGGGATCTCCCCGGCGCTTCCGTAAATCTTTTCTCCCGGCATCCCGCAGTTTTCGATCATCACTGCCTTCTGGCCGCTTCTTAAAATGCTTTCCCGCACCTCTTTCATTTTCCTTCCGGTCTTCATCAGCACCTTGGTGCCGGGAAGCTTCAGGATCTCGTCCATTTCCTCCGCCCTGTAGGTGGCAGGGATCACATGCAGCGGCTGAGCCATCTCCACCAGTCCCATATTCAGCCTGGCGGCCACAGCGCAGAAGGAGGTGATCCCGCTGACGATCTCCGCTTCATATCCCATTTCCAGGATCCTCTTGTGCACATACAGGTAAGTGGAGTACACTGTGGGATCTCCCAGGGTGAGAAACACCACGTTTTTTCCCTCCTTCAGGAATCCTTCTACATCCGCAGCCGCTTTGGCATGATTGGCCTCAAGCACTGCCCTGTCCTTTGTCATGGGCATGGCCACCGGAACCAGGGTTTTCTCATCCAGCTCCTGATAAACGCCTTTTACGATCTGATAAGCCACGCTTCCCCTGATATCATTTCCCGGCACCGCGATCACCGGATTCTCCCGGATCAGCCGGAGAGCTTTTACCGTCAGCAGCTCCGGATCTCCCGGTCCAACGCCTACACCATATAATTTTCCTGCCATAACTTCTTCTCCTGTTCCTGTTTCGTTCCGCGGACAAAACCCCGGACGACTGCCGGCATGTCCGTTTGGTCCCGTATCGCTCATTGCCCACCGGCTTTTCCGCCGCCGTCCTGCCCTCCGGCGGACTGCTGTTCTGCCTGTTTTCGGATCTTCTCCAGCAGCCGGGGAACTGCCTTTGTCTGTGCCAGAAATCCATGGACGCTGGAAAACAGGATGGTTCCCACCTCCAGCGATTCCCCTGCCCGGCGCTTCAGATAGCCGTCCACACGGCAGGCTGTCTGTTCCATGGTACCCTCCAGATCTCCCGATTCCAGCAGGATATCCACACATTCCTCGGTGGTGTTGGAATCCAGGATCCGTCTTACCGTATCCGGCGCGGCGCCGGCCCGGAAGGCATTGGCCGCCATCAGCTCCGCCCGGCTGTCCGCATTCCGGGAATGGGTATTCATGATCCCTCCCGCCACTTTGATAAATTTCCCGATATGAGCGATAAAAAGGATTCCCTTCACCCCCAGCTCCCGGGCCATATCCAGAGTTTCTCCCACATAATTGCTGCACTTCATGGAGTAAGTAAGATCCAGTCCTTTCATCTCCCGGGAAAACGTCTGTCCGTAATTTCCGGGGGTGATCACCAGATACTCCCCTCCGCTCTCTCTGAGCATCTTCATCTCCAGCCGGAGGCTGGCCACCAGCGCCGCTTCGCTCATGGGCACCACGATACCGCTGGTTCCCAGAACCGAAAGCCCTCCCTCAATCCCCAGCCGGGGATTGAAAGTCTTCCGGGCAGTCTCCTGGCCGCCGGGAATCTCAATGACCACATCCATCCCTCCGGTATATCCATATGCCCGGCAGACCTGCTCCACGTTCTTGCGGATCATCCTCCGGGGAGTTTCATTGATGGCGGCGCTGCCCACCGGCTGGTTCAGCCCCGGCCGGGTCACTCTGCCCACACCCTCTCCTCCGTCAATATGGATGCCGGGGATGTCCGACCTGCGGACCCTGGCCCGTACCAGCAGCCCATGGGTGGCGTCGGGATCGTCTCCCCCGTCCTTTCTCACCCCGCAGGAAACTTCCCGGGGACTCCTGACGATCTCCTCGATCAGAAGATGCAGGCAGATCCCTCCCGGGGTTTCCAGCGCAGCCTCCTCCACCGCTTCCCCGGACAGCAGCATCCTGGCGGCAGCCTGGGCTGCGGCCGCCGCGCAGGAACCGGTGGTGTAACCGTATCTCAGTTTTCTGTTTTTCTCATCCACGATCCAGTAGGACTCAATACCCGTCCGATGCTCCATATTCATACTCCCCTGTACCGGCCATATATACTGGTGTCTCAGAAAGGAAGCTCTTTGGCCTGCAGGCTGTCCGCCGCTTCCCTCCCAGACCGATCCCCGCGATACTGCGGCCAGCTTGCGGCAGCGCCGTTTACTGTCCGTTGCCCGGCAAGTACCGCTCATGCAAGCATGGCGGCACTTGCCGGGCATATCGATCGGATAGGGGAAACCTTTCTCCCATCCGATCCCGCGATACCGCGGACAGCTCACGGCTAATGCCGTTCGCTGTCCGTTGCCCGGCAAATATCCGCTCATGCAAGCATGGCGGCTGCTTGCCGGGCGTATCGCACAAAAAACCGTTGTCTGGACGACAACGGTTTTCCTGCTTTCGATGCGTAAAATGTCAGTTGCCGTAACATGTTACGTGCAAATACAGGCAGCGATCTGGCTTTCACAGTAACGGACTTGCGCAGGACTTCCACCCGCTTCCCTGACACTGTACTTGTTAAATTTACGACAATATTATAATCTTTTTGCCATCCCGTGTCAATAAGCGGGATGGGCGCTGTTATTTTTTCTTGATCCACCTGGTGTAGAAGGTGGTGTTCAGGTAGGTAAAGGCATCTGTAGCCTCCCAGTCCAGTCCGGCGTTTTCAAAAGCGGCCGGAGTCATAAAGCCCAGATAATCGAAATCCTTCTTTCCGTTGGGCATTGTCAGGCCCTCCACAGTTCTGGGAGTCCCTTTATTCTGGTAGGCTTTCATGATAGCCCGGGCTTTGGCCACCGCCTTTTTGGCGTCATCCAGATAGGAACTGTCAATGTTTTTCAGATGCCTGGTCAGGGCGCCGTTTCTGGCCACCTCAAACTGCTGGTTCTGGTAGAGCATGCATTTTACGCTGGAGGGATATTCGCTGCTGGCACACCGGTTCAGCATCACCAGCGCCACGCCTGTCATACCCGGCATTTTCTGATTTCCCGCCTCCGCATAGACTGCAGCGGCCAGAAGCTCATCGTCAGACACAGAGGGATCCGTCAGTACCTGACGCTCCAGCTTGTAATACTTTCCGTTCAGCGGATCCTGCATGGTCACATAACGCTCATCCCGCCTAATGCACTTTCCGCTGGCGTCAAAGATATAGATTGAAAGATCCACCGTATACTCGCAGTCGGCAACCATCTTTCCGTATTTGTTAATGTAATAGCCGCCCACGCCCTGGGTTCCCACCCACTGATCATAAGCTTTGCTTCCGTCGGCATTCAGGTAATACCATGTACTTCCCTGTTTCAGCCATCCTGTGACCATCCATCCGGAAGCGTCAAAATAATATTCTTTCCCCTGGATCGTCTTCCAGCAAGATTTGGGATATGTACCATCGGTGTACCGATACCACCAGCGGCCGCCGGATTTTACCCATCCTTCTTCATAGGTGGGTTTCTTCCCTTCGATCCATACGCCGCTCTTGTCCACATAGTACTCGCCGATCCAGGTATCCGCCGCCATGGCGCCGGAGGACTGGAGATAGTAATATTTTCCTCCGATCCGCTGCCATCCGGTCAGCATATGGCCTGAGGCGTCCATGTAGTACCAGATCCCTCTGATCTTCTGCCACCCGGTCAGCATATGGCCTGAGGCATCCATATAGTACCAGATTCCCCCGATCTTCTGCCATCCGGTCAGCATACGGCCCGAGGCGTTCATATAATACCAGACATTTCCTATGTGCTGCCACCCGGTCAGCATACGGCCGCTTCCATTCATGTAATACCAGGCACCGCCGATCTTCTGCCACCCGGTCAGCATGTGACCGGATGCATCCAGGTAATACCAGGCATTTCCTATGTACTGCCACCCGGTCAGCATATGACCCGAAGCATCCATGTAGTACCAGATCCCTCCGATCCGCTGCCACCCGGTCAGCATATGGCCCGAAGCGTCCATATAATACCAGATCCCCCCGATCTTCTGCCATCCGGTCAGCATACGGCCCGAGCCATCCAGATAATACCAGATTCCGCTGATCTTCTGCCACCCGGTCAGCATATGGCCCGAAGCGTCCATATAATACCAGGTTCCTCCGATCTTCTGCCACCCGGTTACCATCCAGCCGGAGGCATCAAAATAGTATCTGTCCCCGTCAATGAGCTCCCAGTCCGAGCGGGTATACCCGCCGTCCTGGTGCCTGTACCACCAGCGGCCTCCGGAGGAAATCCACGTTCCCGTTTCCTTTGTTTTTCCTTCCTCCCATACGCCGTTCTCATTTACATAGTAATCACCGATCCAGGTATCTGCTGCCATTCTGCCTTTTTCATCAAAATAATACCACTTTCCCTGGATCTTTTCCCAGCCGTCGGCCGCCGCCTGACCGTCCTGATAATAATACCAGATACCATCCTGCTGCTGCCAGCCGCTGAGCTTTTTCTCAGAAGCTTCACCCGCTCCTTCTCCACCGTCCGTTCCCGGAGACGCTTCCTGCTCTTCTTCCTTCTGTTCCGTCTTCTGAGTATCCTGCGCGGATCCCTGTCCCGCTTCCGAACCCTTCTGTCCATCGGCTGCCTGCCCGCTTTCCGGATCTTCCTGTTCTTCCATCTTCTGAAGGCTGTCCGAAGCGCTCTGTTCTCCCGATTCCTGCTCTGTTCCGGAAGTATCCTCTGCCTCCTGTTCCTGCTCCGCTCCTGAAATGCTCTGTTCGTCCGGCGCCTGTTCCGTCTCAGAATTTTTCTCCGTTTCCGAAAGGCTTTCTTCTTCCGCGGCCGAAGTATTCTGTGCTGCCCGCACAGTCTCCGGCCCCTGGGCACCAGGCATCAGCATCACCGCAGACAAAGAAAAAGCCAGGATCCTTGTAACCAACTGTCTCTTCATATGTGCTCTCCTCATTTTGAATTTCTCTTCCGTGGTTCCAACGCATTTCAGCCTGTTATCCCCCTGGTTTCAGCAGGGGATCGGGCTGTCACTGACCAAAACGGCAGGTCTGTCCTCCTGCCGTTCTGAGACACTATATTTATTATATCTTTGTTACAAATTCTTGTCAATTTTTTTGCATATGGAAATCATTTCTAAAAGATGACAGTTCGGTCTCCCCCATAGGGATCAGACATTCCATTTCCAATTCGGGGCCGTACCATGTTTCAGCTCTCAAAGTCCTCCTTTTCATATATCAGATCCTGGGTGTTTTCCCAGCTATTATTCAGCCGTCGGAGGTTTTCATCATAATTTTTCAGAAACACTCCCAAAAACAGCATATCCACCATGGAAATCTGGGCACACCGGGAGAAAATCGCGTTGCCGTACTGGTACTGACGGCTGTCGGTACGCAGAATGATATCCGCATACTGATCGATCACCGCTCCCTCAAAATTTGTGATGGCAATGGTGACCGCTCCCGCCTTTTTGGCACAGGCCAGGGCCTTTACCGTCATCTTTGACTTTCCCGTGTGAGAAATCCCGACAGCCACATCTGAGGAGGTGAGGTTTTTCGCATTCACCTGCTGCATATAGCCGTCCTTGTTGAAATACGCCGATTTTCCGATATATGTCATTTTCGTGACAAAATCCTCCGCCGTGCAGGAAGAGTTCTCCATCGCGAACACGGAAATATGCTCCGCCTGTTCCAGAGCATACACAGCCTTGATGAAATCATAATTGGAAATGGATTCCCGCGCGGATTCCAGAAGCCGGATATTGGTCTGAATGACCTTTGCCGGAATATCCATCATCTGATCCTCCCGGCTGATGGGATAATCCAGCACATCTGCCACCGGAAAGCGCCGTTTCCGCACACAGGTTTCCTCCAGGATCTTCCTTTTCAGTTCCTTGTATCCTTTCAGCCCTACGGCATTGGTAAAACGGATCACCGTAGGCTGGCTGATCCCTGCCGTCTGCGCGAACTGCTCCAGAGTCCAGTCCAGGATATCTCCTTCCTTTTCCAGGATCAGTTCCGCCGCCTTCTGCTCTGACGGACGCAGATCCCTGTATTTTCTCCGTACCTCTGATAAAAAGCTTTCTGTCTCCATAGCCGCTCCTTCTGTCTGTTCTGTATCAGCAGGCAGACCTGCTCTCCCGGCTGCCTGCCGCTGTCTGTTCGCAACCGTTCCGTATTCCATCCCAACTGCTGCGTCTGTTTTTCACATCCCCTGTCATCGGAAATCCCTCTTCAGGTTTCCGGCAGTTTACTATTATATTGCACTTTTTTTTAGTTTGTGTTAGAGCTGTGTAAAGACTACATTAAGTATGGAGCGCAGACTTCGGGCGGGACCGGCCGGACCATCTGCCCGATCATCGGATAGGGGAATTCTCTTTTCCCCATCCAATCCCCGCGATACTGCGGACAGCTCACGGCAAAGCCGTTGGCGGCCCGTTGCCCGGCAAATATCCGCTCATGCAAGCACGGCGGCTGCTTGCCGGGCGTATCCTGCAAAAAAGGCTTTCCTGCGGGGATTTCCCACAGAAAAGCCTTTTTGGAACCATCACAGCCACTGCACCCTCCGGCTGCTCTGTGTTTCTGTCTCAGATGATGATGCAGATCATTCCTCCCTTGCTGTCGTTTACGATCTTCTGCATGGTATCCTGCAGCTTTATCTGACTCTCCTCACTGATCTGGGCGATCTTGGTGCGGATACCGTCCTCCACAAGCTGCTCAATGGATTTTCCGAAAATATTGGTCTGCCAGATGCCGTCCTCCTGCCTGGCGTTTTCCTTGATAAAGGATATCAGATCCTTAGCCTGCTCCTCGCTTCCCACAATGGGGGCGATCTCCGTCTCGATATTGGCCTTGATCATGTGGATGGAGGGACTGGCCGACTTGATCTTCACTCCAAATTTATTGCCCTGACGGATCACCACCGGTTCCTCCAGCGTGATCTCGCTCTTCTCGGGAACCACCACGCCGTACCCGGTTCCCCGGACGGATTCCATGGCGTTCTGCACCTTTACGTATTCCGCCTTCATCCGGGCCAGCTCTTTCAGCGTATGGATCAGCTGATATTCCCCTGTAATATTCACACCGGTCAATTCACTCATCACCTGATAGTAATACTGATCCATAATGTCCAGCCGTACCTTCACCACACCGTTTGACAGATTCACCTGTTCCAGCGAGGTGTTCTTTACATACTCGCTGTCCAGCCTGAGATTCTCACTCTGGATATCCCGGATGTAGCGGAGTCTTCCCATGATCGCCCGGATCTGCTGCAGCAGGTCTGCCTTCAGGTAATGGGAAACGGGCAGCAGCTCCACCCATTTCGGTATGTAAAATTCCACCTGGCGCACTGGAAATTCATAAAGGATCTTCTCCAGGATCCGCACCACATCCTCTTTCCTCAGCTGCTCACAGTTTACTGCCAGAGCCGCGTTCTGGTACTTTTCCTGGAGACGCTGCACCAGCTTCTGGGTTTCTTCCCGGTAAGGCCGCTGGGAATTCACCAGGATCAGAAAAGGCTTTCCCTGCTTCTTCAGCTCCTGGACAGTACGCTCTTCGCTCTCCTCAAAATGATCTCTGGGAATTTCCCCAAAGGAACCATCCGTAGTCACCACGATCCCGATGGTGGAGTGTTCCTGGATCACCTTCTGGGTCCCCACCTCCGCCGCCTGATGGAAAGGGATCTCCCGGTCAAACCAGGGAGTTTTCACCATTCGTTCCTTTTCGTTTTCCATATTCCCGGAGGCATCGGGGATCATAAAGCCCACACAGTCGATCAGCCGCAGCTTGATGGGGATATCCTCCCCCAGCGTTACATCCACGGCCTCCTTGGGAATGAATTTGGGCTCCACTGTGGTAATCGTCTTCCCCGAACCTGACAGAGGAAGCTGATCCCGAACCTCCGCCTGTGTCTGCTCATCCATGGACGGAAGGGCCCACAGTTCCATAAATCTCCGGATAAATGTGGATTTGCCTGTGCGCACCGGCCCCACTACCCCCACCAGGAACTGGCCTTTTGTACGGGCTTGTATATCCTTGTAAACAGCAAATGGCTCCATCATCTGATTCTCCTCCTCACCTGTGCTGGTATTATCCTATGCACAGGCAGGGGGCTTTAGAACCTCCGGATCCCGTAAAGGGAGTAAGGCGCCCACTTTTCCCCGCTCTGGAAAGGCGTCAGCTCCAGTCCCCTCCCCGGATTCCGGGCGCTCTGGATCAGTTTCTTTGTCAGATCCGGCACATCCTCCCGCTCCAGCGCTTCATCGGCATCCATCCAGAGCACCTCGCTGTTTTCATCTCCGTCCGACCGGGCCCAGCCGTCCACATATCTGGCCCGGAAGGCCACATACCAGTCGTGCGTGTTAAACCGGATGCCTATGATCTCCTCCGGCTCCGCAAGGATTCCCGTCTCCTCCAGGATCTCACGCTTCATGGCAGCCTGAGGGGTCTCCCCCTGCTCCACATAACCGCCCGGTACGATCAGCCGCCCTTTTCCCGGCCCGTAGGTATGCCGGGTCAGCAGCACCTTTCCCTCCCTGATCACCACTCCTGTCACAGACTGACCCCAATTGGTATTTTCATGCTTCATTCCGATCTCTCCTTCTTTCGCTCCAGTTTCAGCGCCTCCAGATACTGAAGCTCTTTTTTGTCAAGCCCCGCATTCTCCAGCAGCTCCGGTCTCCGCAGCAATGTCCGCAGAATGGACTGCTCTCTTCTCCATTTTTCAATATTGGCATGGTGGCCGGAGAGCAGCACCGGAGGAACTTCCTTCCCTCTCCAGACAGCAGGCCGGCTGTACTGGGGATATTCCAGCAGATTGTCCTGAAAGGACTCGAACTGGGCGGATTCCTCATTGCTGAGCACTCCCGGCACAAACCGGGAGATCGCGTCAATCATCACCATGGCGGGAAGCTCCCCTCCCGTCAGCACGTAATCCCCGATGGACACATAATCCGTAACGATCTCTTCCAGGACCCTCTCATCGATTCCCTCATAATGGCCGCAGAGAAATACCAGATCCTTCTCCCCGGCAAGGTCCTCCACCATGGCCTGATTGAACACCTGTCCCTGGGGCGTCAGATAAATCACTCTGGGCCTGTAACCGATCTTCTCCTCCACCGCATGATAAGCCTCATAAACCGGCTCCGGCTGCATCACCATCCCGGCTCCGCCTCCGTAAGGATAATCATCCACCTTCCCGTGTTTGTTATTGGCAAAATCCCGGATATTGGTGGCAGTCAGAGAAATCACGCCGCTTTCCACGGCCCGCCCGATAATACTTGTATTTAGTCCCTGCAGGATCATTTCCGGAAACAGGGTCAGTACATGATAATGCATAATATCCTCCCAAACAGAGCTGGCGCTCATTTATAAAAGTCCTGCCATCAGGTGGACCGTCATACGTCCATGCTCCACATCCACCTGGCGGATGCACTGATGAATAGCCGGAAGCAGCACCTCCCCGTGTTTCTCCGTCTGTACACAGTAAACATCGTTGGCTCCGGTTTCCATCACCTCCGTCAGCGTTCCAAAACGGGTTCCATCCTCCAGATATACTTCCATACCGATCAGATCAGCCCGGTAATATTCGTTTTCTTCCAGCTCTACTCCCTGCTCTCTGGCGATGTAGAGACTCTTTCCTTTATATTTTTCAATATCATTGATATTGTCGATTCCCTGAAATTTTAAGATCACAAACTGTTTAAAATACTTGATCCCCTGGATCGCCAGTACCATCCGTTCCCGGCCTGTATCCAGGATCACCTCCTCCAGCTCCTCAAATCTGGAGGGATCGTCCGTGGTGGGAAATACTTTCACTTCTCCACGGATTCCATGGGTGCTGGAAATCACCCCTACCTGCAGAAATTGTTCCATCTCATACTCCTTACAGATTTCATATGGCAATGGCATCAAAAAATACTCTGACGCCTGGGATACACGGAAAAAAAGGACATAGCCTCTGGCTACATCCTCATCATTTTGCAGCAGTCCGGCCTTCCGGCTTCCCGATGTACGGGGCAGAAGCAGTCCAAACTGTTGCCTCATTCAGCTATTGCAGAATTTCGACTACAACCTTCTTATCACATTTGGAGGAAGCCGCTTTTACAACGGTGCGGATAGCTTTCGCGATACGTCCCTGACGGCCAATCACCTTTCCCATGTCGGAGGGTGCCACTTTCAGTTCTACCAAAATCGCATTGCTCTCTTCTGCCTGTGTAACCACTACTTCTTCCGGATGGTCTACGAGGGATTTTGCAATTACTTCCACTAATTCCTTCATTACGCACCTCCACGCATTTGTCAGGCCATTCCTCCCTGACGGGAAGAATGCCCCGGGCAAAAACGACTCCGCATCTGGCAATTATTCTGTCACAGTTCCCAGGGGAACTGCAGCATTATTTTTCAATACCAGCTAACTTGAAGATTTTGCTTACGACTTCTGTGGGCTGCGCTCCGTTTGCCAGCCACTTCTTAGCTGCCTCTTCGTTTACGGTATAAACGCTGGGATCACGGTTGGGATCGTAGGTTCCGATCTCCTCGATGAATCTTCCATCTCTGGGGGATCTGGAATCCGCAACAACGATTCTATAGAAAGGTGCCTTCTTCTGGCCCATTCTTCTCAGTCTGATCTTTACTGCCATGATATTCACCTCCTTGTGCATTCTTATTATCTATTTAGAAGGGAAGCTTGAAACCTCCCATTCTACCTGCTTTCTTCCCGCCCATCAGGCCGGGCATCTGCTTCATCATCTTTCTGGTCTGCTCAAACTGCTTCACCATACGGTTCACCTCAGCCAGGTCCACTCCGGCTCCCTGGGCGATCCGTTTTTTTCTGGAAGGATTCAGAAGCTCCGGATTGGAACGCTCCCTGGGAGTCATGGAAAGAATGATGGCCTCCTTTCTGGCCAGATCCTTCTCATCGATCATTCCCTCAATATCCTTCATCTTGCCGCCCAGACCCGGCAGCATATTCAGCACGCTGGAGATACCGCCCATATTCTTCATCTGGTTCATGCTCTCCAGGTAATCGTCAAAGCCAAAGGTGGCCTTCTTGATCTTCTGCTCCATCTCCCTGGCCTTGGCCTCATCGATGTTCTGCTGAGCCTTTTCGATCAGGCTCATCACATCGCCCATACCCAGGATCCTGGAAGCCATACGGTCCGGATAGAACTGCTCCAGATCAGAAAGCTTCTCTCCCATACCCACATACAGGATGGGCTTGCCGCTTACCGCACGGATGGAAAGCGCCGCACCGCCTCTGGTATCGCCGTCCAGCTTGGTAAGGATCACTCCGTCGATTCCCACCTTCTGATTAAAAGTCTCAGACACGTTCACCGCGTCCTGACCTGTCATGGCATCCACCACCAGAATGGTCTGATCCACATGGACATTCTCCTTAATGTCGATCAGCTCCTGCATCATCTCCTCATCCACATGGAGACGGCCTGCCGTATCCAGGATCACCACGTTGAATCCGTGGCTTCTGGCATGTTCCACAGCGGCCTTGGCAATGTTTACCGGACTGTTCTTGTCCCCCATGGAAAATACTTCCACACCCTGCTTCTCCCCGTTGATCTGCAGCTGGGTAATCGCGGCAGGACGGTAAATATCACAGGCAGCCAGAAGAGGCTTCCGGCCCTTGGACTTCAGTTTTCCGGCAATCTTGGCTGTGGTGGTGGTCTTACCCGCACCCTGCAGACCAGCCATCATGATCACTGTGATCTCTCCTGCCGGCCGCAGAGCAATCTCGGTGGTCTCGCTTCCCATCAGGGAAACCAGCTCGTCATGGACGATCTTGATCACCATCTGCCCGGGATTCAGTCCGTTCATCACGTCCTGACCCACTGCCCGCTCCTGCACCGACTTGATAAACTGGCGCACCACCTTAAAGCTGACATCCGCTTCCAGAAGCGCCATCTTCACTTCCTTCAGAGCGGTCTTGACATCCGCTTCCGTGAGACGGCCCTTGCTTCGCAAGCTTTTGAATACATTCTGCAGTTTTTCTGTTAAGCTTTCAAATGCCATGCTCTATAACTCCTCTAATATACTGTGAGAGAGCTCCTCGATCCCGGCCATCACCCGGGAAATCTCTCTTCCCTCATAGTTCTGAGTCAGCTGATGAATCTCATGGACCTTTTCCCGAATAGATACAAACCGCTCCACCAGATGCAGCTTTGACTCATAATCCTCCAGTGTCCTGGTGCTGCGTTTCACCAGATCGTGGATCCCCTGCCGGCTGACGCCCTGGTCCTGGGCCACCTCACTGAGGGAATAATCGTTCAGCACCACATCCTCATAGACCCGGCGCTGATGCTCCGTTAAAAGCTCGCCGTAAAAATCATACAGCAATGCCTGTCTTGCAAGCTTATCCATGTTCATCACCTTGGACATCATACAACACCTGCCGCAAGGTGTCAAGTGTTTTTTCTTTACACTTCAAAAAAAATTACAGCCGTTGTTATAACCGTTCGGCTCTGCTGCCGGACACACGGTCCTTACGCCGGCAAAAATCACCTGCACGACATGCACGCTTAATAACAGCTTCTTTCAATAAAATAATGCAGTAGAATCAAAAAAGTGACAGCCGAGCTGAAAGCTGAACTGTCACAAAAAATTCATGGAAAAGCCGGCTTCACGTTCTATCTTGTTGTAATCCAGTTTCTTTTTAATCTGCAGATCCCGGCGGTATTCCACGCTATCTGTTCACCGTACATATCCAGACGGTCCTCCATTCTCTGCTGCCTTTCAGACATTCTCTTAAATTGCTCTGAGAATATAGTATTCTGTTCCTTCTGATAAATGTAAAACTCTTCCAGCATGGAATAACTCTGTTCCGCCAGTTTTCTCAGACTATGGAGCTCTTCTGTATGCTCATCCAGCTTCTTCGTGTGATCTTTCAGAATCTCCGTATGTTCGTCCAGCTTTTCCGTATGCTCCTTCAGAATCTCCGTATGTTCGTCCAGCTTCTTCGTGTGATCTTTCAGGATCTCCGTATGTTCGTCCAGGATCTCTGTATGACCATCCAATTTCTCAGACTGCTCATCCATTTTCTGTAATATCAGATCCAGCTTTTCGCTGTCCGTCATTCTGCAGCACCTCCTATATACAATGTATGCAAACTGTATATTGTCATTATATCGCTTAAAGGAGGCGCTGTCTACACAAACCGGCCTTGATTCGTAATTTTTATATCGGCTCATTCTCCCTCAGAATATTCCCGCTGCCCTTCCCAAAGATCCATACTTCCGGAACGGAATCCCTCCAGATCCAGCGTTGCATAGGGGAACTCCAGCGCCTTCAGGATCCGCAGAATCTCTTCCCGTCTTACGACAGCCTCCTCCAGACGGCTCTTTTCCACTTCGATGCGGGCAATGGGGTGATGATAGCGGACCCGCACCACCGGAAATCCCAGGGTTTTGATGGCTTCCTCCGCCGCTTCGATCCTCCGCAGCAGCTTCAGATCCAGCTTTGCTCCATAGGGAAGCCGGGTTGCCATACAGGGAGAGGAGGGACGGGCGGCCGCCCGGATCCCCGCTTCCCGGGCCAGCCGGCGGACTTCCTCCTTGGTGATCCCGCACTCTGCCAGCGGGCTTTTCACCCCCAGCTCCTTCACTGCCTGCAGCCCCGGACGGTAAACTCCCAGATCGTCCTGATTGGTCCCTTCCATAAAACAGGAGATGCCCCTCTCCTGACCAAATTTCAGAAGCTGCTGAAACAACCCTTTTTTGCAGAGGTAACACCGATCGGGCGGATTCTGTCCGATATTGGCAAATTCCAGCTCATTGACAGTGATGATCTTGTGGATCACTCCGGCATCCCTGGCTGACTGTCCGGCAGCTTCCAGATCCGCCGAGGGATGAAGCACCGTATCAAAGGTAACGCCGTAAACCTTTGTGTGATTCTGGGCAGCGCACTTTCCCGCCCACCAGGCCAGTACCGCGCTGTCTACTCCGCCGGACAGAGCCAGACAGCTGTTTTCCCTGGTGTATTCCATCATCCGCTGCTGCAGATCCTTCTTTTTTTCTTCCAATGTCATTTCCGGATCCCTCCCGTTTTCCTCAAGTTCTGCCGGGATCCTCCCCGGCTCTTCCGGCATCCTCCGCCGTCTCCTCCCGGTTTCTGCTCTCTTCCCAGCACCGCACTGCCCTGTCATACACAGTCCGGTAAGGGACATCATATTCCAGGCTCCGGGCCCTCACATCTTCATACTCCGGATAAGCACGTTCTTCCCGGCCGATGCGGCAGACCTTTACTCCAATACTTCCATAAGGCGTGTCCGTCCTTTCCATTGACCGTTCCAGCACTGTTCTCTGCGCCGGATATCTGCGGATCCCGATGGTGGTAGTCTGCCGGAAAATCACGTTTTCCAGCCGCTGGATATCCTCCTTGCGGCAGATCACCTGGAGCAGATATGCCGGACGGGATTTTTTCATAAAAGCAGGCAGAAAACAGGCATCCAGCGCTCCGGCCTCCATCAGCCGTTCCTGCGCAAATCCCAGCTGCTCTCCCGGGCAGTCATCCACGTTGGACTCCAGCACCCATACAGTATCCCCTTGACAGCCGTCTTCCAGTTGTTCCTTTTCAGCTTCCGGCAGGATCCACATGGCTCTCAGGATATTGGCATGGGGAAAATCCTTCTCTCCGGAACCGATCCCGATCTTTTCGATGGAAAAACGCTCCGGAAGCCGGCAGTTTCCGCAGGCCGCCGCAATGGCTGCTCCGGTGGGAGTGATCATCTCTCCCTGGGTATCCGTAAACCTTACGGAAAGTCCGTGACTGGAGATCAGCTCCGCTGTGGCCGGCACCGGCACCGGCATCCTGCCATGCTGGCACCAGACAGTTCCCTGCCCCTCCCGCAGTGTTCCCACTGCGATCTGTTTAGCGTCCAGATCCTCCAGACAGACAGCCGCTCCCACAATATCGATGATGGAATCCACCGCCCCCACCTCATGGAAATGCACCTGTTCCGGGGTGGTCCCGTGTACTCTGGCCTCTGCGCAGGCCAGCACATGGAAAATGTCAAGGGCCCGCCTCCTGACGCCTTCCGACAGACCCGCCTCCTGGATCATGCTGCGGATCTGACGATAATTCCGCATGGGCTGGGGCCTGGAAGCATCCAGCTCCACAAAAAAAGCGCAGGCATCGATCCCGCATTTTTCCGTCCTTCCGATAACCAGACGGTATCCGTCCAGAGGCAGCTTTTTCAGCTCCTCCTCCAGGCGTTCCCTGGAAGCTCCCAGATCCAGCAGCGCGCTTACTGCCATATCTCCGCTGATCCCGGAGCTGCCCTCCAGATATAATATTCTCTCACTCATCTCGTTCCCCCATTCCCGTTTTCCGCCAGCCGGTTGATCTGGGTCGCCATATATCCGGCTCCGAAACCATTGTCAATATTCACCACCGCAATCCCCTCCGCACAGGAATTCAGCATGGTCAGGAGAGGAGAAAGTCCGTGAAATCCCGCGCCATATCCCACAGAGGTGGGAACTGCGATCACCGGATGCTCCACCAGCCCGGCTACGACTCCGGGGAGCGCACCCTCCATTCCGGCCACTGCCACAATACAGTTGGCCGCTCTCAGATCATCCAGACGGGAAATCAGACGGTGGATCCCGGCTACTCCCACATCAAAGATCCTGTTTACCCGGCTGCCGAAGAATTCCGCCGTTTTTGCAGCCTCCTCCGCCACCGGAATATCCGTGGTCCCTCCGGTGCAGACCACCACATTTCCCACCAGCGCAGGCTTGGTGTACTGCAGACAGATGGTCCGCGCCATCTCATCGTACTCTGCCTGGGGAATCTGGGCCTTCACCGCCTGGAACTGCTCCGCGGTGGCCCTGGTGGCCAGCACATTCTCCTCCCGTCTGGCGAAGCTCTCAAAAATCTTCACCATATGCTCCAGCGTCTTCCCGGGGCTGTAGATCACCTCTCCAAAACCGGAGCGCAGTCCCCGGTGATGGTCGATCTTGGCACATCCGATATCCTCATAGGGAAGCTTTTTCAGATATTCCTCCGCTTCCTCAAGCTCTATTTCTCCACGCTGCACCTTCAGCAGCATCTCATGCACATCCATCGTATAACCTCCTTGCGCTGTCCTATCCTCTAAAGTTTACAACCTGGAGATAACTCCAAGTCAAGAGGTTTTTGTTCCTCACTTCTTCGGCCTGTAAATGATCTCATTCACCGCATACACCGTCACGAAAGCCTTTTCATCCGTCTTTGCGATAAAGTCCATCAGTCTGGCGTATTCCTGCTTGTCCACAATGGTGATGATCTCCCGGTGAGGCTTCAGATCGTATGCCCCCACCGCTTCATAGAGGGACGCGCCGCTGTGCAGCTGGTGCAGGATAAAATCCCGTATCTCTTCCTCTTTCTCCGAAAGGATGCAGACCCTCCTCTTCAGATCGAATCCGAAGATAAAATGATCCAGCACGATCCCGTTCAGATACGTTCCGATGATACTTAAGACCACGATCTTCTTATCATATACCAGGGCCGAGGAAAGGGCCGCGCACATCCCCGCCAGCGACACCGCTTTTCCCAGTTCCATCCGGAGATACTTGTTCAGAAATTTCGCCACAATATCCAGGCCGCCGGAAGATGCGTTTTTCCGGAACAGAATCGCCATGCCCACGCTCACAGCCAGCACATAGCAGATCATATCCAGCAAAGGATCCTCCGTCAAAGAGGTATTGTCCGGAAAAATCCTCTCCAGAATCCCCAGAAATACCGGCAGCAGCAAAGAGGTATACACTGTCTTGGCCCCGAATTCCTTCCCGATAAACAAAAATCCCAGGATCAGCAGCCCCACATTGATGATCATGGTGATAGCAGATACCGAAAGCGGCACAAAATTACTCAGCACCATGGCCAGACCGGCCACACTTCCCACCGATACATGACTTGGCAGCAGAAAGAAAAACACTGCTCCCGCCACCACGGCCATTGCCAGCGTGATCATCAGAATATCCATTCCCTGTTTTCTGTAGTTCATCTTTTCATCCCCCGCTTATCAATTTTTTTCCTGCGGCAGCTCTGCCTTTCCGCCTCACCGCCGCGTCTTTCACACTGCCCAGGTGATCATTCCCAGACAGAAGATTCCGCAGTAATACATGGCAAGCGCCAAAAAATCCAGTCTTCCGGGCAGCTTTTTAAAAAATCCCTTTCCCACCATCAGGTCCGAAATCCCGAACAGCACAGCTCCTGCCGCTGCCCAGAGATACTCCGCTCCCAGCATAAAGGGCATGGTCAGCGCCATGGACACCATGGCCATCAGCACTGCCGGATAAAGGATCATCAGATACAACCCGGGATGTTCCTTTCCCCTGGACAGCTCTTTTCTGAAAACCCAGACCGATGCCGCCAGCAGCAGCGCCCACAGCAGTACATTCCATCCGGTATGATGGCCTCTGCCCGCAAACCAGATGATCAGCAGAAGATGACCTGCCGCAAATACCGCCATTCCGGCAAAAAACTGCAGCTCCAGCAGCGCGTCCGCCAGAAGGAAAAGTATCAGCGCTGCCAGGATCATCCCCGTCTGTTCCTCCCCCTTATTTCTCAGGATCCCTGCCAGTGCCGTACAGACCGCCATCCATGTGGCAAGGCACTTGGGAAGAATGTTCCATCTTCCCTGCAAAGCCGCTTTCAGCCGAAAGTGCAGGATGCCTCCCGCTCCGATAACAGGAATGACCGTTGCCATCCAGAACAGAACTTCCATAAGCTGCTCCTTTCCGTATCCCCCTGAGGGACACTCAGAACATTGTTACCTTCTTCTCCTGCTTCCAGTTCTTTTTAAAAAGTATGACCGCCACTGCAGCTGCCACGCACTCTGCCGCAGGAAAGGTGATCCACACTCCCGTAAGCCCCAGAAACCGCATCAGCACAAAGGACATCGGCGGAATGATCAGAAGCTGACGTACCAGGGAGATCACCAGAGAATAGACTCCCTTTCCCAGCGCCTCAAAGGCGCCGCACAGCACAATTCCCACTGTAGATACCGCAAATCCCAGGCTGATGATCCGCAGCGCTTCTGTTCCCATCTGCATCATATCCGGCCCGGCGTCAAACAGGCTCAGGATCGGCCGGGGCACGATCCATAAAAGCGCCGTTCCAGCCAGAAGGATCCCTCCTGCCAGCAGTATGCTGCAGCGGATAGCCCTGGTACTGCGCTCATACTGTTCCGCGCCGTAATTGAAACTGACTATGGGCCGCATTCCCTGGATCACGCCATTGGATGGCATGTACACAAAGGACTGCAGCTTGAAGTAAATTCCCAGAACAGCCACTGCTGTCTGAGACACGGAAATTACCATCCGGTTCAGCACCGAAACCAGCACGGAGGTGATGGAAGTCATAATTGCGGACGGGATGGCAACACCATAAATGTTTTTCGTGATCCTCCACTGAAACCGGAATCCGGAAAATTCCAGCCGGATTCCGTTATTCCTCCGGACAAACAGGATCACCGCCAGAAGGCAGGCGATCATCTGACCCGCCACAGTGGCTATGGCAGCGCCCGTAACTCCCATGGCCGGAAAGCCCAGCCAGCCGAAGATCAGGATGGGATCCATTACGATATTTACCAGCGCGCCAACGATCTGCATTACCATGGGGATCACCATATCGCCGGTGGCCTGAAACATCTTCTCCACATAGATATGGATGATACTGCCAAAGGAAAGAGTGATCACAATGGATGTATACTGGCATCCCATCCGGAATATATCAGGATCCTCTGTAAACAGCCCCATAAACGGTTCCGTGGCAAACACTCCCACCAGAACAAAGATCAGCGAATGCAGCAGGGAAAAGAAAAATCCATGCGTAGCCTCCTGATTGGCCTGCCTGCGTTTTCCGGCTCCCAGACTTCTGGCCATACAGGAATTCAGCCCTACTCCCAGACCTACCGCCACCGCCAGTACCACATTCTGGAGAGGGAAAGCCAGGGATACTGCCGTAAGCGCCTCTTCGCTGATCCTTGCCACAAAGATACTGTCCACCACATTATACAGCGACTGGATCAGCATGGACACCATGGGAGGCACCGACATAGACAGAAGGAGGGGCATCATAGGCTTCACCTCCATGGGATTCCTGGTGCGTGCTTTCGTCATAATTCTGTTCTCCTTTCAAAAAGGCCATATATCTCCCCGCTTTGGTCCTGAGGAGTCACAGCCGCTGTCCCGGCAGATATAAAAAGCGGAAAAATATATAGCCTTTTCATTTGTCATAAGATGGTAAAATTATAACCTCTGCACTGCCAAAAGTCAACGAAAAACCGGAAGGCGCCCGCTTCCGGGGACAGGCACCTTCCGGTTTTGCTGTACGTCTGTACTTACAATTTTCCGAACAGTTCCTTCACCGCCGGATAGATCCCGGCAAATTTCCGGTACCGCTCTTCATATTTGGCCGCCAGCCGGGGATCCGGCTCTACAGTGTCCACCACCTGCACCAGTCTTTCGGCCGCTTCTTCCACCGAGGAAAAGGCTCCGTCAGCCACAGCCGCCAGCATGGCGCCCCCCAGAGCCGGGCCTTCTTCTGTCTTCAGGATATCCACCCGGATATTCAGTACATTGGCAATGATCTTTCTCCACAGCGGGCTTTTGGCTCCTCCCCCGCAGATCTTGCTTCTGCCGATGGAGATGCCAAGAGCTCTCGCCACCTCAAAGGAATCCCGGATGGCAAATGCCACTCCCTCCAGCACCGCCTGGGTCATATCCTGCCGTGTGGTGTCCATGGTCAGGCCGATGAAGGTGCCCCTGGCATCGGGGTCATTGTGAGGCGAACGTTCCCCCATCAGGTAGGGAAGGAAGTAAACATGATTTTCCCCCAGGTTTCCGATGGCCGCCTGTTCTCCTTCATAGTCGGCCGTGCCCAGGATCTCATCCATCCACCATTTATTGCAGGAAGCCGCGCTGAGCATGCAGCCCATCAGATGATAATGACCGTCCGCATGGGCAAACGCGTGGAGGGCATTGTGGCTGTCCACCCGGAAAGTGTCGCTGGAAATGAAAATCGTTCCGCTGGTTCCCAGGGAAATATTGCATTTTCCCTCTCCCACTGTCCCGGTACCCACTGCCGCCGCCGCATTGTCCCCGGCCCCGGCAGCCACCCGGCAGGTCCCGGTAATCCCCAGCTCCCCGGCCACCTCCGGTTTCACATATCCCACCGTTTCATAACTTTCAAACAGACGGGGCATCTGTTCCTGGCTGACGCCGCAGATCTTCAGCATGGGAGCAGACCAGCAGCGGTGCTCCACATCCAGCAGCAACATCCCTGAAGCATCGGAATAATCTGTGCTGTGAACTCCGGTCAGCCGGTAGGCGATGTAATCCTTGGGCAGCATGATCTTGGAAATCCGGGCAAAATTTTCTGGCTCCTCCTCCCTTACCCACAAAAGCTTTGGTGCGGTAAATCCGGCAAAGGCAATGTTCGCCGTGCAGGCGGACAGCGTTTCCTTTCCCACCACCGTATTCAGATACTCTGTCTGCTTTCCGGTCCTTCCGTCGTTCCAGAGGATCGCCGGGCGGATCACCCGGTCCTCCGAATCCAGGATCACAAGACCGTGCATCTGGCCGCCAAAGCTGATGCCGGCCACATCCTCCGGGGCAATTCCCCGGATCAGTTCCCGGATTCCCTCTTTCGTCTGATCCCACCAGTCCTCCGGATTCTGCTCCGACCATCCGGGGTGGGGAAAATACAGCGGATATTCTCTGGAAACGATCTTTTCCACGGTTCCTTCCTGATCCATCAGCAGCAGTTTCACCGCCGAAGTCCCCAGATCCACGCCGATATAGTGTTTCATCATTCTGCCTCCTTTCTTACCTCCCGCCAGGGATCCGTGCCTGTACCGGACAGACCTTGCCTTACGCGAAAGGATTTTCTGTGGGGTATCTCACGCCCTTGGGCTGATTGTATCCGATCTGGGAAGGCTCCACGCCCAGGTACTTGAACACCTCAAACAGCGCTTTTCCCACATGGCCGAAGGCTACGGCTCCGTGATGAGGATAACCGCCTTCGATCAGCACATGACGGTAGAATCTTCCCATCTCCGTAATAGCGAATACGCCGATCCCTCCGAAAGAACGGGTGGCCACCGGCAGGACTTCTCCATTGGCGATATACGCACGCAGCTTGTTGTCCGCCGTGCTCTGGAGACGGTAGAAAGTGATATCCCCCGGAATGATATCGCCCTCCAGCGTTCCCTGGGTCACCTCCTCCGGCAGGCTTCTGGCCATGATCAGCTGATACTTCATGGTACAGGAGGTCAGCTTTCCGGAAGTGGTATTGCCGCAGTGGAATCCCATAAAGGTATCCTTCTGGGTATAGTCATATTTTCCTTTGATCTCACTTTCATACATATCCGCAGGTACCGTATTGTTGATGTCCAGCAGGGTAACTGCATCGCCGCTTACCAGTGTGCCGATATACTCGCTGAGCGCCCCGTAGATATCCACCTCGCAGGACACCGGAATTCCCCTTCCGGTCAGACGGCTGTTGACGTAGCAGGGAACAAAACCGAACTGGGTCTGGAACGCGGGCCAGCATTTTCCCGCCAGAGCCACATATTTCCGGCATCCCTTATGATCCTCGATCCAGTCCAGGAGAGTCAGCTCATACTGGGCCAGCTTGGAGAGGATCTCCGGTTTTTTATTTCCCTCTCCCAGCTCCCGTTCCATATCAGCTACCACCTGGGGAATCCTCTCGTCCCCGGCATGGCGGTTGAAAGCCTCAAACAGATCCAGCTCCGAGTTTTCCTCGATCTCCACTCCCAGATTATGGAGCTGCTTGATAGGCGCGTTGCAGGCCAGGAAATCCTGGGGACGGGGACCAAAGCTGATGATCTTCAGATTCTTCAGCCCGATCACTGCCCTGGCAATGGGGATGAACTCCCGGATCATTCCGGCCACCTCCCGGGCGGTTCCCACCGGATATTCCGGTATGTAGGCCTTCAGATTCCGAAGCTGCAGATTGTAGCTGGCGTTCAGCATACCGCAGTAAGCGTCGCCCCTGCCCTGCACCAGATCATCTCCGCTCTCCTCCGCGGCGGCCACCACCATGCACGGTCCATGGAAATACTTCACCAGCAGAGTTTCCGCTGTCTCCGGTCCGAAATTTCCCAGATAGACCACCAGGGCGTTGCATCCAGCCGCTCTCAGCTCCTCCAATGCCTTCTGCATATCCTTCTCGCTCTCCACCACAGTGGGACATTCATACAGCTCTCCGTCATAGGCTGCTGCTACCGCTTTTCTCCTGCTCTCAGACAGAGTGATGGGAAAACAGTCCCTGCTGACAGCCACGATCCCCAGCTTTACTTCCGGCATATTCATCATCTTGGTATCCTCCTTTGTTTATTTATTAAACTAATTGTACTTTACCACTTGTCCAGTATATCGTCAAGTGGTACTTCCGGAATTTTCCCCGATGAAATTTCCACAGTGCCGGAGTTGAAAAACAGGCGGCCGCGGCCGGCTGCGAAAAATAATTTACTTAATAAACAAATGGGTGTATACTGAAGTTATGGAACGTTGTCAGGAACAGCAGGGAGGTGTATGAAATTGGAGACAGGAAGCAAAGAACTGATCCGGAAGATGAACCGGAAACTGGTGCTGGAAAACATCATCCATAACGGCCCCGTCTCCCGGGCGGCCACCGCCAAAAAGCTGGGACTTACCAGAGCCACCGTTTCGGCCATTGTCCAGGAGCTGATAGAGGATGCCTATGTGGAGGAGATCGGAAGCCAGGACACCTCCCTTGGCCGGAAGCCGATCCTCCTGAGATTCTGCGGGCAGAACGGACATGTGCTGTCCCTGAATCTGAAGGTGGATGAAATTATTCTGATGGCCTGTGATCTGGAAGGGAATGAGATCCTGCATCTTTCCCACCGGGAAACGCTCACCAGGCAGAATGTACTGCCGCTGCTGGATTCCCTGATCCTCCAGACAATCGAAAGCCTGCCGCCCACTCCTTTCCGGGTGGTGGGGATCACTCTGGGCATTCACGGCACTGTACAGGACCAGGAGATACTGTTTGCCCCCAACTATCCGCTGGCGGGACTTCCCCTGGCCAGCGCTCTGAATAGCCGGCTGGGGATCCCTGTCTGGCTGGAAAACGAGGCCAATCTGTCGGCACTGGCCGACAATGCCTTTTCTGCCGCCGGTCCCAACCTGATCCATATCAACATCCATACCGGTGTGGGAGCAGGCATCATTGTAAACCGCCGCCTGTACCGGGGGAAAGACGGCAATGCCGGTGAGCTGGGCCATACGGTCGTGGTGCCGGAAGGGCGCCCCTGTCCCTGCGGCAGCCGCGGATGCCTGGAACAGTACATTGCCGATCCCGCCATCCTGGCGGAGTTCTCCCGGCGCAGCGGCCTTCCTTCCCCTTCCATGGAGGATCTGGCCGCAGCCTGGGAACACAGGGATCTGGCTGCGGTGAACACGGTGGATGACTTTGTCCGGTATCTGGCCGTGGGGATCAACAACCTGGGGAACCTGTTCAGTCCCGACTGTATTATCATCAGCAGCGCGCTGCTCTCCTGCCTGCCCCAGCTTCTTCCCATGATCAGAAGCTGCCTGCCGCCCCGGCTGCGGAATACATTTGCCCTGAGTATCTCCGAATGCGGAGACCGTTCCATCCTTATGGGCGGCGCCAGCCTGGCCATCAGCCGTTTTTTAAAGATCCAGGAGCAGCCCGCTCCCGCCGGGGACAACGGATCTTCCACCCTGTGATCCCGGTGCGGGGCATATCTTATCATCTTTATTTTTAGTTTTAGGAGGATTATACATGGAAGCGTCAAAAGTGTATTTTACCAATCTGAGAACCGGAAATGCCGTCAGTCTGCCTGAAAAGCTGAAACGTCTCATCAAAAAAGCGGGGATCGGCACCATTGATTTCGACAAAAAATATACCGCCATCAAGATCCATTTCGGAGAGCCGGGAAATCTGGCCTATCTGCGTCCCAATTACGCCAAGGCCGTGGCGGACGTGGTGAAGGAGCTGGGCGGCAGACCCTTCCTTACAGACTGCAATACCCTCTATGTGGGCGGCAGAAAAAATGCGCTGGACCATCTGGACAGCGCTTATGAGAATGGATTTTCCCCTTTTTCCACCGGATGTCATGTGATCATCGCCGACGGGCTGAAGGGCACCGATGAAACACTGGTGCCTGTGGAAGGCGGGGAATATGTAAAAGAAGCCAAGATCGGCCGGGCCGTGATGGACGCCGATGTCTTTATCTCTCTGGCCCATTTCAAAGGGCACGAAGCCACCGGATTCGGCGGAACCCTGAAGAATATCGGAATGGGCTGCGGCTCCCGGGCCGGCAAGATGGAGCAGCACAGTGCCGGAAAGCCCCATGTGGACCAGGAGCGGTGCATCGGCTGCCGCCAGTGTACCAGAGTCTGCGCCCACGATGCCATCACTGTGGCTGGCCGGAAAGCATCCATCGACCACAGCAAATGCGTGGGCTGCGGCAGGTGCATCGGCGTCTGTCATCAGGATGCCGTGGAGGCGGCTTCCGATGAGTCCAACGATATCCTGAACAGGAAGATCGCCGAGTACACCAAAGCTGTGATCCAGGGACGTCCCTGCTTCTACATCAACATGGTCATCGATGTGTCTCCCTACTGCGACTGCCATGGGGAAAATGACGCTGCCATCGTGCCGGATGTGGGATTTTTCGCGTCCTTCGATCCGGTGGCCCTGGATGTGGCCTGCGCAGACGCGGTGAACCGCCAGCCGGTGATCGCCGACAGTCTTCTGGGAGACCATCAGCATATCCAGGAGGGGGACCATTTCCATAAAGTCAGCCCGGACACCAACTGGATGGTGGCCATAGACCATGCGGAAAAACTGGGAATCGGTACCAGAAACTACGAGATCGTGGAAGTCTGATCCCTGTCTTATCTGCCCGGGATCTCCGCTTCCTGCGCATCCCGGGCAAATTCTCCGCTGACTGCGAAGCCGTGATCCACAGGGCCGCTCCCCTGTCCCAGATCCAGCATTGCCTCCAGCGCGCCGGTAAGATACTTCTTGGCTCTCTCCACAGACACATCCAGAGAAAATCCCTTTGCCAGATTGGAAGCGATGGCGCTTGACAGAGTACAGCCGGTACCGTGGGTGTTTGGATTGGCGATCCGCTTTCCCAAAAACCACCGGAAGCTGCCGTTATGGTACAGGAGGTCGTTGGCGTCATTCGTCTGATGCCCTCCTTTCAGCAGAACAGCGCAGCCCCAGGCGTCTCCTATCCGTTTTGCCGCCTCTTCCATATCCCGGCTGCCGCGGATGGTCATTTCCGCCAGCACCTCCCCTTCGGGAATATTGGGCGTCAGAAGCGAGGCCAGGGGAAAGAGCTCCTCCTGCAGTACTCTGGCCGCATCCTCCCGCATCAGCCGGGATCCGCTGGTGGACACCATCACCGGATCCACCACCACATTGGATGCCTGGTACTGTCTCAGCTTTTCCCCGATCTTCCGGATCAGTCCGGCGGAGGACACCATGCCGATCTTTACCGCATCCGGACGGATGTCGGAAAAAACGCAGTCCAGCTGTTCCCCCAGAAATTCCGGCGTCACCTCCAGAATATCCGCCACCCCGGTGGTATTTTGTGCCGTAAGCGCCGTCACTGCGCTCATGGCGTAAACTCCATTTGCCATCATCGTCTTGATATCCGCCTGGATTCCGGCGCCTCCGCTGGAATCACTCCCTGCGATTGTCAATGCTGTTCTCATCTGATCTTCCTTTCTGCGCATGATGCTGCCGCGTCTTTCTCTCCCCGGCTTTCCTGTGTAACCGTTCAGCCTTCCGGATTCACCGTCACAAATATTTTCTCATGATCCTGAAAATCCTTCAGGTAAATATCCGCTTCTTCCCTCAGCCTGGCCTGCTGGCCCTCTGCGGCTGCATCATATACAGCCGCGGTATGGAATCCCGCCTTCTTCGCCGTCTGCAGTCCGCCAAGAGAATCCTCAAATACCAGAATTTCTTCCGGCGGCATCTTAAGGCGCCGGGATGCCGCCAGATAGATATCCGGCCAGCGCTTGCTTTTCCCGATTTCCGTACAGGTGAAGATTTCCTGAAAAAAGGAAAGAAAACCCAGCCGCTCCAGGGCCAGAGAAGCATTTTCCCTGTCCCCGGAGGTGGCGATCACCATAGGGATCTTCCGGCTGGAAAATTCCTTCAGAAGTCTGTCCACTCCCGGCTTTGGGGGGATCTGCACCTGATACGCTTCCCGTATCAGGTGCACCACTTCCCGGACCACTTCATCAGGCTTCATGGAAAGACGGTACCGGCGGATCAGATAGTCCGCGGCTTCTTCCATACTCATGGTTCCTATGGCCTGGGCAAGTCCTTCCTCCGGCCGGATACCCAGCCGTTCCAGATATCGCTCTCCCAGATGCTCCCATACCGGCATGGAGTCCAGGAGCACTCCGTCCACATCAAAGATCACACCTTTTATCACAGTCCGCCCTCCTGTCTGCCGGTTATCCGGCCAGCATTTCCTCCGTTTTCTTTCTCAGTCCGGCAGCGGCGGCGGTGATATCCGGTTTGGCAAAGATTGCGCTGATCACCGCAATTCCGCAGATACCGCTTCCCGCAAGGGTGGTCACGTTTTCTTCCGTGATCCCCCCGATGGCGATAACAGGAATATCCACAGCCCGGCAGATGTCCTGCAGGACCTGGTGATCCACCTCCACCGCATCCGCCTTGGAGCCGGTGGGAAATACAGCTCCCACTCCCAGGTAATCCGCGCCCTGTCTCTGGGCCAGAAGCGCCTGCTCCACAGTCTGAGCAGATACCCCGATGATCTTGTCCTTTCCCAGGATGGCCCGTACATCCTGGGCTTTCATATCGCTCTGCCCCACATGTACGCCGTCTGCGCCGATCTCCCTGGCCAGAGCCACGTTGTCATTGATCACAAAGGGAATCCCATAGGACCTGCACAGCCCCTGGATCTCCTTCGCCTCTCTCAGAAATGCTTCCTGCTCCAGATTTTTTTCCCGAAGCTGCACAAAGGTAACCCCTCCCCGGATGGCCTTCTCCACCTGCTCATACAGTGTATGGCCCTCCAGCCAGCTTTGGTCTGTCACCGCATAGAGCAGCAGATCCTTCTTATCGCAGTTCATACCTGGCTCCCTTCTCCAGCGTATCGCCGGTCATATTGTAAATGGCGTCAATGATCCGGTTCCGGTAGGTGGAATTTCCGTCTCCCTCCTGCATCCGGCTCCATCCCATCTCTCCTGCCAGTCCCATGGCGCATACAGCCGCTGCCGCGGCCTCTGTCCTGTTTTCCGGATTTGCCACAAGAAACGCCGTCATCATGCCGGAAAGCTGGCAGCCGGTTCCGGTGATCTTTCCCATCTCCGGGCGGCCGTTGCGGATCACATAGCAGCTGCTGCCGTCAGACACCAGATCGATGGCTCCCGTAACTGCCACGATACAGCCTGCCTTTCCGGCAAATTCCTTCACAAACTTCACTGCCTCCTCAAGGGTTTCCTCCGTCACCGCGTCGGCCACGTCCGCATCCACGCCCTTGGTGGTTTGGCTGCCCATGGCCAGTGTTTTGATCTCGGAGATATTTCCACGGATGGCCGTAAGCTTCAGCTCCCTCATCAGCTTCAGCGCCGTCTCTGTCCGAAGGCTGCTGGCTCCCGCCCCCACCGGGTCCAGCAGGATGGGGTGTCCCAGTTCATTGGCTTTCCTTCCCGCCCGGAACATTCCCTCGATACTGGTCTTGTGAAGGGTGCCGATATTGATATTCAGACCCTGGCAGACGGAAGTGATATCCTCCACATCCTCCGCCTCGTCAGACATGATGGGGCTTCCCCCGCAGGCCAGCAGAATGTTGGCCACATCGTTGACCGTCACGTAATTGGTAATATTGTGTACCAGAGGCACCTGTGCTCTCACCTGGTCCAGACATTTTTTCATCATAGCAATTTCCTCCTGTAAAGTTGAGTCAAAGACCCCGCAGTAAGCTACGAGGCATCAAACTTGCAGCGCTGCAGATCTGCGGGGTATTTGGTCTTCGCTTCGCTGCGGTCGGCGCTAACCGTGTGCCGCTGGCACACAGCGCCCCTCGCGGCAGGTCTGCGTTCCACTTCGGTCGGCGCTAACCGTGTGCCACCGGCACACAGCGCCGCCAAATGGACATGCAAGCATGTCCGCTTGGCTCGTTGCCCGCGGGAATAGAAAACGGATATCCCTGATTCAGAGATATCCGCCGTTTTATACCGGATACGGCAGCTCCTGCCTTCCGGCGCGTCTGCGCTTCCAGGCCTAAGCCGCTGTTCCGTATCTTTCCCTACGTTGGCATTATCCAAATCAGGTTTATGGGTCAAAGCGCTTCCCGCTTACTCTCAGCCTGCCCTGCCGCAAGCTCCCCGTTCTCTATTCTGTTTTTATCACGTTCCATTTTCCGCAGGTCCATCGGACTTCTTCCGGTATGTATGCCTCAGAAATGTTCATTCAGAGCATTTCCCGGCATTCTTTCCTACCTGCCGCTCTGTTTGGCCGGAGCCTCTTCCAGATTCCCCAGATAGATATCGAGAACCTTGGCCTTTTTGGCTGCGGTCACCAGTACCGCGGCCAGGATCGTGCCGCCCAGACTGGAAACGAAAAACGGAAGCACAAATCCGAATACGGCCGCCTCACTGTTCCCCATCAGCAGGACAGCGATGGGCCAGCTTAAGATCCCTCCGATCACGGATGTTCCGAAAAGCTCTCCCGCGTAGGCAAAGGGAAGATGCCTGCCGTACTTATACAATATTCCGCACAGGAACGCTCCGCACATGGATCCCGGAAAAGCCAGAAGTGTTCCCGTCCCCAGCAGATTTCTCAGAAGGCTGGTCACAAAAGCCATGCCTACCGCATAGGACGGTCCCAGAAACACTCCTCCCAGGATGTTGATGAAGTGCTGAACCGGAGCACACTTGGACGCTCCCACCGGAATGGAAAATGTGGAGCACACAACTCCCACCGCTACCAGAATTCCCGCAAGAGCAAGTTTTTTTACGTTGACGTTCTTCATGTCAATCCCTCCTGTATGTACAGCCTGGCTGTACTCCCGGTCGATGCTTGCTGGCATCCTCTCACTCCGGAACACGGATTCCCTCGCTGCTGTTTTTGTACGCAGTACAGTAAAAACCCGAACGGCGCTCCCCGCCCGGGAAAACTTTTGACGTCTTGTTACTCCGGGAAATATTCTATCACACTGCCTTCGGAGTGTAAAGCTTCATTTTTACAGCCGCAGTCCTTTGATATCCTTGATCCTGGAGAGAATGGTATGGCAGCTCATGGAAAGGATTCCCGGAAGCGTATCCATCTCTTCCTGCAGCAGCCACTCCATCTCTTCTCCGGAGGAGGCCACCGCATGGACATGCAGCCGGTTTCTCCCTGTCACCCGGTAGATCTGGGTGATCCTCTCGTCAGCATCCAGCCTCCGGATCACCTGGGAAAACGTCTCCGGAGATACCTCGATCTCAAAATAGCAGGAAACCGCCCCGCTGATCTTCTGGGGATTGACGATGGTGGTATACTCTTCGATGATTCCCTTCTTCTCCAGCGCCTGGATCCGCATCTTCACTGCCACCCGGGAAAGCCCTACCTGCTGGGCGATGTCAGAATAAGACATTCTGGCGTTTTTTATCAGCTGCCGGACGATGCTCCGGTCCGTCTCGTCAAGTCCGTCAAGAAACATAAGGAGACTCCTTTCTTTCTGAAATCTTTGCTTTTTATCCAATATATCCATTATATCTCATCCCGGCCGGATTGAAAAGGGAAATGCCAGGCTCAATATCCGTCAGAACAGTATTGACACTTATGTACATGTGCTGATAACATGATTACGAAACGTAATATAAATCTTTCATTTAGAAAGGAGATAATAAAATGACCCAGCCAACAGCCGGTGACCTGACCCAGGGGCCGGTACTGAAAACCATGATGAAATTTGCCGTTCCCATGATCCTGGGCAATCTGCTGCAGCAATGCTATAACGTGGCGGATACCCTGATCGTGGGGCAGTTTATCGGAGCCGACGCTCTGGCCGCCGTGGGTTCCTCCTACACCCTGATGACCTTTCTCACCTCCATCCTGCTGGGACTGTGCATGGGAAGCGGAACCGTCTTTTCCATCCGGTTCGGACAAAAGGATCCGGATGGTCTGCGGGAAGCCATGTGGACCTCCTTTATCCTGATCGCGGGACTGACCATCCTTCTGAATATCCTGGCCTTTGCGGGCACGGACCTGATCATCCGTCTCCTGCAGGTTCCCCGGGAAATCAGGGGAATGATGAGGTCGTATCTGACCGTGATCTTCGCGGGGATCGCCGCCACCTTTCTCTATAATTATTTTGCCTCCCTTCTGCGGGCTGTGGGAAATTCCGTAGCGCCGCTGCTCTTTCTGGCGCTTTCCGCGATCCTGAACATCGTTCTGGATCTGTGGTTTGTCATCGGTCTGGACCGGGGAGTCGCCGGAGCCGCTGAAGCCACTGTGATCTCCCAGTATGTATCCGGGCTGGGACTTCTCGTCTATACCTGGATCCGGTTTCCGGAATTTCGCTTTTCCGGCGTTACTCTTCGGCTGCGCCGGGAATGTGTCAGGGAGATCACCGGATTTTCCCTTCTGACCTGCATACAGCAATCCGTGATGAACCTGGGGATCCTGATGGTACAGGGACTGGTCAACAGCTTCGGCACCACTGTGATGGCGGCTTTTGCGGCGGCAGTCAAGATCGACTCTTTTGCCTACATGCCGGTACAGGATTTTGGAAACGCCTTTTCCACCTTTATCGCCCAGAATCACGGAGCTCAGAAAAAAGACCGGATCCGAAAGGGACTGAAAAGTGCAGTGCTGGTTTCCATCACCTTCTGCCTTGTGATCTCAGGACTGATCTGGCTCTTTGCCCGTCCGATGATGCTGCTGTTCGTGAACCCGGAGGAGACAGCCATCCTGGCGGAGGGTATCCGTTATCTCCACATTGAAGGCAGCTTCTACTGCGGGATCGGCTGTCTGTTTCTTCTGTACGGTCTTTACCGGGCACTGGGAAAGCCGGGAATGTCTGTGATCCTCACTGTTATCTCTCTGGGAACCCGTGTGGCGCTGGCCTATCTGCTGTCCTCTGTTCCGGCTTTCGGCGTAGCGGGCATCTGGTGGTCTGTTCCCATCGGCTGGTTCCTGGCGGACCTTACCGGGCTGATCTTCTACATACGGAAGAAAGACCGGCTATGATCTCGATTTGTAACAGTTCAGCCTTCTGGCTTCACTGTTACAAATGCATGCACACAGGCTGCGATTTTCGCAGCCTGGCGCCCGCAAGTCTCGGGATCACGCTGCGAATGCAGCGTGACACCTCGCGGGACATTGGAAGGCTGAACTGTTACCTCGATTTTCTTTCCCAATGCATTTTTCCGGGAAAAATATGGTATGATGGTTTAAACGCTTGAACAGGGCCCTGAAGGATGTCGGCCTGGTGAAGCCGCGCCGGAAGGGAACAGTCAAAACCATCTGCCTTCAGGGAACAGAACACCGGATCCGGAAACAGTACCGTTTCCAGATCCGGTGTTTTCTTCTGTTGCATCTTCAATTGTTCTCTCTGGCTTTTCTCCCGCGCTTCGGCGGTTTTCAGACTTAAATCCCTGCCTGCTTGAGAAGCTCCGGCACCTTGGACTCCCATCCCAGCGCCATGATATGTACGCCCTGGCAGTACGGCTTACATTCTCTGATGATACGGGCAGCGATCTCCACACCGGTAATTCCGGCCTTGGTCTTTTCTTTATCTTTCTTCAGCTCCTCGATCATCTCATCCGGAACATGGATTCCGGCCACATTATTGTTCATAAACTTGGCCATTCCCGCTGATTTGGGGATGATGATACCAACCTGGACCGGTTTTCCAAACTGTTTTGCCTTCTCCATGAACTTGATGAATTTCTCCGGCTCAAACACTGCCTGGGTCTGGAAATAGTCGGCGCCGGCCCGCACCTTTCTCTCCATCTTTGCCAGCTGCGCGTCTACAGAGTCGCTGCAGGGGGATACCACTGCTCCCTTTGCGAACTTGGGCGGCTCTCCCACCAGCTTGTTTCCTCCCATATCTTCCCCTTCTTCCAGCTTTTTCACAGCATGGATCAGAGAAACGGAATCCAGATCGAAGACCGGTTTTGCCTGGGGATGATCGCCCAGCTTGGTATGATCGCCCGTCAGAAGAAGCAGGTTCTCAATGCCAAACATGGCAGCGCTCAGAAGATCCGATTCCAGCGCAATGCGGTTCCTGTCACGGCAGGTCAGCTGATAGATGGGGGTCAGCCCCTCATCCTTCAGGGCCTTACTCATGGCCAGAGAACCAAGACGCATAACGGAGGACTGATTATCTGTCACGTTCACCGCGTCAATACCGCTCAGATAGGTTTTTGCTTCTTCCAGCAGATGCTCCACATGGAAGCCCTTCGGCGGTCCCACTTCCGCAGAAACAACAAATTCACCACGTTCAAATAACTCAGTAATTTTCATGATACATTGCTCCTAATCATTTTATTTCCGCGGGCAACGAGCCAAGCGGACATGCTTGCATGTCCATTTGGTGACTGCCGCGAGGGTCAAATACCCCGCAGCTTCGCTGCGCCGCAAATTTGATGCCCCGTAGCTTGCTGCGGGGTTTTGACTTGTAACAGCTCAGCCTTCTGGCTTTGCTTTCACAAATATTTTTTATTCTGTTTTTGAAACTTCTTCATCCGTTGCGAAATTCCGGATCTGAGTGGGACACTTCATCACATCCAGATGTCCCAGCTGCTCCAGCCGTCTGTAGATGCGCTCCCATCCGCACTCCATCTCGGGATCCACCTCGCACATTCCATTCTTGGAACCGCCGCACTGGCCGTTGACCAGACTCTTGGAGCAGGCGGTAATGGGACAGATCCCTCCTGTCAGGTTCAGCCAGCACTCTCCGCACTGGTCGCACTTGTACTCCAGAGGAGTCACTCCCTGGAATCCCGGCAGAGGACAGGTATCGCAGGCAGCGCATACCGTTTTCTCTTCCAGATATCCGGCAATGGTCTGTACACCCACGCCGCAGGAGAATACCAGCACCACATCCGCCGCCTCAATCTGGCTCATGTGGTCCTTCAGACGGAGCTCCATATTCTCCTGGTTGCATATGTAATCGGTTGTAATGACCCCTGTCACGTTTCCATCAGCGGCCAGCTCTTTCTGGAGCTCTTCTGCTTCTTTTTCCGGAAAATGAACTTCCTTGCATCCAAGACAGTTGATGATGAAAACCTTTTTTCCGTCCGTCAGCGATGCGATGGTTTCCCTGGGTTTTAATTCGGTAATTAACATATCACTTCATCCCCCTTACTGCATTTTTTCCGGCTTTGATCTTGCTGACCAGCGGGATCTTGGAGGAACAGATGTACTCGCAGCACCGGCACTCGATGCAGTCCATGACATTCTTGTCCTTCATGCCCTGCCAGTTCTCCTGGTCCGCGAATTTGGCGAAATACAGGGGGGAAAGCTCCATGGGACACACATCCATACAGCGTCCGCACTTGATGCAGGGCTGTTCCACCGTGTGATCCGTGTCCACAGCGATGATTCCGTTGGACCCCTTCATGATGGGCACGTTGGTATCGGAAAGAACAAATCCCATCATCGGTCCTCCCGCTTTAACGGTAACCTCACCTTCACCGGTGATGCCGCCGCAGTGATCGATCAGATCTTTGGTATTGGTACCGATCTTCACAATGTAGTTGCCGGGATTCTTCAGTCTCTCACCGGTCACGGTGACCACCCTCTCCACCAGAGGCATTCCTCTTAAGATGGCGTCCGCAATGGCCTTGGTGGTGCTGATATTTCCAACCACACAGCCCACATCTGCAGGAAGTCCGCCGCTGGGAACCTTTCTGCCCGTCACACGCTTGATCAGCATCTTCTCAGCGCCCTGGGGATACTTGGTCCTGGCCACCACCACTTCCATATTACTGATGTCCGCGGTTTTTTCCTTCATCAGCTGGATGGCATCCGGCTTATTGTCCTCGATGACTATCACGCCCTTTTCGGCGCCTACCGCTTTCAGCATAGCCTTCAGGCCAAAGATCACATCGTCCGCGAACTCCAGAAGCACCCGGTGATCCGCCGTCAGAAGAGGCTCACACTCACAGCCGTTCAGCAGAATGGTATCCACCGGCTTGGCGGGTTTCAGCTTCACGGAAGTGGGGAATCCGGCTCCGCCCATTCCCACAATTCCCGCTTCCTTCACGATCTCCACGATCTCATCCGGCGTCAGGCTGTCCAGATCCTTATGAGGCTTCACAGACTCATGCAGCGTATTCTTTCCATCGGACCGGATCACCACGGACAGGCACTCGCCTCTGGTGGCATGTCCCCGGTTCTCAATGGCCGTTACCGTTCCGCTGACGCTGGAATGGACCGGAGCGCTGATGAACCCGGCCGCCTCGCCGATCTTCTGTCCCACCTGCACAGTGTCACCCACCTGCACCACGGGATTAGCCGGAGCGCCTGCATGCATGGACAGCGGGATCACCACTTCCTGGGGATCCGGGAATCTCTTAAGCGCCAGATGCTCGGTGAACTCTTTCCGCTCTGACGGATGGACACCGCCGTAATATCCCTCCAGACGGTTCTCACGGACAGACTTCACGTAATCATTTACAAATTTGAAATTGACTTTGGAATAATCCCGGAGCTGTACCGGCTGGTTCAGGAATTCCTCCAGACGTCCCTGCTTCTCCAGTCTCCGGTAGATCTTCTCCCATGCGCAGTCCTTGCTGCTGTCCACTTCACATTTTCCGTTCTTGGCTCCTCCGCACTGGCCGTTGACCAGGCTTTTGGCGCAGTCAACGATAGGACAGACACCGCCGGTGATATTCAGATAACACTGCGCGCACGCGTCACACTTCCGCTCTGTCAGAGCCATACCGTGATATCCTCTGTAGTTCAGAGAATCACTGGCCGCATATACGGGTTTCCCCGCCAGATCCGCAATAGTCTGGATTCCCAGGCCACAGGAAATCACGAAAATATTTTCCGTTCCTTCCGGGATCATATCCTGCAGTTTCTTTTCTGTCTGGGTTTTATTGCACAGGAAATCAACCCTTGCGCTTCCCGTAACGGTCTTGCCGTTTTCGGCAGCGATCTTTTCCAACTCCCCGCACTCCGGTTCGTCGATGGTCTCAAATTCCTTGAAACACTTGTTGCAGGCAATGATGAACAGGTTGTCCTTATCAGCCAGCAAGGATACCAGTTCCTCATCCTTTTTCAGCTTATACTTGGTATAATTTTCCAATTGCTCACCTTCCTTGTAAAGTTGATTCCCACCGGAAACAGGCTCCATGGGCATCCTTTCGCTGCTGTTCACAGGTGAACCGCAGCAGCGCCGCATCCGAATGCCTGAGGCATACGATCTGGCGCCGGAAAACGGAGCGGGAAGCCCCGGCGGGTGATCACATCTTCTGCCGCTTGCAGCGGAGGATGTGACTGACAGCAACAGTTCAGCCTTCCGAATATTCCCCAGCCGGGAATCGGAAGACTGAATCGCCGCACTTAGCAAACCTTATCTTTCTATGTACCTTCCCCCCTCTGTGCCAGGAAAGAGGATCATAAGCAAAATGATACAGCCTGCTATCGATATGTATTTAACATAACACATTTTCACCAAATTATCCAGTCCAATCGTTCTATTTCACCCAAAAATCGTAACTGTCCGTCATCAGGCAACAGACCTTTTGCCGAAAACTCTCAGCGAGATCCCATAGCACGCCGTCAGGATACCCACAGTCACCATTCCGGCAGCCAGCCACAGCACCACAGGCGATGCGGAAAGGATCCTTTCCACCGGAACATCCAGCAGGAACACCACCAGGTAGATCCCCACGCCGGCCAGCAGAGAGATCATATAGAAAACACTGCTCACCATCACATTTCCCGCAAACGACACCAGCAGATTGACAGCCATATAGCTGATCCCGATCATCACGCAGCCCAGCCAGAGCTGCAGATATTCCGCCCCGGAATACATGTGCTTCCAGGCTGCATGGACCAGGATAAACACCAGGGCCAGCCCTATATCCTGCAGTCCGTCCAGCAGGGAAGCGGCAAACCTTGCCCGCACGATATCCCGTTTTCCGCAGGGCAGTGTCAGAAGATATCGGCAATAGGCCTGCCCGGAATCGATCTCCTTAAGGACCACAGGAAGGTTGGCCATCCCCATAGGAAGGATCACCAGGGTAATCAGAGACAGCGCTATGGTCTCCGGCCACACCAGAAAACAAACCACACAGACCAGATAACTGAAATACATGGAAACACTCCCCATCCGCCTTCTGTATGCCAGCCAGTCAGCTACGATCAATCCTCTCATAATCTTTCCCCCTTGATATAAAACAGCATAATGTCTTCGATAGATGCTCTGTCCATTGTCAGATCCCGGATATGGCTCTCCAGCTCTCCCCGGTTCTTCACCAGTACCCTGTACTGATATTCGTCACGGATATAGGCAGCCACATCCTCGGGCGCCAGACTCTCAAACAGCTCCCTTCCGCAGTGAAGCACTCCGTAATTCAGATCCAGCTCCTCCTTCGTCTTCTGGAACATCACCCGGCCCTGGTGCAGCAGTACAATGTGGTCCGCAATCTTATCCAGATCACTGGTGATATGGGTGGACATCAGCACCGCCCGGTTCTCATCCTGAAGAAATTCCTGAAGAATCTCCAGGATCTCGTCCCTCATCACCGGATCCAGCCCGCTGGTGGCCTCATCCAGCACCAGGATCTCCGGATCATGGGAAAGCGCCACGGCGAAATTGAACTTCACCCGCATCCCCTTGGAGTAATCCTTGAGCTTTTTGTCCCGCGGAAGGGAAAACCGATCCATATACCTCCAGAACTGTTCCCCCTGCCATCGGCTCCCGTACATCCCGGCCATAACTGCCTCCACATCCTGGGGCCGGTACATCAGGTACGGATCCAGCCCGTCGATGATCACTCCCATCCGGGCCTTTACTTCCCTGGCCGCCTCCCGATGGTCCTGCCCCAGAACCTCAATCTTTCCCTCATCCAGGGAAACCAGGTCCAGGATCGCGGAGATCGTAGTGGACTTTCCCGCCCCGTTCTCCCCGATCAGTCCCAGGATCATTCCCCTGGGAACCTGAAAACTCACATGATCCAGTGTAAATTCCTTGTATTTTTTGGTGATCCCATCCACCTTTATGATCGCATCCATGTCAATCCTCCTCATAGAACAACGTCAATATCTGTATCAGCCGGGAAAGCTCGATCCCGTGAGTCTTTCCGATATCGGCCGCTTCCTGTAATTTCCCTTCTGCAATTCTAAGCTGCTCTTCTCTGAGGAAGTCTTTGTTCTGCGCAGCAACAAACGCTCCCTTTCCCGCCACAGTCTCGATAAATCCCTCTTTCTGCAGATCCTCATATGCGTGCTGGACGGTGATCACACTGACGTGGAGAGATCTGGCCAGACTTCTCATCCCCGGCAGCCCGTCACCGGTCTTCAGCTCGCCGCTCATCACCTTGGCCTTGATCTGTGATGAGATCTGCTCATAGATGGGTTTGGCGGAACTGTTGCTTAGAATAATTTCCAAATAAATCACCTCACTCTGTGCGTACCTCTGTATCAGCGGCCGTTTTCCGTCCTTTTTCCCTTCGGATGCGCCGCCGTGTATACTGTACTGTTTATATAAGTACAGTATAGTAACAAAAACTCTGTTTGTCAACTGGTAAATATAAAATCAGACCGTAATTCCTGTCCAATTGTACGGTCCCCTATACGAAATGGGATTTCTGATCCGTATGAAATCCAGTGTATCCGAAAAACAGCAGTGATTTCGGAATCCCAAGAGGACTGAATGCTCAAAAACGTGACAGTGAAGTCGGTTCTTCCGACAGCGGACTATGTTCTTAACGGAGCAATGAACATCGGCGTGCTCGCTAAGAAAGAATTGAATATTTCCATAAATAAAATAAGCGGGTACAGACAGTCTTCACTGCCTGTACCCGCTCTCTTCCTTACAGCACCGTCCTTACCAGTTTGGGCCGATAGCCCGCTTCCTCCAATCTGCTCACGATCTTCTGCTTATGCTGGGTTCCGAACGCCTCCATGGTGATCTTCAGTTCCACTGCCGCGTTCCGGTTGGTGCTGTAGAACTGGTTGTGATCCAGCTTGATGACATTGCCCTGCTCCTCCGCGATGATGGAGGATACCCGGGTCAGCTCGCCGGGACGGTCGGGAAGCAGTACGGAGATGGTGAATATCCTGTCTCTCTGGATCAGCCCCAACTGTACCACGGATGCCATGGTGATCACATCCATGTTCCCTCCGCTCAGCACGGAAACGATCTTCTTGTTCTTCACGTTCAGATGCTTCAGCGCCGCCACAGTCAGCAGGCCGGAATTTTCCACGATCATCTTGTGATTCTCCACCATATCCAGAAAGCAGACGATCAGCTCATCGTCCTCCACCGTGATGATCCCGTCCAGGTTTTTCTGGAGATAGGGAAATACATGCTCTCCCGGCGTCTTCACCGCAGTACCGTCAGCGATGGTGTTCACAGCGGGCAGGGTGGTCACTTCCCCCTTATCCATGGATACCTGCAGACAGTTGGCGCCCGCCGGCTCCACGCCGATCACCTTGATGTTGGGATTCAGCAGCTTGGCAAGGGTAGCCACACCTGTAGCCAGCCCGCCTCCTCCCACGGGAACCAGAATGTAGTCCACCAGCGGAAGCTCCTTGATGATCTCCATGGCAATGGTTCCCTGTCCGGTGGCCACCGCCAGATCGTCGAAGGGATGGATGAAGGTATATCCCTTCTCCTGGGCCAGATTGAGGGCATATTCACAGGCATCATCGTAGACATCCCCGTACAGCACCACCTCCGCGCCGTAGTTTTTGGTCCTCTCCACCTTGATCAGAGGCGTGGTGGTGGGCATCACGATCACTGCCCTGGCTCCGAAAGCCTTGGCCGCATAAGCCACGCCCTGAGCGTGATTGCCCGCGGAAGCCGTGATCAGTCCCTTATCTCTCTCCTCCGGAGACAGGGTGCTGATCTTATAGTAAGCGCCTCTCAGCTTATACGCCCCCGTTCTCTGCATGTTTTCCGGCTTAAAGTACACCTTGTTTCCTGTGCTTTTGCTGAAGTAGTCACTGTAGATCAGCTTGGTCTCCTGGGTGACCTGCTTCACTGCCTCAGACGCCTCTTCAAATTTATCCAATGTCAACATATCTGCCATCTCTCTTTCTTCTTTTTCATAAGCTTACAGCCCGGCTGTCATACCGCTATTCCTGCTCTTTGCTCTTCACATCGAACAGGGCGTTCACAAACTGATCCGCGTCAAACTTCTGGAGGTCGTCGATACTCTCCCCCACGCCGATGTACTTCACCGGAATATCCAGCTCCGACTGGATCGCCACCGCGATACCTCCCTTGGCGGTGCCGTCCAGCTTGGTAAGGATGATTCCCGTCACATTGGCCACCTCGGCAAACTGCCGGGCCTGGGCCAGGGCGTTCTGTCCCGTGGTTCCGTCCAGGACCACCAGAGTCTCCAGATAAGCCTCCGGATACTCCCTCTCCAGCACCCGGTAGATCTTCCGCAGCTCCTCCATCAGATTCTTCTTATTATGGAGACGTCCTGCCGTATCGCACAGCAGCACATCCGCGTTCCTGGCCTTGGCGGCAGCCACCGCGTCGTAGACGATGGACGCCGGATCAGCTCCCTGCTGTCCTCCGATCAGATCCACGCCTGCTCTGGCAGCCCACTCACTGAGCTGTTCCCCGGCCGCCGCCCGGAAAGTATCCGCCGCGGCCACGATCACTTTCTTCCCCTGATCCTTCAGCTTGCCTGCCAGTTTTCCCACAGAGGTGGTCTTTCCCACCCCGTTGACGCCGATCACCAGGACCACCGAACGGCGGTTCTCAAACTCATAAGCAGTATCCCCCACCTTCATCTGTTCTTTGATGCTGTCGATCAGCAGCTGCTTGCATTCAGAAGGCTCCTTGATCTTTCGCTCTGCCACTTCCTTTTTCAGCCGCTCAATGATCGCCGTGGTGGTGGAAATGCCGATATCTCCCATCACCAGGATCTCTTCGATCTCCTCGTAAAAATCCTCATCAATACTGGAAAATCCGCTGAAGATGGAATCGATCCCCGCAACGATGTTATTCCTTGTCTTTGCCAGTCCGTCCACCAGCCGTCTGAAAAAACCTTTCTTTTCCTCTGCCATATGACCTCCTCATTCCTTTTCCCCGCTGCCGCTTTGCCTTCCCCGGTGATCTTCCCGGGAATCAGCAGCATATCAGGCCCCGTCCTCCCGGATTTTCCCGGAGGATCACTTATCCAACTGATTCTCTATCAGATTCACGGAAACCAGAGTGGACACCCCTTTCTCCTGCATGGTGATACCATACAGACGGTCCGCCGCGTTCATGGTCCCGCGTCTATGTGTTATAATAATAAACTGTGTATTTTTTGTCAACTTGTGCAGGTACTGGGCAAACCTGGTGACGTTGGAATCATCCAGGGCGGCCTCGATCTCATCCAGCAGACAGAAGGGGGATGGCTTCAGGTTCTGGATAGCGAACAGCAGGGCAATGGCCGTCAGGGCCTTCTCCCCTCCGGAAAGCTGCATCATATTCTGCAGCTTTTTACCCGGAGGCTGGGAGATGATCCGGATTCCTGCCTCCAGGATATCCTCGTCCTCGATCAGTTCCAGAGTTCCCTTTCCTCCGCCGAACAGCTGCTTGAACACCTTGTCGAATTCCTGGCGGATCTGGGCGAATTTTTCTGTAAACTGCTTTCTCATGCCCTCATCCAGTTCCGCTATGATCCCTTTCAGTGTCTCCGCGGCCTGCACCAGATCCTGGTGCTGGTTATGTAAAAATGTATGACGCTCCAGAAGCTCTTTATACTCCTCAATGGCATTCACATTCACATTTCCCAGCTTTCGGATCTCCTCCTTCAGCTCTCCGATCCGGCTCTTGACCTGCCCCCTGTCCAGAGTCTCCTCCTTCCGGTATTCCCTGGCCTGGCTGGGCGTCAGCTGATATTCTTCCCACAGATAATCCACCTGGGTATCCTGCCGTTCCTCCAGCTTCTCTCTCTGGCTGTTCAGCCGGAAACACTCTTTATCCATCAGGCTTACCTGCTCCGACAGCTCATCTCTCCGGGCAAAAAAGCTTTTATGCCGGGCGTTCATAGCTTCCTTTTCCTGCCTGCAGCGGGCAGCCGTCTCCTGATCCTCCTCAAGGATCCTCTCCGCTTCCCGGATGGTCTCCTGCGTCTTCCGGATATCCTCCTCCTTTTTGGAAATATCCTGATCCTCCTGCCGGCCGGATTCCAGGATCTGCTCCAGCTCCTCTTTCAGGCTCTTTTCCTCCTGCCGGATCCGCTCCGTATTCTCCCGGAGAAATGCCCGTTTCTGCTCAAGAGCCGCATACTCCAGACCGATCTGAGCGAAAATCTCATTTCGTTCACTCTCCTGGGCCTGTTTTTCCTCCAGCAGCTTCTGCTGCTCCTCCACCAGTCTCTGCTGCTCCTGCTCCTGCTGGCCGAAACGGCTGATCTCCTCCTGGATGGAGCTGCTGTTCCGTTTGATTTCCTGGATCTGGGCTTCGATCTCCCGGCCCTCCATTTTCAGAGAGCCATAGCCGGTACGGATTTCCCGGATCCTGGCTTCCGCCTGGGAAATCCCGATCTTCTCGGTGTTCTGCTCCAGCTGATGCTTCTGGAGCGTTTCCGTCAGTCCGGAGAGCTTTTCCCGCAGTTCATTTCTCACCTTCCGGTTTTTGGCGATGGCTTTCTGCATCTCTTCCATATCCGATGCCAGAGCCTTCACACTGCCCTCCAGCTCCTCAATCTCCCGGCGGCGCCCCAGCAGGTTGCTGCTGTTTCGGAAAGCGCCTCCGGTCATGGAGCCTCCCGGGCTTAAGGACTCTCCTTCCAGGGTCACGATCCGCAGGGTGTGCCGGTATTTTTTCCCGATGGCGATGGCATGGTCGATCTGATCCACCACCAGCGTCCTTCCCAGAAGCTGGGACAGCAGAGTTCTGTACTGATCCCCGGACTCCACCAGGGTATCCGCCACCCCGATCACTCCCGGTTCCCTCAGGGCATCCTGATTGGGAAACCCGCTTTTTCTCATATTGGTAAGGGGCAGGAAGGTTGCCCTCCCGTACCTGTTCTTTTTCAGAAATTCGATCAGCCGCTTGGCCGTCTGTTCATTGTCCGTGACAATGTTCTGGATGCTGCCTCCCAGCGCCGTCTCAATGGCCGTCTCATATTTTTTCTCTGTCTTGATCAGATCCGCCACCACTCCGTGGATCCCCGGTCTCCGGTCCTTCTGTTCCATCACCCGGCGGATACTGCTTCCATAGCCGTCGTACCGCTCTGTAATGTTCTTCAGAGACTCCAGCCGGGAAGCCTCCCGGTGGTAGGCTGTCTGTCCGATCTCCAGTTTCTTCATCTGATCATCGATCTGCCGGCGCAGAGCCTCCACCTGGGTTTCCGCCTGTCGGTATTCCCGGCTCAGCTCATCCATCACACCGCTGATCTCCTGATATCTGGTCTGATGGCTGCGGATGATCTCCTCCTGCTCCGACTCCTCGCTTTTCAATTTCAGGATCCGCTGGCTGAGCGCCGCTTTCCGGATCCCGATCTGCTCCAGCATGGCGTCATACCGCTGCATCTTTCCCTTGGTGGATGCCCGCTGATTGAGGATCTGGATGATCTCATTTTTTCCCTGCTCGATCTTTCCGCTTAAAGTCCGGATCTCTTCCTGAAGATCAGCGATAGCCTCCTGCTCTTCCTTCCTTTTGGCGGAAATCTCCCGGAGCTTCTCCTCCTGCAAGCGGTTCTGGTTTTCAAACTCCTTCAGTTCTTTTTCTCTGCGGGAAAGCTCCTGTCCGATGGCCTCCTGCCGCTGCCGGTAATGCTCACCGCTGACCCGGGAAGCCCGGATCTGCTCTTTTAAAAGCTCTACGCTGTTCTCCAGCTGCTGCTTTTTCAGGGCGTTCTGGCTGGCCTGCTCCTGAGACTGACGGATCTTTTCATCCAGCTCCTCCATGCTTCGCTCCAGCTCCTCATACTCCGCCTTGGTCTTCTCAAACTCCTGCCGGGTTTCGGCAAGCTGTTCCTGGGCCCGGGCATATGTTTCCTCCACCTGGCCGATCTGCTCCCGGATATAGCCGGTTTCCAGAAGGAACATATTCACATCCAGATGCTTCAGCTCTTCCTTTTTCTGCAGATATACCCTGGCTGTCTCCGACTGGCGTTCCAGGGGGCCCAGCTGCCTGGTCAGCTCTGAGAGGATATCCGTCACCCGGACCAGATTTCCCTCCTCTTCCTCCAGCTTCTTCAGTGCCGTATTTTTCCGTCTTTTGAACTTCACGATACCGGCCGCCTCATCAAACAGCTCACGGCGCTCCTCCGGCCGCCCGCTTAAGATCTTGTCGATCTGTCCCTGACCGATGATGGAATATCCCTCTTTTCCGATACCGGTATCATAAAACAGCTCATTGATATCCTTCAGGCGGCAGGCTGATCCATTCAGCAGGTATTCGCTCTCTCCGGAACGGTACAGACGCCGGGTCACTGTCACCTCTTCAAAGGCGATATCCAGCTTGTGATCGGAATTGTCCAGGGTAATGGCCACTGAGGCAAATCCCAGCGGCTTCCTGGTCTCCGTACCGGAAAAGATCACATCCTGCATATTGCCTCCCCGAAGCTGCTTGGCGCTCTGCTCTCCCAGCACCCAGCGGACTGCGTCACCCACGTTGCTTTTTCCGCTGCCGTTGGGGCCCACGATCCCTGTGATCCCATTGTGAAATTCAAACACGATCTTATTGGCAAAGGACTTAAAGCCCTGTACTTCGATACTCTTTAAATACATATGTCACCCACTACTGTCTATTCTGTCCTTCCGGCCTTTCACTGACAGTGCCGCCTGCCTGGGAGCCTGTCACTTTCCGGCCATCCGACTGTCCCTTCAGTCTGCAGATGGCATGATAGGCCGCCGCCTGCTCCGCCGCCTTTTTGCTGTGTCCCCTGCCCTCACCCAGACAGTCATCCCCGATGCAGACCTGGGCCACAAAGGTCTTGTTATGATCCGGTCCTTCCTCTCCCACCAGACGGTAAGAGATCTCCCCGGGATAATTTCCCTGCACCATCTCCTGAAAGATGGTCTTGCTATCGAAAAAGAGTTTCTTGTGTTCGATATCATTCAGCACAAACCGCAGGATAAATTCTTTTGCATTAGCAAATCCACCATCCAGATAGATAGCTCCGATCAGAGCTTCCAGCGCGTCCGAAACAATAGAATCCCTCTCCCTTCCTCCGGACAGCTCTTCTCCCTTCCCCATGCTGAGATATTTTCCCAGCTCGAAGGTCCTGGCGCACATGGCCAGTGTGGGCTCACACACCAGACTGGCCCTCAGCCGGGTCAGTTCTCCCTCCGGCATCCGGGGATCATTCTGGAATAAAAACTCACTGCTGGCCAGCTCCAGCACCGCGTCTCCCAGAAATTCCAGCCGTTCGTTGCAGGCCAGCCGGTTCATCCGGTGTTCGTTGGTATAGGAGCTGTGCCGCAGGGCTGTTTTCAGCAGTTCCTTATTCTGAAAGCGGTATCCGATCCGCTCCTCCATGTCTTTCCAGTCTCTCATATATACTCCTTTTCTTTGCGCCTCCCCTTTCCGCAGTCAAAGACCCCGCTGCAAAAGAGCGGAGTCTTTAACTCTCGCGGCAGGTCCGCTTTTTATTCCTGCGGGCAACGAGCCAAGCGGACATGCTTGCATGTCCATTTGGCGGCGCTGTGTGCCGCCGGCACACGGCGCCGTAGCCTATCCGATCCTGTTCCGGATCTCCTGCACCGCATCTCCCACTGACACGATACTCTCTGCGGCTTCCTGATCGATCTCTATATCGAATTCCTCTTCCACACCCATCAGGATCTGGAACACATCCAGGGAATCCGCCCCCAGATCGTCCACAAACGTGGTGTCCATGGTCACCTCCGAGGCGTCCACGTTCAGCACATCCGCAATAATCGCCTGTAATTTTTCCAGTTCCATTACTTTGCCTCCTCTGTTTTTCTCTGGTCAAGAAAGAATCCCGCTTCGCAGAATCCCCCGCCTGCAGCGGGCCGCATAAACAACACCTTCCGCTCCGCCGCAGTGCGGTCTCCGTTCCCGGGGATATCTCTGAAAATCCGCAGTCCCTCCATCCGGCCTCAGACACGCGGCTGTGCCGGCTATCCGCAGCTGTCCCTGTCTTGGGTTTTACGGGCGGCCCGCTGTATCCTTTTGGTGATGGCCTGACTGCTGCAGATAATTATCCTGTAATGTGATCCCGGATTTTTCCGCAGATATCTTCCCTGGTAAAGGTAATGCACTGCAGGATGGAATTTCGGATCTCACCCGACTTTGAACTGCCGTGGCTTTTCACCACCAGCCCTTTCAGCCCCAGAAGGGGGGCTCCGCCGTACTGGCTGGCATCAAAGGACTTCAGCGTACTCTTGAGGGCAGGCTTTACCAGCAGAGCGCCCACCTTGCTCCGAAGAGACGTCATCATTCCCTCCTTTACCTTGGAGATCAGAGTGGCCCCCACGCCTTCATACAGCTTTAAGATCACATTTCCCACAAATGCCTCACAGACGATCACATCGCAGACACCCTTGGGAATATCCCTGGCCTCCACGTTGCCGATAAAATTGATATCCGGGCATTCCTTCAGCAGCGGGAAAGTCTCCTTCACCAGCGCGTTTCCCTTTTCCTCCTCCGCGCCAATGTTCACCAACCCCACCCGGGGATTCTTGATGCCCATCACATTCTCCATATAGATGGAACCCATTTTGGCAAACTGTACCAGATGGGAAGATCTGGCATCCACATTTGCCCCGCAGTCAATGAGAAGGGATACGCCCTTGGCTGTAGGGATCAGGGGCGCCAGAGGCGCCCGTTCCACGCCCCGGATCTTTCCCACCAATACCTGTCCGCCCACCAGGACTGCCCCTGTGCTGCCGCAGGATACAAAGGCCGATGCTTCACCCTGGCGCACCAGCTTCAGCGCCACCACCAGGGATGAATTCTTCTTTTTCTGAATAGCTTTCACAGGAGGCTCTCCCGTCTCGATCACTTCCTCCGCCGGAACCACCTGGATCCTGTCTTTGGGATAAGTATACTTGTCCAGCTCCCGCTGGATCTCTTCCTGGCGGCCCACCAGATATATAAATACTTCCTGGCTGTCATTCACTGCGGCCACCGCACCTTTTACCGGCTCCTGAGGTGCGTAGTCTCCGCCCATGGCATCCACTGCCACTTTTATCCATTCACTCATGATTTTCCCTTTCTTTCTCCGTAAACTATACTAATGATACTAGACATTGCCGGAAAATGCAAGCGCAAACGGGCCGGGGAAATCCTCCCCGGCCCGTCTGTATGTTGCTGTCCGCAGGCCAGCTGCAGCCTGCCTGTATCTTTGCGGCAGCAGCGCCCTGCCCTCCATGATCCAATCCTGGCTTGGATGTCTTTCGATTTTCCTATTCTTCCATCACACCGTCAGATCCCAGATGATAGCCCTCCACATCCGTATCCGTGGCCATGCTTCCATCGCTGTTCAGATAATACCACTTATCACCGTCCTGGAACCATCCGGTACGCATATAACCATCCTCGTCAAAGGCGTACCATTTGCCGTCGATCTGCTCCCAGCCATCCTTGGTATAGCTTCCGTCCTGATGCTCGTACCACCAGCCGCTGTCTGTTTCCCGCCAGGTTCCTGCCGTCTCGCTGCTTCCCGTATCGGATGATTCCTCACTTCCCTCATCAGAAGCTTCCTCACTGGCAGCCGGCTCCTCTGTCACCGTTACGGACTTGGTGCTGCTGGTGACCAGCTGAATAGCGTTATCCACGGTATTGGTGACCACCACATAATAGTACACTGTCCCGGGTTCCGCGGTGGGCGGCGTAAAGGATGCCTCTGTCTCACCTTCCAGCAAAGTTCCGCCTCCGTTGGAATCCACATTATTGGCATACCACTGATAGGTAAGCGTTCCTCCATCCTCCACAGAAGCTTCCACTGTGATGGGCTTTGCCTCCGCGTTCAGCCCATACTCCACCGGATCTCCCACGTCGGTGGTGATCGTGGGAACCTCCACCTTCTCATCCACTACTGCGGCATCCCCCTTTTCTGCCGCTGCCTCCGCCTCCTGCGTCTCACTTTCCGTATCGCTGTTCCAAAGGATCCCCAGCGTCTCTCCCACGGAACATCCAGCCAGCAAAGGCATACAGCAGAACATCATGCCTGCCAGCAAACCTTTCGTTATCCGTCTCATCATCATTACCCCTTTTCAAGTAAACATATTCGGTCTTAATTGTTACCATCTGTTACAAATTCATTGCAACTTTGTTTCACATTATAACACGATATCCTCCGCCCCGTCAATTCCCAAGACTCAGCCCAACGGTTCCTTTTACCGTGCAAACAGATACTCCCCTTTTGCGCCCTTTATAACTGCGCCATCACAAAAATATCATAGATTGCCCGGATCGCCGTCTCAAAATCCCTGTTTTCCACACCAATAATGATATTCATCTCGCTGGAACCCTGATCGATCATCTTCACATTTACATGGGCATGGGCCAGCGCGGAAAAGATCCTGCCCGCAGTCCCTCTGTTTCTGCGCATACCGCGTCCCACCACGGCAATCAGCGCCAGATCGGATTCCAGATCAATAAAATCCGGATTCACTGCCCGATGGATCCCCGCAATAATATTCTGCTCCTTATCCTCAAATTCGTGCTGATGCACATACACCGTCATGGTATCAATACCGGAGGGCATATGCTCAAAGGAAAGATCGTTATCTTCAAATACCTGCAGTACCTTCCGGCCGAATCCGATCTCCGCGTTCATCATATCCTTTTCAATATTAATAGAAGCGAATCCCTTTTTTCCGGCAATACCGGTAATGGTATATTTGGGTTTATTGCAGGTGCTTTCCACGATCATGGTACCGGGATCCAGAGGGCGGTTGGTGTTCCGGATATTGATGGGGATCCCCTCCTTCCGGATGGGGAAAATGGCATCCTCATGAAGCACCGTGGCACCCATATAGGACAGTTCTCTCAGTTCCTTATAGGTAATGGTGGAGATCACTGCCGGATTATCCACGATCCTGGGATCCGTCACCAGAAATCCCGATACATCCGTCCAGTTCTCATAGATATCTGCCTGCACGGCCCGGGCCACAATAGATCCTGTCACATCAGAACCTCCCCTGGAAAAGGTCTTCACCTTTCCATCAAAAGAAGATCCGTAAAACCCGGGGATCACTGCCCGCTCCGTCTCCTTCAGCTTTGCTCCCAGACACGCATCCGTACGCTCCAGATCCAGGTTTCCCTTCTCATCAAAAAAGATATACTCTGCAGAATCCAGGAACTCATAACCAAGATACTCTGCCATAATGATTCCGTTGAGATACTCCCCCCGGGAGGCTGCGTAGTCCTCTCCCGCCTGGTTCAGAAACGCTTCACGAATGACAGAAAACTCCTCTTCCAGGGAAAGGTTCAGCTTCAGTCCCTCAATGATCTCCTGATATCTCTTCTGGATCAGGAACAGCTTTTTATCAATATTCTCACCGGCATTCGCTGTCCGATAACAGTCGTACAGCATATCCGTCACCTTTATATCCGCATCATATCTCTTGCCGGGGGCGGAGGGTACCACATATCTCCGCCCCTCATCTGAACGGATGATATCTCCTACCTTTTTGAACTGCTCTGCGCTTGCCAGAGAGCTTCCTCCGAATTTCACAACTTTTTTCATAACGTCCTCCTGTCTCCATACCCGTTTTCCCCCCGATTATATACCAAAACCTTTCCTATTGCCAACTGTTTTCCCAAAAAAACTCGGGAATCCCCGGGAAATAACCGTTGTTTTCACGATCCGGCATGTCTTTCCTGCCGAAATAACGGATCTTCCCACAGATTCCCGAGCCCTGCATTACATTCCCGTTTCCTCAATGAAGATTCTCCAGCTCCTTTTCCCGTTTTCTTCTGCGGAACCGCTCTCCGCCTTTATTATAAACGTAAAAGGACTCCACCAGCACCCGGTTAAACTTTCCCAGCTTATCCTTGGTGGTCCTTTCGTATCTGGTACCTCCGCACTGGATGAAGGGAGTGCTTTTCACATACCGGATCAGATCCGATTCACAGCGGATGTCATCCGGAAGTCTGGTATATCCCATTCCCACACAGTCCGGGCGGTGGGCATCACTGCCTCCAAACCCCGGTTTATGATACATTCTGGCCAGCTGTCTGGCCTTCTCGTTGGACTCCTCCGACTCACAGGCATTGAAAATTTCCACAAAGTCAAATTGATTCATCAGACTTTTTACCCGCTCTTCATGAAACTTCTTCCTGGCCTGTGTCTTGATCAGACTGAGATACTTCTCCCCATAAGGGTGAGCCGGGCCTACGATCCCGCCATAGTGATGCACTGTCATGATCAGGATCTGGGCCGGAAGCCCCCGAAGCTCCAGCAGCTTCAGCTTTACTCCCTCCGGCATGATCACCAGCATATGTCCGCAGTCAATGGTATCGTACTCCACTCCCTTCAGCACCACAAAATCCGTATGGGTCTTCCCCTTAATGGAATCCCTCCACTCCCGGTAACCGTCATAGGAATTATGATCCGATACCAGCATGCCGCCAAACCCCTTTTCCTTCAGCGCACAGATATATTCCTCTATCATGACCTTGCCATCCATGGAACCTTCCTTGGTGTGACAGTGCATATCGAACTTCATTTTCTCACCTTCTTTGATTTGTCTTTTGATACTTGTATTATACCCCATTTTTTTCCGGGATACAAACCAAAACTCGGTTATTTTCAACTAACTGTCAAAGAAACCCAACCCGGAAGTTGTCTGAGTTTCTCTGAAAGGGATCTGTTTCAGCCTTCTGCCTCCCCGGAAATCCGGAAAAAAGCCCCCACATGCAGAGCCCTGGAATCCGCTCCATGTCCTGCCTGCCGGGTACATGCCACGGGAAGCGACGGATTGCCCACGGCTTCCAGTACCAGTTGTTCCACCAGCGGCCGCTGCTGTTTTTCTTCCATTTCCGTAAAGGTTCCCAGAAGCAGCCCCCTGATCTTCTCGAAAGCCTTCATCTGCCGCAGCTGTGTCAGAAGGGACGCGATCACGCCCTGGCCCCCTCCCAGACTTTCCAGAAACAGTACCTTTCCTTCCAGCTCCGGGAAATAGCAGGTTCCTGCCAGCTTCAGCAGACAGCGGATATTCCCGCCTGCAAGGATCCCCTCCATCTCGCCGCCCTGGAGAAATCTCCAGGAATCCGGAAGCATCGCTTCCTCCTTTCCCCCAAGCCAGTCCCGGAATCTTTTTTCCTGTTCCGCTCCGCACTCCCCCGCCAGATTCCGCATCTGGTAGAGCCATCCGGAATTGCCTGTCCTGGCCAGTATTCCATTCAGAAGTGTTGTCAGATCACTGTATCCCCACAATTCCTTCCCGCTGTTTCCGATTACGGAAAAATCCAGGTACTCCAGCACCTGATTCGCCAGATTTCCTCCGCTGACATCGCAGACGGCACAGATATCCGGATCCCGGTAGAACTCCATAAGGATCCCGGCCCGCTCTCTGGCCGGTGCGGAAGCAATGGTATCTCCTCTTGCCAGATATGGGCTGAGCACCGGCTCCATCCCCAGGGCTTTCAGTTTCCGGCAAAGGGCTTCTGTCTGGGCCATCTGCCTGCTCCCCAGTCCGTCAGAGCAGCAGACGATCCCCACCCGGCAGCCTGCCCGGAAGCGCATGCTTGTTTTTCCTGTTTCTTCCATCTTACTTTTCCCGTCTTTCATGATATTCCCCCGCTTTATCTGTCCCGTCATTTTACCGATGGCTGGACTGCTTCCCCTATTTCAGAGGATTGATCCTTTTCCCCGCGATCACCAGCAGTATGGCTGACATGACCAGCTGCAGAATAACGGCTATGGGAAGCATGTGGACCACGCCAAAATTTTTTCCGTAATCTCCAAAATATTCGCATACTCTTACCAGCTCATAGCCATTTCCCACCTGGCCTCCCAGAAGTCCGAAGTACATCACCAGCGGATTCAGATACAGAATATAGATCCAGGCTCCCACGTCCGGCGCCTGATAAACGTCCAGGTTCATCGCCCGGGTTTCCTGTACCAAGTATATCACCGCGATCAAAGCAATGGTCCCCACTGTCAGGAAAAGAACGATCACATAGGACAGGATCGCAGCCATGGTGGTCTTTCTGCACAAAGCCGAGCAGAACACTCCGATGCTTCCGATAAAAACTCCCGATACCAGCAGGATTCCCACCAGCGCCAGAAGGTCCGCAAAGCCGATACCACCGTAGACCAGGATCAGAGATACCACAGGAAGGGAGGACAGCGCCAGCATGAATATCGTACAAAGGGAAGATTCCAGCTTTCCTACGATGATCCGCCAGGGACTCAAATGGGTGGTCAGAAGGATATCCAAAGTCCTCCTCTCCCGCTCAATGGCAATGGAACCTCCTGCAATCCCCGGGACCAGCAGGCAGATCAGAATGAACAGCACATAGGCCATCATCATATAGCACTGGATTGGAAACCGGTACTGTCCCGCCGTCATATATTCCCTGTTTCCTCCCATACCGAAATAGGTGACCACTGCCACTGCGGACAGCAGAAGATTTCCTCCCAGAATCATCCAGGATCCCTTAATGGAACGCATATTGCGTTTGATCTCATTTTCCAAAACGGGATTTATTTTCATATCTTTCCCCTTTCTCCGGTTCCACCAGATTAAAGAATACAGATTCCAGGCTGTTGTGCTCTCTGGTAAAGGAGGTAACCAGGATGCCTTCCTGGATGATCTCTCTCAGCAGGAACGCCTCCTCCTCCCTGCTTCCGGAAAACAGAATGGAGATCACGTTTCTGTCAATGGACACTCTGGTGACCAGCGGATGCCGCCGCAAAAGAGCCACCGCCTTCTCCATACCGCCAAATACCGTGAGCAGGATAGGATTGGAATTATCAATGGACAGCATGATATCCTCTATGTCTCCCTGCAGGACCATCTTTCCCTGATTGATGATCCCCACATTGGTACACATATCTGCCAGCTCCGACAGGATATGGGAACTGATCAGCACCGTATATCCCTCCTGGCGCAGATTCCTCAGTACCTCCTTGAAGATCCGGCGGGCTCCCGGATCCAGACCGGAGGCCGGCTCGTCCATTACCAGGAGCTGGGGCCGGTGGATCAGCGCCCTTGCCAGGCAGAGTCTCTGTTGCATGCCTCTGGACAGCTCATCCACAAACCTGTCCTCCAGATCGTGCAGCTCCACCTGTTCCAGCACCTCCATGGCCCGCTTCCGGCTGTCCTTTCCGGTGATTCCATAGGCGGAGCCGTAAAACTCCAGGTATTCCATCACCGTCAGATTGTCATATACTCCGAAAAAATCCGGCACATAACCGATCTTGCTCTTTAAAGGCTTCACATCTTTTCCCACCTGGATACCATCGATCCATACCTGTCCGCCGGTGGGACGCAGAAGTCCCGCCACGATGCGGATCGTGGTGGTCTTCCCCGCTCCGTTGGGGCCTACAAATCCGTAGAGCTGCCCCTTTTTGATCTCCATGTTCAGACCATCCAGGGCCAGGAGAGAGTCGTATTTTTTATAAAGATTCACAATATGCAGCATCTTATCCATCCGCCTTTCTCACCACACTGATATAAGGAAGAATACTGCTCGCCTGTAAGCTGCGGCCTGTATCCTGGGGCAGATACTGTACCCTCAGCACACCCTCGTCAGACAGGTAGGGCGCAAGCTCACTGGCCAGATACGTTCTCTCCCAGTCCTCCACCTCCACATAGGTGCCTTTTTCCCAGTCATAAAAGGCCATCGTTCCCTGGAAGGGGATATAATATCTCTCATTCGACAGGCTGGCTGCAGTCATCCTGAGAATCTCTATATTTCCCGCCGGATAGTCCACGATCATTTCTCCATTATACAGCAGATTGCTGTCTGGAAAGAACATTCCATCCTCGGACGTTCCATAAGTCTCCAGGTTGGGGCAATACGTTCTGGAACCTTCGGACCAGTCCACATCCAGCCAGATCTGAGCCAGCATGGTACCATAGATCTTATAGCCGGAATTCTCCTGAAAACTCAGATCCGGATTTTCCACGATCCCCAGAAGAACTGTCTGCCCGTTCTCCAGATTCGTCTCCAGTTCCCCCATCACCCGGGAATAATTGTCCATCTCATACTGGGGAAATCTGTAATCGGAAAAATCCAGATACTGCTTCAGGAACTCCGAAATACTGATATCGCTGAATGCTGTCAGCGGAAGCTCCTCCAGCTCCATGCTCTTTCCCGCCTCCAGCGTCCCCACCACAGCCGCCCGGTTTTTCATCATCAGGATCCCCTGCCGGATGGTATAAGGTGTCTGGTTAGTCAGCGTCCCCCTCAGCCCCGTGTCTGTGCCTGAAAGGCTGGATGTCACCAGCTTCTCCGTACGGCTGTCCTTTTTCAGCTGAAAATAACTCTGTTTAAACACCGGCACATGGCTGATGTTGACCTTATTCTTCTCTTCTCCCAGCAGGATCTGTACCTGTTCCCCGTTTCCGGAATCAGACAGCCGGGCTCCCATGGTCCCGATCTCCCAGGGAGCCAGCCGGTATTCCTTATCCAGATACATCTGGTACTGACTGTTGTAGGGTGCCTGGATCCCTATCTTGATGTCCTCACTCCAGATATCTCCCCATTGCTGGTAGATACCGCTGTAACTGATAAAAGGCGCATATACATTGGTGGCCCTTCCCAAAATTCCGATCAGCAGTACGAAAAAAACGGAAAGTCCGCAGATGGCTCCCCAAAGATAGCTTCTCTTATGCTTTCTTTTTAAAAATATATACAAGCCGGGACCTACCAGGAAGATGTAGATCAGAAGCAGAACGATATACTTTACCATGGATGGACGTTCCTTCACCGGTACAGAATCCAGGATTCCCGCCTCTCCCAGGATATAGCTTCCCATCTCACTGATCCGCTGGGCAAAAACCTCCTGCTCTTCCCCGTAGACCAGCTCTTCCACCATCTCTTTTACCGGTTCCCGATCTCTGGTGAGAAAAAATCCCCCATTCTCCTGCCAGACATCCAGGGCCAGCCTCTGCTCCCGGGAAAATTCCGTATCCCCATCCGCGATCAGGATATCCAGATGCGCCAGCGCGTCCGGATTGGGGCAGATCTCATCCTTGCTCAGCCGCAGCGCCTTGATAAAAGATTCCACGGGATACTGCCCGCTCAGTTTTATCTGCAGCCCGTCCAGCTCTTCCAGATCTATATTCTGACTGGTCACCACTCCCACCAGAAGCCTTCCATTATTGGCAGAGGCGTCCACCTTCAGAGACTGGCTGCCCAGAACATTACCGCCTGAGATCACGCTGATGTACAGATAGGCTTCGAAAGCAGGCAGTTCCGGATAGAGCAGGATCGTCTGAGTTTCCCCGGCCTGCATCTCTATTTCTTTTTCATAGGTATAAATCCTGTCATCTCCGCTCTGTCCCAGGCTGTCTCCCATCCAGAGACTGTCTCCCAGCTCCTGTCCGTCAGCCATCACAGGTACCTGCAGCCTCAGCTGTCCGGAAAACGCGCCTCCCCGGTTGGTCAGTGTCACTGTCAGCGGAACACAGCTTCCATTCCTGACATTTCCCTGAAAACCATAGCTCATCTCCACGGTTACCCTGTCATCCTGGACGGCAGCAGCCGCGGGACGGGGCCACACAGTCAGCAAAAACAGGAAGATCACTGCCAGCCGCCGCACCGTCCCTTTTTTCCAAATCCTGCTCATCCCTTGTCCTCCATCTTTGGTCCCAGCGGCAGCGTCACCTCGAAAACAGTTCCTTCCAGATCACTGCGGACCGTGACGCCTCCTCCGTGAAGCTGGGCGATCTGATCCACAATAGCCAGTCCCAGTCCCGTGCCTCCCGTGTCCTGGGACCGGGACTGTTCCACCCGGTAAAATTTCCGGAACAGATTCCCCAGCTCATTGGCGGGGATCACATACCCGTAATTGATCACCCTGGCAACAACGGTGTTCTCCTTCCGCTCCATCTCCACCTGGATCAGCTTACCATCCTTGCCGTATTTCACCGCATTGTTCAGCAGGTTGTCAAACATCCGGGCCAGAAGATTGCCGTCCGCTGTCATGAGGATACTCTGCTCCTTACAGAAAAAACGGGCCGTCAGTCCGTTTCTCTCAAAAGCAGGATAACTCTCATCCATCAATTGCTCCATCAGCTGCACAATATCCAGCCGGGCCATGGAAAGCGTCATCTCCCGGTGCTCCAGTTTCACAAATCCAAACAGCTCATTGGTCAGCTGTTCCAGATGGCATGCTTTCCGGTAGGCAATGTCCAGATATTTCTTCTTTGTCTCCTCATCCAGCCCCTCCTGCTCCTTCACCCAGCCCAGATATCCAATAATGGAGGTGAGAGGCGTCCGAAGGTCATGGGCAACGCTGGAGATCAGATCATTCTTGGTGTGCTCCGCCATCCGCTCCCGTTCCATGATCGCCTTGATATTGGCCTGCATCTGATTCAGGTAACCGGCTATCTGTCCGAACTCGTCCATGGAGCGCACCGGGATCTCCATATCAAAATTCCCCTGGGCAATATCTTTCATCCCATTGGTGATCATCCGGACATACTTCATATATCTCCGGATCATATAGTAAAAACTGATGACAAATACCAGCAGTCCGGTAAACATCATCACACCCCAGCGAAATCCCGGGTTCAGTCCGTCCGGCCCCACCATGACGCTCCGGTACCCGTTATACTGAAGCTGACTGGAGATCTGACGGATCACCAGCCCCAGCACCAGTTCAAACAGAACGGTGATGGCGGCGCTTGCCAGGATGTAAAAGGTAAGCCGCTCCTCAAAGCTCCTGATAAATTTAGTTTTCAATTTTGTATCCCACCCCCCAGACTGTGGTGATGATCTTATCACTTCTGGAATCGTCTTTCATCTTGCCGCGGAGACGGCGGATATGGACCATTACCGTGTTGTTCGCCTCATATACCTTCTCATGCCATACCTGCTCGAAGATCTCATCGGTGCTGAACACCTTCCCGGGGTGAGTAGCCAGAAGGTACAGGATATCAAACTCGATGGGGGTCAGCTTAATGCTCTCCCCATCCACAAATACCTGATGGGTTTCCCGGTTGATGGTCAGGTTCCTGAGCTGGATCACACCGGACTCCTTCTGCTCCCCCTGAGCCGGATTCAGATCCCGGTACCGGCGGAGCTGGGATTTCACTCTGGCCATCAGCTCCAGTGGATTAAAGGGCTTGGTAACATAGTCGTCCGCCCCCGCAGTCAGTCCCACGATCTTATCCAGATCCTGGGTCTTGGCGCTGACCATGATCACCGGAACATTATTTTCCTCCCGGATCTTCCTGCACATCTCCAGCCCGTCGATCCCCGGCATCATAATATCCAGCAGGACCAGATCGATCTTTTCATTTTCCATAATCCTAAGCCCCGTCCGGGCATCGTATGCTTTTCTCACCGTAAATCCGTCGCTGACCAGATACAGTTCCATCAGATCCGCAATTTCTTTCTCGTCGTCTACTACCAGGATTCTGGTTTCCTCCATAGGTCTTGTTCCTCCCTCTGAATTTTTCGATGTCTGGGATTATTCTATCATACTTTCCAGGGGAAATCTTTACATATTGCTTACAAAAAGTGAAAGGACGGCAACCGTTGTTACTATAGTAACCGACAAAGGCGAAGGGCCCGCAGCTCCTTCCCTGCGCCCCCCGCGCCCGCCCGGAGTCAGAAGTCTCCAGGATACGCGCGGCAGGGCGGTCTGACGGGAAGGCCGCTGCGGGCCTGACCGGAAATAACAGTCCATTCTTTTTTGTCCCGGTATGGGCTGAACTGCAACGATTCTTTACTCTGCCGGTTCTGCCGGGATAAATATGCGTTTATCCACCACCACATCCGGCTTTCTGGCCCGCTCCACGGCTTCCTGACAGAAGTAGTCCTGGGCGCAGACCAGGGTTTTTCCCCGTTTGTCGGGTTTGATATAAGTTCCGTCCGGCTGAAGGATATGGGCCTTCACATTGTCCTCCAGCTGAATGTGCAGGATGTGCTTCAGTTCCTGCTTCAGGTTCTCATCCTCCACCGGGAAGATGATCTCCACACGCTTGTCCAGATTCCGGGGCATCCAGTCGGCGCTTCCCATATAGATCTCCTCCTGGCCGTTGCTGTAGAAGTAGAAGATCCGGGCATGCTCCAGGAAATTTCCAACGATGGAGCGTACCGTGATATTTTCGCTGATTCCCGGAATGCCTGTCTTCAGGCAGCAGATTCCCCGGACGATCAGGTCGATCTTTACACCGGCTGCGGATGCGGCATACAGAGCCGCGATAATGTCCCGGTCACACAGAGAATTCATCTTGGCCACGATACGGGCCTTCTGACCTTTTTTGGCATGCTCCGCTTCCATATTGATCAGATGCAGGAAACGATTCCTCATCCAGAGGGGAGCCACCACCAGCTTGTTCCAGGTACTGGGCTCTGAGTATCCCGAGAGCATGTTGAACACCGCTGTGGCGTCCTGTCCTATCTTTTCCCGGCAGGTGAGAAGCCCCAGGTCCGTATACTGCTTGGCAGTGGAATCGTTGTAATTTCCCGTTCCCAGATGCACATACCGGCGGATACCCGTTTCCTCCCTGCGCACCACCAGGGTGATCTTGCTGTGGGTCTTCAGCCCCAGCAGTCCGTAGATCACATGACAGCCGGCTTTCTCCAGCATCTTGGCCCACACAATGTTGTTCTCCTCATCGAAACGGGCCTTCAGCTCCACCAGCACGGAAACCTGCTTGCCGTTCTCCGCTGCCTGGGCCAGAGCCGCAATGATGGGGGAATTGCCGCTGACACGATACAGTGTCTGCTTGATAGCCAGCACATCCGGATCCTTGGCCGCCCGTCTCACAAAATCCACCACCGGATCAAAGGTATGGTACGGGTGATGCAGCAGGATATCCCCTTTCCGGATGTTGGTAAAGATATCGTCCTCGTTCTGCAGAGCCGGAACCGGCTGAGGAACGTATTTTTCTGTCTTATAGGCTTCATAGCCGTCCAGCCCGTACATTTTCATCAGGAAGGTGAGATCCAGGGGGCCGCTGATGGCAAAAATATCCTCGTCCTTGCTGGAAAATTCCGTTTTCAGGATCTTCAGCAGACGTTTGTCCATCCCTTCTTCCACTTCCAGCCGGATCACCTCACCCCACTGGCGCTTTTTCAGCTGCTTCTCGATCTCCTTGAGCAGATCCGCCGCCTCATCCTCATCATAGCTGAGATCGGCATTTCTCATGATCCGGTAGGGATGGGTGCAGACCACATCGTAGCTTAAGAACAGCTTTCCGATATTTCTCTCAATGATCTCTTCCAGAAGGATCAGATACCGTTCTCCGTCCTTCCCCGCCGGAAGCTCCACAAACCGGGGGAGCACAGAGGGCACCTGAACGGTGGCGAACTCCAGCACCTCTTTGTTTTTCTTGCTGTCCTTCTTTTTGATCAGGGATCCCAGATTCAGGGTCTTGTTCCTCACCAGAGGGAAAGGCCGGGAGGAATCCATAGCCATGGGAGTCAGCACCGGATAAATATTCTCCTCAAAATATTCATCCGCAAACTCAGCCTGGGATTTGCTCAGATCCTCGTGGCGGCTGATGATATGAAGCCCTATATGCTTCAGTGACGGAATCAGGGAACGGGTATATACCCGGTACTGGCTCTCCACCAGTTCATGGGTTTTCCCGCTGATGGCCTTCAGCTGCTCCTTTGGAGTCATTCCCGCAATATCCGGTTTTTCATAACCCGCATGTACCATGTCCTTCAGAGACGCTACCCGGATCATAAAAAATTCATCCAGATTGGAGGCGGTGATGCTCAAAAACTTCAGCCGCTCAAACAGCGGGATATTCTTATCCCTGGCCTCGCTGAGCACTCTCTCATTGAAACCGATCCAGCTCAGCTCTCTGTTCCAGTAATATTCAGGCTTTTTGTATTCTTCAAAATCCATTTTTTACACCTCCCTACAGTCTGCGTTTCACTTTCAGCACCGGCTTCACGCCGAACACTTCCTCAAAAAACTCTATTTTTTCTCCCAGAAGGCCCTGCTCCAGGGTATAATCCTTCTTTGTCTCCAGATTCATCACCAGACGTTCCTCCTTCACCACCGCCCGGATGGTGTCGATCTTCTGGAGATGGCTTCTGTCCATGGCGTTGGAGATCCTCAGAATGGCAGCCAGCTTTGCCACCGTAAGATAATCCTCCAGACCCAGATCCGTTTTCTGCGCAAACACCTCATAGGATTCCATGGGAAGGGTGTTGAACCGGACGATCTGGGCGATCATCTCCCGCTCCCGGTGAGACAGACCGATGATCTCTGTGGCCATGATGATCTGGCAGGTACACTCCGCTGCATCCGCCAGGCTGATGTACTTGCCGCAGTCGTGAAGATAGACGGCACACTCCAGCAGCAGCCGCTCCCTGGTGCTCAGTCCGTGTACCTTCTTCATACTGTCGAAAATTGTCAGGGCTATCCTGGCCACCGCCTGCACATGGGGCTTGCTGACTCCGTACCGCTTGCCGATATTCCTGGTGGCCATAACGATATCGTTGTCAAAGTTGTGGCCGGACCGGATCATCTTCCGGCTCTCCGCGTAGTCGTAGGCGATCCCATCTGTCAGCAGGGTTCCCGGAGCCCAGATGGTGTCTGCTCCGATCTCATCCAGAAAGCAGCGGCAGATGATGGCTGACGGCATCAGAAGAGTGGCATTTTCCAGAGGGATATTCCTGATCATGGCCAGCTCGATGGGAGACCGGCTGATGATCTTCCGGTAAAGATCCATAAACTGCTCCTTGCTGATCATCCGCTGCTCTCCCATATATTTCACCAGCAGATCCGGAAGGTAGTCTCCGATCAGGATCACATTCTGGATCTTCCGGTCCTTCAGATGCAGCTTTTTAAAGCTGACGATCTCGTTGCGGATGAATTCCTCCACCAGCACCTCGTAATGCCTGGCCTCGTTTTCCAGACCCACCAGACGTTCCCGAAGCCGCAGACTTCCCACCTTGATGTTCTGGGTCGTCACCAGCACATCCTTGTCAAACAGGGAGATCTGGATGCTTCCGCCTCCCACTTCAATAACCGCGGTCCCCTTTTCTATGATCTTCAGAAAATCCTTTTCTATGGACGCAATGGATTTGTAGCCCAGGAATCTCTGCTCCGAATTGCTCAGGATATGCACCTGGATTCCTGTATTCTGATAGATCTTTCCCAGAACGATCTCGGCGTTTCTCGCCTCCCTAAGAGCGCTGGTGGCGCAGGCCCGGTAGTCGTTCACCTGGTATTCCTCCATGATCCGCTTAAAATCATTCAGCACGCCGCACAGCTCCTTCACCAGCTCATTGCCGATCTTTCCCCTGGCGTATGTGTCCTTTCCCAGCTCCATGCGGTAATCCACATGGTCCAGGGATTTCAGGCCATTCTTCCGGGATATCTCGAAAATCTCCATGGTCACATTGTAGGTACCCACGTCAATGGCTGCAAATGTGAGTGTCTGCATAGTAATCACCTCTTTCATAGCTTGTTTTTTGTAAAATTTCAGTCTCCGGCTTCGCTGCCGCCTGTTTTTCCGCGCAGATAATCTATAAACTGCTGGGCAGTCCTGCCCGACAGTCCTCCATGCTGCAGCTCCCAGCGATTGGCCTCCAGAAGGAGCTCCTCCTGGGGCATGGTCACGCCGTACCTTGCGGCCAGCACCCGGACGATATTCTGAAACTCCTTTTTATCCGGCGCGCAGAAGAAAATGGTCACACCGAACCGGGATACCAGAGACAGTTTCTCCTGCACCGTATCCGAAGCGTGCAGATCCTCTCTCCGTCCCTCCTTGTCGGAAAACTGCTCCCGTACCAGATGACGCCGGTTGGAAGTGGCGTAGATCAGGATGTTCTCCGGTTTTCTCTCAAGCCCTCCTTCGATCACCGCCTTCAGATATTTATATTCGATCTCAAACTCCTCAAAGGAAAGATCGTCCATATAAATGATAAACCGATAATTCCTGTTCTTGATCTGTCCGATGATATCGTTGAGATCTTTGAACTGATGCTTGTACACTTCTATGATCCTTAATCCCCGTTCATAATAGCGGTTCAGGATTCCCTTGATGCTGGAAGATTTCCCCGTGCCCGCATCGCCGAACAGCAGACAGTTGTTGGCCGGCCGGCCCTCCACAAAAGCCTCCGTATTCTCGATCAGCTTTCTTTTGGCGGTTTCATAACCCACCAGATCCTCCAGCTGTACATGCGCTATATTGGTGATCGGTACGATCCGGGCAGGAGTGACGGTCCCGTCCACCCGGAAGGCTTTGTGGAGTCCCAGCTTGCCCACGCCGAACTCCCGGTAGAACTCCACCATATCCCCGGTGAATTCATCCACATCCGCCGCTCTTCCCAGCCGCACCGCCAGGGAACAGATCCTGTCCCTGATCCGTTTGTTGAACACCTTGCTCCCTTCATTTACATTCCGGTAATCCGTGATCAGACTGGAATCCAGGGATGGATAGACCTCTTCCAGTCTCCGGAGATCGAAATCAAACAATTCCTTGAAGATGGAAAAATCGTGCTTCGCCAGCGCATTCACGCTGCCCTCCACCGGACCTACGATCTCGCAGGCGGTGCTGAAGGCATTTTCCTTATTCACCAGCAGAAAGGTAAGATAATCGTGCCACAGGTTTCCGGAAAATCCGTAGCTCGCGGCCATCTCCACCAGCTGATTCACACAGGAAAAATACACATCCTCCTGTCCCGCAAGAACTTTGGGATGGGTCACATCCTCCATCAGCCCGGTCATTTTCAGCAGCACATCTTGCTGCTCAAAATCCCGGTATAATATACAGGCTCCGATCCTGCTCATAATCCTCTCCTGCCCTTCTCTAATAGTGATCCCCGCTTTCTGCCGCATACGGGCTCCCGCCTGCAGCTCAGCGGACGTTCCTTCTTCGCCCTGCAGAATGAAAATTCATCCTGCGCCATTATCCTGAAAGTCAATGGGACAGTACATCAGTAATTTCCCAGGATGCGCAGATTGCCTGCTTCCTGTTCAATGCCATGGAGGGCGTTTTTCACGCTGTCCTCTGCCAGATTTCCTTCAAAGTCCACGAAAAATCTGTATTCCCAGTTTCTCTCCGGAATCGGACGGGACTCGATCTTGGTCATGTTCAGATTGTTGAAGATAAAATGAGAAAGAATATTGTACAGGCTTCCGCTCTCATGGGGAATCTCAAAACAAATGCTGATCTTCCCCGCATTCTCCGCATAATAGTTTTCCCTTGACACGATGATGAACCGGGTGGAGTTGTTCTGACTGGAAAATACATGAGGCTTTAAGATCTGCAGACCGAAGCACTGGGCCGCATAGGGACTGGCAATGGCGGCCTGGGTCAGATCATTGTCCTCCTTCACCTTCTTGGCTGCGGTGGCTGTATTCAGCCAGGGCACCTGCTTCCACTGGGGATGGCGTTCCAGAAACTTTTTGCACTGAGCCAGCGCCTGGGGATGGGAATACACTGTCCGGATCTCATCCAGAGTGCTGTTCTTGGGAGCCATCAGCGCATGATCCACCTGAATGATCTGTTCGCCCACAATGCTGTGATTGTACTGTACCAGCAGGTCGTAGATATCCGCCACGATCCCTGCCGTGGAATTCTCGATAGGAAGCACAGCGTAATCTGCTCTGCCCTCTGAAATGGCGTCCATGGCATCCTTCCAGGTCTCCACATGGAAATTATCCACAGATTCTCCGAAAAAGCTGTTCATGGCGGTAAAGCTGTAAGCCCCTTCTTCTCCCTGGAACACCACCTTCTTCCTCCCCATGGGAAGGGAATGCACACGCTGAAAGGGGAACTCCTCCATCACGCCCCGCTGGCTCATCAGCCGGTACTGTAGCTTCCGGCTGGAAGCCATCATCTGGCGGAACAGCTCTGTAAGCGCCGCCGCGTTAAACGGAGTGTCCGCCTGGTCGTGGATCTTCCGCAGCTTCTCCTGCTCCCTGCCCCGGTCCAGCACCGGTTTCCCTGTCTCCATCTTAAACTCGGCCACATCCGCAGACAGCTTCATCCTCTTTTCAAACAGCGCCGCCATCTGATCATCGATCTCATCGATCTCTGCTCTGATCTCCTGTAAATCCAACATCTTTTTACTGACTCTCCTTATTTTCTATTTCACCAATTATGGAAGTGATCTCTCCGGCAAAGGACAAGGAGCCAAAGGCCGCGATCACATCCTCCTCCCCCGCTGACTCAAACCCCATGCGTACAGCCTCCTGCAGACTTTCGGCAGCCCGCACATGGGAGTTGTACCGTCTCACTGTTTCGGCAAGCGCGCCGGCAGACAGCGCCCTGGGATCCCCCGGAGTTTCCATGGTAATGATCTCCGAAGCCATGGGTGCCAGAATGGACGCGATCCTGTCATACTGCTTGTCCTTATATACCCCGAAAAGAAAGATCAGCCGTTTTCCCGCAAAGTAAATCTCCAGTGATTCCCGGAGCTTGGAAGCCGCGTCCGGGTTGTGGGCCCCGTCCAGCACAAAAAAAGGACGCCGGCAGAGCACGGTGAACCTTCCGGTCCATACGGTCTTCTCAAACCCTTCTCTTATCTGAGATTCCGTCACCGAATATCCCCCGTCTTTAAGCGCCAGGATCCCTGCAAGAGCCAGGACCGCATTCTCCAGCTGGTGAGCCCCCGCAAGATGGATCGTGATGGTATGCCCCTGCCAGGAAAATGTCATATGATCGAGATCTCTCTCCAGAACCTGCGCCCCGTCGCAGCAGGCCACATTCAGCTGGCTGCCTTGCCTGCGGCATACCCTCCGGATCACAGCCTCCGCTTCCGGCTGCTGGCGGCAGGTTACCACCCTTGCTCCCGGTTTGATGATCCCGGCCTTCTGCCCGGCGATGGCCCCGATGGTATCCCCCAGATATTCCATGTGATCCATGCTGATGGAGGTGATCACTGCCAGCTCCGTGTTCTCTATCACATTGGTGGCATCGTTCAGCCCTCCCATCCCGCATTCCAGAAGCACCAGATCGCAGCCTTCCTTTTTGAAATAGAGAAAAGAAAGGGCCGTTTCCAGCTCAAAGGGAGAAGGAAGGACTTCTCCCTCCTGACGCATCTCTTCCAGAGCCGCGGCCACCGGATCCATAGCCTCCCCGAAGGCCTGGCAGGTGATATATTCCCCGTTGATCTGGATCCGTTCCCGGTATTCGTACAGCGTGGGAGATACAAACCTTCCCACCCGGTACCCCGCCGCCGAAAGCACGCTTCCCAGGTAAGCCCCCACGCTTCCCTTTCCGTTGGTTCCGGCAATATGGATAAATTTCAGATCCTTCTGGGGATCCCCCATCCGGCGCAGCAGACTTCTGATGGCCTCAAGACCCATCTCGTGGCCGAACCGGCGGCTTTCGTCAATATACTCCCTTGCTCTTTGATACTCCATGCTTTCCGACTTCCCTCACAGAACATATTTTGCGGCAGTTTTGCCTTTTGCCCCACTGTTACCGCATTTCCCCTATTATATTACAATGTCCACAAATTTACAATAAAGAACAGGTTAAACTTGAAATCAGGACGGTTTTATTATATGATGGATGGAAGAAAATTGGTAGCTTTAATAGGAGGTATGACATGAGACACTTGATGAGTCCACTGGATTTCTCCGTGGAAGAGCTGGACCAGCTTCTGGATCTGGCCAACGATATTGAGAAGAATCCTGAAAAATACGCCCACGCCTGTGACGGAAGGATCCTGGCAACCCTGTTTTATGAGCCAAGTACAAGAACCCGCTTAAGTTTTGAATCAGCAATGATGCATCTGGGCGGGAAGGTACTCGGCTTTTCTTCTGCCAACTCCAGCTCTGCAGCCAAGGGAGAAAGCGTGGCGGATACCATCCGTACAGTCTCCTGCTTCGCGGATATCGCAGCCATCCGCCATCCCAAGGAGGGAGCTCCCCTGGTGGCTTCCATGGCATCCGGCATTCCTGTGGTAAACGCCGGAGACGGCGGCCATCAGCATCCCACGCAGACCCTCACTGACCTTCTCACCATCCGCTCCTTAAAGGGCCGCCTGGACAATTTTACCATTGGACTCTGCGGCGATCTGAAGTTCGGCCGCACTGTCCATTCCCTGATCGAAGCTCTGGTGCGGTATCCCGGAGTAAAATTCGTACTGATCTCCCCCGAGGAGCTGCGGGTGCCGGATTATATCCGGGAGGATGTGCTGCGGGCCAGCGGACATGAGTTTGAGGAAGTGATCCGTCTGGAGGACGCGCTTCCCAGCCTGGATGTCCTCTATATGACCAGAGTGCAGAAGGAGAGATTCTTCAACGAAGAAGACTATGTGCGGATGAAGGATTTCTACATCCTGGACAAAGAAAAGATGGAGCTGGCGGGACCGGATATGCTGGTGCTGCATCCCCTTCCCAGGGTAAACGAGATTTCCACAGAGGTGGATTCCGATCCCAGAGCCGTCTATTTTAAGCAGGTACAGTACGGAAGATACGTGCGGGAAGCGCTGATTCTCACATTACTGGAGGTGAAAGTATGTTAAATGTAGGACGTATCGAGGAAGGCTTTGTCCTGGATCACATCAAGGCCGGAAAGGCCATGACCATCTATCACGATCTGAAGCTGGACAAGCTGGACTGCTGCGTGGCCATCATCAAGAACGCCCGCAGCAATAAGATGGGGAAAAAGGACATCATCAAGGTGGAGTGCTCTGTGGATATGCTGGATCTGGATATCCTGGGCTTTATCGATCACAACATCACCGTCAATGTGATCGAACAGGGCGAGATCATCGCCAAACGGGAGCTGACGCTTCCCAAACAGATCACCAATGTGATCAAGTGCAAAAATCCCCGCTGCATCACCTCCGTGGAGCAGGAGCTGGATCACGTCTTTATTCTGACAGACCCGGATAAGGAAATTTACCGGTGTAAGTACTGCGAGGAAAAATACCGGGGACACCGAAACAAGTAACGGGAAAGCAGCCGGAGGGACATGGGGGCATGTCCCTCCGGCTGCTTATATGATCATCACCGGATCTTTTCGATGGTGTACAGCAGTGAGGCGAAATCTCCTCCCTTTCTGTTCAGATCCTCCCGGCTGATCACCAGACCGGCATACATCAGCTCATCTCCATATGCCTCCAGCTCCTTACTTTCCGCTTCACGATTTCTTCCATAAATCTCATCGAGAGCGTCGGCGCCGCGGGCAGCGCTCATATCACAGCACACCCGGTATCGGGAATCCGCATCCAGTCCCGCAAGCTTCAGCCGCAGCCAGGAACCGTTCACCTTATTCAGCTTCTGGTAAAAGGCCGCTACTGCCCTGGACTTATCGGGAGACACCACCATCCAGGCGGCTTCATTTCCCTCAAAGGGGCTTTCCAGCCGGTAAAAATCCCCCTGGATCTGTATCAGCTCCCGGTATTTCTTCATAAAAGCGATCTGCTTCTTCACCTGTTCAAATTCCTCCCCGTCCAGCAGGTTCAGATCCAGCTCATAGCCAAAGGTACCGAAATATGCCACATTGGCCCGGGTATCCAGGGGCGTGCGCCGCAGCATCTGGTGGTTGGGTACTGCGGATACATGGGACCCCATGGAAACCAGCGGATACACATAAGAGGTTCCGTACTGGATCTTCACCCTCTCAGAGGCATCGGAATTGTCGCTGGTCCAGGTCTGGGGAGCAAAGGCAAGCATCCCGGGATCAAACCTGGCCCCGCCGCTGGCGCAGGATTCAAAGAGGATATGGGGAAATTCCTCCGTCAGCCGGGTATACAGATCATAAACCCCCAGAATATACCGGTGGAGCATTTTCCCCTGATCCGCGGCAGTTCCTCCCCTGGTGTACGGCTCGGTGATATACCGGTTCATATCCCATTTGATATAGGAAATCTTTGCGTCCCGGATCACCCCGGAGATCATGTCATGGATGGCATCCACCACTTCTTTTCTGGAAAAATCCAGCACATACTGATGGCGGCCGTGGCTCTCAAATCTGCCGGGAGCACCGATCACCCAGTCCGGATGGGCCCGGTACAGATCGCTGTCTTTGTTCACCATCTCCAGTTCCACCCAAAGCCCGAATTTCAGTCCCAGGGCCTCCACCTTTTCGGAAAGCCCCCGGATCCCCCCCGGAAGCTTTTCCAGATTTACATACCAGTCGCCCAGCCCCCGGTAATCATCATTTCTGGCGCCGAACCATCCATCGTCCAGCACAAACAGCTCCACTCCCGCCTCCCTGGCCTTGCGGGCGATGGAAAGGATCTTCTCCTCATTGAAATCAAAGTAGGTGGCTTCCCAGTTATTCAGCAGGATGGGACGCGCCTTATCCCTCCACTCCCCCCGCACCAGGCGGGTGCGGTACAGCCGGTGGAACGTCTGGCTCATGCCGTTTAAGCCGCTCTCGCTGTACACCATCACTGCCTCCGGCGTCTGGAAAGACTCTCCCGCGCACAGTTCCCAGGAGAAAGTCTCCGGATGGATCCCCATCATCACCCGGGTCATATCATGGGTATTCACCTCCACCTGTGCCAGGAAATTCCCGCTGTACACCAGGCTGAACCCGTATACCTCCCCCTGCATCTCCGTAGTGTGGGGACGCTTCAGCGCCAGGAACGGATTCTGCTCCGAACTGCTGGCCCCCCGCAGACTCTGGATGGCCTGGATCCCCATCTCCAGCCTCCGGTTCTTCACATACCGCTCCCTGGCCCATGCTCCGGACAGCTGCACCATTTCAAAATCCATATCGCCGAATTCCACGCTGGCGCTCAAAGCCCGCTCCAGAACGATCTTTTCTTTTCCCATATGGAAGAACCGGGCATGGCGGGTGATCACCGGAAAATCCCGGAATATCGTGTAGGAAAGAATCAGGTCCGTATCTGTCACCTCATCGTGCAGAGTGATCTTCAGTGTTTCCGCCTCATCCGGATCTTCCGCATAAGTGGACGGAAGGGGCGCGATGCTTTCCTTCCCCGCCAGGATCTCATGGGATACATAGGAAAAACAGCTTACCCGGCTGCCGTTTTCCTGGCGCACTGTCATAGCCGGACTTCTGTAGTCCCCTGTCCCGTAGGCCGGATATTCCTGCTTGGTAAACTCCATGGACAGGATCCCCGGCTCCGGAACATTCACCGCCATCAGGGAACGGGAGGTTTCCTCATGCAGGTGATGGAAAGATTCCCGGTCTCTAAGCGCTTTTCCGAAGTACAGATGCTCGATCTGTCCATTCTCCATGATTTCCATAAGATAACTGATCTGTCCGTTGGTCAGGTGGAATTCCCTGGCCTGTCTGTGATAAACGATTGCCATATCAAACACTCTCCTTTTGTCGTCTTTTTCCCAATTCACCCATTGCTTTTTCTGATGGTTATTATATAATGCAGGAAGGGAAATGCATTTCCCTTTTGTTGTTCATTAATTGTAATTTTGTTGCATATAAGCAGCATGTACCATAAAAGCAGCAGCTCAGCCATCAGCCGAATGATGAAGCAGCCCGCGCGGATCTGCCTGCGGCCGGCCGGTTTTTCATTGGGGTACGGATCTGAGCTGTGACGCCAAATATGGCCGGAGGCACCATGGACAGGAACAAAAAAGAATCTCTGACTATTTATTACTGCGGAAGGGAGCAATGCCAGCCGAGACATTTCTGGGGACCGGCGGTGCGCCCCCATTATCTTCTCCATGTGGTTCTGAAAGGAAAAGGACTCTTCCGCTACCGCAATCATACTTGGCATCTGGGAAGCGGGGACGTTTTCCTGATCCACCCTATGGAAACCCATTATTATCAGGCAGACCAGCAGGAGCCCTGGGAATATGCCTGGGTGGGTTTTGACGGGCAGGCTGTGGAGGGGCTCCTGGAACAGACTGCTCTGAAGGATTCGCCTGTATACCAGCAAAACAACAGCCTGGGAGGCAGCCGGGAAACGGCAGCATCCCGGGATATCGGCGATTCACACACTTTCGGCAGCTCCCCGTCTTCCTGCCAGCAGCCCCGGTCCGGCAGGTCCGGCTGTTCTCAGGCAATTCTGAAACTGAACGAAGCATTTCTCGGACCAGACAGAAATCCGCTGGAGCTGACCGCCTGCCTGCTTCTTCTTTTTGCCCGGATGCCGCGTCTTGCGGATACCTCCCTTTCTTCCAGGGAAGAGCAGTACTACCGTACCGCAGTGGAATATATCCGGAACAATTACTCCTACGATCTGAGGATCCAGGATATCGCAGGCTTCGTGGGGATCGACCGCACCTATCTCTACAAGATCTTCATGCACCGATCCGGTATCCCCCCCAAGCAGTATCTGATCAGCTACCGGATCCGCTGCGCCTGCGCCCTTCTTCAGTCCCAGCGGTATACCATAACGGAGACCGCCTATTCCTGCGGCTTCCGGGATACAGCTTCCTTCTGCAATACTTTCCGGCAGCATATGGGGGTAACGCCTCTCCAGTACAAAAAACAGAATGCCCACTGGGTTCAGGAACCCTCCTGAACCCTTCCCCCCTCTTTCCCGCTCTGTATGGCAAAACAGTTCTGAAACTCTCTTTCCGCGCAGTACCGCAGCACCGCTTCCATGGCCGGAAATACCCATTTGTCCCGGTGATAGATCAACTGCTTCCATACCTGAACGGAAAATCCCTTTACATTCAGGCGGCGTATCCGACCCTGTTCCACCAGTCTTCCAACTACATAATCCGGCAAAAACGAGATCCCCAGCCCCTGTTCCACCATCCTGCAGATCACATCCGTACTTCCGATTTCCAGCACAGGCGTCAGCTCCAGGGACCGCCTGGCCAGCTCTTCATCCAGCAGCCTGCGGTAGCTCATTCCCTTCTCTGTAAGGATAAACGGATATGCCATCACCGTTTCCATGGAAACCGGCTCCTCCCGGAATCCCCCGCTTCCGGATCCCGCCACAAAATACACCTCCTCCTTTTCCTCGCAGACGATCCGGTACTCCCTGTTGTGGACCGGGTCATCCAGCGTCAGGATGGCATCCACCTCGTTATGATTCAGCAGCCGGAACATTTCCCCGGTCCCTGCGGTAATGATCTTCAGGTTGATTCCCGGAAACTGTTCCCGAAAACCGCCAAAACCTTCCCGCAGCAGAGAACTGCACAGGGAATCCGCCATTCCCAGACGGACATGCCCCGTCACCCGGCGCTCTTCCCGCATACTGTTCTTCATTTCCATTGTCAGTCTGTGCATCCGGTGAGCGTAATCCAGCACCTCCCTTCCCTTCTCCGTCAGCAGGATCGTATGATTGATCCTGTCAAACAGAGACACCTGCAGCTCCTCCTCCAGCTGTCTGATCTGAAAGGAAACGGTGGACTGGGAATAGCCCAGTTTTCTGGCAGCCTTGGTAAAACTTCCCAGCTCCGCCACCTGTATAAAGGTACTCAAATTTCTGATATCCATATCGGTTCTCCATCTAAATATTCGATTAATATGATTATTTTTATCTGTTTTACAGATTCTCAATTCTAATATATACTGGGGAAAAGATAAATGCAAGAAAGGATTAACAGCAATGGATCTTTTAAAAACTGTTATTGACGCCGTCTACGATCTCCTCTGGGGAGATCTTATCACCATTCCCCTGCCCCACGGCAGCTCTCTGGGATTGTCTCTGCTGGTGATGATCCTGATCCCCTCAGGTATCTATTTCACGGTCCGCACCCGTTTTCTCCCCTTCCGGCTCTTTCCGGAAATGCTTCGGATCACCATGGAAAAACGGAATGTTTCCCAAAAGGGCGCCATCTCCGGCGTGCAGGCACTGATCGTTTCCACAGCCACCCGGGTGGGTATGGGAAATCTGGTGGGCGTTGTGGCCGCCATCTCTGCCGGAGGCGCGGGAGCCGTATTCTGGATGTGGGTGATCGCTCTGCTGGGTTCTTCCACTGCCTTCGCGGAGGCGACCCTGGCACAGCTTCACAAAGAAAAAGACCCCCTGTACGGGGGCTGGAGGGGTGGTCCTGCCTACTATATCCACCATCTTTTCATCAAAAAGGGAAGCAGGCGGAAACGTTCAGTGATCGCCAGCCTGTTTGCCGTCTCCGGCCTGATCTGCTGGTGCGGCATCAGTCAGGTGGTGGGAAACTCCGTTTCCTCCGCCTTTGAGAATGCCTTCCGGATCCCGCCCATCATTACCACCGTTTTGCTGGTGGCAACCGCGGCTGTCATCGTCCTTCGGAAAAACGCCACCGTGCGGGTACTGGATATCATGGTCCCGGTAATGGCCGTTCTCTATTTTGGGATCACCATCTTTGTGATCGTAAAAAATGCAGGACTGCTGCCCCAGGTATTTACCCGTATCTTCCAGGAGGCCTTCGGCATCCGCCAGGCGGTAGCCGGAGGAATCGGCGCCGTGATCATGAACGGGGCCAAACGAGGACTTTTCTCCAATGAGGCCGGTTCCGGCTCTGCTCCCTGCGCCGCCGCTGCCGCGGATATCAGCCATCCTGCCAAGGAAGGGCTTCTTCAGGCCCTGGGGGTATTCATCGACACCCTGGTGATCTGCAGCTGTACAGCCATGATCATGCTGCTGACCCCTCAGGGACTGACCGATGGACTGAAGGGCATGGACCTTTTGCAGGCCTCCATGAACTACCATCTGGGCGGCTTTGGCACTGCCTTTACCGCTGTGATCCTGTGGCTGTTCAGTTTTTCCACCTTCATCGGCATCCTGTTTTATGCCCGCTCCAACATCGCTTACCTGTTTGGAGACCGGTGGCTCTTCCAGACCGGCTACAAGCTGCTGGCTCTGGTAATGCTGTTTGTCGGAGGCCTGGCGGCATACACCTTTGTCTGGGACCTGGGAGATATCGGTGTGGGACTGATGACCATATTCAACATGATCGCCCTGATTCCCCTGTCTTCCCAGGCAGTGAACTCCCTGAAAGATTATGAGCGGAAAAAGACTCAGGGAAAAAGACCATAGGCATATGCCGCCATACGTTCTACCGGTACATTTTCATATAATCCCCGTGGGCCTGGATCAGCTCATCGCACATGGCGCGGATATCATCAATGGAGAGCTCCGCAGCCGTGTGGGGATCCAGCATGGCGGCCTGGTAGATCTTCTCTCTGTCTCTGGTAACCGCTGCTTCAATGGTCAGAAGCTGAACATTGATGTTGGTCATGTTCATGGCTGCAAGCTGCAGCGGCAGCCGTCCCACCCTGCAGGGGTTGATGCCGTTGGCATCCACCATGCAGGGCACCTCCACGCATGCCTCGGCCGGAAGATTTTCGATCAGTCCGTTGTTCAGTACGTTGCCGCCGATCTTATAAGGCTGCCCGGTCACCACCGCTTCCATAATATAGGAAGCGTACTCCCTGCTTCTTTCATGAGTCACTTTTCCGTCTTTTAAGATATCCTCTTTTTCCTTCTCCCATCCCTCGATCTGTTTGATACACCGGCGGGGATATTCGTCCAGAGGAATGTTGAATTTATCGATCATTTCCGGATACCGGGATTTTATGAACAGCGGATTATACTCCGCATTGTGCTCGCTGGATTCCGTGCAGTAATATCCCAGATGTCTGATATACTCAAATCTTACCATATCGTCGTGCTTCTCTTCGGCATTCATCCTGGCCGCCCTTTTTCGGATCTCCGGATACAGATCGTTTCCATCCTTATCCCGGATATCCAGAAGCCATCCCATATGATTGATCCCGGCAATGGTCTCCCGGCGGCCTTCCAGCTTATCCTCCATTCCCAGCTTCTTCAGCAGGTTCTCAGAGCATACCTGTACGCTGTGGCACAGCCCCACAGTGCGCACCCTGGTATATCGCTGCATATAGCCGGTAAGCATGGCCATGGGATTCGTATAATTGAGAAACAGGGTATCCGGGCAGACCTCTTCCATATCCCTGGCAAATTCCTCCATCACCGGAATGGTCCTGAGCGCCCGCATGATGCCGCCGATTCCCAGGGTATCCGCGATCGTCTGCCGCAGACCATACTTTTTGGGAATCTCAAAATCTGTGATCGTACACGGGTCATATCCGCCAACCTGAATGGCATTCACCACAAAGTCCGCTCCCCGCAGCGCTTCCTTCCGCATCTCAGTCCCCAGATACGTCCGGATCTGCGCCCGGCCCTGGTTCACATTTCTGTTGATGGCATCCAGGATGATCCTGGATTCCTCCAGACGCTTGGGGTCGATATCATACAGCGCCATCTCTGCCTGGCACAGCGCGGGCGTACACATACAGTCCCCTAATACATTTCTGGCAAATACGGTGCTCCCGGCACCCATAAACGTAATTTTCATTTTGTATTTCCTCCCTGTGTCAAAGTGTATGCGGCCGGCAGAATTTTCCGCTGCTTTCCGCCGGTCCAATCATACCTTTTTCTCCGCCTGCGGAGATGTTATGGGATAATTATACAAAATACCGTAAAAAATTCTATCGTTTTTGTTGAAAAATTATTATGGATTCGTTGTATTCTGTCCTGAATTTATAACTTTTTCCACAATCGGACAGGAGAAATCCTTCCCCGCTGCGGCCATCCCTCATTCCGTCCAAAGCCGCACCGCATCCAGGATCACTGCCCGGCACGCAAACGCCGCAGCCACCATTCCGGCAGCAGCTTGAGACCGATAAGAAAAACATAGCCCGGGATGTAACAGTTCAGCCTTCCGGCTTCACTGTTACAAATGTATGCACACAGGCTGCGATTTTCGCAGCCTGGCGCCCGCAAATCTCGGGATCACGCTGCGAACGCAGCGTGACACCTCGCAGGACATTGGAAGGCTGAACTGTAACCCCGGGATCTTCACTCCCTAGGACAACCATTGACATTCCCTCTCTTTGCTGATATGATTAGTAATATGATTAATGTTGTTAATACCTTATAATTTAGAGGGAATTTTTCTCTCAGGAAAGCAGGGAGGATTACAAAAGTGGACAGACAGTTATATGAAACATACGTACAGATTCTGAAAGAAGAGCTGCTTCCGGCAATGGGTTGTACGGAGCCTGTAGCCGTGGCCTACGCTGCGGCTCTGGCCCGGAAGGCTCTGGGGACTCTGCCAGAGCAGGTGTTGATCCAGGTCAGCCGGAATATCGTCAAGAATGTAAAAAGTGTAGTGGTTCCCAACACCGGGGGCATGCGGGGACTGGAAGCGGCGGCAGCCATCGGGATCGTGGCCGGGGATGCCGACAGGGAACTGGAGGTTCTCTCCAAAGTCACCCAGGAGCAGATCCAGGAGACCCATGCCTATATGGAAAAGGCCAGCCTTACGGTGGAGGCCGCCCAGTCAGACCTCATCTTCGATATCTGTATCACGGTCTGCTCCGGGGAGGACAGCGCAGCCGCCCGCATCGTGGACTCTCATACCAATGTGGTGATGATCCGGAAGAATCAGGAATATTTTCTGAACAGGGAGATCCGGGGGCGCAAGGAGAGTTCCATGGCGGATCAGTCTCTGCTTACCATTAAGGATATCTGTGAATTTGCCCGGGAGGTGGACATTGCGGATGTCCGGGAGGTCCTTGACCGGCAGATTTCCTATAATATGGCTATTGCCCGGGAAGGGATCACCCATTCCTACGGAGCCAACATCGGCAGAGTACTGCTTTGCACCTATGGGGAAGAGGATGTAAAGATCCGGGCCCGGGCCATGGCAGCCGCCGGGTCTGATGCCCGGATGAACGGCTGCGAACTGCCGGTGGTGATCAACTCCGGCAGCGGCAACCAGGGTATCACCGCTTCTGTTCCTGTGATCATCTACGCCCAGGAGCTTCACAGTACCCAGGAAGAACTTTACCGGGCCCTGGTGGTATCCAATCTCTCCACCCTCCATATCAAGGCGGGCATCGGACGGCTTTCCGCCTACTGCGGCGCCGTGGGCGCCGGCTGCGGAGCAGGCGCCGGCATTGCCTGGCTGCACGGCGGAGGCTATGAAGAGGTCTCCCATACCCTGGTGAACGGGCTGGCCATCATCTCAGGCACTATCTGCGACGGGGCCAAGGCCTCCTGCGCAGCCAAGATCGCCGCTGCTGTGGACGCCGGGATCCTGGGCTACTCCATGTACAAGGAGGGGCAGCAGTTCCTGGGCGGAGACGGCATCGTGAAAAAGGGCGTGGAGAATACCATCAAATGCGTGGGGCTTCTGGCGTCAGAGGGGATGCAGGAGACAGATAAAGAAATTGTCAGGATCATGATCGGGGAGTAGGGACATATTTATGAAGAGACAGACCTTAAAGGAAAAGATATACCATCAGATCATAGACGGCATCGTCAGCGGAGCCTTCAAAGGAGGGCAGGTTCTTACGGAACAGGAGCTGATGGATCTCTTTCAGGTGAGCAAGGCTCCTGTGCGGGAGGCCCTGATGATCCTGTCCAGTGAAGGCATCGTGGAGAATATCCCCCGGTACGGCTACCGGGTGATCAGCTTTACCATCCGGCATGTGGAGGATATCATGGAGTTCCGTTCTGTTGTGGAGGATTATATGTTAGAAAAATCCTTCCGGCGGCTTATCCTGGACACCAGTCTGAATGAACTGAAGGCGCTGGCCAAAGACAGCGCCGGAGATAATTGTGACGTATGGCAGCACTGGGACAGCAATACGCTCTTCCACCTGAAGCTGGCCTCTTTCGCGGAAAACAGATATCTCTATGAACAGCTTCAAAGCGCCATGAATTTTCTGAAGCTGGCCTATGCCCAGTTCTACTGGTCTCAGTGGAACCAGGCCTCCATCCCCAATGATCTGAAGCATCATCTGAGGATCCTCCAGGCTCTGGAGGATAAAGATCTGGAGCTGGCAAAAGTGTATCTGAAAAAAGACTTGGAAGATTTCTGCATACGGTAAGATCGCACCCATCGGCGTATCCTGACCTGTGCATGTCCGCCGCTTCCAAAGTTTTCTCTCTGAAAAAAAGAAGGAGCCCTCCGCCATGAAGGCGGAACGGACTCCTTCTTTTTTTCATGATACGGCCGGTAAGCGGCCGCCAGCTTGCATGGGCCGGCATTTGCCGCAAACTGTCCGGCCTGCCGGCCATACAGGACCGGTCTTTCATCTGCAGATTGCATATTTCTGAGGAAATCTACTTCAGCTGTTCCATCTCCTCCATGGAGATCGTCCGGTGCTCCAGACGGGATTTCTCCGCGGCGAAACACATCAGATGGCTCTGCAGAGAGGCTTTTGCCGATGTACGGTTGTCTCCCTTTCCGTCCATCAATCCCAGGAAATTGACTACGATACCGTAATCACCGCCGCCGTGTCCAAACTCATCCGCCTCACTGGACTGGATGGGAACCATGCGTTCCTCTTCCCCAAACCGCTGGAGCCGAATCACATTGGCATCCATATCCGCGGTGATCTGTCCTCGGGTTCCCATGATCTTCAGCTGACGGGTCATATCCGCCGTAAAAGCTGTCATGGTGAAGGAAGCCGTCACACCATCCTCATACTCCATATTCACCACCTGATGATCCACCACATCGTTGTCACAGTGGTACACGCATCTTCCATACGGGCCTTCCTCCAAAGCCCTGCGGATTCCCGCCTCCGTCAGATCCGTGGTCAGCACCGATACCGGCCACTGGGTGTTTCCATTCAGATAGATCCTGGGCGCATAATAGAGACACGTTTCGCTGTGGGGACATCCCTTCATACAGTTGTCCGGCGCTCCCTGGGGAGCGTGAGCCGCATCAAAGTGCATCAGTGTTCCAAAACTGGAAATCCATTTGCAGGGCTTATCGATCAGCCAGGAAATAATATCCAGGTCATGGCAGCTCTTCTGCAGGATCATGGGGCTGCTCTCCCGGCTGTTTCTCCAGTTTCCCCTCACAAAGCTGTGGGCCTGGTGCCAGTAAGCTACATTCTCGATCTGATCCAGGGTAGCCACCTCTCCCACCGCGCCGTCCTCGATCAGTTTCTTGAGCGTACAATAAAAACTGGTGTACCGCAGCACGTGGCAGACAGTCAGTACCCTGCCGGACTCTCTGGCAGTTTTCTCAATCTCCAGGCATTCTTCCGGGGTATTGCTCATGGGTTTCTCCAGGAGTACGTGATATCCCTTCTGCAGAGCCAGGATCGCCGGCTCCGTATGCATAGCGTCCATTGTGCAGACAAAGGCCGCGTCCGCCCATCCTGGGCTGTTCCAGGATCTCTCTCCAGTGGGAATAACATCCCTCGGCAGGTACGTGATATTTCTCCGCAAATACCTTCCGGCGGGCCTCATTGGGCTCCGCCACTCCCACAATTTCCAGCTGCTGGGGGCAATTCAGACTGTAATCCGCATAGGCGCATCCTCTGGATCCTGCTCCCAGTACAATTGCCGTCTTCTTCATTCTATTTCCTCCCGTTCTGTTATATCCGGTTTTTCAGGCGCGTCAGCATTCTCCCGCCAAAGAGAACAGCAGAGCATCACCCGGACGCATGTTTTCAGCATCCGGGTCCTGATGGCTGGCCCGGTACGCCTCTACTGCCGGATTTCTTTCAGGTGGAACTCCACCGGAGCGCAGTCCCCTTCCTGACGTGGGAAGTTCAGTCCTCCGCCCATCAGAACCCGGCCGGTAAGTGTCTGTCCGGTTCCCTGGATCTGATATCTTTTTTCCGGATCCAGGCCCCGTACCGGAATATGCTGGGAGGGACTGTTGGGCTGTGCCAGCATCTGCACGCCGCAGATCAGCGCCTCACTCCTGTCCTGGGAAACGAATTCCCAGGCCGCGTACAGATGATTTTCCCAGGGATTGGTCAGACGGTAATACTCGCCTTCATGGATCAGTCCGTAATATTTCTTAAATGTAACGATCTGCTGCCGCACCTGCTCTTTTTCCTCCTCAGACAGCAGATTCAGATCCAGCTCATAGCCAAAGCTTCCGGCCATGGCCACGATCCCTCTGGTGGCCAGAGGCGTGATCCTTCCCGTCTGATGGTTTGGAACTGCGGAAACATGGGATCCCACTGTGGAAATGGGATAGCCGAAGGACGTTCCATACTGGATCTTGATCCTCTCCAGGGCATCGGTATCGTCACTGCACCAGATCTGGGGATAATAGTACATCATACCCAGGTCAAACCTTCCGCCGCCTCCGCTGCAGCCCTCCCAGAGAATGTGAGGATACCGGGTCACCAGCCTCTCCAGCAGCTCATACAGTCCCAGCATGTACCGATGGCACACTTCCCCCTGACGTTCCCTGGGCAGATTGGTGCTGTACACATCACTGATATTCCGGTTCATATCCCATTTCACGTACTCGATATTGGCACTGTCCAGGATGGCGCAGATCCTTTCATACAGGTACTCCCGCACATCCTGCCGGGACATATCCAGGATCAGCTGATAACGGCTTCTGTTGGGGCGCCGCTGGGGGATCTGGATCGCCCAGTCCGGATGCGCCCGGTACAGATCACTGTCCTCAGAAACAGCCTCCGGCTCAAACCACAGCCCAAACTTCATTCCCAGAGCATTCACCCCGTCCACCACCGGTTTCAGTCCGCCGGGAAGCTTCTCCTCATTTACAAACCAGTCGCCCAGACCGCTGGTATCATCATTTCTCTTTCCGAACCAGCCATCGTCCAGGACCAGCATTTCCACGCCCAGATCTGCTGCCCCCTTCGCGATCTCCAGGATCTTGTCCCTGTCAAAGTCAAAGTAGGTAGCCTCCCAGTTATTGATCAGCACCGGCCGGCGTTCATGCTTGTATTTTCCCCGGCAGAGATGTTCCCGGACGATGTGATGGAAGTTGGAAGAAAGTTTTTCAAATCCCTGTCCGCTGAAGGTCATCACCGCCTCCGGGGTACAGAACTCCTCTCCGGGATCCAGCTGCCATGCAAACAGCTCCTTGGCGATCCCGGCATTCAGACGGGTCTGGTTCATCTGATCCTTTTCCACCTGGATGGAATAATTTCCGCTGTATACCAGGCCCACTCCGTAGCAGGGTCCTGCTGTTTCCGTGGTTTCAGGGGCGCAGAGGATGGCAAAGGGATTGTGATGATGGCTGGAGGAGGTCCGGGTGCTGCGCACCTCCATCTTGCCGCTGATCACCGGAACCCTTTCCATCTGACGCTCCATGCAGTGTCTTCCGTGGAAATGCACCAGCTCCCATTCTCCGTGCATCAGATCCAGGTTCATGGATACCGCCTTTTTCAGCACCACCGGCTTTTGATTCTCATTGTAGAACCGCACGCTTCTGGTAAGGATATCCCACTCCTCCCAGACACTGTAGTACAGCACCGCAGTCAGTCCCGTCACATGATCCTTCAGGGTCACCTTCAGAGTGTCCGCGTCCTCCGTCTTTCCGTAGAGGGCGGGAAGCCCCGGGATGGCGTACTTTCCGGCCGTGATCTCATGAGATACATACCGAAGATCCACTGCATCCGAACCGTCCGGGTTGCGGACGCTGACGCTGGTGATCCGGTAGTCGCCCACTCCGCTGCTGGAGTACTCCTGGGGAAGTGTGTCCAGAGAATAATCTCTTTTGTTTCCTGCCTCATAGATATTTCCGGAAAATCCGCTGTCCCGCAGGTCCACCAGATAACTCATATCCTCCTGCCCGATCTTCTCCCCATAATACGTGTGGATCAACACTCCATACGTATCCACCTTCATCTGATAAGAAGTATTTTTCGTGGAGAGAGTAAATGTTTTGTTCTCCTGATCATAGTAAATCGCCATAAATTTCCTCCATTTTTCTGATGGCAGTTCTGCCTTCCCGCTTCACTGCCCTTTATTTTTGCAGCGGTTCAGCCTGGCTTCCCTGTCACAAACAGCTGCGCACAGCAGCCTGGCGGGACAGCGGAAAGCCGAACCGTTACTTATTATTCCCGGTTTCCTCCATTGCGTTCTTAAGAAGCATGTCCCACCCGGGCTGTACTTTTTTCAATGATACGGGACGGCCTTCCCGGTTCAGGAAGCAATGACTGCTTTTTCCGGTGCAGCGCACAGTTCCATCCGCATGATCCCAGATCTGATATTCCAGCTGCAGCCGGACCCCGTTATATTTTACGATCTTCATGGAGATATCCACCGTCTCCCCGTAGCGTGTCATGGACCGGTACTGGGCTTCTACCTCCAGCACAGGGCTGATGATCCCTGCCTCCTCCATTTTGTCGTATCCCATATCCATGGCTTCCAGATAGGCTGTCCTGGCTTCCTCAAACCAGCGGATATAGTTGGAATGGTGGACACAGCCCATCTGATCCGTCTCATAATACTGTACCTTATGTTCATAGTCTGAATATGCCATTGGTCTCTCCTTTACTTTCTCCTGCTGATCTCCTGGCAGATCCTTCCCACAGGAAGCCCCACCACATTGTTATAGTCCCCGGAAATCCCCCGGATAAACCTGGCGCAGATTCCCTGGATCCCATACGCGCCGGCCTTGTCCATGGGTTCTCCGGTCTCCACATACCATGCGATCTCCTCCTCTGTCATGGGATACATGGTTACGCGGGTCTCCTCCGCAAAAGTCAGCCGTTCCACAGAACAGCTCCCCTCTCTGTCTTCCCCCAAAGTGCCCTTTTCCCGGCCTCCGGATTCTTTAAAGATCAGAGTAACACCGGTATAAACGCTGTGGGTATGTCCCTGGAGCATAGTCAGCATCCGGACCGCATCCTGTACATCTTTTGGCTTTCCCAGGATCTGTCCCTGGTAAACCACGATGGTGTCCGCTCCGATCACCAGCCCCTCCACTTGGGACCGGATTTTCCTCTCCGGATTCTGATCTGTATCCGGCCCGTCTGCGGCCCATCCAAGCCTTGCCGCCACATCCTGCGCCTTCTGCCTGGACAGCTCCTGCACCACCTTTACCGGATCCTTTTCCGTGATAACCTCCTCCACGGTACTGGGAATCACCTGAAACTTCAGGCCGACCTGGGATAGCAGTTCCCGCCTTCTGGGAGACTGGGATGCCAGAATGATCTCTTCCATGGGAATCTCCTCCATTCTCTTTTCTTTTCCGTACAGCGTAAAACGGCTGCGGCGTTTCACTGCCGCAGCCGTCCATCAGCATAAATGGTAAGCAGAACTGTAAGCCGGGTTATGTCGTGAATGATCATCTGTCTAGTCCTGCTGTCGCCAGCAGGCTCAAGCGACCCACCTAAAAGCGTGACGGGCAGCCACATTGCTTTTCTTTCGGTCTTGCTTCGGATGGGGTTTACATGTGCCCTTCCCGTTACCGGGAAGGCGGTAGTCTCTTACACTGCCCTTCCACCCTTACCGGCCAAAGCCGGCGGTATATTTCTGTTGCACTGGCCTTGGAGTCACCTCCACCGGACGTTATCCGGCATCCTGCCCTATGAAGCCCGGACTTTCCTCACCTGACGCCTTTCGGCACTGTCAGCCGCGATCATTTATTCTGCTTACCGGATAATTCGTAACAGTTCAGCCTTCCGGCCTGGCTGTCACGACCATTCTACCACATGAAGAAATAAGCGTCAAACAAAAATATTCGGCCGGCGCCAAACGTGTGCCACTGGCACACAGCGGTCTTCGCTCCGCTTCGGTCGGCGCTTAACGTGTGCCACTGGCACACAGCGCCCTCGCGGGACATTGGATGGCGGAACGGTAACTCACACGTCAAAACAGCTCCCTCCCACGAACTCTCTCAGAATGGAATTCTTGGGGATGTCTTCACTGGGAACGCCCACAAAATAATCCAGAAACTTCAGCAGGCGCTTCGCCTCATAGTACTCCGGCTCATCCTTCCCGATCTGGAACAGCAGCGGTTCCGCATACAGCTTCAGCACCGCCAGCTCATACAGCAGCGCCGAGTTGAACATCACATCCGCTTCCTCCTGATAAGGGAAGATGTTCTCATTTTCTCCCCTTCGTACAGAAGGCCACATGGCGATCGTCTCCCTGGCGGAGGTTCCTCTGGTCATATGATCCCGCACCAGCCGCCGGATCAGCCGGCCGTCTGTGGTGGGGATCCGGTTGTGCTCATCCACATTCAGCTGGGTCAGCGCGCTGATATAGATCCTGAATTTGCTCTCCCGGGGAAGGGAATAGCTGAGTTTCTCATTCAGCCCGTGGATCCCTTCGATCACCAGGATATCCTCCTTCTTAAGCTGCAGATAGTCTCCTTTGTACTCCCGTTTTCCCGTCTTGAAATTGAACCGGGGCATCTCCACCCGCTTTCCCTGCAGGAGCGCATTCATATCATGATTAAAAAGCTCCACATCAATGGCTTCCAGGCACTCAAAGTTGTAATTCCCTTCCTCGTCCCTGGGAGTGTTCTCCCGGTTCACAAAATAATTGTCCACCGCAATGGGATGAGGTTTCAGCCCATGGGCCGCCAGCTGAATGGACAGCCTGTGGGAAAATGTGGTTTTTCCGGAGGAAGAGGGTCCGGCGATCATCACGAACTTTACGTTTCCCCGTTCCCTGATCTGTTCCGCGATAGCGGAAATCTTTCCCTCCTGCAGCGCTTCGGAGATCAGGATCAGATTCTTCACCTCTCCCCGGGAAATCTTTTCATTCAGCTCTCCCACCACAGAAACTCCCATCATCTCTCCCCAGCGCTCCGCCTCCATCTGCACCTGGAAAATCTTGGGGGACGGATGAAAGTCCGGCACCAGCCCGGGAATCCGTCTCCTGGGCATCTGAAGCAGGACTCCGCTTTCATAGGGATACAGCTTAAAGTACTTCAGGTATCCTGTATGCCACACCATAAAACCGTAGAAATAGTCCTCAAAGTCTTCCAGACGGTAAATGTTCACTCTGGATACCCTCCGGAAGCGGAACAGCTTTTCTTTATCGTACATACCATACCGATGGAACAGATCCACCGCCGTGGCAGTGGAAATGCTCCGCTTCATCACCGGCAGCTCTCTCTCCACCAGTTCCCGCATATATGCCTCCACCCGGTCCAAAAAATCCTGATCAGGGGTCACATCCCCGTCAATGGTGTAATAGAAACCGGCATCCACCGCAAACCGCAGGATCACCTTGCGGATCTTCTCATGACCTGCCACATGGTAGACAGCCTTCAGGAACAGCAGATTCATACTCCTTTTGTATGTCTTGTGCCCGATGCCGTCCGCAGTGGTGATCAGAGAGATCCTGCAGTCCCGGTGCAGCTTTTTGTGCAGCTCTCTCAGCTTCCCGTCCACCATCACCAGCACCACAGGATATTCCGTCAGGCCCTGAAAATCCTTTACGATCTCCCCGTAGGGCGTTCCCTCGGGATACGTTCCCGTCTGTCCGCAGATTGTTACCTGATGCATTCTGTTTTCCATAACCCCAGTCTCCTTTCTGTCGCTTCCCAGTGTGCCGACACTCCTATACTTCTGCCGCCGATGTCCATCCTTTCCGGATGGCGGTTCTCCATTTCCCACAGCCCTATGACCGTCCGGCTTTCCTCACATTACCCGGTAGGGATGACAGATCCTGGCTCCTTCCACCGTAAGCCGCGGAAACATTGTTTCCAGCTCTCCCTTCATATATTCGATGAATCCATACTCCGTACCGTAATGTCCCGCATCGATCACCGCCAGCTTCCGGGCGGCCGCGTCAATTCCCGTATGGTAGTCGATATCTCCCGTCACCAGCACATCTGCTCTGCAGGCCAGAGCCTTCTCGGCCATTCCCTTTCCGGATCCTCCGCTTACGGCTGCCCGTTCCACCATCCAGTCCGGATCTCCGTAAACCCGCACATCGGGAATCTGAAGGGCATTCTTTACCTTTACCGCAAATTCTCCCAGGGATATCCGGCCGGGCAGTTCCCCCACACGCCCGATCCCCTCCCCGCGGCCGTCTGCCTGGCAGGTTTCCATAAGCACCCGGGTATTTTCAAGTCCCAGCGCCTTCTCATTCAGTCTTCCCATTCCCAGCACATCAAAATTCGTATGCATGGCATAACAGCAGATGTCCTTCTGTATCAATCTTATGATCCTTTTTCCGATAAAATTTCCGGAAGTAACCTGCCGGATTCCGGAAAAGATCAGCGGGTGATGGGTGATCAGAAGGTCCGCGCCCAGATCCTCCGCCTGAGAAACCGCCTCATCGGAAGCATCCAGAGCCACCAGGATCCGGTTTACCTCTTTGTCCTCTCTCCCCACCAGAAGACCCACATTGTCCCACTCCAGCGCAAAGGAGGGATTCCACCGCTCCTCCAGCGCCTGTATCACGTCACTGCATTTCATAGTATTTCAGTCCGGCTCTGATCAGAGCCAGCTCCTCCTCCATTTCCTGGATCCTGCTTCCGGTGCGCGCGGCATCCCGCCCCTTTTTCTGAAGGGAATCCAGGATCTGTCCGCAGACTCTCCCGCGTCTCTCCAGAAACTGTTTCAGAACCGGGTGACGTCCTTCCAGAAGCAATTTCCCGTATTGATAAAAAATCTCCTGCTCCCAGGCCATGTCCCCATGCACGGCCCGCATGGCAGTATAATATTTTCCGTCCTCGTATACCATATCCTCATCTGTGATCCGGTAGCCGGCATTCTCCAGAAACCGGCGCACTCCGGGGATCTCCGACTGGGGCTGCAGGATCAGCTCCTTTACACTTCTCAGCACCCCGTCTCCTTCCCGGAGGATCCGGATCATCAGAGGACCGCCCATTCCGGCGATCAGAACGGAATCCGCCTCCCCGGGGCGCAGCATGCTCACGCCGTCAGAGAGGCGGGTTGTGATGGACGGGGCAAGCCCCGTCTCCCGTATATGTTCTTCCGCCCGCAAAAGCGGCCCCCGGTTTACGTCCATAGCCAGCGCACAGGGAATCCTTCCTTCCTGCACCAGCGCGATGGGTATGTAGCCGTGGTCAGTTCCCACATCGGCCAGCCGGTTTCCCGGCGTCACAAGAGACGCATTCATCCGAAGCCGCCTGGAAAGCTGCATCAGTCCAGATAATCCTTAAGCTTTCTGCTGCGGCTGGGGTGACGCAGCTTTCTCAATGCCTTGGCCTCGATCTGACGGATCCGCTCTCTTGTGACATTGAATACCTTTCCCACTTCCTCCAGGGTTCTGGCTCTTCCATCGTCCAGACCGAACCGGAGCCGCAGCACCTTCTGCTCTCTCTCCGTCAGGGTACTGAGCACCTCCACCAGCTGCTCCTTCAACAGGGTAAATGCCGCGGCATCGGCAGGCACCGGCACGTTGTCATCCTGGATGAAATCTCCCAAATGGCTGTCTTCTTCCTCGCCAATGGGGGTCTCAAGAGATACCGGTTCCTGAGAGATCTTGAGAATTTCTCTCACACGCTCCACCGGCATATTCATCTCCTCAGCGATTTCCTCCGGAGTAGGTTCACGTCCCAGTTCCTGCAGCAGCTGACGGGAAACCCGGATCAATTTGTTGATCGTCTCCACCATATGCACCGGGATACGGATCGTTCTGGCCTGATCCGCAATGGCCCGGGTAATGGCCTGGCGGATCCACCAGGTGGCATACGTACTGAACTTGTAACCCTTGGTATAGTCAAACTTCTCCACCGCCTTGATCAGTCCCAGATTTCCCTCCTGGATCAGATCCAGAAACAGCATACCCCGGCCCACATACCGTTTGGCGATGCTGACCACCAGACGCAGGTTGGCCTCTGCCAGCCGTTTTTTGGCGGATTCATCACCTTCCTCCATCCGCTTTGCCAGAGAGATCTCCTCCTCCGCGGTCAGAAGCGGCACCTTTCCGATCTCCTTCAGGTACATACGCACCGGATCCTCGATGCTGACTCCCTCGGGAACCGACAGGTCGATATTCTCCATATCCACCTCTTCGTCCTCGATGGGCAGATCATCCGCCTCCAAAAGGGCATCGTCCTCCGTCATCCGCAGCACGTCAACTCCATTGTTCTCCAGATATTCAAAGATCAGATCCATCTGATCCGCTGTCAGTGTAATTCCCTGGAAAAAGTCATTGATCTCCTGGTACTCCAGAAAATTTTTTTTCTTCTTTGCCAACTCCAGAAGTGCTTTCAGTTTTTCAGCAAATTGGGCTTTATCCATTTCCATTTGTTTTCCATCCTTCCATACTTCACTGTTCCGTCTGAACAGCTACGCGATTTTTTATATTTTCTCCGCTATCCTGAGAAATATACGGCGCAGTTTGACCGCAGAGGCTACAGGTTCAGATTCAGTCTGAGACGCCCTGCCCGCAGATCCTCCAGCTCTTTCTTTTCCTGCATCAGCTCCATCAGTCCCTGCATATCCGTGGGTGCCAGCCGGGCCGTCTTGTGAGCGATGCTGTCCTCCTTCAGCCGGCACACCACATCCAGCAGCGCATGGCGCTTCTCCTCCTCCGTCTCCAGGGGGATCCTGGCGTTGAACACGGCGGCCACCTCTTTCTGCTCCTGACTGTCGGTGAACTGGTTCAGCAGCCGGGCGGGATTCACCTCTCCGGCGGCATGCTGGTCAAACAGCATCCCGGCCACCCGGTGATAAAGCGGCGTGGTAAAATCCTCCGGACTGATATATCTCCCGATCTGGTCAAAGATCTGGGGGTAGGAGGCCATCCAGGTGAGCATCAGCTTCTGGGAAACCTCATAACCATTCTCCTTCTCCCTGTTCTTATGGATCCCTGACCTGGGCTTCTCCGGTTCCGGGATCCCCACCCCCTTCAGCGCCAGTCTGTTCACCATCCGCCGCAGATCCTCCGGGGGGATCTGATACGTTCTGGCCACCGCCTGGATGTATGTATTTCGTTCCAGCTCGTCCTCAAACCGCAGAAGCCGGCTGGCAGCCTCCCGGTAAAAATCCGTCTTTCCCTGGGGATCCTCCATGTCGAACTGCCCTTCCAGCGCCTTCAGTTCAAAGAGAAAGCTGTTGCTTCCATTCTCCAGCCGTTCCTCAAAGGCTTCCTTCCCCATATTCTTGATAAATTCATCCGGATCCTTATAGGGTTTCAGGCTGATCACCTTTGTGGAAATCCCTGCGGCCTTCAGCATGGGGATAGCCCTGAGAGCCGCCTTCACCCCTGCCTCATCGCTGTCATAGATGATCAGCACCTCATCCGTATACCGCTTCAGCAGACTGCACTGCTGGGAAGTCAGCGCCGTTCCCAGAGAAGCCACCGCATTGTTGAATCCTGCCTGATGCATGGAGATCACATCCATATATCCCTCACAGATGATCAGATTCTTTTTCCTGGATGTCCTGGCCAGGTTCAGCCCGTACAGATTCCGGCTTTTATCGAAAATCTTCGTCTCCGGCGAGTTAAGGTACTTGGGCTTCCCGTCTCCCATCACCCGGCCGCCGAACCCGATCACCCGGTTGGACACGTCCATAATGGGAAAGATCACCCGGTTCCAGAATTTGTCGTACATTCCCCGGCGCTCGTCCACATTGAACAGTCCCGACTGCCGCAGCAGATCATCGGAATACTGCTTCCCCTTCAGATACCTGTAAAGGTCATCGCTGAACTTGTCCGAAAAGCCCAGGCCGAACCGGTTGATGGTCTCCGGGGAAAGCTGCCTTCCCAGCAGATAATCCATCCCCTGCTTTCCCTTTGGCTGGCGAAGCTGATAGTAATAATACTTGGCCGCTTCTTTATTGATCTTTAGGAGCGAGGCCCGCAGATCCGCCTGTTCCCTGGCCTCCCTGGAATATTCTATCTGGGGCAGATCCACGCCCGCTCGGTCCGCCAGGGCCTTCAGCGCCTCCACAAAGGTGAAATTTTCATACTCCATCAGAAACGTAAATACATTTCCTCCTGCTCCGCATCCAAAACAGTAGTACATCTGCTTGCCGGGACTGACGGAAAAAGACGGGGATTTTTCATTGTGAAAAGGACACAGGCCAAAGTAGGAGCTTCCCTTTCTCTGCAGCTTCACATAACCGGAAATCACATCCACGATATCGTTCTTCATTCGTATTTCTTCGATAAGATCTTCCGAATAACGCATCTATTCCTTCTCCCTCCGTATATATATTCCTCATCCGCCCTCAATTTCCTTTTTTCTTTTTTTCTTTTTGCCCGGAAACCTTTGCCTGCCCTTTTCGGACCCGCTGTCCTCAGTACACCGCCCAGGCAGCAGGCATAAAAATTTCCCGGAATTTTGCCATGGAATACTGATCCGTCATACCGGAGATATAATCGCAGACCACCCGCTCCAGCGCTTCTCCCCTGTGGATCAGTTCCCGGTATTCTCTGGACATGGCATCGGGGTTCTTGCAGTAGTAGGCATACATTTCCTGGAGCATCCGTTTGGCCCGTCCCTCCTCCTTTTTGGCCTCCGGATTCCGATAAACATTCTGGAACATCAGCTTTCTCAGCATCCGCATGGCTTCCTCCGTCTCGGGAGACATCTGCACCCGGTCCTTCCCGTAGCTGTTGGTAACAATATCATGGATCATGGTGTTCAGCCGCTCCCTGCAGGACTCCCCCAGCACCACCCGGAGCGTGATGGGAATATCGTCCTCACTGAAGATCCCCGCACGCTCCGCGTCGTCCATATCGTGATGGATATAAGAAATCTTATCGCAGTACCGCACCACCTGGCCCTCCAGCGTGGCGGGAGAACCGGCCGTCCGGTGATTCAGGATCCCGTCCCTTACCTCCCAGGAAAGGTTCAGCCCCTCTCCGTTTTTCTCCAGCAGATCCACCACCCGGACGCTCTGCTTATAATGGGCAAAGCCCAGCGGGCATACCTCATCCAGCGCCGCCTCCCCGGAATGACCGAAGGGCGTATGCCCCAGATCATGGCCCAGAGCAATGGCTTCCACCAGATCCTCATTCAGTTCCAGAGCCTTGGCCACTGTTCTGGCCGTCTGGGAAACCTCCAGAGTATGGGTCAGCCTGGTCCTGTAATGATCTCCCTGGGCAGCCAGAAACACCTGGGTCTTATCCTTCAGTCTCCGAAAGGCTTTGGAATGGATGATCCTGTCTCTGTCCCGCTGGTAGCAGGTTCTGATATCACACTCCTGCTCCGGTCTCTTTCTCCCTCTGGAATCCCGGCTGTGGGCCGCAAAGGGACTGAGGTTCAGATATTCCTTTTCCTCTGAGCTCTCCCGTATATTCATCCGTACACACCTCCCGTCCGATGCGCGCTGCTTCTCCCTGTCTCATTTAACTGTGCAAAAGACTGCCGATGGCAGGCTTTTACACCCTCTATCAGTTATATTCCGCGCATCTTCCCGTTTTCCTTCCCTGAAAGTATTTTTTTTGCATCTGTTCAGCATTCTGTGTGTATTCATTTGTTACAGTGAAGCCGGAAGGCTGAACGTAACAATTTTTTGCAACAGTTCAGCCAAATGTGTTATGATAGGCCACAGAAGCCATTGCCAAAATCCGCTGCATACGGCCGCCGCTCTCCAAAACTGTCTTTCTGCTGTCCGGCAGCCGGGAAAGGAGTTCTTCATGAAACGCCCATTAAAGATCCTTGTGCCTTCTGTGATCCTTTACTTTTTTGTACTGGCTGTCTATCTTCTGGGACAGGCAGTGCTTGATCAGCATGGGCTGGAATACCGGTCCTGGGTGTCTGCCCTGGGATTTTTCTGGATCTATATCCTCCCGTTTCCCGCAGGAGCCGTTCTTCTCCTGGCCCTTTACCGCCATCTGAAGGCCCGTTTCCCCGGGAAAGCTTTCCGGACCTTCTGTGTGATCGTATTTGTTATCTATCTGCTGGCGGCCGTATGTCTGATGGGATTTCTGGGATTTATAAGGCTCCTCACCGCACCCCAGGAGGAAGCTCTGGATTCCGGCTATCTGAAGGTATATACCAACAGTTTTCCCACCAACACCTGGTACTACTGTTCCCGTTACTCCTTCTTCGCCAGAAGGCCCCTCACCGATGCCGCTTCCGACACAGACGGCCGCTATGAAGACCTCCCTTCATCCGGTTTTTCCTCCACCGGAGAGGATGATTCATCCGGAGATTCCGATGCCGACAGCACCTTTCCCTCCGGGAATCCCGATGCCGGCAGCACCTCCCCCTCCGGGAATCCTGATGCCGGAAACTCCCCTGTTCCGGACAGCAATCCGTCTTCCGATGCCGGCGATACCTCCGATCTTTCCATCCCGGAAAATGCCGCCCGGACAGTCTATGAGGCCGTATTTCAGCAGGAAGGGAAAACCTACCAGGAGACGTACAACGCCAAAGGGAATCTGTACATCGTTCTGGATACCTATGACACGGTTTTTCAGGAACAGGATGTGACCGCCAGGGAAACTCTGGTCTACGACCGGGTCTCCGAAAACGGCAGATGCCAGCTTTTCGTATACTATCAGGAGCACTACGATTCCTCCGGAAATCAGCTGGACAATACCTCCATCCTGAATTTCTACGCGGTGGACATGACCACCGGCCAGGTGACCGCCGCAGACAAAACCTCCTGGAGCGAATCCGCCAGTGAAGCGTATCATCAGGCCACTGGCGAGTACTGAACCCTCTGCTTTCGCGGACATGCCCCTGGCCGGGGATCGGACAGGGGAAATCCCTTTCCTTGTCCGACCGATCGTGCGATACTGGGGACAGCTTACGGCAAATGCTCTCATACAGGCATGGCAGCAGCCTGCCGGGCATATCCCGCCAAAACAGAGACAGGCCCGGATAGCCTCGGCGGCATCCGGCCTGTCTCTGTTTCTCTGTCCGGGATCTATTTTTCCTTTTCTTCCTGTCTGCCCGCAGCGATCCCCAGCCGTTCCAGCACGCTCCCATCCAGCTGGGGAAATGGGATCACCGGGGCCGGATGCTCCGGATGCTCTCCGATCAGCTTTTCCATCCAGACCATGTTGTACCATCTGCCGAATTTGTATCCGCACTTCCGGAATCCGCCCACCATCCGGTAACCCAGATGGGCATGGAACTGGGCGCTGTTCTTGGTAAGATATTCATCCTCCACCTCCGGATACCCGATGCAGGCATTCAGATTCAGGATGTTCTGGGCCTTTGATATCTCTTCCACAGCGTGATAAAGCCGTCTTCCGATCCCCTGCCTTCTCCTGTTCTCCTTCAGATAGATGGACAGCTCCGCTCCCCACTGATAGGCCGCCCGTCCCACAAAGGGACCTGTATAAACATAACCCAGGACCTCTCCGTTTTGCTCCGCCACAAGATAGGGATATTTTTTCAGGGTATTCCGGATCCTGTTCTCAAACTCCCAAACGCTGGGAATCTCATATTCAAAAGTGATCACGGTCTTCTTCACATATGGCGCATAAATTTCCAGCAGCTTTTTGGCGTCCTTAGGCCGGGCGACGCGGATCTGTATCTCTTCGTTCATGATCGTTTTCTCCATTCTTCTGTCCCGCGGGCAAAGGGGAATCTCCCGGAAGAGCATACCTCTTGCGGGAGATTCCCTTTTGCCTCTATTTGCTTACGCTTCGTCAATGGCCTTTCCAATATCATGCCGATAGTACTTATTTTCAAAATCCACCAGCTTAATGGCTTCGTAGGCGTTGGCTCTGGCTCTCTTCAGATCCTCTCCCTTGGCCACCACGCCCAGCACCCGGCCGCCGTTGGTGACGATCCGGCCGTCCTTCTCCTTGGTTCCGGCATGGAATACATAGTATCCCTCCCGGTCCTTAAAGTTTTCCAGACCGGAAATGGGGAATCCCTTCTCATAGGAAACAGGATATCCATCGGACGCCAGCACCACACAGACTGCCGCATTGTCCTCAAACTGCAGATCCACCTGATCCAGCGTACCGTCAATGCATGCTTCAAACACATCCACGATATCGTTCTTCATCCTGGGCAGGACTACCTGGGCCTCCGGATCTCCGAACCGGGCGTTGTACTCCAGCACCTTGGGTCCGTCCGCTGTCAGCATCAGACCGAAGAAGATCACTCCCTGGAAGGGACGTCCTTCTTTTGCCATAGCGTCCACCGTGGGCTGGTAGATGTATTTCTTACAGAATTCATCCACCTCAGGCGTATAGAAGGGGCTGGGAGAAAAGGTTCCCATTCCTCCGGTATTCAATCCCTGATCTCCATCCATGGCTCTCTTGTGATCCTGAGCGGAAGTCATGGTCTTGATGGTCTTTCCGTCCACAAATGTCAGCACGGATACCTCCCGTCCGGTCATAAACTCCTCGATCACCATGGTATTTCCGGCACTTCCGAACTTTTTGTCCTCCATGATCTGACGCACGCCGTCCCTGGCTTCCTCCAGGGTGCTGCAGATCAGAACACCCTTGCCCAGCGCCAGTCCGTCTGCCTTCAGCACGATGGGGAAGCTGGCCTTTTCCAGATAGGAAAGGGCCTCCCCGGGATCACTGAAGTTCTCATAAGCCGCTGTAGGGATCCCGTACTTTTTCATCAGATCCTTGGAAAATGCCTTGGAGCCTTCCAGGATAGCCGCATTCTTTCTGGGTCCGAACACCCGCAGACCTTCCTTTTCAAACACGTCCACGATGCCGCCCACCAGAGGATCATCCATACCGATCACCGTCAGGTCGATCTGTTCCTCTTTCGCGAAGGCCGCCAGCTTTTCAAACTCCATGGCCCCGATATCCACACACTGGGCATACTCTCCGATCCCGGCATTGCCCGGCGCGCAGTAAATCTTCTCCACTCTGGGGCTCTGCGCCACCTTCCAGGCAATGGCGTGCTCTCTTCCGCCGCTTCCAACGATTAAAACTTTCATCCCTGTTTCATCCTTTCGACTGTTTCGTATATGCTGGTCCGCGGGCCTCATTCAGCGGCCCGCACACAGACTTTCTATTTTCTTCTCACGATCCCGTCCACCACCTGGATCCTGTCATTGGCGATCATATCAATGGCCTGGGGCATGATCACCCACTCGGCCTCCTCCATCACCCGCCGCTGCAGGCTCTGGGGAGTATCATCCTCTCTGATCTCCACTGCCTTCTGCAGGATGATCGGGCCGGTATCCGTTCCCTCGTCCACAAAATGAACGGTAGCTCCCGTTACCTTTACCCCCCGGGCCAGCGCCGCCTCATGAACCTTCAGCCCATAGTATCCGGTTCCGCCAAAAGACGGGAGCAGCGCCGGATGGATATTGATGATCCGGTTGGGATATGCCTTCACCATGATCTCCGGGATCACCACCAGACAGCCTGCCAGGACCACAAGATCCACCTGGAAGGACTGGATAGCGGCCAAAAGCGCTTCGTTGAACGCCGTCCGGTCCTCAAACTGCCGGGGAGAAATACATCTGGCCTGGATACCGTGCTTCTTTGCCCGTTCCAGAGCATAGGCGCCCGCATTGTTGCTGATCACCACGGAAATCTCAGCGTTTGTGATCCTTCCGCTGTCGATGGCGTCAATGATCGCCTGCAGATTGGTTCCGCCGCCGGAAACCAGCACCGCCATTTTCAGCATAATTCCACTCCCTTTTCGCCGTTCTCGATCCTTCCCACCACATAGGGGGTCTCGCCGGCCGCGCGGACGGCCTCCATGGTCTTCTCCACATCCGCCGGATCCACTGCCACGATCATACCCAGCCCCATATTGTAGGTATTATACATCATCTGCTCTTCCACATTGCCCTTTCTGGCCATCAGTTCAAACAGAGGCGGAACAGGGTAGCTGTCTTTTTCCACCACAGCCTTTACGCCGTCCTTCAGCATACGGGGAATATTCTCGTAAAATCCTCCCCCGGTGATATGGCTGCAGGCTTTGATCACAACTCCCGCTTCTTTCACGCTCTTCAGCGCCTTCACATAGATCTTGGTGGGCGCCAGAAGAGCCTCACCCAGAGTACATCCCAGTTCCGGATAATACGTCTCCAGAGATTCCCTGGTCATCTCAAAAATCTTTCTTACCAGAGAAAATCCATTGCTGTGCACCCCGGAGGAAGCCAGCCCGATCAGCACATCCCCTGCCTTCAGGTTCTCTCCGGTGATCATATCCTTTTTGTCGCAGACACCCACGGCAAATCCCGCCAGATCATACTCATCCTCAGCCATCAGTCCCGGATGCTCCGCCGTCTCTCCTCCGATCAGCGCCGCGCCGGACTGCAGGCAGCCCTCCGCCACGCCTTTCACGATATCAGCGATCTTCTCCGGATAATTCTTTCCGCAGGCAATGTAATCCAGGAAGAACAGCGGCTCTCCGCCTGCGCAGGCAATATCGTTGACACACATGGCCACCGCGTCGATACCGATGGTATCATGCTTGTCCAGCACCATGGCCAGCTTTACCTTGGTCCCGCATCCATCCGTTCCTGACAGAAGCACCGGCTCCTCCATCTCTTTGATCTTTGCCAGAGAAAAAGCCCCGGAAAATCCTCCCAGGCCGCCCAGCACTTCCTGGCGCATGGTCTTCTTCACATGCTCCTTCATCAGCTCCACTGATCTGTATCCAGCCTCAATATCTACTCCAGCTTTCTTGTAATCCATCTTCATCCTCCGTGTTTTTATGAGTTCTGAACTTCCGCAGCAGTTTGGCCTTCCGCTGTTCTGCATTCTTCCGCGACAGTATCTCCGGAAGGCCCGGCTGCCATCTTATCTGTAATTTTTATATCCCACTTCCTGAAGCTTCTGATCCTTGGCCTCCACCTGCTCCTTCATCTCCAGGGAATAGTCCTTCAGTTTCTGAAGCAGCTGGGGATCAGAGGTGGCCAGGATCTTGGCCGCCAGGATCCCCGCATTGGCTCCGCCGTTGATAGCCACCGTGGCCACCGGGATTCCTGTGGGCATCTGAACGATGGAGTACAGGGAATCTCTTCCTCCCAGAGAAGTGGTATGCATCGGGATACCGATCACCGGCATGGGGAAGATCGCCGCGCACATCCCCGGCAGATGCGCTGCCATACCTGCTCCGGCGATGATCACCTTAAAGCCTTTTTCCTCCGCGGATCTGGCATACTCAAAAAATACGTCCGGCTCTCTGTGAGCGGAGATGATCTTCATCTCATACTCGATACCGAACTTCTCCAGGATATCCGCCGCTTTGCTCATCACCGGCATATCTGAGTCGCTTCCCATAACAATTCCTACTTTTGCCATTGTTTGTCTCCTTTGCTCATAAATACTCATTAGTTTAACTTATAAGTAGTATTAATGAATCAATCTCTACTTATTAGTAATCATACTAACAGGCGTGACGCTTGTCAACCCATATCTGTACAGATTTCCCTCATAAAAGCATCTGCCAGCCCGCAGACTTCCTCTGTCCAGAATTCTCCGCCTCCGTGATCAGCCCCTTCCAGCAGATACAGCCTGGCCGGTTTCCGGCAGGCCTCCAGCTTCCGGAAAAGGGAAATGCTCTGCTGTACGGAAACAGTCCGGTCCTTTGTTCCATGGATGATCATGACGGGAGGAATGACCGTATCCTCTGCAATATAGCATTCCACCGTTCCCCTTTCTGCCAGCTTCCGGTCCTTTCTCAGATCTTTTCCTCCCATTTCCATCCCTTCCGGGCTGTCCGGAAGATGGTGATTCTCCGTGGAGGGGAACCCTTCTTCCATCAAAAGATTCACCGCCCCGTAATAATCCAGCACACCGCATACCCGGGCGGATACACCGGGATATAAGGATCTGTCCATATCCGTTTCCTCCTCTGCCAGTACGCTGAACAAAGCCGCATGACCTCCGGAAGAACAGCCGCCCACAAAGATCTTCTCCGTATCCGCATGATACGCCTCTCCCCGGCTCCGGACGAACCGTACGGCATTCCTGGTATCCTGAACCTGGGCGGGAAACGGCGCGATGCCGGAATGGCGGTACTGCACCACTGCCACCACATAGCCTCTCCGCACCAGATTTCCCATCATGGCACAGGATTTGTACACATTCTGCTCCATCCAGGCAGAACCCTGCACAAATACCAGGGCAGGCCACTTCCGGTCCGGGCTGTTTCTGGTAAATGGCTCCATGATCTGCAGATGCAGCTTTCTGCCGTCCACCTCCCCGTAAACCACATCATGGTGATACAGGATTCCCACCTCGTCTCCCGTGGTCTTTATCCGCACCGCTCCCTTCACCTCTTCTGTCAGCTCCGGAAATTCCTCATAAGTCCATGGTCTGATCTCCATCCTGAACCGTCACCTCTCCCTTCCCATATCTTTTTTATATCATTCCGCTTCTCCTGCCCTCTCCGACTTCGGCTCCCAACTGCCGGCCGTGCATCTGCGGCCGGAAAGCCGGAAAGCTGAGCCGTCACTGTATCGTCTCCAGCTTCACTCTGAAGGAGATCATCCTGGGGGTCTCCATCCCGTCAAACTGGATGATATGGGCCTTTTTCTCCATATCCACCCCCACCACCTCACCTTCGCCGAACACCCCGTGGCGGATCCTCTGTCCCTGGGGCAGGATCTCCGTCTCAGCCTCCCACCCCATCCCCCGGGATACCATCCGGATATAGGCCCTGGCTTCCCGAAGGAGCTCCTGGTCCGGCTGACTGGTAAATTTCAGCAGACCGGGATCAATATCCAGCAGGAACCGGGAAATATATCTGGGAGAGCCATCCAGATTCACTCCTCCCGCTTCCGAGAGAAACAGGCCTTTTTCAGCTCTGGTCATGGCCACAAAGGCCAGTCTGCGCTCTTCCTCCATCCCCGCAGGCGTCCGTACCTTCCGGGAAGGAAAGATCCCCTCATTCATTCCGCAGAGAAACACATAAGGAAATTCCAGACCCTTGGAGGCGTGTACTGTCATCAGCTTTACTTTATCCTGCTGTCCCGAAACGTCTCCGTTGGAGAACAGGGCCACATGGGACAGATAGTGCTCCAGCAGGCTTTCCTCCCCGCAGGTTGTCTCATACTCGTAAACCGACTGCTTCAGCTCCGCCAGATTATCCAGCCGTTCCTGACTTCCCTCCGTCCGCAGCATTTCCTCATATCCGCTGTCATCCAGAAGAGCCGACAGAAGTTGGGAGATCTGCCTCTCACTGTAATTGGCAGAGTAATATTCCACCAGCGCCAGGAATTCCCGGGCTTTCGTCCCCTTAAAAACAGGATCCTCCACCGTTCTTTCCAGCGCCTGGTACAGAGAACATTTTTCCTCCTTTGCATAGTCCTGGAGAAATTTCATCCTCCGTTCTCCCAGGTTCCGCTTGGGCACGTTGGCGATCCGCAGAAAGGAAAGGTCGTCCTGATAAGCGATCATCCGCAGATAAGAAAGGGCATCCTTGATCTCCGCCCGGCCGAAAAACTGCACGCCGCTGTAGATGGTATAAGGAATCTCCGCCTTCAGGAGCGCTTCCTCCACTGTTCTGGTAACATAATGGGCACGGTAGAGGACCGTTATATCCCGGTAAGGCACCCCTTCCCGGTGAAGATTCCGGATCTGTCCGGCGATCCATTCCGCCTCCCGGGAAGCCTGGTCCGCCAGATGGCAGACCACCGGATGTCCGGCGGGAAGCGTGGGGATCAGCTCCTTGGAAATCCTGTTTTTATTCTTTGAGATCAGAGAATTGGCCGCTGCCAGGATCTCCGGCGCGGAGCGGTAATTTTCCATCATCATCACAGTCTTCACATGGGAAAAATGACGGTCAAAATCCAGCAGATAACGGACATCCGCTCCTCTCCAGGTATAGATGGTCTGATCCGGATCCCCCACCACAAACAGGTTCCTGTGGTGACCGCACAGCACCTCCATCAGCCGGTACTGCAATGCGTCTATATCCTGGAATTCATCGATCATGATATATTCCAGCCGTTTCTGCCATTTTTCCCGTATCTGGGGATTCTGCTGAAAAATATAGAGGGTGAAGGTGATCAGATCATTGTAGTCCAGACCGAAGCATTTCTTCTCCTGGTACAGGTATCCGTAAAAGATCATGTCCCGGGGAGTCCGGGCCTCCTGGTATTTCCTGTAAAGGACCTCCTGGGACATGGTGATCATATCCAGATAATAATCCGGCCGGTCCTTCAGTTTATACATCTCGATCATTTCTCTGGCCCTGGAAAATGTCATCTCCCGCAGGGTCAGCCCCCGCTCCTCGTAGATCATCTTCAGCATGGCGTCAATATCGGAATTATCCAGCACCAGAAAGCTTTTGGGATACTGTACCGCATGGCTGTCCTCCTGGAGCACCGACACACAAAAGCCATGAAAGGTATTGATATAGCCGGTATCCTGATCTCCGGTCAGCCGGTGGATCCTCTGGCGCATCTCATTGGCCGATTTATTGGTGAAGGTTACACAGAGGATATTTCCCGGGAGAATTCCGATCTCATTGACCAGAAAAGCAAAACGAGAGGCAAGAGCTCTGGTCTTTCCGGAACCCGCCCCGGCGATCACCCGGACCGCCCCCTCTGTGGATGTCACCGCCTCCTGCTGGGCCGCGTTCAGCCCCTCCAAAAATTCTTCCATGCTGGGTCCTCCTGTTTGTATATTCGCTCATTATGCCGCTTCCTTCGGCTGCGGCCTTCATTCGCCGCTCGTCCGGAGCAAGCTCCGCTTTCTCCGACTCGCTTTCGCTCTTTATGCCGCTTCCTTCGGCTGCGGCCCTCATTCGCCGCTCGTCTGGAGCAAGCTCCGCTTTCTCCGACTCGCTTTCGCTCATTATGCCGCTTCCTTCGGCCGCGGCCCTCATTCGCCGCTCGTCTGGAGCAAGCTCCGCTTTCTCCGACTCGCTTTCGCTCATTATATCAATTCCTGGGGTGGGGTTCCAGTGTTTTACGAGAAAAAGGCGGAGGTTTCTTTTGAAACCTTCCGCCCGTTGACGTCTGTATGCTTTATCCTGTCCCGGTTCAGGAATCCAGAGCTGCTTTCAGCACCTCCGAAACACGCTTTACAGGGACGATCTCCAGTTTTTCTTTCACTTCCCCGGCCACCTCTTCCAGGTCCTCCCGGTTTTCCCAGGGAATGAATACTTTTTTCACGCCTGCCCTCTGGGCTGCCATGAGCTTTTCCGGCAGACCTCCGATAGGCATCACACCGCCCCGAAGGGATACCTCTCCGGTCATGGCAATGTGCGGATCCACCTTCTTTCCAGTCACCAGAGAGGCAAGAGCCGTAGTCAGCGTGATCCCCGCCGAAGGTCCGTCCTTGGGAACAGCCCCTGACGGAACGTGGATATGCAGCTCCTTTTCCTCCAGCACCCCGGATTCCTCCGGATACATGGACTTCACCAGCGTGATGGCGATCTGTGCCGATTCCTTCATCACATCTCCCAGCTGTCCGGTGATCTTCACCGTGCCTTCGCCTTTCGTCATGGCTGTCTCGATAAACAGGATCTCTCCTCCTGCCATCGTCCAGGCCAGTCCGGTCACTACCCCCGGCACTGTCTCCTCCGGTACCCGGTCGTGATGCATCTCACTGCGTCCCAGAAACTCTGACAGTCTCTTTTCGCTGACTGTCACACTCTTCTGGTCTCCCCGCACCAGCCGCACCGCCACAGACCGGCAGAGCGTATCCATCTGCTTTTTCAGCCCCCGGACTCCGGACTCCGCTGTATAATCCTCGATGATCTTCCGGATGGCTTCATCCGTCACCTTCAGATTCTGATTCCTGATTCCCATGGACTTCATGGCTTTGGGAAGCAGATGCTTTCTGGCAATCTGGAACTTCTCCGACGGCGTATAGCCCGGAAAAGCGATCACCTCCATACGGTTCAGCAGCGGCTCCGGTATGGTATCCGTAGTGTTGGCCGTACATACAAAAAGCACATTGGAAAGGTCGTAAGGCACATTCAGATAATGATCAGTAAAAGTGCTGTTCTGCTCCGGATCCAGCACCTCCAGAAGGGCGCTGGCCGGATCCCCGCTGTAGTCGTGGGACAGCTTATCCACCTCATCCAGCACCATCACCGGGTTGGCCGCGCCGCTGCGCTTCATGCCCTCCATGATCCTTCCCGGCATGGCTCCCACATATGTCCTTCTGTGTCCCCGGATCTCCGCCTCATCCCGGACTCCTCCCAGGCTGATCCTCACGTACGCCCGGTGCAGGGCTCTGGCGATGCTCTGGCCGATACTGGTCTTGCCGGTACCAGGCGCCCCCACAAATAACAGAATAGATCCTGCCTGCTTCTTGTTCAGGGCCATCACCGCCATCTGCTGGATGATCCTCTCCTTTACCTTCTTCAGCCCGTAATGATCCTCGTCCAGGATCTCCTCCGCTTCCTTCAGATCAATGTCCGGCAGCTCCTCCGGCTTCCAGGAAAGGCTGGTGACAAAATCCAGATACTCATAGAGCATCCCGTACTCATGGCTGTCCTTCCCTTCCTGCTTCATCCTTCCCAGAACCTTTTCAGCCTCTTTCCTGGCCTCATCGTTCATCTGGGACTCCCGAAGCTTCGTCTCAAATTTTCTCACATCGGACACATTCTCCGGGTGCATCTCATCCAGCTGATTCTGAAGGATCTCTATCTGCTTCTTGATAGCGGACTCCCTGTACGCCTGCTCATGGGTCTCCTCCTGGGCGTTCTTGGCTTCTTCGCTTACGTTGAAGATCTCCATGAACTCATAGACGGCCTGCTGGATCTTCTCCATACGCCCTCTCCTGGAATCCGTTTCCAGGATCTCATACTTTTCCTCCCAGGTCAGATTCAGATATCCGGCCAGAGCGCATACCGTCTCATTCAGGTTCTTCCACTGAAGGATCAGTCCTCGGGCCCATACTCCCCACTGGAATCCCCGGATAAACTGAAGCAGATCATTCTTCAGCTGTCCGAACTTTTCCTTCTCCTCTTCCTGGGGAAGGTCATCCACATCCGGACGGATCACTGCAGTGGACCGGATCTCTCCATCCACAACCTCAAGGTCCTGTACCTCCACCCGTTCCTGGGCGGTGATCCTTACATTTCCCCCATCGTCAATGCTCTCTATCTTGCCTGAGATTCCCACAGGATACACATCATCCCGGGTCAGCTCCTTATGCTCCTTATCATCCTTCAGCATCAGGAACAGAATATTTTCACCAACATTTTCCTGGGTCAGCCTGCCCTCCGGCAGCGCGTCCTTGCGGAAAAAGAATGTTACATCAGGAAGAAGCATCATATTATATATAGGTAACGTCAGCATACTTGTTCCTCCTTGCTTGTCAGCACTCGTATCTGTTGAGTGCTGATACATCCTTAAATGAATAGGCGAACTCTTCAAATTCGCCTATCTATGACTTTTTTATTCTAGCACACCTGTAAGGACTTTGCAAGGAATTGTCTATAAACTATTTCTAAAAACCGCTCCTTTCTCCCGGCTTGCGGGACACATTTCCGAAGGATCCCAAGTCGGAACAGGCCTTTGTTTCCAGATGCGGTATCTGCATATTTCCCCGCATTCCCATGCGTCCGGGTCCCAAGACGGAACTGTGATCCTAAAGGGCAGCAGTTCTCATCGGCCAAACCATACGCTATTTTATGGTCTTGCTCAGTTCAGACAGCGCTTCCTGTACAGCCTGCAGAACATTTTCATCTTTTTCATGGGTAAGACAGTAACGAAGGTGTGTGTCCGCATAGCTGCTGGCGGATGCCCAAGCAGCAGGTAACCAAAATGGTAAACCGGCTGGAATCCGGTCCGCGCCGCGGTCTTTCCTGTTTTACAGGACGGCATCCACCAGCCGTTTGGTGTACTCCTCCCTGGGATGGAAAATCACCTGGTCCGGCGTTCCCTCCTCCACGATCCTGCCCTGGTGCATCACCAGCAGCCTGTCGCAGAAATTCTGTACCAGAGCCAGATTATGGCAGATAAACAGATAGGATATCCCTTTCTCTTTCTGAACAGATGCCAGCAGCTCCATGATCTGCTTCTGGATCGTTACATCCAGAGAGCTGGTGGCTTCGTCCAAAACCAGGATCTTTGGCTGGATGGCCAGAGCCCTGGCGATAGCCGCCCGCTGGCACTGACCGCCGCTGACCTCATGGGGATAACGGGCGGCGTATTCCGCTTCCAGTCCGCACTGGGCCAGCAGTGTTTTCACCCTCTCTGAAATGTCTTTGCGGGACAGGCCGCAGTTCCTCAGGCTTTCTCCTATCCCGTCTCCCAGTGTTCTCCTGGGATCAAAGGAGCCGGCGGGAGACTGGAATACCATCTGGATCTTTCGATAGATTTCCCGAAGCCTGCGTCCCTTCACATGGGTGATGGGCTGTCCATCCAGCAGGATTTCCCCGGACGTAACGTCCGCAAGCCTTGTGACCACCCTTGCCACCGTGCTTTTTCCCGAACCGGATTCTCCCACGATCCCCAGCGTTTCCCCGGGATACAGCCTGAAGCTTACCTGATCTGCCGCAGTGAAATCCTTCTGTCCTTTTTCCGCAAAAGTTTTCGTCAGATTTTTTACTTCCAGTATCGGTTCCATCTATTTCCTCCCCAGTCTGGGAACTGCCTCCAGCAGTTCTCTGGTATACGCTTCCCTGGGCTCTTGAAAAATCTCCTCCACAGTTCCATATTCCACCATCCGTCCGTCTTTCAGCACCAGGATCCGGTCCGCCATGGCCTCCACCACTGCCAGATCGTGGGTAACCAGGATCATCGCCGTCCCGTAAAGCTTTCTCAGCATCAGAAGTTCCTCCACCACCTGTTTCTGGACCAGCACATCCAAAGCGCTGGTGGGTTCATCTGCCAGCAGAATGTCCGGATTCATCAGCATCGCCGCAGCAATTCCCACACGCTGGTTCATCCCTCCGGAAAGCTGATAGGGATAACTTTTCAGGATCCGTTCACCATCCGGAAAGCCCAGGCGCTCAAAAAGCTCCAGCGCCCTTTTTTCCGCTTCCCCTCTGGTCACTGGCCCATGGGCTGCCAGACATTCCCGGATCTGGCTTCCGACAGTACGTATGGGACACAGAGAAGCCTTTGCATCCTGAAAGATCATGCCAATGCGTTTTCCCCGGATCTTCCGCATCTCCTTCTCCGGAAGATCCGGAAGATCCATGTCCTGAAACCAGATATCCCCTCTTGTCACCATTCCTCCCTGTCCCAGAATACCAAGGGCGGCTCTGATAATAGTGCTCTTCCCGCTCCCCGATTCTCCCACGATCCCCAGGATCTCTCCTTTATTCAGGGAAAAACTGATATCCTCTGCCGCCATTTTCCCATTATAACAGATGTCCACATGGCTGTATGTCAGAAGTTTTTCCATCGTCTCTCTCTTTTCCATCACTCGTTAATATCCAGGTCCGCCGTAATTTCATAGTAATCACAGGGATGGGCTGTCAGTCCCGTCACACTGGCCTTGGAGATCATACTCATCCGCAGATGGGAACAGAATACATAAGCGTTGTCATCCAGGATCGTCTGCTGCATCTGAACCGCCAGTTCCTCTCTCCGTTTTGTATCGAAGGTCTCTGCCATCTCCGCAGCCAGCTCCTCCAGTCTGTCACTGTGATAATGACCATCGTTATTGGTGGAGCTGTCCAGACAGTGATAAGCGAAAAAATATTCCGGATCACCGGTGGGAGCGGTTACCATGGCGCTCACATATATATCCCATGCGCCGGTATCCGTCCGGATGCTGTTATGATCCGCCGTGTTATTGATCTCCACCTGAAAGCCGATCTCACCCAGAGTAGCCTGGGCAGATTCCGCCAGCAAAGGCTGTTCCTGACGGCTGGGATAGGTCAGCCAGCGCAGCACCAGCGGCGTCCCGTCTTTTTCCCGCACGCCGTCTCCGTCCGTATCCACCCATCCGGCCTCCTCCAGCACCTTTCGGGCGCCTTGGGGGTCATACGTTTCCGTGGTCACCGCCTCTCCTCCAAAGGAAAAGCTGTCCGGATATACTCCCGCCGCCGGATAACCGTTCCCATCCAGCAGGGTCTCCACAAATCCCTCTTTATCGATCCCCATGGCTATGGCTTTTCTTACCGCCGGATCTGAGGTGATCTCACTTTCAAAATTCATGGCGCCGAAAAACACCCGGCTGGTGGCACAGCTGGAAAACGTATACGCATCATTTTCAAAAAGCGGATAACTGGCATAAGGCATTCCATAGGACGCATCGATCTCTCCGGACTGGAGCGCCATGGTCAGGGTATCTCCATCGGAAATGGTCCGGACCGTGATCCTGTCGATCTTGGGCTCTCCATTCCAGTAATTCTCATTTTTCACCAGCTCCAGACTGGTATCCGTAACCAGGGAGACCGCCTGGTAAGGGCCGGTTCCGGAGACAATCCCTTCTTCCGTGACACCCGCCTGCATATCAATGATACAGCCGTAGGGATCTGCCAGATAGTTGAGCAGCGCCGGAACAGGCTCTTCTGTCGTAATGGTAACCGTCTGTCCCTCTGCGGTGATTTCCGCAAGCTGAAGGTCTCCGGCCGCCCTGGGATGATCCGCCGCCAGCGCTTCCAGACATTCCTTTACGGCCTGGCCGTCCATAGCCCTGCCGCTGGTAAATGTTATGCCTTCTCTCAGCGTGATCACCCAGGTGAGTTCATCCACGTTCTCATAACTTTCCGCCAGCCAGGGCTCAATCTCCATGGAATCGGTAAAACGGAACAGGGTTTCCCCTACCCCGTACCGGATGCAGGCCCATCCGCTGCTGTCATTGTGGGGATTGATATCAGCCTCCCCATTTTCCGCGTTAAAAGTAGTGTCTCCCAGGACAAACGTTTTTTCTCCCGCGGCAGCCTCCTGGCTTCCGGAAGTCCCGGGATCCGCCTCTCTGCCGCCGCAGCCTGCCGCCATTCCCGCAGTCATTCCCATGGCGATCAGCAATGCTGTTATTTTTTTCATTGCTCCGGCCTTCGGCCCCGCTGCTGTCTTTTTCTTCTTCACTTCTTCATCCTCCGTTCTCTGTTTCCCGGCACCCCCTCGGATATACCCGCAGGATCACTGCCGCCGGCACACACCTGTCTGCTGCCTGCCCCAAAGATCAGCTGCGCCCGTTTTTGGGATCCATACAGTCTCTTACAGTATCTCCCAGCAGATTAAACAGCACTACAGATACAAATATTGCGATTCCGGGAGTAAGCACCACCCAGGGATATGTCTGCAGCATACTCCGGCCTCCGCTCATCATACTGCCCCATTCGGCTGCCGGCGGCTGCGCCCCCAGCCCCAGAAATGACAGGGCGGCGATCTCCATCATCATCGTCCCGATATCCAGCATGGCGGTCACCAGGATGGGTCCCAGGATATTAGGCAGGATATGGCGGAAGATCATGGCGGCAGTACCGCTTCCGGAAAGCCTGGCTGCGGCGATATAGTCAGAACTCTTCACCGTCAGCGTCTGACTTCGGGCAAGCCTGGCATATTTGGGCCAGCTGATCACTGCCAGAGCGATCACCGCGTTCCGGACGCCGCCCCCCAGAACCGACGCAATAGCCAGCGCGAATACCAGCCCGGGAAACGCCAGGCAGATATCCGAGATCCTCATCACAATACTGTCCACAGCTTTTCCGAAATATCCGCAGATCACTCCCACAGCGGTTCCCGTCGCCGCAATGATGGCCACCAGCGCCAGTGTGGAAAATATGCTGATCTGAGACCCCGCGATGACACGGGACAGCATATCCCTTCCATACCTGTCTGTTCCGAAAGGATGGGCCAGGCTGGGCGGCTGCAGCGCAATGCTGTAATCCTGCCGGTTGGGATCGTAAGGACAGATTTCCCGGGCAAAAACCGCCGTCAGGATCAGCAGCGCCGCAAGCGTTCCAAAGATCAGCAGCTTTCTTTTCGTATGATTCTTTTTTATCTTCTGTCTGCGGACCGTGATCTTCTGTCTGTCTGTATTCATGCCTTATCACCTCCCAGACGGATCCTGGGATCCAGTACCCGGTAGGAAATATCGGTGATCAGGTTGATCCCCACATAGATCACAGCCATCCATACCACATATGCCTGGATCACCGGATAGTCTCTCATATTGATGGCGTCCACTGCCATTTTCCCCACACCGTCCCACATGAAAATGGATTCCACAATGGCTGTACCTCCCAGCAGACTTCCCACGGAAAGGGACAGCAGTGTAAGGATCGTGGACAGACAGACTCTCAGTACGCTTTTCGTCAGCGTCACCCGAAAGCGGATCCCTCTGGCTCTGGCCGCCGTCACATATTCTTTGCCCAGCTCATCCAGAACCGCCGCACGGATCTGCCTCAGATACTTGGCTGACATGGCAATTGCCAGCGTGAGTGTGGGAAGGGCCACGCTCTCCATACTCAATCCGTCAGAGATCACCGGAAATACGGAAAAACGGATGGACAGAAGATACATCAGGAGCAGCGCCACAAAAAAATTAGGAAGGCTGTTGCCCACAAAGCTGCACACCCGGATCAGATAATCGGTAAACCGGTTCTGCTTCACTGCGGCCAGGATCCCCAGGGGAACAGAGATCACCACAGTCAGCGCTATGGAAGAAACTGTCAGCAGCAGGGTAGCCGGAAGCTTGGAAAGAAAAGTATCAAATACATCTTTTCCCGACACATAGCTGGTCCCCAGATCTCCGGTGAGAAATCCGCCCAGCCAGTTCAGATACTGGATCATAAACGGCTGATCCAGCCCCAGCTGAGCCCGCTGGGCATCGATCACCTCCTGGGAGAGGGCTACTCCTGATACGTCCGCCATTTGAAGGATGGCGTCACTTCCGGCTATCCGCATCATGGCAAAGGACAGGAAAGTAATCCCCAGCAAAATGGGGATCAGAAGAAGCAGCCTTTTTGCAATATATCTTTTCATTTCGTCCCCGCCTTTTCCCCGCAGATCATAAAGATGGGGGTTGGATTGTAAAACTCATCTTTTTCCACGTAGATCCTTTCCCCGATTCCCAGATCAATGGAAAACTTCTGAAATCCCAGTTTCCCCAGAACTTCCAGATCCCAGGCCGGGCGTATCAGACTGCTGATGGGCAGCTGCCGTTTGATCTCCTCACATTCCCGCAGCAGCTCGTCACCCATCTGCCGGTGGGCATGGTCCTCCGGCAGCTCCGAATAATCGGAAAAATCCACGGCTCCGTAATTGGCGTCAAAATTCAGCAGGATTCCTCCCGGCTTCAGCACCCTCTTCCATTCCTGATAGGCTTTTTCCGCATCCGGCAGGGTCCAGGTGAGATTTCTGGAGATCACCGCGTCAAAGGTTTCGTCCGCAAAATCCAGCTCCTCCGCATCCATCACCCGGAATCTGCAGGAGACTCCCTCCTTGCGGGCAAGCTTTTTGGCGTTTACCACCATCTCGGGAGTCAGATCCGTTCCGATCACATCATATCCTCTGCGCGCCAGCAGGATGGAAAAAAATCCGGAACCGCAGCCCACATCCAGGATCTTTTTCTTTCCCTCCGGCAGTCTCTGTAAAATTTCTCTAAGCCAGCGGTCCGCCACAGGGCTGTGCAGTTCAGCCCGGCGCTGCTGATAAAAGCTCTCGCTTCTCTTTCCCCAGTACCCGGTGATCCTCTCTTTTCTGTCATCATACTGCTTTCGGATCCTGCCGTAAGCGATCATGGGGCCATCCTCCAGCACCTGCAGAGAGCCCGTCTGATAAAGGATCACTCCATCGTACTCCGCCCGGCATATTTCCTGCCTGCGGCCCTGATAATCCGTCACACTTCCCAGATATTCCCCCTTCCGGATCATATCGCCCGGCTTTTTGGCCGGATACCAGAGCCCTCCATGGGCAGCCGACTGATAACTGACATCCACCACATCCAGGGGGTAATACGTCCGGTAGTCCTTTCTGCCCTGGTATACTCCCAGCTCACACAGGATGTTCCGCACATCCCTCCGCATGGACCGGACTTCCTCCCGGCTCCAGTCTCCCATTCCTCCCCGTTCCAGGAGAATACTGGGAATTCCCCGGGAAGCGGCGTAGTTGTAGGCTCCGCCGGAAGCCACATCAGACCGGACCATATAAGGCACATCCACCTGCTGGGCCATCTTCCTGGATGCCTCCGTCACCTCCGGATCCGCCTTTCCCGCATAGTATACGTAAGGGGCCAGTTTTTCATAATCATCCCCGCTGTGAAGGTCAATATAGTAATCCGCCCGGCAAAAAAGCTCCCGGACCATGGCCTGTGCCAGTCTCTCCGCCTCTGTTCCCTGCTCGTTTCCCGGAAATACCCGGTTCAGATTCTTTCCGTCCGATGCCACCAGGCTTCCCAGGCGCTGTTCAAAAGCCGGCCGGTTTACCGCCTTGACCAGCACCACCGTACCGGTGATCTTTTCTATCTTCAGTTTCTCTGCCAGCTCTATGGCTGCCTGGATCCCCACATATTCCCCGCTGTGTACCCCCGCGGTGATCAGCACGGTCTTTCCCGCCCGCTCTCCCCGAAGGATGGCCGCCGGAAGGCGGAATTCTCCTCCCGCCAGCTTCAGTTCCCCTTCTGTCCGCTCCCCGGGCAGGGCTGTCAGCCCGCACAGGGTGAAAGGTTTTTGTTCCGTCATCATATTTTCCATGGTCTCCGCTCCCATCTGTTGTCTCTTTTGCCGCATCCCTCCGGCCTTTCTGCTTCCCTGAACTTGTCACGGCAGTCTGGCCTTTCCCTGCCGCAGCTTGTCTGCTCTCCCGCAGCAGCAAAACTCCGCGTCTGCTGCGTTTTCTTCCTGTCCGGCTTTCAGCGCTTACGGCCTGTCACCATGAACATGGGCGTGGAAGCGTAATTCAGCCGTTCCTCACTGCTCCATACCCGCTTCCACACATCCGCATCCCAGGCGATCTCCTCAAATCCCAGTTCTTCCAAAACCGCTTCATCCCACTGGGGCCTTACGATCCTGGACAGCGGAACCTGGAGAGCGATCTTCTCCATAGCGTCTATATCCGTGCAGAGATAGTGGTCATCCATCCTGCGGCTTTCCACATTTTTCCGATCCTGTTCATAAGCTCTTCGCTTTTCCTCATCGTACAGATAGCCGTACCAGTTGGCGTCAAAGTTCAGAAGCTTTCCCCCGGGCTTCAGGACCCGGTGCCATTCCCTGTATGCCTGCCGGGGATGCTCCAGATTCCAGGTCAGGTTCCGGGATATCACCACATCAAAAGTTTCATCCGGAAATTCCAGATCCTGCGCGTCCATCCGCAGGAAAGTGATCCTCTCCCTGTAGACCCCCGCGTTTTCGGCCGCTTTTTCCAGCATCCCCAGGGTGTAATCCACCGCCGTCACCTGCCAGCCGTCCTCCGCCAGGATCCTGGGGAAAAATCCCGGTCCGCAGCCCACATCCAGGATCTGCAGCCGCTCTCTGTCCCCCTCCGGGAACTGCTCCTTTAAAACAGCCAGCCATGCTTCCTTCTGGCTTCCCTGAAGCTCCTTCTGGTTCACCTCCGAGTAGCCCTCCGTCCGGGTTGTCCAGTATCTTTCTATTTCATTCAGCAATGCTTCCATATATCTGCTCTGTTTCCTTTCTCCGGTATTTTTTACCTTTCCGCTGAAATTCTTTTATACTTTATCAAAAGAAAAGGAACCGCACAAGCCCCTTGGGGGGATATGCGGCTCCTGTTTTGTGCAATACGCCCGGATTTCAGCCTTTTGCGAAACGGGTCAGAAATTCTCTTGTTCTCTGCTGGACGGGATTGGAGAATACCTGTACCGGATCTCCTTCCTCGCAGATCACGCCCTCTGACATGAACACCACATGATTGGATACATCCCTGGCAAAAGCCATCTCATGGGTCACCACCAGCATGGTCATTCCGTCGGAAGCCAGACTCTGCATAACCTCCAGCACCTCTCCCACCATCTCCGGATCCAGAGCGGAAGTGGGTTCATCAAACAGCAGTACCTCCGGATCCATGGCCAGCGCCCGGGCAATTGCCACCCTCTGCTTCTGGCCGCCGGAAATCTGCCGGGGTTTTGCGTTGATATAGGGGGTCATGCCCACCCGGTCCAGGTATCTGAGCGCATTTTCCCTGGCTTTCTCCCGGTTCTTTTTCAGAACCTTTACCTGGCCGATCACACAGTTTTCCAGCACTGTCATATTGTTGAACAGATTGAAGGACTGGAACACCATGCCCACCTTGGCCCGGTAAGCAGATGCATTCACTCCCTTTCCGGTGACACTGTTTCCGTGGAAAAGGATCTCTCCTCCGCTGGGCGTTTCCAGAAGGTTGATGCACCGCAGCAGCGTGGATTTTCCGGAACCGGATGCGCCGATGATACTGGTCACATCGCCGGGACGTACTGTAAAATCTATATCCTTCAGGACTTCATTGTTTCCAAAGGTCTTGGACAGATGCCGGACCTCCAAAATCGCGTCACTGCTCATGATTTTTTCCTCCTGTTCCTGCCGTTCTTTTCCCGACCGCGTTCCCGGTTCGCCTGCTCTTTGTATTCTCTGCTTTTCTCGTCAAAGGGAGTTCCTCTGCCGGGATAGCTGTAGGTCCCTGCGGACATCACCAGCTGATCCGCCTGCGCCAGCTCATAGCTGTCGGAACCGTCCAGCCACTTTTCCACCCTCCGCAGCAGGAAGGACGCGATCAGCGTCATACAGAGATAACCGATCATCTCGATGGTCGCAGAGGGAAAATACTGATAGGTGGCTCCCACCGCCGCTTTGTGGACTGCGAAAAATTCCGTGAAAGAGATGATAAACATCACAGAAGTATCCTTCACATTGATGATAAAGTTGTTTCCGATCTGCGGCATGATATTCCGCAGAGCCTGGGGAAGGATCACATACACCATAGTCTGGAAATGATTCATGCCGATGGCTTTGGCTCCCTCTGTCTGTCCGCTGTCAATGGACATGATGCCGCCCCGGACAGATTCCGCCATATACGCGCCTGTGTTGATGGACACCACCAGGATGGCGGCCGCCCAGATGTTGTCAAACCTCAAGGTATTGTTGGTAAAATACGGAAGTCCGTAGTAAACGAACACTGCCTGCAGCACCATGGGGGTTCCACGGAATACTTCCACATAGATCCGCACGATCACCCGGATCAGCTTCAGGAAAAACCGCTTCACCAGGGAATCTGTTTTGGCATATGGAATGGTCTGCAGAATACCGCAGACAAAACCGATCAGACATCCGATCAGCGTTGCTACCAGCGCCAGAATCAGCGTGTTTTTAATACCATTCAGATAGCTTCCCCCGTATCTCTCCCAAAGACTGACCATATCCGTGCCAAGTTGAACCAGTCGATTCATAAGGGTTTACTCCTTTCCTTTTTCAGGGTCCGATGATCCCTGCTTATTCCTCACTCAACGGCTGAACGGCAATGGCCTCGCTCATCATCTCGTTAAAATCATCTTCCGTCATATCGCTAAGCACACCGTCTATAGCCTCTTTCAGGACGGTATTTCCTTTCATCACGGAAATTCCGATGTTAACCTCGCCCTCATCCACTTCAAATCCGTCATCACTGTCGGAGAAATCCAGAATGACCATATCCGGGTACGCGGCCACCGCGCCCATGGCAGTGGGCATATCGGTACAGATAAAATCAACGATGCCTGTATCCAGCGCTGTCAGCATGGCAGGCGCTGTTTCAGCGGCCGTCTGGATCTGCGCTCCCTCGATCTGAGGCAGCATGGAATCATACCAGATGGTGGCGATCTGCGCCGTACAGTTTCCTCCCGACAGATCGCTCAGTCCTTCTGCTGTGGCATAGGGGCTGTCTGCCTTGGTCACACATACGATGGAAGCGTAAAAGTAGGGGCCCGCAAAATCCACCTCTTTCATCCGGTCCTCCGTCATGGACTGACCGGCGATCGCCGCGTCATAGATACCGGTCTGCACACCGGGCACAAGAGAATCCCAGTCTGTGCGGACGATCTCCAGATCCCAGCCGTTTTCCTCACAGATCTTCTTTGCCATCATGACATCATAACCATTGGCATACTCATTGGAATCCTTGATGGGCACAGCTCCGTTGGAATCGTCTGTCTGTGTCCAGTTGTACGGAGCATACACACACTCCATAGCGATGGTAAGCACACCGTCTTCCACACCGGAAGCCACTTCCTCCGCTGCCAAATCGGTGTCCGCTCCTCCCTCACTGTCTGAACCGCCGCATCCGGCCAGAGATGCTGTCAGTGTCAGCATGCAAAGCAATGCAGTCATTTTTTTCATAATAATTCCCCTTTCCTGTTGATAAAGTTTCTTTTTTCGTAACAGCTCCGTCTTCCCGAATCACTGTTATCTCTTTCCCTCAGCGCATACAGCAAAGCATGCCGGATATCCTCCATCCGGTCAGAAGGCGAAGACCCGCTCATGCAGGCATGGCGGCCGCTTGCCGGTTGCAGCGCCAAAATTAAAAACGGCCACCGCGCGCGCAGCGCCATAGCCGTTTTCCGTCAAAAAAACCGATTGGAAAGGACGATAGCGCTCCACTTACCGTGACAGCCGGCAACATCTTCTCCTGCCGGCCAACAGAACGCCTCTCAATCCAGTGTTCTATTTCGGCAAAACTCCCCTTCTTCCTGTTTCACAAACGGTTGAGCGTCTCCGCAGGAATACTCATGAGTTTTGCACCTCTATCATCTTTAATTGACGGCATTATATCATACGCATAATCCCTTGTCAATTGCAGAGCAGAAAAATCGACAAATTGCGGTAACAGTTCAGCCTTCTGGCTTCACTGTTACAAATGCATGCACACAGGCTGCGATTTTCGCAGCCTGGCGCCCGCAAGTCTCGGGATCACGCTGCGAATGCAGCGTGACACCTCGCGGGACATTGGAAGGCTGAACTGTTACAAATTGCGGGCAACCGTTCATCCTTCCGGCTTCACTCCCCCCGCTGCTCCCGCTTCCACGCTTTCACCCTCTCCAGCTTCTCCTTCACCTGTGCCTCTTTCCCCTCCCCGGAAGGACGGTAGTACTCCCTTCCCCGCAGGGATTCCGGCAGACACTCCATGGCGGTCAGCTTTTCCCGGGTATCATGGGCATACTGATAGCCTTTGCCGTACTCCAGATCCTTCATCAGCTTTGTGGACGCATTTCTCAGCCACAGGGGAACCGGCTCAGCCAATTTCCCCTTCACATCCTGCCTGCACTCCTGGCAGGCCACATACAGCGCATTGGACTTGGGCGCCATGGCCAGATAGGTCACCGCATGGGTGAGATGGACGTCGCATTCCGGCATCCCCAGAAAATGGCAGGCCTGGTAGGCCGCCACCGCCACCTGCAGAGCCTGACTGTCCGCCATTCCCACGTCCTCGCTGGCAAACCGGATCAGGCGCCTGGCAATATAAAGGGGATTCTCCCCTCCCTCCAGCATCCTGCACATCCAGTAAATAGCCGCGTCCGGATCGCTGTTGCGCATGGACTTATGGAGCGCGGAAATCAGATTGTAGTGCTCTTCTCCCGTTTTGTCATACAGAAGTGATTTCCGGCTGATACACTGTTCCATCCCTTCGTCCGTCACCGTGATCCCCTCCGGACTGATCTCTCCGTTGAGCACTGCCATTTCCAGAGTGTTCAGCGCAGTTCGGGCATCTCCGTTGGCAAATGCGGCGATGGCCCGCAGCTGCTCCTCTGAAATCCTTACATTCTGATTTCCGAATCCCGCCGGTTCCGAAAGTCCACGCTTAAGAAGGCGCACCAGATCCTCTTCTTCCAGCGCCTTCAGCACAAACACCTTGCACCTGGAAAGAAGCGCCCCGTTGATCTCAAAGGAAGGATTCTCCGTGGTAGCACCGATGAGGATGATGCTGCCCTTTTCCACATAGGGCAGGAACGCGTCCTGCTGAGCCTTGTTGAAACGGTGGATCTCATCCACAAACAATACCGTGCGGATCCCCATTCTCCTGCTGGTCTCTGCCTGACTCATCACTTCCCTGATCTCTTTGATCCCGCTGGTCACTGCGCTGAAATTGATAAAATCCGCCCTGGTCCGTCCCGCGATGATGCTGGCCAGCGTGGTCTTTCCCACTCCCGGCGGGCCCCAGAAGATCATGGAAGAAATCTGATCCTTCTCTATCAGCTGGCGGAGCATTTTCCCCTTCCCCAGCAGATGCTCCTGCCCCACAAAATCCTCCAGCCGGGCGGGCCTGAGCCTGCTGGCAAGAGGCGTAGTCTGTTCCCGGTTATCAAATAACGACATCTGTTCCATACGCGGCACCTCCTTTCCTCATCTTAGCAGACCTCCCAAACGGGCGCAAGTCCAAGATCCCTTTGCCCGGCGCCGCCAAATGGACATGCAAGCATGTCCGCTTGGCTCGTTGCCGGCGATAGTCATCCCCTGGCATTGCAGCTCGGCTTCCGACCCTCGCGGCAGTCGCCAAATGGACATGCAAGCATGTCCGCTTGGCTCGTTGCCGGCGATAGTCATCCCCTGATATATGCAGCTCGGCTTCCGACCTCGCGGCAGTCGCCAAATGGACATGCAAGCATGTCCGCTTGGCTCGTTGCTCACGGGAATAAATTTTCATCTTGCATTTACTGCTGTATGCTTCTATACTATAAGTAGACATTGTGCAATGGTTCCGAAGAGCGCGGCTGTTTTGCTGTTCTTCCGGACCGTTGCAGCGTGATAAACCGCCCGGAGGAGCGGCTCTGTAAACCGGATTCCCGGTTAAGGAACGGCCTCCGGGCGGTATATTCTGGACTGGAGGCATCAAACAAATGAAACACAATTCTTCTGCAGTACTCATGACCGAGGGACCCATCTGGCGCAGGATCGTCGCATTTGCCATCCCTCTCTTTTTCGGCAACCTTTTTCAGCAGCTCTACAACACAGCTGACTCCCTGATCGTGGGAAACTTTCTGGGAAGCAACGCGCTGGCGGCCGTGAGCTCTTCAGGAAATCTGATCTTCCTGCTGGTGGGCTTTTTCAACGGCCTGGCCATCGGAGCCGGCGTGGTGGTTGGCAAGTATTTCGGAGCGAAAAAATATGATATGGTGCAGCGGGTTGTACATACCATCACAGCGCTCGGCCTGATCTGCGGGGTCATCCTGACCTTTGTGGGGATTCTGGCGGCTCCTCAGATCCTGGTGCTGATGGGAACGCCGGAAAACGTACTGCCCAACTCCGTGGTCTATTTCCGGGTCTATTTCTGCGGCTCCCTGGCTTTCGTAATGTATAATTTTCTGGTGGGTATCCTCCGGGCCGTGGGCGACAGCCGCCATCCCCTGATCTATCTGATCATTTCCTCCGCCGCCAACGTGGCTCTGGATCTGCTGTTTGTGGCTGTATTTCATATGGGAGTGGGTTCCGCCGCATTTGCCACCGTCATCTCCCAGTTTATCAGCGCGTTCCTCTGTCTGCGCCAGCTTCTGAAAAGCCCGGAGGAGTACCGGCTGTATCCCAGGCGCATCTGCATTGACCGGGTGGTGCTGGGGGAGATCATCTCCAACGGTGTACCATCGGGAGTCCAGAATTCCATCATTTCCCTGGCCAATGTGGTGGTGCAGTCCAACATCAACAAATTCGGGGAAATGGCCATGGCCGGCTGCGGTTCCTACAATAAGGTAGAGGGCTTTGGATTCCTTCCCATCACCTGTTTTGCCATGGCACTGACCACCTTTATCAGCCAGAATCTGGGCGCCCGGGAATACGGCCGGGCAAAGAAAGGCGCTGTTTTCGGTGTGATCTGTTCCCTTACCCTGGCGGAGCTGATCGGTGTGGGGATCTATACGCTGGCACCCCAGCTGATCGCAGCCTTCAACGGAGATCCCCAGGTGGTTGCCTACGGAACTGCCCAGGCCCATGTGGCGGCCCTGTTCTATTTCCTGCTGGCCTTCTCCCACTGTATGGCAGGTATCTTAAGAGGCGCCGGAAAATCCACGGTTCCCATGTTTGTCATGCTGATCTGCTGGTGCGTCATCAGGGTAACCTATATTACTTTGACAGTCCGGATCATTCCGGACATCCGGGTGATCTTCTGGGCGTATCCCATCACCTGGACACTGAGCTCCATCGCTTTTCTGATCTATTTTCTCAAATCTGACTGGCTGCACGCCTTTGAGAAAAACCAGGCAAAGTGATCCCTTCCCCCAAAACAACCGGGCCGGTTTTGACAGATCAGCAAAACCGGCCCGGTTGTTTTTTTCTCTTTATAATCAGCCGTCAAGCCCTGACCCCTCCGGCATCAGATCAGCTTTTCCAGCAGCTCCTTTGCCATCAGGATATCCTCCTTCTGCTTCTCGCCTGTGATCTCCCGCTCAATGGTGATGTCTCCCCGATATCCGATCTCCTTCAGCTTTGCGATAAATGCCGGATAGTTCACCTTTCCCTGACCCAGCGGAACCTCATCCCCCAGATAGTGGCCGTCTGTGGGATACAGGCCGTCCTTTCCGTGAATTCCTTTTACATATTCTCCAAACACCTCCAGGGCATCCACCGGATTGGCCTTTCCGTACATGATCAGGTTGGCGGGATCCAGGTTGATCCCCACATTCCCAGGTCCCAGATCTTTTTCAATATCCTGGATCGCCCGCTTCAAAGTCACCGGCGTCTCCTGTCCCGTTTCAAACAGGAAATTCTGTCCGTTTTCCCTGCACTTCTCCACGATGGCCTTGCAGGCGGTCAGCACTCCCTGATAATTGGGATCATACGGATTTTCCGGCATATATCCCACATGAGTGGCAAAATCCGTGACATGGATCTTCCTGGCAAAGTCCGATCCCTCCATCAGCATCTTCAGCCTTTCCACCCGGTAATCGGCGGGAACCAGCCCCAGAGTGATCTGTCCTTCATAGAAATCCCATACCTTACGGCCTTCCCATCCGCACCAGAAGGCGGTGATATGTACCTGGTGCTTTTCCACCGCGGCGTTCACCGCTTCAGCCACCCGGTCGTCAGCCAGAAGCTCCCGGTCCCAGCATACCAGCTGGCAGCTTTCCATCCCCATGGAACGCAGCTCGGCGAATTTTTCATCAATATCCGTATCCTTATATAACTGAATCAGCACTCCGACTTTCATCTTGATCTCCTTTCCTCAGCCCTTCTGACGGCCCGCCACATAGGCCTTGGCCGCCTCCCATTCCCGGATTCCCAGCTCCACGGACTTTACGCCCTCCTTAAGGGGAGCGATCTCAATGGGTTTTCCGTCTCTGACACATTCCGCAAAATACTTGATCTCCGCAAAATACGGTCCCTGATTGGACACATTGATTCCGGCGGAATCATCCGTCACATCATATTCCGGCCGCACATCCGGATGCTCCACGCCTCCGTCCTTCCGGTATACTGTCACAGAGGGCTCCCCATTTCCCTTGTACCAGATGGTCGCCTCCTCAAAGCACGCCCGGTAGCCGGCCTCGAACTTCAGATTATCACATACATCCCAGATTCCTTCCGCGGTGACAAATACGTCACCAAACTCATAGGCGGTAACGATCTGATTGATCATTCCGGTGTCAAACGCCGTTGCCCGCACGTCGAAGCTGTCTGGCTCCCCCAGCATATACCGGAGAAAATCCAGGTCATGCACATGGAGATCCAGCACCACAGAGCCGCTCTTTTTTTCATCGTGGAACCAGTCGTCAAATCCCCAGGGTACGTTCCCGCTGATCCGCTGCATCACCATGGACTTCAGCTTTCCATATCTACCCGAATCATACGCTTCCTTCAGAAAACGGTATTCATCAAAGGAACGGACCACCTGTCCCACCATTACTTTTACCCCGGTGCGCTCCTCTGCCTCCAGAAGACGCTTCCCGTCCTCTCTGGTAAGACATACCGGCTTCTCCACGAAGACGTTCATCCCCTTCTCCATGGCCGCCACCGCGTGATCCACATGAAGGTAGCTGGGAAGACAGATATGGACAATATCCAGTTCTTCTCCTGCGATCAGATCCATTCCCAGCGAATACGTTTTGGCCTGGGGAAAAAGAGCGGCTGCTCTGTCCAGATACTCCTTCCGGCAGTCCGCCAGAGCCGCCACCTCCAGATCCATCTGCTCAGACAGTGCCTTCAAGGCTTTGTAATGGGTGGTCCCCATCCCGCCCAAGCCAACTACTCCAACTTTCATTTCCTACACTCCTTTTCACAATTAGTTAAGTGACCTTACTATTTCTTGTTAAGAAATGGAAGAAAGCATCATTCCTCTCTTCCTTTCACCTGCCTATACCATACCATGGGCTACTGTCCCTGTCAATCCCAAAAGTGGAATAAATAAAGGGTTGTTACAGTTCAGCCTTCCGGCTTCACTGTAACAAAAGCATGCACACAGGCTGCGTTTTTCGCAGCCTGGCGCCCGCAGGCCTCGGGATCCCGTTGCAAATGCAGCGGGACACCTCGCGGGACAGTTGAAGGCTGAACTGTAACTAAAGGGTTACTATTCACATCCGTTTCATACCTGACAGCAGACGCGTTGTGCTTGCACAAAAGCATCATATCTCTTCTTGATTTCTTTCCATGAATGTGATACCATGCAATTAATCAGGTGGATTGACTATATCAGTCCATGAAACAGCAGAATGGAGAGGATGCCGCATGAAGCTGGTAAATCAGCAGTTGATCAAAAACTCCAATTTAAAAAGGATCTACCACTTTGTCCACCAGTCCCAGGGAATTTCCCGGGCGCAGCTTGCCAAGCAGTCCCATTTGAGCAAGACCACGGTTTCTGCCCTGGTGGATGAGCTGCTGGAAAGGAACTTTCTGATGGATACCGGAACTTCGGACTGGGGCCATGTGGGACGAAAGCCCAATTCCCTGCATCTGAAGCCGGAACAGCATTACGTGGCGGTGATGTGCTGGGGAGAACAGGGGATCACCGGGCAGCTGGTGGATATCTGCGGTTCAGGGCTGGACAGACACTGTCTTTCGGTATCACCATCGGAATCCTATGTGCGAAGCTCCCGGCGTCTTTTTTCTGAAAAGCTGCTCCCTTCCATTGACCGGAAGCAGCTTCTGGGGATCTGCATTGTGGTTCCCGCCATGATCGATCCTGATGCCCGGGAGATCTTCTCCACCACCTTTCCCCTTCCCGACAGACAGACGGAAGACACCGTAGGACAGCTGGAGCGGGCCTTTCCGGAATATCCTGTCGCCCTGCTCAACGATACCGCCTGCACCGCCTACGCGGAAAAGATCTATACGGGGATCCGGGAAAAGGACTTTGCCTTTATCAATTTCAGCCGGGGAATCGGCGCGGCCCTGTTCATCCAGGATACTCTGCTGGGAAAGGCAACGGCCTCCTGTACCCAGTTTGGCCACTACTCCATCGATCCCAACGGAGAGGAATGTTCCTGCGGAAACAGAGGATGTCTGGAGCTTGCCATCGGAGAATCCTCCCTTCCCGCGCGCCTGGCAAAGGCCGGCGGACGCAGTCCCTTAAAAAAGCTGGATCATATCACCTACCAGGAGCTGGGACGTTCCGCCATCTATGGGGATGCCGCTGCCAGAAAGGTGATACGGGAAATCGCCTCTGATCTGTGTCTCGCCCTGGGCAATCTGGTATGCACGGTCCATCCCAGACTGATCATCATCGGAGGCAAGGGAAAAGATCTGGGACCTGTCTTTCTGGAGGATGTACAGGAGATCCTGAAAAACACCGGCTTCCGCAGGATGCTGGACTCTGTCCGGATCCGTTACGGGCTTCTGGATGAAAATGCCTGCTTTAACGGGGCAATGAAATATTTTTTTGATATCCATTATAATTTCACACAGGATATGACCGGCCGTTTTTTTATCGGCTGACAAGGAGGAGTAATATGAATGAGAGAAAACTGAAAGCCGCTGTTGTGGGCTGCGGACGGATTTCCGTCTGCTACAGGGACGCCTTTTGCCGGCTGTCTGATCTGGTGGAACCTGTATGGGCTGTGGATACGGACCAGGCGAAAGCCAGGTCCTTTGCGGATGCCTTCGGATGCCGCTGGACCACCAATTTCAACGATATTCTGGACCAGGGTGTGGATGTGGTGCATCTGTGTCTTCCCCATGACCTTCATTCCGTAATGGCCATCAAGGCCATGAAGGCGGGGATCCATGTACTTACGGAAAAACCCATTGCCGTTACCCTGCAGGATGCCGATGAAATGATCCGTACCCAGAAGGAAACCGGGGTAAAACTGGGGGTTATTTTCCAGACCCGCTACACCAAAGCGTGGAAAAGCTGCGTCAGATGATCCATCGCGGTGATTTCGGAAGGATCCTGGCCGCCCGTTCCATTCTCACCTGGAACCGGCCCCGGGATTACTACAGCGGCAGCGACTGGAAAGGGACCTGGATGCGGGAGGGCGGGGCGTTCTCATCGACCAGGCCATCCACAGCATCGACCGGGTGCGGTATATGCTGGACAGTGACGTGAAATGGATCCAGGGCAGCGTTCACAATTATTACCATGACTTCGTAAAGGTGGAAGATTCGGCGGACGCGGCCATCCAATTCCAGAACGGCTGTATCTACAACCTGTATGCCTGCAATATCTACGGCGCTGACTCTCCCATCACCATCGAATTCATCGGAGAGAAAGGACGCTGCGGACTGATCCAGGATATGGGATTTTATGAACTGGACGGCTGCTATACGGAAATCCGCAATACGTATGAGACCACCAATGTGGGACCGGATTACTGGGGCAGCAGCCATCATCTCCAGATCCGGGATTTTTACGAATCCATCCTTCAGGACAGACCGGTCCTGGTGGACGGCCTGGAAGGACGGAAAACCCTGGAGATCATCAAGGGGATCTATCTTTCCTCCCTGCGCCGGGAGCGGATCACACTCCCCTTTGAAGACGTATCCTACAGCGATCTGAACCAAATGGCATAGCGCACCCAGCCGATCCTGATCGGATAGGGGCAGTCCCTTCCCCCATCCGATCCCCGCGATACTTGCGGACGGCTCACGGCTAATGCCGTTCGCTGTCCGTTGCCCGGCAAATATCTGCTCATGCAAGCATGGCGGCTGCTTGCCGGGCGTATCGCGCGATACTGCGGGCAGCTTGCGGCAATGCCGTTGGCTGTCCGCCGCTTGTCGGCAAGTATCCGCCCTTGCAGGCATGGCGGCCGCTTGCCGGGCGTATGGCGCAGAAATCCCCGGCGGACCGGAATTTGCAAAGCAGTCTAACAAACTGCGCAAATATCCCGGTCCGCCGGGGATTTTTCCATATCGGCTGATCAGTCAAGCTGCAGCCATACTTCTCCCATCATTCCGCATTCATTCATCTGGCGCACATCCGGCGTTTTATGAACACCGCAGAGTCTGCTTTCTCTGGAATAGGTGATCACCGCATTCAGCAGCGTGGAAGCCACCTGGACCTCTACCGTATTCTCTCCGCTTCTCATGTACGGACTCACGTCCACCTCAGAGCAGAAAGGATCGGAAACAATTTCCTGCCCGTTGATCTTCAGGCTGTAGCTGTCTCTGATCTTTCCAAGATGGAGAACGGCCCGTCTGAAGCTTTCCTGGAGATCCACTGTTGTCCGGTATGTCCCCACACCGGATGTCCCCTCAAATCCGGGAATCCTGTTCCAGTCCTCCAGACGTTCCAGTTTGACAGGATCACAAACCAGTTTCTTTGTTTCCGTGGGAAGCTCTCCCGGAAGCCATTTCTCCAGCTGGAATGTCCATTCCGTAAGGGGAAACTTCCGGCAGTCCCCTGCTTCTCCCTTTTCCGGACTTATGCTCTCTGATCCTTCAGGAAGCACAGCCAGCAGACAGGTATCGTTTTCCTGAACGGTTATGGGAACCATCAGATATTCGCCCTCCTGCCGGTAGGATTCCACCGGTTCTGCCCGGCCGTTCCAGGGATCCAGCTTCCAGGGGATTCCATGCCCCTTCAGGGCAGCCTGACAGCTTATCTGTCTTTCCTCGTCGATCTGGCGGTAATTGGATGCCGTTCCCACATTGCAGATCAGATAAAACTGGCATCCGTCTCCCCAGTCTCTGTGAACCCCCAGAAGCCTTCCGGAACCGTCCAGACCCAGATCCGGCCGGATCCCCATTTCTTCCAGGGCTTCCACGATCTGTTCCCGGTCTTTCACCACCCGGACATTTTCCATGGCCAGCAGATCTTCCATGAGCCTGGCCGCCTCTTCCCTCTCTTTTTCAGATTCCGTCATGGAATCTCCCGGTCCGGGAACATTTCCCACAAACAGAATAGGAAGTCCCCCTTTGGCATATTCCAGAACCTTCCGGGTTATCTGCAGGGACAGCATCTCTTCCGCGTCAAAGATCAGCGCCTTATAGGCGGGACCCTGCGGATTCAGCCGTCCTCCCTCCACCTGGGCGCACTCCAGCTCCAGATGGGCGGGGCACAGATATTCATAGGTATAACCGGCGTTTTCCAGCACGGGGCTGTCAAAGATCCGCACTGCCCCCACAAAATCGATCCGCTCAAAATATCTTCTGGCATAAACAGCCAGATCCACTTTCATCTCTCCCTGACGGAGCGCCTCCTGTACCCGCGCCAGATAATCCGTATATTTCCTGGCATGGATCCAGTTGGGCTGTCTCTCACCCCAGCTGTTGGAAAAGGAATCAAAGCTTCCCATTCCTTCATAGCCCGGCCAGGTCAGTCCCTTCAGATGGCCATTCTCGCTGCCCTCTCCGTCATACTGTCCCCGGTAGGAATATCCGTGCATCACCACCTGATTCACGCCTCCCGCCAGAGACCGGTGTGTATGCCACAGAAGATTGTGCCATCCCTGCTGATAATTTCCGGAGTTGATATCCCCGTTTCCTCTTCCTTCCGTTTCCGGAGCCGTCTCAATGGAGTAGATCGGTTTTCCGGTCATGTGAACCGCTCCGGACTGCAGCCGGTAAAAATCGATGAGATCCGCTCCGTATAAGGATTCTGTCTCCGGAACTGTCACATACATGGCAGTCTTCGCGGTCTCCAGCGTTTTTCCATAGGAAGTCTGATATCTCAGGCCAAATCCGTGACGGCGGCAGAACTCTTCTATGGGCTTCAGATGATTTTCCACATACAGATCTGTAAGGAAAGCATCAAAATCATTGGTCAGCCTTCCATTCTCTCTGTCAAAGGAAAAATCCGGATGAGGGATCTGGGCGAAATTGCCGATCCAGTCCGCATCGTACACTGCCGGCAGATACGGTGTGAAATCGTAACCGTATGTTTCCCGGAAGGTCTCCAGAAATCCCACTGTCCAGTCCAGATGGGTGGTATATTCCAGAGAATCAATAAACATATTGTCAATGCAGCGGACCGCGTCTCCGTAATAGGGCAGGAAATGCTCCTCCCAGTAATCGATCAGCCTCCTGGAAGCCGCTTTTCCATAATGATCCAGCTGCAGATTCCCGCAGGTCCTGCTGCCTGACGGATGCTCCCACCAGGCAAACAGCACGTACTCTCCCTCTGATTCCGGCAGGAAGCGGATCTCGTATTCCTCCTGTCCCTCCTTTAGCCGCCGGATTTCCGATCCCTGCTTCAGACTTCTGGCAGAAGAAAAGTCCAGGATACGTTTTTCCTTATCCACGTATCTGGCCACTGCCGCGCCCACCAGCCGGGCTGTTCCTCCGGCCGATCGGGCATCCTCCAGAGCCGGTTCAGAAACAGGCGCCGGCCCCGCATAGGGATTTTCCCGGGTAATGCCGTCCACCCATGCTCCATCCGCCTCCATCTGAGCTCCTGAAGCAGGGTCGTCCACATCCGTGATTCCCGGAAGGGCCAGCGGCCAGCCGGGGGTCATCATAAAATCCACCTTGATCTCCAGGCGGACAGCTTCCTCCAGAAGCTCTTTCATCAGCGCGTTCCAGTTCTCCTGGCCCCAGTCCACGGTATAAGTGAATACACCCAGATCCCCCGGCGGCGCATAGGGCATGGAGCACACCTCCACCCCGGAAAAGCCTGCCTCCTTTATGGAGGCCAGCTCCGCCTTCAGCTCATCGGCAGTCACCTGGGCCCCAGGTATCCACCAGCGGATCTTCGGCCTGGAGGAAAAGCTGATTTTTTCAAATTTTTCCAGATAAGCGTTTTTCTTCATCGATTCTCCTTTCAGCCTTTCACGGCTCCTCCTGTGATGCCCTCCACGATCTGGGAAGAGAACAGGAAATACAGAACGATAATGGGGATCAGCGTGATGATAACCGCCGCCATGGACTCTCCCATATATCTGGTGAACTGTCCCACGTAGCGGTAGATCACCAGCATCAGAGTCTGAGACTCTCTTTTTCCCAGCAGCACCATGGGCATATAAAAATCATTCCATTCTCCGATGGCGGTGATCAGCGCCACAGTCATGATCACCGGTTTGCAAATGGGAATAATGATACTAAAAAAGATCCTGAAGTCTCCTGCCCCATCGATCCTGGCCGATTCCTCCAATGCTACAGGAATGGTGTGGAAAAACTTCTGGAAAATAAAACATGCCATGGATATTCCGGAGATATACACCAGCATCAATCCGAAGATGTTATTCAGAAGCCCGATGTTCCGCAGGATAATAAACAGAGGAAGGATACTCACCTGCACAGGCACCATCATTCCCAGAAGGAAGTACCCGGTCAGAAAGCTCTTGCCCTTGAAAGAGAACCGCTCGATTCCATAGGCCGTCAGGCCCGACAGCAGCAGGCATCCCAGTGTTCCGCCTGCGGTGAGAAGAATACTGTTTCCGAAATACGTCAGCAGATCCTCCTCCGTAAGCACTGTCAGATAATTCTCCAGTGTCAGCGTTTTGGGAAGCCCCACAAAATTTGTCACCAGATCGCTCTGGGTCTTCAACGAATCCATCAGCGTGATCAGCAGTACAAAAATCGTAAAGCTGGTATAGATCAGAAGGATCACTGTACAGATCCATCTGCCTGCTTTCCCCGCAGGGGAAAGGATTTCCGTATTTTTTTCCGCTTTCATCTGCACACCTCCTAATTGTCATACTCGAATTTCTTCAGGACCCGGTTCTGGACCATAGTGATCACCAGCATAACCACAAACATTACCACGCAGATGGCGGAGCCGAATCCCATCTCCGACTTTCCATTCAATGCGTTGCCGAAGGTATAGCGGTAAAATACCAGGTTTACAAAATCCAGTGATCCGCTGATACCTCCCGTGGGGCCTCCCAGGATAAAGGGAAGGTCAAACAGAGCCAGCGCCCAGATGGTGCTCATGGTGATAATAGAGGCACAGGAGGGCAGCGACAGCGGTACCAGGATATGGATGAATCTCTGCCACTCCGTACAGCCGTCGATCCTGCAGGCCTCCATCACATCCCTGGATATATCCATAAAATTAGAATAAAAGATCATGATACCGGAACCGGCTCCCTGCCACATGATCATAATGATCATCAATTTAAACGCCCAATCGGGATCTCCGAACCAGGCTCCCTGGAACTGGCCCAGTCCGATCATATCCAGAAATTTATTTAAAAATCCGATATTGGGATTGAAGATCAGGGTCGCGAAAAAGCTGACGATGGTGGAACTGATCACATACGGCATAAAGATCATAAACTTCAGATATTTATGCGCCGGAATTTTGATAAAGAAAAGGTACGCCAGAATATACTGGAACGGCGTGATGATCAGCCAGACACACAGCAGATACTTCAGGTTGTTCAGGATCGCATGAAAAAATGTAGGAGAAAATTTCTCATCCGTAAAAATCGTAATATAATTTTTCAGTCCCGCGAAGTTCATAGGTCCCAGACCCGACCATTCAAAAAAGCTGAGATAGATCACGTAAATGATCGGAAAAACGATAAAACATGTATAGAATATAAAACCCGGGAGAATGAACTTAATATGCGCGTGTTTTCTTCTCATAGTCACTCTCTTTCTCCGCCTTTCCGGGCGGTAAGACAAAACAGGGCCGCTGCGGGGCCTTGCGACCGCCATGCAGCGACCCTGTTCCGATACAGCTACTGCATCAGTTCGCTTAATTCATCCATCAGTTCATCTACTGTCATGTCTCCGGAGAATACCTTCGGGAAATCCTCCTGCCATACAGTTACTGCTGTTCCGTCTGTGGAATAATTGGCCAGTACTTCCTGCCAGCTGGTGTACAGGTTGCCCTGTCCACTCTCAGAAATCTCTTTGGCAATATCTGTGGAAGCCTCGATCTGATCGCTTGCGGAAACACCGCCCTGAGACTGTACCCAGATGGTCTGTGCCTCCAGGGAAGCGCAGTAATTGGCGAATGCCAGCGCCGCATCCATATTTTCAGAAGCGGCATTTACAGAAAATCCGTTGGCCGGTGTTCCCACCAGACCGGTAACGCCATCCTCTGACGGAATTTCAAAGGCCCCGTAATTCAGATCCGGATTGTTGTCGGAAATCGTGGAGGCATCCCAGGAACCGCCGATATACATGGCAGCCTCGCCGGATGTAAATGCTAAAACAGCACCATTGCTGTCCACTCCCAGCCAGTTGTTCCCATAATATCCATTATCTGCCCACTCTACCATCTTACTGAGGGCATCCCTTGCAGGCTGATCCGAAATCTTAACAGAGTAGTCCGACAAGCCCTGGGTATATTCCGGATCCATAGCAGAAAGCACCGGTTCATACTGGAACAGAAGCGCGAAAGCATCCGTTCCGCAAAGAGAGATGGGGATTACTCCGCTGTCATTGATAGTAGCCAAGAGGGCCTCAAATTCACTGAATTTCGTGGGGATCTCCCATCCATTCTCCTCAAACATATCCACATTGTAATAAACTGCCCGGGTATCCATGGTCAGCCACGGAATCGAATATCTCTTCCCGTCAATGATGGAGCGCTTCAGCGCTGTGTCATCGAAAAGACTGTAATCCACCACATCCGTCAGATCCACAATGGCATTGTTGGATACCAGATCCGACATCACGGCATCCGAGGTTCCGCTGGTGTAGAAAAGATCCGGCCCTTCTCCTGACTGAATGGCCGTGGAAAGCACACTGTTGTATGTGTCTCCATCCTGGATCTGATACTCTACTGTCACATCCGGATACTGCTCCTCGAATCCGGCGATCACTTCTTTCAAGCTTTCTTCAAAGCTATACGCATGCTCCCATACGGTGATGGTTCCGGAAATATCCGTATTCTCTTCCGTTCCGGTATCCGACTCGTCTGTGCTGTCTGAAGACTCCGTATCCTGACTTTCATCGCTGGAAGCCTGTTCCGTGTCCTGAGCATCCTCTGAGGATCCTCCGCCGCATCCCACGAAAACACTTCCCAGCATACTTGCTGTACACAGCAGCGCAACAACTTTTTTCCAGTTCATACTTTTTCTCCTCCTTTGACGTTGATTTATGATGTCTTTATTATAGACTGGAATAAATTTTCTTATAATAAACGATTTAAGAAGTCTGGTTCAAAAATCAGGCTTCCCAAATCCCGTTATTCACAATCTTCCATATTGATTCACTATTTCATCAGCTTCTTCCTGAAATCTGTGATGGTCTCCCCCGTGATCTTTTTGAATACTCTCACCATATAGTTTTCATTGGAAAAACCTGTCAGTTCCGCGATCTCTCCCAGAGTATATTCCTGTGCTTTCAGATATTCCTTTACCTTCTCCACTTTCTTCTGATTGATATACTGCACCGGTGTCATGGAAGTCTTCTCCTTGAACTTTTTGGAGAAGGCGGATACGCTCATCCTTTGAAGCTCCGCCAGATCCTCCAGAGTCATCCTGCCGTCTATGTGCTGGTCAATATAGGAAAATATCCCACCCATCTCATCTGTCTCCAGCCACTGGCGGATCTCCCTGTAAAACAGCTTCATCTGTTCCAGCACCCGCTGCTCCAGCAGGCTGCAGGTATCAGCCCCTGAGATAATCTCCAAAAAGGAATACCTGCTCCTCCATCCGGCCATGGCTTCCTTATCCCGGACAGCGGATATCAGCACATTCAGCACAAAGGCACTGACCGACTGCACCAGCATTTCCTGGACCGCCTTTACTCGTACCCGGCGTTCCCGGCAGACAGCCAGATATCGGTGAAGCTCCTCCGCGAATATCTCCGCTCCTCTCTCCGATACGAATTCCGTTTCGGAAAATATCAGCTCCGGCGCATCCTCCTGCCACAGGATATCCTCCGCGTAAAACACGGTGCGCTTTTCCTGGTAAAACCGAAGCTCCGCTCCCCGCTCCGCCTCCTCATAGGCTGCCGGTATCCCCTGCGTGCCGAAAAAGCTTCCGCTGATCCCCAGATAGACTCTGCGGTTGGTATACTGAAAAATATTTTTTTCAATGACCTCCGCATAGCCGTCCAGCAGTTTTCTGCGCTGGCTTTCGGAAGGCTCACCGGAAAACCGAAAGATCACAAATGGATCTCTTTTTACGGAATCCATCAGATATCCCATCTTATAGTGGGACACAATCTCATCCAGCAGATGGATCGCCATCCTTCCACGGAGCTCTTCCGATCCCTCCCGGCGGTCTTCCGCCTTGATCACCCCCACGGTCATCAATGTCTGGTCATCCTCGGAAATCGGCTCCGGACTCTCTTCTCTTCTGCTTTTCTCTTTTCTTCCTAAGATTTTCTTGGCCACATCCCGAAGCTCTCTCTCTATATTCTCCCTGCTGATATCGTGTTTCAGGATATATCCGTCCGTTCCCAGGGAAATCGCCTCCCTGGCATACTCGAACCGGTCATAGCAGCTGAGGATGATGATCCCCTCCGCCAGATTATCCTCCCGGATCTTACGGATAAACTCCAGTCCGTTCAGACCCGGCATCTCAATATCCGTGATCACGATATCCACCAGTGTATTCTTCAGAAACTCCAGGGCATCCATCGCGTCCCCAAATGTCCCGGCCACACGGATATCCTCCATATTTTCCAACAGGGACTGGATCCCGATCCGGGCCAGGATCTCATCATCCACAATGATCACTGTTGTCACCCGTCATTCCCCTCCTCTCTGTCTCGGCAACCTGTACCGGATCACCGTGCCGCTTCCCGGCTCACTTATGATCTGCATACCGTATTCCTTTCCATATTCCAGCTGAATGATCTGTCCCACATACGTAAGCCCGATATTCGTATGGTTCTCTCTGGGTTCGTTCTGCTGTCTCCACTTTTCCACATCAAACCCGCATCCGTTGTCCTCCACGGTAATGTACAGGATCTCCTTCTCTGTCCATGTTCTGATCAGGATCTTTCCTCCCTTTACCATTCCTCTCTGGAACCCGTGGACAATGGAATTGTCCACCGCCGGCTGCAGAAGGAACTGGAAGATCCTGCAGTCCTCTGTCCCCGGCTCCAGCTCCATCTCGATCTCAAAGTTCATGAATCGGGCCTTCTGGATCACCGCAAACTGTTCGATCAGATCCAGCTCATCCTTCAGCGTGTAATTCTCCTTTTTCCCGTCCACGGTATGCATCAGGATATAGATCATGGCCTCCGTCATCTTCTGGATATTCTCCTGCCGGTTGATCACCGCCATCCACTTGATGGTGTTCAGGGAATTGTAGATAAAATGGGGCTGAAGCTGCGCCGTCAGCGCCTGGATCTTAAAATTGTTCTTTTCGTTGACCTCCGCCTCGTTCCGCAGGATCAGTTCATTGATCTGCTTTGTCATGCTGTTGAAATGACGGGAGAGACTCCTCAATTCACCCCGGGTTATCTGTCCCATCTGAACCTCCATGTCTCCTCCCGCAAACCTGTCCATGACATATTTCAGATCGCTGATGGGTTTCAGGAAGGATTTCTGAAAAATGTAGAACACCAGGATCAGAAACAGACAGTAGACAACGGAAACCACCGCGATCACCTGGGTCAGGGGCCGGATGGAATCCATCATGGCGTTCAGCGAGACGCATCCCACAAACGTCCATCCGGTATCCTCCAGCCGGCTGTAAGCCACGATGGTCCGTTCTCCCTGATCCTCTATGATCTGATATCCGCTGCCGGATCTGGCATCTCCGATTTCCTCCCATACAGCATCATTCAACGGAATATCCGAAGAACTGTAAAGCGCCTTTCCCTCAGAGTCCACCATATATTTCAGACAGTCATCCATCTGCAGCTTCTGAAAGGCATTGCTGATCATCTGATCGCCGATCACATAGTACAGTGTTCCGATATTTTTCTCCTCTTTACCGTTGATGGCCCTGGCCAGGATATACAGATTGCTCCCGTACTTCCCAAACAGCTCATCGGTGGCAAACCAGGCATATTTACCTCCATTTGCCACGATTTCCGTGTTATGGGACTGCATGACTTCCAGCAGATTGTTGTACTGGCTGGCCCCGTTGTAGTAGATCTGCCCCCCGCCTACCAGATATATGGCCCGGATCCCACTATAGGAGTAACTGAGTCCTGCCAGCGCCGACTCGATATACTCTTCATCCGGTTCCGATTCCTCCAGCATATCCACACATCCGTTATAATACAATGTCATGGTACTGTCCTCATACGTTTTCAGCATGGAGGATACCTGATTTCCGATGGATATCATGGTATCCTCCATGGTTTCCCCGGAATTGTCCCCAGCGTAATTCTGGAAAACATGATAGGTCACCAGAATCAGTACAATATACGGGATCACCACCAGCAGCAGAAAAAGTCCAAATATTTTCAGCCGGATCCTGTATTTTTCCAGAAATTTCCCCATATTACCTCCTTTGGAATCACCATACTTTTTACTGATTATATCCTACAGAATATCACAAATCTTCTGATAAATCAAAACATATGATTTCCCCAAATACAGAAAACAAGGCCCGGAATGAACACCCTGTCGGATGCTCTTTCCAGAGCCCTGCTTTCTGTCAGGCCTGCGTGCCTGTCCCTCTATTTCCTGTTTTACTCTTTCGGGCGTATGGCTGTTTCAGGTCCGGTTTCCTGTTCCCTTTTCCCCGGCTCGCCTTCCCGGATTTCCGATTTCCGGGTTTCTGCCGAAGCTTCTTCTTCCTTCACCTTCTTCAGGTAATCCTGCTCCTGATATAGAAATATCCAATGACAGAAAATATGACCGCCCCCACAAAATTCACCACCAGATCCTCCATCGTATCCCAAAGCCCCACGTCCAGGTAACCGGCCACCGGCAGGATCTGCCCGTTTACCATTGTCTCTGTAATACTGTCCAGTACCACCGGAACATTATGCCCCTCCGGATTCAGCGAAACGGAACGTATGGCATGGATCACGGTATCCCAATGGGGAAAGCGAAGATAAAACTCGTTGATCTCCCCCAGGATCTCCGCGGAAAAAATATATCCAGCCTAACCTCCGTTCGGTTTTCTCATCAGTCACATTCCCGGGTTCTCATCCCAGATGTTGCATATCATCCAGCGGCCTGTTCAGTTCTTCCGTTCCAGAGACCACAAACCGGCCGTCCTCAATGATGGACATTTCTGTTCCGTCCGCCCGTACTGCCCGGATATACGCCAGCTCCTCATAGGGAATGGTGATATCTGTATGGCATCCCAGGTATGCCTTCCCGGGGTCTTCCTTCCTGAGAATGGAAATCTCGTTATCTCTGGCAATGATCTCCTTGCCGTCCGGATTATATACCGCCGTATCCTCCGACCAGCTGTAGCAGGTATCGCCCACCGCGAAATGGGGACCCATCTTCTCCGCGATCAGGACCGGCAGCTTGTCCCCGATTCCGTATTTCTTTGCCATCCGGTAAGCCGTGGTATTGGTGCCGATGGCAAATTCTCCCAGCGGCAGAGTCTCATGGTGGGCCAGAATGGTTTCCAGGATATACCTTCTTCCCTTTTCTCTGTCCTGGAAATTTCCGCAGCTGTAATCCGTAATCTTCCCGTCCTCAAAACTCAGCTCCAGATCCAGGTATTTCAGTCCTTCCAGGTAAACCTCCGGCACATGGAGCGTTCCTCCGGTTCCTGAAAGCCTGGGAGAAGTAAACACCTCTCCCACCGGGATGTTCACATCTGCCACGCAGTTCTCGAAATTGGTCTGCTTCTGCGGATTCTCCAGGTTATGGAGCATCACCGTCATATCCGTCCGGTTATCCCCCTTTCCCCTGATCCTCACCAGGATCCCCTGATCCAGAACATCGATGATCCTCTGCTGCATCCTCTGGTACAGACTGTAGTCCAGGGTATTGATCTTCACGGTCTCCCGGAAGATCCCTTCAAACTGATCTCCGATCCCCGGAGTGGGGTAGGCGATTATGGTAAAGCTGCGTTCCTCTCCCGGAATATACCGGTTGGTGATCTGCCCCAGCTCATTGTTCATATGCACCTGCAGCTTCTGCTGCCTGGCATCCAGGGTAATGCTCTCCGGACACTCTGCCGGGGCAAACGGCTCCTCCCCGAAAGTCTCCACCACCGCAGGGCCTCCGTGCTCCGCCGCCAGCCCCTTCATCTTCTCATAGGAATTCCTTGCCGCCCTCAGCTTTCTTCCCACGAAATCCTCATCCAAAAACAATCCCACGTCGTTTCTGTGATCATAGTCAAACTGCTGGTTGGGAACAGCCCCGTAATACCCGATACGCAGATGCTGTCTTCTGTTCACCGCATGGGAAGCCGCCCGGTAGATCACCGGTTCCAGTCCCATCCGCCGAAACTGCCGGATGGCCTCCCGGATCATCCGCTCAAATCCCAGACAGTAACGGATATTCACTGTTTTCTTTTTCCCGATATCCTTCCCTGTCACCTGGAAGCCCATCCGATACCCTTCCGTATAAGTGGATGCCATGCTGCGGATCTCCTCCTCCGAAAGGGAATTGAGGAATCCGGCGATCTTCTCCTCCTGTCTGGTCACGTATTCTCCAAACCGGTACAGGTATCTCAGATCCGTCAGATCCGCCTCCATGATGATCCTGACCGCGAAATCCATCCTGGGATCCAGCTGCTCCCTGGTCCTGTACTCCACCATTTCGGAACAGTAATCACTGACATACCAGTACAGCACCTGCTGCACCTGCCTGCGGGAAGGAATTTCCCCGGCCTCAAACTCTCCGTATATCTGCAGAAACAGTTCCAGACATACCAGAAAATCCCAGTCCCGGCCCTCAAAGGCATATACGATCGTTCCCCTCAGTTCCGTATACAGAAAACTCAGAAGGTCTCCCAGCTCCCTTCCCAGCTTTCCGGCTGCACAGGCGGGATTTCCATAAGAATTCCCATAATTTTCCGGAAGGATATCCCGGTACAGTCTGTGATTTTTCTCCCGCAGCTCTTCCAGAGACAGCTTTTCCCAGACCGGCGGTTCCTTGGTTTTCCCGTCCGTCCCGGTTCCCAGCTCCCGGCCAAGCCGGATCATCTCTCCCAAAAATCCGGCCATCCACCGGAAATATTCTCCAAAGGGCTCCGCGGCGCTGTGCTCTGTCTCAATCTCCTTCACCCGGCCTGCCGCCAGTTCCCACCGTTCTCTCATTATCTCATCCATCGCTTCCTGCCTTTCTCCTTCCCTCCATCCGGTCCTCCCACTGTCTTTCCCTGTCCCCGCTCCGTTCCGACCGACGCCGGATACAGGTCCATACAGTGCGGAGGCTTACAGCGCTTACATTGTAACAGCTCAGCTGTAAGGCTGAACTGCTGCTTTATATCCCAACCAGGAAAAGCGCCAGCCAGCCCACAGAAAAAATCCCGTTGGCCATAGCGCCCACCGCACTGAACCGGTAATTGCGGTCACGCTCCTGAAAGCTCTTCATTCCAATCCAGAATCCGCATACGGAAAAGAGGATTCCCATCAGTCCCAGAGCTCCTACCCATGTCCCTGCCTTCCCGGAAAAAACGAAGGAAAGCACAGCGCAGATCAAAAAGACTGCCAGAGACAGCCCTCCATAGACAAGGGAGGCAAAGCCTCCCTCCGTCTCCTTCTTTCTGGTAAATGCATACTTAAACCTTTTTTTCATAGATCCATCTCCTCATCCGGTCGCAGACCGCAAACAGTACATACCCCAGCACTGCTCCCAGTGTATTCAGTATCAGGTCGTCCACATCAAAGCATCCCACCTTACATACCAGCTGCACACACTCCACCAGCAGACTTAAACCTAACCCCAGAAGTCCCACCAGAATACCGTTTTTCATCCGCCGTCCGATCACCGGCAGAATAAATCCGAAGGGCACAAACCCGACCACGTTCCCCACCAGATTCAAAAACGCTGCCAGATAGCCTACCTGTACCCGGTATATCCAGAATCTCCGGATCTCCTGAAAAGGAACCAGATTATAACGGTATTCCCTGTCCCAGAAATCCCTTCTCCCATATTCCTCAGACAGGAACAGCATATAAATCAGCAGCAGAATATATAAAATAAATAAAATCCAGCCCAGTATCCGGATTTTCTTCTTTGTCTCACTTTTCACTCTATTTCCTCATATACAGAAACCGCCGTTACCGCCCCGCAGCAGACAGCAGCAGTGCCGCAGCCAGACCTGCGGCAGCTTCTGCTTTCCACTCCTTTTCCGGGGAACTCTGTCCTATCCGGCAGCGTCAGAATGTGATCTGACCCTTCTGTTTCAGGAGTCTTGCCCCATTGATGATCAGCAGGATCCCTGCAGTCAGACCGGTCACCATAACGATAATTCCCAATGCCAGATTTCCTGCGCCGCTGCGGGCAACCGTCTGATAAATCTTCTCATTATTCATAATAACCACTCCTTTAGTGATACCTATTTTACGCCATACTGCTGATAATATGCATCGATAGCCGCCTTCAGGGCATCATCGATCACCACTTTCCCGTTATACTCTCTGTTGTACAGATACTCCACCACTTCTTTCATGGTTACGATGGCTCCGGTCTCAAATCCGTACAGATCCTTCACTTCTTCCAGAGCGCATTTTTCACCGCCCTTTCCCACTTCCATCCGGTCCAGGGATACCATCAGTCCCACGATCTTCACATCGGCCGCTCCTCTCACCTTGGGAACGGTCTCCTCCATGGACTTTCCGGAGGTGGTCACATCCTCGATCATCACCACCCGGTCACCGTCCTTGGGCCTGCTCCCCAGAAAGCTTCCCTTGTCCGCGCCGTGATCCTTCTCCTCTTTTCTGTCTGAGCAGTAGCGGATCTCTTTCCCGTACAGCTCACTGTAGGCAATGGCCGTTACCACACTGATGGGAATCCCCTTATAGGCCGGCCCGAAAAGCACGTCAAAGTCATCCCCGTACCTGTCATGGATGGCCCTGGCGTAAAACTCGCCCAGACGCTTTAACTGAGAGCCTGTCACATACGCTCCCGCGTTCATGAAAAAGGGAGATTTTCTTCCGCTCTTCAGAGTAAATTCCCCAAACTTCAGCACCTGGCTTTCCACCATAAACTCGATAAATTCCTGCTTATACTGTTCCATATTTCTCAAGACCTCCGTATTTGCGGGCTTTTTGCACCCTTACTTTTTTATTTTTATCCTCTGCCGCACCATCCGTTTTGAAAAGTGATCTTCCCATCACTCCTCCTTTCCTGGTAAAACAGGGAAAGGAATCTATTAAATTCCTCTCAATTCTAACATACCCGATAGAGTTTTTCAATTCAGGATTTTCACCGGAAATATACATTGTCCGGCCGACGGCGCACAGCCGATCGGATAGGGGAAGTCCCTTCCCCCCATCCGATCCCCACAATACCGCGGACAGCTCGCGGCAAAGCCGCTCACTGTCCGTTGCCCGGCCAATATCCGTTCATGCAAGCATGGCGGCTGCTTGCCGGACGTATTGCGCAAAAAAGAGCGTCCATTTTCAGAATACGCTCCAAAGAGATCTTCCTTTTCTTTACCCACCTCCCTTACAGCCAGCAAAGCGCCGCCAGAAAGATCACATTGGCTCCTGTAAATACCAGCAGATACCGGCGCTTTGCTCCCGGATACCCGTTGGCGATCTGTTTATAGGAAATCAGGCTGGCCATGGAGGCGATCAGAGTTCCCAGCCCTCCGATATTGGTCCCCACGATCAACTCTCTCACATTGTGGGTGTATCCTGACAGCAGCATGGCCGCAGGAACATTGCTGATGATCTGGCTTACTGCCACGCTGACCAGCCTTTCCCTCCCCGCCAGGATTCCGCCGATCCCGGCCTGAAGCGCCTGGATCTGCCGGATATTTCCCACGAAGATAAAGAAAAACAGGAAGGTAAACAGCAGCGTGTAGTCTACCCTCCCCAGGGAACGGGGATTGATCAGAAGGACCGCCGCAAGGACAACTGCCAGCAGCAGGCCATGGGGAACGATCCCGGCTACCGTCAGAATACACAGAAAGAATAATACCAGATAAATACCTGTCTTTTTTCCATTCTCCAGCGCCGGAGTCTCCGTATGGATCTCCAGCTTTTCTTTCCGGGACGAGAGCAGAATGCCGGCAGCCAGCAAAACGGCAGAGACAGCGGTATACGGCAGCATCATTCCCAGGAATTCCCCCAGACTCATCCCGGACAAAGAAAACAGGTAAAGATTCTGAGGATTTCCAATGGGGGTAAACATACTTCCCAGATTGGCCCCAATGGTCATCAGTGTCACCACAGAACAGAGCTTTTTATGCAGATCCGCCATTTCCAGGATCATGATCCCAAAGGGTACAAAGGTGATCAGGGCCACATCGTTGGTGATCAGCATACTGGACAGAAAGCAGAGAAATACCAGAACGGCCGTCACTCCCCGCTGGGTGGTCACTTTTCTCAGCATTCCGTGACCCAATGCCAGAAATACCTTCTGTTCCCTGAGCCCCTCCATGATCAGCATCAGACAGAACAGCAGGATCAGCGTATGCCCGTCAATATAGGACAGATACTCCGGACCGGGCTTTGTAAAAAAACAGGATACTGCTGCCAGACATAAAGCGGCGCACAGCACCGCGTCACTCTTAATAGTTTTCAGAATATTTTTCATCATTAAAAATCCCCCTCTCTGATCCCCGCGATACCGGGGCGGCCTGCGGCAATGCCCGCTGGCGCTGGCTGTCCGTTGCCCGGCAAATATCCGCTCATGCCAGCATGGCGGCTGCTTGCCGGGCGTATCGATCGGACAGGGGAATTTCCTTCCCCTATCCGATCCCGCGATACTGCGGCCAGCTCACGGCTAAGCAGTTCGCTGTCCGTTGCCCGGCAAATATCCGCTCATGCCAGCATGGCGGCTGCTTGCCGGGCGTATCGCGCAAAAAAGTGCGGAATCTGTTCCGCACTTTTCTGTCTTTTTCTTACTATTTTACCGCACCGATCAGTTCCCGGACGTCTTTCACGCCGTATGTCCGCATATATTCCTCAATTCCCTTTACCACATCCGCTGTGGCCTGGGGATTATAGAAATTGGCTGTTCCCACAGACACCGCCGTGGCCCCTGCCAGAATAAATTCCAGGGCATCCTCCGCCGTAGCGATCCCTCCCATCCCTATGATGGGCAGCTTCACCGCCTGGGCCACCTGATACACCATCCGGACTGCCACGGGCTTTACTGCCGGTCCGGACATCCCTCCGGTTTTATTGGCCAGAGCAAACGCTCTCCGGTGGATATCTATCTTCATTCCGGTAAGCGTATTGATCAGGGACAGCGCGTCAGCGCCTCCTGCTTCAGCCGCCCGGGCCATCTCCGTGATATCCGTCACGTTGGGACTCAGCTTCATGATCACCGGCTGCTTTGCCCGTTTTTTCACCTGGGCGGTGATGGCTTCCACCGCCTTCGGATCCTGTCCGAAAGCGATCCCACCCTCCTTCACGTTGGGGCAGGAAATATTGATCTCCAGAAGATCCACATCCTCCCGGGCCAGCCGCTCCACCACCTGGCAGTAATCCTCCGTGGTCCTTCCGCAGACATTCACGATGATCTTCGTATCGAACTTTTTCAGGAACGGGATATCTCTTTCACAGAACACATCAATACCCGGATTCTGCAGTCCGATGGCGTTCAGCATCCCGCCATATACCTCCGCGATCCTGGGGGTGGGATTTCCCGGCCAGGGTACATTGGCCACTCCCTTGGTGACCACGGCCCCCAGTCCGTTCAGATCCACCAGCTCGCTGTATTCCTCGCCGCTTCCAAAGGTACCGGAAGCGGTCATCACCGGATTCTTCAGCTCCACTCCGGCCAGATTTACTTTCGTATTCATAACTCCACCTCCGATGCCGGAAAGACAGGACCGTCCTTGCAGATTCTCTTATTATGTACATGGGAATGGCTGTCCACCTCTCTGGATCTGCATACGCAGGCCAGGCAGGCACCGATTCCGCAGGCCATCCGCTCTTCCATGGAGATCCAGCAGGGAATCTGATTTTCCCCGGCATACGCCTTAATGGCCCGCAGCATAGGTGCCGGACCGCAGGCAAAGATCACGTCTGCCGAAAGACCGTTCTCCCGGATGGCATCCATTACATTCCCTCTGGTTCCGGCGCTGCCATCCTCCGTGGCCACATAAAGCTGTCCGTAGCCGGCAAGCTCTTCCTCCAGAAATGTCTCGTCTCTGTATCCGGCGATCACAGCCACCTGAGCCCGGGCAGAAAGCTGCTTTGCGGTTTCCACCATGGGAGGGATCCCGATGCCTCCTCCCATCAGAAACACCCGTTTTCCATCCGCTTCCTCAAGGGGAAACCCATTTCCCAGAGGTCCCAGAACTTCCACCGTATCTCCTTTGCGGAGCCTGGAAAATCCTTCCGTGCCGGTTCCCTCCCCGGTCACCCGGTAAACGATCCGCAGCATCCCCTTCTCCCTGTCGATCTCGCAAAGACTGATGGGCCGGGGAAGCAGTTTGCTCTTATCCCCCGTATACAGAGAAATAAACTGTCCCGCGGCTGCCTGGGGCGCTATCTGCTCCGCCTGCAGCCACATACTGTAAATATCACCGGCGATCCTTTCCTGAGAGATCACCGTACAAACTTCCTTCACCTTCATTACTTTTAAACTGATCTCCTTACCTTAAAACTTGCGGCGTACATACATCCGTCCTACCTGGCCGCCTGCAGCGCTCCGTCGATATCCGCGATCATATCCTTCACTGCCTGACGGGAAGCTTCCGCGAAATTCTCCGGTCCGAACTTCTTATATGCCTCCTGTTTGTAGGCCGCTATGATGCCTCTGGATGAATTGATGATAGCCCCCAGACCGTCATCGTTGAAGAAGTGTACCAGATCCTTTCCTCTGCCTCCCTGGGCGCCGTAGCCGGGCACCAGAATAAAGGTTTTCGGCATCAGCTTTCTCAGAGCCTTCCCCTGTGCCGGATAAGTGGCTCCCACCACCGCTCCCACATAGCTGTAGGAATCTCCCATATGCTCTTTTCCCCATGCGGCTACCTGCTCGCCTACCCATTCATACAACGGGCGTCCTTCGATCAGCCGGTCCTGGAACTCTCCGCTGGAGGGATTGGAAGTCTTCACCAGGATGAACAGTCCCTTTTTCTCCTCCTGGGCCACCTTGATAAACGGCTTCACGCCGTCAGATCCCAGATACGGATTCACTGTCACAAAATCCTCATCGAACCCATAATACTTTTTGCCTCCCACCTGCACCTTTCCCAGATGGCCTACAGCGTAAGCTTCCGAGGTGGAACCGATATCTCCCCTTTTCACATCGCCCAGTACGATCAGTCCTTTTTCATGGCAGTAATCCACCGTTCTTTTGAAGGTCTTCATCCCCTCCAGGCCAAACTGTTCATACATGGCAATCTGGGGCTTCACCGCCGGGATCAGATCAAAGGTGGCATCCACAATCGCTTTATTGAACTGCCAGATGGCCTCCGCGGCTCCCTCCAGCGTTTCTCCGAATTCAGCAAATGCCCTCTTCTGAATGTGCTCCGGCACATAATTCAGCATGGGATCCAATCCCACCACAACCGGGGCGTGTGTCTTCTGGATCTTCTCAATCAGTTTATTAATCATTTTTCAGTCTCCTTTTATAATACCCGGCATTTCCTCCGGTTTTTCTTCTTTCACAGCAGTTCAGCCTTCCGGCTTCACAGCTGCGGATGCATACAGGCCGCGCTTCCCGCATCCGGGTTCCACAGGTCTCAGAATCCTGCCGCGGCCAGATCCCCACTCCGTTTCATCCGGTCTCAGCGGTCCTGATAAACCACCTCTCCGCTGCAGATGGTCAGCTTCACCTTTCCCTTCACCTGTTTTCCATGGAAGGGGGAATTCTTGCCTTTGGATACAAAATTGTTCACATCGATGGTATACATCTCTTCCGGATCGATCACCACCACATCCGCATCTTTTCCGGGACGCAGAGAACCTTTGTTATCCAGATGAACGATCCTGGCAGGATTATAGCTCATCTTTTCCGCCATCTGCATGGGAGTGATCCATCCCTTGTCCACCAGCTCGGTAATGGTGAGCGCCACACTGGTCTCCAGTCCCACGATCCCAAAGGGAGCCTTCTCCATGGACTGGTTCTTCTCATCTCTGGAATGCGGGGCATGATCTGTACTGATCACCTGGATAATGTCATCCCGCAGAGCCTCCAGAAGCGCCTGCCGGTCTTCACTGGTCCGAAGGGGAGGATTCATCTTATAATTGGTGTCTCCCTTTACCATATCAGAGGAGGTCAGTGTGAAATGGTGGGGGCAGACCTCTGCGGATACCGGAAGGCCGTACTCTTTGGCCGCCCGCATCATCATGGCCGCTCCTTCTGTGGAGCAATGGCACAGGTGCAGATGGCAGCCGGTATCCCTTGCCAGAATGATATCCCTTGCAACGATACAATCCTCCACCGCATTGCTGATTCCCGGCAGGCCAAACTCCCTGGATATCTCATCCTCGTTCATGCAGCCGCCCTTCACCATATCAATATCCTCACAGTGAGCCAGCACCGGAATATTCAGCCGTTTCGCCAGCAGCATGGCTTCCCGGTAGAGCTGGGAGTTCATCACGGACTTTCCGTCCTCACTGATGGCAGGAACTCCTTCCTTTACCATATCCTCAATATCCGCCAGCTCCTCGCCCTTCATCCCTCTGGTGATGGCTCCCACCTGGAGTACATTCACTTTGGCAAATTCTCTGGCCTTATTCTTCACATAAGCCACTCTGCTGGCATCATCCATCACCGGCCTGGTGTTGGGCATCGCCAGGATCGTGGTGACTCCTCCGTGGGCCGCCGCGTCAGCTCCCGTTATGATATCCTCCTTGTAGGTCAGTCCCGGATCTCTCAGATGGACATGCATATCAATCAGCCCGGGCATCACATAGCACCCCGCCGCATCCACCACTCTGTCTGCCTTTTCATCTATCTCTTCTCCCATCCGGGCGATCTTGTCTCCATCAATCAGCAGATCTCCCACCTGGTCCGTCTTTGTGTCCGGATCAATGATCCGTCCGTTCTTGATCAGTATCTTCATATTCCATCCTTTCCCGCTCTTTCCCCAGGGATAAGAGCCTGATTCCTGTCAATTTCCTGTTACTATCATACACGAATTTCCCTCTGAAATAAAGCTTTTTTTCTGCTTGACTTTTATGAATATTCACTCTATAATGACGATTAGAAGAGAAATTGGATGTATGTAATATTAGCCCATGGGGTTTGCGGGATTCTATTATATAATATAAGAGATCTCCCGAACCAGGGCTTTTTTGTTTCCATTCTTTCTTCTGTTTTCCTATTTTTTCTATTTTTTATTTTCTATGGAGGTAACATCATGAACAAAGGAACTGTAAAGTGGTTCAATGCGGAAAAAGGTTATGGTTTCATTACCGGAGAAGATGGTGCTGACGTATTCGTTCATTTCTCTGCCATTCAGGGAGAGGGCTTCAAATCACTGGACGAGGGCCAGGCTGTGACTTATGATCTGACCGAGGGCGCACGTGGAATGCAGGCTGCCAACGTTGTGAAATTATAATTTGGGAGTAACGGTCCAAAACAGCGGAAAACATGTTTTGAACTGTAATATTTAAGGAAACGATCCCCGGGATCACTCGTTAAAGAGGACTCCGGGGATCGTTTTTTATCCGGTATTCCGGCAAACTCCTGTGATACCTGCGTCCACAGTGCTTTGCCGGAAAATACCAGCCGCAACAGTTCAGCCTTTCCGCTTCGCTGCCGCGAAAATTATCCTGTTATCATCTCAGATGCGTGCTACGCCTGTCTTTCTTGCCGCTTCCGCTACAGCTTCTGCCACAGCCTTGGCCACCCTCTTATCAAAGGGATTGGGAATGATATAATCAGGTGTCAGGTCCTTCTCATCAATCAGGTTGGCAATGGCGTAAGCAGCAGCCACTTTCATCTCATCATTGATATCCTTTGCGCGGACATCCAGAGCCCCCCGGAAAATTCCCGGGAATGCCAGCACGTTGTTGATCTGGTTGGGGAAGTCACTTCTTCCGGTACCGATCACAGCTGCGCCTGCTTTTTTGGCCAGATCCGGCATAATTTCCGGAACCGGATTCGCCATGGGGAACAGGATGGGATCCTTGGCCATGCTCTTTACCATCTCTTCCGTTACAGTTCCCGGTGCAGACACACCGATAAATACGTCTGCGCCCTTCAGCACATCTGCCAGAGATCCCTTCTCCATATTGCGGTTGGAGATTCTTGCCATCTCCTCCTTCTCCGGATTCAGATTCTCTCTTCCCTCATAGATGGCTCCGGTACGGTCACACATGATCACCTGCTTCAGACCCAGGCTTACCAGCAGCTTGATAATGGCGATTCCGGCTGCTCCTGCTCCGGAGGTTACCACCTTGATCTCCTCCAGCTTCTTTCCGGTCAGCTTCAGGGCATTGATCAGAGCGGCTGCTGTTACCACTGCTGTTCCGTGCTGATCATCATGGAAAATCGGAATATCACAGCACTCTTTCAGTTTTCTCTCGATCTCAAAGCAGCGGGGAGCGGAAATATCCTCCAGGTTTACTCCGCCGAAGCTTCCTGCCAGCAGGCTGACAGTTTTCACGATCTCATCCACATCCTTGGTACGCACGCACAGAGGGAACGCATCCACGCCTCCGAATTCCTTAAACAGCACGCACTTTCCTTCCATAACCGGCATACCAGCCTCCGGTCCGATATCACCCAGACCCAGTACCGCGGTTCCGTCAGTTACAACAGCAACCATGTTGTGGCGTCTCGTATACTTGTAGGACTCGTTCACGTCCTTGGAAATGGCCAGACATGGCTCTGCAACTCCCGGGGTATAGGCAACTGCCAGATCCTCCGGAGTCTCCAGCTTGGCTCTGCTGGTGATCTCCAGTTTTCCTGCCCACTCCTCATGCTGCTTCAATGCGAACTCTTTCTTATCCATCTCTACTATCTCCCTTTCTTAAGTTGATATAAATCATCGCAACCCTTCGGGATGCCGGTGGAAAACAGATACGGGAACATACTGACGTCCAGTCTTACGCTCTGTCTGTCCACCGGTGCTCCCATCCCCAACGGTCACAAATCATTACTGATTTTTTACCTGCTCCCAGAATTCCTTCAGGATCTCAACAGATCTATCCATGGCAGCTCTTTCTTCCTCATTCATGGGGATTACAAACGTTTTCTCAATGCCTTCCCATCCCAGGCGGCAGGGAAGAGAAACCGCAACACCGGCCCATTCTCCAAATCTCTCATCCAGTACATGGGCGGCCGGCAGAACCGCGCTGTCATCCCGCATAATGGCCTCCACCAAATTGGAAACCGCCATGGCGACACCGTAGAAGGTGGCTCCCTTCAGGCCGATCACCTCTGCCCCGCCGTTGCGGGTACGCTCCGCGATCTGCGCCTTGTCGATCTTGTGGTTTACCTGACGGGCAAATTCGTCCAGCGGGAAGCCCGCGATATTGGCAGAACTCCATACCGGTACCTGGCTGTCTCCATGCTCTCCGATAATATAGGCATTCACATCCTCCACGCTCACGTGCATCCTGGCGCTGATCAGATAACGGAACCGGGCAGTGTCCAGGGACGTACCGCTGCCGATCACGCGGCTGGCCGGCAGTCCGGAGGTTTCCGTCACGGCCTGGGTAATGATATCCGCAGGATTGGAAACCACCAGGATCAGAGGATTTTCCGCATGCTCCATGATCTGTCTTGTAATATCTCTGGCAATATTCACATTGATCTTGGCCAGATCAAGACGAGTCTGCCCCGGCTTTCTGGCAACACCAGCCGTAATGATGATCAGCCTGGCATCTGCGCACTCCTCATATCCCCCCTGGCGAACCCAGATCTGCTTGTAGAAACTGGTTCCATGTGCGATATCCAGCGCCGCGCCCTTTGCTCTGTCCTCATTCACATCCACCAGAACAATATCATTGGCCTGATCTCTCACCATCAGCGTATAGGCGATCGCCTCACCCACATTACCGGCGCCGATCACAACAATCTTGTCTTTCTTATTTGTCTTACCCATGTTTCTCTTCCTTTCTTAAGTTTCTCTCCGGACCATCGCTCAGTCCTGGGGACAGCCGACAGCAGTCCATCCTTTCCGCGCTTATCGCATGCCGCCGGCTCACAGCAGCGAGCTGTCAAGCCGAACATGGTCCTTCTTCAAAAACGGCTGCCACTGGGAAAATAGATCCTGTTATTTTTTTGACACAAGCCATTTTTACCTATTGTAACATTCCTTACGCCATAGTGCAAGATAAAATAAAGCATTGTCACATCATGAGTAACTGTTTTGCCTCCCCGGTGCGTTTTTGTTTCATGGAAACGCAGTTTCCTGTCAAGAAAGAATCCTGGAGCGTTGTTTCTATCATAGGAAATTGCTTTCCTATGATAGAAACAAAAGACCTCCCGGCAGCAAGCTGCCGGGAGGTCTTCATCTCTCATTACATCTCCTGAGGAATGATCTCTCTCTTGTTATAGGAACCACAAGCCTTGCAAACTCTGTGCGGCATAGTCAGAGCACCGCATTTGCTGCACTTTACAAGATTGGGAGCGCTCATCTTCCAGTTCGCTCTTCTCTTGTCTCTTCTGGCTTTGGAAGTTTTATTCTTCGGACAGATGGACATTGGTTTTACACCTCCTTAAAGTTCTTAAATATATCACTGATCACAGCCATTCTGGGATCTAAAGCTTCTGTGTCACAATCACACGATTTCCGGTTCAGATTTGCTCCACAACGGCTGCAGATTCCTTTACAGTCCTCTTTACAGAGTACCCGCATTGGCCATTGGATTAGCAGTTCATTATGAAGCAGTTTCTCCGTATCCAGCTTACGCTCGCAGATATAGCAGCTTTCATCCAGTTCTTCTATCCGCTCCTGGTCGCTCAGCTTCATATCTATCTTCTCATCCAGCTCTATGTCAAAGGGTACCTCCACAGGTTCCAGACACCGGCTGCAGGGTATCCAGACGGATATTCTCCCTTTTCCGGAAAGAGTCAGCTCCTGCTCTCCTGTATGGACGATGGTAAGCTCCACCGGTCCCCTCTCAGCATAGGCGAACGTTCCCAGCTCACAGGAAAATTCCTCTCCCTCCGGCCGGATACTGGCAATTTGCTGCTCTCCCTGACGGGACAGCACTTTGGACAAATCAATCAACATAATGTTCTCCTAACCACACTCAACCAATTATACATAAGCAAAGGCTGTTTGTCAACCAATTTTTCTTGACAAATCTATTTCTTCGTAACAGTTCAGCCTTCCGGCTTCACTGTCACAAAAGTATGCACACAGGCTGCGTTTCTCGCAGCCTGGCGCCCGCAGGCCTCGGGATCCCGCTGCAAATACAGCGGGACACCTCGCGGGACAGTTGACGGCTGAACTGTAACATTTCTTCTATCTTACCAGAGCTACGGTCTCACGGCAGATAGCCAGTTCCTCATTGGTGGGGATCACGGCCACTTTAACCTTGGAGTCCGGAGTGGAGATCACGATCTCCTCGCCTCTCTTGCTGTTGGCTTCCTTATCCAGAGTGATTCCCAGGTATCCCAGATAGCTTACCACTTTCTCACGGACCGGGCAGGCATTCTCACCGATTCCGGCGGTGAATACAATGGCGTCCACGCCGTTCATGGCAGCCACATAACCGCCTACAAACTTGGCGATACCGTATGCCAGCACCTCGATGGCATTGGCCGCAGCCTCATTTCCGCTCTCTGCCGCCTCGTTCAGGTCACGGAAGTCACTGGAAAGACCGCCGGAGAGTCCCAGAAGACCGGACTTCTTGTTCAGGACATTCATCACACCGGAGATATCCAGGTTTTCCTTCTTTGCCAGGAATTCCATGATCGCGGGATCGATATTACCGGAACGTGTTCCCATTACCACGCCCTCCAGAGGAGTCAGGCCCATGGTGGTGTCCACACATTTGCCGTTCTCTACGGCACTGATGGAAGAACCGTTGCCCAGGTGGCAGACGATCACTTTGGAGTTGTCCTTGTCCAGTCCCAGGAATTCCACCGCGCGTTTGGACACAAAGCTGTGGCTGGTTCCATGGAAACCGTATCTTCTCACTTTGTAGTTCTTATAATATTCCAGCGGCAGGCCGTACAGATATGCCTTGGCAGGCATGGTCTGATGGAAAGCGGTATCGAATACAGCCACCTGCGGAACTCCCGGCATCAGCTCTGCGCAGACATTGATGCCGATCAGGTTTGCCGGATTGTGCAGCGGAGCCAGGTCATTGCACTCCTCCACCGCCTTTACCACTTCGTCATTGATGATCACGGAAGAGGCGAACTTCTCACCGCCGTGTACCACACGGTGTCCGATGGCATTTACCTCCTGCAGGCTGGCAATGGCGCCTGTCTTCTCGTTGGTCAGAGCCTGCAGCACCATCTGGATGGCCTCTTTATGGGTGGGCATAGCCGCCTCGGTGATCTCCTTGTCGCATCCCTCTTTCTGGTAAACCAGTCTTCCGTCGATACCGATCCTTTCACAGAGTCCCTTTGCCAGAACTTCCTCAGAGTCAGAATTGATTAACTGATATTTCAGGGAAGAGCTTCCGCAGTTGATAACTAATACATTCATTTTCTTTACCCTCCAGCTTTTTCTTTATCTATCTTTCTGCAGGAACCGGCCGTATCCGGTATCCCGCAGGATATACGGCAACGGAAACCGCCCAGAGGCTTCACCTCCGGGCAGACCGCTGCATTCATGCTTCTTGATCGGCGGGCCGGCAGACTCCTGCGCCTCCGGCTCCTCCATATTTACTCCGCCTGGCACTGAACGGCTGTGATAGCCACAACGCCCACGATATCCTCTGCGGAGCAGCCTCTGGACAGATCGTTCACCGGTTTTGCGATACCCTGGGTAATGGGTCCGTAGGCTTCCGCCTTAGCCAGTCTCTGTACCAGCTTGTATCCGATATTTCCCGCATCCAGATCCGGGAAGATCAGGGTGTTTGCCTTTCCGGCCACATCGCTGCCCGGTGCCTTGGATGCTCCTACGCTGGGAACGATAGCCGCATCCAGCTGGAACTCGCCGTCCAGCTTCAGATCCGGATTCTGCTCCTTGGCGATCCTGGTAGCTTCCAGAACCTTGTCCACATCCGGATGCTTGGCGCTTCCCTTTGTGGAATGGGACAGCATCGCCACAACCGGCTCCTTCTCAACCAGAAGCTGGAAGGACTCTGCGGAAGATGCCGCGATGGCTGCCAGCTCTTCCGGATTGGGATTCTGATTCAGTCCGGAATCCGCAAAAATGAAGGTTCCGTCCGCGCCGTACTCACAGTTGGGAACTACCATCAGGAAGAAAGCGGATACCAGCTTGGTTCCCGGTTTGGTCTTCAGGATCTGCAGGCAGGGTCTTAAGGTGTCAGCAGTGGAATGGCAGGCACCGGATACCATACCGTCGGCATCTCCCATCTTCACCATCATAACTCCGTAGTACAGATACTGATTCAGCAGGATCTCCTTTGCCTGCTCCGGGGTCATGCCCTTTTTGCTTCTCAACTCCACCAGCTTATCGATATATGCCTGTGTTCTCTCGGAGGTAGCCGGATCCACGATCTTGGCACCGGAAATATCCAGTCCCTCGCTTCCCTTCTTTACGGCCTCCTCGCTTCCCACCAGAACGATATCCGCGATACCCTCTTTCAGGATCTGCGCGGCTGCTTCATACGTTCTTCTGTCCTCAGTCTCCGGAAGTACGATCACCTTTTTGTTTGCTTTTGCTCTCGCCTTGATTACGTCAATAAATCCCATGATTCTATGACTCCTTTCGTTGTTTCCCCTGCCCGCAGGACAGGTTTTTGTAACAGTTTCGCCCTTTTTTGCTTTCTTCCTTCCGGGAAATCCTCCGCTGTCAGCATCGCCCTCCCAAAAGTCTCGGAAAGTCCTGCCGGGCTTCACCCCTTGCCCGGTTTTCCGCGCCGTTCAGGCGCAGATACCGAATATACTCACTAGTTCAAATTATACCCTGTTTATTTTCATGTTACAAGGTTAGTTATTTTTTTAACGTACTTCCGCAGCATCCCGGAAATCCTTGTATTTGGCGGGTTTTCCTGATAAAATTAGGGAAAATAACGGATGTATTTTTTGAGGTGCACGAATATGAGGATTGCTGGAATCATAGCGGAATATAACCCCTTCCACCGGGGTCATGCCTATCAGATCGAAGAGACCCGCCGGATGACTCAGGCGGACTGTGTGATCGCCGTCATCAGCGGCGATTTTGTTCAGAGGGGAGGCCCTGCCATGCTGTCCTCCCATACCAGGGCCAGACTGGCGCTTTTGGGAGGCGCGGATCTGGTCTTTGAAATCCCCTCGGCCGGTTCCTGTCAGAGCGCTGAGCATTTTGCCCGGGCCGGGGTGGAGCTGCTGGATGGGCTGGGCTGCGTGGATATCCTCTCGTTTGGAAGCGAATGCGGTGACACCGCCCTCCTGGACAGACTGGGAAAACTGCTGGACCAGGAGCCGGAAGCTTACCGGGAAAAGCTGCGGACGGCCCTCCGGACAGGCTGCTCTTTTCCCGCCGCCCGCTCGGAAGCCCTGTCCGCTTATCTGGAGGAAGCCGGAAGACAGGCTGCCGGGACAGCCGCCTCTCTGCCTTCCGGAGAGCCGCAGCCGGACCTTTTCCTCCCTCCCGAAAGTACTGCCGGGACAGTGCGGTCCGTTCTGGAGTCTCCCAACAATATCCTGGGAATCGAATACTGCAAAACACTTCACCGTCTGGGAAGCTCCATGCGCCCCTTCACCGTCCGCCGTATGGGAAGCGGCTATCACGATACTGCCTGGGATACTTCTCTTCCCTCTGCCGCCGCCATCCGGCGGGCGTTAAAGGAGCTGCCCGACGGGCTGTCCGGTCTTGGGCGGCATCCGGTTCTGGAGGGGCTGCCTCCGGAGGTTCGCGCGGCTTTTATCCAGGCGGTCAAAAACGAAGGCTGCCTTTGGGATGAGGATTTTTCCCTCCTTCTGCGCTGGACACTTTACAGCCGGAGCCGCCGGGAGATGACGCGCTGCGGGGATCTCTCACCCCAGCTGGCGGACCGGATCATCCGCTGCAGGAACTCCTTCTCCACCATCCCCGGATTTGTCTCCCTTTTAAAAACCAGGGAGCTGACCTATACCAGGATTTCCCGGGCACTCTTTCATCTGCTTCTGGATATCCGGCAGGCTCCTCCCATCTCCTATGCCCGGCTTCTGGGCTTTCGGCAGGAAGCGTCCCACGTACTTGGGGAGATCAAAAAAAAGGGCCGTCTGCCGCTTATCACAAAGCTGGCGGACGCCCCCGGACTGCTGGATGAAGAGGGAAGAAGGACACTGGATGAAAATACCAGGATTGCCTGTCTGTACGAAACAATACGCTGCTCCAAATATCACAGGCCTTTCTCCCATCCGTACAGCAGGCCGCTGGTCATTATATAAACCCGTGTACCGGCATCTGATATGACAAAGATCGGATCCAGGACAGAAGCTGCCCTTCCGGCAGATATCCGTCCTGGATCCGTGTCTGTGATCTGATGTCCGAACCGTCACTAATTTTTAAAACTGTGGATGGGCGCGGGGATCCTGCCGCCTCTGCCCACAAAAGCCTCGCAGCCGGACCTGTTCACCGGCATCACCGGCGCATATCCCAAAAGACCGCCGAACTCCACCGTATCTCCCACACGCTTTCCGATCACAGGGATCACACGCACAGCGGTGGTTTTCTGATTCACCATGCCGATGGCCATCTCATCAGCGATCATACCGGAAATGGTGGCGGCACTGGTATCTCCGGGGACAGCGATCATATCCAGCCCCACTGAGCAGACACAGGTCATGGCCTCCAGCTTCTCCAGCGTCAGAGTACCTGCGGACACCGCATCGATCATTCCCTTATCCTCGCTGACCGGAATAAACGCGCCGCTTAAGCCTCCCACATAGGAGGAAGCCATCACACCGCCTTTTTTCACCTGATCGTTCAGCAGAGCCAGGGCCGCGGTGGTTCCCGGAGCTCCCACGCTCTCCAGTCCGATCTCCTCCAGGATCTCCGCCACAGAGTCCCCCACCGCGGGAGTGGGAGCCAGGGACAGATCCACGATCCCAAAGGGAATTCCCAGACGTTTGGACGCTTCCTTTGCCACAAGCTGCCCTACCCGGGTGATCTTAAAAGCTGTCTTTTTGATGGTCTCACAGAGCACTTCAAAATTGGCTCCCCGTACCTGCTCCAGCGCGTACTTCACCACACCGGGGCCGCTGACACCCACATTGATCACCGCGTCTGCCTCTGTCACCCCGTGAAAGGCACCGGCCATAAAGGGATTGTCATCCGGGGCATTGCAGAACACCACCAGTTTGGCACAGCCCAGGGAGTCCTGTTCCTCTGTGGCTCTTGCCGTCTCCAGCACCATCTCGCCCATCAGCTTCACGGCATCCATATTGATCCCCGTCTTGGTGGAACCCAGATTCACAGAACTGCATACCCGGTCCGTCTCGGACAGCGCCCGGGGAATGGAACGGATCAGCAGTTCATCAGCCGGCGTCATCCCCTTGCTCACCAGAGCGGAATATCCGCCGATGAAATTCACCCCCACCGCATGCGCCGCTTTATTCAGTGTTTTCGCTATGGAAACGAAATCCTCCGGTGTTTTGCAGGCCGCCCCGCCTACCAGAGCGATGGGTGTGACAGAAATCCTTTTGTTTACCACCGGAATCCCGTATTCCTGAGAAATTTCCTCGCCGGTTTTCACCAATTTTCCTGCCAGACGTGTGATTTTCTCATAAATCTTCCGGTTTACCTCCTCCAGACTGGAGTCGATGCAGTCCAGAAGGCTGATTCCCATGGTGATGGTCCTCACATCCAGGTTTTCCTGCTCGATCATCTTATTGGTCTCGTTTACCTCAAACATATTAATCATGATCTTTACCCTCCCGGCCTAGATGCGGTGCATCTTATTAAAAATATCCTCGTGCTGGCAGCGGATGGAGACACCGATCTCCTCCCCCACCTTCTCCATTTCCCTGGAGATCTCTCCGATGGTCTTGGTGCTGGCGGACGTATCGGTGATCATCATCATGTTGAAATACCCGTCCACGATCGTCTGGGAAATATCCAGGATATTGATCCGGTTATTGGCCAGATATGTACACACTTTTGCGATGATTCCCACGGTGTCTTTTCCCACTACGGTAATGATTGTCTTTTTCATCTTCGTTTTCCTCCTACAGCACCACTACCTGGGAAGCCTGATCCCGGTGAGCCACCGAAATATCAAAATCAGCGGCCTTATAAGGATTGTCTCCCATGGTCACCTCCGAGCAGACTGTCTCGTAGGCCAGTGCCTCATAATTATTTTCCTTGCTCAGATGTCCCAGGAGCACAGCTTTCATATGATCGTGCAGCAGACGGCACAGAAGCTGTCCCGCTGTTTCATTGGACAGATGTCCCCGTTCTCCCAGGATCCTCCGCTTCAGCGGGTAAGGATAGCTCCCCACCTGAAGCATATTTACATCGTGATTGGCTTCCAGGAGCAGGGCGTCCAGCCCGGAAAGCCGTTCCACGATATAATCATTGTAAATGCCCATATCCGTGGCGATTCCCACGGCCCTGTCTCCCTGCTCCACCCGGTATCCCACAGGCTGGGCCGCATCGTGGGATATGGCAAAGGGCTTTACAGTCAGATCTCCCAGCACAAATGGCTGGTCCTCCGAAATCTCATGGAAAATTCCCTCCGGAAACTTTCCCAGACTGCCGCTGTTCTGTATGGCCCGGATGGTCCCTCTGGTGGCATAGATCGGCACACGGCTTTTTCTGGCCATTACCCCCAGCCCCCGGACGTGATCCGAATGTTCGTGGGTGATCACGATACCATCCAGATCTGTACAGGTCAGATCCAGCATATTCAGGCCCATCTCCACCCGTTTTCCGCTGATTCCCGCATCCACCAGCACATGCGTGGTATCGCTGCCCACATAAATACAGTTTCCGCTGCTGCCGCTGGCAATACTACATAGTCTCATATATCCGCATCCTCTGCAATATCTGTTCTTTCGTTGCTTCAAATTCCCCGCTGTTGTCGATCTTCACATCACAGCGGCTTTCAAACTCTTCCCGGCCAAGCTGGTTGGCGATGATCCTTCTGGATTTTTCCTCCGTATAGCCCCGGTTTTTCATCAGTCTTTGGATCCGGGTTTCTTCGTCTGCATAAATATACCACAGTTCATCGCAGATTTCATCATATTTATCTTCCAGCAAAAGCGCCGCCTCCACTATGAAAAACGGAGTACCCGCCTGACGTTCCTTTTCCATAGCCCGGCGGATATAAGCCTTTACCGCCGGATGGACAATGGCGTTCAGCCGCTCCAGAAGTTCTCTGTCTCTGAAAACTCTCCTGGATATCTCCTCCCGGTCCAGCCTTCCGTCTCCGGTCAGGATTTCCTTTCCAAACAGCTCCACAATGGGATCGAACGCCTCTGCCCCGGGCTGCATCACCAGATATCCCACCTGATCCGCTTCCACCACTGCCGCCGCAAAGGTATCTGCGATAAAATGCAGGATCTCACTTTTCCCGGCGCCCACTCCGCCGGTAATTCCAATAATCCTCATAACTCCTCCCCACAGCGCCCCCGCAGGACAGCAGAAGGCTCAGCTGCAACTCTATTTGGCCTCGTACCAGTTTTTCCCTGTATGCATATCCACTTCCAGGGGTACGGCCAGAGCAGCGGCTCCCCGCATCTCCTCCTCCAGGATCCGCGAAACAGTGTCCACCTCTTCCTCTGCCGTTTCAATGAGAAGCTCATCGTGCACCTGCAGAAGCAGCCGGGACTTCAGGTTCTCCCGGCGCAGACGTTCATTTACCCGCACCATGGCGATCTTGATGATGTCCGCTGCCGTTCCCTGGATCGGAGAATTCATGGCCACCCGTTCTCCAAAGGAGCGCTGCATGAAATTGCTGGACTTCAGCTCCGGCACCGGCCTGCGGCGGCCGAACATGGTGGTTACGTATCCGTCCTTTCTGGCCTTTTCCACCTCACCGTCCAGAAACCCCTTGATCTTGGGATATGTCTCAAAATATTTCTCGATATATTCCGCGGCTTCCTTTCTGGTGATGCTGAGATCCTGGCTCAGCCCAAAGGAACTGATGCCATAGACGATCCCGAAATTCACCGCTTTGGCGTTGCGCCTCTGCAGATCCGTTACCTGATCAAAAGGCACATGGAATACCTGGGAGGCTGTGATCCGGTGGATATCCTGGGCCTCCTTATACGCCTGGATCAGCTTTTCATCCCCAGAGAGGTGAGCCAGCACCCGAAGCTCGATCTGGGAATAGTCCGCATCCAGGAACACGTATCCCTCCCTGGGAACAAACACCTTCCGGATCAGCCTTCCCAGTTCCATACGGATGGGAATATTCTGCAGATTCGGTTCCGTACTGCTGATCCGCCCCGTAGCTGTAATGGTCTGATTGAAGGTGGAGTGGATCCTTCCGTCCTCTCCGATATAATTGGCCAGGCCGTCCGCATAGGTGGACTTCAGCTTGGCAAGCTGCCGGTACTCCAGAATATCCGCCGCAAAGGGATGATCCGGCGCCAGCTTGTCCAACACATCGGCAGCAGTGGAATAACCGGTTTTGGTCTTCTTTCCCCCGGGCATTCCCATCTTTTCAAAAAGGATGACCCCCAGCTGCTTGGGAGAATTGATATTGAATTTCTCCCCGGCCTGCTCCCAGATGGAATTTTCCAGCTCCCGGATTCTTACCTGAAGCTGATCCCCGTAAGCCTTCAGCGCCTGGGCCTCTGCCCTGATCCCCTCTTTCTCCATATCATCCAGAGTGAACACCAGGGGCATCTCGATCTCATCGAACAGCTTTTTCATCCCGGATTCCTCAAGAGCCCGGCACAAGGGCTCTCTGGCCGCCCATGCCACATACGCCTGGGCAGCCCCGTAGAGGGCATTTTTCTCCTCCTGGGCGGCAGACAGATCCGGCAGCCTGCCGCTTCCAAAGATCTCCTCCGGGGAGGGAACGGTCTCCCCCAGATATTCCTTGGCCGCATCGTCATACGTGTAGGAATTCTTCAGGGGATTCAGCAGATAAGCCGCGATGCTCAGATCAAAGACATGGCCGCTGGCAGGGATCTCGATCCGCTTGCGCATGGTCTTGATATCCGGGGCGCTGACAGGCGCTTCCCGCTGAAAAAGCCTTCCCGCCAGCTCACACAGTTCTTCGGCGGTAAGCATACCAGCCCCTTCAGATACCGCGGCTTCTTTCCCCGCCGCATCCGTCCCGGTGCCGGCGCCCTTCTCCTCCCCCGCTTCTTTGGATACAGGAAAATAATAGACCTGCTGTTTTCCGAAAGCCAGTCCCATACCGGCCAGGCCGCGGCTTCCCTCCAGAAGGGAAATTCCGGCCCCAGGTGCCCTCATGGCCTCCTCCCAGATCTTCCGGGCCTGCTGCGGATCTTTTACGTTCTGAAAGGTCATGGCCTCCTGCCCTTCCCTGGACTCCTCCTCAAAACGGGACAGCAGATTCTTAAAATCCAGCCTGCGGAACATCTCGTAAGCTGCCGGAGTATATAAATTCCCCAGCCGGGCACTGTCCCAGGAAAATTCCACCGGACTGTCCACATTGATGGTGGCCAGCTTTTTGCTGAGTACCGCCAGATCGTAATGTGCCCGGAGAGATTCCTTTGCCTTGTTGGGCCGGATCTCCTCCAGATGCTCATAAGCATTCTCAATGGTACCGTACTCTGCAATGATCTTTGTGGCTGTTTTCTCACCCACCCCGGGAATGCCCGGGATGTTATCTGCCGTATCTCCCATCAGAGCTTTCAATTCAATGATCTGCGGCGGGGTCACCTGGTATTTTTCCACCACCTGGGCGGTGTGATAATCCTCGATCACCGTCCTGCCGCCTCTGGTCTTGGGAATCCTCACCTGGATCCGGTCCGTAGCCAGCTGCAGCAGATCCCGGTCTCCGGAAACCACTGTCACCTCCAGCCCGCGCGCCTCTCCCCGCTTCGCGATGGTTCCCAGAAGGTCATCCGCTTCATATCCCTCCATGGACACAATGCACACTCCCATGGCCTCCAGCACCTGACGGATCAGAGGAACCTGTTCCCGCAGCTCCTGGGGCATGGCTTTTCTGGTTCCCTTGTACTCCCCGTACATCTGATGCCGGAAGGTGGGAGCGTGAACATCAAAAGCCACTGTCAGATACTGCGGCTTTTCTTCCTCCAGGATCCTGGTCATAATATTCAGGAACCCGTACACCCCGTTGGTGTGAAGTCCCTCGGAATTCGTCAGATCCGGCAGCCCGTAAAAAGCCCGGTTCAGTATACTGTGCCCGTCAATCAAAACAATTTTTTCACTCATATCGTTCCTTTCATCACATATATCGTCCCAATGGCGCTTTCATGGCCGCGCTGCTCCCCCTCTAAAACAGCGGGGGGATATCCAGCCAGCCCCACCGCCAGGCAAGATACCCCGCTCCCGCCGCCAGGATCAAAACAGCCGCCGCGATCAGAAGACGTCCAAGCTGCCGCCGCCTGCGCAGGTATTTTTCCTGTTTCCTCAGATCCTGTTTCAGCATCTCAGGGATATTGTAAGGCTCCTGCCGGATATCATCCAGGAATTTCATTCCCACGGAAATGGTATAGTACGTTTCCAGCTCGTCATAGCACTCCGGACACGTTTTCACATGGGCGATGAATTCTTCCATCTCCCCGCAGCTCATGTCTCCTTTGATATAGTCCCCGATTTTCAGGACCGCATCCTCACATTTCATAATATTTCCTCCGCCGCCTCTCCGGTAGTGTCAAAAACTACCTGTTTTTTTGCTCCAAAATATAATAAAAACCTTGATTTTAAGGGAAATCCGCAATAAAAAGAGCATTGACCTCCCTTTTCTGGTATAATGTCAATCGCCAAACCAACATCCCCGAAAGGAGCCAATGCTCATGGACATTATACAATACTTACTCTCTATTATTCAATATCTCTACCAGCAAAATTGCTGGTTAATCAACTTCATCTGCAGATATCTACCACTTAAGCAGTGGGCTTTCGATGATTCCCATTCTCCAAAATATCAGAAGTTCAAAGTGGACGAACTTCCAAAAGTCCAGATCATCCAGCATGAGTGGGACTGGCATCTCCTGATCCCTTACTTTGAACATAGATACAATGTCAAAATAAAACCTGTCTCCCGACGTAAGGAATGTGACATCCCGGAAGACTGCTCCTGCCCTTCCTGCGGTGCCCCACAGCCTTATCTTTACCGCAATAACGGAAAAGCTGGACAGCTACATTGCAAAGTATGCAATACAAACTTTTCACCGGGAGAAAACCGCTTCAGCAAGCAATTCACCCTGCGGTGTCCTCACTGTGGCAAGGCTCTCGTGGCGAAAAAAGAACGGAAGCATTTTATCATCCACAAGTGCGTCAATCCCAAATGTCCTTATTATCTCCACAATCTCAAAAAGGTGGATAAGGAAGACCTGGAAGAGGATTACGGCAAAAATAAATACAAGCTCCACTACATCTACCGTCAATTCACGATAGATTTTTTCAGCATGGACGTAAGCACCCTTCCTAAGAACGCTTCTTCCCTGAAATTCAGTAAGCATAACGCCCACGTTATGTCTCTGTGCCTGACGCTGCATATCAACCTCGGCCTGTCGCTGCGCAAAACCAGCCAGGCACTCAAAGATCTCTATAACATCCAGATCTCCCATCAGCAGATCGCCAACTACTGCAAGACCGCGGCCATCTGCGTCAAACCCTTCGTCGATCAGTATCCTTATCGCAAAGGGGAATCCTTTGTGGCCGATGAAACCTACATCAAAGTCCGCGGCATCAAAACCTACGTCTGGCTGATCATGAACGCTGCCTGCCGTTCCATCATCGGTTACCAGGTGTCCGATAACCGTGGAGTTGGCCCTTGTATTCTTGCCATGCGCATGGCCTTCCAGGGGCTTAAGAAGCTCCCTGAAAACTTCAAATTCATTGCTGACGGCTACAGCGCCTATCCGCTTGCCGCCATGGAATTCGCAAAGAAGTTTGGCAAGGACTTTGCCTTCCAGATCACCCAGGTGATCGGACTTACCAACGACGATGCTGTATCTAAGGAACACCGTCCGTTCAAACAGATCGTAGAACGACTGAACCGGACCTATAAGGCTTCTTACCGGAAAACAAACGGCTTTGACAACATCGAAGGTGCCAACTATGACCTGGCTCTCTGGGTTGCGTATTACAACTTCCTGCGCCCTCACAAACACAATAAATACAAAGTTCTTAACGAAGTGGAAATTCTCCAGGATGCTGACAACATGCCAGGCAAGTGGCAGCTGCTTATCTTCCTTGGTCAGCAGACCATCCTGAACATGCAGGAAACCGGAACTGCTGGATCGGAGCGGAGCTGTTGTCAATAGAACCGTGGAATACCGGAGCAGGCGGCACAGCCGGCTGTGAGGATATGCCGCGAAAGTCTATTGACATAAGCTCACGGAGCATCCTCTCCAGCAGAAAAGGGGGGCAATTGCGCCCTTTTCCTGCCTTCCGGCGAGGACGGGTTCGGGCAGAGCCCGATATTGGGTCAAGGGACTGGTCCCTTGCGGGTTCTTAGGGCAGTGCCCTAAGCCCTCGGAGAGCTTTTCGGCATCGATATCTGCAATTTTCAAGGTTCTTTTGAGCCTATTTTTTCGGCTCAGTTTTTCATAGATTACTTGACACTACCGCCTCTCCCAAGCCGGTCCAGTCATTGGCCGCGCACCCGCAGCATTTCCAGTGATATGCCAGAAACAACAGTTCCGCCTTCCGGCCTGGCAAAACATTGGACGGCCAAACTGTTATAAAATCTTTACCCAGTATAAAATAATTTTCCCAAAAAGTAAAGAGAGGCTGTACCTCTCTTTTCCTCTGGGGCAGCCGTTCCGCCTTCCGGCTTCGCTGCCGCCATTGCCATCTTCAGATAACCCGGAAACGTTTCCAGCTTCCCCTGCAGAACCGGATCCAGAAAAGGAGCGCCCGTACCGCCCAGTCCAGACACATGGCCAGGGCCACGCCGATCACCCCCAGATTCATCCAGATCCCCAAAACAACAGAAAACAGAACCCGGCAGCCGACAGTGGAAAGTATGCTGACATACATGGTGAATTTCACATCTCCAGCCGCCCTAAGACCGCTGGACAGCGCCCCGGAGAAAGGATAAAACACCGCATTGCACACGTTATGGATCAGTATCAGCACCAGCACCAGGCGGGCCGCCTCCTCTGACAGCGCATACCCCCGGATCACCAGGGGGGATATCACCAGGATCAGCCCGTTCCAGGCCACGGATGTGACCAGCGTAATGCGCAGCAGCTTCCTCATATAGTACTCTGCCGCCTCCGTATCCCTGGCTCCCATGCACTGCCCCGTAACAGTGACAAACGCCAGTCCCAGAGAGGTCCCCATCAGCGCGGCCATGGACCAGAAGCTCTGGGCCACACCGTTGGCCGCGATCTGCACGGTGCCGAACAGCGCCGTGATACTGCTGAGAGCCACCTTTACCAGCTGGAACAGACCGTTCTCGATCCCGTTGGGTACCGCGATCCCCAGTATCCGGTTCAGCATTTCCCCATTCCAGCAAAAAAGCTGCTTCCATCTCAGACAGACAGGATTCTTTTTTCCAAAGCACAGGCAGACGATCACCACTGCCGCAAAGCTCCTGGCGATCAAAGAAGGATATGCCACTCCTGCCACTCCTCCGTGGAGTAGGAAAACACCTACGGCATTTCCCACGATATTGATCACATTGGAGGCCGCCGACAGATACATGGTCACACCGGTCTTTCCCATGCTCCGGTACATGGCCGCTCCCGCGTTGTACACCGCGATGGCCGGGTAAGAATAGGCGGAAATCCTCAGATACGTCTCACAGGCCTCCATCACCTCCGGATCCACCTCTCCGAAAAGGAGCCGCAGAAGCTGACGGTTCAAAAGCAGTACCGCTCCCATCACCACCACGGAAAACACCCCGGAGATCATCATAAGCTGGCTGGAGGAGAGACATCCGTTTTCCCTGTCCCTGTTTCCGATATACTGACTCACCACCACAGCGCCTCCCGCGGACAGCGCGGAAAACAGAAACAGAAAGACTGTGTTGAACATATTCACCAGTGAGACGCCCGACACCGCCGCCTCTCCCGCATAACTCACCATAAAGGTGTCCGCCACTCCCACCAGCACTCCCAGAAGCTGTTCCAGAAACAGGGGAAGGATCATGGCCTTCAGCGCGGCGTTGGAAAAAATCTTCCTGCTCTCCGGCAGCTCCATCCCAGGTTCCGTCAGCCGGTTCCAAATCCGGTTCATCCTTTTCGCACCTCTTTCGTGTGACAGTGCAGCCGGAATGCCAGACTGTCACTTTTTGTTTCATCTGTATCTATTATACACATACAGCAGCCGTATAGCTAATGCTTAAATCAGATGACGCTCAGATGCTCGAAAGGCATATAGTGCGCCCGGCAAAGGCAAACGCAAAGGCAGCGGCAGTTGCTCTGTCAGCTTGCCTCTGAACGCACGCTCTTTTTCGTTTCTTCCTTTCCTGTATCCCGGATATTCATCACCAGCATCTGCAGCCGGTTCTCAATGTTGGCAAAACTCACATCCGGATCGTAATCCAGAGGCAGGATCTGGGCATCCGGATACTGCTCCTTGATCCGCGAGGACCGGTCGTATTCCACCTTCGCCATCCGATCCACCGCCTTCCGGAAGCCTTTCCTGGCTCCTGAAATTCCGGAACCCTCCAGACCGTTCACCAGGTAGTCCATGCCTTCTTCAAAGGCCTTCTCAGCGCTTCCCGCCACCTTCTCATAAGGCCGGATCTTCCGGAGCAGCTCCTCCAGCACATCGATCATGGGAAGGGCAAAGTCCAGCCGGACGGCAGACAGCAGATTCATCTTAAAGCCGGGATGCAGGTCATGATAATCCACATCGTCGTTGGTAAGGATGGGAACCTCTGAAAATCCCGCGTCATCCAGGGCTTTCCGCAGCAGCGCGCTGTAATGGGTCAGCCGGCAGTCTCCGATATACTTTGCCATTCCCACCGCGGTATGGCTGATATCATACTTTCCGCTTTTTAATGCGGCCAGAGCCTCCCCGATGACGATCTGGGCAGGGAAGCAGATATCGTTATGTACATACTGTTTTCCCAGACGGATAGCCTCCTCCCGTCCGATCTCCAGCGGAACAGCCCGGATTCCCTGGGTACTGAGGGCCGCCGACATGATCCGGCAGAAGGCGTGGGAGGTGTTGGGCACCAGCACGATCCGCTCCTTCCTGTCTTTTTTCTCAAATTTCACCGGATAGGGATCCGCCAGTTTTCTGGGAACAACCGATGTTCTCCGTTCTCTCTCCATGGACACCGTCTCCAGGAACGACCGTACACGGATCCGCAGCGGTCCCTGGATATCACTCTCATCCAGCTTCAGGATCAGAGGGGTCTTCCCTGAGATCTCATTCATCAGCCGGATGATCTCATCGGACAGATAAGCGTCGTGGCCGCAGCCGAAGCTGACGATCTGCACATATTCCAGGTGAGGGTTCTCGGCCGCCAGGATGGCTGAAGAGAGCATCCTGGCGTGATAATTGTTCACCACATCCAGACGGCTTTTGCTGAGATCCACCTGGCCTGCCTGGGAAAGAGAATCCGCTGTCAGGACCGGGATCCCCATATTGGAAAACAGTTCCGGAAGATCGTGATTCACCAGGGAATCGTTCTGATACGGTCTGGACGCCAGGATCACGGCAAAGGTTCCCTCTCTGGTCACCCGCTCCATCACAGCGTCCCCGGCCTTGTGGAGTTCCCGGGTGAATGTCCTCTGCGCCTGGTCTCCGGCTTCCATGGCCATCCGGGTCTCCCCGGCCGGGATCCGGAATGTCTTCTCCATATATTCGGTAAGCTGACGGTCCCGGTCCCCCGGGGACGGCCAGTGGAACAGGGGAGCGTCATAAGGGATCTGCCATCTGTCCAGAGGATTGTCAGAATTTCTCACTACAATAGGATATCCTTTTACCACCGCGCACATGGACTCGCTGGTCTTCTCCGTATTTTCCGAAGGAACCGTGGTAATGGACGGCATGAAGATCCGGTCCACTCCCTTCCCTGCCAGATTCCGGAGGTGGCCGTGCACCAGCTTCGCGGGAAAGCATACGGTATCCGATGTTACTGCGGACAGACCATCCTCATAGATCTTTCTGGTACTGAGATCGGAAAGCTTCACCTCAAACCCCAGGGCACGCCAGAAAGTGGTCCAGAAGGGCATGGTCTCCCAGAAGGACAGCACTCTGGGGATTCCAATGGTGCATTCCCGCTTCTTTGACGGCTGGGGAACAGGGTATTCCTGAAACAGCAGCTTCTCCCGCAGGGCAAAAAGGTTCTCCCCCCGGTCCGTCCTCTCTTTCTGTTCCTTTAACTGCTTTTTCACACCGGCATCCCTGGGATCTCCCAGGATCTCTCCCCGCTCACATCGGTTATTGGTGATCCAGTGATTCCCGTTGGAGAAAGAAATAATGGTGCGTTTGCAGTGGTTGGCGCAGAAGGGGCATGGGGCGTTGGCCTCCTGACGATAAGAAAATCCATCCAGCGCATCCAGATCAATAAAGGTATGCCGGTCCGGTTCCTTCTGATGGCGTTCCCTGGCGATCAGCGCCACACCCACAGCTCCCATCAGACCGGGGTAGGGAGCGCGGATCACCTCTCTTCCCGTATACTCCTCCATAGCCCGCAGCACCGCGTTGTTCTCAAAAGTCCCTCCCTGCACAACGATACGGTCTCCCAGGGAATCCAGATTGGACAGCCGCACCACCTTGGTAAACACGTTCTCGATGATGGAACGGCACAGTCCTGCCATGATGTCCTCCGGCAGCCTTCCGTTTCTCTGCTCCGTGATGATACTGCTGTTCATAAATACAGTACACCGGCTTCCCAGCACCGCCGGATTCCGGGAGGCAAAGGCCGCGTCCGCGATCTTTTCGGCCGGGATCTTCAGCGTAGAGGCAAAGTTTTCCAGAAATGAACCGCATCCCGAGGAGCAGGCCTCATTCACCAGAATATTGGTGATGATCCCGTGATCCAGCCAGATGGCTTTCATATCCTGTCCGCCGATATCCAGGATAAACGTGGCGTCTTTCACATATTTTCCCGCCGCCCGGGCGTGGGCCACTGTTTCCACTGTATGATATTCCGCCTGGAACGCCTTGGAAAACAGCACCTCCCCGTATCCGGTGGTCCCGGCCGCCAGGATATGCAGCCTGGCTCCCGCCTTCCGGTACCTGTCCCTCATGGCGATCAGAGCCCGGCGTGCCACCGCCAGAGGTTCCCCCTCATTGGGAGCATAGAAAGAGTCCAGAATCTCTTCCTGCTCATCCATCAGCACGAACTTGGTGGTGGTGCTTCCGGAATCGATCCCCAGATAGGCCCAGACCTCCTGCCCCGGCAGAGGCTCCTTTGTGACAGGCGGATTCTTTTTATGCCGCTTTAAAAAGGCCTCCTTCTCTTCTTCGTCAGCAAAGAACGGCCTGGCCATCCGGGCCTGAGCGGCTGCTTCCTGCGGGGATCTGCCCTCTTCTCCATTTCCGTCCGTCTTCCCGGACTCCTTCATCAGCATCTCCAGGAGTTCACCCGGAGTACTTTCCCGGCTCTCCCCCTCAAACATGGTCTCCAGAGAAACCGCCGCCCCGTAGGCCACCATCAACTCCGGATGCTCCGGAAGAAGGATCTCCTTTTCAGAGAGCTTCAGTCTCTGGGCAAATACCTTCACCAGCGTGGGGTGAAAGGTGAGGGGGCCTCCCTCGAAGGCCACCGGTTTCCGGATCTCCAGTCCCTGGGCCAGACCCCCGATGGTCTGCTTGGCAATGGCGTGGAAAGCGGAAAGCGCCAGATCCTCCTTGGCCACTCCCTGGTTCAGAAGAGGCTGGATATCCGTCTTGGCGTATACTCCGCATCTGCCTGAAATATCGTAAACGCAGCTTCCCTTTGCCGCCAGAGCGTTAAACTCCTCCACCGGAACCTTCAGCACTGAGGCGATCTCATCAATAAAAGCTCCCGTGCCCCCGGCACAGCTTCCGTTCATCCGCATATCCGCCACCTGCAGCGTATCCGTTTTCTCATCTCTCCGGAAAAAGATCATCTTGGCGTCCTGGCCGCCCAGCTCAATGGCGCATCCCACATTCTCATATTTCCGTTTCAGCGCAGCCGCGTTGGCCGCCACCTCCTGGACAAAGGGGACCCTCAGCCTCTGGGCCACCGGTCTGGCGCCGGAGCCTGTCAGCGCCAGCCGCATCCGGAGACTGGAAAAACGTTGTTCCAACTGCTTCAGTACATTCTTCACGCTTTCCATCTGGTTTGCGTGATGACGTCTGTAATCAGAATACACCACCTTTCCGCTCTCCGGATTCACCGCCGCCATCTTGGTGGTGGTGGATCCCACATCGATTCCCACCAGGAGTCTGTTTCCTGTTGCCTGTTTTATCTTTTGAGTCTTCATAGATTTCTCCGCCCTTTCTTCACTCTGTCGCAGCACCGGTTCTTTTCCCGTATGGCTGCACGCCTTCACCTTCGTAAGCGCGGTCCACAATTCATAACAGTATGTTTTATAACACGATAAAAATTTTTTTGCAACCGGGAATCCGGTCTGTCACCCCCAGTTTATTAAAGTTTTATATTTTCAGCGGCTCCGCCATCAGCCCAATGACAGGTCAGGCCGGCGCCAGGCGTATGCCGCCGGCACACAGCGGGGCCGCGGCAGAAAAAACAGGACCGGATAAGGATTTTCCCTCTCCGGTCCCGGTTTCTTCCCATATTTTTCCTTCAGATTTTCTGATACTTCCCCATGATGGCGAAATAACTTACCGCCAGAAGCAGCGCTGCTCCCGTCCAGGCACAGATCTCCGCATAGAAGATCCCGTTCTGTCCGATCAGCCGGGGCAGCACCAGGGCTACCCCCACCCGCATGATAAATTCCGCGATTCCGCTGGCCAGCGGTACTACGGTATTCCCCAGTCCCTGGATAGCGGAGCGGAACACGTATAAAAGATACAGCACCACCAGAAATACCGCCATCAGAAACAGATAGTGATAAGCGATATCCAGTACCTGCGTTACCTGATCCGGACTGCCGGAAACAAACAGGGACAGCACAGGACGGCCTGCCAGGATCATCACTGCTCCGATCACCAGAGCCGTCAGCACCGCCATGATGCCTCCGCTTTTCACTCCCTGTCTGATCCGGCTGATATTCCCGGCTCCCAGGTTCTGCCCCACGTAGGTGGTAATGGCATATCCATAGGAAATGGCTGCCAGCTCCAATACCCCATACAGTTTATTGGTAGCTGTAAATCCGGCCACAAACAGGAATCCATATCCATTTACCACGTACTGTACCACCAGACCGCCCACCGAAATGATCACATTCTGGAATGCCAGAGGTGCTCCCATCCAGAGAAGCTGCCTTATCAGCCGGCCATCCCGCTCAAAATCTTCTCTGGAAATCCTCACATCCTCAATCTTCCTCAGTACCAGGAAGCAGTACAGAGCGGAAAATATCTGAGCCATCACTGTAGCTGCTGCGGCTCCCGCCACACCCCAGCCAAATCCGGCCACAAACAGAAAATCCAGCCCCACATTGATCACCGCCGCCACGATCATGGCAATCAGCGGGGAACGGCTGTTTCCCAGTGCCCTCAGCATGGAGGCGAAGATATTGTAGGCAGCGATCACAGGGACACCGCAGAAAATGATCCTGGCGTACGTCAGGGTCATATCAATGACGTCCGCCGGAGTGTTCAGAAACAGCAGCACCGGATGCAGCACCATCTGGCTGACCGCCAGCACCCCCACAGCAGTGACTGCCGTGAGCAGATAACTGACAGCCACCGTCTTTTTCAGGGCTTTCCCATCCTGGGCGCCATAATTCTGGGCAGCCAGGATAGAGTATCCCTGGGTACTTCCCGTTACCACCCCCTGTACTAGCCAGATCAGCCAGTCGGCCGCCCCCACTGCCGCAAGAGCTTCCACTCCCACCACCTGACCCACTACCATGGCATCCACCATGGTATAAAACTGCTGGAAAACATTTCCCAGCATCAGCGGGATCGCAAAGAAAAGGATCAGTTTCCCCGGAGACCCGCTGGTCATGTTTTTCACGTTTACAGACGCCATAATAACCTCCCTCATCTGTTGCCAAAAATACCGCCTTCACTGCTTTTGCGCAGATCAGCGGTATCCTTTCGCCCGTTCCAAGCCGGACCCCACAGTATCCCGGCAGGACTCACCCTTTGCCGGATAGATGATTTTATTATAAAGCAAAGTCAAAAGAATTACAACCAGGAATTCCATACTTTCAGCAGTCCCCCCACCCACATCAGCAGTCTTAGCCCCGTAAGGGGCGGGAACAAAGCGCGTAAGCGCGACGAGTGCGCATGCGGGTGGGGTGGCTGTGAATAGAAACCGAAAAGCCCAACCGCTGCCCATATTCAGCCTGCTCTCCTCACATTTCTGGTAGCCACGATATCTACACCGGTATGTGCCACATCCCGCAGCAGAACATCTCCGATGGCCACAGGCGCTTCTGTCTGAAGATCCTTCAGCGCTTTCACGCACTCTCCGATCTTTTCCCTGGGAATATCTGAGGCGGTCTTTACCGATACCACCGGAAGCTCCCCTCCTGAGACCCTTACGGAAGAGGTTACGATACGGGTGGGATTGGTCACTTCCTTTCTGGCATAGACGTCTCCCCTCCTGCAGGTATATCCTTCTGTTGTTTTTACCTGTCCGCCTTCCAGGGTTACCCGGATCTGGCAGCCCATGGGACAGCCAATACAAGTCAGATCTCTTATCTCCACTGTCTTTCCCTCCTTACTCTTCCTCAATCCGGACAGTAATCCTTTGGGGAAGCTTTTCCCTGTCCAGCCTGCTTCTTTCCAGGATCACCGTCTCCATTTCACCGGGCGCCATGATCTGCCGCTTCCTGTGAAGGATACGCTTTCCATCCAGATAAACACCGATATAACAGTTCCGGTAAACCCCTCCCACCCGGAACCGGACAGGGAGTTTCTCTTCCATATAAGCCGGACGGACTTCACAGGGCACCGTATACCGCACGCCGTTCTCCCCATATACCGGAATGGGGCTTTCCCAGTCACCGGCACACTCCGCCGTATCCCCGCCCTGGCATTCATCGGCCCTGGGAGCTCCTCCGGTTTGTCCGCAGGCGTACCTGGCCGCGTATTTTCCCGCCATCCAGGCCTCCTGAGAAACAAAATCCACCAGATCATGGACATGGAGCACATTTCCGCAGGCAAAAACACCCGGGATACTGGTTTCCATGCTTTCGTTCACCCTGGGACCTCCGGTAACGGGATGCAGGCTGACTCCCATCTGGCGGGACAGCTCATTTTCCGGAAGAAGTCCCACGCTCAGCAGCAGGGTATCGCATGCATAGTGCTCCTCTGTTCCGGGAATGGGCTTCCTGTTTTCATCCACCCGGGCCAGTGTCACGCCCTCCACCCGCTCTTTTCCCTGGATATCCACCACGGTATGACTGAGCTTCAAAGGGATCCCGAAATCATCCAGGCACTGGACGATATTCCGTTTCAGGCCGCCGGAATAGGGCATCAGCTCTGCCACAACCTCCACCTTGGCTCCCTCCAGCGTCATCCTCCTGGCCATGATCAGTCCGATATCTCCTGAGCCCAGGATCACCACCCGCCGCCCCGGCAGATATCCTTCCATATTCACCAGACGCTGGGCAGTACCAGCTGAAAAAATTCCCGCCGGACGAACACGCGATCTAGTGT
>CAWVIZ010000010.1:0-505878 GCA_963929535.1 uncultured Lachnospiraceae bacterium | reverse complement strand
CACTAGATCGCGTGTTAACACCTGCCTGGGAACAGTCGTGAAATGGCCGAATGGAATGGCCCATACTTTATACAGAAAGCGATGACGATCGGCCCCAATACCGTGGAGGTGATAAAACGCATCCTCTCCAGCAGGAAATATGAGGTGCAGACCTATCGGCAATGCGTTGGCGTACTTGGTTTTGCTAAGAGATACGGGAAAAAAGTGCTGGAAGAATGCTGCAGGCAGGCACTTGGACTGAATAAAGTCACCTATACCTTTATTAAGAACTCTGTCCCTGCGATTGCCGAAGAACTGACTGACAGTACTGAGCTTTCGCAAAGGAATGAAGAAAAGAATAGAGGCGCTTATGTCATGAGTTCCGCATCTTCTGATATCGATCGCCTTCTGGCTAAAAGCCAGTCCCTCGTAGAACAGGCACAGAAGGGAGGGCGTCATGATGAAAAGCGCTAATTCCCTGCTCATGGATCTGGAGGAACAGATGAACATGATCGGACTCCCGTTGATGGCGCTCAAGTTGGATGAACTTTACCGGTCATCAGATTTTCTTACTATGGATCGGCTGGAGATGGTATCATCACTTCTGAAACCGGAATACGAAGATAAAACGACAAAACGTTTTAACAATCGGCTTCGCACTGCCCATTTGATCGGCACGCCTTGTGATATCTCGCAGTGCAGGGACTCTTCCCGGAGGCGATATGAGCCGACCGATGCACCGAAAGTATTGTCAACCCTCCAGTTTATTGAGGACGGTCTGAATGTCTGCATACTTGGACCATCAGACAGCGGTAAGACGTTCCTGGCTAAAAGCCTTGGTGTGGCTGCTTGTGAAAAATACCGCGTTAATTATTGCCATTGCAGCGAATTGTTGGAACGCCTTGTCGCTGCGAAATCTGCAGATTATACAAAATACATGCGTGAAATCAAAAAGATTCTCGGGTTTCAGCTCCTGATCCTGGACGATTTTTTGTTAAATACAATCATGGATGAACGGGAAGTCAAAGTATTGATGGAAATCCTCGAAAAGCGCATCGAAGCATCCAAAAGTACCATTGTCTGTTCTCAGCGTGAACCTGGGAGTTGGAAAGCGATGATCATGAATGACGAGGTATCGGCTAACGCTATAATGAAGAGGGCAACGAAGCACTACATTGTTGTCATTCAGCCTATTGAAACACCTTAATAAGGGTGGCCGTTGGACTCCGCCGAGTGGCCGCTGGCAAACGCACCAGTGGCCGCCGTGCGGCGCAAATTGCAAAAATCTGCTATGACGAACTGACAGCGGCATTGAAAGCGCATTCCTTTGAATTTCAGGGCGCAAAAGAAGGACTGCAGAATTTCTTAATGATAAGGCAGCGGTTTTTCCAGGAAAATCCCTGCTACGCAAACATTTTTTTCAATACCGTATTACAGCCTCCCAGGCACCTGACGCAGGAACTTATGCAGCTGCGCAAAGGGGTTGATGAATATTTCAACCAATGTTACCTTGCCATTCTGGACTGCCTGAGCCTGCGGGATGGAATCACAAAAGAGGCAGCGTTGGAATACTTTTTGGCTGTCAGCGAAATGTTCAATGGATATTTCCAGAAAAAAGCGGAACAAAATGGAAATTACAGGGAGCTGATCCAGGATCATGAGGGAAAACTCTCCATAATCTTCGATATCATGCTCTACGGCATCGCAAAGGAGCCAACGGAGGTGAAAGAGGACTGAAACGAAAACATTTATTATATTAGGGAAAGCATCTTTCCGGTTCCGTCTCCGCGGCCATTCCAAAGATCAGCGGCAATGGCGGAATAGCGGAAAGGATATGCAAAACAAACTCGCGCATGCAAAGAATTTATGAAAAATGGAGACTTCAAATAAGTGAGGCTCCTGTCAGGAAAGGTCAGGTGAAGTAAAATGATTCTGTTATTTCTTCGGCTATTGCTTACCATAGGAATTGCTTTTCTTGTGGGGAATATGGTCACAAATTCATTGCCATCAAAAACGGAAAAATTTTAGGAGCTTATAATTCCGTACCCGAAACTCTAAATGCACTTGCGGAAACTTTTGAACCTGGCTCTTACATTATTCAAGAATGTACCGGGAACGAAAGTGTATATATTTGGAAAAATGCCAATTTGCTCGGTTGACATTAGTGCATTTTCATCCTATTAAATCAAATAAATCTGGTGTGAAGCAGCGAAGTGCGGCTGATGAAATGTACGCCGGGTTGGAATCTAGTTTACATGGATGTCTATAGGGGTATGAGGATTTACCAAAGCCCAACTAAGGGGCGATAGCTCTGAAAGAAAGAGCGCCACTCAATCATCTAACTTGATGATTGAGCGACACCCTCATTGCTGTATTTTTTAGACTATTTTCCATAATATAGGCAATCAAACTAACAATTCCGCTTTGTTATGACTAATTTATGTCTATGTTTTTTCCTATAGCCAAGCTGATATAATGGACTGTTTCCTGGTTATACATCACACTTAGATATATATAAGTATCAACTTCATCTGCATTCGGTTTAAACCATTTATATGTTCTTTGTTGCTTTCCAAAAGCATTCAAAAAGTTATTTTTTTTCTGCATATTCACCGTAAAATTCTACGAGATTTTCCGCTATATAAGTTTCTAATTCGGAGTAATCCTTTTCAATATTTGAGTCCTCTAAATGACCGAATTGAAATGAAATTTCTGTAAAACCATCATGAAATTCCAAATATGTAGTTGCCTCTTCACCATGTATGATATCCTTTGCTCGGAATATCTGATTATTGGTTCCATCCATAGATGATAATTCTTTATGCAGCTCATATAAAACTTCATCTTTAGAACTTCCCCATGGAATTCCATCGTAACAGTATTCTGCGTTAGTTTCGAATGATGATAAATCAACGGTATCTTTATCATGGTTATTTGCAATCAACATAATTATAATGATTAAAACCGAAAAGAATAATACTGAAAATAAGATGATACATATTCTTTTATTCATTGACAAAATTCCTTAAAAAAACATTTTTATGGCAAGGTTCCCGGCGGTAGATAACCAAAAGTGCAAATCTCATTATACCCCAACGAGCATATTGTATGTATTTCTAAACATTCACGCAAGCCATACAATTCGACATATCTTAGGCATTCAGGACACTGCGATACACCTCTGCTTACATATACTTTGACATCACATGAAGGAGATCGTCTACATTCAGTGGTATAACTATATTCTCTTTGGCGTTGGCATGCCATAATACACTGTTCGTTACATGCTCCGCAAGCAATTCGCGGCTGTACATCCAGAGGATTACGATCCTCATAATCAAATCCACTCAGCAGAAGAATTGATGTAAAAGTCAAGAGTATACAAATTATTTTTTTGAACTTATACTTCATAAAATCTACCCCCCATTCATATTTATTCACTTGTTCATCTAAAAGGACAGGTAACATGAGTTCCTAAATATTGGCATCCTGTATAGTGGCTCAGTTGTCAAGACAAAAATCTAAGATTTTTATAATGAACTGATACGGTGGATAAGTTACAGGGATGAGGTATAGGACGGTGGAATACTCCCATTCCCATATATGCTAAGCTACATATGGCAACAACATTGCCGGATAGTAGCATTCAGCCGGTGTCTGGTAGTCGAGTGCGGAATGACGGCGCTCAAAGTTGTAAGTATGGATATACTTCCCAATGGCACTCCTTGCTTCACGGATGTTGTTATATTGCGTCAGATAAGCTTCTTCATACTTAAAGCTGCGGAACCAGCGCTCGATCATGATGTTATCTGCCCACCTGCTTTTCCCGTCCATGCTCTGACGGATGCCGTTTTCCTTTACGAAGTCAATGTACTGCTGACTTGTGAATTGACATCCCTGATCAGAATTCAGGATCTGCGGTTTTGCTACTTTGAAAGCCTTTTTCAGGGCGTTGATCACCATCCTTGTATCGAGAGTATCATCTACTTCCCAGCCGACAATACAGCGGCTGTACCAGTCGATTACGGCTGTCAGATACAGGAACCCTCGCCGGATGGGAACATAGGTAATATCAATAGACCATGCCTGGTTTGGCCTGTCTATCACCGCATTACGCAGGAGATAGGGACATACCTTGGCCTGCTGCATCCGTTTCGAAAGATTCATTTTGGGATAAATGGGATAAATGTCCATCTCATTCATATAACGCCTTGCTTTGCGTCGACCAACCCGATATCCACGGGCTTTCAGCTGCGCAGACATTTGTCTGGCACCCCAGGTAGGATTATCTGTATGCAGATGGTCAATGATCTCCTTGCAGGCCAATTCTTCTTCAGAAACAGGCGTGCCTCTATAATAAATGCTGGTACGATTAATACCAAGAAGCCGGGCACCAACAGAAGCGGGGAGTTCTTTAGTCGTCAAAAGGTTTTGGACTAAATTTACTCTCGTAGTCAGGTCCGCAAATTTCTTCAGATTTTTTTTTGAGCCAGTCCACCTGCATGGTTAACTGACCGACTTTCTTAGCATACGCCGCTTTCTCTTTCCGTTCTTCGGCAAGTTTTTCTTTGAGGTTTTCCTCACGCTTGTCATCGAACACAAGGGAAGCATTGTTAAGGAACTCTTTTTTCCAGTTCCGCAACAGGTTTGGCTGGATGTTATTTTCCGCGGCAAGGGTATTGAGATCTTTCTCACCCTTTAACAGTTCAATCACAAGGTCTGATTTAAATTTGGCGCTAAAACTTCTTCTTTGTCTGGACATAGTAATGAATCCTCTCTTTCGTATTGATTTTAGTATATCAGATTCATTAAAAATTGTCCGAAAAAGTGTCTTAATTTATGAGACCATTATACTGTTCCCATGTGTGTTTGCACACATGGATGCTCAGTGAGTGGTAAATTGTATGTATGTGAACAAAAGTCACTTTCAAATCTTCCTGTTGACTCATACACAAGATATGCGCAATTGCCATGAAAATATGTATCTGGTTTTAGAATTCTTTCCCCATTACAAACAGCTCGTCCTTCTGCATAACAAATTTCACACTTATATAACGTTTTAGCTGCAATAAGTCCATTTTCAATTAATGGTGCAATTCGGGGGTCGTGTTGTATATTTGCGGTTGATATCAATTTTTCATTTTCTGCAGCCATAACAGGTAAAGATGATATTAACATCATAATAAACATACAGAATATAGTAATTTTTCTCTTCATTATTCCTATCTCCTAGTCTATTGAGAATGATGACAATACTACTAGAAGACACACTTTTGAGTACGAAATGAAGTGTATTATGCATCTCCTTTCACTAAACAATACTGATAGCAACAACCAACAGCTTTAAATATTCTTTATAAATGCCTCCTTCCCTTCCTGAATAACAATTATTTTATTGTTAACATTATATTTTACATTCCATTATGCTGTCAATAGATAATTAGACAAACAATAATATTTTAATTTGATTATTATTTAGTGTATATAACTATAAATGAGCAAATATCGAATTTTGCACAAACTTACCCCACAAACTTCAACGCTTCCTCAATGGACCTACTTTTTTTCATGAGGTGATACAGGTTTGCAAATTGCTCCTGCTTTAGCTGCTGCTTCAAGAATGCATATCCCTCTTCGAATGTGCAGCAGTTTCCAGAATGCATACAGCACAAATAGTGGACCAACGACATGATCAGCCAATACCTTTGGATTCCCTGACGGGATCGGATTTGATAGCTGTCCAGAGCAAGTTTACTTTTGCTCTGCCGGAAAAATAATTCGATCGGCCACCGTTTCGTGTAGGTTTCCAGGATCTCCTGCGTGGATAACTCTGCATTTGTAGAGAGAAATACGCGCAATGCTTTCGGATTCCCAAATCCTTCCTTCGGATAGCTGAGGATCACCGCTGCATTTGGAATGCCATTCAGCTCCCCTTCGTAGCGGTATACATAGAATTCACGGCTGCCAACGGTCACGAGGCTGACATCCGGGTCTGTTTTCCGCAAATGAAGGGCAAATGCACTGGCTTTTTGACGGATCCCGCATGGATAAAGGACCCGGTTGGTCTTTAATGCCCCAACCGTATAGAATCCTTTCCGAATAAAACGGTCCATCACTTTTGCAGTGGTATACCAGCTGTCACAAAGAAAATAGGAAATGACCGGCGCAGCGGGAAGTTCTTCCGCGATCTCCTGTACGATCTGGATCTTTGATCTTGATTTATCGTACAGGATGACTGCATAATTCAGGGTAATCCCGTTGCAGGAAAGCATAACAGCGACAACCTGATGCCCATAATCCTGACAGCCTTTTAAATGCGATTGATGAAAATACGCAGCTTCGATTGGATGAACCGCCTGTGACGAAGGCTGGGTATGTGAAGCAATCGTATCATCCACAATACAGTAAATCGGTTGTCCGGAACACTGTGCTTCCCTGTAAATGACTTGGAGGATGCTGCTTTTTAAAACATCCTGCAACGCATAGTCCTTCCATTTTCCGTGATTCAGGAAATAAGCGGTCGTTGTTCTGTGGTAATGGCTGACCTCCTGGAAATCAACTGTTTTTCCCCTGTATCCCCGGAGAAAAACAGACAGGATGATAGTCAATAAGTGGTTCAGATACACATCGGATAAAAATAATCCGAGATTTAATGCTTTCAGGTAATTGTAAATATGGTTGGAATGATGTATACTGTTTGCAACGGACACCCCCTTGTTTGAGTGAGTATGTTGTTAATTGGTACTTCAATTATACATCATTCTACAGAGGGTGTCTTTCTTTTGTGCAATATTTTGGATTTGCTCATTTATAGATAAAAACTATTTTTACCCTTAACATATCTGAATTTATTTGTAAAACATGGAACTAAAAAGCCACATGATAGCAGATTATTATAGAAAGCAGGAACAGCACGGCCAGTGGCAACAATGCGGTTCAACTCCAAACGACAGAAAAAGAGGAATTTCAGAATTACTTATAGAACTATTCCCTCCTTTCTCAAGACAAAACATAGTTTTTTATAAACACTTTCCCAACTCTCTCATCCACTTTTGACCAGAACAAAATATGAATATCTCGAAAGTCTCTTCTATGACCGCACAAATCAACTACCCCGGTGCAAGCACTCAAGCACTGTGCTCGGCTCCTACGTTGCCGCTCACAGCACTTGCCTTTCGCTCTTGCTCCCGCAAAAACGAAAGCGGGGTATGCGAATTTGTTTGTCTCTGCTTTTACATATAATCGAATAGGCTCATTTGCCCATCCAGTCCTGTATTTCGGAATAGTTTCTTATACTCATCCCCTTGATTCTTTACATAATTCGCTATCACATCTTCATTCCCATGCTCACTTACCGTTGCTACATAGTATCCTGATGACCAAAAATTTCCTCCCCATAATTTTTTCTTCACTTCGGGGCATCTTGCGAATATTTCTCGTGCTGTAATGCTTTTTACGATCTTCACTATTTGCATTGGACTATAGCTTGGTACTGACTGGATTAGAAAATGCACATGATCTTTATCCGTTCCTATTTCCAGAAAATAAAGTTCATATCTTTTACTTATTTCTATACATGTTTCTTTGATTACTTCTTCTACTTCATCGTCTACCACTACTCTCCGATACTTTGTCGGAAATACAAAATGATACATAAGCCTCGATACGTTGTGTGATTTGTGGATATTCTCACTCATCTACAACTTCTCCTTCCCGCTTACATTCTATCACTTTTCTACTGTATCGTTAAGCATGTTACGATGCAAGCATCGGGGAATGTACCCTCCTATGATTCAAAAACTGATGCGGTAAGAAGGACATTTTCTACGCTCCGTCTTCCAATCTTCCAGCGTCCGAACAGCTATTCCATATTTGGAATCAAGATCGGATCTGGATAACCCTCTTTCATTTCTAATTACTTTAATGTTTTTCATATCCCCCTCAAATGATCTTTTTTATATTTTGCCACTCATCGTATGGTACATCAATAAGACTACGAACACAGTGGAGAAAATCTTATTTTGCAAGTTTATATGAATGGAGATGTGTTTATGAATAAAGCAGGAAATGGAAAAAATTATGACGGGTGGTATGGAGGTGTGAAAATGAATCTTCCGTTGGCCATTCCACACGCATCGAAAGATGGAATTGTGGTTCCTACGCCAGAGGAAAGAATGATGTGCATGGAGATAGTACGGAAACATCTCCTCTGAGCTTCTACAAAGCAATTTGGCTTTATGTGCGCTACCATTACATAAAATCAAAAAAACTGATATAAATCCACGAACACATGAACTTATATCAGTTTTTTTTAGTGGAGCACATAAAGAATTTCCTCCTTTCACTCAAAAAGTAATCACGAGTAATCAAAAGTAATCAAGAAAGAAATCACTGACTGTACCCAAGATGCCTTATTTTAAAGGAAAAATCGGGGCAACAGGATTTGAACCTGCGACCTCACGGCCCCCAGCCGTGCGCGCTACCAAGCTACGCCATACCCCGTCAACAAAATGTATTATAGCAGAGGTTGCCGGAAATGTAAAGGGGTAATTTAAAAAAAAATGAAATTTTTTGTAATTATTTTTATTATATGTATTTTCTTGAATTTTAAAATGCATCTGTACAATTCCTTTGCACTTCCATCCGGTTCTGCAGCACTCCTCCGATCAGCCTCAAGTCGAGGCCGCAGTCTTCCCCAAACCACAGGAACGGGTTTCGGAATGGAACGGAACCCATTTCCAAAACCCAAACCTCCTGCGTCTCTTTTCCACCTCTTTTTAACCGGTTTCCCGTCTACTGGTACTGGCTGTTGATATAATTCACCAGGCCTTCTGCCTTGATGATCTTCTGCATGAATTCCGGAAATGCCTGCCCCTGAAATTCCGTTCCTTTGGTCCGGTTGTAGATCTTTCCACTGTCAAAATCCACTTCCACCTGATCTCCATTCTCAATTCCCCTGGCCGCCTCGGGACATTCGATAATAGGCAGTCCGATGTTGATGGCATTCCGATAGAAGATCCGGGCGAAGGTTTCCGCGATCACACAGCTCACCCCTGCGGCTTTAATGGCAAGGGGAGCATGCTCTCTGGAAGAACCGCAGCCAAAATTCTTGTTGGCCACAATGATATCACCTTTCTGCACCTTTTTGATAAACTCCTTGTCGATATCCTCCATACAGTGAGTAGCCAGCTCCGCCGGATCTGAAGAGTTCAGATAACGGGCGGGGATGATCACATCCGTGTCCACATTGTCACCATATTTAAAAACTGTTCCCTGCGCTTTCATACTGCAAACCTCCTATAATCCCAGTTCTTCCGGAGAAGAAATTTTTCCGGTTACCGCGCTGGCGGCAGCCACAGCCGGACTGGCCAGATAAATCTCAGACTCCACATGTCCCATGCGTCCCACAAAATTTCTGTTGGTGGTGGATACACAGCGCTCATGCTCTGCCAGAATCCCCATATAACCTCCCAGACACGGCCCGCAGGTGGGAGTGCTGACCACTGCTCCTGCCTCGATAAACGTCTTCAGAAGTCCTTCCTCCATGGCCTCCAGATAGATCTTCTGGGTAGCAGGGATCACGATGCAGCGCACCCCTTTCTTCACCTTATTTTCCGACAGGATCTCTGCAGCGATCCGCAGGTCATCAATTCTTCCATTGGTGCAGGAACCGATCACCACCTGGTCAATAGCGATATCTTCCGTGATCTCATCCACCGTCCTGGTATTCTCCGGCAGATGCGGGAAAGCCACTGTAGGGCGCAAAGCTCCCAGATCAATGGTATATTCCTCATCATATACCGCATCCTCATCTGCCTCATATACCTTCCAGGGCCGCTTGGAATGCTCCTTCATATAAGTCATGGCAATATCGTCCACCGGGAAAATGCCATTCTTTCCGCCTGCCTCAATGGCCATGTTGGCGATGGTAAAACGATCATCCATGGACAGATTGCGGATGCCCTCCCCCACAAACTCCATGGATTTGTATAATGCGCCATCCACTCCGATCATACCGATAATATGAAGGATCACATCCTTGCCGCTGACCCACTTGGAGGGTTTTCCCACAATATTAAATCGGATGGCAGAAGGCACCTTGAACCACGCTTTTCCGGTAGCCATACCAGCCGCCATATCCGTGCTTCCCACACCGGTGGAAAATGCACCCAGCGCGCCATATGTACATGTATGAGAGTCCGCCCCGATGATCACATCTCCTGCCACGGTCAGTCCTTTTTCCGGCAGCAGGGCATGTTCAATACCCATCTCGCCCACATCAAAATAATTGGTGATCTCATGGCGGCAGGCAAATTCCCTGACACATTTGCAGTGCTGGGCGGATTTGATATCCTTATTAGGGATAAAATGATCCATTACCAGCGCCACCTTGTCCTTATCAAATACTGTCTTTACAGTCATTTTCTCCATCTCATGGATAGCCACCGGAGAGGTAATATCATTTCCAAGAACCAGATCCAGCTTCGCCTCGATAAGCTGTCCGGCTTCCACCTTATCCAGACCGGCCGCTGCAGCTAAAATCTTCTGCGTCATTGTCATTCCCATAATTTCATCCTCCTGACGATTTACTGATTGCTATTGTAGCACATTTCCTGATATAATACTAATACATATTTATCATATTTGATATAACTTGAAATTATGATAGTCGGAATATCCGGAAAATCTTCCAGGATCAGAATACTTGCATCCGACAGTCAGACAGGAGGTTATCCATGGAGCAGAATTTATCTCTTTACCGTATCTTCTATACAACAGCCAGAGAAGGGAATATTTCCCGGGCCGCCAAGGAACTGTTCATCAGTCAGCCGGCCATCAGCAAAGCGATCCGGAAGCTGGAAGAAAACCTGGGTACCGTGCTGTTTATCCGAACTTCCAGGGGCGTGACGCTGACAAAGGAAGGCGAGCTTCTTTACCGTCATGTTTCCCAGGCATTCCATACCCTGCAGACCGGCGAAGAGATCCTGGCCAGGAACCGCAGCCTGGGCGTTTCCCAGCTTCGGATCGGTGTCAGCGCCACCCTCTGCAAATATATTCTCCTGCCCCGCCTGCAGGATTTTATCCGGGCATATCCCCATGTAAAGATCTCTATCTCCTGTCAGTCCACCTTCCAGACCCTGTCGCTGCTGGAAGAAAACAAGATCGACATCGGCCTTGTGGGAGAACCCTCAGCTCTGCGGGGATTTTCCTTCTTCCCGCTGCAGGGGATTCAGGATATCTTCGTGGCCACCACATCCTACCTGGAAAATCTCTCCCTGAGAGAAAGCGGATCGGATCTGTACCAGTCTGCCGTTTTCATGATGCTGGACGAGGAAAATATCACCCGGCAGCATGTCAACCGCACCTTCGCGGATCACCACCTGAAGCTGTCCAATATCCTGGAGGTTTCCACTATGGATCTTCTCATCGAATTCGCCAGGATCGGTCTGGGGATCGCCTGCGTGATCCGGGAATTCGTCCAGGAGGATCTGGAGCGAAAGGAGCTGGTGGAGGTTCCCATGGGCATCGAATTTCCGGTACGGCAGGTGGGATTCATCTGCCGCAGAGACGAACGGCAGCTTCCGGTGATCCGGAATTTCCTGGAAAGTCAGATGCAGTGGGCCTGAAAGCATATCTGTCCGGTCAGATGCCTGCAAAGATCAGCTGGCACACTATGGGTACAGGCAAAAATCCCGGAAGCCAGTAACCTGGCCCCGGGATTCCCGTGAAAATTCCATTTTTATATCTCCCACGGTCATACTGCCATGGGAAATCTGTTTTAGTTGTCCAGCAGCTTGCTCTCGTTGTTCCAGCTGTACAGTTTCCGCAGCTCTGCTCCCACCTGCTCCAGCTGATGCCCTGCCTCGTTCTGTCTCATAGCCATAAAGTGCGGGCATCCCACTTTGTTCTCCAGCAGCCACTCCTTTGCGAAGGAACCATCCTGGATATCTTTCAGGATCTGCTTCATGGCTTTCTTTGTATCTTCGGTAACGATCTTCGGTCCGGTGATGTAATCGCCATACTCTGCGGTATTGGAAATAGAGTATCTCATTCCGGCAAATCCGCTCTGATAGATCAGGTCTACGATCAGCTTCATCTCATGCACACACTCAAAGTACGCGTTCTCCGGAGCATATCCTGCCTCAACCAGAGTCTCAAATCCCGCTTTCATCAGCGCGCATACGCCGCCGCACAGAACCGCCTGCTCTCCGAACAGGTCTGTCTCCGTCTCAACCTTAAAGGTAGTCTCCAGAACTCCGGCTCTCGCTCCGCCCAGAGCCTGCGCATAAGCCAGCGCTTTATCCAGAGCCTTGCCTGTATAATCCTGCTCTACAGCCACCAGACAGGGGGTACCTCTTCCGATCTGATATTCGCTTCTCACGGTATGACCCGGTGCCTTGGGCGCGATCATGGTCACATCCACATTCTTGGGCGGACGGATCTGTCCAAAATGAATAGCGAATCCATGGGCGAACATCAGCATGTTACCCTCTTCCAGGTTGGGTTCAATGGACTCCTTGTACATCTGCGCCTGTTTCTCATCGTTGATCAGGATCATGATGATATCTGCTCTCTTTGCAGCTTCGGCTGCGGTATACACCTTGAATCCCTGAGCCTCTGCCTTTGCCCAGGACTTGCTTCCTTCATACAGGCCAACGATCACGTTGCATCCGGAATCCCTGAGGTTCTGCGCATGAGCGTGTCCCTGGCTTCCGTACCCGATGATCGCAATTGTTTTATCCTCCAACAGGCTCATGTTGCAATCTTCCTGATAATAAATCTTTACTGCCATTTTTTTCTCCTCCTAAGTTATGTATTGAATTTATATGTTAGGGGTTTGCCGCTGCCGGCTGTGTCCTCCTCTTTTCCAAAAGGATTCCGGCGCGTCAGTCCTCTAGCAGTCCTGTTTAGTGACGGTCTGCTCATCCGTCCATCAGCCGGCTTCCTGTCCGGTTCTGCCCTCGGAAGGCAAATCCGGCCCATGCCGCGTCCTCTACAGAAACAGCACGTAGTCGGATCCTCTGGACAGTCCGGTGATACCCGTCCTGGCAATCTCCAGGATCTCGTTGCCATCTCCCATCAGATTGATAAAGGCTTCCAGCTTGGACTGGGAACCCGTCAGCTCGATCACCATGGAATCCAGTCCCACGTCAATGATCTTGGCCCGGAAAATATCGGCAATCGCCGTCACGTTCTGCCTGTTCTCCTTGGAAACTCTGACCTTTAAAAGGATCAGCTCACGACTGACACTGCTGTCCGGCTCCAGAACCTTGATATCTCTCACATCCACCAGCTTATTCAGCTGCTTGGTGATCTGGTCCAGTACCGGGTCATCGCCGCTGCAGACAACGGTCATGCGGGAATATCTGGGGTCAGCAGTCACACCAACGGTCAGGCTGTCAATGTTGTATCCTCTCCTGCTGAACAGACCGGATACACGGCTCAGAACACCGGCGGTATTATCTACTAAAATTGATAATATTCTCTGCTTCATATCGTTCCCTACTTTCTCACTTTGATTTAGTAATGTGTAAAACAACTCTTCCACAATTCTATCAACTATTACTTTCTTTGTCAATAAAAGGGGCAAGAAAATTTGCAGCATTTGTGACAGTTCAGGCCGCCTCCGCCGTTATCCATCGTTTTCTGTGGAAAACGATCCCTGACACCAGAAGTCCCAGGATCCATCCGATGGGCTCCGCAAACCAGATCCCAACATAACCGGCCAGATGTGCCAGCAGAATGGACAGCCCCACCTTGGCACAAAGCTCCACGATAGAGGAGGCTACAGTGGTCTTTACATCTCCCACGCCCCGAAGCGCCGAATTGTACACCCAAATGGCTCCCAAAAACAGGTAAAAGCACGCCTGGATCCGGATCATCACCACAGAGCTATCCAGAATAGAGATCTCATCGGCATTCAAAAACAGCAATGCCACATAATCGGCAGCCAGAAAGATCAGTACAGAAGACACCAGACTGAGCGCCAGCACCATTTTCAGGGATCTGCGGATGCCTTCCAGGATCCTTGTGTATTTTCTGGCTCCGAAGTTCTGCCCCGCAAACACTGAAAAAGAAAATGCCAGCTGGCTGTATGTCACAGTGGCGATCTGGCTTACCTTGCCGCCCACAGTATAGACAGCCACGATATCCGATCCGAAGGAATTTACCACACTGGTCACCACCATCATTCCCACACTGAGAAGTCCGTTGGTCAGCCCCAGCGGAATACCGATACGCAGCATTTCCTTCATAAGAGTGCCTTCGATCCTCATCTCCCGGACTCCAAAACGCAGCTCCGGATACTTATGGAACATGTAGATCATACACAGAATTCCGGACAGGATCTGAGAAATGATGGTGGCCCAGGCCACCCCGGGAACTCCTCCATTCCAGATCAGAACAAAAGCCAGATCCAGCACAATATTCAGAAGAGAACAAACAATGAGAAAATACAGGGGTGTTTTGGAATCTCCCAGCGCCTTCAGGATTGCGGATGCTGTGTTATAAAATACCTGCCCTGCGATAAAACCGCCGAAGATCTTCACATACATGGAGGCCGGCTCCAGAATGTCCTCCGGAGTTCCCAAAAGACGCATCAGCGGTTCTGCCCCGAAAAATCCCACCGCTCCCAGCAGAATACTAAGCGCTGCGGAAATCCACATGGTGTTGGCCACCGCCCGGCGGACCTGATTCCTGTTTCCGGCCCCAAACTGCTGGGAGATCACCACCGTATACGCATTCGTCACACCGATGGCTATATTCAGGAGTCCGAAGGTGGTGGTTCCCGTGGCCCCAATGGCCGCCAGCGCGTCTGCGCCTACAAACTTCCCCAGAACCACACTGTCTGTCATATTGTACATCAGCTGAAACAGCGCTCCCACAAAAAGAGGGAGTGCAAACATTATCAGCTGGCGTGTAATGGGCCCCTCCGTCATATCTCCTTTTTTATCCCTGTTATGCTCCTGTCGTGTAAGTTCTTTTGTCATTTTCATATCTCCTGTCTGCTTCTCTGTAGTCTTGTGTTCCGGATTCGGCCTGATGTTTTCCTGCACCCTTTCCGTCCGCATCCGGTATTTTATCCCTGAGGGTAACGACCCACGCGGCCATACCTGCATGGATATTGGGCGGCGCCGCAAGTTTCATACCCCGTTGCCCTGCAGCGGGGTATCAGCTCATCAGCTTTGGATCTCTGCCCTTGGGCTGTGATTCCGTTCACCGGCTTTTGGTAGCTCTTCTGCCTTCTTTCAGCTGCCTGTTTTGGGTCCCCTTCACTGAATCCCATAGATGTCAAACAGATCCAGAATATTTCCCAGATTCACCTTCTTGGCCATCAGCTGGCGGAAGGTCGCAGATCCTGTCCTTCCCTTCTGCCTCAGGGCCTCCATTTCCTGCTCTGTTTTCTCCCGGTCATTTATCAGCTGGCGGTAAACTCGCTCAAAAACCGCCAGCCGGTCAGCTGCGGGTCCCTCAAAGCCCCCGGACACAGACTCAAGAAATGGGGAGCCGATCTGATATTTCCCCGAAGCTGTTTTCTGTGTGTATCGTTCCATTACGCCCTTCCTCCCTTTTCTTCAGATGTGAGAAAACGCCACAGGCCATTCAGTCCTTCCACTGCATCCGAATATGTGGCATCAAAATTTCCCGTGTACCATGGATCCGCAATGTCACGGGTACTTCCGGCATACTCTAAAAGCTTATGGATCTTATTATCCGGATCTCCCCCCGCAATCCTTCGCATATTGCGGATGTTCCATTCATCCATACCGATCAGAAGGTCAAAATTTTTATAATCCTCGCGGGTCATTTGCCGCGCCCGGTGACCGCCGCAGGGGATTCCTTCTTCCTGCAGCTTCCTTCGGGTCCCATAGTGAACACCGTTTCCGATTTCCTCGCGGCTTGTGGCCGCAGAGTCGATGTAAAATTCGGACTGACGGTGGCGGGAAGAGACCATATGCTTGAAAATGTATTCACACATGGTGGAACGGCAGATATTGCCGTGGCAAATGAAAAGTATTTTTATCATCTTTTTATATCTCCATTTAAGTCTTGTATTTCTTCTCAAACGCTTGATATTTCAGGATTTTCCGACTTTTGAGTTTTCCTTTCTTTTCAAGGTATCTTCTCAAATCTTCTCATATTTTCTTATGTTTTTCCCTGCAATCTTGGTAAATCCATTGGTAAAGCAAGCGTCCTTACCAACGGGCTTTTTTAACTATTCGCTATCCGATATACTTCTTCCTTTGCATCATCAAAATTCACATGGGTGTAAGTGTTCAAGGTTACACTGATGTCTGCGTGACCCATGATATACTGCAAGGTTTTCGGATTCATCCCGGATTTTGCCATATTAGAGCAAAAGGTGTGCCTGCATACATGAGGGGTAACTTTCGGCATCTGGATACGGTAAATCCTGTTGTATTTCTGAATGATATGCTCCAGATACTTTTCCCAGTGAAGGGCAACCATCGGCATATCGTTTTTATCCAGAAACAAAAATCCTGCATATCCTTCCACCATCGGTTCAACTTTTGGTGTCTTGCGGTTGGCAATGATTCTGCGAAAACACGCTGCGACAGCTTCCGTCATCGGCACATAGCGGATGCCTTTGTCAGTTTTTGGTTCTTCAATTACATACTGCATCTGTGCAGTACGCTGTAACTGATGGTCTACCTTGATACGCATTTCTCCAAACTCGATTTCTGAAACCGTCAGTCCACAGAACTCTGAGATACGAAGCCCTGTGTGAAAAAGAATATAGATTGCATCATAGTATCTGCTAAAATGTTTATCTTCCTGAATAAACTTTAGCAAATCTCTCTGCTGCTTTCGGGTAATCGCTTCTCTGGTAACAGAATCATTGACAATGACGGATGCAAGCTCAAATTCAAATGGATTTTTACGAAGCAAATCATCGTCTACCGCCATCTGAAATGCTGGTCTGAGGACTCCCCGGATGGAATGAATGGAACTGTATCCCCGCCCATCAATTTGTTGGAGCTTAATCAACCATGCCTTGGCGTCTGACAAACGCACCTTATCAATTCGCAGATTCCCAAAACTCTCTTTTTTCAGCATATTGATGACCGTTTTATATCCGGCAACCGTATTGTGACGAACTCCTGTTTTCAATGAAACATACTTTTCTACCAGTTCCAAAACAGTATAGTTGCCACCGTTGGTTACGATACGGTCAAACAAATCCGCTTCAATCTGTTTTTCTTTCTCACGCAGGGAAGGCTCCCGCTTCTTCCCTTTTGGCATTGGGTCATTCTTGTCCAAACGCCAACTGTATACATTTTTCTCTTTTCCGTCCTCATCAATATAGCGGAATCGATACCTCCCATCTTTACGCTGGTACTCGCCCTCTCGCAAAATCCGATTACGGTTATCTCGTCTTTTCTCACTCATCGTGAACTCTCCTTTCAAAAAAAGAGAGCCAGACTTGCACTCTTATCATAGCACAAATCCAGCTCTCCGCATAGTTATATCATGTGAAATCGGTAAATCTGTCAGCTCTGTTTACACAGCAGTAGCCTGATCCAGATACCTCTCAAATTTCTCACGCTTAATGAGGGCACGATTGCCGTTCATCACATAAAAATCCTCATTGGGATGTGTGTCAATAAGCGTTCTCAATTTTCCTTCGCCGATATGATAATATCTGGCTGCTTCCTCAATGGTAAGCGTATATCTACGCCACACCGGAATATCCGAGTAATTTTTTCCTTCAATATTCAGCTTATTATTCGCCATAGGCAGTTATCCTCCATGCATGAAAATAGCCATACAGAGGGTGTCGGCAACGAAGTCCGGCAACGGGCTTCAAAAGACCTTGCAAACAATCTCAATCTGGCGATGGTTACTATATAGAGCTGCTTGGAGCAGACCATGTTCCCGGTGTACTTATCAAGATACGCCTGTATCATCCCGGCTTTGGTGTCCTCCGGCATAAAATCCCGCTGGTGTTCTTTGAGATACCGCTGCATGGCGGAGCTGAAAGCCAGCTTGAACCTGCCACTTCGGTAAATCTCCATCGCTTCTGCCCACATCTGCTCGATATAGGCTCTGGAAGCAGCTTCGTCCTCCAAAATGTGAACCTCGGCTTGCTCCGGGTACACCATGACGGGGATAAAGCGGCGGTTGCCGGAACGGTCAAGGGGAAGAAAATCAAGGGCATTGGAAGTGCCGCCAAACACGCACTGACGAGGACGGTCTGCCGGGTGGGTTTCATAGGGTATCTTGTAAACCTCTTTCTGCCGGCTTAAAAATGACTTGATTTCCTCAATGCTCTTGGCGTTGGCGGTTGCCATCATTTCCGACATTTCGATAATCCAGTGACCTTGTAGCTTGCGGTACACATTGTCATCGTCCAGCTTCCGCAAATCATCGGAGAACCACTCATCCCGGATTGCCAGCAGACGGAAGAAGGTGGACTTGCCAGCCCCCTGACCGCCTACCAGACAGAGCATGATTTCAAACTTGCACCCCGGCTGAAAGGCTCGTGAGATTGCACCCAGCAGGAACAGCTTCAACGCTTCATAGGTGTAATCGTCTGCGTCAGCCCCCAGAAAATGTCGCAGGCAGAAACGGATTCGTTCTGTCCCGTCCCAAACAAGGTCACTTAAATAGTCCCGGATAGGATGGTACTTGTTTTCGTTCGCCACAATCCCGATAGCGTTATCAATCTTTTTCTCATTGGTAAGCCCGTAGGTTTCTTCCAGATAAAGAAGCAGATACTTCATGTCCGTATCGTTCAGGGTAGTGTTTTCTCTGTGGAAGCCGATGGGCTTTATGATGTCCTTGCGGCCAGTCAGGATGTTGTATGCGATAGCCCCGGAAAGCAGCGGGTCTCGCTGGAATACAGTCAGGCAGTTTCGTATGCTCTGACGGACACCGCCTTTCTCAGTGGTTTCCAGCCCCGCCTTGATTTCCTCAATGCTCTGGGGCGGTTGCAAGGCATTCATGGTGTTTTTTAGTTCTTGCTGCGTCTGCGGCTGCAAGCTCTGCCATTCGCTGTTCAAGCTGTATCACATCCTTTCCGTAGTCCATAATCAAAGCTGCTTTTTCCTCTGTCTCCCCGAACAGCAGCACATCCAACAGATATTCCACATGGGCTTGCTTCTGTAAGGCTTCCACAAACCGGGGATGAAAGACTTCCTCTGGCGAGTGTGGGGTGTAGTCCGTTCTCCATGCCATCAGCAGATGGCGATAATCGGCAAGAATACGGAAACATCGGTTCTTTGCCTCCTGAAACTGTTCCTCCTGGGATTTCTGCCGGGGCTTGGGCTTTTTTGCCTTTCCCGGCGGTTTCCAGTCTTCATAGGAAAGCCCGAAGTCCTGAGCCAGTTGTATGGCGGCTTCTTTCTTTCCCAGCCCATGCAGGGCGGCGGCAAAATCAATCACATCCCCATCCGCACCGCAGCCGAAGCAGTGGTAACGCCGATCCAGCTTCATGCTTGGGGTCTTATCGTTATGGAACGGGCAGCAAGCCATCCCGTTCCGACCTACATGGATTCCATAATGCTTCGCAGCCTGTCTGGTTGTGACGGACTGCTTCACAGCTTCAAATACATTCAAATCTATCCCTCCTTAAAAAGAAAAAAACACCTGACATTCTCTGATTGAAAATGGCAAGTGCCTGTTAAAGTTCCATATCCTGTTGTCTTTGTTTCGCCTGCGCCGGGGCGGTTCTTTGTGCTTTTTTCTCGTCTGCCTTATCCTGCAAGACTTCCTTGATAGGCTGCTTCTTGGGCGGCTCTTTGCTTTCCTCTGTGCCGGGGGTGGCTTTCCGTACCCAGTAGCGGATGTCCCGCAGCTTCTTCAAATCCTCCTGCACCTCGGTCAGCGGTACTTTCATCTCTGCGATTTCTTCCAGAAGTGTTTCCTGCTCCTCTTGCAGTTCCTTTTGGGTGCTGTCCTTATCGTCCGGGTGTTTGGCAAGGTAGGCGGCAGCTTTCTCATACCGGGCAACCTCCGGGTGTTCCTGTTTGAATTTCTCCTTTGTTTTCTTAAAAAATATCTTCTGGTACTTCTCATAGACAGGCTTACATTCCTTGCAGTCTGTCCGGCTGGCAAGAATCCCGTCAATCACTTTGCTGCGGGCTTCCTTTGGCTTCATCTGATTGCGGTAATCTGCGGCTGATTTCCCGGAAGATTCCAGAAATGCTTCTAAGTCCTCCACAGTGGAAAGCCCCTTTTGCCGGAGATAGGACAGAGCTTCGCTGACTGCCTTTAAGTCCTGTGAAGTCCCCCGGTTCTGTCCAGCCCTTGTCCAATCCTTCCGTTCTTCCTTTCGTATCTCCATATATTTCATTAGTAGATTGGGAAGAAGTGTCGCTTCCTCCGCCGCCTTTTGTGCAAGCAGTTCTTTCCGTTTTTCTCCCAGCTCGGTAATCCAGCCTTTGAGGTTTTGGATAAGCTGCCGGATGGACTTCATCAGGCGGTTGGCGGCTCTGATTTCCCGGTTCAGGTTGCCGATATTCGTCTGGATACCTCGCTTTTCCATCTGCCGGACAGCAGCACCCTCATGGACAGTAGGGATAATATCAAGCCCCTGTCTGGCATAGGAACGCAAGTCCACACGCTCCGGGCGGTCATTGGCTTCCAGATAACGGTTCTGGATGACCTCCCATTCATGCCGCCAGATTTCACAATACTTCTGGTCGTTCCAGTCAACCGTATCCTCCTTGTGGCTTTTCCACCTGCCGGATGGCAGCTTTATCCGTTCCCCGTTCTCGTCAAGGTCATAAACCTTGCGGCTCTTGGGAAGCCATTTCCCATGTTCGTCCATTGCCCTCATAGTGAGCAAGACATGGGCGTGGGGATTGTGTCCCGGCGGATGGGGGTCATGGATGGCAAAATCAGCAATCATGCCTTTGGAAACAAACTGCTGCTGGCAGAACTCCCGGACAAGGACAGCGTACTGGTCAGGTGGTATCTCTCTTGGGATGGTAAGCACCCACCGCCTTGCAAGCTGGGAGTTCCATTGCTTCTCCACCGCTTCGGCGGCGTTCCATAAGGTATTGCGGTCTGCATACTCTGGCAAGGCATTTGCCGGGAGCAGGATTTCATTGTGGACGATACCACGTTTTTCCGGGTAGTGCTTCACTTGCTGGTCGTATTCACAGAACAGCTTTTCACCACTCTGGTAAGCAGCGGCGGCAACCGCAGACTGCCGCTGGCTGCGCTGAACAATCGTGATTTCGTTGTGTGGACAGGGCATTTCGTGTCCCTCCTTTCTGTAATTGACGGATGGGGTGGTGCTTTACCACCTCATTTTGGACAAAAAAAGCAGGAGACCTTTTTTCAGATTTCCTGCTCGGTGTGCCGCTGTGTGAGCGGCGGGTATTTAGTTGTAAAAGTTCGGGACAAGTTGACCCGATGTAAAGCTAACAAACTGAAATTTGACTTGCCTATTTTCTTAAAATCTCATGTGGAGCTTCTATTTCATTTGCCAAGGTATGCTCTGTTAATTCTGACATCAATTTCAATTTTTTATTAATCAATGGTCGCATACAATTAGGAACATGTTCCTGATGCGCTCTGTGGATTGCTACACATTCCTTACAGTTTCCGTGATAACGACAGGCTTTCAGGCAAGGACAGTGATCTTTGTCTTTATACTCCTTACGAAATTCCGCTGCAAATTCTTCTTGCAGTCTCAGCCCCTCGACACGGTTTCCCTTATGAAATTCTACCATTGCATCCAGTTCTTTCTGGTTCCCTTCAATCTTCATGTTATTATAGCGCCTCCATTTCAACTATTCCTCATTTTCTGATAAATTACGATTTATTGCTGACTTTATTATACTTTATTGCCTATCGAAAAGATAGCATATTTTATAAAACTTGTCGGCTGGGAACAGCTTGCAACGCAAGGTGTCCCCAGATGGCAAGTTCACAAAAGGGTAGCTGGCGGCAGCCAGCGCAGGGGAAGCGTAGCGTCCCCTGTATGATTTGGAGCAGACCATGACTGCGGAAAATCACAGCCCTCCGGCGAGGAGCCTTCGGAGAACGCAATGCACCAACCTTTGAGTGGTGTATAATTACGCCCTTAGTAAACTAAGGGGTTTCCGGCTTCTCCCGTTCCAGCATTTTTTTCAATAGTTCCTGCGTGTCCTGTCTGTGAAAAATGAGTTTCAACAACAGCATGGCAAGTCTTCAGGAGATATTCAAGCTCAGTGAGAACCAACTGGCAGCATTTACTGCTGATTTTGAGGCTCGTCTGCCTGAATATCTCAGGCGTGCGCTTCATCCTGTGGCTATAGCAGCATAAATCTCTATTTTGTTAGCTGAAATATTGAATTTTCAAGGTGCGAAGCCCATTTAAGGTATGGGAAGTCTTAGTTTTCTAATTTAAAATCATTTTATTCATCAAAATAGAACAAATCTTCATTTTTTTGTCTAATGCGATGCATAGAATTAGAGCTAATTTTGCCGTAGGATTGAATTGCCCTGTTTCGATAGAACTAATAGTATTTCTCGATACGCCAATCATTTCAACAAGGTCACCTTATAAGAGTCCTTTTTCTGCTCGCGCTATTTTTAGACGTTTTTTAAGACTAAATCATGCTTCATATTTTTATTCTATCACTTTCAATAAATCTCTCAACAAGTAGCTTAAGAAAAACGCAATGGCTGCAAGGCACAATACTAAACCGCCCAATAGTTTACTCTTTTTGGAGTTGGCTTTATATCTTCCAAAGTATTTTGCTCCTGTGAAAGCACACCAAAAACTCATAGGTACGGCAAATGTCCCTCCCAAAAATGCGACAAAAACCATATAGGCCGTAAACATAATGCTCAAGCCAATAAAGTCATATCATCTCCTTGAATTGACCGCGTGAATAATTCCTTCATCTTCTTTTTGCTCACGGCTTTTCTCAAAATTTCATCTTTGTTCATGGCTGTTTCCCTTTACAAGTTTTATTGTATTTTTGTAAGGTGCATATGTTCACGGAATAATGGTCGTAAAGGCTGTACTTATCTCGTTTATCGTTGCTTCTTTATCGTATATGAGCATTTACTCAAAACTTTCACATTATGCCGCGAAATATTTGAGAGCAGTGGATTGTTATTTTCCGCTGCCCTCATAAAATTTCATTTACTGAATCGACGTTCCAAGTTCATACGCCTGCTGGATTTCAGGCTTATCTTTAATATCCCCCACATTCATATTACCGCCAGCAAGGACATGGCCAAGATTTTTCCAGCGCAAATGTTCCATCAGATGATCATAATAGGTAAGTACATCTTCAAATCCATGTCCTTCTGCGGCCATCAGCAGAGCAGAGGCCCTGTCATGCCCTCTAAGAAGATTGCCATCGCCTTCCTCCAAAGCAAACAGGCGGTCCATGGCGGTTCTGATTTGACCGCTCATATTCCAGTAGTAAAGCGGAGCTGCCAGCACCACCACATCACATTCCCTTACTGCCGGATAAATCTGAGCCATATCATCCTTTTGTACACATGGACATTCTTGACTGCTGTGTCCGCCAAAGCAGCCTTTGCAGCCATGGATCTCCATGCTGTCAAGGAAAAACTCTGTCACCGTATTCCCGGCCCTTTCCGCACCTTCGCTAAATGCTTTTACAAGCATGGAGGTATTGCCTTTCTTTCGGGGGCTGCCGTTCAGTATCACTATTTTTTTACTCATACCTGGTACTCCATTTCTTTCAAATTTTTTCGGTCAGAACAGCCGCCTGCTGGCAGCCGTCTGTTTTCTCAATATCACCAGTATTCAAAACACCGGGAATCAGAACCTCTCCCGCCATATGCCATTTCATAAGCGCTGCGGAACGCTCCACAGGAATCCGTACACCGTCCAGAACAGACATATCATCTTCTTCACAACATGCAATCAGCATACATTCCTTTCCGGCAATATCTTTTCCGGCAACACAGAAGGAATACAGCTTATCAATCACTGCCTAGATCTGCGCCGGGATCGAATACCAATACACCGGCATAGAAAAGACAACCACATCAGCCTCCAGAACAGCAGGAGCGATCAGATTGAAGTCATCATCAAAGGAACACGCCTTGCCTGTCTTGTAGCAGGTTTCACAGGCCTGGCAGCCACCTACATTCATTCTGGCGGTGTCAAACCTGGTGACGCTGTGTCCTTTTCCCTTCGCTGCTTTGATAAAAGCGTCTGTCATGGCCAAACTGTTGCCGTTTTTTCTGGGACTTCCGGTAATTACTACTATCTTTTTACTCATCAGACTTTACCTCCTTTGGTATTTCATGGCTGCTTAAATAAAATTGACTTTTTCAAGTACGGACATTATAATCATAGCAAGAATGGAACCAAAAGCAAGTACGCACATTAAAGTGCGATACTTACAATCAAGTTATATACTTACTTAAAGGAGAGTGTAAAATGAGCGAAAGATGCATATCAAACGAATGTCTTAGTTCAACTGGATTCAGTTACACGCTGTCATTGATTAACGGGAAATATAAAATGACGATATTATATACCTTGATGGAATTCAGTGTGGTCCGATTCAACGAAATGAAAAAATATATCGGCGGAATCTCTTACAAGACTTTAAGTTCCACACTGAAAGAACTGGAAGCCGACCAGCTTATTCATCGAGAAGAATACCCTCAGATTCCGCCCAAAGTAGAGTATAGTTTGACTGAGCGAGGCAGATCTTTAATTCCTATTTTAGATGGTATGTGTGAATGGGGAGATCATAATCGCCTTTAAGCTTAACAAAATCCTTGGAAGCCAGAAACATCCTGCCAAAGGTATTCCAAAACTGCCTGCAGTTTTATTTCTGCAGACAGTTTCTTTTTGACATAAATACGCTCCCTCCTAAGCAGTCAGTTCTATTATTTTTACTGTCTGCCCAGAAGGGAGCATATCACTAACCATACCCTTCTTTGGTAACCCCAAGCGGCCTTCACCGGTCAAAAATATTTTTTTCTAATGAAATATCATTTATTAAAAGTCTCTAATCTCTTTTGCCAGGCTAAACGGAATGATCGCTCCATTCCCAGTTTCTTTATAAGCCTTTTCCTCATGCATATAATTGACAATTTCAGCGGCTTTATAATTCTTGAATTTTTCCATGAAAAATTCAATGATTTCTTTTTCCTTTGATTGAACACTTAGCTTTATGGCGATCACCTCCGGTCCATTCTATCAATTGATTGTATATCATTCAATTGATAGTGGGTCAAGATTATATAAACATAAAAAGGACCGAAAACCGGATCAGCTTTCCGTTTTTCAGCCCCTTTCAGCTCCCATTTCTATTTTGTCATCTCTTCGAATACAGACACAACGTATTCCGCGATCTCGCAGTCCTGCTCTTCCGTTCCGCCGCCCACACCAACGGCGCCCGCGATCTTTCCATTTACAAAAAGAGGATAACCGCCTGCAACCAGTGTGATCCTTGGATCGTTTGCCTGGATCGCCATCAGCGAACCTCCCTCAGCGGCGCAGGCAGCCACATCTTTTGTCCTGCACTGGGTGACTGCAGACGTATACGCCTTCCCTGGCACAAGGGTAATGCTCAGAACCAGCGCATCCCCGTAACGGCGGTATGCTCTGGGCAGACCGTTTTCATCGCTGATGGCAAAGCTGATATCGATCCCCAGTTCCCTGCTTTTTTCGCGCGCGGCAGCACATAACCTGTCGCATAAACCATCTGTTAAAATCATGTTCTCAACCTCCATATCCTGATATTCCTTTTTTAAGAAGCACTTTCTGATGTGCAGTCTTATTCTAACAGGATTTCAGAGGCTGCTGCTTGCCTGTTCCTGCAAAAAAATCGCCTATTTCTCCAGTTGGCTGCGGAGCTTCAGAATATCCTCTTTGGGCTTCATACCGAACATTCTGCGGTAATCTCTTGTAAACTGGGAAACGCTCTCATAGCCTACCTCCAGGGATGCTTCGGTCACATTCCTGTTCTCGTCCAGCATCAGTCTTCTGGCCTCCGTCAGCCGCAGCCGTTTCTGGCACTGCAGCGGCCCCATTCCCACCGCACTTTTGAATTTCTGATGAAGCAGAGATACGCTCATATTCCGCTTTTCCGCCAGTTCTTCCACGGTAAACGGATCACGAAAATTTTCTTTTATCCAGCTGTTTACTTCATAAATCTCTCCTGCCTGCTGGATGTTGATCACGCTCTGCAGAAACTGTCTTCCGCAGGAACCGCACAGAATACTGTCCTGCCAGATAGTCCATAATTCCGGAGGGCGTGTACAGACGAACGGAACCGTCCAGCACCAGATAAATATAAAAATTATCCACCCGCGGCATATCTATTTTTCTTTCCGTAGAAAAGTCAAAAAACCCCGCAGCAGTCGCCAAATGGCCATGCGAGCATGTCCGCTTGGCTCGTTGCTCGCGGTAATAAATGGATACAAATGGAATCTCTGTTTTGTTTTCCCCTTCCTTTAATGGATAAGACCGGACAATTTTACTTAATTTTTCCATCTCTTTTATCACTCCTGACACCCTCTCTGCATTTTTTCTGCCGCGTATTCTATCACACGGAACTACATCAAATATACTGAAAAATATGACTTGTCGGTCAAAACTCATTGTCTCCAAATTCTTCTTTCAGGTTCAGCAATTCCCTGCTGCAGTGTTACTATTCACAGCCCAATGTCATTTAGTTAACGATAAAGGCACCTGATGCTTTTTAGGTAAAAAGCATTGCTTCCATCTACACAACCGCACTTCGTGGAAACCGGTGAACTTTTCCTGGGTATGGCACATATTTTGGACACGACAAAAAGACAGATTGCACGTCTGCCTTTTTAAGAGTTATAATGAGGATGGTAATGCTTTATGCGGCTCGATATATGAAGTATCGAGGCCTCCGGAAATGGGCTGTTTGAAGTCTCGGATATTGGCGGCCACTTCGGATGGGGATTAGTTCCCTTTGCAATAACAGCATTACATCATATTGGTCTTTCTCCGTGGCCAGACGGAGAAAGACCCTGCAGATATGTGCAGCCATTGTAAAATTGACTTTATATTCATGTTTTGTACCGCGGGTTTCCAGTACCGTACAGTTGATCAGGGTTTCCGTTATATTATAGGCAATGAGTTTTGCCCAGATTTCCTGTTCAATATACTGCGGTTTATAGGAGTGAAAATTGCTCAGGCCTATGGTGTATTTCAGTTTTCTGAACGAAGATTCGATTCCCCACCTGGAATCGTACAATGCCTTGATCTGCTCCGGCTGGAACTCATCACGCGGCAGGTTCGTAACGATACATTCAAAAGATGATTCACGGATAGGGAATCTTACAATACGGAACGCAAGCTCATAGGTTTCATAACTCCCATAAGGGATGTAATCAAAAGCAGACGCCTGATCTACGAAGCGTTTGTAAGTGTCAGGATTGACCTGGACTTTCCTGGAATGGCTTCGGACCAGGGTAACCCGGACATCGATGTCAAAAGATTCTTCTTCCGGGAAGTCGAAATTGCCAACGAGGCCTTTCGAGTGGATATCTTTGGTGCGGAACAGAAAGAACTGACCTTGTTCTATTACATGAGCCATGTTGTTATAGGAACAATAGCCACGGTCGCCAATATAGACATTCTTACTTCCTTCGAGAATCTCATGGCGGTCAACCATGTCGCAGAAAGCGCCAAATTCATTTTTGTTATGAACCGGCTGGATCAGGGCATCCGTATAAGTGTGTGTTGTGAGATCATAAAAAGCATTAAGATGCATACTGTAGACCCCTCTGATGGAGTTACCGGGTGAACAATAATACTCATCCGGGGAAAAAGATGGGGTACTGAAATATGTGCAGGTAGAACCGTCAGCAGCCAAAAAACGATAGTTGCCATTGCGTAAAGTATCTGGGAGCAATTCGGTTACAGAGGAATTAAAAAGTTTGAAGAGAGCTTCCAGTGCATCCGGTTTCAGTTTTTGACGCTGTTGGTTCAGTGCAGAAGAAGTGGGAATGGAAGAAGCATCCAGCCCCCAGAAGTCAAGCATTTCCACTCTGGTAGAGGAAGAACTCTGAGAAACGAGAAAAGAGAGCAGTTTTTGGGGAGGAATCAACCGGCTCCTTTGGAAATCAATATCCGGATGAACGGAATAATCCGAGATATTAGAACAGATATGTTCTACAGATGATGTAAATAGTTCTTTAATTACTTGATGGATCATAATGGTGTGCCTCCTTGAAAAAATGATAGATCGCTTATTCAAGGGGCCGCTCTCGCTACCTCATAAATAGAATCAGTAGCGAGAGCGGCCACACATTTTGGGTATTTTGTCAATACCCTATTAAAAAAATGGTTAGACCCCTTATAGGCAATCTAACCATTCTGGACACACGGTGTTAACTAAATGACATTGATTCACAGCCGTTTCATACCTGACAGAAGACGCGTTGTGCTTGCACAAAAGCATCTGCTGTCAGGTATGAGACAGGACTGTGAAGCAGTCACCCACCCACATAAGCAGTCTTAGCCCCGTAAGGGGCGGGACCAAAGCGCGTAAGCGCGAAGAGTGCCCATGCGGGTGGGGTGGCTGTGAATAATAACGCTGCAGTCAGGCAAAATGAACCAGAAATCTGAAAACATCTTGACCTGATGATCAGCTTTCATTATAATAAATACATAGAGACAACGGAGTCCGCGATACTGCAGTGGACTTCGTTTTTTTGTACAGAGGAGGTATCTATATGGAAAAAAACAAAACCACCATTCCCGCTCCGGAAAAGCAGGAGTATGCAGTCGTTAAATCTGATCAGACACATCCGTTATCCGAAACATGGGCCCAGGATGCCCTTCAGGATCTGGATGATTTTATCGAGTCTCAGGGAATCTACATCCGGCAGTGACAGTCCCCTCCGAAAAGTATCCTTTGAAAACAGGGAGCACCGGCGGATCTTTCCCGCCTGGCGCTCCCTGTGTATCTCCCACAGATTTACAGCTCCGATCCTTTCCGGCTTTTTCCAAAAGAAATCTTCTGTCTTCCCGCATCCACCGTTGCCTCTTCGCCAAACGGGAGGATGCAGCGGGGCAGCGCATGCCCGATATTCAGGTTGCACACAACAGGCAGATCCGGATTGCCGATCACCTCTGTCAGCAGCTGCTTATATTCCTTTTCATACGTCTCATCCATGGGTTTCCCGATGAGCAGGCCGCTTACCACACTGAAAATTCCTGTATCCTTCAGGATCTCCAGGGCTTTTCTGTATTTTTCCGGCGGCATTTTTTCCTCGCTGGATTCCAACAGAAGGATTTTTCCTTTCCAGTCATCCAGATCCGGAAAAAGACCGTATTTTCTGCAAAGGGCAGGCATATCTCCATAGCGTGTCCCGTCAAACATATCCATAATGGAATCTATGCAGCCTCCCAGGATCTTTCCCGAAAAGACCCCGTTTCCCTGGAGCAGCTCAAATCCCCGGTCCGGATGTGAGACAAGCGCCACTCCTATCTGATCCGTCCCGTAACCACCTCTGGATTCATACCAGATCTCACTGGGAACGATCTCCCGAATGCCTCCTGTGGTGATTAGCTCTTCAAAATAATGCCTTGTATAGGGAAGCATTTCCCCACCCAGCTCACAGATATCCGCAAGGAAGGACTGTCCGTAAAATGTTTTGAGTCCCGCCTTATGCAGCATAAAATGATTGATGGTTGTATCGGAAAACCCCAGAAACACCTTATCTGATACTGCCCGGAACAGCTGGTCATTATCAAAAAGATACGGAAGCAGCCGATAGGTATCGTCCCCTCCAATGGCGCATAGGATCATATCAATCTCAGGATCCCGGAATGCTTCCAGCAGATCCTCCGCCCGCTCCTTGGGATGCTCCCTGACGTACTCAATCCCCTTTTTCGCATGCGGCATAAACCTGACTGTCAGTCCGTATTCACTCAGACGCTTCACACCGATCTTTACCTCATGCTCCGCAAAAGCTTCCCCCAGTATTCCGCTGGACAGACTGACAATACCAACTGTTTTTATCATACTTTTTTCTCCTGCAGGTGCGGCTTTTTGATACTCCCGTTTTCTTCCATTCAGATACCGTTTTTTTCTGAAACCGCACTCAACCCTCATACAGATAGTGAACTTCTTTGCCTGTTTTCCTGGCGGTTTACCTTACTTCCACCAGCTCGATCCGGAAGTTCAGTTCCTTGCCCGCCATCTCATGGTTGGCGTCAAAGGTGATGGTTTTCTCTTCCTTTGCCAGTACCTTTACCGGGAAAGGCTGTCCATACTGATTGGACAGATAAACCTGCTGTCCTTCCTCCAGATTCTCAGAACCCGGAAGCTGGGCGATCTCAATGGTAAATACGGCATTGGGATCCGGCATGCCGTAGGCCTCTTCCGGCATCAGATGGATATCTACCACCTGTCCCACCTCCATATCAGCTACCGCCGCATCGAATCCCCGGATCATCTGTCCGGCGCCGCAGACAAACTCCAGCGGCTCTCCCCGGTCATAAGAGGAATCAAACTGGGTTCCGTCATTAAAGGTTCCTCTGTAATGGGCACGGCAGGTTTTTCCCACATTGCGTCCGGTCAGCGCGGGCCGGGCGCCGCAGCCGCCCTGGCAGCCTTCGCCGCAGGAATGCCCCTCCCCATCATGGCCGCAGTCATGACCTTCCTGGTGACTGCCGCAGCTGTGATCCTCCCCATGGTGATGGTCACAGTTGGCTCCTGTGGATACCAGTTCTCCTTTCAGATAAGCTTCCACTGCCCGGTCCGCATCGCCTTCAGCGCCGGCACACAGTTCCACTCCTGCCTCGGCAAGAGCCGCCTGCGCCCCGCCGCCGATTCCTCCGCAGATCAGCACATCCACAGACTGTCCGGCCAAAAGCCCGGCAAGGGCTCCGTGTCCTGTACCATTGGAACCGATCACCTCACTGGAGATGACTTTGCCGTTTTCCACCTCATATACCTTGAAAAATTCTGTTCTGCCAAAATGCTGAAAAACATTTCCATTGTCGTAAGTTACTGCTATTTTCATTACTTTCATCCTCCGATTTCAAAATCAGCATCGCCAGAAGACCGGTGATGCTGACTTTATAAATTCCTGCTGCTCCGCAGATATGAAATTCAGGATACCTCCCAGGTTCCGAAAATCTTATATATTACAATAAACATCACGATGCTGAGAATCAGTCCCACAATGGAACATAACAGTCCTGCTACTGCAAATTTCTTGTTGTCCGACTGGCCTCCTTTGTTCTTTGTGATGATTCCCGCGATGATTCCGGCAATTCCCGTGATAGGCGCTCCCCACATGGTGAAAGTCATACCATAGATGAATCCCATAAGGGATATTCCCAATATACCATTCAGGCTTAGCAGCACAGAAATAATTCCTAATACGAGTGATACCATCATTTTCTTCATTCCTCCGCTTTTTTATTTTTATTCATATAAAATATGTGCTGAAAACCACTCTGCGCTTATTCCCCCCTTCATTACTGTTTCCATATTTTGGGTTTTGCAGCCCGTATTTCATATCTCAATTTAATAAAATTCCCATACAGGAAAGAACTTCCTCCAGTATAATGCCCAGTTATTATACCATGTCTTTCGGCATTTGAAAATACCTGTCGCTCTCCCGGACAAAACGGTTTTCACATTTTCCTGTACAGAAAACAAATAAAAAATGGTATTGATCACTGCCGCTATTTCTTTATATAATAAAATCCGGTACGGATGCCGGAAAAGCCCACCATCCCACATCTCCGGATCCTGTAAAACACAAAAAGAAAAGAGGAAATCTAATGGAAAAGTTTTTCAAGCTGACGGAAAACGGCACCAACATTGCCACAGAAACTGCTGCCGGGCTGACCACCTTTTTTACTATGGCTTATATCATTGTGGTAAATCCCAATATCCTGAGCCAGGCCGGAATCCAATGGGGGGCTGTTTTTCTCGCAACCATTATCGCATCTATCATCGGCACCCTGGTGATGGGGCTGTTTTCCAATGTCCCCTATGCTCAGGCACCGGGTATGGGGCTTAATGCTTTCTTTGTGTACACAGTCTGTTTCGCGCTGGGCTTCTCCTGGCAGCAGGCACTGTCCATGGTATTTATCTGCGGACTCATCAACATTCTCATCACTGTAACGAAGATCCGCAAATCCATCATCAGCTCCATTCCTGTCAGCCTCCAGAATGCCATCGGCGGCGGGATCGGAGTGTTTGTAGCTTATATTGGTTTTCTGAATGTGGGGATCATTACGTTTGATTCCGGAGTTCCGTCTATCGCAGTCCTGAACCGTCCGGACCTTCTGCTGTTTCTTATCGGTCTTGCCATAACCATTATATTGCTGGTATGCCATGTAAGAGGAGCGATTTTGATCGGGATCATCGTCACTGCCCTGCTGGGGATCCCTATGGGGGTCACCACCTCCAGTGAATCTGTAAGCTTTACAGAAGCTTGTGCCGCCCTGCCCTCCACCTTCGGCGTCATTTTTACTTCAAAAGGCATTCCTTCTCTGTTTTCGGATCTGACGAAGCTTCCGTCCATCCTGATCACCATCTTTTCTCTGAGCGTCTCCGATACCTTCGATACCATCGGAGGATTCATCGGGACCGGACGGCGCAGCGGAATCTTCAGTCAGGAGGATGAAAAAGCCATGCTCTCCGGTTCCGGCTTCCGCTCCAAGATGGACAGAGCGCTGTTTGCGGACGCCATCGCCACCTCTGTGGGATCCATTTTCGGTACCTCCAATACCACAACCTTTGTGGAGAGCGCAGCGGGGATTGAAGCAGGAGGCCGTACCGGTCTCACCAGCGTTGTAGTCTCTGTCTGTTTTGCTCTCAGCGCCTTCCTGGCCTCCTTTGTTTCCGCCATCCCGTCAGCGGCCACCGCTCCGGCGCTGGTGGTTGTGGGAGTCATGATGACCTCGGCTTTTGGAGACATCCGATGGGACGATTTCACCGAAGCCGTCCCGGCATTTTTCACCGGCCTCTTCATGTCCCTGTGCTACAGTATTTCTTACGGTATTGCTTTTGGATTTATTTCTTACTGTATCGTCAGGATCTGCCGGAAAGATGCCAGAAGGATCCATCCTATCCTCTGGGTATCCACCCTTCTGTTTATACTGAACTTTTTCCTGTTGGCGATCATCTGACAAAAGATCCCGGACGGCTTCCATACCCTCCGGGATCTTTTCTGTCTGTTTTTCCGTGTCCCGCTCTCCCCACCATAACGGCATGGTCCGCGGCACATGGCTTTTCAGAGAATTTCTCAGACCGCTTCCCCGGCTGAGGTGCATCCTCCACGAATATTCCTGCGGGCAATAAGTCAGGCGGACATGCAAGCATACCCATTCTGAAATTCCCAAGAAGGCGCTGTGTGCCAGTGGCACACGATCAGCGCCCACCGAAGCGAAGCGGAGAGCAAATATCCCGATGCTCTGCTGTGCAGTAGGCCCGATGCCCCGCAGCTTGCAGTGTTTTTAGCTCACTCCAGCACCAGCGCCGGATGGAAATTCAGATAATCTCCTGATACCAGCATGTATGGAATGCCATGAAAAACCCCGCGGATACTGTCCCCGAAGCGCTGCTCTCCATGGCAGTGGGAATATACCACAGCCGATACCCCATATTCCTCAGCGATTTCTGTAAAGGGCGATGTTTTCTCCAGGATATTGGTGGGGGGATAATGAAGAAACATCACAAACTTCCGGTATCCTGCCGCCTCGGCCAGCCGAAAGGACTCCCTCAGCCTTTCCATCTCCCGCTCCACCAGTTTTTTCGCCTGTTCTTCCTTTGATTCCTCCCATCCGATCACTCTTCCCCTGCCATCCAGATAGAATGGGCCTTCAAATGTATACCCTTTTGTTCCCACCAGCGCATAGTCTCGGAAAGATGCGAAATTATTCTGCAGAAAAAACAGCCGCCCGTTATATTCCTCATTCAGCCGCCTGGTCTTTTTTGCGTCCCAGAACATATCATGGTTTCCCCGCAGCAGGATCTTACGTCCCGGCAGTCTCTCAATGAAGGCCAGATCCTCCCGGCATTCCTCCAGCTTTCTCCCCCAGGAATGATCTCCTGTAAGGACCAGGGTATCCTCCGGTCTGACCATCCGGTTGATATATTTTTCAATTTTAGCTTCATGATGCTTCCAAATTCTCCCGAAACGATCCATAGACTTGTCGGCCTGGAAGCTCAGATGCAGATCTCCCAATGCGTAAAGCGCCATATTGCTCCACTCCTTTTCCTGCATGCCGCTCCTTCAGAACCTTCGGACAGCACTGCCAGTTTATTATCGATAGAATAGTCACAGTTTAGCATAGAATCTCTTCCTGCACAATCTGTCAGCTTTCCAAAAAGGACCGCCTGACAGCAGACCGCTGGAAATGCGAAATACAGCCGGAATATTACCATACGAAAAAACGCCATGCAGGGAACCTTCCCTGATGTGTCCCCTCCTTACTGGATGTCCAGTAAAGAGGGAACACATCACACCTTACACAGCGCTTTTTGTCCGTTTTATTTTCCGATGCTTTATTCATTGACAACAACGGCATCTTCCATCGTATAGCCTTCCAGGGAATTTTCTTTCACCTGGATACATACATAGCTGATGGCGGAATCCTCTGCCGCAAAAAACTGACGTTTCGCCGCAGGAGCGATACGAACCCAGTCACCTGCCGCCAGCTCCACGGTCTCTCCGTCGATGACTGCCTTTCCTTTTCCTTCCAGAATGCCGTAGATTTCCTCGTTCTGCTTATGGGCATGCACAAACGGCACGCACGCCCCTGCCGGAAGCTGATTGATGCTGATCTCCGCCCCTGTCAGAGACAGCTTGTCATGAAGCTCAATTCTTGCGTCTGCGGCTGCACTTACTTTACTGAAATTACTCATGTTGATCCCTCCAATGATTTGTTGTACTTATCTTTATTACATCTCAAATTATACCCCGGCGCTTTTGTAATGTCAATAGTTACAACAAACTTTTTAAATAATCCGTTGATGGGAGAACCGGTTAGATCAGCATGCTTTCCCGCAGCATCTGCATTACGATTTCACAGATATCAAAATGTTTTCTATAGTTGTCTCTCCTCAGCTGCTCGCTGATTGGCAGAGGCACCGGGCTTCCCAGTATTTTCAGTTCCAAGACGGGATCCTTTGGCGAGCCGCTTCTTTCTATTTCTGCCAACAGCCGGTCTCCGCAATAGATACACGCCGGCCACACCGGCCCAAATCCATAGCAGCTGGACGCCTCAACTACCGAGTGGCATTTGGGGCAGATAATGATGAGGGTTTCCGCCCGTTTTCCGTCTTTCCGTTCGATCGTCTCTCCGCAATTTTTACAACAGAACATACCATTTCCCTTCTTAAAGTTCAAAATGAGCCGCCGCCAGATCCGCCATCGTTTCCATTTCTTCTGATCCGATATTTACCATTGATACATACCTGTATTCCCGGCATTGCCTTCGCACCTCTCCGGCAAACAGGATATCTCTTTTCAGGTGAATTTCTCCGCATATGTCCGGATAATCTTCTCCAGCTTTTCATTTCCCCGCAGAAAATCGTATTCCTCACAGCTTTCGGTCTCTGAAAGCAACGCCCGGATCCAGTGCTTTCCCACATCCTGGCCGGACGGTTTTTCCGGACGGCGGCAGTACAGCGGAGATTTTTTTATTTCCCAGGGTTTTTGCGCCTCCGACAGCGCCTTGTCAAGATGCCGGAGACATTCTTCGGTATCTTTCCGGTCAATGGCCAGAAGCAGCTTGGGCACCGCCGCCCCGTATGGCCACAGGCCGAAAAGAGGGACCATGTTTTCCGTAATTTCCGCAATCTCATCCGCCCGCCGGTGGTTGCCTGCCTGCTCCTCAAGCTCCAGAAGCCGGTACAGATAGCTCTGCATCCTGGTGGCGGCCTGGAGGATTTTCCCCTCCAGGAAAACTGCCGCCGTATCTTTATCCTGCCGGCAGCTGAGAATCGTTGTCATGGGCAATACTTTGTCAATATCCCCATCCGGAATCTGATCCAGCAATGCCTCCGCCTCCTCGTAGGATTCTTTTTCCATCAGGCGAAGCGCCAGCATATAGAGAGCCGGAAGTCTCACGTTGTCCGTGCTGCCGGATGCGGCCCGTTCCAGCCACCGGGTAATCTGGCGCTCATGTTCCTGGTTTTTCTCTTCCGCTGAGAACATCACGACAGCGTTGAGAACGGAAGCCGCCTGATAAAGCAGCAGATGGCAGTGGGGGTATTCCCGGATTTTCTCTTCGGCCAGGGAAAAGGCGCCCTCCACATCTCCACTCATTCCCAGGTCGGTGAGCTGGCGGACAAAGACATTGATCTCCCACTCTGTCAGTTCTTCACGGAAAGAAAAAAGCTCATTCAGATCTGTCTTCAGAAGCCGGGCCAGTGCCGGCAGCAGGGAAATATCCGGACAGCTGCTGCCTTTCTCCCATTTATGCACCGCCGGAGCGGAAACGCCCAGATATCCCGCCACCTGTTCCTGGGTCAGGCCCGCCGCCTTTCTGTATGTTCTGATTTTTTCACCGATATTCATGGTCACCCTCTCCTCTCTTTTTCTGATCTGATTATACCGCCGGTAAGGGTGAGAAACAATGAAGCGGTGGTTTTCTTTTCCGGAAGAATATTTAACTGCCGGTTAAAGCAGGAAGATGACAGATTATCCCTCTGACAGCAGATCCTCCAACAGTTCCCTCAGTATATTCTCCTGATATGCGGCCTTCTTATCCTTTTTCACAATGGCCGCCGTTTCTTTCAGAACCGGGTGTTCTACGTTCTTCATTTTCATCAGTCTGGACTCCTTCAAAACCTCCCCGGAAATTCCTTTCCTGTAATCCGCCGGAGCCATTTTCCAGATTTCTACGCTGCCGTCAAAACGTTTCCAGAGACGGTCGGCGATGGTGATTCCCTCCGGATCCATGTCACCGCTGTACAGGATCTGATATCCGGCCCCGGCAAGCAGTTCCAGCAGCTTCAGCGCCGCCGTCCGGGGCTGTCCCGAGGTGCAGAGCAGTCCCACATCCGCTTTCCTATGCCGCAGCTGTTCTGCGAGAAAACTGAATACCATCTCATTTTCCACTGCAAAAACCCTCTTCTTCGGCGCCCAGGCCGCGGCGGCATATCTGAGATTTTCCAGTGTGACCGTACAGGCTTCCCGCCGCAGACGGAACGCTTCATATGCCGGATGCCTTCCCTGGGATGTTTCCGGACAAACACCGTACACATGTACCAGGCTGGACACATAGTCGGGCGCTATACCCGCCTTAAGAAGCAGTTCCTTCCACTGGTGGGCGTTTTCCGGCAGCGGATCTTGGGTGATACAGCACAATGCCTGGATCAGAAGCTGTCCTCCTGTGGTTCCACGGTCAAAGAAGTGGGGATTTCCTGAGATTTCCGCGGCAAATACCGCCAGAACCGTTTCCCGGAAAGCTTCCCCGGATTTCCCCGGGATCTTTTCCGGAAACAGCTTCTGAAGAGCCCTCCCTGTGTTCTCTGCCAGAACTCTGGCTTCTTTGGGATCTTTTTCAAATTCTCTGGACAACAGATGAAAGCCGAAAGCCTTCTTCTCCCTCATTTGGCAGATCCATTTTGCGGCAGGATTTTTCGCTCCGGCGCCGTCGGCGGCAAAATGCATATGTATTTTTTCAAAAAACCGGTCTTTCTCCTGCTGCCTTCTTTCCTTTTCCTGCTGGTTGGTCAGAATTTTCCTTCCAAAATAGCTTTCCAGAAGTTCCTTCATATCCACCGGAGCGAATTTCGTTTTCTGAAGTCCTCTCTCGAAATCAGCAGCCGAAAAACGGATCGTGGAATCATAGAAGGTTTTTCCGAGAATCCCTCCCAGCAGACGCCGTTCCTCTTCCGAAGTTTTTTCCAGAGTGATCACTCCCGTGGGACGGCCATAGGATTTCCATTTTTTCAAAAGCTCCTCGAAGCAGCGGCGGTATCCCGCCTGGCTTCTGAAATATTCCGCACATTCCAATCTTACTGTTCCTCCAGTACTCTCTCATGACCGTTCCAGGTATAGCGTATCACCGTTACAATCCGGGAATTCATCGGTCTCAGCAGTTCCGCGATCCTCAGACCTGTCACCGTCTCATAGCATCCCCAGAGCGACTGGGAATTCATGATGTAATCAAAATCCAGCTTATGAACCAGCTGAAACATACTGCTGATATTTTTATCATCCACCCCGGCAAAGGCCTCGTCCAGCGCAATGATACGGGGATAGTCACTGCCGGACGTCTTCTGATACTGGGCGCTGACTGCCGCGAAAAGAGGCACATACATGGCCATCGCCTTTTCCCCGCCGCTGAACCGGTTAAACGCCGCGTTGGTCAACGGTTTTCTTGGTTCCTCTCCCCGCCGGTAGTACATCTGAAATTCAAACCAGCCCCTGTAGTCCATGGCCTCCCGCACCAGATCCATATAATTGATCATGCCGCCGCTTTCCTGACGGATTCTCTTTTCCGTACGGATCTTGCTGCGGAAATGGGAAGCCGCTTTCTCAATATCCTCCACCGTCAGAAGTTCTCTGTCTCTGAGCAGGATCTGTTCCAGCTCCGTCACATCAAGCTCTGCGTCATTTTCCGCCTTTTTCGGCCTCCACTCCAGAGAAAAGGTAAGTCCCATGGAGGTATCCATTTCCCTCATCAGCTTTGACATATCCGCCACCCACTTCCGGCTTTCCGCGATCCGGTCCGTCATCTGCTGACTGATGGTCTGGGACAGGATATCCTCAAAAAGCTCCCTGTCCTTCTGCTGGATCAGAAGCCGGGTCTCATCAATGGCATTTTTCAGGATCTTATAAAATTCCTCCAGCCATACCTTCTTTCCATTCCAGACGGAGGTCACCAGCACCCGTTTCCTTAAAACCCCGGCCGGGGCGTCCGGCCCTTCCCCCGTCTCTGTTCCAAAACACTCTTCCAGGGCGGTTCCGTATCTGGAAAGATTTCCGTTATGTCTCTGAAATACCTGGTACAGAGCCTGAAGCATCTCCGAAGCTTCCCGGTTCCGGTCTCCCTCCCTTAACATGCTCTGCGCTTTTTTGGCGCACTCCTCCATAGAAAGCGCTTCCCGGCTCATCAGAAGCTTCAGCGACAGTTCCTCCTCAAAGCAGTCCCGAAGAACCGTTTCCTCCCCGATTGCCCGGATGACGGCTTCTTTTCGTTCCGGTTCCTCCTGTTCCAGATCCGTCAGCTGTTTTCTCAGGATTCCCGCATCGATTCTCAGATTCTCGCAGTTTTTCTTTATTGTTTCCAGTTCCTCGTTCAGCATCTGCAACCGTTTCGCTTTTTCCCGGATCTCCGGACGATCCAGATACGCTTCCATCTGCCGGATCTGTGCTTCGCAGGCGCTTTTTTCCACACTGCATCGCTGCCTGTCCGACAAGGCCTGATCCAGTAATTCTTTCTCCCTCTCGATCTGCCCGGTCTGGGAAGCGATTCTCTCCCGGCTGCCGGACAACTGAAGAAGCAGCATACGACAACTCTGCCAGATCGCCTCGTACTCCGTCAGGACATCACAGGCCTCCCCGTATTCCTCCTCAGTTCTCCCATAAGGGAACGGGCGGCACTGTCTGAGCATTTTCTGATAGCAGTCATCCTTTAGGCCTGCGGCCTCCCGCTCCTTCTTCTCCTGTTCGGCCGCGTTTCGCCGGGCAATCTCCAGCTCAACCGCACATTTATGGACCTCCTGAATGGCTTCATTGAGTTCTGAAAAATCCGGGAGCCCCCGGTATTCCTCTTCCAGCGTTTTCAGCGTTTTCTCCAGTTTCTCAATTTCTTCACCCACCATTTTCAGGCAGTTTTCTTCTTCCCGGATCTGTTCCTTCAGACTGCGGATCTGCCGTTCCTTCTTCCGCTGCCGCGCCAGCCGTCCTACAAATTCGGCTTCGCCTTCCTTTCCGGCCATTCCTGCCAGAAGGCCATGACGAAAGCTTCCGTCTTTTCCGGCAGCAGCCGCCGGCTTTTGGATACTTGCAGCATCACTTTTTTCCTGCCCGGTGTCGGCGCCAATGCTTTTCAGTATCCGCAGAACCTCCCGGCGGATTCCATCCTCCAGTTCCTCACTGACCTGAAGGCCCGGAAAAGGAACGCTTCCTTCCTGTTCCACCAGGATCAGACTGTCCAGAAATTCCGGGCAGTCTCTCCGGATCCTGGGAATATCCTCTCTTGCCGCCACAAGAGCATCCAGCAGTCCCATCCGCCAAAGCTGCGCTTCCAGTCTGGCACATTCTGCTTCCGCGAGGCCGGGAGAAAACTCCACCGTCTTATAAAAGGGAACCGCATGGATCCCTGCCCGGGCCAGCGCTTCCCTGGAACGCAGGGTCTGCTCATCCCGCTCAGGCTCCAGCTCTTCCCTGGCAGTCAGCGCGGCAAGTTCCCGGAGGGTCTGTTCCATTTCCTCCTGTTTTTCCTGGCGCCAAAGCTGCTTTTTCCCACGCTCATCCAGGAGATTCTGTCTCTGGCGTTCATAATCCTGCCGCAGAAGCTCCTGAATGGCACCGCCGTCTGACATTTCCCGGTAATCCTGAACCAATTTTTCCGCTTCCAGAAGTACGGAATGTTCCGGCTTCCAGGCAAACGCTGACTTTTCCGCCCGGAACACAGCCGTAATCCAGTTTTCCCGGCAGTCTTCCGCCTGTTCCTGTGCCTGCTCCTGCTCCCGTTCTCTTTCTTTTCGTTCTCTTTCCCGTTCCTCCAGCAGCCGGGAAATCTCATCGTATACCCGCAGGGCTTCTTCATAGAGACGGATCATCCTTCTGCACTCGTTCAGCTGATTTCTGTATCCGGCAAGATGGGCGGATATTCTGTCCATCTCCCCTGTCTGTTCCAGAGAAAGTATTTTCGCAGCCGTCTGGTGTTCCTCCCAGCGCAGATACTCCTGCTGTTCTTCCAGCTCCTGCTTCCGTTCCTCCAGTTCCTTCCTCTGTCCATCCATTGCTTCCTGAAGTTCTCCCAGCTTCTGCTCCGCCTGGAAAATCCTGCTGTTGCATTCCTCCGCCTGTCTTTGCCATCGCTGTTCCTGACTCTGCAGATCCTGAAATGTCCGGCGCTTCTCTTCCAGTCTGCCGGCCGTCTCCTCCAGATCCGTATCCAGCAGACCTTCCTTTTCCGCAAGATATATTTTCTCCTGTCTCTCCTGTTGGAAAAGCTCCTGTTCCTTTTCCCGGATCAGCTCCCTGGTCTCCTGTTTCCGGGCTGTCAGAGTGTCCAGCCGGCCTCTGCTCTCCTTTACCTTCCGGTTCCCCTCCAGATATGCCTGTCCTTTTTTGGCCAGCATATACTGGTTATATCTGGTGTATTCCGTGCGGATGATCTTTACATCCTCAAAAGCCCTCTCAAGGGTGTCCAGGCTTTCCTGAATCTCATCCATCTTTTCCATGGCATCCACCATGATACGCAGATCCTCGTCTGTCAGCGTCTGCAGAGAATCGTTCAGAATATCATAAACCTTGGAAGGCCGGAATTCTTTGGACAGCTTGGGCGCCCGCACCTTCACCAGCAGCCGGATGAACTGATCATACTGTTCCAGTTTCCGAAAACCGAAAATATACTGATTCACCAGCTTTTTATATTCTCCCGGACTGTCCGTAAACAGGTTGTCCTCCCCCAGAAGCTGCTTCAGTTCCCTCTTATCCAAAGGAATCTTCACACTTCCCGTTTCCCGGTACAGCCATAAGTCGTACCCGATCCTCCTCCCGTCCAGGATCAGAAATCCCCAGAAATCCATGGGTTTTCCGCGTCTGGCTCTCTGGCCGATCCCGATGGTGCGGTAAGTCTCTTCCTCTTCCTTCTTAAATTCCAGAAAAAGATATCCCGTAGATTCTTCCTTCCCTTCTTCTCCCAGGAAATAGTATTCCATTCTTCGGTCGCTGGAACCAAAGGGATCCAGACGGCTGGGGGTCCGGTCGCCGTCCAGGATAAAGGGAATAAAACTCTGGGTGGTAATGGATTTTCCGGATCCGTTCTGCCCCCGCAGCAGCAGCCTTCCGTTCTCAAACTGAAATTCTTCCTCGTCATAAAGCCAGAAATTCACAAAACCAATCCGGTTCATCTTCCAACGGCTCATCTTTTTTCTCCTCCTGTATAATCCTGCGGGTAATATCCCTCCAGCTTGCCCGCTGCCGGCATCAGAATCACCCATTCCTCCTCTTCCTTCAGCATCATCCAGTCTTTCATGTAGGAAAGGATCCGATTCAGAAGCTTTTCATCATCCATTTCCCGAAATTCCCTGCTCCAGGCCTTTCTCCAGCCTTCCCTGAGTTCCAGGATCAGACGGCAGAACTCCCCGCGGCTCATCCGGATACATTCATCCTCATCCCTCACCAGTTCTCCTGTATTTACCAGTTGGCGGATCTTGCCGCAGATCAGAAGGACAGCCTCCGGAAGCATCGCGTCTCTGGGATGGGCGGTTCCGAATTCCCCGCCTTCCTCCAGCATCCAGAAAGCCGCGTTTTTATGAATATCCAGTCTTCCTCCCAGATTTTCTTCCAGATATTTTCTTACCCACTGTCTCTGATTTTTCAGATAGAGGGCGTCCGGATCATCCGCCGATGACCAGTACATGGCCGGGCAGGCCGCAAGCTGCCTGTACACCCGGTTGATTCTTCTGCTTCCTCTGTCCTCGGAAAACTCTTCAAACTCCGCCTTTTCAAAATCCTTCCAGGATTCGCACTGCGAAATATCTCTGGCAAAACTCACCGCGAAATATCTGGAGTATCCTGTATTTTCATACAGAACTTCCCGCCCTGCTTCCTGTCCGAAGGCTTCGCTGCTGCCCTCATACACGCGGAGGATCTGCAGCTTTTCCAGGTACTGCAGCACCCGGACCAGAGATTTTCTCTGGCTGAAGGAAGTCCAGTCCATCTGCATATACGGCGCAAGCCCTGTCTCCACAAAATCGATCAGCTCCGACAAAAGAAACCTCTCCTGCTCTTCCCGATCCTCCAGAAACATCAGGACAACGCACAGAATGCAGTAATCCCTGATCTCCGAAAATTCCTGAATCCCCATAAAGCTTTCCGCATGGGCGGGTATCTTCTCCAGTTTGATCAAGCTCTCCGTATGGATCAGTTTCCAGCCCAGCTGTTCCCGCACAAATCTCTGAAATTTCGGAGCGTCGCTCTTCACCCTGTAATATTTTTCTCTGTCATGTTCTCTGCAGACCCAAAAGTCCTCCAAAAGTGTTCTTACTTCATTCATCTTGTTTACTGAAACTCCATAATATACGCCGGCATGGTCAGATCGCCGTCCTCACAGTGAAGGACACAGTTTCCTATCCCCCGGAGGAGGCGATATTCCTGCCCGTACTCTGTTCTTCCTTTATGTTCCGAATTCAGTCCTGCCTGCCCGATCCACTGCAGGAATATATGTCTGGTATTTTCCGTTATTTCCTCTGTAATATCCGCAAAAACAATTTTCTGATCTCTGATATACCGCATCACGATCTCTTTCTGCTGTTCCGCGTGTCTCAGATAGTTCTGCCTCTGGATCATCTTCTCCAGCGATCTGTCTGAAAATCCCGTCCGGTCCTTTTTCTCCCGGTACGCTCTGGTATGGGGCTTCAGAAGATATTCCGCCGGCTTTTCCTGATAGACGCTGTCATTGACTGCATCGGATTCTCTGGGAGCGTTTGTCCGGAAATGTTCGACCCGCTGGATTCCAAACACATGAGCCGAAAGCCGGTGCGCTTCCTCCAGATCCTCGCATTTCAGAAACAGCTCAAGAAATTTCCGGTAATCCTCTTTTCTGCTGATTCCCCAGTTCTGCATCTGGACGATCAGAGCCGCGTTCTGGATAATATTGCGGATTACTTCGTTGGTGATCCGAAGCACCCGCTTGGCCTCACATTCCTGCTGCGGCGAATCCAGAAACCAGTTTTTCAGGGAATTCCATTTCCCCATCACATTCTCCCGAATGTTGGGTTCCGTACCTCCCCGGAATTCCACAACCGCATGGGGGATATCCAGTTCGCTCTGCACAACCCGCTCAAGCACACAGCCTTCGATCCCCTCCATTGACCTTGTGAGAAGCTGAGCGATTCTTCTGGAATGCTGCTGCAATTCCTGAACAAATTCATTCAGATAACGGATGAATTTATCTTTATGGAGAACGAACTCCACGGATTTCATCAGCCTGTCAGCCTTTCCCGAATAGAAATCTCTCAGGTAATCCTGATAGTTCTGATTCAGTCTCCGAAAATCCTCCTGCAGCAGGTTCCACCATTCGTTTACCTGCTTCAGGCCGGCCTGCTCCATGGTTTCCGCCTCCTCCAGGCTCTTCTCCAGCCTCACAAAATAGTTGGTGGAAAGATTTCCGGATTCCAGAAACACATTTTCCAGACGGACGGTCAGCCGCTCAATTTCCACCGCATATTCCGACATGGTATAACGGTACTGTTTATTTTTATAGTCCGCAATCGTATATACCCTTCCCGGGTCCTGGATCGGCGTCAGATTCTTCCATTTCACCAGTGCCGCCAAATCCTGCTCCAGTTCCTGCATGGTATAATCACGGAATTCTTCTTCCTGCCTGACAAGCTCAAAAATATCTTCTTTGTAGAGCTGAAACCTCATTTTCTCATATTCCCGATAAAAATACCTCATGATTTTCCGGTAAACCCGGGCATTGGGAACCGACAGATAAGATGTTTCCTCAATTGCATCCAGTCTCTGCATGATCTACCTCTTTTCCGCTGCTGTATTATTTTTCCTGATGATTGTACCATACTCTGAAACGTATTTCCATTCACGATCCATCACATTCTAAAATAGCCATGGTATTGATGCCGAACAGAAATATCTTTTTCCCCAATGCCGGTAACTGTTCAGCTTTCCGGCTTCACTGTTACGGCACCCGTCATCAAAATAATCCTGAGGGTTTACCTTCCCGGAAAATATTGTTATAATTAACAGGATATTGGGAAATACAATTTATCAGGATTTGTCTGACACACTGATCGCCAGACACATATTTCCCGCAAAACACAGGATTATACAATAAGGATATATATCGATATGAAAAAACTGACATTTAAGGAAATCATCACCGTGGCAAGCATGCTGTTCGGCATGTTCTTCGGAGCGGGAAATCTCATCTTCCCGGCTTCCATGGGACAGCTGGCAGGACGAAATATGTGGATGGCCGCCGCGGGCTTTCTTATCACCGGCGTAGGGCTTCCGCTTCTGGGGGTGGCGGCGCTGGGAATCAGCCGCAGGGACGGACTTTTTGAACTGGCCAGCCGGGTGGGGCGGCCCTTTGGGCTTTTCTTCACCTGCATCCTTTACCTTACCATCGGTCCGTTTTTTGCCATCCCCAGATGTGCCACGGTCTCCTATACGGTGGGCATCCAGCGGATTCTGCCGGACGCCGGCCAGAGCGCGGCGCTGGCTGTCTTTTCCCTGCTCTTTTTCGCCGCGGTGCTGTTCTTCTCCCTTCGGCCGGGAGAAATCCTTACCTGGATCGGAAAGGTTCTGAATCCCCTGTTTCTGGTGTTTCTTGCCATTCTGATTCTGCGGGCGCTGCTTTCACCGGCAGGCGCCATCCCGGCGGTGGATCCTTCCGGCGCCTATCAGTCAGGGGCATTTTTCACCGGGCTTCTGGAAGGTTATAATACCATGGACGCCCTGGCAGGACTGGCCTTCGGCATTATCGTGGTTCAGGCAGTCCGCCGCCTGGGGGTGGGAAAACCGGAGGAAGTGGCCAAAAACACGGTACTGGCCGGTATTTTCAGTTCTCTTTTGATGGCGCTGATCTATGTACTGGTGACGGTGGTGGGCGCCCAGAGCCGCGGGCTCTTTCCGGTGGCTCCCAATGGCGGGGAGGCGCTGGCCCAGATCGCGGAGCACTATTTCGGAGGAGCAGGTGCCCTGATTCTGGCAGTGACCGTCACCGTGGCCTGCCTGAAAACCGCAGTGGGGCTGATCACCAGCTGTGGGGAAACCTTTGTAAAATTATTTCCGGGCGGCCCTTCCTACCGGATCTGGGCTGTGGGATTCTGCGTCCTGTCTTTTGTCATCGCCAATCTGGGACTGGACGCCATCATTGCCTGGTCGCTTCCGGTGCTGATGTTCCTCTATCCCGTGGCCATCGCACTGATTCTGCTGACCCTGGGCGGCAGATTTTTCGCCAATGACCCGCTGGTACTGCGCTTTACGCTGGGCTTTACCGCCGCGGCTGCCCTCTTTGATTTTCTGAGCGCCCTTCCGGACGGCATCCGGGCGTTTCTTCATGCAGATCCGGTGATTGCCCGTGTACAGGCCTGGCTGCCTCTGGCGTCCCAGGGCTTCGGCTGGATCTGTCCGGCGCTTCTGGGACTGGCAATCGGTCTTATTGTCCGGCAGATCAAACAGCGGAAAACACGCTCCGCGAATTCTCTGTTATCATAAAGCAGCATACTGCGGATTTATTTCTTTTATGCGGCCAGTTTCTGCGCGGCAAAAACCACCAGAACTCCGCAGATAATACTCAGCAAAACGTATGCGGCGGCGGTTGCCGTCGCTCCCTTTGCCAGCAGTTGATCCGTTTCCAGGGCAAAAGAAGAAAACGTGGTAAATCCGCCGCAAATCCCCACCTTCAGAAAGAGGGTGATGCGGGGGCCCAGGGAAGCTCTGGCAGCCAGCGCCGCCACCAAACCGATGACAAAACAGCCTGCCACGTTAATCAGAAAAGTTTTTACGGGAAATCCATTTTCAGGATTCAGCGGGATCAGACCGATCAGATACCGGAGAACCGCTCCGACGGCGCCTCCGGCGCCCACGATCAGACATTCTGTCATTTCAGGTTACCTCCAAAATAATACTTTATAGTCTTTTTTCGCACAAATTTCCTTCACTCCCATCATTTCCCATGGGAAATTCCGGATTTCCCGGCCCCAGCTTCCGGTATACCAGAAAGGACATGGTCACCGTCAGAACATCCGCCGTCACCTGTGACCAGACAATTCCGTACATGCCGAAAACCGCGTTCAGCAGAAACAGCATGGGGATATTGAATACCAGCCACCGGGTAACCCCCAGAAACAGGGAAACTCTTCCTTTTCCGAATGCCTGGAACAGATAAACCGTGAAAAAGCTCAGAAACATCAGCGGCGTGGCCAGCACCCGGATCCTGAGGAAATTCTCCGCCAGCTCCACGGTCTGTGCATCGGAGATAAACAGCCGGATGAACTGCGCCGCAAAGATCTCGTACAAAAGGATGCTGACCAGAGCAATCACCAGGCCGGTCCGGCGGGATATGCGGATCAGTTCTTTCATCCGCTTTCTGTTTCCCGCCGCGTAGCTGTAGGCCACCAGCGGCATCATTCCCTGACAGATGCCGATTCCCACATTCAGCGGGAACCGCTCCACTTTCAGCACAATGCCCACCGCCGCCAGAGCCAGGTCATGGTAGGATACCATCAGCCGGTCAATCACCACATAATCCAGATCAAACAGCAGGGTAGCCACCGCCGAGGGAACACCCACCGCAAACACCGCCGTAATGCTCTCTTTTTGAGGCCGGCCCCAGCGGGGGTGAAAGGTGATCACGGAGCCCCTGCCCATCTTTGCCAGCACACCGAAGAAAAACAGACAGGCCACGCAGTTGGACAGACAGGTGGCAATGCCGGCGCCCATTACCTCCATACCATCCGGCAGCAGCACAAACATGAAAACCGGATCCAGTATAATATTCAGAACGCCGCCCAGCACGATGCCAAAGCCCGCCTCTCTGGAGTGTCCCACACTGCGGATCAGGTTGGACAGCACGTTGGAGAGCACCGTGGGGATTCCGCCTGCCACGATGACACACAGGGCATACTGACTGGCATATTGGTATGTATTTTCCCCTGCCCCCAGAAGGTTCAGGATGGGCTCCATGAAGATTCCCATCCCCAGGGAAAACAGGGCCGCCACCAGAATTGCCAGGTACAGGGAGAAAACGCTGACTCTCCTGGCCTCATCCTCCTGGTGCTTTCCCAGGAGACGGGAGATCAATGCCCCGCCTCCGATCCCTGCCAGCCCCGCCAGGCAGAGGGTGATATTGAATACCGGAAGGATCAGGGAAGTCCCCGCCACCATATACGGATTGTTGGTCTGTCCCACGTAAAAGGTGTCCGCCATGTTGTAGATAAGGACAATCAGCTGACTGATCACTGCCGGTACAATCATCACCCGCAGCGCCCCGGCCGGTGAAAGCTCCTCAAAAACTCTTCTGTCCTGTTCCGATTGTGTATGTTTTTCTGCTTGTTTTTCCATGGTACTGTCTGTCTGCTCCTATTTTGTAACAGTTCAGCCTTCCGGCTTCACTGTCACAAAAGCATGCACACAGGCTGCGTTTCCCGCAGCCTGGCGCCCGCAGGCCTCGGGATCCCGCTGCAAAAGCAGCGTGACACCTCGCGGGACAGTGGAAGGCTGAACTGTAACCCTATTTTCTTCTTACGATGCAACGTTTCTTGTAAACTTTTGCGGATCAGATTATTCCCTGTAATCCGCCCGCACAAACGGCTCCCGGATCCGGGTATCCACCAGCAGCCCGTATTTTTTCGGATGCCGGTAAGCATTTCCCATTGCTTCTTCACTCCGGTATCTGCGAAGCTGATCCAGATCGAGGCTGGCCAGATAAATTCCCTCTTCTTCCCCTGCCTGCAGGATGCAGGTATCCCGGGAGCCATCCAGCTGGGGCACATAAGCCACGCCGTCAAAGACGGTGGATCCTCCGTTGCAGTCCGGTACGCCCGCCGGATAATTGCAGGTGGCGATGGCTGTCATATTTTCAAAAGCACGCCCCCGCAGCTGAGACAGCCGGTTGATCTCCATGGGGCAGGCATTGGGCACCAGAATCAGCTCCGCCCCCTTCAGCATCAGAATCCGCGCGCTCTCGGGAAATTCCCTGTCATAGCAGATCATGGCTCCCACCTCCACCGGGCCGCAGGCTGTATCCAGCGTCGTCACATAAAAATCCTCCCCAGGCGTCAGATGCCGCTCCACATCAAAATCGCAGGTATGCACTTTCGCGTAAGTCAGCTTCCGGTTTCCCTGCCGGTCAAAGAGAATCAGCGTATTTCTGGGATCCCCTTCCACCTTTTCCAGCAGCGTCACCCCGATGGCCATGGAAAGCTCTCCTGCCAGCTGCCCGAAGCTTCGGATAAAATCACTGCCCGCGCTGACAGCCTCCGCCTGCCACTCACTGACCGGACGGTTGTAAATGCGGTAACCGCTGCTCCACATTTCCGGAAACAGCGCGATGTCCGCGCCCATTTCCCTGGCCTTCCTGCAGGATGCCAGTCCTTTTTCCAGATTCTCCTCAAGGCTTCCGCCCGGGGCAATCTGAAGAAGTGCGATCTTTAAATTCTTCATACCCATATCCTTTCTCTCACTGCCGTAAGATCTTCTCCATGGCTTTTCCCTTGGCCAGTTCATCCACCAGCTTGTCCAGATAACGGATTTCCTGCATCAGCGGCTCCTGGATCTCCTCCACCCGGATGCCGCAGACAACGCCGGTGATCTTTTTTCTGTTGGGATTGGGATCGGGCGCGTTCCGGAAGAAATCCCCGTAGGACACTTCCGATATGGTCGCTTCCTCCACTGCCTTCTCATCATAACCGGTGAGCCAGCAGATCACCTGCCGGACCTCCTGCTCCGTTCTTCCCTTTTTTATCGCCTTGTTAACCAGCAGTGGATAGATTTTTGAAAACGCCATGGCGTAAACTTTTTCGGAATTCATGCAACATCCCTCTCTTCATAATTTCCTGACTATTTCAGAATAACATATTATCTTATACAGAACAATCGTTCCTTCAGAGATTTCAAAAAAGATCTTGCTTGTGACGCTGCGTAATGATTTATAATAGGTGGCAGGAGGTAAATAATTATGGCTAAATACAGAACAATTCCGCAAGGGTTTATGACAGTTGGAGAAGTGGCAAAGAAAATGGGAGTTACCGTCCGTACTCTGCAATACTACGATAAAGAAGGACTTCTTTCTCCATCGGCAGAAAGCGAAGGCGGGCGCAGGCTTTATACCGATAAAGATTTGATTACACTTCATCAGATTATATCTTTGAAATCACTGGGCTTTTCTTTGGGCGATATAAAAGAGCGGTTAATCTCTTTGGAAACGCCGATTGATGTTTCAAATGCTCTCACAAAACAGGCAGATGATATACGTCAAAAAATAGAACAGCTTCAGGCTTCATTTTCAGCAATAGAACAGTTAAAAACAGAAGTTTTACAAATGCGGACAGTCAACTTTAAGAAGTATGCAGATATTATTGTCAATCTACAAATGAAAAACGACTCTTATTATCTTATTAAGCGTTTCGATGATGATACGCTCGATCATATACGCAGTAAATTTGATAAAGAAAGCGGCTTAGATTTTATGGACAGATTTAACCGCCTAAGTGATGAAATCGTACAGCTTCAAAAAGAAAATGTACCGCCTGAAAGCGAAAAATGCCAACAGGTTGTTAAAGAATATTGGAGCCTGATTATGGAGTTTACAAATGGCGATATGAGTATGCTTCCGAAATTAGTGGAAGTCGGTAACATTGATACTGCCACAAACGCTTGGGAGGAAAGGCAGAAAATCGTTAACGCTTATTTAGAACCAGCTTTGCAAGTCTATTTTTCAAGAATTGGAACAAATCCCTTTGAGGAGGTGAAGCCGTGAAAGACGCAATACAAGTTCATGAATTAAAGAAAAGTTATGGCAGTCATATGGTTCTTAAGGGACTGGATTTTCAAATTGAAAAAGGAGAAATTTTCGCTCTGCTCGGCGTAAACGGAGCAGGAAAATCGACAACGCTTGAATGTATCGAAGGTCTGCGAAAATATGACAGTGGTACGATTACTGTAAACGGAACAATGGGTATTCAGCTACAATCGTCATCTTTACCCGCCCATATCAAACCAATGGAAGCTGTAAAGCTGTTTGCAAAATGGAATAAATCAAAAATTGATGATACCATGCTTAACGGTCTTGGTATCAAAGAAATGGAAAAGAAGCAGTATTTGCAATTATCTACAGGTCAGAAAAGGCGGTTACATCTTGCCCTTGCGCTTACGGGCAACCCCGATATTATTTTTCTCGACGAGCCGACTGCGGGACTCGATGTCGAAGGCAGACTATCGCTCCACGATCAAATCCGAAAGCTCAAATCACATGGAAAAACAATCGTACTGGCAAGTCACGATATGGCGGAAGTAGAAACCTTATGTGACCGCATTGCTATTTTAAATAACGGAAATATTGCCTTTTGCGGTACAGCTTCAGAACTGACTGACAGGGTTGGGAGAAAATATTTTATCCATATCAAGACGCAGCAAGGAGACAACACTTTCGAAACGGACAATATCGAAGATACTTTGATTTCTTTACTGGGCGAATTGAAACAGAAAAAAATCCATGTATCAGATATTAAAGTTGATCGTGGCACGCTGGAACAGCATTTTATTGAAATGGCAAGGAGGAAAGCTTAAATGAACGGTTTTTTATACGGCGTAGCATTACAGTGGAAGTTGGATATACGCAGTAAATCTTTGCTGGTAACCTGCTATATCGTTCCGCTTATTTTTTTTCTGCTTATGGGTGGTATTTTTACCTCTGTTATGCCTGAAATGAGAAGCACACTGATACAATCTATGATTGTGATGAGCGTTTCAATGGGATCGTTTATCGGGTTGCCGCCATCATTGATTGAAACTTATGGAAGTGATGTAAAAAAGGTTTATAAAGCAAATGGAGTACCTTTATATTTAGGTCTTGTTACAATGTTCTTTTCTGCATTTGTGCATTTGATGATTAGCTGCGCCATTATATTACTGCTTGCCCCGATACTGTTTGAGGCGGCTTTGCCAGTACAGCTTCCGCTTTTCTTTTTTGCGCTTGCCATATACATCATTGTGTCGCTGAGTATTGGAAGTATCTTAGGATTGGTTGTAAAAAATCAGGCAAAGCTGACAATGGTGGCGCAGCTTGTGTTTTTGCCCTCGATTATGCTTTCGGGGATTATGTTCCCTATCGGCTTGCTGCCCGGTTTTCTTGAAGTCATAGGGCGCATTTTTCCCGCTTCCTGGGGATACCGATTGATGTCAGATAATGGGTTTTGCCTTGAAAATCTATGGTACTTAATTCTTGTATTCTGTTCGGCAGTAATTATATGTACAATACTTTTGAACAAGCAAAAATCCAAATAGGCCGGAAGACAAAGGTTTTAAGGATCTCACCTATATACACCCTCAGATTCCCCAAACCGGATGCAGCCAATTTCCTCACAGAAAACTCATCTGTGTCTCCTTCAAAGATTCCACTTTTCTCTCCGTAATGCGGTCTTTCTCTCCCACCCGGCCGCACAATAGCGGGGAATCCGGATCATACAGCGCCCGGGCCCTCCGGACGCTCTCCCGGCTCTGATTGGCATAGCAGTACACACATCCGTTCAAACAGGTGTCATAAGTTCCCACCTCCACGCTTTCCACGCAGCCGCACCGGGCTCTCTGATTTTTGTCTTTTCCGGCGCGGATGGAACAGCCTGCCAGCTCCTCGATCAGCCCTTTGTCGATACAGCAGTTGGGGCGGATCCCGCAGGCGGACAGATCCATAGCTTCCGCGCAGCTGGCCATGGTCATGTGATTCCGGTCTGCTTCCTTTGCCAGAGATCCCGCAAACGCCAGAAGCTGCTCTTTTTCCAGATCATAGACCTTCAAATTCTCCATGCTTTTTCTGTTTTTGGCATAGGTGTCCACAAAACTGATCACACACTTTTCCGTACAGCCATTCAGCGCGGAGGCGATCTGAGAAAACGCTTTTCGGTGGTACTCCGGAGTATATACCCGATTGAACAGAATCGGATCGTACCGCCAGATGACGCGGCGGCTTCCGATTTTTTCCGAAAGGCGCTGAAATACCCTGATCATCTCTTCCTTTTTGTGGGGAACCCCCGGTTCAATATCCGTTCCATACCCGGTGAGGGTAAACTGAAAATAAAAGGGATACTCCTTCAGTTCCTCCAGTCTCTCCAACATGGGCTCCGGATTTTTCGTCCAGAAGACAATACAGTCCACCACCTGCGCAGACAGGCTGATCCGGCTGATCTGTTGAGGATTCATGGGATTTCTCACATAGAGAAATCCCTCCCGGAGCCGGTTGAAAAACCAGTCGGAATAATAATTGGGTATATCGGTTCTTCTGCTGACACTTAAAATCATGTGCTATCCTCCCGCGTCAGCTGATCTGCCACCGTACACTGCTTCCGTTTTCATCCTTGCTGACGATCAGCTGGTCCTCGATCTCCTGTTTCAGTTCCGTCACATGGGAAATGATGCCGATGAGCCGGGTCTGCCCCGCCATCTCCTTCAGCACCCGCACAGCCTTCGCCCGGGCGTTGTCATCCAGGGAGCCGAAGCCCTCGTCGATGAACATCATATCCAGGCTGACAGAGGCCCTGCTTTCCTGAATCTGGTCAGCCATCCCCAAAGCCAGGGACAGCGCTGCCATAAAGGACTCGCCGCCGGACAGAGTGCGGACCTCCCGCTCTTTTCCCGTCACCGCAGAGTACACCATCAGATCCAGCCCCCGGTTTTTCCCGGTTCCTGCGGAGTCCACATCCCGCATCCGCAGCTCAAACTGGCCGGCGGACATTTCCAGAAACCTGCGGTTGGCCGCATACAGAATCCGTTCCAGATAATACCGCTGGACATACGTCTCGATATCCATCCGGGAGCCGGTGACCTTGCCGCCCAGCAGGCTGCACAGATTGTCCAGACGGCTGTATTCCTCCATCAGAAGCTTCCGCTCGTCAAGTTTCGGCTTCAGATTCCGCCAAACCCGCTCATCTATCCGGGCCGTCTCCCTAATGCTTTCCAGCCGCTCCCGGCAGGAAGCCGCAGCCTTCTCCGCCTCATCCATGGCCTCTTTCAGCTTCCCGGAATCCGGGCGCGTCTGACCGGCGGTGGCCTCGGCGGCAGAGACTTTCAGAGATTGCGCCGCGGCCATTTTCCGGTGATACGCCTCGGTGCGCCGCTGAAATTCATCGGCGTCCTTCTGGGAATACTTCGCCGTCAGCGCCTTCCATTCTTCCCCGGTCAGCTTCCTCTCCTGAAGGATGGCCTGATAAGCGTCATTTCTCTCCCTTGCCCGTTCTCTCTGGCCGGGCAGCTCCGCCTCATAGCGGGTGATCAGCGCCTCCGTCTGTTCCTTCTCTGTTCTGGCCCTCTGCTCTGCCGCCCTGGCGTCATCTCTGGCCTTTTCCGCCTCCGTTTTTCTGTTTATGGCTTCCGCGCGGGCATTTTCTGCATCCTTCTCCGAAGGGTATTCCCTAGCATCCAGCGCTTTTTTCAGAAGATCCTGGGCGCTGGTGAATCTGGCCCGTTCCGTAGCTTCCGACTCTGCCGCCTGATCCGCCGCAGTCTGCAAAGCCGTCTTCGTATTCTCGATTCCTTTGAGATTTTTCTGGATTTCCTTCAGGCGGGCGGCATTTTCCCGGCAGACAGTTCCCTCTTCCACAAGCCGCTGCTTCCATTCCTCCAGGATTTGCCCCAGATATCCCAGGGTCACCTGTTCCGGAAGAAGCGGCAGATCCGGGATGGTATCCGCCATTTTCCCTTTCAGATTCTCCAGGGCCGTCCGCCCGCTGCTCTGTTTTTCCCTGGCCAGTGAATCGGCCGTCTGGGCCCGGGCGGCGGCCTCCTCCTGGGCAGCTCTCAGCCTGTCGCACTCCCCATGCAGCGCCTCCAGGGATTCCCGGGACAGCCCCTCATGCTCTTCCTGAATCCGGCAGGGAGCGGGATGCTCCAGGGAACCGCAGACGGGACAGGGCTGTCCCGGGCGCAGCTGTTCCTTTGCCAGAAATCCCGCCTGCAGATTCAGGAAAATCCGCCTCTGGCTCTCGTATTCCTGATTCTTCTTCTCATAGGCATCGCTGGCAGTGGAAAATGCCTTCCGGGCCTGCTCCGCCTTCCCACGCTGCTCCTTCAACTCCCGCTGCATGGCGCGGAGATTTTCCAGCTCCCGGGCCATTTCCTTTTGCCGCTGTGCCATGGCCTGCCACCGCTCAAAAGCCGCCTCCACCTGTGAAAGCGCTGCCTCCTGCTGCCGCCACTGCACCTCCTGCCGGAGGAATTCCTGATTCTTCTTCCGGGCCTGCTCCGCCTTTTGGACCGCCTGTTTCCAGACATCTTCCTGTTGCGCCATTGTCTCCCGGGCCTTCCGGATCTCACCGAATGTTTTCATGGCTTCCTCCACCCGGCGGAGGGTCCTGGCGCAATCTTCCAGGGTGTGGGTGGCACGCGCTTCCTCTTCCTTTGCGGCCGAAAGGTTTTCCTGATGGCGGACAGCAAGCTGCGGCAACGCCTCCCTCCGTTCTTTCAGGCTGCGTTCCGTTTCTTCCAGCGCCTTTGCCGCGTCCTCCCGGTTCTGCCAGAGGGCCCGGATTTCACAGGCATCCCGGATTCTGGCGGCAAGCCGGGAGGCACCCAGCATTTCTTCCTTCTGCGCCTCACATTCCTGCAGCTCTTTTTCCGCCTGGTCCAGCTCCTGAAAACGAACCAGTAATTTTTCGGCGCTGCCCAGGGCGTCCCTGGCCAGAAGGTAGCTGTGGTTGGCCTCTTCAAACTTGCGGGAAGCCTCCTGCTCCTGCGCCGTCAGATATTCCCCCAGGCGCTCCAGTCCTTCCATGGCGGCCTCCATATCGGCAGCCGGAAAACGGTCCGATGTGAGAATCCGCTGTTTTAAGGCTTCCAGCTCCTCACCAGGCTCCCAGGACTTGGGGATTTCCAGATGAGAAATCTCCGTCTGGCAGACGGTGCGGATCTGGCCCATCTCCTGCTGTTTTTCCTTTCTGCGGGATGCCAGCTCCTCCACAATTTTCTGATACATCTCCGTGTGAAACAGCTTCCGGAAAATCACTTTTTTGTCATCGGAGCGGGCCCGCAGAAGCTCCATAAATTCTCCCTGGGCGATCATGGCCACCTGCATGAACTGGTTTTTGGTGAGTCCCACGATCTCCTCCAGCTTTGCGTCCGTCTCCTTCTGGGGATATTCCGTGCCCTCCGGCATCAGTAGAGAGACCGATTCACTCTCCTCCTTCACCCCCTGCCCCCGCTTCAGGGGGCGCAGATGTCTTGGCACCCGCCGTACCGTATATTCCTTCTGCTGATCTCCCGTTCCTTCTGTGAAGGTCAGCTCCACAAAAGGCTGCACGGAGGGCGCCACATACTGGCTCTGCAGCTCCATCCCGTCCTTTTTGTTGGCGCCGGAACTGGCCTCCCCGTAGAGGGCAAAGACGATGGCGTCAAAAATGGTGGTCTTTCCCGCCCCCGTATCCCCGGTGATCAGAAACAGATTCTGGCCGGCCCGTCCAAAGTCGATGACCGTCCGGTTTCCGTAGGATCCAAAGGCCTGCATGGTCAGCTTCCATGGTCTCATTTCGCACGCACCTCCTGCACCGTATTGATCACATCCCGCAAAAGCTCCTGCTCTTCGCCGGTGGTTTCCCCCAGAAATGCGCAGCACAGCTCAAAGGGATCCAGCTGTTTTCCCGGCTCCGCCTGGACCCGGTAATCCGCCTGCCGCACCGTCTCCCTGCGGATTTCCAGAAGTCTGGGAAACGCGCTTCTCAGCCGATCCTGCATATCCAGAATGTCCAGGTCCGTCCGGTCTGTGAGAACCACCGTCACATAATCGCCGCAGGCCTGCGCAAGCACCTGGGAGAGCGTCCCCCGAAGCAGGCGGACCTGCCTTAGAGGCGTAAGCGGCAACACGGAAGTTTTCAAATTTCCCTTTTCCTCCATCTCCACCATCACGATTCCTTTATCCTGGCCCGCCTCGCTGACCGAGCAGGCCAGGGGCGTGCCGCAGTAACGGTGAAATTCGTCTCCCACCTTCATGGGTTTGTGAATATGCCCCAGGGCCGCGTAATCAAAGATCTGAAGCATTTCCCCCGAAACCTCGTCGATATTTCCCACGGTGCGGATTTCCGATTCCATCCGCTCCACCTGATCCGCCTGCACATGCGGCGGCAGGTAAAACTGATGGCTCACCAGTACGTTCCGCTGGGATTCATCGATGGCTTCCCGGCCAAGAAGTCTTCTGAGCGTCTCGTCGTAGGACAGGTTGTTTCCGTTTTCCTCCGTTCCCACAATCTGCTTTACCATGGAAGGCTTCACAAAAGGCAGCAGATAAAAATTCACCGGTCCCCAATCATCCTCAAGCACCACCTTCTCGATAAACTCCTCCGGCCGCTGGGGCGGAAGGCCGATCATGTGCACCTGCTGCCGGGCCAGCACGCTGCGGAAACAGTTGAGCCTGAGACCGCTGTCATGATTGCCGCTGACAATCATCACCGCCGTCCCCGGCACAGCCTGCGTAAGACCGGTCAGAAAACGGTCAAACAATTCCACCGCCTCCGCGGAGGGCACCGCCCGGTCATAGATATCCCCGGCAATCACCACCGCGTCCGGGCGGTGCATGGCTGCCAGATCCGTGATCTGCCGGAAAATATACTCCTGATCCTCCCACAGATCCCGGTTTAAAAGCTTCAGGCCGATATGAAGATCCGATAAATGAAAAAATTTCATGAAATCCTGTCCTTTCTGAAATACGATACTCTGTATGTCTCATTGTATCGGGTTTGCATTTCTTTTTCAATGATCTTTTTGACGGGGAAATCTCACTGATTCCTCACCCCCGGCTCCGTAAACTGCAGAATATCAGAAGAAGGCAGCAGTTTGGTGGGCTGCCCCAGCTGTCTCCGGCAGCCCGCTGTTCCCTCCAGTCACATTTTCACAGTTTCCCATTTGCCGCCATAAGACTTGTATTCTCCAGGAAAATGAGATACCATGTAATCCAGAAAAAGAAAGGAACTTTTCACCATGCAGTATACGATCCCCCATTATTACAAAGACTTTGCCTGCATCGCCGGCGCCTGTCCCGACACCTGCTGCGCCGGATGGCAGATTCAGATTGATGATGCTTCTTTGAGAAAATACAGAAAAACGAAAGGACCCTTCCGGGCAAGACTGCTCAATGAGATTGACTGGAAAGAGAAGTGCTTCCGCCGATACCACGGACGCTGTGCGTTTCTGAATGAGGAAAATCTCTGCGACCTGTATCTGGAAGGCGGCAAAGCACAGGCCTTCTGCCGTACATGCCGCACCTACCCCAGACACATCGAAGAATTTGAGGGGCTCCGGGAAATTTCCCTGTCTCTCTCCTGCCCGGAGGCCGCCAGGATCATCCTGGGTCTTCAGGAACCGGTGCGTTTTCTTCACGGAGAAAATCCAGACCGGAAGGAAACGGAAGCCTATCCGGACTTCGATTTTCTTCTGTTTACCAAGCTGATGGATGCCCGCAGCCTGATGCTGGAGCTTCTTCAAAACCGGAACCAGCCCATCCGGCTGAGGCTGGCTGTCATCCTGGCCCTTTCCCATGATCTTCAGCAGCGCATTGACCGGAACCGCCTTTTCCAGGCTGATCAGCTTCTGTCCCGCTACGCTTCTGCCAGAGTATGGCCCTGGTTTTGCAGGAAGCTGAACCATCCTGCGGTCAAAGGATCTGCCGGAAACATGGAAGGGAGGTCAGAGACCTTACAAAAGATTTTCCATATTCTGGAACAGCTGGAGTCTCTTCGTATGGACTGGAAACCTTTTCTCAAAGACTGCCAGGATACTCTGCGGAATGCTCCTTGCGCCGATCCGGATCTCACCGAAAAATTCTCCGTCCAGTTTACGGATATCATGACGGAACAGCTGATGGCTTACTTTTTGTTTACTTATTTCGGCGGAGCTGTATACAGCCAGAATGCCGATGGAAAAACCCGGTTCTCCTTCGTCTGCGTCATGATGATCCGGCAGCTTGCCTGGGCCCGTTATCTGAAAGAGCCCGAAAATTTTTCCCGGGAAACCGTCATGGAAACTGCCTGGCGATTTTCCCGGGAAATCGAACATTCCGACTCCAACAAATACCGTCTGGAGCATCTGCTGGGAAACGAAGACCTCTTCTCTCTGGAGGAGCTGTTTTCCCTGCTGCCGGACTGAGCTTTTACCGTACTGAACTTTTATAAGATCAGCATGGCGTCCCCAAAGCTGAAGAACCGATACCGTTCCTTCACCGCCACCTCATAAGCGTGAAGGATCTTCTCCTTTCCCGCCAGGGCCGACACCAGCATCAGCAGTGTGGACTCCGGCAGATGAAAATTGGTGATCAGTCCGTCGATCATCCGGAACCGATAACCCGGATAGATGAAAATATCTGTCCATCCGCTTCCTGCCCGCAGCACACCGTCCTCTCCTGCCGCGGACTCCAGGGTCCGGCAGCTGGTGGTCCCCACAGAGATCACCCTGCCCCCGGCTCTCCTGGTACTGTTGATCAGCTCCGCCTGGTCTTCCTCTACCATATAAAACTCCGAATGCATATGGTGGCTCTCCACATCCTCCACCTTCACCGGCCGGAAGGTGCCAAGCCCCACATGCAGGGTCACATGGGCGATCTTCACGCCCATGACTTCCACCTGCTCCAGCAGCTCTTTGGTAAAGTGAAGCCCTGCGGTGGGCGCCGCTGCCGAGCCCTCGTGCTTTGCGTACACGGTCTGATACCGGTCCTTATCCTTCAGCTTGTGCGTGATATACGGAGGCAGCGGCATTTCCCCCAGAGCGTCCAGGATCTCCTCAAAAATCCCCTGGTAAGAAAACTGGATCAGCCGGTTTCCCTCATCCACAATATCCAGGATCTGTCCCGTCAGGATCCCGTCTCCAAAAATGATCTCCGCCCCCGGACGGGCCTTTTTCCCCGGCTTCACCAGACACTCCCAGATATCGTTCTCCCGCCGCTTCAGCAGCAGGATCTCAATGACCGCTCCCGTGTCCTTCTTATGTCCGTACAGTCTGGCAGGGATCACCTTGGTATCGTTGATCACCAGGCAGTCCCCCGGCCGCAAATAGTTTACGATATGCTTAAAGTCCGTGTGCTCCAGCTCCCCCGTCACTTTGTCCAGATGCAGCAGCCGGGACGCTGAACGGTCTGTAAGCGGATCCTGAGCGATCAGTTCCTGGGGAAGTTCATAATAAAAATCTGATGTTTTCATAATAATCGTTACTCCTCTGTATATATCCCAAAAGCGGCAACACCTTTCTGGGCTGCTCCAGGATCACCAGATCCGCTTTGTAATCTTCGTGATCCTCTCTTTCATGGATCACCACCATATTTTTCCCGCCGAAATAGCGGATATAGCTTCCGAATACCTCTGACCGGAGGGTAGTTCCCAGGATCAACAGCAACTCCGCCTTTTCAATCTCCTCTGAAGTCCTTTCGATCAGTCTGGCGTCCATCATCTCGCCGAACAGGTTGATCTGAGGCCGTATCACCCCGGAACAGTTCCCGCACAGCGGAACTCCGGCGGCGTCCCGTACATATTCCATGGGATAGGACTGCCCGCATCTGGAGCATTTGTTTTCATAGATGTTTCCGTGCAGCTCTACCACATTCTGGATTCCCGCTCTGGGAGAAAGGGCGTAGGCATTGGCGGTGATCACGCACTGCAGCTTTCCGGCCCGTTCCATGGCTGCCATAGCCGCTCCCGATTCTGTCTGACGGGGAATGTTTCCCAGGATTTCCGATTTGTAAAACCGAAAGAAATCCTCCGGACGGGTACTGTAATAAGCGCTCGTAAAAATTTCCTCCGGAGATTTTCCGTACCTCTCCTCAATGGAATACGCCCGTTCCTGATTTTTCAAGCTCTTGAATCCGCCCTCTTCCATCATTCCCGAACCGCAGAGAGCCACCGTATAGCCGCTCTCCTCCACCATCTTCTTCAGCAATTCCAGCTTTTTTTCCAACATACCCAGCACCTCCATCCTATTTTTTCAAATCCTCCGCAAAATAAGCGTTGGTATCGGCATAGCGTCCGTTTCCATCCAGGATCTCCACCCGGATATACGCCTCCTCTCCCGTCAGTTCAAACACTGCCTCCGAGATCGTCTCTCCCTGGGGCGCCGCTTTCCGGTAACAGTTCCTTCCCTGCATGGTCACGAAAATCTTCTCCACCGGGCTGGTCTGCACATGGAGCTTTCCGTCCTCCACATACACTGCCTTGAATTCCGGGCCCATGGAAGCGTAAAACCACCCGTTCCTCAGCGCCTCCATCACTCCCGCATAGGAAAATTCCTCAGGACAGATCATGGTAAAGCCGCCGAAGGAATCGCACAGTCCGTGTCCTTCCGGATAGGCGTTGTGATTGTCATCCGTAGCCAGACAGTACCACCGTTTTCCGCCGCGCAGAGCCGCATCATACAGCCTGGGATTGTAGCCGTACAGCCCGTCCAGCTCACAGCCGTAATTGTAGATCTCCATAGCGGACACATGCTCCAGAGGCAGAAAATCCCGCTCTGTCTGCAAAGACCAGTAGGGATGGTTGTAGCAGATCCAGAAGCCCATCTCCTCCATCCGTCCCAGATAGTCATTGATGGCACCGATATCCTCATATGCCATCTCCGGACAGATACTCTTTTTCTTTTCCTGGCTGTTGATCTCCGGATCCATATCGTAAAGGTTCAGATGATATACCCTGATCCCGGAGAAATCCTCCCCTGCCTCATTGATATTGATCTCATAAGCTCCCAGCGCCAGAAAATCCTTATCATTCAGCTCCTCATGGCTCTCATAGACGCAGTGATCCGTAAATGCCACAATGGAATACCCGTGCTTCTGATACATTTCCTTGATCTGGGCGGCCGTCTTTTTTCCATCCGACACAACGGTGTGGCAGTGCAGATTCGCTTTATAGTATGTCCCCTGGGGCAGCAGCTCTATTCTCTTTCGTTTGATACAGTTCTCTTCCATGGTCCATTTCCCCCTGTTATTTATCGCAGACCATCCCGCATGCGTCCGACTCTGTCTTTTACAGACCAAAAACAGCCGTCGGCCTTCCGGCTGCACGGTCACAGCAAAGACACCGATGCGGATATCAAGTCTACCGACATTATATCATCTCCCCCTGGGGATTTCCACCGGATTTCCTTGAATATCAAAGTGAAATCTGCTATATTTAGCGGTGCGGTATTTCCACATAAGAATTACATTAAGGGGGGGACTCTACAAATGAAAACACAGGCTGATCTGGGCCGGGACAAAATTCCGTTTCTGGTACTGAAGCTGGCAGGGCCGGCCATGATCGCGCAGTTTGTCAATGTACTTTACAGCATCATCGACCGGATGTATATCGGCCATATTCCCGGGGACGGGGCTCTGGCCCTGGCGGGAGCCGGAGTCTGCGGCCCCATCGTAACGCTTCTCTCCTCTTTCGGAACACTGATCGGGCTGGGCGGTTCCATTCTGCTGTCCATTCGGCTGGGAGAAAAGAATCTGGTGAAGGCCCGGCAGATCCTGGCCAACTCCTTTTTCATGCTCTGCGTCTTTTCCGCAGTGCTCACCGTTGTATTCCTTTTGATCAAAGACCAGCTTTTGTGGTGGTTCGGAGCCAGCGCCGTTACCTTCCCATATGCGGACACATATCTGACCATCTATACCTTCGGGACCTTCTTTGCCCTGATGGCTCTTGGTCTGAATTACTTTATCAACTGCCAGGGATTCCCCCTGACCGGTATGGTCACTGTACTGATCGGGGCCGCTGCCAACATCATTCTGGATCCCATATTCATTTTCCTTCTGGATATGGGTGTGGCAGGCGCTGCCGTAGCCACCGTCATCTCCCAGATGCTCTCCTGCGGATTCGCTCTGTTCTTTCTGTTTGGCAGACGGCCTCCTGTGAGGATCAGTTTTGGAGGATATGACAAAAAACTGATGGGACGTATCCTCTTTCTGGGGATCTCCCCTTTCCTGATCCTGGCCACCGACAGCGTGATCCAGATCGTGATGAATACTTCCCTGCAGACCTTCGGAGGGCCATCTCAGGGAGATATGCTGATCACCTGCGCTACCATCGTCCAGAGCTATATGCAGCTGATCACATCACCCATGCTGGGAATCAGCGGCGGGACCCAGGCCCTGATCAGCTTTAACTACGGAGCCGGTCAGACTGCCCGGGTCAAGTCCTCCGAGCGGTGGATTCTGTCCATGATGCTGGTCTTCACCACCATCATGTTCTTTGTCTCCCGCCTGCTTCCCCGGTTCTTTGTACTGTTTTTTACATCAGAACCGGAATACATCCGGTTTTCCATCTGGGGAATCCGGGTCTTTACCATGATGATCATTCCTCTCAGCTTTCAGTATGTACTGGTGGATGGCCTCACCGCCATGGAGCGGCCCAAGACAGCTCTGACTCTGTCTCTGTTCCGAAAATGTCTTTTTACCGGGCTGGTGCTTTTGCTTCCCATGCTCTTCCAGGCCAGGACAGCCTTCTACGCGGAGCCGCTTGCCGATATTACAGCCTCGATCCTTTCCACAACGGTATTCCTGCTGGTGGCCGGCAGACATCTGAAGCGGCGGGAACAGCAGGTTCGGGGGATTTCCTGACGATAGATCTTCCGGAAAACGTCTCCGCCAGCCTGCAGACGGACATCCTGCAGGGATCGGCCAGGGCTTTCCCCATCCGATCCCCGCGATACTGCGGCCAGCTCACGGCTAATGCCGTTCGCTGTCCGTTGCCCGGCAAATATCCTCTCATGCAAGCATGGGCAATCACTTGCCGGGTGTATCGCGATCGGATAGGGGAAGTCCCTTCCCCATCCGATCCCCGCGATACTGCGGCCAGCTCACGGCTAATGCCGTTCGCTGTCCGTTGCCCGGCAAATATCCGCTCATGCAAGCATGGCGGGCTGCTTGCCGGGCGTATCGCGCAAAAAGGCCAGCGTATCTTCTGATACCTGGTCTTTTTTGTATAATGAAACCGTTTCAGCCTTATGACTTCTCTGTCCCAATGGGTGACTGGACTGTCACGCATTTTCTGTCTACTGCTTCATCTTCAGCGCTTCCTGCATCTCTTCCCTGGTAAGTCCCTCTTTTCCATATCTGGCTTTTTCATAACATCTGTGAAGGATCTCCTTTTCCTCTCCGGACATCTCAAGCTGCTCCTCCAGCTGGCTGGGAGTTGCTGTATCCGGTATCTGCTCCTGGTATGCCTTCTGGATCTGCCGCTTATAATGCTTTCTTACTCTGGCTTCCCAGGAAAAATTCCAGAACAGCCGTTCCCCGGGTCTGCGGTCTGTGTTTTTCCGCACTTCGCCCGGCGCGGCTGCCATCAGCCGTTCGATCCGGTCTCCATTCTCTTCTGTCTCCTGATAGAACTGACGGTAAAACTGGTACAGCTTTCTCAGCGCCACATACAGAAGTCCCAAGATCAGACAGATCAGCAATACGAACGCAAGGATATCCATCAGCCGATACAACAGTTCCAGAAAAGGAGATACCTCTTCCGGAGCGGAAGGAAGCGCCATCTGCTGCTGTTCCATCTCCTCCTGCACCATTTCCTCCTGGACGCTTTCCTGGGGAAGAAATCCCAGGATCCATGCCAGAACCGCCTTCAGCGCCCGGCCCAGGGCAAAAACCAGCTGGTCCAGCCCCAGAAATGGTGACAGCACCATAGCCGCCACCGTAATTCCCGAAAGCATCCACATCATTCCCTGATTGATCCTTCCCAGCCGTTTTACCGGCAGTCTTTCCAGAGTGGAATGACTCTTTATAAAATTCTCCACCTCTGTCAGATTCACATAAAAGTTGCAGAGGATAAAATAACAGCCGGCCCCCACAGAGGCAAAACTCATCAAAAACCGGCTCTCAAAATGCATTCCCACAAAGTACAGCGCCAGATATAAAAGCAGCCATGGATAAGCCGGCCGGGCAAGCCAGCAGTTCGTCTTTTTCGCTCTGGCCGCAAAATACGAAAACGCGGCCAGCCCCACACAGACACACATCCAAATACTGCCCCATCCGCCTCCTCCCGCCAGCCAGGCGCCCCCCAGCAGCAAGATCGCGGGCAGTACGAACTGCCACACCTTCTTCGCACCTTCAGCCGCCAGAAAAAAAGCCGCAGAGGGAAGCAGAAAATACAGATTTCTCAGCAGAAGAAGCCCATGCCTCTCTGTCAGCTGCTGCATCACAATACTGTAGAGACAGGCCAGCAGCATGGCTCCATGAAGTATTTTCAGAATCTTGATGGCGTGCTGTCTCATTTTTCCACCTCCCACCGGATCCAGGAAACATTCCCTCCACCGGGAAGCTTCCATTCCATTTCCGCATACAGGGTGGCGATCCAGATCGCTCCGCTCCCCTGCTCCGCCAGTCTTCCAAACGCCTGGATACTGCTTTCTCTCTGATTTTTGGAGATCATCACGTACGTACGGCTCACCCCTGCCGCCTGCTCCCTCATCCGATCCAGTACGAATTCCATGGGATCCGCTTTCTGACTCAGATCCAGCCGGGACAAGCCTTCATTCACCGTCCGCACCTGTGTCTCTCCGGTTCCCGGCTCCAGACCGAAAAGCTCCCGGGTCAGGATATCCCTTCCGTTGGTGCGGATTCCCACCGGAATCCCTTCCTGGATGCACCGGGAACTCAGGGAAGCAGCCAGACGGATCCCTTCTTCGTGGATCTCATCGTATTTCCATATGGTCTCATCCTCAATGTCCAGCAGGATCATCACTTCCTGGGCAGTGGTGGAACCATAGAGGTTTACCATCAGATCTCCCGTCTTTGCCGCTGCCTTCCAGTTGATCTTATTCATGGGATCCGTAGGCTCATACTCCCGGATTCCCCGAAATTCAAAAGGATCCTCGTACAGATTTCTCCGGTTCAGCACGGATCCCATCACTTTCTGAAAGGTCACATCCAGACGGCTGCTGTCCACCAGCCTGGGATATACGTAGAATGCGTCCGGACTGTCCAGGGTAGCGTAATACTTCTGAGTCATCAGGGGACTGCGGGTTACCAGCTCCACCTGGTTCAGTTCGTAGTACCCTCTTTTGGTACAACGGAAGGGGATGGTCCTGGTAATTTTCTGATATCCTCCCACGGAAAAAATGTCCCGCTTGTAGCAGTTATCCGATACGCTGGTATTCTCTCCGTCCGCAAACCACAGATCCCTGTGCATATGAAATCCCACCTGCAGAAGAGGAAGAAACATCCTCTTCTCATTGGTGATAGTCTCTGTGAGAAAGGCTTCCCTGCCCTCCATGGAGGGCTGCTCCTGAAACTTCACCCGCACAGACAGATGGCGGTCCCAGATACCGCGGAACCAGACGTTCAGCAGGTAATTTATCAGAAAGGCCCCCAATAAAATTACCACAATCGTCATCTTATCTCTTCTCCCATTCCTCCACAGGCACCTTTACCTGTTCCAGTATCGCCGCGATCCTCTGTTCTCCTGTCACCACACTGCCATAACATCTGGACAGCACCAGACGGTGCGCCATCACAGGAACCGCCACATCCTTCACGTCCTCCGGAACCACAAAATCCCGGCCGTTCAGCCAGGCATACGCCTGGGATGCATGCAGCAGCGCCAGGGTACCTCTGGGGCTTACACCGGAACGCACCTCCCGGTCCTCTCTGGTGGCCTGTACAAGCCCCACCATATATTCCAGAAGCTGAGGATGCACATAAACCTGGCACGCCTCCCTGCGGGCTTCCAGGACCATTTCCCTGCCGCACACCGGTTCCAGCTTCTCATAAGGCGTATCCTCCAGAAAACGGTTCAGGATCTGCAGCTCTTCTTTCGCGTCCGGCAGCCCCATGGAAAGCTTCATCAGGAAACGATCCAGCTGTGCTTCCGGAAGCGGAAAGGTTCCCGTGGTCTCCAGCGGATTCTGGGTGGCAATGACAAAAAACGGTTCCTCCAGCTTTCTTGTTTTGCCGTCTACTGTCACCTGCCGCTCCTCCATACATTCCAGAAGGCTGGACTGTGTTCTGGGCGTCGCCCGGTTGATCTCGTCCGCCAGAATGATGTTGGCAAAGATCGGTCCCGGACGGAACAGAAATTCTCCCTGCTTCTGGTTATAATAGTTCAGCCCCGTCACATCCGACGGCAGCAGATCCGGCGTAAACTGTACCCGGGCAAAATCCGCCTCCAGGGATCTGGCCAGCGCCTTTGCCAGCATGGTCTTGCCTGTTCCCGGCACATCCTCCAGCAGCACATGGCCTCCGGCGGTCAGACTGGCCAGCACCAGATCAATGGCCTTTCCCCTTCCCACCAGAACTTTCTCCATATTTTCCCGGACTGCCCGTATCTTTTCCTGCGCTCTGCTCATTTTGCTCTTCCTCCGCATTTCTGTCTCATATTTCATGGCTGCAGTACCCTCCTGCCCTGCCCCTCTTCTCAGGACGGCCTTCCGGCGCAGAAGGGGTGTACTTTGCCAGAAAGCCGCTCCGGACAACTGACAGCGGACCCGCAACGAAAAAGGGCCCGGAAATCCTTGGTCAAGATTTCCGGGATTCCCCCTCTTTCTATACTTCCGCTGTCACCTGTAGCTGATTTACATATATCTGCGCTTTGCCGCCTCTACCACATGTCCCACAAGAACTGAGGTCGTCACGCTTCCTACTCCGCCCGGCACCGGTGTAATGGCATCCACAACAGGCTCTACCGCGGCATAATCCACATCACCGCACAGCTTGCCTTCTTCATTCACATTGATACCTACATCGATGATCGTCTGGCCTTCTCTCACATACTCAGCGCCCACAACGCCTGCACGGCCCGCTGCCACGATAATGATATCCGCTTCTCTTGTCACGGAGGGCATATCTACCGTACGGGTATGGCATACGGTCACAGTGGCATTCTTCTTGATCAGCATCATTGCGGCCGGTTTTCCCACCACCAGACTGCGGCCGATCACAACGGCTTTCTTTCCGGTGCAGTCGATACCGTAATGATCCAGAATCTCCATACACGCCTGAGGCGTACAGGGCGGGAAGCCCAGAGGCTTTCCGGTAAATACGCCGGCCATGGAACCATCGGTCATACAGTCCACATCCTTGGCCGGATCCAGTGCATTCTCGATCACAGACTGATCCAGATGCTTCGGCAGCGGACGGAACAGCAGAACCCCGTGAATGGAATCGTCCTTATTTACCTTATCGATGGTTGCCAGAAGCTCCTCCTGAGATACATCCTCCGGCAGCAGGAACTTCACACACTCCACGCCTAAGGTCTCACAGCGTTTGGTAGCGCCTCTCTCATATGAGATATCGCTTCCGTTTTCTCCCACACGGATGATTCCCAGGGTAGGATTGATCCCTTTCTCCTTCAGAGCGGCCACATCTGCTTTGATTCTCTCGTTCAGAGCGGCTGTCACTTCTTTTCCCAATAACTGCTTTGCCATTTCTCGGTTCCTCCTCTTATTTCAGTCTGCCCAGCACGCTGTCAAACACTTCATCAGCAATCTTTGTATATTTCTCCAGCATAGCGTCACACTTTGCATTCAGCTCTTCAGCATACTCTCTGTTCTTCATGGACTTTGTATTAATGTATACGTTCAGGCTGGCTCCCTTCAGGGCTGCTTTGCAGAATGCCACTCCCACACCTGCGTCACTGATGGCCAGGGCAGAACCCTTTGCGGCGAACTCCACAATGATATCAATGGCCTCGCAGCACTTTTCCATGATCTCCATGGGAACGGAGCAGGCATCCTTCAGGACGATCTCCATCACCCTTGCCTTCTCTGCCTTCTCCTCTTCTGTCTCCCTGGGCATGCCGTATGCTTTGGAAAGGGGTTCGAACACCTCTGCGTCTCTCTCGATCAGGCGCAGCAGTTCTGCCTGCAGCTTATCGGACTTTGCCTTCAGCTCATACATCTCCGCTTCCACATCGGCATACTTTTTCTTTCCTACGGTCAGGCTTCCCACCATATTGCCCAGCGCGGTTCCCACTGCGCCCACCAGCGCGGATGCGCCGCCGCCGCCCGGAACCGGCGCCTTGGAAGCCAGAACCTCTACAAATTCATTACATGGTACTGTTGAAAATCCCATTGTTATCGTCTCCTTTTATCTTTTTTAGAACAGTCCTGTGATCTTACCGGTCTCGTCCACGTCGATCTTCTCGGCAGCCGGTACCTTCGGCAGTCCAGGCATCGTCATGATCTCTCCGGTCAGCGCTACGATGAAGCCGGCTCCTGCGGAGATCTTCAGATTCCGAACCGTTACCTCAAAGTCTGTGGGCGCTCCCAGCTTGGTCTGATCGTCCGTCAGGCTGTACTGAGTCTTGGCTACACAGATCGGGCAGTTGCCGAATCCCAGATCCTCCAGCTGCTTCGCCTGCTTCTGCGCGTTGGCTGTCAGCACGACTCTCTTTCCTCCGTAGATCTTCTGCACGATGGCGTTCAGCTTGTCCTCAATGGAGCCTTCCAGCTCGTAGGAGAAGCTGAAATCGTTGGGCTCTTCCACCAGACGGATCACTTCCTCCGCCAGCTTGATGCCGCCTTCGCCGCCCTTTGCCCATACCTCGGACAGGGCCACGTTTACTCCCAGCTCTTTACATTTCGCTTCCACCAGATCCAGCTCTGCCTTGGTATCGGTGGGGAATGCGTTGATGGCTACCACGCAGGGCAGCTTGTATACGTTCTTGATGTTGCTCACATGCTTCAGCAGGTTCGGCATACCCTTCTCCAGCGCTTCCAGATTCTCGTTGTTCAGGTCTGCCTTGGGAACTCCGCCGTTGTACTTCAGGGCACGTACCGTTGCCACGATCACTACCGCGTCCGGTTTCAGCCCTGCCATACGGCACTTGATATCCAGGAACTTCTCTGCTCCCAGATCCGCTCCGAATCCCGCCTCTGTGATGGTGTAGTCCGCCAGCTTCAGAGCCATCTTGGTGGCTGTCACGGAGTTGCAGCCGTGAGCGATGTTGGCGAAGGGGCCGCCGTGTACGATGGCCGGCACATGCTCCAGGGTCTGTACCAGGTTGGGCTTCAGAGCGTCCTTCAGCAGCGCGGTCATGGCGCCTTCCGCATGCAGGTCGTGAGCCGTTACCGGTTTCTGCTCGGAAACCTTTCCGTATGTATATCCAACGATGATCCGGCCCAGTCTTGCCTTCAGGTCGTTGATGTCGCTGGCCAGACACAGCACCGCCATGATCTCGGATGCCACGGTGATGTCGTAGCCGTCCTCACGGGGCATGCCGTTGGTCTTTCCGCCCAGGCCGTCCACAACGTTTCTCAGCTGACGGTCGTTCATATCCACACATCTTCTCCAGGTGATCTTTCTGGGGTCGATGTTCAGCTGGTTGCCCTGGAAAATATGGTTGTCCAGCATGGCTGCCAGCAGGTTGTTGGCTGCGCCGATGGCATGGAAATCACCGGTGAAATGCAGGTTGATATCCTCCATGGGCACAACCTGAGCGTATCCGCCGCCTGCAGCGCCGCCCTTCACACCGAATACCGGTCCCAGGGAGGGCTCGCGGAGCGCTACCATCACGTTCTTGCCCAGCTTCTGCATACCGTCAGCCAGACCAACGGTGGTAGTCGTCTTGCCTTCTCCGGCGGGAGTGGGGTTGATGGCGGTAACCAGGATCAGCTTGCCGTTCTCTTTGTCCGTATCTTTCAGTAAGTTATAGTCGATCTTTGCTTTATACTTTCCGTACTGCTCCAGGTACTTGTCATCGATACCGGCTTTTTTCGCAATCTCGGTAATCGGGAGCATCTCGCACTCCTGTGCGATCTCAATGTCAGATTTGTAGCCCATAGTAAAAACCTCCTTTTATATCGCAATGGCCTCTGCCATTTGCTTACACCTCATCTGCCTGTTCTGCTCCCTCTCCGGAAGCTGGAACGGAACAGGCTTTGCCTTCCCGCTGTCCGCAGCGGGATTCCTGCCTTTTACCGGCGATGTGCGCGTCCCACCGCGAACTCTCTGCTGGTATAGGCAGTCAGCGGGCTCTGGTACAGGATAGATACCAGAACAGAATTTGCGATCACAAGCGCTACGGTCTGAATCGCTCTGGTGGTATACAGAACGGACCAGGGAGTGCCATAATAAATATGGAGTCCCACCGTGGTAAAGCCCAGAGAGCCCACCAGTCCATGAATGGCAACCACTACAGCGATCTTCCATGTGTTCATCCTGTCATGGAATACATACTTCTTCATCACTGCCGGGATCACACCGGACAGCAGAGAAGTCACCAGGATAAATGGATTTGGCGCGTAACCCTGCAGCAGACATCCCAAGAGATCCGCTGTCACGCCGCAGATTCCCCCCACCACGGGACCAAACCAGAGACTGGCCAGGAAAATCGGGGTGGTACTCAGCGTGATCCGAAGGGTCGGCCCGATATTGATAGCCAGCACCCGGGCCAGCACCAGATTCATGGCAACCAGAACACCTGCAAATACGATAGTTTTAATATTCAGTTTTTTCATGAGTTTTTCTCCTTCTTTCAACGGGCATAGTAGTTTACTACACCAAAGAAAGCGGGATCACTCTCTGAATCTATCTTTAATGCAGTAGCGGATGCAACATTACATCGTGGAAAAATTTCGCGGTTTCCTTCGTCCACAGACAACTTCCCATCCTGTGACACTTTACGCGCAATGTTTACTCTACTATTTTTACACATCGTATACTCCTTTGCGACTGTGTAATGCCTTATTTTGCTTTGTTGACTAGCTCAATGCTTTTAACATGCCGATGGACACATCGCCCACCACGGCCATATCCTCCGCCTGAAAAGCTACAGGAAAATTATCGGAGAACAAGATCTGTGAGGACGGCGGAAATTCATCATCCCCTGCCCACAGAATAAACTGAAGCCTCAGACCGTTCAGAAATTCAAACTCATAGGAGACATCCCCATGGTTCTTTTTCTCGGCTCCGATCCGTTCCATGATCTCCTGAAACTTTTCCAGCCGATTGCCGTATCCGAAAGCCAGACGCATCAGACAGCGTCCCTGAAACTGCTTCAGATAGACATTTCCCCATGGAACCTCCCGATAGGTCAGAAACTTCCCGGTGGACGGCACGGCCTGAGCCTCCACCAGATAACGCAGAACCAGAATCCTGGCGTTTACCGCCGTCTCCAGCGGATAATACCCCACCTTTTCCTCCGGCTCGTGAACCACCCGGTAATCCGGATGGCTGACATGATATACAATTCCCATCAGCCGCAGAGTGAAACCTCCGGCCTGACTGTCATAAGGGATTCCCGTCCGGCGGCTGATCTCTTCCGGATCCGCCTTCCGGTAAAGCTCCATATAATGTTCATACGGAACCCTTTCCTTGCTGTCCTTCTCGTAACGCAACTCCATCCTGGTAATCTCTCCTCATCATGATTCCTGGTCTGTACTGTAACCGCTGACAGACCGGTGTGCATTTTCCGTCTCCCATTCTCCGGTCCGGATGATGCACATCTGTTACTGCTCCACCGACGGAAACAGCGTAGTATCCGTATGCGGGATAAAGCACGCAGCCACGAACTCATCCATATATCCCGGAACCGCGCTCAGCTCCAGATACGTCATATTGCCCGCCACCTCATACGTTTTCTTCTCCGCCTCGTTGGAGAGAAGCATGGTATAGGCGCCTGCCAGAGAGGAATTCCCGATATAATGGAACATCTCCAGCGGAATATCCGGGAACATACCGATATTCACCGCATTCTTCATATTGATACCGCTTCCGATTCCACCGGCCACATAGACATTCTCAATCATGGACACATCGAAGTCCAGAGAAGCCAGCATCGTCCGGATCGCGGAGAAAATGGCGCCTTTGGCTCTGATAAAGTTGTCGATGTCCACCTCGGTGATCTCCACATCCTTATCTGCTCCGGCATCCTGGGCAAAAGCCAGGACATAGCTTCCCATACCGTACTTGTCTCTTCTGATCCGCTGCCCTTCCCGGACAAACTTACCCTTGGGATTGATGATGCCTGCGGAAAACAGCTCACTGATCACATCGATGATACCGGAACCGCAAAGACCGATGGGCTTCTCATTCCCCACCACCGTAAAAGACGGCTCCATGGTTTCCTTGTCAATGGTACATGCCTCGATGGCTCCGTCTGTAGCTCTCATACCGCAGCTGATATCTCCGCCCTCAAACGCCGGTCCTGCCGAACAGGCACAGCTCATCATAAAGTCAGAGTTTCCAAATACCAGCTCTCCGTTGGTTCCCAGATCGATAAAAAGGGAAAATTCCGGACGGTTCCAGATGGTACTCACCAGAGTTCCTGCTGTAATATCCCCGCCCACATAACTTCCGATATTGGGAGCTACGATAATATGGGCATCCGGATTGATATCGATTCCCAGATCCGATGCATACAGAGAGTTTGTCTTGAAAAAGGTAGGTATGTACGGCTCCATACGGATAGGATCCGCATCCACTCCGGCAAACAGATGGTTCATGGTAGTATTGCCCGCCACACACATCCGGTAGATATGCTCCTGCTTTACACCGCAGGCTCTGCACATCTGAGCGATCAGCGGATTGATGGTTTCCCTGATCACCGCATCCTGAAGCTTCTTTGCGCCGCCGGGCTTGGTGGATTCAATGATCCGGTTGATCACGTCCGCTCCGTAACGGATCTGTCCGTTGCCGGATGACGCTTTTCCCAGCACCTCGCCGGTCAGCATATTGACAATCAGCGCAGAGACTGTTGTCGTTCCGATATCCACAGCCAGTCCGCCCGCGATCACCTGGGCATCGCTGGGATAAATATCGTACACAAAAATCCGCTCTGCGTCTTTGGATCTCCGAATCACACACTGGACATCAAAATGGCTCTCTCTGAGGACAGCAGCCATTCTTCTGAGAACAGTATATGGAAGGTGCGCCTGCCGGCAGCCGGTAAGCTTTTTAATAGCCCGCATCAGACGCTCGTTATCCGGCATGGTGTCATCCAGAGTGGGCTCCTCCATCACCACATGGATAATATCCATATCGTTGGTCAGAGACAGCCCGGCTTCTTCCACATCCCTCTTGGCGTGTTCAAAGATCGCAACCTCCTCCGGAGAACTTAAATCAGCCACTTTCATTCTGCTGCGGTATGCCGATGCGATATCCGGCACTTCCACCTCCACATCCGATGTCACCTGACTGCAGCAGGCCAGTCTCCATCCTTCCGCATATTCCTCCGCAGAAATATGGCGGGTTTGGACGGATTCCAGAGCTCCCCCAAGAAGCTTTACCCTGCACTTTCCGCAGGAACCGTTGCCGGAACATGGAGCGTCAATCGCCACATTCGTTTTTCTGGCCACCTCCAGCAGATTCTCACCGGAAGCGGCAAAGGCTTCCACAGCCTCACCATTTTCAAACCGAAAAGTCACTTTTACCATTGATTTAAGCCTCTCTTTTGGAAATTCAATCATTACTATCGACATAGTAATTTCATATATACATGTCCTTTATAAAATACCATATTTAGTACAAAACGTCAATCGCTGCACCGGACTTCGCCAAAAATTTAACACAAAATCCGTTATTCTATCGCAGTGATTTTCATTGCTTCTCTCCATCCGCCTGGGTTCTCCCCGGCAGCGAAAAACAGCGGAGCACTTTTATCTCAGAGGAACACGGCTGCAGTAAAACAGGGAAAGCCCTGGGGCGTATAAACGGTCCCCAGGGCTTTCCCGGCATCTGTCCCTCACGTCTGGCCGCGCTTTGCTGCAGTCTGTACGTCACAGCTCAGTCTCCGCTGCCACAGACGCCTGACAGGGTCTCATGCCATGATCCGTTCTTACAGCTCCAGATAAGAGTCTGCGTACAGAGTATTGTTCTTAAATACGTCACAGGACTTGATGGTCTCCATCAGCCGCAGATCACAGGGATTCACGATGGCAGAAGTAAGTCCCTGCATCATAGCCATGGCAACCAGAGCGGAGTCCATGATCGGACGGATATTCTTCGGCATACCGTTGGAGTTATTGGACAGACCGCCGGTGGAGTTCAGACCCATGTCGCTGAACATTTTGATGGCCTCCAGAACCTCCATCTGTTTCTCCTGCATTCCCTTCACAACCAGGAACAGCGGGTCAAACCACAGATCAGTGGGCTCCATACCCAGCATCATACCTCTCTCCAGCATGTTCTGGCAGTGCATCATACGCTCATCATTGTCCTTTGCAATACCTTCAGCGGAGCAAAGAGCGATAACGATGGCATCGTTGGCAGCAGCCAGATCGATGTTCTCGATTCTTCCGCCGGCATCGGCAGAGTTTACGATGGGTTTTCCCTTGCTTCTGTTGTATACAGAAATACCAGCTTCAATAGCTTTCTTGTTGGCTGTATCCAGTGCCAGAGGAACATTGTCAAAATTCTCCTGCAGCAGAGTAACCGCCCACTTCATCAGCTCCTCACCATCGTTCTCGGCAGGTCCGATGTTTACATCCAGGTAAGTAGCACCTGCATCCAGCTGCTCTTTCGCGCGTTTCAGGATCGGCTCCGGATCACGCTCCTCCATAGCTTTACGGATAACAGGGGAAATGCAGTGGATTCTCTCACCGATTGTAACAAATTTTGCCATAGTTTTTCTCCTTTTATAAATAGTAAGCGGAACTTCTTCCTTCCGCGTATCTCAGGGGAACAGGGGCCTGAAATCTCCGCCCCGGTTCCCCGTGATTTTCAGATTTGATGCTTAGATCTCTCCGGCAGCCTGCATATCCTTCAGGAATTTCACAAGCTGTACAGCCTCCTGGGGAGCTACGATGATCTCCCATCCCGGCAGCTTGGACTCCAGATCGCCCTTCAGAACGGCAACCTTTCCGGGGATGATCAGCTTTCTGGATTTCACTTTGCTCTCGATGTTCTCTTTGATGAATGCGGAAATGGAATTTCCGGAGAACTTTCCTGCAGCCCAGGAAGTCAGTACGGACAGTCCGCCTGCATCATTGATCACCAGGTTCAGCGGTACACCGGATCTCTCCAGCTCACCGGAAACTACAAAGTATGTAAGAGCAAAGTCTACGGTGGTCACGCATACGGAATTCTCATCAGCTCCGTTCAGCGGGTACAGACCCGGCTCAACCTTCATGGGCTTCTGAGGATCGGTAAATACGTTCTGACGCAGACCGAACAGAGGCAGAGCCTCAGCGTATCCCAGATTCTCCAGAACTACGATGGATCCGTACTTCATGGTAAACAGAGATACCAGAGCTTCCTGCATATATCTGTCACCCAGCGCCAGCTTTGCAGTATTTACAATTGTGGGGTAACCGAAGGTTCTGTCCTGATCCTTCAGCGCAGCCCGGCGGATCTGAACAGCATTGCCATAAGCTTCCTTGATGGATGCTCCGGTGGCATCGATCACCAGGTTCTTATTGCCGGCCTTCTCCAGAGCGGCAACGGTGTCGTAAATCTCATCCAGATTTGCTCCGCCTACACCCAGAACCACGCCTGCAGCTTTGGCAACCTCGTTCATGGCCTCATAATTGGAAGCATTTGCTCCATTGAGAACCGGCTTTCCGTCCTTGCAGATCTCCAGGGCAGCCTTGGCAACTTCTACGTCATCACATCCCAGGATCAGAGTTTTTCCGGTAGCCGCTGCTTTCTTCACCAGCTCCAGATACTTGTCTGCTCCGGACTCGGAATCGTAGTTTACATAGACCATCTCTACAACCATTCTCTCACCGATACGCTCGTAATCTACAGTGGGAATGGCAGCGATCTTAGCATCGATGGCAGCATCGTCCATGCAGCTGCACAGAGAAACGGCATATCTGGTCTTATTCACATAAGTCTTCTCATGACGGAACAGAACAGTCTCGCCGCCCAGCGTATACTCGCCCTCTCCGCATCCTACCTTGATGGTCTTCATTGGCGGTGCAGTAGCCTCGGACAGCTCAGCCTTGGCCTCCTCGGAAACATACGGACACTGCTCGATCTTCATGGCTCCCTGAGCAACTTTCATGGAAAACGCCATACATGTGGGGCATCCGCATTCTTTACAGTTTTTCTTCGGTAACATTTTAAAAATCTGAATACCTGTTAATGCCATAATTCTTTATCCTCCTGTTCTCTCGATTATCTTACATTAATTCTTTGATCATTTTAGAAATCGTTGCTACAGTCTGAGGATGCATAACGATCACGGCATCAGATCCGGAAGCCAGGTCTGCTGCAGCAGTCATGATTTCCATGGAAACTCCGCGCTCTTCCACCGGACCCCACTCCGGCATATCAGCCTCGGAAGCCATAGACTCTTTTACATTCCAGGTCTCGGAAGAAACCGGTGTAACGATGGGCATCTGAAGCATTGCATCACCCTGGGACAGAGCGGCCGCCTTAATACGGTCCATAGTAGAAACCACATACTCATACCCGTATCCGGCTGCTGCGGTTCCCACGTTCATCACGATGCTCTCCGGTTTTACACCCAGCTGGGTCACTACAACATTCAGCTGCTTTGCCAGGTTGATATCTACTGCGGACTCCGCTCCAACCTTCTGGTCATAAGCCAGACCTGCGGATGCGCCTACTGCCTTGTAATCCTCTTCTCTTGCAGACAGGATCAGAGCATTCTTTCCCTGCAGTGCTTCAGCAACCTTGGGCAGCAGCTCAGCGTCTTTCTCCACATTTTTGGAACCTTCTACAGCCAGCGGTACATCAATGGCCTCAGCCACTTCCTTAACGATGGCAACCAGCTCTTCCGTAGACTTATTTGCCCCGTTGGGATCTCCGCCTTCCAGACGCAGGCAAACAAAATCAGCCCCTTCCATGGCAGCAGCTTTTTTCGCGATCTCTGCCATTGTGGTGCAGCCTTCGTAATATGCTTTGATTCCAGCCACTTCCGGAATTCCCATGTCGGAAATCTCCACACCTACCTTGGGCGCGTTCTTCATATCTCCGTCAAAGGTGTAGAAAGGAAATACATTCTCACCTCCGATGGTGACTGCTTTTTCGCCGCATCCGATGGTTACTTCTTTGATGGATGCATTAAATTTCTGGGGTTTACGATTAAACGGCATTCTCATTAGCCTCCTTTGAAATTTTTCATGGAGCCCGGATATTTATGCGGGGCTTCATTTTTATAGCTAAGGTTATGTATGAACATCCGGAACGGGACACGGCAGAAGAAGCATTCGGAAAATGTCCGGAGCATTCCCTGCGCAGGGCCGGGCCGGAGGGTTCATCGTAATCATGAGAACGGGGACTGATCCAGTATCAGAAAACATCCCACCGTATCTCATCTGTCATATACACGGATTTATCCGCAGCTGACAGCCGCACCGCCTGGACATATCTCCCAGGCGGTTTGGCTCCCTTATATGATTTACATCATGGGATCCATTCCCAGGGCCGGATGGCCTTTCTCTGTCAGGAACTCTACCAGAGTTTCCGGATCCGTAGCGATGGTCTCATCTCCGATCATATCGGTGAAGTTGTCAATTCCGTACAGCTCTTTCGCTGTCTGATTCAGTCTCTCGGCAACCGTCTCTTTCAGCTCTTTGGGCATCCATACGATCCTGGCAACACCGCCCTCTGCTTTCATGAACTTCTTGGAACCGATGAAATGTTTTCCATGGCCCATGAATCCGGGTGTCTGTACTCCGCCGCCTGTCATGGAAGCCAGCTCCGGGAAGGTCATTCCCAGAGGAGTCATGCCTGCGTACTCACGGTTGGCGATGCACACTCCGTTGGAGAAGGGCTCGATTCCACAGATACACTCGAAGCATCCGCAGGAGGTCATGGGCTTCTCCATGATGGAATACAGGGATACATCCTCCAGGGCTCCCTGGGAGAACTTCTTCACTGCCTCGTTGACATCCTCATACTCTCCGATTCTCTCGTCGATGGGACGCTCTTTGGTGATCACCTGGCAGGGTCCGTTGGGATCCAGCTCGTTGGTAGCTTTGGCATCCAGCCATGAAACGGCTCCGCACAGTCCCAGTCTCTCCGGAGTTACCACGCATACGTGGGACGGGGAGAAGGCCTGGCACAGGATACAGCTGTAGTATACGTCCACAGACTCATCCGTCAAGTTGTTCAGACGGTCGTCACGTTTCTCAAAGGTGGGGATCGCCACTTCGTGACGCACTCTTGTACACTCTGCGGGATCGGTGTAGATGGTCACCTGACATTTGTCAACCACAGCCTCAAACTCATTCTTTACAGAAGCGTACAGCACCTCACCGATGTGTTTCAGGCGGAAGCCTGCCCCAAAGGCATTCTTGCTGATACGGATTCTCTGCATATCTCTCTGGCCGGTGTGGTATACACCCTCGATGCAGTTGATGTAGTTATGGAACTTACGCTCGATCACCGGCTCGAAATCGGACTGCATGGATTTTCCGGCAACATCCACCACATAAGCGATGCTGTTCTTGCTTCCCAGCTCCATCTCGTCCACATCCGGTCCCACGATGGTGATCTTGTGATCTTCCACCTCGGAAGCGTCTTTGGTCTGTACCAGCTCGGCGCAGTCCACACGGGATCCGTCGAACTCCACCTGCATGTCGCCGCGGCGGATGATCTCACCTTCGAAAGCGGAAGCAAATGCCACCGGGATATCGATCTTGGTGATCTTGATCTTGATGTCGCGGGCCTCCAGGGAAGTAGCGTTGAACTTGCTCACATCCTCCTGTACGATCAGGCTCTTGGGTACCCGGAAGATATTCTCGGTCTCGTTGGTGATTACCGGGAATCCCAGAGCGATGGCGCCGGCTCCGCAGGCAACGATCACGTCATCCAGCGGTGCGAAGGCATTGACGAATGCCGGTACACGCTGCATGGTGTACTCCATCAGGGCTTTGGAATCGCCAGGTGTGATGTTTCCGAAGATCAGGGCAGCTCTCAGAGCTACGGATACCACATGGATTACAGAGGTCACATCCTTGCCCAGGGGGATCACACGCACATTGGCTCCGGTGTTCATGCCGGCCTCAGCCACCTGATCGCAGATACCGCCTACCAGAGTTACCAGGATACCCTGTGCCTGGTAGGATTTTACCAGATCCACGCCTTCCTGTACGCTGGGAGCGGAACCCAGGATAACAGCTACGCCCGGGATATCTCCGGTTACCAGCGGCACACCCAGCTCACGGATCACAGCGTCCGGCAGATGGCCGTACAGGGGCTGCTGATAGGGAGCTGCGCCGTCGATATATTTCAGGACCTCGATGAACTCCGCGCACAGAGCGGTGGCAACACCGGACATGAACGCGTCGTTTAAGCGGGGCTCTCTGGTCATCAGGGTTTTTACAACGCCCAGAGCCTCTTTCAGCTCTTTCAGGTTGGTAACCTTTACGCCGGTTACAGAATAGTAGCAGGGAAGGCTGTAAGCAGTGTCAGGGAAGCTGACTGCCTTCTCCTCGCCGTACTGGGCGATAGCGCCGTCAATGGCCTGCTCTGTCAGCCCGTATACGGCGTCATTTCCATTGAATACTCTTTCAAATAATGTCAATGTTCTTACCTCCTATTCATTGCAATCATCGATTTTATCGATGGTTTCTTTGATTTTACGAATTTCATCCACTGCGGTTCTGCTGTAATCGTAAGGGGAACACCCCTGACGGTCCGCATCCATGATTTCCGTATTATAGTGGACGAAGCCCAGCAGATCCTCCGCCGGGATATGATTCCGGATAAATTCCTCATCCTTTTCGTCCCGCACCTTATTGGCCACCACATGTACCTGCTTTACGCCCAGATCCTCCGCCAGACGCTTCACATTCTTATAGGTCTGTACACTGCGGGAGCCCGGTTCGATCACCACGATAAACTGGTCCATCCCTTCCGTAGTTCCCCGGCCCAGATGTTCCAGACCGGCTTCCATGTCCAGGACCACCACATCACCCCGGTGAAGTACCAGATTATTGATAATGCGCTTCAGCATTACATGCTCCGGGCACACACACCCGGCTCCTCCGGTCTCCACGGTTCCCAGAACCAGCAGCTTCACTCCGTTGCACACCTTTCCGTACGCATCCGGAATATCGTCCACCTTGGGGTTGATCCGGTAAAACTTATTGTCCGGGCTGGCACCCGTGCGTTCTTCCACCAGTTTACGCATCTTACTGATGGGTACAATGCTGTCCAGCTCTTCCTCGGAGAAGCCCAGAGCCAGACCCAGATTCGCATCCGGATCCACATCCGCCGCCAGAACATGACGGCCCTCCTCCGCATAAAGCCTTGCCAGGGTTGCGGCGAAGGTGGTCTTTCCCACCCCGCCCTTTCCTGTCACCGCGATTTTCATATTTCTTCATCCACCTTCAATTCATTTTGCCTGCGTTCCAAAAACGGTAAGCGTTTTGCCCTCCGGTCCTCTTAGATTCCCAGAGCGGCTCTCTTCTCCTCGATTCTTGCAATCATCAGGTCTACTAATTTTTCGATATCCGTCTCAACGGTAAATGCGGCCTCGCACCACTGTCTCGTTCCTTCTGTCAGAAGCTGTGCCATCTGATCGGAACCGGCCACATACGGATCTACGCCCAGGAAGGTATCGATACCGGTGGCAATTACATAGTTTCCGATGGAAACGGCTTTCTCAGACATCCACTCCGGAGCGCATCCCACTACGGGAAGCTGGGAAATATGCAGACCGGCATCTTTTGCCAGCGTAGCTGCCAGAACCATCATACGGCTGATATCCACACAGGATCCCATATGAAGTACCGGCGGAATGTCAGCCAGCTCGCAGACACGTTTCAGTCCCGCGCCGCACAGATCTTTCGCAGCCTTGTCCATCAGACCGGCCTTTGCGGCTGCCTGCGCAGAACATCCGGAAGCGATGATGATGATATCGTTCTCGATACATTTCTTCATCAGCTCGATGTGTGCGTAGTCCGGACGGATCTTCGGGTTGTTGCAGCCTACCATGGCCACGGCACCGCGGATAACACCGGAGGTAATGCACTCCAGCAGCGGCTTTGTGGTTCCGGTCTCGTCAACCTGAGAGTTGGTTACGCCGTCCAGTACCTTTACGATTGCTTCAACGGAATATCCAACCGTAGCTTTCTGCTTCATATCCGGGATATGAACCAGCTCCGGTTTTCTGTTTTTAAAGTTCTCAATAGCCATCTTTACGATAGACTTTGCATTCTCCGCGGCAGTCTCAGCGCTGAATCTTATGAATTCAGAATCCGGCATCTGCGCGATGGGAGAAGTTGTAACAAATTTGGTATGGAAGCATTTGCTCAAGGGTCCAAGTGCCGGGAAGATACACTGCACATCCACCACAATGGCCTCGCAGGCGCCTGTCAGTACCACATTCTCCTGCTGCAGGAAGTTTCCTGCCATGGGAATTCCGCGGCGCATGGCAACCTCATTGGAGGTACAGCACACACCGGATACGGTGATGCCCTTTGCTCCCATCTCTTTTGCGTAGGCGATCATCTCCGGATCATCGGCGTACTCGCAGATCATCTCGGAAAGGCTCGGATCATGTCCGTGTACTACAATGTTGACATTCTCCGCAACCATAACGCCCAGGTTTGCTTCCGTGTCCACCGGCTTCGGAGTTCCGAACAGCACGTCGGAGAACTCGGTTCCCATCATGGAACCGCCCCATCCGTCAGACAGTCCGGCACGCAGAGACTGTTTTACCAGGGCCTCCGGCAGAGAAGAACATCCCATATGGGTCATATGTAAGGAACGGGAAATCTCACGGTCAATGGCGTGAGGTGCCAGCTCATTCTCCTCCCACAGCTTCTGCTGGGATTCCGGAGCTCTCTTTAAGAATCTCTGGGTTCCGAAGGGTTTTCCGTACTCCATAAGGCCGACTTCAGCCACCTCATGAGCCAGATCATAGATATCTTTTCCCTCTGTCTCAATGTCCCACTCTTTGGCAATGCGGATCAGCTTCTCCGGATCTTTTACCTTGTAGCATCCGTCTGCGGAAGACACATACAGGGTATGGCAGATTTCACGGCCGTGATCGGAATGTGTAGCAGCTCCGCCGGCAGTAAATTTCAGATAGTTACGGCCCACGATTCCGTGAGCGTCACATCCGCAGATTCCTCTGGGAGCCTTGGGGGTGATCCGGCACGGTCCCATGGAACAGATCCGGCAGCAGATTCCCTGCTCGCCGAACTTACAGTGCGGGGTCTGTCTCTTCACGCGAAGCTGCCATGCGTCAGCTCCCACTTTCTCGCCTGTTTCCAGAAGACGGGCGGTTGCTGCCTCCATCTCTTCCACAGTTGTCAATTTGAATTCACTCATTATAAACCTCCTCTAAAAAGTTTGTAACGTATTTATACCAGAGTACGGATGTCAGACCTCAGGGGAGCCCTGAACATCTTTCCACTTAGGAAGTGCGTACAAATGGATATCTTTGTTTCCCGGTGCAGGGTGCTTCTGATCTGCCTGCCGGTGATTCGGTCCCGGGTTTCATATGTTCCCGGTTTCTGATCTCCGCCGTGCCAAAGGAACTCCGGCTCACACGGATTCGGGAAAATCCGCTGCCTGCTCATCTTCCCCCGCGGCGCTGCGGTGATTCTGAGTTGCTGTTCACAGCCGCCATCCCGCAGGATACGAGTGCATCCTGTCTGTGCATCCCGAAGCGCTGATGCAATCCGGCTGCAAAACCTGTATCAATTCCGGAGAGCGGGCTGCGGCATCAGTCGCACTGCAGTTTAACAATACTGTTGGCCAGATCCACCATCAGGATCTTACCCTCCACCGTTGTCTCTTCTCCCATGATATCCCGGATGATCAGCTTCTCACCTTCCACCTGGATCCTGCTGACATTCCGGCAGATGACGGTATCGTCACTCTCCTTATATACGGTAGCAAGACACATCGCTTACGCCTCCTTTAGCTGTTCTTTTACTGTGGTCAGCGCCAGACTCAGCCGGAGATTACCCTTCTGGAAATCCGACACAGCCTCCCGAATCTGCTTGGCAGCCGTATCCATTCCCAGCTTTTCCAGATTATCAGCCATCTGGTCCAGTTCTGCGGCATGGTGCTGATTGTGGTCCAGCATGTACGTCAAAAGCGCTACAGTCTCATTCCTGCACTCATCTGAGCTTCCGCATCCTGAAGAACAGTCATGGCTGTGACCGCATGCATGGCTGTGACCGTGGTCGTGGTCATGACCGTGATCGTGTCCATGGTCATGTGTATGCTCATGATTCTGCTCATGGCTGTGGGGCATCACATTCCCATTCTCATCCTTAATCAAATGCATGATCCTGCTCCTTTCCTGATCCGGCCAAAAGCCGGTCTTTCTATCCCCCGGAGGGGGATCCTTTCCATTGATCATCAGTCCGCAGAGCGGTTATGATAATCTTTTGTCAATTATGATTCATTATACTCTATTTTAATTTTAGATTCAATAGAATTCCCGGAATTTACGGTAGAAGTATCCTGTATTTTTTTCCATACAAGCGAAAATCTGTATAAATTGCCAATAGCTTTTTTCTGTGTTTCCGAGCCGTTAAATTCTTAACATTTCCTCTTGTTAAATAATCGTAATATTTTTTCTCTTTTTATTCAATATTTCTATGATATACTTGGAAAGATTAATGTTACAGTCCGGTTTTCCACTATTCCGCCAGGGCGCTGTGCGCATGCTTTTGCGACAGCGAAGCCGGAAGGCTGAACTGTTACAGATTTGCAGCAGGAAAACCGCAAGGCCCAACTGCCGCAAAAATCGTAAAGGCTGTCCGGCTTTGCGGGTTTTCAGGAAGCGGACTGCCGATGGTTTTTACATATTTCTGTGTTTTAAGGAGGTTTTCGCCATGTCGGTAACACCCGCACTGACCTTGAATACGAATGATAAGATGCCGATGCTTGGACTCGGTGTGTATAAGTCTGTGGGGCCGGGGGAAGTGGAATCATCCATCTTCTATGCCCTGGAAGCAGGATACCGCCTGATCGATACCGCTTCCGTTTACAAGAATGAGGAGGGGGTGGGAAAGGCGGTAAAAGCAGCTTCCATTCCCAGAGAGGAACTTTTTATCACCACCAAGGTATGGAACACAGCCCAGCGTCTGGGCAGCGTGGAGAGCGCTTTCCACCGCAGTCTGGAACGTCTTCAGATGGATTATGTGGATTTATACCTGGTGCACTGGCCGGTACCCGGCTGCTATCTGGATACCTGGAAGGAACTGGAAAAAATCTACGCTTCCGGGGAAGCCAGGGCTATCGGAGTCAGCAATTTTGAGATTTCCCACCTGGAAGCGCTCTTTGAGATTTCCGGCATTGTACCGGCGGTCAACCAGATCGAATATCATCCGCTGTGGAACCAGTCGGAGCTGCGGGCCTACTGCCAGGAAAAGGGAATCGCCGTACAGGCCTATGCGCCTCTGGCCAGAGGTGCTTATTTCTCCCGGGATGTACTGCTCCAGATCGGCCAGAAATACGGGAAGAATCCCGCCCAGGTGGGGCTGCGCTGGATGATCCAGAAGAATATTTCCGTGATTCCCAAGTCCTCCAATCCGGAGCATATCGCGGCCAACGCCGCAATTTTCGATTTTGAGCTGACGGATCTGGAGATGAAAGCCATCGATGCCCTGGATGAAAAATTCCGCAGTGCCAGCATCCCGGAGGATATGCGCTGACATACCTGCGCCATGGCGTCCATGGCATTGAGGTTCCGGAGCGGAAAGCATGGTTTCCTAAGCAAAACATCCCCGCGGAAAACAGCCAGAACATTTTCTCTCTGTTTTCCGCGGGGATGTTCTTTTATGCCTTCGGACACTGTTTCTCCATCCAGAGATCCGGTCCCAGCTCATCCTTTTTCATTCTCTGCATCAGCTCATTGACTGCATCCCGGGGAGCCTTTCCCTCAAACAGCACCTGGTTTACCTGTACAATGATCGGCATCTCCACCTGATATTTTTCCGACAGTGCCAGCGCTGCTTTGGCGGAATACACTCCCTCCACCACCATCTTTACCTCATCCATGGCCTCCTGCATGGTATAACCCTTTCCCATCAGATAGCCGGCCTTCCGGTTACGGCTGTGCACGCTGGCGCAGGTAACGATCAGATCTCCGATTCCCGAAAGCCCGTAAAATGTCTGCGCGTGGGCTCCCATGGCGATTCCCAGCCGTGAGATCTCCGCAATTCCCCGGGTGATCAGCGCCGCCTTGGTATTATCCCCATAGCCCAGGCCGTCGGCTACGCCTGCCGCCAGGGCGATCACATTTTTCAGAGCGGCTCCCAGCTCGATCCCCAGCACATCGGGGCTTGTATATACCCGGAACACCGGGCTCATAAAGATGCCCTGAAGATACTCGGCTGTCTCCCGGTTCCCGGCTCCCACTACACAGGTGGTGGGCAGACCCCTTCCCACTTCCTCCGCATGGCTGGGGCCGGAAAGCACCGCCACATTGGCCTGGGGAATCTCCTCCTCTATGATCTGGCTCAGGGTCATCAGCGTCTTCTCCTCCACGCCTTTGGCCACATTCACAATGATCTGCCCCTTCTCCACCAGAGGAGCCATCATCCTGGAGGTGCTTCTGGTATAAGGAGATGGCACGGCCAGGACCAATACGTCCTGATCCCTGACAGCCGCCTTAAGATCCCCTGTGATCTCCATATCCTCCGGCAGTTTTACTCCCGGCAGCTTGGATGTATGTTCTCTTTTTTCCCGAAGCATCTTCACTTCGTCTTCCACAATAGACCACATGGTCACCTGATGGCCGTTTTTGTGCAGCAGCAGAGACAGTGCCGTCCCCCAGCTTCCCGCTCCGATGATCCCGATTTTCTTCATAGGATATCCCTCCGTTATTTCTTTTTCCTTAAATACGTTTTATTCTCATTTCCGTGGATCAGCCGCTGGATATTGGCCCGGTGCTTGTACACCGCCAGTATGGCCAGCAGAGCTGCCACCACATACATTTCATACAGAGCTCCCCTGGGCATGTCAAACTGACCTGTCTGTCCCAGGATCACCAGCCCCGCCAGGAACACCGCATATACCAGAAGGGAACCCAGAGAAACGTAATGCGTAGTAAAAAATACGATCAGAAACACGATCAGCGCCGCCAGAGTCACCCTCCAGTCAAACGAAACCAGAAGTCCTGCGGTGGCCGCGATCCCCTTTCCGCCGCGAAACTTCAGGTAAAATGGGAAATTATGTCCCAGTATGGTACCGGCAGCCGCGTAAAGCCCCAGCAGCCGTATCACATCGTGATGGCTGTTCCCGAAGATCACCCGGACGATCAGCACCGCGATCACACATTTAAAACAGTCCCCCAGAAACGTAATGGCTCCTGCCTTGGCGCCCAGTGTCCGCAGAGCATTGGTGGTTCCGGCATTTCCGCTGCCATAGTTGCGGATGTCAATCCCATGTGCCCTTCCATAGATATAAGATGTCTGAAACAGCCCGCAGACATACCCGATCAGAAGACAAATCAGCCGCTCCGTCATAGCTACCACTCCTCCCTCTTATTTTTCTCCCTTTCTCTCTCTGATAATAAATTTCAGGGAGGTTCCCCTAAAGCCAAAGGCATTCCGGATCTGGTTTTCCAGATATCTGGTATAGGAAAAATGCATCAGTTCTTTATCATTGACAAAGATCACAAAGGTGGGCGGCTTCACCGCCACCTGGGTAATGTAGAACAGCTTCAGTCTCTTTCCCTTGTCGGAAGGCGGCTGCTGCATGGCCACGGCTTCCGTCATGATCTCATTGAGAACACCGGTCTGCACCCGCAGCGTCTGATTCTCCAGCACCATGTCAATGGTCTCAAACAGCCTGGGAAGCCGCTGTCCCGTCTGAGCGGATATAAACAGGATCTCCGCATAAGGCATATAGGAAAGGATCTCCCTGACTTTATTGGTGTACTTGTAAATGGTCTTATCCGTTTTTTCCACCGCGTCCCATTTGTTCACGGCAATGATGATTCCCTTTCCCCTCTCATGGGCGATTCCCGCAATCTTGGCATCCTGTTCCGTAATACCCTCCACGGCGTCGATCACCACGATCACCACATCGGCTCTTTCCACGGCGCTGACAGTCCGGATGATACTGTAACGTTCCAGTTCCTCCTTGATCTTGTTTTTCCGCCTCAGTCCCGCCGTATCAATGAAAATATACTCTCTGCCGTTCCATATCACATTGGTATCGATGGCATCCCGGGTGGTTCCCGCCACATCAGATACGATAACCCGATTCTGCCCCAGGAGTTTATTGACAATAGAGGATTTCCCCACATTGGGCTTTCCCACTATGGCGATCCGGGGCGTATCATTTTCCTCCTGATCCAGCTCATCGATCTGGAAATATTTTACCACTTCATCCAGCATGTCTCCCAGGCCCAGCTTACTGGACGCAGAGATGGGGACCGGATCTCCGATACCCAGATTATAGAATTCATAGACATCCGGCATGAATTTGTCAAAATTGTCCACCTTATTTACCGCCAGGACCACAGGTTTCCCGCTTCTGCGCAGCATATCAGCCACCTTGGAGTCGGAGTCCACCAGTCCCTGACGCACATCCGTGATAAAAATGATCACATCCGCCGTATCAATGGCGATCTGTGCCTGGTCCCGCATCTGGGACAGGATCACATCCCGGCTGTCCGGTTCGATACCGCCTGTATCGATCAGTGTAAAATTGTAATTCAGCCAGCTGGCGTCCGCATAGATACGGTCCCGGGTCACACCCGGCGTATCCTTCACGATAGAGATATTCTCCCCCGCAAGGGCATTAAACAGCGTGGACTTCCCCACATTAGGCCGTCCCACTATGGCTACTATCGGCTTGCTCATATATTTGTCTCCTTCTATGGATTTTCTCGATTTCTCTTTCTGTCACTGCCCGGACCAGGGACGCGCCGTCTTCATCCACCACGGCCACCGGCACTCCCAGGGCTTTTTCCAGGTCCTCCACCGTTACATCATCCAGAAAAACGGTTTCCCCCTCACGGAGCATATTGCAGGGAAGCAGCAGGCACTCTCCCAGTTCTTTTCCTGTCAGCTGGCGCTTCAGATCCTGTCCGGTGACCAGACCGGAAACCGTGATCTGCTCTCCGAAAAATTCATTGACCACCGGGTAAACCAGAACCTGTATCCCGGGGAACTTCCTCCTGACGCGTTCCATATGCTCTTCCAGAAATGGCGCGGCCAGCACGCCCGTTGCCAGAGAAAGCTTCCGTTCTCTCCCGTCTCCCGTACACGCTTCCAGGGCTTCTTCCACTTCCTCTTCCAGCAGCCGCAGCATTCCCACGCCGTTCTCCAGCTGGGGATAACCGTCGTACTGTTCCCCTGAAGGAAGCGGTTCCCCTGCCAGCAGATACCACTCATCACTGCAGTGTATAAAATGTACTCCGTATTCTTCAAAGATCTTATTCTGCCAACGCTTAACTGTCTCCAGCACCTGCCGGGCATCCTGAGGGCCGAAAGGTTCCAGAGGATACAGCCCTTCCCGGAACCGGCTGAGCCCCACCGGAACCACGGATACGCTCCGCAGATGGGGAAGGTAGCCGGTCAGATCCCGGATACTCCTCTCCAGCTCCTCTCCGTCATTGATCCCTTTGCAGAGAACGATCTGTCCGTTCATCTCAATTCCCGCCTCATAGAGTCTCTGCACTTTGGGGAAAATATCTCCCGCAAAACGGTTGTGAAGCATCATACAGCGAAGCTGGGGGTTTGTGGTATGAAAGGAAATATTGATAGGTCCCATGTGATAACGGATGATCCGGTCAATATCGTGATCGCTCATATTGGTCAACGTCACATAATTTCCCTGAAGGAAAGACAGCCTCGAATCATCATCCTTAAAATACAGCGTATCCCGCATTCCTTTCGGCATCTGGTCAATAAAACAGAAGATACAGTGGTTGCTGCAGGAACGGTATTCATCCATCAGGCTATTGTCGAATTCCGCTCCCAGATCCTCCCCGTATTCCTTTTCGATTTCCAGATTCCATTCCTCCCCGTCCGGCTTTCGGATCAGGACTTCAATGTATTCATCTTCCATCAGATACTGGTAATCGAAGATATCCTCCACCGGCTGTCCGTTGATGGACACCAGTTCATCTCCCGGCTCCAGCTCCAGCTCCTGGGCAATACTTCCGGGAAGCACCTTCCGGATGATATGTCTGGTTTCTTTCATCTGCGCCTCCTGTCTTTCCGCCGTTTCCCCCAAGCAGCGGAAAACGGGATCGTTGCGTTTTCATAACAGTTCGGCCTCCCGAGCAGCAGCCGGAAGCCATTGCTCCATTACTATATAGGCAATGCCAGGTATTGTCAAGCTTTATCCGCCCGGCAGGCATACGGACGATCACAGGCCGGCCCTGCGGCTTCACTGTCACAAATGCTGTGTTTCCATTATAATTTTTAAGGGAATATCTGTCAATGTTCTCCTGAAATTCGGAGTTTCCTTCCTCTCGGGGTCCCGCCGCAAATGCGGCGTGGTCTTCGCGGGATATTGGAGGGGGAACAGTTATCTACTTTCTCTCGACAAATTTCGTAAACACCTTGACGGCAGCCCTAAAACTAAGGTATAACTATTATGTCTGTAAAAATTATGTAAAAACAAAAGCGGAGGTCTCTATGGCAAATTTAGATTTATTGGAAAAATCAATTCCTGTGGCGCCGATCAAGATCGCGGCTCTGAAGGGCTGCAGAGAGCTGGCCGAAACAGTGGATAATTATCTGGTCAAGTTCCGGAGAGATCTGATTTCCCATCAGCATATCGGAATCGCCTGGTCCGGATATTCGGAGGATTCCTTCCTGATCGACTGCGAATGCCCCCGGTTCGGATCCGGCGAAGCGAAAGGGAAGATCAACGAATCGGTCCGTGGTGTGGATCTGTTTATCATGTGCGATATTACCAATTACAGCATCACATACCGGATGAATGGTTATGAAAACCATATGTCTCCCGACGATCATTTTCAGGATCTGAAGAGAATCATATCCGCGGCAACCGGGAAGGCACACAGGATCAATGTGATCATGCCGTTTTTATATGAGGGAAGACAGCATAAACGCACCAAAAGGGAATCTCTGGACTGTGCGCTGGCCCTTCAGGAGCTGGTGAATATGGGAGTTTCCAATATCATTACCTTTGACGCTCACGACCCCCGCGTTCAGAATGCGATCCCTCTTCACGGATTTGACAATTTCATGCCCACCTATCAGTTTCTGAAAGCTCTGCTGCGTTCCGTTCCGGATCTGCAGATCGACAACGATCATCTGATGATCATCAGCCCGGACGAAGGAGCCATGGCCAGAGCCGTGTATTTTTCCAATATCCTGGGCGTGGATATGGGTATGTTCTACAAACGGCGGGATTACTCCACCATTGTCAACGGCAAGAACCCCATTGTAGCCCATGAGTTTCTGGGAGACTCTGTAGCAGGAAAAGACGTGGTAGTGATCGATGATATGATATCCTCCGGTGAAAGTATGCTGGATGTGGCCAAGCAGCTGAAAAAGCGCAATGCCAACCGGGTGTTTGTGTGCACCACCTTCGGTCTTTTCACCGACGGCCTGGAGAAGTTCGATGCCTATTATGAGAAGGGCTATATCCACAAAGTGATCACCACGGATCTCAACTACCGGATCCCGGAGCTGCTTACCCGTCCCTACTATGAGCCGGCCTCCATGGGAAAATACCTGGCCAGCATTGTGGACACCCTGAATCACGATATCTCTGTGGAAAGAGTCCGCTCCACCACAGCCAAGATCAATAAGCTTCTGGCGAAAAACAGAGAGCAGAAACAGAAATAACGCAGCAGTTCCGCCTTCCGGCTTCACTGCTGCGAAACAACTGAAAAATCCGTCAGACGCCGGCGTTTCCATCGCCCGCGGCCTGACGGATTTTCTGATCTCACTTTTATTTCCGCGGGCAGCCGCCAGATGGCCATGCAAGCCTGTCCATCTGATGACTGCCGCAAGGGTAATGCACCGAAGGTTTTAAAAATCTGCGGATCACTGTGGATTTTCCCGGTCTTTCAGCGCCAGAAACGCCGCCAGATTGCCCCTTTTTCCTCCGGAGGCCCTGTGGGAAAACAGATAAGAAGGATTGCAGCAGGTACAAAGCTCCGGCATGGTGATATGCTCCGGAAGTATCCCGGCCTCCAGGAAATTTGCCCGACAGGCTTCCCACAGATCCAGCTGATATTTTCCCCCGCTCTTTTTCCTCAGCAGACGGTCGTGCAGCGCCTCCGGATACGCCTGCAGGAATTCCCCGGCCACATCCCCGCTCACTTCATAGCAGTCCATACAGATGGAAGGGCCGATCACCGTGAGGATATTCTCCGGACGGCAGCCGAATTCCCGTTCCATGACTTCCACAGTCACTTTTCCAATCTTTCCTACGGTCCCTCTCCATCCGGAATGGGACAGGCCGATGGCTCTTCTTACCGGATCCACCAGGTAGAGAGGTACACAGTCCGCATAGAAGGTAGCAAGGGTAACCCCGCTCTCATCAGTAATCAGCCCATCCACATCCTGATACGAGCGGGGCTTCTCAATGCCGCTTCCGCAGTCATTTCTTCCCACTCTCCGTACATTTGTGGTATGGGTCTGATCACTGCACACAATACTCTCCACGGAAAATCCCACAGCCCGCGCGATCCTCCGGTAATTTTCCCGCACATCCTCCTGGCGGTCTCCCCGGGTAAAACTGAGATTCATGGAGCTGCACACTCCGCGGCTTACCCCTCCCAGCCTGGTGGTAAATCCATGCAGGACCGCTTCCGTCTCCTTCAGCGGTGAAAACTCCAGGTATTCCACGCCTTCCCGGCGGATCACTCTGGTCCTTCTGTTTTCCGGAACCTTCCATCGTATCTCCATATCAGCCTCTCCCTCCCTGATAGGCAAATGCATTTTCATAGATTCTGATCTCCCCGGCTTCCACAGCCACCACATCAAAGCGGCAGGGCGTATCCGTTCCCAGGCCATGGCCGGCAAGATACATCAGCGCTGCCCGGCTGATCGCCCTCTGCTTTCTCACGTTCACAGCTTCCTCAGGCATGCCGCTCTCCCCGTTTTTCCGGTACTTCACTTCCACAAACACCAGATATCCTCTGTGCTTCGCCACCAGATCGATCTCACCCTGCCGGCATCTGTAATTTTTTTCCAGGATCTCATACCCTGCCTCCTGAAGCTTCCCGGCAGCCAGAGCTTCCATCTCCTCACCAAGTTTCCTTTTATTCACAGATCGGATCCTTTCCCCCAACGGACTGTTACGGATTTTCATCCCAAAAATGCGTGATAAAACTTTTCCGGTGAATGGGAGAAGGACCATACTTTTTCAGGGCCTGGATATGGGCCTGGGATCCGTATCCTTTGTTGGAGGCAAATCCGTATTCCGGCATGATCCGGTCATACTCCTCCATCAGCCGGTCCCTGGTCACCTTGGCTATAATACTGGCAGCCGCAATGGACGCGCTTTTGGCGTCCCCCTTGACAATAGGCACCTGGGGAATACTGATCCCGGGAATCCGCACCGCATCATTCAGAAGAATATCCGGCTGTACTCCCAGTTTGGCCACCGCCTCCCGCATAGCCTCGTAAGTAGCCTGCAGGATATTGATCTCATCGATCCTGGCGCAAGAAGCATACCCCACCCCCACTGCCACGGCTTTCTCCATGATCACCTGATAAAGCTCCTGGCGTTTCCCGGGAGAGAGCTGTTTGGAATCATTGAGCCAGAGGATCTCCTCCCCTTCCGGAAGGATCACTGCTCCCGCCACCACCGGACCTGCCAGCGGCCCTCTTCCGGCTTCGTCAATACCGCAGATCAGCCCTCTGTCTCTGTACTTCCGCTCATAGGAAAGCATCTGTTCCATACGCTGCCGCTCTTTTTCCAGCTTCCGGAGCCTTCGCTCATACTGGGCCGCCAGACGGCGCACCCCGGCTCTTTCATCCCCGGCATATCCGGCAGTCAGCCGGCCCAGTTCCTCCCAGGATGCGCCCTCCAGTTCTTCCTTTATCTCATGTATGGTCTTCATCTTTCTTGGTCAGCTCCTCTTCTTTGGCCTTCTGCGCCGGAAACTCCAGGGTAATCCGCCCCAGCTTTCCATTCCGGAATTCTTCCATCAGGATCCCCGCCGCCTTGCCATAGTCCAGCTCCTGCCCCCGTATCAGACATTTTCTGTTCCTGGCCAGCTCCTCAAGCATGGACAGAGGAGTCCCTTCCTCCAGGATCCCGTATCGCTCCTTCAGGGTACCGGGATACTCCCTGCGAAGATAATCCAGAAGTTCCAGGGACAGCTCCTCCAGATTCAGAAGCTCGTCCTTGATGGAACCGATACAGGCCAGCCGCTTTCCCACCTGCTGATCCTCAAACTTGGGCCAGAGGATCCCGGGGGTATCCAGAAGCTCCAGATTCTTATTCAGACGGATCCACTGCTTTCCTCTTGTTACTCCGGGCTTATTTCCTGTCTTGGTGCAGGCCCGGCCTGCGTAGGAGTTGATAAAGGTAGACTTTCCCACATTGGGGATCCCCACTACCATAGCCCGGATAGGGCGGTTTTTGATCCCTCTTCTTCTATCTCTCTCAATCTTCTCCTTACACGCCTCCTGTACCACACCCTGAATGGACTTCAGCCCGGCTCCGCTTTTGGAATTCACCTTCACCACATGGAAGCCCTGCTTCTGAAAATATTCCGTCCACTTCTCATTATACCGTTCGTCCGCCAGATCCGACTTATTCAGAAGGATCAGCCTCGCCTTATTCTTTCCCATCTGGTCGATATCAGGATTCCTGCTGGAAAGAGGAATCCTGGCATCCACCAGCTCGATCACCAGGTCGATCAGCTTCAGATCCTCCTGCATCTGCCGCCTGGCCCTGGTCATATGTCCCGGATACCACTGTACGTTCATCTTTTCACCTTTAACCCTTCAAAAAACCGAATTTATCCCACGGGGAAACCACAAACCACAGCTTCCCGATGATGTTTTCCTCTTTGATGTTCCCCACATCCACAAATCTGCTGTCCTCACTGTTATTCCGGTTATCTCCCAGAACAAAATATTCATCCCCGTCCAGTGTGACAGACGTCTCCGCCAGACCGGGATTCTGAATGGAGGGGAAATTCTTCTTTTCCTGATACGTCTCCCCATTGATCAGGATCTGCCCTTCCCGGATCTCAATGGTCTCCCCGGGAAGGCCGATCACCCGTTTGATATGGGTGCTGGCATTTTTATCATCACTGACCTTATAGGCAATGATATCTCCCCGTTTCGGTTCGCCGATCTTATAAGCCAGCCGGTTGATCAGAACGGTATCCCCCGCCGCCAGCGTAGGGTCCATGGAACCCTCCTGCATCACCGTGGTTTTTCCGAATCCCACAGTCAGCAGCGCAGCGATACCAACGACAGCCACGATCTCCACGATCCACAAAAGGACGGTCTTGATCCTTCTGGCCGCCACATAGTCCCTCACATATCTTGCTTTAAAAAATCCCATAGATACTTCCTCTTATGAAAACAGGGACAAGTACATAAAAGTATTTGCCCCTGTTCTCCCTCATTATCCTCTTCTTCCGGCTGCAGATGCCGGCTGCGATTATCTTACCAGCTCTTTTACCTTGGCAGCTTTTCCTACACGGTCTCTCAGGTAATTCAGTTTCGCACGTCTTACCTTACCGCGTCTTACAACCTCTACCTTCTCCACGTTGGGGGAATGCAGCGGCCATGTCTTCTCAACGCCGATTCCGTTGGAATTCTTTCTCACTGTAAAAGTCTCACGGCATCCGCCGCCCTGCTTCTTCAGCACAACTCCCTCGAAAACCTGAATTCTTTCACGGTTTCCCTCTTTGATCTTACCGTATACCTTTACGGTATCACCAACATTGAATGCCGGTACTTCTGCCTTTAACTGAGCAGCTTCGATGTTCTTGATAATCTCGTTCATCGTCTTTTCTCCTTTTCTCTATGGATGTTCTTAATACATATCGTAACAGAGGACCATCTTTTTTTACACCGTGGACTATTATACAATAGAATATTAGGGGATGCAAGGAAAATTTGATTTTTTGTATAAATTCCCCATTTTCTCATAAACTATACTGAAGCATCTATGGAAAGGAGAACTGTATGATTCTTGTGCTGATTCTGTTGATGATCCTTCTCCTTCTGCTTCCATTATACGCCTGCGTGCGAATCTCTTCCCCATATGAGCGGGCATCGGACGATGAAAAGCAAATGGAATTTTTAAGAGAGCATCGGAAAAACTGAGACAGCCTCCGGAGGCATCAGCCCCCGCAGGCATCCCAGAATTTCCGGCACTCTTCCCAGGCTTTCGGCGTCCCGGCCAGTATGGAGCAGGACGAGTCCAGAGTAACCGGACGGCCGTCACACTGTGTGATAATGCCGCCGGCTTCCTCTATGATCACAGCTGCTGCGGCAAAATCCCATGGATGCAGCAGCAGCTCTACATATACACAGTTTCTTCCATCTCCGATCCAGGACAGGTCGATGGCGGCAGATCCTCCTTCCCGAAGAGCCAGGCTGTTGTCGTAAAGCTTTCTGGCCATGGTAAAGATCCGGTCTGTATCCCCGGTATTGTACCGGGCACATCCGAAAGCCGCCACTCCCTGCTCCAGGGAAAGATCTTTCATCTCAAGCTTCCTGCCATTCAGCCAGGCTCCCTGCCCCCGAACGGCCCAGAACATTTCGTCCAGATACGGGTTGTATACAAAGCCCATCCTCAGTTCTTTTTTTCTGGCCAGGGCCACAGAAACACAGCTGTGATGATAACGGAAAATGAAATTGGTGGTGCCGTCAATGGGGTCAATGATAAACGTATCCCCTTCCCAGCCGTTTTTCTCCTTTTCACCTTCCTCTCCCAGGAATTCCGCCTCCGGCAAAAGGGAAGCCAGCCGTTCCTGCAGGAAATCCTGGATCTTCACATCGTATTCCGTCACAAAATTGGCCGGGCCTTCCTTATGAGAAATCGTCTCCCGGTCCGCATAGGCCTCTTTCAGCAGCTCTCCTGCTTCTTTTACGACCTTCTGAATCTGTACAGCCAGCTGCTCCTCTGTCATATTTTCCATACCTCCCGTTTTCCTCTTTTTCTCTGTCATAAACCGGTATCCCCGAAGCGCTCCTGGGGAGCCTTCCGGCTCTCCCCCTGCGCCTCCCTGTCCGGATCCGCGGGAAACCAGAACGTAAATACTGTCCCCTCGCCCAACCGGCTGTCCGCCCGGATACGGCCATGGTGAGCCTTTACGATCCACTGCACCATGGAAAGCCCCAGTCCGGAGCTGTCCTGCCTGGTTCTGGCGGCATCTGCCTGGAAAAAGCGTTCCCAGATATGGGGAAGATCTTCCCTGCGGATACCAATCCCATCATCCCGTACCTGTCCTCTGATATCCTCCCCGTCCTTTTCCAGTGACAGCCAGATATGTCCGCCTTCCTTTCCGTAACTTACCGCATTATTCAGCAGATTCATCCAGAGCCGGATCAGAAGCGTCTCATCTCCCACCATCGTCAGTCCCGGCTGGATCCTGTCATATACCTGGATCTTTTTCTCGCTTCCCGCATCCCTGGCCTCTTCCGCCGCCATTGCGGTCAGTTCACTGAAATCCAGCGGCTCCATGACCAGCCGTTCTCTCCCCTGGTCCGCCCGGGACAGCAGAAGGAGCTGGGAGATCATCTGGGAAAGGTATCTGGCCTTCTGATACAGTATTTCCACACTTTCCCGCTCCTCTTTCCCCAGCTGTCCCTGCTCCAGAAGCTCCTCACATGCCAGCAGCATGGACGCCACAGGTGTCCTCAGCTCATGGGATACATCCGAGGTAAACTGCTGCTCCCGTTTCAGACTGGCCTCAACCTGCTCCAGAAGCTGGTCAAATGTGGCTGCCATACGGTAAATCTCATCCCTGCCTTCTCCCAGGCCGATCCTCCGGGACAGATCCCGGTCCTTCAGGATCTGCTGAACCGTTCCGGTGATACGCGCCACCGGCCGCAGCGTTCTCCCTGTCATAAAATACCCCAGTCCAGCCGTCAAAGCAGCAGCCAAAGGAAGAAGGATCACCGCCAGACGGATGATTGCCAGATAACTCCTCTCCGCCTCTGTGATGGAAGTGATCCCCCGGATCACCACCATACCGTATCCCTCCACCCGGTAATACAGATCCATCAGATAGTACTCCGTACCCGCCGCGGAAAGTCTCCGGATACTCCCGTCCTCAAATAGTACTGAGTTGTCAAAATCGTAAGGGATCCGCCCGTAAAGCATCGTGCCGTCGGAACCATAGACGGACAGATAGATTCCGTATTCCAGATCCATGATATCGGAATCAAATTCCAGGACACCATCCTCATACTCAATGTCCCCTCCTGCCTGTGCCACTTCCTGCTCCAGCCGGTTCTGCACCCCTGCCAGGAGCTCTTTTCCGCTGAGGGAAAAGAGAAGCGCCAGGATCACACAGACCACCGCCGTCATCATGGCCGTGTACAGCAGCGTCAGCTTTGTCCTAAGGGAAAGACGTTTCATCCTTCTCTCCTTTCCAAAAAAACGGCATGCCCTCTGAACAGGGATTGGCCCCTGGAACAACAGCAGCCGGCCTTCCGGCTTCACTGTCACAGATGCATGCGCACAGGCCGCGATCCCCGCAGCCCGCTTTTTAATCCGCAGAGTCCTTCAACACATAACCGGCCCCCCGGACCGTATGGATCAGCTTTCTCTCATATCCGTCATCGATCTTCTTCCGCAGATAACGGATATAAACATCGATCACATTGGACCCTCCTGAGAAATCGTAATTCCAGATATGCTGCTCCAGCTTTTCCCGGGACAGCACGATCCCCGCGTTCATAGCCATATAGCGCAGCAGGGAAAACTCCTTGCCCGACAGCCGGATCTCCCGCTCTCCCCGGAAAACCTGCTGGGTATCCAGGCATACCTTCAGATCCCCCACCCGGATCTCCGGATTTTTCACCGCCGCGGGTTTTCTCAGCATCACCCGGATCCTGGCCAGAAGTTCCTCAAAGGCGAAAGGCTTGATCAGATAATCATCCGCGCCTGCATCCAGGCCCACCACCCGGTCCTGCACACTGTCCCTGGCTGTCAGAAGAAGTACGGGGATATGATTTCCCCGCTTTCGCAATTTTTTCAGAACCTCCAGACCGTTCATCACAGGCATCATGATATCCAGAATAACTGCATCGTATTCCGCAAATTCCAGATACTCCAGCGCCTCCTGACCGTTATAGCAGGAATCCACACTGTAATTTTCCGCTGCCAGCCGCCTGGATATCAGACGGTTCATATCCTTCTGATCTTCAGCCACCAGAATCCTCATTGCTGTCTCCTTTCTCTCTGCAACCTTTTTCTTTCCGCCGCGCCCATCCCGGCATGACAGGGTAATCTGAAGCGCTGCCTTCCCCCGGCGCCTCCGGACAACCGCGAGACGCCGGACAATATATCCGGCGTCTCCAGATTTCTGTATTCTCAGGCTCTCTCTTCACTCCACTCCAGGATCTCGCCGGTCTGGGCATTCAGCTCAAACTCGTACTCCATCTGGTTGTAGATGATTTCCCCTTCGTACTTCCAGCGTCCGTCATCCTGCTCCAGCTTAATGCGCACATCTTCTGCGGAAGCGCCCTCCACTCTGTCCAGAACCGTATTCACGGCCTCCTCCTGGCTGATCACATCCGCGCCGCCGGATGCCGTATTGTTAAAATCCTCATCGATATCGTAATCTCTGCTGAGGATCTGCCCGGTAGCTGCATCGATATCATAGTCAAATTCCTCGGCCTGCACATAGAAGTCCACCTCATAGATATCTCTTCCATCGTCCCGGTCCTGTTTTACCCGGATGCCCGTCACATCCTCTTCCGTGTATCCCGCATCCGCCAGAGCTGTTTCCTTGGCCTGCTGCTCTGTGATCTGCCCGGCTGTCTGGGCGGCTCCGTCAGTGGTACCCTGGCTGTCCTGGCTCTGATCCGAAGCCGTTTCCTGAGTTTCTCCCGTCTGGTTTTCTGTCTTCTGACTGTCCGCTGTCTGGTCATCGCTTTCCGAAGTACTGGGAGCCTCAGCCTGGATCTCATTGCTTCCTTCCCCTTCTGTCTGAACAGACTGCTGTGTCCCGGTACCGCTGCTTTGTCCGCCGCATCCTGCCACGGCCATTCCCATCACCATCAGTGCGCTTAATAAGAAATAACGTTTTTTCATTTTCTGTTCTCCTTTCTATCTTTCACAGTTGCTGTTGTTTTCTATGCCTTTACTTTATATGAGAAAGATTAAAGGAACATTAAAATCAAAAAAATTTTATCAAAAGATGATCACGCCATACCCGTACGCTAGGACCGTTTTTCAAAATGCTGATAATCCTTGGGATTGTTCCAGTCACCTCCCCAGGTAAATCCGTACTCCGAAAAAATCTGATAACAGGGATCCTCATGGGTGATCATATGGGGCATTCCGGAACTCCTGTCGATATAATCATTGGCGTTCTCATGGGACCAGCTGGGATTTCCGCTGCTGTCATAATGAACGTAAGGATTCTGCTGGGGATTGATATCAATGGCCCGTCCAAAGGCGTGATTGGACAGGCTGCTTCCTCCGGTGATGGGCCGGTAGTTAAAAGCGGAAGTATTATTCACCTCAATAGACGCTGTATCCGTGGTATTTCCATCTCCGGTCCAGTAATTGTCCACCAGATACATGGACTGGATCTGGTACTGCTGCAAAAAAAGCTCCCGGAAAATATCCAGCACATCCTGGGCGATATCCGCATGGACAATCATCTCTCCCACCTGGATCTGTCCGTCAAAATTGTAGTGGGGCATCTTCAGGTACCGCAGCTCCTCCAGTCCGATATTCGGATTCTCACGGTAGGATTTTCCAATGATCCGCTGATACACAGCGTCTCCCTCCTGGATCTCGGAGGCAGTAAAGTACTTCTCCAAAGCTCCCTGATCCAGCTGATCCTCCTCCAGAAGTTCTCCTGCCGGATACTCCTGGATGCTCTCCAGTACAGCCGAAGCCGCCTCTTCCCTGGCCTCCTGCTCCGCCTGGCTCTCCTGAAGCTTTGCAAGCTGTTCTTCCAGATCTGCCACCTGCGTCTCCAGCCGGTCAGTTTCCTGCTGATATTCTTCCATCCTGGCATTCCAGGCCGCTTCCCGGCGGCCATACTGCTGCCGCAGACGGGAATTCAGCAAAAGGGATGCTGTCAGCAAAACCGCCAGCAGAAGGGTCAGCACAGCCAGAACTGCTGTCAGGACCTTTTTCTTTCTTTTTGATCGCCTCATCGGTACCACACACCCACTTCCGTAATGGCGGTATCATCCCAATCCGTTCCCTCGTAGACTTCCTCCAGCGTGATCTTCAGATCCGCAGAGGATACCGGCGATGTAAACCTCACGCCGAACTCCTGCCATTCATCCGGAAATGTCACGCTCCAGGAATAGTCTCCCAGCTCCAGCCGCAGGGTCTTTGGCCGGTTGTTTCCATGATAGTAGGTATCTGACTTCCAGTTTCCCAGCCGGAAGGTCATGGCGGAAATCTGATATTCCTGGTCGAAGGCAAAGGAAAGAAATTCCCCCTCTCCGGAGTCTTCCACTCCCTCCTGCCAGTTGGTCTGGTCATCATTGTCAAAAAGATAAATGGGCGGATTGATCACTCCGTTATCCTGCTGAATAGTGGAGGAAGCGCTGTAGTTCAGAATATTCTCTTCTCCCACTCTCCAGTAATCCTGACGGATCTGCGCGATATCTCCGCTGTCAGTCACCAGCTCAGGCTCCGGTTCCGGTGTGGGCGTCGGCGTGGCTGTGGGCTCCGTTGCAGCCTCCTCACCGGAATCCTCCAGTGCTCCCAGATCAAAATCCTCCGGTGCATCGCCTCCGGTCACCGCATCGCCGTTCTCCTCCGCCGACTCTCCCTCCTCCAGTACTTCCTGAACCGTCTCAGAAGAAGAATCCTCATCCTTCCTGTCGTCTTTCATAAAAATCAGCACCAGAAGGACCGCGATCAGCGCCACCAGTATTACTCCCAAAAGAATAAAGAGCCACCACTTGGGCTTTTTCGGTTCTTTATATTCCGGCTCCCCATACTCCTCCCCGCTTCCCCGGGTATCCCAGTTTCCGCCCTGGTTCGCCCAGGCTCCTCCGGTCTGTTCTGCCGGATTCTTCCAGGAGCCGTCTCCTTCCATCGGATTCTTCCAGGCTCCGTTCTGCTGTGCCTGGTCGTTCCCGGTCTGTGTCTGCTGATCCCCCGCTTCCCCCAGAGGAAATCCGCACTTTCCGCAGAATCGGTCCCCAGGCTCTGCTTTTGTTCCGCATTTTGGACAAAACATCCTTATTTCCCTCCTCTTTTGTATCTGATCTTATCTTTCCTTTTTCTCTTTTTTAGGATACAGCCGCAGTCCCACCAGGGCGCAGCCCTGAAGATACGGGATTCCCTGCTCCTTCAGATAATCAAAAATCTCCTGGCTCTCCGCTCCCGGCTGGATCAAAACTCCTCTGCAGGGCTTGCGGCACTCCCGCAAAAGCCCGATTCCTTTGGCCGGATGGATACACAGATCAATGATCCCAAGCTCTCCCTGAATATCATTCAGCGAAGAAAGCTCTTTTCCCACACACTGCACCTGATAGCCATGTTCCAGAAGAGCATGCTTGATCCTGAAGGCATATTTTTCTTCATTCAGAGTATCGCCTGCCACCACAAAGCGATCCTCTGCCATAATTTCCTGTAGTCCCATGGTTTCCGTCCTTTCTTTTTTATTCCTTTTATCATACCACATCGGCTCGGAAATTTACAATGTATTCTCACTTATTTTCCCCACAACAGGTAACAGTTCAGCCTTCCGGCTTCACTGTTACAAATGCATGCACACAGGCTGCGATTTTCGCAGCCTGGCGCCCGCAAATCTCGGGATCACGCTGCGAACGCAGCGTGACACCTCGCGGGATATTGGAAAGCTGAACTGTAACCACAACAGGCAGCACTTCTGTGTTACTGCTCCCCTGCGGGTCCAGGATCCGGTTTGACAGAAAAAGAGCGAACCATTTTCCGGTCCGCTCTTTTTCCTTTCTACTGGTTCCGTTTTTCCATCCTGTCACACTGTGCTCATTCATTCCCCGGTGCTTTCGGTGCTTTCACTCTCCGGTTCACCGTGAACCTCCGCCACGGTAACCACTACAGAATCCAGGTCCGTGGTCACGTCCACATTGGGATCAGAAGCGATGGGCAGCTCCCGAACCTTGACGGTATCTCCCACCTGCATATCTCCCACATCAATCTCTATCTTCTCCACCAGCGCGGCCGGAACGGCTTTGTATGAAATCTCATGAAGCACCAGCTCCACAATACCCGTGCTCACCTTGCTCTGGTTCAGCAGATGTACCTCTGCCACAGAATGTACTTTCTCACCGCTTACCAGAGCCTGAAAATCCATCTCATCAATCTGGTTTTTCAGCGGATTATAATCGATCTCCTTGATCAGTACATCCATTGTCTGTCCGTCCACCTCCAGCATGATCTGGCTGCCCTTTCCGCTGGTCTTCAGCAGACGCTCTGCGGCGGCCTTCTCAATCTGGATCGGCATGGACTCCTTCATCTCCCTGCCGAACACGTTGCCGGTCACATATCCTTCCCGTCTAAGCTTTTTGGCCTTGATCTGCATGTTTCTTTTTTCAGCTTTCAAAGTATTCATTTATCTTTTCCTCCTGTCATCTGAAAAATGTTGCCGTTTACAGAAGCCCTCCGGCGCTCTGCAAAACTGCTGCGATTGCTTAGCGGCCTTACTGGTCTGGTTAAGTATCGTCTCACCCTTGTTACATGTATATTATAACTCCTATAGCAGAGAAAAGATATACAACTTTTTAATTTTTTAGGAGTGTATTTTCAGCAAATTTTCCCTTATCCTGTCTTTTGTTTCTCAGGTCCAGCCGAAACCGGTCTCCCCTTTCTGTCTTCTCATATGGCTCAAACCCGGCACTTTCAAAACACTTTCGGGAAGCCGTATTATATCTGTATATTTCATCCACATACAGCCAGTCGTATCCCAGCTGCCTTCCCCGTTCCACCAGATGACCGATCACTTTCTTCCCAATTCCATGTCCCCGGAAGGATTTTTCTCCGATTACGATGGGCATGTCCTCTTTCCAAAAGGTCACATCTCCAATGGGAATATAGCCACCGTCCTGATTCCTGATCCACTTCAGTCAAATACCCCGCAGCAGAGCTACGGGGTATTTGACCCTCGCGGCAGTCGCCAAATGGACATGCAAGCATGTCCGCTTGGCTCGTTGCCCGCGGGAATAAAGTACAGTTCTCCCTGGCTGTTCAGATATTCATACATCTGTTTCAGTTTCTGATGAGAGTAAGGCTCTCTGATCCCATCCACCAGATAAATGGTCTCTTCATCCTGGTACCAATCATATGCAAAATCATATTTCCCATCATAAGCCGTCAGACGGAGGCCCTGCCGGATCTGAATAACGGCGGGCTGCGCAATTCCTTGTATCGGCATCAGCAAATACCTCCTGTCAAAAAGGGGCGCGGCTTGCGCCGCACCCCTGAAGTGCTTTTCATGCTTTTTATTAAAGCTGCGGTCCGGCAGCAACCAGTGCTTTTCCGGCCTCATTTCCTTCGTATTTTTTGAAGTTCTTAATGAATCTTCCAGCCAGATCCTTGGCCTTGGTCTCCCACTCGGAAACGTCAGCGTAGGTATCTCTGGGATCCAGGATGTTGGTATCAACGCCCGGCAGCTGGGTGGGAACCTCAATGTTGAAGTACGGGATCTTCTTGGTCTCAGCCTTCAGGATATCGCCGCTTAAGATCGCATCGATGATTCCGCGGGTATCCTTGATGGAGATACGTTTTCCGGTTCCGTTCCATCCGGTGTTCACCAGGTAAGCCTTGGCGCCGCTCTGCTCCATTCTCTTTACCAGCTCCTCAGCATATTTGGTGGGATGCAGCTCCAGGAATGCCTGTCCAAAGCAAGCAGAGAAGGTAGGAGTAGGCTCTGTGATTCCTCTCTCTGTTCCAGCCAGCTTAGCGGTAAATCCAGACAGGAAATAGTACTGGGTCTGCTCCGGAGTCAGGATGGATACCGGAGGCAGTACGCCGAATGCGTCAGCGGACAGGAAGATCACTTCTTTCGCTGCCGGAGCGGCGGAAACCGGACGTACGATCTTCTCGATATGGTCGATGGGATAAGATACACGGGTATTCTCGGTTACACTCTTATCATCGAAATCGATCTTTCCGTCAGCATCCAGAGTAACATTCTCCAGAAGAGCGTTGCGTTTGATAGCGTTGTAGATATCCGGCTCGGAATCCTTGTCCAGGTTGATAACCTTGGCATAGCATCCGCCCTCGAAGTTGAACACACCGTTGTCATCCCAGCCGTGCTCGTCATCACCGATCAGCAGACGCTTGGGATCTGTGGACAGGGTGGTCTTTCCTGTACCGGACAGTCCGAAGAAGATGGCGGTGTTCTCGCCGTTCATATCTGTGTTTGCAGAGCAGTGCATGGAAGCGATGCCCTTCAGCGGCAGATAGTAGTTCATCATGGAGAACATACCCTTCTTCATCTCTCCACCGTACCAGGTGTTCAGGATAACCTGCTCACGGCTGGTGATATTGAACACAACAGCTGTCTCAGAATTCAGGCCCAGCTCCTTGTAATTCTCTACCTTCGCCTTGGAAGCGTTGTAAACGATGAAATCCGGCTCAAAGTTCTCCAGCTCCTCAGCAGTGGGCTGAATGAACATGTTGGTCACAAAGTGGGCCTGCCATGCCACTTCCATAATAAAGCGGATGGACATTCTCGTATCTTTGTTGGCACCACAGAAAGCATCTACCACGAACAGTCTCTTGTCAGACAGCTCTTTTAAGGCGATGTCCTTTACCGTGTTCCATGTCTCCTCAGAAGCGGGATGGTTGTCGTTCTTATATTCGTCAGAAGTCCACCATACGGTATCTTTGGAATTCTCGTCCATAACGATGAACTTATCTTTGGGTGAACGGCCTGTATATTCGCCAGTCATTACATTCACTGCGCCGAGTTCACTCACCTGTCCTTTTTCGAATCCCTGAAGATCGGACTTTGTCTCCTCTTCAAACAGCATCTCATAAGAAGGATTGTGCACGATTTCTGTGGTGCCAGTAATGCCATACTTACTTAAATTGATTTCTGCCATCTTCGTTTAACCTCTTTTCTTTATTATTCTCATACAGGACATGGCTTTTGCTCTGTCCGTATGTGTAAGGAAGTGGACCCTTCCGACATCCTTATCCCTAATTATACATGATTAATTGATTAAATCAATAAAAATTCTCTAATTTTTTCAAAAACGTTAATTTTTTAACATCACTGCTGCCGGGGAGTCCAGTCCTGAGATTCCGACTGAAGACGCACCATATGAGTGTAAAGCCCGTTCTTTCTGTACAGCTCCTCCGGAGTCCCCTCTTCCGCCACCTTTCCTTCTGCCAGAACTACGATCTTATCCGCTCCCGTAACCGTACGCATCCGGTGTGCAATGATCAGAACTGTCTTATTTTTCACAAGCCGGGAAAGAGCCTCCTGCACGGCCGTTTCATTTTCCACATCCAGGGAGGCGGTGGCCTCGTCCAGAAGAATGATCGGAGCATCCTTTAAAAGAGCCCGGGCAATGGAAATCCTCTGCCGCTCACCCCCGGACAGTGTGGATCCGTTCTCTCCCACCACCGTCTGATATCCCTGGGGCAGTTGCCGGATAAATTCCTCACACCGGGCGGCTTTCGCGGCAGCATACACCTCCTCATCGGTGGCATCTCTGCGGCCCAGCCGGATATTCTCCATGATCGTGTCCCGAAACAACACTACATCCTGGAACACAAAGGAATAATGCTTCAAAAGCGTTTCCGGATCCACTGTGGAAATGTCCGTCCCTCCCAGAGTGATCTTTCCTTTCTGGATGTCCCAGAAACGGGCGGCCAGCTTGCATGCTGTGGATTTTCCTCCGCCGGAAGGCCCCACCAGAGCCGTCACCTGCCCCTGCTTTGCCGTAAAGGATACATCCTCCAGCACGCTCTCCCCTTCCCGGTAAGCAAACTTCACATGATCAAACACAATATCAAAATTTTCGGGACTAAATTCTTCGCTTCCGGTCTGTACCGGCTGTTCCAGAATGGCGCGCATCCGGTTGATCTGCAGTTTGGCATTAAAGGTGGCGGCAATATTCTGCAGCACCGTTCCCATCGGATCATACAGCCTGGCAGCTGCAAACAGGAATCCCAGAAAATACAGGAAGGACAGTTCCCCCCTCATCAGAAGATCCGCTCCCACCAGAACTGTAGTGGCAAGACCGATCCGCAGAAATGCCTGAGCCGAGCAGACAAACACCCCTGTGGCCAGTTCGGAACGTATGGCGCTTTTTTCCGCATTTTCCAGGCGCTGATCCAGATTTTCCATGGTAATCTCCCGGCGGCTGCTTGCCTTGATATCCCGGACATTTTCCAGGCATTCCTGGATACTGTCGGTGACGGCCCGCTTGGCCAGGATATTTTTCGTTCCGCACAGATCCTGCAGTTTTTTGGAACCTGCGGTGAGCAGTACTGCCACCGGGAGTACCCAAAGCACTGCCAGGGCCATTCTCCAATCGAAAACCAGCATGCAGATCCCAATAAAAACAGTAGAAAAAACAGACGCGAACAACTGGGGGATATAATGGGAAAACATCTGATCCAGACTGGAGCAGTCAGCGATCATCGTGGCCGTCAGATCGCTGAGATCCCGGTTTCCGAAAAAGCTCAGCGGCAGCTTCCGCAGGGTTTCCGCCAGACTGACCCGCCGGCTGGCGCTCTCTTTGTAGGTGGCCAGATACAGAGCGGCATACTGAATATAATGCAGCAGAAACAGCACCAGAAGTACCAGCAGGGCCGCTCCGGTATACAGCCACAGCTTTTCAGCCGGATCTCCTCCCGCTTCCAGGGTATCCAGAAAATACCGGATCGTGGCCATTACCACCCCCACCGGAAGCATCAGGCCCACGTTGCACAGGAAACAGAGGATCACGGCTTTCACAAAATCTCTCGCCCCTTTTTCACTGAGAGCAAACACATGCTGCAGTTTTCCGATCATACAAGTGCCTCCTTCCCTTCTGTCCGGGCAGCCCTACCCACTTTCCAGGCCGCTGCCTGCTGATAATCTTTCCACATTTCCGCATACAGTCCATTCTTCTCCAGCAGCTCCCGGTGACTTCCCTGTTCCCGCAGAACACCCTTATCCAGTACCAGGATCTGATCCGCATTCCGGACCGTGGACAGCCGATGAGCGATCATCAGTACCGTCTTTCCTCTGGTAAGCACCCCGAAAGCCTTCTGGATCAGCGCTTCATTTTCAGGGTCGGCAAATGCGGTAGCCTCATCCAGCACCACGATGGGCGCATCCTTCAGGATCGCTCTCGCCAGGGCGATCCTCTGGGCTTCCCCGCCGGATAAATAGACACCTCTGGTTCCCACCACAGTATCCAGTCCCTGGGGAAGCTTCTCCAGGATATCCCCGCACTGGGCGGCGCAGGCGGCCTCCATCACCTCACGGCGTGTGGCCGAAGGCCGGGCCATGCGGATATTCTCCAGAAGGCTAACTTTAAACAGCCGGGTATCCTGAAACACAAATGCCACATACCGCATCAGCTCCTCATTGTCTATCCGACGTACATCCACGCCGCCCACCAGGACACTTCCTTCATCCACGTCCCAGAACCGGGGGATCAGGGCCGCGGCCGTGGACTTTCCTCCCCCGGAGGGACCCACCAGTCCCACAACGGTTCCCTCCTGCACTGTGAAACTCACATCCTTCAGGGCAGTGCGGGATGCTCCCGGATAACGGAAAGTGACATGGCGAAAGGCCACTGCTGTTCCCTGGGGTTTCCTGGGGTCCTCCGGCTTTTCCAGAGGCTTCTGGTCCAGGATCTGATCCAGCTTCATCATTGCCTCGTTGGCCTCCATCACGGATTCTGACGCATACATGATCCGGTTGATCATACCTCCGCAGGCCGGTGCGAAAAGGGCGTAAAAGATAAAGTCTGCCAGCACACCCCAGCCGCTTCCTCCGGAAGCCAGAAGCAGGGCTGCCGGAATCAGCAGCGCGAACGCTCCGTTGATGCAGGTGAGAAATCCTGTCTGGCCCATCCGACAGCTCATGGCATACTGACTGGCCAGATCGCTGTAAGACTGGATCGCCGCATAAAAAGCTTTAAAGGAATAGACTGTCTGCTGAAATACCTTCACCACAGGAATTCCCCGGACATACTCCACTGCCTCACCGCTCATCTTTTCGATCTCTCTTTGATAACGGTGAAAAAATCCCGCATTTTTTCCGCCCATCATAGCCGCCATGCACCCCACGGCCAGCGCCATGGTCAGAAGGCAGAGCAGGCCCATTCTCCAGTCAAAAACCAGCAGCAGTATGACCGCCGCCGCGGGAGTCACCGCTGCTGCCGTCAGATCCGGCAGTTTGTGGGCCAGAAGGTCTTCCGTCAGCGACGCATTGTCATCGATCACCTTTCTGAGGCGCCCTGTCTGATCCCGGGAGAAAAATCCCAGGGGCAGCTCCAGAATATGGGCCACACCCGCATGACGCATATTTCTCGCAGTCCGGAAGGCCGCTATATGCGTACACATCAGCGCCGCAAAATAGATAACGATATTTGCCACCGCAAAGGCCACGGCAAGCCAGCCCCACCGCACCAGTCCCCGGGCTGATTCCACCTGGGGATACGCTTCCAGAGCGTCCCTGGCCACCAGCCATACGCATACATAGGGAACCAGCCCCACAACAGCGGCTATACCGGACAAAACGCATCCCAGCACGGTCAGCGTTCTGTACCTGCCGGCAAAACCCAGAAGCCTTGCTGCATTCGATTGTTTTTTCAAAGCGAAACCTCCTTTTTATGAAAATACGTTTCCTAAGACACCTTTTATGATACAGAAACTGCTGCAGTCAGCTTCCCATATCCCAAATCAGAACTTTCCGGAATACGTTAGTCTAAACTAACCTTTAGTGAAAAATTATAAGGCATCACTGCCCCATAATTTTCATCCATCCCGCGGTATAGAACATCCGCATCTCCTTCAGATAAATCTCCGCCTGTTCCAGCGGCATCTCGTGAATGATCAGTTCAAAAAAGGCATTGAACATTCCGGTGATCAGAATGTGCTCCAGCCGCGGATCGATACCGGGGCTGGGCCGTCCAAGCCGGTTCAGGACCTCCTGATAATCATGAGTCCCCTTTGTCTCGATCTCCACCATCTCATCCACCATACCGGAAAAGCGGGTTCCCTCCGACCGGCAGAGGATCAGCTTGAACGCATCCAGATGCCGGTATGCGTATCTGAGCATCTCCATCATACAGGCGCCGGAAATGTCACTCAGATTTTCCGGCTGTTCTTCCTCCGGAAGTCCGGCAAAATCCTCCTGGGCCTTCCGGAAACAGCTCATAAAATACTGGTACTGCTCTCCCACCAACGCCTCAAACAAAGCCTCTTTACTGGAATAATATCCGTAAAAGGCACCTGTAGTCACGCCCGCCTTCTTCACGATATTCCGCAGAGAAGCGGACCGGAAGCCCTTCTCAAGAAATTCCTCCCGGGCCGCCGCATGGATCAGATCCAGTGTTGTCTGTTCCGTATCCTTCACCAATTCCTCTCCTGCCTCTCTTTCACTCCCGTCCTCCTGCCGGACCGCTGCTGCTCCAGTCCGGAGCGTCACGCTTTCCGAAAGTCTCCCTGAAAACGGAGAGCCGTTTCATAACGCTGTTATATATCACTGTTATATTTTATATCCTCTTCCCCTGCTCTGTCAAGTTCAAATTGTGAGAAGGATAATATTTCTGTCTGCAAGTCGTAACCAGAAGCTGCATATGCAGCGGAAAGCCGGTTCTGCCATCAGATCCTGGGCTCAAGGAGGGAACTGCCGCAGCACCGGCAGGCAAAATTGCAGGAATCTGCTTTTTCTGTTACAATTGGTATGCCCGGCGGCGTAACGGAGACCGCCGCCGGATTGCGTGCGGTCTGAATACGAACCATTTACTTCAGGAGGGATTTCATGCAAACAACAGAAGAAGCGCTTGTAAGTATCATCATCCCGGTCCACAACGCCGGGGAATATCTGCCCCGCTGTATTGACAGTGTTCTGGGACAGGAATACCGCAATTTTGAGCTGCTGCTGGCAGACGATGGGAGCACGGACGATTCCGGATCCATCTGCGATTCCTATGCTTCCAGGGATCCCAGAGTACGGGTCCTTCACAAGCCCAATACCGGAGTATCCGATACCAGAAACCAGGCACTGGATCTGGCCAGAGGCACTTATATCCAGTTTGTGGACAGTGATGACTGGATCTCTCCGGAAGCTACCCGGATGCTGGTGCGTTCCATGGAGATGAACCGCTGCGATCTGGTGATCTCTGATTTTTACCGGGTATCGGGAGATCATTTTTCCAGAAAAGGGGACATCAGCGAAACTCATGTCCTGACAAGAGAGGAATTTTCCGCCTTTATGATGGAAAATCCCGCGGACTTTTACTATGGCGTACTGTGGAACAAGCTGTACAAGCGAAAAATCATCCAGAACCAGAAGATCCGGATGGATCCCCGTATCGACTGGTGTGAAGATTTTCTGTTCAATCTGGAATACATCCGCCATGCCCATACATTCTACGCCCTGCAGACACCTCTTTACTACTATGTCAAACGGAAAGGAAGTCTGAGCAGCGGAGCCAGTCTCACCCGGGCTGTGAAGATGAAGATCAGCGTTTTTGAATATTACAACGAATTTTACAAGGATATTTACGATCAGGAGGATTATAAAAATATCCGGCCTCAGATCTACAAATTTTTCCTTTCCATTGCCAGGGATGGCAGTGTGATCCCCCTTCCCCTCCCCGGTGTCCAGAAGCTGGAGAAGGCAAAAAAAAGGATCCACGGACAGGCTCTCACCGACAGAGGCCTTCTCATGGATTCCTACCGTTTTCGAAAACTGCTGGAATATCAGCTGCATACCGTAGCAAAAAAACACAAGCTCACCCCGGAAGAGAGTATGCTGCTGTACTGTTTCCACTTTGTCAGGGAATTCCGGGATATCCGGGAGCTGTCGGATTTTGCCGGATATTCTCCCCAGAAAACCTCCTCGCTGATCCAGAAGCTGATCAAAAAAGGACTGATTTCCAAAACCGCCTCCAGACAGCAGACCAGCTTCTCCATCCTTCCGGACGCGTTTCCCATTCTGGAGGATTTTGATCTGGTGGAGCAGGACTTTGATTCTATCCGGCTTTCCAGCCTTTCCCCCAGCGAAAGGCAGCTTTATCAGGAGCTTACAGCCAGAACTCAGGAGAATATTGCTGATTTTCTCTCTCACCTGTAACAGAAAGAAATCCCACTGGATCCTCCCAGAAAAATCCAGGCCGGCTGTATCCCGCACTGCCATACGCAGCGGGCACACAGCCGGCCTTACCCTGACGGAAAAACCGCAACAAAGCTCTATTTCACAATAGCATTTGGATAGATCTTTTCCATCTTCTCATCGTCAAAATACCGATCCATCAGTTCTTCCCAGCCGCTCTTTGCCTCTTTCCCTTTTGAGCGGGAATCGTAGCGCAGCATGGCCAGTCCCGACACCGCCATGTTCACCACCAGGAAGATCAGCAGGATCCAGGTCAGCACATATCCCCACAGTACCGGAATCTTCTCCACCAGCCGGGAAAATACGGGATACAGTCCCTTGATCCATACCACCGCCGCGATTCCCCAGAAAAAGCAGTACAGCAGATTGACCCGCCCTCCCAGATTAAAGGGGATGTTGCTGTAGTCCCAGAACACCCGGCCGAAAGCCAGCTCGGAAAACACACTGCAGGCATATTCATAAGCTCCTCCCAGAAGCGTTCCCACCAGAAAGATATGCCAGTCCGGTTTTGTTCTGTCCTTATACAGCAGTACCGTGGCAAGGACAATGGCTCCTCCCCATACCAGACTGAAGGGTCCCCACACCAGACTGCTGCGGCTCATCCACTCTCCCATGCTGAAACGGCAGAAAATGGTTTCGGCAAAATCTCCCAGCACTGCCCCGATCAGAAACATCCAGAACAGTTTGTAAAATCCGCAGCCCTCCGCAAAGGTTCCCTTTTTCTGAAGCTCCTGGGCAGTTTCAAGGATGATGGGATAGGCCTTTTCCATACGGTGCCCCACCTTTTCCATCAGCCACAGCCCAAACTTTCTGGTCAGCACTGCCACCCGCAGATTCCACTGACGGGCTACGGTCATCTTCCGCTTCATATGAAATACAGCAGCGGCGGAAGCCAGAAGGTCCAGAGCCATCATTCCTGCCAGCACCAGCACCAGGACCTCCCCCAGAATGCCGGGGAGGAACCTGTAGACAGCCGTCAGCCCATCGTTCACATACTTCACGATCAGCGCTCCCAGTATTCCCCAGAGCAGAGAATACTGAAAACAGATATACCCGTCAAAATTCCATTTCTTTTTGGAATAATCCCACCACTTGTGCCTGTTGAACCGTTCCAGAAGCTTTCCCGTATACCACTCCACAGTGGTTCCCAGGATCGAGCAGCCCAGCACCAGAAAAACGGGATGGCTTTTCAGATCCTGAAATACAACCGTCATCAGTACGGCGGCGATCCCGTAGACCAGACAGAATGGTCCGGTGGAAAATCCCGGGTTCACAAATTTTCTTCTTTTTACTGAGCCCACAATGGTCTCCATCACCCACCCCAGGAACGAATAAACCTGCAAAAGCCACAATAGTTCCATAATCATCCGGTTCATATTCTGTTCTCCCTTTTTCATGTAAATACAAAAGCTGCCGCACCGGTTTCCAAGTGCAGCAGCTTATGATTCTCTATTTTGCCGAAGGTGCGGTCCGGAAAATCTGATGTTTGTACCTCTCCAGCGCAGATGCCAGCAAAAGTCCCAGCACTCCGCAGGAAATCACTTCCCCGATTCCCACCGTCAGCATCAGAAACGGAATGGGAAGATTCACACCGTAAGCAATCCGCAGAACGAAAGGAACGATCACGATGTTGGAGAGAATAGGCGGCAGGGGAGCCAGAAACCTGGGGGCCCTGCGCAGCTTCCAGGTGAACACTGCGCCCAGCAGGGTAGCCAGACTTCCGAAAATGATATCCGGCAGGATCGCTCCGCCCAGCATATTGCCGATCAGGCATCCTACAAACAGCCCCGGCACCGCCGCCGGAGTAAAGACCGGAAGGATCGTCAGCGCTTCCGCTATGCGGATCTGCACTTCCCCGAAGCTGAAGGGGGCGAACACCACAGTGAGCACCACGTAGATTGCCGCAATGGCAGCAGCATACACCATAAACAGCACGCTTTTGTAAACACCTTTGTTTTTCATGATTCAGTTTTCTCCTTTAGTTTTGTTTTACGTGTGGAAGGTCTCGAACACACGATTCATTTAACGCCGGGAATCGGCGGCAGACCCTGAAAGACCTTGGTTTTGATGGGTCATGCAATGTGGTAGAGTATACCATGATATTGTTCAAAAAGCAAGCGCTTCCGTTACCGTTTTTTTCTCATGACCCAGAAGTAATAGGGAACCAGCGGGATCAGCGCTGCGACCCAGGCCGCGGGATCCGACAGACATACGCCCGCAAAGCTGGTCTTTCCCGATACCAGAAATACGATACCTGCCCGGGCTGCCAGCTCAAAAACGCCGCCCAGCATGGGTACCAGACCGTAACCCATTCCCTGCAGACCGTTCCGGTAAAGATAGATGCTTCCAAGAAACGGATATGCCCATACTACTGTCCGGAAATACGTCTCCGCCGCAGCCACCACATCCGTTTCCGATGGACTTACAAACAGCCATATCATGTATTTCCCAAAGAAATAGATCAGCGCCATCATCACCACGCTCCACAGCAGGATCATCCCCTGTGTCATCCAGACTCCCTTTCTCACCCGGTCCATCCGGCCGGCTCCCCGGTTCTGCCCCACATAGGTGGCCACGGTGGCGCCGAAGGATACGAATACCGTACTGATGATATTCTGGATCTTTCCCGCAGCGGAAAAACCTGCCATATAAACCGCGCCGTACACGTTAATGGCGCTCTGCACAATGATCGTTCCTATGGCCGTGATGGAAAACTGCAGGCCCATGGGAAGTCCCAGCGCCAGAAGGCGGCGGATAATACCGAACTCCGGCCGGAAGTCCTCCCTCTGAAGTCTCAGGACTTTATACTTTTTCACGATATAGACCAGGCACAGCAGGGCGGAAACTCCCTGGGCGATCACCGTGGCGTATCCGCAGCCTTCAACTCCCATCTGGAACACCACGATAAATACAATATCCAGCACCACGTTCAGCAGAGCAGAAATGATCAGGAAATATAAGGGAGATCTGCTGTCTCCCAAAGCTCTCAGAACGGCCGCCAGAGCGTTATAGGCGCACGTTGCAGCCAGACCGCCGTATATGGCCGTCATATATGCCCGGATATCTCCCATCAGATCTTCCGGCGCGTTCATCAGCCGCAGAATGGATTCGTTGGCGATCAAGAGACCCACCGTCATCACCAGGGTAAAGGCCACGCAGAGATAGATGGACATGGCCACATAACGGCGCATGTCCTCCAGCTTCTTTGCCCCAAAGCACTGGGACACCCAGATGGCAAAACCGCTGGTCAGCCCGTTGAGCCACCCGGTCACCAGAAAGATCAGGGATCCCGTGCTTCCAATGGCCGCCAGGGCGTCCACCCCGATAAACTGGCCGGCTACAATGGAATCCGCAATGTTATAAAACTGCTGGAAAATATTCCCCAGACACATGGGAATCATGAATCGGATGATCAGCTTCACAGGACTTCCTGTGGTCATATCATTTGTCATAGTTGTTCTCCCCGCTCTCATTTTCAGTAACCGGCAAACGCTGAAACGTCTCCGCCGCTGCAACAGTTCATTATCCGCTGCAGCTCAGCCCTCCGGCTTCACTGTCACCATTCTTCTACATTGTCCCATCATACCATTGCGCCGGACATTCGGCAATCCTGTTTTTTCCGAATTTTGAAAAATCCGGAAGCGGTTCTTCCTTCCGCAGAATACCTGTGGCCGTGAAACCGGAAACGGCAGGCCGCTCCCACTTGACGTTTCTGTTTTTTCACCGTATACTGAGCGGCAGATACCAGTTTTTATCACGGTATTTCCAGGCAATACTGCGCATTTTCAGCAACAGCGCCTGGCACCAGGAGGATTTCTATGATCTTAAGACCTTATCGCAGCGAAGACAGCCGGGAAATGGCCTGTCTGTTTTATGACACAGTACACACGGTGAACGCCCGGGACTACACACCAAAGCAGCTGGATGCCTGGGCTCCCCGCCAAAGGGATCTGGCAGCCTGGGACCGTTCCTTTCTGGAGCACCTGACGGTGGTGGCCCAGGAGAACGGCAGGATCGTGGGATTCGGGGATATGGACGCCCACGGATACCTGGACCGCCTTTATGTCCACAGGGACTTTCAGGGCAGGGGAATCGCCACTGCCATATGCGATCATCTGGAACGTTCCGTTCCCGCCCCTTCCTATACCGTGCACGCCTCCATTACCGCCAGACCTTTTTTCGAAAAGCGGGGATATCGCGTAGTCCGCAGCCAGCAGGTGGAGCGCTCTCAGATCAGTCTCACCAACTTTGTAATGAGCCGCCCGGGAAGGCGCGGATAAAATAACACCTTCGATGGCGCTTAACGCCCGTGCCGGCATCCAGCGCTTTCCGGATCACACTGCGGACCTTCCAGCCCCAGTACCTTCCAGCGGCAGTCCTCCGGATAAAACAGCAGCAGGAATTCTTCCTCCCGCTCCCCTGCCCGCCCGCGGCACCGGTATTCCCATGCCGGAATCCCCGCGTAATTGCGCTTTTCCCGTCTCAGCACCCGGATATCCGAAATTTTCCGGATCTGCTGCTCTTCATCCCGCACCTTCATCATCAGGGGCATGGCCCGGCCGCCGGCGGTAAACCAGCACTCCACCGCCGCCTCCCGCATCGCCCGGCGGATGTGCCCGGTGGGAAGCGCCTCCGTCCGCAGAAGCATGCGTTCCGCTCCAAATGCCATCCGCCGTCACCTCACCTTCTCTTTTTCATAGTCCACAGTTCTCCGCTCCCTGCTGATGCCTCCGCTCATATGATCCACCGGAAAGGGCGGCCTGAGAAATACTGCCCGTTTCACCGCATCGATCCCATATTCTGACCGGATCCTGTCCACTGCCCGTTCCGCCCTCTCCCATTTCTCATAATCGGGGCCAAACAGCGATCTCTGCCTTGTCTGCCGGCGGGGACACACCCGGCCCGCATGGATTCCCAGTTTTCTGACAGGTGTTCCGTCCCACATCCGGTCAAACAGATCCGCCGCCTGCCGGTAAATCTCACCAGCCAGATCCGTGGGGTCCTCCAGCGTCTTCTGATGGGAACGTCCGGCAAATTCCCAGTCCGTCACATGCACCGCCAGTACCCGGACCTGCACCCCGTCCTCTCTCAGCCGGCTCCCCAGCGTTTCCGCCAGCCCCAGAAGCACCAGCATGGCATCCTGCCGGCTTCTCAGATCCCGGGGTGCAGTGGTGCTGCTGCCGTATCCTTTTTGTTTGGGAGGATGATCCCTCACAGGTTCTCCGTCCAGACCGTTGGCAAAAGCCCAGAGGACTTCCCCCTGTTTTTTCAGATGACTTTTTAAGATCCCCGGATCTGTACGGGCCAGCTGCCCTACCGTGGTGATCCCCAGGGTTTTCAGCCGCCTGACAGAGGCCGGTCCCGCAAAGAACAGACGCTCCACCCGGTCGGTATATTCTCCCAAAAGCGCCATCAAAGCCTGGGAACATCTCTGGTACAGCTGATAGTGGGGAGGCACCAGCTTCAGATGGGGGCATTTCTCTCTGGCCTGAAAAATAGTTTCCCCTGTTTTTACCCCCATTTCGCCTGCCGGGATGGATTTTGCCAGAATGATCCCCCTGCGAAGCGCGGCATCTCCTCCTACGGCGGAAGCCTGCAGCCGCAGATCCTCCCTTCCTCCCAGATGGCGTATCCGGTATACCGCTTCCCAGGACAGGTAAGCCGCATTCACATCCACATGAAAAAATCAAAGGTCTTTCTCCCATCCGTTTCTCCTTCCCCCTGAAACATCCCGCTGCAGATCCGCTCCGGGTATCTGCATTGGGGTTTTCATTCCCTTCCTCCGGAATTTCCATAAGCTCCGTCAGGAACTTCCGGATGAGATCTATTCTATCGAACGTATGTTCCTTTATCAACCATCAAAATTTTCCAGCCCGGGAAGCTCCCTGACAGCTTCCCCTCCGGCGCAGTGCGGTCTCCGGTTCCGCTTCGGCCGGCGTATAACAGATATCCGCCGGACATCCTGCGCCCTCGCGGAGCGTTTTTGTTCCATGGGAACGCAGTTTCCTCTGAATTTCCTCCCCCGCAGAGCAGGGGGGTTATTTTTGCTGCTGCACGGCGAAAAAGCCGGCAGATTTTGTATATCTGCCGACTCTCTGACTTTTCTACGGTATGGTCTGAATACAGGCTGTCAGCCCGTCTTCCTCCGGGGACAGCATTTTTCCAGTTCCTCCTGCTCTTCCCGTTCTCTCCGCATCCTCTCCAGTTTTTTCTCTGCAGCCATCATCCCTTCTTCATACCTCTCGATCTTCCGGTTCAGCCGTTCCAGCGATGCCTGCATATCCTCCATCCTGGCAATCAGATGCTCTCTCTGCTCTATCAGGATATTTTTTCTTGCGTCCAATGTGGAATCTCCCTGACGGAACAAAGCCACATACTCGATCAGCGCCTCGATCTGTACGCCTGCCTTCCGCATACACTTCATCATCTCGATCCATCCGCAGGATTCCTCATCATAATCCCGGATGCCGCTTTTGGTACGGGGCACCGGGGGGATCAGTCCGATCCGCTCATAGTACCGCAGTGTGTCCGGCGTAATATCGTATTTTCTGCTTACTTCCGCAATTGTCATCGCTTGCTCCCTGTCCTTCCTCTGTGGTGTTCTGTCTGCATGTAACGGTGTGTCCGGCTGTCTCCCGGGATCAAACCGGGAAACCAGACGGCTGTTCTCCTATTTATCATACATCCCCGGCGGGGTCTGGGGCAAGTATTTTCTTTATTCCTGTGAGCGCCCGGCCGGACAGACATGCCTGCAGTTCCATTTGGCAGCTTCCGCTGCAGTGAGTTCTCATCGGTCTTTCATCCGCCAGGCAATGAGCCCCTTGAAAAAAGAAATACAAAACGGTAAAATAAAAGAGCATCCGTACACATCTGCAGAGATACCTTCGGGACTCTGCTGCCACATGGATTATTATTTTGGAGGTAATGCATTTATGAAAACACTGATCATTGGTACAAACCATGCCGGTATTGCGGCAGCCAACACCCTTCTGGACAATTATCCGGATCAGAAGGTTGTGATGATCGACCGGAACACCAATCTCAGCTATCTGGGATGCGGTACCGCGCTGTGGGTAGGACGCCAGATCGACTCCTATGAAAATCTGTTCTATACCAATAAGGAAGCCTTTGAAGCCAAAGGCGCTGACATCCGGATGGAAACCACCGTAAAAAGCATCGATTTTGACAAAAAAGTGGTTGACTGTGAAACCGCCGATGGAAAATCCTATCAGGAATCCTATGACAAGCTGATCCTGGCCACAGGTTCCCTTCCCATCGCTCCCCAGCTTCCCGGAAGTGATCTGGAGGGCATCAATTTTCTGAAGCTGTTCCAGCAGGGACAGGAAGTGGACCGCCAGATGAGCGATCCCAACGTGAAGCATGTGGCTGTCATCGGAGCCGGATACATAGGAGTGGAGATTGCGGAGGCAGCAAAACGCCGCGGCAAGGAAGTCCGTCTGTTTGATGTGGCTCCCACTTCGCTGGCCAGCTATTACGATCCCTGGTTCTCCCAGGATATGGACAAGAATCTTCAGGAACACGGCATCGAGACCCATTACGGCGAGCGTGCCACTGCTTACAAGGGCAGCGGCCATGTGGAGACTGTGGTGACTGACAAGGGAGAATATCCCGCAGAGCTGGTGATCAATGCCATCGGATTTATTCCCAATAACGCACTGGGCAAGGATCATCTGGACTGCTTCAGGAACGGCGCCTACCGGGTGGACCGTCATCAGCAGACCAGCGATCCCGATGTATACGCCGTAGGCGACTGCGCCACCATTTATTCCAACGCTCTGCAGGCTGAAACCTATATTGCTCTGGCCACCAACGCCGTTCGTTCCGGAATCGTAGCCGCTCACAACATCGGAGGAACTCCCCTGGAATCCATCGGCGTACAGGGCTCCAACGGTATTTCCATCTTCGGCTACAATATGGTATCCACCGGTCTGTCCGTAACCGCTGCCGAGAAAAACGGAATGAAGGTAAGCCATACCGATTATGAGGATCTGCAGCGTCCCGGCTTCATGAAGGAGAACGCCAAGGTGAAGATCCGTATCGTATACGAGACGGAGTCCCGCCGGGTAGTCGGCGCGCAGATGGCTTCCACCGAGGATATTTCCATGGGAATCCACATGTTCTCCCTGGCCATCGAGGAAGGCGTGACCATCGACAAGCTGAAGCTGCTGGATATCTTCTTCCTGCCCCACTTCAATCAGCCGTATAATTACATCACCATGGCCGCTCTCAGCGCGAAATAAGCATCAGCGGAGGCTGATTGTTACCAAAGTCAAATGGACATGCAAGCATGTCCGCTTGGCTCGTTGCCCGCGGAAAGAAATCTGCGCCAGGCAGCAAGATCCGAGGCCCGGCGGACCGGATCCGTGTATAAAAGGATCCAGGCCCGCCGGGCCTTTTCTTTTTCATCGCTTCTTTTTCTGCAGGGACAGTCCTGCCGGACGCCCCGCCTGCCTGTTCGGGGCCGCGCAGGCCCAAGAGCTGTCATGGAGCATTGTCCGGCTGCCTCCTGCAGTCTGCTGATGCGCTGTTCACCCGGTCTGCGATCCGCTCTCCTGTTCTGGCCGGTCCAGCTTTTTCATGGAGCGCCGCAGCAGAAACAGAGAGATCACGATAGACAGATAGTCGGCTGCTGTCTGGGTATAGATGACTCCGTTCAGTCCCAAAGCCGCATTCAGCAGATACAGCAGCGGTATAAACAGCAGTCCCTGGCGGCACACACTGAGAACAGTGGAAGGAACCGGATCATCCAGAGCCTGCATTCCATTGATACACAGAAACAGAATACCCAGCACCGGGCCCGCCAGACAGGCGGCCACCAGCATATCCACACCATAACTTACCACAGAAGCATCGTCAATGAACACCTGCATGATGGGATGACGGAACAGGATGCAGAGCACCGTAAGGATCGTGCCGCAGACCACCGTACACAAGGCGGAAAATTTCAGGATCCCCTGGAACCTCCGGCGAAGTCCTCCTCCATAACTGTACCCCAGAAGCGGCTGGATGCCGTTGGCGATCCCCATATGGATAAATGCCACCAGCATATAGATTTTCGTCACGATCCCCATGGCCGCCAGCTGATCGTCCCCGTAAACCGCCAGCACATTGTTCTGGATCACATTGGCAATGCTCATCAGCGCGGAGTTCATTCCCGACGGGATCCCCAGCACAGCCGTCTGGAGGATCAGGTGTCCCTCCCCGGCCATATAGGACGGTTTCAGGGACAGGATGGATCTTCCTCTCAGAAAATACCAGAGATAATACACACATCCGAATACATTTCCCAGTACTGTGGCGATGGCAGCCCCGGCGGTCCCCATATTCAGGGTCAGTATAAACACCGGATCCAGGATGATATTGGCCACGGTTCCGATCATTCCTCCGATCATGGATACGCCTGCAGCGCCTTCTCCCCTCACCACATGGCCGAAGGTATTGGCAAACAGGACAAACGGGGCTCCCAGGCCAATCCACAGCAGATAATCTCTGGCAAAGTCATACGTTCCCTGGCTGCTTCCCAGAAGCTTCAGAAGCGGATCCATAAACACCAGGATCACCGCTGCGCAGAGTACTCCGATCCCCAGGGAACCGCAGCAGCAGAAGGCTGAAACGGCTTTTGCCTTTTTCTCCTCTCCCTTTCCCATCAGAATGGAAATCATGGCGCTTCCACCGATTCCCAGAAGATTAGCCACTGCCATAAACATGACAAACACCGGATTGGTGAGGGATACGGCCGCCACCTGGAGGGCGTCTTTTGTCTGTCCCACAAAGAAAGTGTCGGCCATGTTGTAGATGATCAGCACCAGCGAAGATACCACACAGGGAAGCGCCATCCGGCCCACCGCCCTGGGAATCGGCGCATTTCGGAATAATTGTTCTTTTTCGTTCATTGTAATCTCCTTCCTCACACTTTTTGTATGCCAGCCAACATTCTGGCGAATTTATAACATATCCGCCGGGGCCGGACCTTAAGGGTCCATCCCGGCCAGGATTTTGATGCACAGGTTCCGGAACTGCTCCTGTTCTTCCGCCGTCAGACTGCAGGTCAGGCGAGCCTCTATCTGACTTCTGATACTCTGGGCCTGTCTGCACAAATCTTCTCCCGGAGGAAGAAGGACGATCCGTTTCAGACGGGCGTCTCCCGGCACACTTTCCCGGGCAATCAGCCCCTTCTGCTCCATCAGGTTCAGCATTTTGGAGACCGTAGCCCGGGTAATAAAAAATTCCTCCTCAATATCCCGGGGAAAAATATCCCGGTTTCGGTTGTCATGAAGAAAATCCACAACCCAGAGATTCATCAGGGAATAATCCCGGTGACTGATGGTGTCGTAATACTGATAGGAAATCCGTTCCAGATTGTTCCGCAGACGCTTGATATAAAAGCCAAGATCTGAACGCATAAGGCACCTCCTTTTGGGGATAGACAGCCATCATATACATAAACTGTCCAATAACTCAGGTATTTACGCCTGGCTGGCCGCTGTGAAATCCAAAAGCCCCGCAGAAAGCTACGGAGCATCAAGCCTGCTATGATGCAGAGCGGCAGGGTATTTGACCCTGGCAGCGGGTCTGCTCCGGTCGGCGCTAAACGTGTGCCACTGGCACACAGCGGTCTTCGCTCCGCTTCGGTCGGCGCTAAACGTGTGCCACTGGCACACAGCGGTCTTCGCTCCGCTTCGGTCGGCGCTAAACGTGTGCCACTGGCACACAGCGGTCTTCGCTCCGCTCCGGTCGGCGCTAAACGTGTGCCACTGGCACACAGCGCCGCCAAATGGATATGCGGCATGTCGTTTGGTTCATTGTTCTCGGGGATAAATGCAGGACCTATTTGTTTGCCCGCCAACTATTTTAGTACATTACATCGGGAGTGTCAAGAATTTATTTCCGCAGGTAATCATCCATCCGTGCGTCTCTGCTGCACAGCTCCTGCGGGCCAAGAGATAGCTGATCCTCTGTCCCTGCTGTTGATACTTAAAAAAATTTTATTTTTTTCGATTTTCCGCGACATATTTTGCCTCAAATTCCGTGTGTATAAGTGAAGGGTATCAGAGCAGAAATGAAATTTCATTTTCAGGAAGGAGTTTTACTTATGATAAAGATGGAAAGTACAAAAGATACCAGCCAAATCCCCAATGAAGCCAGAGCACTGCGCATTGTCCAGCAGGCTTTGGACGTACCCATGACATATACGGGCATCCGTTACCTGGCCGCCTGTCTGGCGCTGGTAATGGAAAATGAAGACCGTTTCTTCTGCCTGCAGAGGTCTGTCTTTGCCCCTGCCGCTGAGAGATACGGCGTGAAAACCCACTGCATCGAACGGGGAATCCGCACTGTGATCCTTCGATGCTGGGCAGGCGGCTCCGTTCCTCCCCTGCTGGAAATGATTCCGTATTCTCTGAAAACCATCCCTACTGTGGGGGAGCTGCTGGATCTGCTCTACAGATATGCGGTTCCAGAGAACAGGGTCTAACTGGCGGTGCAGACCGGATGGAAGGTCTGTCAGACCGGCGGATCGCTGTATGCGTCTATAGCCGAACTCTGTCGGCTGGACAGATGATCGGCCCATGCCGGGAAATCATTCACAAATAAAGTGAAGAAGTTCTAAAAATAGTTGAGGAATGTGTTCTCTGATGCCCTTCGTTCCTCTTGTAAAATAAGCGTGATTATTCCAGAATTCTCCGGCTTTTCCTCATATTTTATAGAGAAAGTATAAATTATAAGAATACAGGAATTAACACGCTCTGCAGAATAATTTCCGGTAACTGATCTGACCAAGGAAGCTGTCCTTCAATGAAGCTGTAATCCGTATCGTCCTGATGGTCTTTCAAAACTGTCAGGACATGATCCAGATAACGGAACGGATTCAGGTTTTCGCCTTTGCTGTCTCCACTATGCTGTAGATGATCGCACTGGATTTCGCACCATCGATACTATCGATCAGTTTCCATGCATGTTTGTGCAGACAGAAGCTGCGGAGCGCTCCTTCTGTTACGTTGTTTATCAAAAGGAACTTCACCATCATTCAGGAACACTTTCAGTGCCTCTTCCTGATTGATACAATAGTTGATTCCTTCCCGTGTTTTTCCTTTAGGAAGACGATTGGAAGACCCCACCTCTTTTACCCACGCAAAGAAAGCCTCCACCAGAGGTTTGACTGTCATCTGCCGCTGCTTTTTTCGATCATCCGGTACTAGATCAGATAACTGATTGTCCAGATGATAAATGGCTCCTATCCGCTTCACAGCTTCATACGCAACGATATCTTCCGCAGTTTTTTGCGCCACTTTCGGGAGTGCTGTTAGCGTCGGGCGATTTTCGCCATTCAGAGTCGGATTAAAAACGCCAATCTCAGTCAATTTAAAATCGCCAATGCATCATGTATGTTATTAACAGTTACGCATTTTTATACTCCGTATGACTTCCATCGGAGTATTGCAGTAGGGGCAGCTCCTGTCCTCATCCGGCACGGTGCAGGGAACTTCCACCACAGGAAGCCCTGCAAGGATCTCTTCCCTGGTGGCCTTTGGTTTCTTTGCCTTACGATTATAACCACCAACAGCCTCTTCCAGAGTCGGTTCCGGGACAGAAGGATCCGCAGCGGCTTCTGCCTCATTGAACAGATCCATCTGTCCGGGAAAGGTATCCTTTTTTGTTTTTTCACTGGAAGATGCGAACAGCTTTTTCTTCAGATATTCGACCGTTTCATTGAGATTTGCGATCGTCTGGTTCAGCTGTTCTGTCTGCTCCTCATGGCTTCTGACCATCTGCTCGATCGTACGGCGCTGGCTGTCCACCAGCTGACGAAGGGATTCAATTGTCTCTTTTTGAAGCTGTATGAGCGCTTCCATTTCTGACTGCGGCATTAAGGGACCACCTTCCTATAATGTCAAGCCTAAAATCATTGATTTTTCAGGCTTTTTCTAACTTGTTACCTCATATAAACAGAGCTAAAAGTGATGAACAGTCATAGTATCTTGTACTGAATAGCCATAGACGGGTGCACTTCATAAAGCATCCTTTGATTGATGATTATAAAGGCTATGTTCCCTCTGTTTCGCTATGATGGTGAACCTCCCGTGTCTACAGGGATCATGTCCCAACTTCCTTCGTCCCACCTGTTCATACACTGAGTGCCAGCTAAGCTTTCTTGCAGGGTCTATGCCCTATGGAGGATACTCCTGCCGGCTACAGCTCTTGTTTGTGTTTGATTATTTACTGACCTGACCGGTTCCGTACAGCACTCATTCAGTGGACGCTACGCTGTGCCTCCCCTTAGTCGGTCTTCTGATGACAGGGATTCCTTTTCCCCGTCTCCTTCGGGTTCCTTTCCAGAACCCTGCTCAGTACCAGACGTTTCTGCAACTCAGCAGGATTCTGGAATTCTTCTTTTCTGATCTGTTCGATTACGCTGCAGCTGTCTGTACATTCTCTGGATACCGGATATCCTTCAGCAGTTTCTCAGGATCATACGGTTTCCCTGTCTTCAGCATCGTATAGATTACACGAAGGAGCTTACATGCGATCACGATCAGTGACTGCATCTTCTGGAGCGGATTTTCTGCCCGTGTTGTATAGTGGGCATGGATCCATTTATATTCCTCTCCATGTGCCACCGCTGACCGGGCCGCCTGAAACAGCCAGTATCTCAGCCGTTTGCGCCCTCTATGGCTGATCCTGGTCTCTCCTTTGTGCTTTCCGGAGCTGCATGATACCAGCCCAAGTCCACTCAGTTTCTGCAGTTCCTTTGCATCGTCAAACCGGGAAATATCTCCCATCTCCGCAAGGATTCCGGAAAGAATCCTCTCTCCGATCCCCGATATCTCCAGTATGTTTTCTGCATGCGGGATCTCCTTGCATTTCTCATTCAGTCTGTTTTCTATTCCTGCAAGTTCTTCGTCCAGTTCCATGATCTTCTCTACAAACCACCGTACGGCTTCCTTCCCAGCTGCTGTGCCATCTTTCAAACCTATGCTCGTTTCTGCATACTTTACGATTTCTGCAGCCCTGCTATAGCCGCGCCCCCTCAGCTTTGCCTTATGCCAGATCTCACGGATCCCTTCTATCCCCAGCCGGAGTATGTCTTCCGGAAATGGCGCTTCCTTCAGGACTGCCATACAGAAAGCCCCATCTATCTTTCCGAATGCGTCCTTATATTCCGGAAAATAGATCTTCATCTCCCTGTGCAGCCGGTTCATGCTCCGGTTCCGATCCTCTGTCAGCTGTTCCCGGAACATCGATAGCCTGCGCAGTTCTGCGTACACTTTCTCCGGAAGGTATGGCATACCATAGTTTCCATCCTTCACAAGGTTTGCGATCAGCTTTGGGGCTTTCCTGTCATCCTTCTGCTGGCTGTTATCTTCCAGCTCCTTCCTCTGTTTCACAGCATAAGGATTCACCTGAACGACACTGATCCCGTTTGAGACCATCCATGCCGCAAGGCAGAACCAGTAATGGCCGGTCGGCTCAAGGCCTAAGACGATCTGCTTCTTATCGTTTACTGCCGCAAGCTGTACTGCCCAGTCACGGGCTTTCTGGAATCCCTCAGCATTATTCTCAAATGCAAGTGCCTTCCTGCTCAGTTCCCTGCCCCTTGTATCGATTGCCCTGACATAATGCGTCTCACTGCCAATATCACATCCAAGGATCAGCATGTCATCGCTGATGAAGGAGAGCTTATCATTTTTGTTGAATTTCCCCTGAGTCTCAAGATCTCTCCAGGTAAAGGATTTCATCTCACTGAGTATTCGGTTTGTTTTTTCTACCATCTCCCTCTGTTCCTGTACTTTCATCACTGAATTGACTTGATTATTTGCTCTTTTTGTTTTACTATTCATTTCAGATACCTCTTGTATTTTTAGATTTTACCAACTCGCCAGGTCAGTAATAATCTAAATTTACTTGAGGTATTTTCTTTGGTCAACTCCTTGATTTAAATTATACAGGAAGCTTTCTTTTTTGTGCCGCGCCCGGCTTCCTGTCATACCAAAAAAAGTCCTGCATGGAACTGACCACACAAGACTTTTCCTGACAAACACCATATTCTTTTTTTTGTTTCCGCCTGCAACCAGCCAGACGGGCATACCAGGCACGTCCATTTGGCGGCGCTGTGTGCCAGCGGCACACCCCTCAGCGCCCACCGCAGCAGAAGACCTGCTGCAGGACGGACCAGATACCCAGATGCCTGTATCGCGGCAAGTTTGATGCCCCATATACCTGCATCGGGGTCTTTGTCTCTGCGGGCGGCGGGCCCTGGCCCCTTTTCTGTCTTTTATCAGCCGCCTTTATTATATCTGCCCCGGAACCCGGAAGCAACCATTTTCCAAAACAAGATCCACCGTATAGGTGTCCTGGATCAGCAGATATGGATACCCGTATTCCCGGCACTGGTGAAGATTTCTCTGGTTCTCCAAAAGAGATTCCTCCATGGTATACCAGGAATCATCTCCTCTGTTTTCTATTACGCTGGCATATTCATGAACTCTGGAAAAATTTTTCCGGATATATTCCTCCGTCATCACCAGACAGAAATACTGGATCTCCTTCCTGTATTTCTCCTCAAAATCCCGCTCCCATCCAAAGGGAATATAAACTCCCTCCACGATCAGATTCTGTCCGTTTTCCACCGCCGTTTTGATCATTTCCCGGATGATGGGCCACAGATATCCTGTCAGGAGCTCATCATCCTCCGGCGTCAGCTTTGTCTGGCCGCTTCGGATCAGTCCCATTTTCAAATGGTCGATGGACAGGTATGGCATCTTGTATTTTTCCAGCAATTTCTGTGCCAGCAGTGTCTTTCCGGAATGCGATGCTCCGGCAATCAGCAGTATCATGGCTGTTACTTTCTCCCTTCTTTCTGTAATTTTCAGGCTTTACAATTTTTCATAAATAGTGTATACTCAGAACAAACATATGTTCGCATAGGAGGTCCCGTTATGTCCCGACTGATCATTCTCCGGGGGAATTCCGGAAGCGGTAAAAGTACCGCCGCAAAGGCCTTGCAGCAGCATCTGGGCCACAATATCATGGTGATTTCTCAGGATGCGGTCCGCAGAGACATGCTGCGTGTCAAGGACGGTCCCGATACGCCCGCCCTTCCCCTTCTTCAGGAACTTCTCCGATATGGAGGCGGTCATTGTGAAACCGTTATTCTGGAGGGGATTCTGCGAGCCCAGTGGTATCTTCCTCTATTTGAACTGGCTCTGGATATCTTTTCCCGGCAGATTTTCGCATATTACTACGATCTTTCCTTTGAAGAAACCCTTCGGCGGCATCAGACCAAACCCAACCGGAAGGATTTCGGAGAAAAGGAGATGCGCCGGTGGTGGGTGGAAAAAGACTTTATAAATATAATCCCTGAAAAGCTCATTCCCCCACAGATGAGCCTTTCCGACACTTTAAAAATGATTTCCTCCGACCTTTGCCTGTCCTCCGGCCAAACCTCCTCTCCGCGCGGAACAGTGGAAATCTGAAGGGTTCCTATCCTAGCCTTCCCTTTCCAGCCCTCAGGGAACTTCCCCTGTTTTCTTCAGCTCCAGCAGAGCCGCGTAATGCAGTATCGAAAACTGCTCCGGGGCGGTCCGTTCCAGCAGCTCCAGATGTTCCCGTTCCCAGGCGTCAACCTCTTCCCGCGTCAAAGATGCGCCCACTCCCCGGCAGGCTTTCATTCGCCCATTCCAGCTTTCTCTGGTAAAGGGCAGGGAAAACTGATATTCCTCGTGGTGGACAGGCCGGAAATATCGGTACACACAGTCCGGAACCTGAATGGGATGTACCGTCTCTCCCGCTCCTGTCCAGCCGGGACTGTACTTCAGCACCAATTTTTCACTCTGTTCTGCGATGGGATCCTCCTGCGGCAGCCAGGCCATATAAAGCAGCAGCAGGCTTCCCTCCCTCTTCAGCATCCGGACCAGCCGGGGCAGCAGCCGCTTATAGTCAAAATACCAATAACACTGACAGGCTGTCACCACGTCAAAGGTCTCATCGGGGAATTCCACCTCCTCCGCCGGAACTGCCAGATACGTAATATCCTGTCCCTGCTCCCGGGAAAGCCTTCTGGCCTGCCGAATCTGATTTTCGGAAATGTCCGCTCCTGTCCAGTTTCCGCCAAAACGGTACATATGCCGGGGCAGCACTCCCGTTCCGGTTCCCAGATCCAGGATTCTCTGCCCTGCGGTACACAGTCCCCGTTCTATGATCTTTCTGTAAAAGATTTCCGGATAAATATCCCGGTATTTCGCGTAATCCTCTGAAGTCCTCCCCCAGTCAAAGGCCTTTCCTCCATCAATCTCCCTGCTGCTGATCTCCAATACCTATCCCTCCTTTAACCCCAGCCATCCTGGCGCTTCTGATTCATCCCCGGCTGTCGCTTCTTTTCTTCCCCGCCGCACTTCCTTCCCATATATCAGATATTTTATAAAATCCCGGCGGAAATGACAAGCTTTTCCTGGAATCCCGCCCCAAGAGGCAGAGCTGTTCACCCATCCGGCCGGGATCACCGGGCCGAAGGCCCCGGAAGCTTCGGCTTCCGAAGCCTCCAGGCGGCTGTTCAGACCGATCGGCAGGCTCCTCTGTATTTACCTGCTGTCCATTCTTCTGTATCTGCCGCTGAACCTGTACGCCGGACAGCTCTCCCGCCTGACAATCCCCGGACTGCTGCGGATGATCTTTTTTGACGGAACTTTCTACCATCTCTGGTATCTCCCGGCAGCGGCAGAAGGCATTCTCCTGGTATACCTTCTGTCCCGTTTTTTCACTTTCCGGGGATGCCTGGCCATCTGTTCCCTTCTGTACCTTACGGGACTTGGAGGCGACAGCTACTGGGGACTTATTTCCCGGTACGCACTGCCGTCAGCGTTTTATCAGGGAATCTTTTCCTTCTGCGATTATACCAGAAACGGGATTTTTTTTGCTCCCCTCTTTCTTTGTCTGGGATGGCTGCTTGCCAGAAGAAGTCTGGCCGCTGTTTTCCGTTCCGGCCGTTTCCGAAGGATCTTCTCCGGCGGATTCTTCCTCTTCTTTCTGTTTCTGATGGCAGCGGAAGCCCTGTTTCTCCGGCAGGCCGGATGGATGCGGCACGACAGCATGTATCTGATACTTCCTCCCTGTATGGTCTTCCTTTTTCTCTGGCTTCTGGAATATCCGGAGAAAGCAGCCCGCAGACAGCGGACACAGAGGCCTCCGTCCCGCAGTCTGTCCCTTATCCTCTACATCATCCACCCCTGGATGATCGTACTGGTACGGGGAGCGGCCCGGTTCCTGGGTCTGGAACAGTTTCTTGTAAACCAATCTCTGATTCACTATCTGGCAGTGGCTTCCGGCTCCTGCCTGTTGGGGGTAATGATATGGAAACTACAATGGATTTTACATCATACAAAAACAGCTTCCCGCAAACTTATCTGAAAGAAACACCAAACAGGCCTGCTGCGGATTTCCGTCTTTCTGCCGGTGCCCGGACCTGGGCGGTGATCCACACAGACGCCCTGGTCTCCAATGTAAAGGCAATCAGGCGCCTGCTTCCCTCTTCCTGCTCTGTGATGGCTGTGGTCAAGGCCAATGCCTACGGGCATGGGGATCTGGAGGTATCCTCCTGTCTGAACCGGACGGGCATCCGGGATTTTGCGGTGGCCACCCTGGAGGAGGGTATCCGCCTCCGGCAGGGCGGCATCGCCGGAAATATTCTCATTTTGGGGTATACTCCTGCCCGGATGGCCGGATACCTCCGGGAATACAGACTGACCCAGACCATAGCGGACGCTCTTCACGGAAGGGAGCTTGCCGAAACCGGCATCCCCCTTGACGTGCACCTGAAAATCGACACAGGGATGCACCGGCTGGGAATCTCTTTTGACCAGCGGGAAGAGATTCTTTCGTTTTTCACCCTGCCTTCCCTTCGGATCAGCGGAATGTTCACCCATCTGAACGCCGCGGACAGCCGGCGTCCGGAGGATGCAGCTTATACCAAAGAGCAGATACGGAATTTTTTCTCGCTGGTGTCTCTGCTGAAAAAACGTCAGCTCCCCCTTCCGTCTCTCCATATCCAGAGCAGCTATGGAATTGTCCGCTACCCGGGCCTTCCCTGCGATTTTGCCAGACCCGGCATCCTGCTGTACGGCTGTTTAAGCGATCCGGACAGTGCCCGGGATCTTCCGCCGCAGATACGGCCAGTCTTGTCCTGGCACAGCCGGATCGTTTCCATCCGGCAGGTAGCCGACGGGGATACCGCAGGTTATGGCCGCGCCTGGAAAGCCCATGGTCCCCGGCGCCTGGGGGTAATTCCCACAGGATATGGGGACGGCTATCCCCGTTCTCTTTCCGGCCGGGGAGAAGTTCTTGTCTGCGGCCGGCGCGCACCGGTGGCCGGCCGGATCTGTATGGATCAGATGCTGGTGGACCTTACAGAAATCCCCATGGCCCGCACCGGTTCCCTGGTAACTCTGATCGGACAGGATGGAGAATGCCGCATCACAGCAGAAGAAACTGCTGCCAGAGCCGGAACGATCACCAACGAGCTCTTATGCCGTCTGGGCAGCCGGGTTCACCGGATTTCAGGATAGTATTTCTCCCGGTATTCCCTGGGAGTCATATGATATTCGTTTTTAAACAGTCGGTAAAAATGGCTGGAATTCTCATATCCCACATCCACAATGATCTGCTCAATGGGCTGGGTGGTTTCCGACAGCAGGTGGGCAGCCTGAAGGAGTCTCCGCCTTTGCAGATAACGGGTAAAGGTATACGGGGAATACTTTTTCATCAGGCGGCTGACATAGTAGGCAGGCTGTCCCACCTCCTGGCAGAATGCTTCCAGGGAAGCGGTTTTGTAATTCTCCTCCACGTATCCCAGTGCCTTTAACACCAGCTGCCGTTCATAGTCAGAAGGAGCTCCCACTGTGATCTTATAGGTGCGGTTGGTCAGTTCCAGAAACAGTACTCCCATGGTAGCCTGCAGGATCCTCCTGCTGTTTCTGGTCCGCCGCATGATGCTCATGATAAGATTCTCCAGCAGGTTCTGGGCCTCCGGCATATCCTGCAGATGAAAGTTCAGATACGGTTCTATATCCTTTTCCCCATTCACGGTTCCTGCCACAAACCGGCGGAGCACCGTATCCTCCGTGAGCATCTCCAGCGGATAATAAAGGAACTCCGGAACAACGCAGAATCGGACGGAAATGTCATCGTACCCCGCCGGAGACACGGAATGGAAAATTCCCTGCCGCAGAAAGATCAGATCCCCCGCCCGCATTACCAGTTCCTTATCCCTGTTGATCACCTGTCTGGATATGCCGCTCACTACATAAACCATCTCCAGATAATTATGCGTATGCTCCGGTACTTCAATAAATCTGGGCTGTTTCATCACGTCGATCATCCGCTTTGGCCGTATCATCTTATCCTTGTCCACCACAAGACTCCCCGGTTCCCTGGCATACTGCTCCATCATTGGTTTTTCTCCGCTGATCAGAGCTTCCTCTTCAGGCGTGATCTTCCTCAGATATTCCATCAATTCCTGGTTCAAATCTCCCCTCCCCTTTCCTGGGCCACATCCACATTTTGCTTCCTATTTTCCAGTATATCACAAAACTTCCACTATGCCGCAAAAAAAGACGGGAATTCTGCAATTTTCGTTCCATTTTAAAATTTTTTTATCTTACATGCAAAAAATGACATTTTTTTACAATTCCCGTTCTAACAAAATTTTCCATTTTCCCGTATAATAAGGACAAATAGCGAAAGGAGTGTACGAATCCATGATACAATTACCGATTCTCTTACCGTCAGCCAAAGACGCAGAAAGATTTGTCAGTATTTTAGAGCAGTTTCCATATTCCATGGATCTTGTCAGCGGAGCCCGGTCCGTGGATGCCAAATCCATCATCGGAGTTCTTGCCATCAGCCAGCGTACGGATCTCTGTCTTGTCATCCATGAAGTATTCTCCGATATCTCTCAGGAGCTGTTTAACAGCCTTGAGCCTTACGTAAAGGGAAATCTGAAAGAGCTTACCTTACAGACCGCGTAGTTCTTTCATTTTTCTATATATAGTACCCCCTCCTCATCAGGAACCTCATTTCCTGAGAGTACTGCCAAAAAGAGAAGCCATCCGGACCGGATGGCTTCTCTTTTTGCCGCGATACGCCCGATAAAATGCCTGCTCATGCAAACTGGCGGCTGTTTGCCGGACGTATCGCGCAGATCGGACAGGGAAAGGGCCTTCTTCCCCGGGACCTCCGTACCCTGGGGCCCTGCTACGATTCCAAACGATTCCAGGAGGCAATCTGTTCCTGTCCGGCTGCGGATATTTCCACCCAGGCAGGATAATATCCGCAGCTCACCGCATTCCTCACTGAGGGGAGATTGCCCAGGCAGCACAGTAAAAAGGAATCTTTCCTCTCTCCAGGATTTCCGCTGTCAGCCGGACGGTGAGGGCTTTGGCGATCCCCTGCCTGCGAAAATCCGGAAGGACATCCACACCAATCTGCCACATATTCCCACAGTCCGCGGAGCATCCCGCCAGTCCCACCAGCCGCCCGTCCCGATAAGCACCCACTCCCAGCACATCCAGATGCTTTCTCTTTTCGCAGAGGGCATTGGACCATTCGGGCAGGTACAGTTCCTGAAAATCCTTCTGTCCCAGAATGCGCATTTCACAGTCGCAGGAGGGAATTGTGAGGCGGTCTATATCCGGAAGAAAGTATTCCGCCATCATGCAGACTGCCAGACCATGCTCCCTGAGAGCTTCATTCAGCACATACAGATGGGGCGTTTCAAAGCTGTGGGATGCAGGATAACTGTCCAGATATTTTCGTATCGGATCCTGAAGTCCTTCTCTCACCGCTGCCACCACATTGCTCCCATAGGAAACCAGATGGCACTCCTCCGGCATTTTCAGATACGCTCTGGCTCCCTGACGGATTCCGGAAACAATCACTTTGTTCTTTCCCGAGAAAAAATCTCCCATTTCACATCCCAACTCCAGCGCTGACTGGGCTGCGGCAGCCTCCAGGATCTTCCGAGTGGTAATCAGATATCTTCCGGTGCTTTCGCCGGACTTTCCCACAGACCTCTCTCCGTAATTTTTCAAGGAATAATCCACTGTCTTCTCCATATAGTCCGCTCTCAGAATCGAATACCTCACTTCATCAAAGATACCATTATTACACAAATGCGCTTGGCGCAGCGTCCCCTCCAGGCGCATCCCACATTTCCTCAGGACCTGCCCGGAGGCGGGATTTCCGCTGGCATGACAGGCCCATACCCGGCAAAATCCCACCTCCCGGAAGTAGAAATCCAGAATTTTTTTTGTGGCCTCTGTTATATAGCCCCGATTCCACCATGCTCTCCCCAGTTCATAAGCCATCTCGATCTGGGACAATTCATCGTCAGGATGCATTCCAAAATGGCGCCCCACCACTTCCCCTGTATCCTTCAGACAGATAGCCCAACTATACCGTTTGGGATTCTCATAAGCCTCCAGCCATTCCTTTGTAAACAGTTTTGCTTTCTCTGCAACATCCCGGATACTGTCCATAGGCTGATACCGGGTCCATTTCCAGACTTCCCGGTCACTCCAGCAGTTCCGGTATATCTGCTCCATATCCTCCCGGCGAAACCTCCGCAGAATCATCCGGGGTGTCTCCAGTGTTACGGTTCCTTTGTGCTCCATGGCATTCCTCTCCCATACAGACTCTTACTGCTGCCATTATACCACCTTCCCCATAGTTGGGACAGCCCTGTTTTCCGAAACGGTCCCAAGCTCCGGCAGGAGATCAGGATGCCGCCGTCTTCCTGGATCCCCATCCGGGTCCGTATACTAGGAGACATATTTTCTCCGGAGGTCTGCCGGGCAGAGTTCCCGGCAGTACCGGTCCATCAGAGCCAGGGTTCTCTGCACATCCTCCCTGGTAACCTCCGGATTCAGGATACACAGCCGCAGTACCTTTTTCCCGTTCAGCTCTGTGGTAAACACCCCTGCATAGCCATCGGCCACCATTTTTTCAGAGATTCTCCGGTTCAGATCATCCGCCTGCTCCTCTTCCAGATCCGCCGGACAATAACGGAAATTGATAATGCCCATCTGGGCAGGACTGATGATCTGGATATCCGGATTTTTCCGGATCAGGCCCTCTGCCCACTTGGCGATTTCGATCCCGTGGGAAATACTGTCGCTTACCAGATCACTTCCCATCACCTGCAAAGTCAGCCAGAGCTTCAGGCAGCGGGCAGGGCGTGTCAGCTCGATACCCAGATCCCAGGGATTGATCACCGTGCTGTCTTTCTCAAAATCCTTCAAATACTCCGGATGGACACTGAAGCTCTCCAGCATCCTGTCCTGGCTGCGCACCAGCACCATGCTGCAGCCTATTGTCTGGAACAGCCATTTATGGGCATCCCAGCTGAGACTGTCCGCCGTCCCGATTCCGTCCAGCTCATGCCTGTATTTTCTGGAAAGTACAGCGGAAGCCCCGAATGCTCCGTCCACATGCATCCACATTCCATACCTGTCGCAGAGGGACCGTATCCGTCGGAGGGGATCCACACTTCCTGTATTGGTGGTTCCCGCAGTGGCCACCACCAGATACGGCCTCAGACCATTTTTCAGATCTTCCCGGATGGCTTCCTGCAACGCCTTTACATCCATCCGGAATCTCTCATCCGTCGGAATCCTGCGGATCCTCTGGCTGCAGGTCCCGATGATCCGAAGTCCCTTTTCCACGGAGCTGTGGGTCTGTCCCGACACATAGGCTACGCCCCGGCACCACTCTTCCTCCGGCAGGATGCTGTCCCTGGCGATGGTCACAGCCGTCAGGTTGGCCATGGAACCGCCGGATACGAAGATTCCCCCCGCCTCTGCCGGAAATCCCACCTGATCGTTGAGCCATCGGATCAGTTTCTGCTCAATCCGCCAGACGGCAGGCTGATTGTCCGCGCTTCCCGCATGACGGTTGTAGGCGGTGGTCATAACATCCCCCAGCCAGGACAGAGGAGACGCCGTACTGGGGATAAATCCGAAAAATCTGGGATGCGCGCACTGATTTCCATAGGCTAAAATATCCTCCCTCATCTCCCTGACCACAGTCTCCAGATTCCTTCCCTTCTCAGGAATCCCCATATCATCCACTTTTTTCAGTGCTTCTTCCGATACAGGATTAGTCACAGGACCATTGGGAATTGCCTCCTGCTCCTCCATAAATTCCTCTACAAGCTCCAATGCCGTCTTTCTGAATTCTTTTTTTCTGTCTTTCATCATGCTTCTCCTCCGCTGCTGTTTATGGCGCTGCGTGCCAGGGGCACACATGCTGCTCTTCCTCTTGACTCTTTCTGGAAAAAAGTGTAACATGGCAAAAAAGATCAGTCCAACAGATGGTTTTTATATATCCATCAATTTTATTGATAGCAGGAGGAATATCATGGAATTCCGCAATCTCCAGACCTTTTTATGCGTGGCAGATCTTCTCAGCTTCTCCAAAGCCGCCCTGCGGCTGGGCTACTCCCAGTCCAATGTCTCCTTTCAGATCCGGCAGCTGGAGGATGAACTGGGTGTCCGTCTGTTTGAACGTACCGGGAAAACCATCCAGCTCACCGATCCAGGCCGGGAATTTCTGTTCTACGCCAATGAGATCCGGAAGCTCAGCAGCCAGGCTCTGGACGCAGTGAAGCTTCCTCAGAATCCGGATCCTGCCGCCATAAGGGGGCTGCTGCGGGTGGGAAGCATCGAGTCCATCGCCACCGCTGTCCTCCCCGATCTGCTCACAGGATTTCACCGCAGATACCCTCATATCCAGCTGACGGTCTGCACGGAAAGCAGAGATTCCCTGGCAGACCAGGTGCGAAATAACCAGATCGATCTGTTCTTCGATCTGAATGACAGGACACCGATTCCCCATCTGACGCAGGAATTTCTCCGGAAAGAAGAGATCGTGTTTCTGACAGGACGGAATCCCGGATACCAAAAAGCGATCCCGCTGCGCGAGATCGCTCAAAAGCCTTTTGTCCTTACCGAGCGGGGTGAAGGCTACCGCAAAGAGCTGGAACGCCTTTTGGCGGAACGGGACCTGACCATTACCCCCATCATTGAGTTCGGAAACCCGGAAACCATCCTGCATCTGGTGGCACGGGATCTGGGACTTTCCTTTCTGCCTCTTTTCTGTGCGGAAGAGTACCTCCGGGATGGCAGGCTGTTCGTTCTGGAAACGGACACACCCAGGATATTTATGTACAGCCAGATCTTCTACCACAAAAACAAGTGGATCACTCCCCAGATACAGGCGCTTCTCACCCACATCCGGGAATATTTTTCCCAACCTGCTGTTCCGCCCCTGTCACTGCGTTCTTCATCCTCTTCACATAATCCGTGACATGGGGTACACAGTCCGCCCTGTACTCTGCGCACAGTCGGACAATAGCGCTTCCCACGATCACGCCGTCAGATTTTCCTGCCATCTCCCTGGCCTGCTCCGGGGTGGAGATGCCGAATCCCACTGCGCAGGGGATCTGCCGGTTTTCTTTTACCAGCCCTGTCATACTGCCGATATCCGAAGTGATCTTGCTGCGCACTCCGGTCACTCCCATGGAGGACACACAATAGACAAATCCCTCCGCCTCTTTCGCGATCCGGGCAATCCTTTGGCGGGAGGTGGGGGCGATCAGGGAGATAAAATCCAGCCCTGCCTTCCTGCAGGGTGAGGCAAATTCCTCCTTTTCCTCAAAGGGCACATCCGGAAGGATCAGTCCATCCATACCGATCCCGGCCGCTGTTTCAATAAATTTCTCTGTACCATAGGAAAACACCACATTGGCATACGTCATAAACGCCAGAGGGATACGGGATTTGCTCCGGATCCTTTTCACCATATCAAAGATCCTGTCCGTGGTAACTCCCCCTGCCAGGGCCCGCATATTGGCCGCCTGGATCACCGGGCCCTCCGCCGTGGGATCGGAAAAAGGGATCCCCAGCTCGATCAGATCCGCTCCAGCCTCCTCCATGGCGTACACCAGCTCCTCCGTCACCGAAAGCGACGGATCCCCGCAGGTGATAAACGGGATAAATGCCTTTCCATTTTCAAATGCCTTTGCTGTCTTACTCATAAAGCTCCTCCCCTCTGTATCTGGCGATGGCCGCGCAGTCCTTGTCTCCTCTTCCTGACAGATTGATCACGATCACCTGATCCTTACCCATGGCGGGCGCCAGCTTTTTGGCGTAAGCCACCGCATGGGCGCTCTCAATGGCCGGGATGATCCCTTCCATCCGGGACAGATACTCAAAGGCCTCTACAGCCTCCTCATCCGTCACCGCCACATATTCCGCCCTTCCCCGGTCATAAAGATCCGCGTGCTCCGGCCCGATCCCAGGATAATCCAGTCCTGCGGATATGGAATATACCGGCGCGATCTGTCCGTATTCGTCCTGACAGAAGTAAGACTTCATACCGTGGAAGATCCCCAGCCGTCCGGTGGCGATGGTGGCCGCCGTCTCCGCCGTGTGGACTCCCCTGCCCGCAGCCTCACATCCGATCAGCCGCACCTGTTTATCCGGAATAAAGTGGTAGAACGCGCCAATGGCATTGGAACCTCCGCCCACACAGGCCAGCACCGCGTCCGGAAGCTTTCCTTCCTTTTCCAGGATCTGGCTGCGGATCTCCTTTGAGATCACTGCCTGAAAGTCCCGGACAATGGTGGGAAAGGGGTGCGGTCCCATACAGGAGCCCAGTACATAATGGGTATCCTCCACCCGGCTGGTCCACTCCCGCATGGTTTCCGACACCGCGTCCTTCAGCGTCCCCGTTCCCGAGGACACCGGATGTACCTTCGCCCCCAGAAGCCGCATCTTATACACATTCAGCGCCTGGCGGACCGTGTCCTCCTTTCCCATGAACACCTCACATTCCATTCCCATCAGGGCTGCCGCCGTAGCGGTAGCCACTCCGTGCTGTCCGGCTCCCGTCTCGGCAATGACCCTGGTCTTCCCCATCTTTTTCGCCAAAAGCACCTGCCCCAGCACGTTGTTGATCTTGTGAGCGCCCGTGTGGTTCAGGTCCTCCCGTTTCAGATAGATCCTGGCTCCTCCCAGATCCTCCGTCATCCGTCCGGCAAAATACAGCCTGGAAGGACGTCCCGCATATTCATTGAGGAGCCCTGCCAGCTCCTGCCGGAATCCGGGATCCTTCTTGTATCTGTTGTAGGCCTCTTCCAGCTCCAGAACCGCGTTCATCAGCGTTTCCGGAATATACTGGCCTCCGTGAATTCCAAATCTTCCTCTCGACATCTTATTTTTCTCCTCTTCTTACAGATCAGTTTAGCCTTCCGGCTTCCCTGTCACAAACGTATACACGCAGCGGTCTTGGCTCCGGTTACCTTCTTACAATCTCCACTGCCTGTCGGATCTTTTCCGGATCCTTTTTTCCCTCTGTCTCCACTCCGCTGGACAGATCCACCGCCCAGGGATGAAGCCGGTCAAGAGCCTTCACCAGATTCCGGCAGGTGAGGCCTCCGGCCAGAAACCAGGGCCGTTCCATGGCCTCCACCAGATTCCAGTCAAAGGAGCTGCCTGTCCCTCCCCTGCCGTGATCCAGCAGGATATAATCCGCACTGCTGGCCGCCGCCCGTTCCAGATCCTTCTTTTCCCGGACGGAGAAGGCCTGGATCAGCTTTCCCTCTGTCAGCCGCCGCAGCCTTCTGATATACCCCTCATCCTCCTGACCGTGAAGCTGGGCCAGCCGGATGATCCCGGCATTCAGAAGCCGGGCCACCGATTCCTCCGGTTCATTGACAAAGACTCCCACCGGCAGGATCCCGGGAGAAAGCAGCCTGGAAAGGGCTTCGGCCTCCCCGGCCGTAACGTTTCTGGGGCTTCGGGGCACATGGATGACAAATCCCGCAAAATCCGGTCCGGCCTCATTCACCCCCCGGATATCCTCCGGCCTGCGAAGCCCGCAGATCTTGATCCTGGTCCTCATACCTTCTCTTCTCCTCCTGACAGCCGCCAAAGAGCGGCTTTCTTATCCCGGGCCCTCATCAGGGCTTCTCCCACCAGCACCGCGTCCACTCCGTCCGCAGCCAGCCGCCGCACCTGATCAGGATCCGCAATCCCGCTCTCTGCCACAAACAGTACCGAGGGAGGGGCCAGGGACCGCAGTCTGCTGCTGTTTTCCGTATCCACGGTAAAATCCTTCAGATTCCGGTTATTGACCCCAATGATCCTGGCCCCGCAGTCCGCTGCCCGGCAGATCTCCCGTTCATTGTGAGCCTCCACCAGGGCGCTCATCCCCAGCTCTCCGGCGAGACAGATCCAGTCCTTCAGCCGGCTGTCATCCAGCAGCGAACAGATCAGAAGCACCGCCTCCGCCCCCAGCGCCCTGGCCTGGTAGATCATATATTCGTCCACGGTAAAATCCTTCCGCAGTACGGGAATCTTTACCGCCGCCGCGATTTCCCTCAGATACGCGTCCTGTCCCAGAAAATAGAAGGGCTCCGTCAGACAGGAAATGGCCGCCGCTCCCCCGGCCTCATACTCCCGGGCGATCTGCAGATAGGGAAATTCCCGGGCGATCACTCCCCTGGAGGGAGAGGCTTTTTTCACCTCGCAGATGAAACTCATGCCCTTCCGGGCCAGCGCTCTTTCAAAAGCCGGAAGCGTTTTCTCCTCTCCTGCCTTTTGATTCCCGGCAGCCGCCGCTGCCTCCTCAGCCTCCCGGCGGACGTTCTCCAGCGGGCGCAGCCCTTTCTCTTTGGCGATCCGCTCCCTGGTTTTTTCCGCGATTTCATCCAATATAGTCAAGATTCCACCTCCTTCTGATTGCTCATGGCAATGAATTCCTCCAGCTTTCTTCTGGCTGCTCCCCCGTCCAGAAGGCGCTCCGCCATTTTCACGCCCTCCTCCATGGTCCTGGCTCTTCCTGTGATATACAGGGCGGCTCCCGCATTGAGGCACACGGCGCACCGCTTGGCTCCCCGTTCTCTTCCTTCCAGGATATCCAGAGTGATCCGGGCATTTTCCCGAGGAGTCCCTCCTTCCAGTTCTTCCCTGCCGCACCGCTCATAGCCGAACTGCTCCGGGGTGATCTCATAGGACTGATACCATCCGTCCCTGATCTCGCAGACAGAAGTGGGAGCGCTCATGGAAATCTCATCCAGCTTATCCTGCCCGTAGACCACCATTCCCCTGGTCACACCCAGATTCCCCATCACCTGGGCCAGAGGCTTCACCAGCGCCTCCTCGTATACGCCCATCAGCTCCATATTGGCTCCCGCCGGGTTGGACAGGGGGCCCAGGATATTGAATACCGTGCGGATTCCCAGCTCCTTCCGGATGGGCGCCACATATTTCATGGCAATGTGGTAATTCTGGGCAAACAGGAAACAGATGCCGATCTCCTTCAGAAGCCGGGCGCTTTTTTCCGGGGACACTGTAATGTCCACTCCCAGGGCCTCCAGCACATCGGCAGCTCCGCTTTTGGAGGAGGCCGCCCGGTTTCCGTGCTTGGCCACCGGAACGCCCCCTGCCGCGATCACCAGGGAGGCCGTGGTGGAAATATTGAAGGAATTGGATCCATCGCCTCCCGTTCCCACGATCTCCAGCACATCCATATCGTGGAGCAGCTTGATACAGTGGGCTCTCATTCCCGCTGCGGAAGCCGTGATCTCATCGATGGTCTCTCCTTTTAAGGAAAGGGCCGTCAGATAGGCCGACATCTGAACAGGTGTGGCCTTCCCTCCCATGATCTCATCCATCACCGCCTCCGCCTCTTCATAGGTCAGGTCCTTTTTCTGTGCCAGTTTCATAATCGCTTCCCGAATCATACCTTTCATTCTCCTTTCGCTGAGTGGTCACATCCGTTCCGTATCGCAGCAGTTTGCACTTTCACTGTCCCGTGAATAAAACTGCTGCTCCGTGTCTTTCGTATCCTCCATGACTGCCGTCTGCCGGGCACTGTCTTCCGGACTCACCGGCGGGCCGGCCGGCTGTCATCTGCAGTTTCCGCCGGAAGGACAGGTATCCCGCACACCTTCCGCAGGAAATTTTCCAGCATCTTCCTGCCGTCCGGAGTCAGCACGGATTCCGGGTGGAACTGAAGCCCGTACACCGGATATTTCCGGTGATTTACCGCCATGATCTCTCCGTCTTCTGTTCTGGCCGTCACCTTCAGATCCGGCGGAAAATTCTCCCCGGAAGCCGCCAGGGAATGGTACCTGGCCACCGGAGCCGGGGAAGTGATGCCCTCAAAGAGAGGGGAATCTCCCAGCAGGATCCGGGAGGGCTTCCCGTGCATCAGCCTTTTGGCATAGGTGATCCGGGCTCCGTACACCTGACAGATGGCCTGATGGCCCAGGCAGATCCCCAGTATGGGGATCCTGTCTCCCAGCCCGGCGATCACCTCTTCACAGATCCCCGCCTGCTCCGGTCTGCCCGGCCCGGGGGACAGGACGATGGCCCGGGGATTCATCTCCCGGATCGCCTCCACCGTGGAGGCATCGTTCCGCACCACCCGGACATGAGGGTAAATACTTCCGATATACTGATACAGGTTATAAGAAAAGCTGTCGTAATTATCTATCAGCAAGATCATTCCAATCCCTCCTCTGCCATCCGGATGGCCTGCACCACCGCCCGGGCCTTATTGCGGCACTCCTGATACTCCTTGTGGGGAACGCTGTCCGCCACGATCCCGGCTCCGGACTGAACGCACACTCTTCCGTTTTTCTTATACACCAGACGGATGCCGATACAGGTATCCATGCTTCCGGCAAAATCCAGATATCCCACGGCGCCTCCGTAGACGCCTCGAGGTCTCTTTTCCAGCTCCTGAATGATCTGGCAGGCCCTGATCTTGGGCGCTCCGGAAAGAGTCCCTGCCGGGAGCACCGCGTCCACCGCGTCCAGACCGTCCTTACCCTCCTGGAGCTGTCCGGCCACCTGAGAGCCGATATGCATCACACAGGAAAATCTCTCGATCTGACAGTACCGCTCCACTTTTACGCTCCCAAGCCTGCAGATCTTTCCCAGATCATTTCTTCCCAGATCCACCAGCATATTGTGCTCCGCCAGTTCCTTCTCGTCCGACAGAAGCTCCCGTTCCAGCCGTTCATCCTCCCCGGGAGTCTCTCCCCTGGGACGGGTCCCTGCCAGCGGAAATGTCCGCACCGTTCCATCCTCCACCTTCACCAGAGTCTCCGGAGAAGCCCCGGCGATCTCAATATCATCGCTGGAAAAATAGAACATATAGGGAGAAGGATTGGTGGTCCTCAGCACCCGGTAGGTATCAAACAGGCTTCCCTTTGCCGCCGCCGTCTGGGGATTGGACAGCACCACCTGAAAAATATCCCCCTCTCTGATATATTCCCTGGCCCTCTCCACCATTCTCCCGTATTCTTCCCGGGAAAACACCGGCTTCAGCTCCTCCAGAAGCTGCAGTCTGGGAAATACCGCCCTGGCCCCGCTTTTCAGAAGCTGCTCCATCCGGTCCAGCTCCTCTTCGGCCTGCCGGTAGGAATTCTCCGGATCCTCCGTATCCACTCCCGTCACCAGACAGAGCTTCTGCTGATAATGGTCAAATACCAGGGCTTTGGTAAACAGCATCAGATCCATATCCCGGAAATCTCTCTCCCCCGGCTGGGGAAAATCCAGCACCGGCTCCGGATATCTGAGATATTCGTAGGAGAAATATCCCACCATCCCTCCGGTAAAAGGCGGCATTCCCGGAAGCCGGGGACTTTTATACTGCTCAAGGATCCTGCGGACAGCCTCCTGGGGATGATCCGTCCGGCAGGTTTCCCTGCGGACCATTCCTTCCTCTCCCCGATATCCTGTGGTCAGGATCCCGCCCCTGCAGGTCAGTTCCAGCACAGGATCATATCCCAGGATGGAATATCTTCCCCACTGCTGGTTTCTCTCGGCGCTCTCCAGTAGAAAACAGTGTCTGCTGGCCGCCCGCAAAGTTCTCATCACCTCCACCGGCGTAAACCGGTCCGCGTACAGCCTGCGGCAGACCGGGATCCTCCGGTACCGGCCCGATGCCGCAAGACGTTTCACTTCTTCCAATGTGGGATACATAAAAACCTCCTTCCAATGTCCGGGATTATGAAGGCAGGATGGCTGCGGGATCCAGAAAAGGATTCTCCGCCTGCGGCGGGTCGCGAAAGTGACATCTTCCATTCCGCCGCAGTGCGATCTCCGTTCCACTTCGGTCGGCGCATAACAGATGTCCACCGGACATCTTGCGCCCTCGCGGGGCGTTTTTTATTCCATAGAAAAACAATTTTCTATGAAATAAAAAACCGCCCCCGACAGAAAAAAACTTTCTGTCAAGGACGGTTCCATATTTCCATAAAATACGACCCGCGGTGCCACCTTGATTCATGGTCTTGCCATGCGCTTTACAGGATACCATCATATCCCCGGCAACTGACGTATGCCCTACGTCGCAGAATACTCAGCCTTTCTGGCCTTTGACTGCGCCCTCTGCGGTCCATTTGGCAGCCTGCATCTCAACCCGGCTCTCAGCTCCCCGGACTCTCTGTGTGCGCATCTGCTGCTTTGATCTCCGCTTCAACGGTTTAAAGCTGTATTCATTTAACATGCTATTAGAATATCCTGTTTTTTTTCATATGTCAATCCTTTTTTTAATTTCCAGAATATTTTTGGTTACAGTTCAGCCTTCAACTGTCCCGGGAGACCGCTGTGTGCCAGTGGCACACGGTTAGCGCCGACCAAAACGGAGTGTAGATCCCGCTGCATTTGCAGCGGGATCCCGAGGCCTGCGGGCGCCAGGCTGCGAAAAACGCAGCCTGTGTGCATGCTTTTGTTACAGTGAAGCCGGAAGGCTGAACTGTAACTATTTTTGCTGCAATTGGGCCTCCCTGCTGTGGCTTTTCTCTTTTCAGGTTCCTTTACCGGATCATTCAAACTTTCTGTCATAAAGCAGTGCAGCGATCAGCACAACGAAACAGGAACCCGCATTGTGTACCAGCGCTCCGGTAGTGGGTGTCAATACTTCCATAAGCGACAGCACGATCGCCGCAAAATTGATGCACATAGACAGAGTGATGCTGGCTTTGATGGTCTTAACCGTCGCATTGGACAGCCGCTTCAAATACGGAATTTTGGAAATATCATCGCTCATCAGCGCAACCTCCGCGGCGTCTATTGCTATGTCGCTTCCCATGCTTCCCATCGCCACGCTTACATCCGCCGTTTTCAAAGCCGGCGCGTCATTGATGCCATCACCGATCATACAGACCTTGTGGTTTTCCCTCTGCAGTTTTTCAATATTCCGCACTTTTTCTTCCGGCAGCAATTCTGCCCGGACCTGGGAGATACCAACCTGCCCCGCAAAATAATCAGCCGTTTTTTGATGGTCCCCGGTAAGCAGAACGGTGCGGGTATGCATGTCCGAAAGGCGGGATACCATGTTTTTTGCTTCCGGGCGCAGCACATCAGAGAGGGCAATGACGCCGATACATTTTACCCCTTCTGCCGCAAGAACAGAAGCTTTTCCCTGCGCGCGCAGCCGTTCCAGTACAGCTGAAACAGCACCGCCAATCGAAACTCCGTTCTCCGCAAGGAATTTTTCATTTCCGCACAGCAGTCTGCGGCCGTTCACCTCTGCGGAAATCCCCCTGCCTGCAGTCATTCTGAACGCATCCGCTTCCATCAATGGGATTTCTTTTGCCTTTGCATACGTCGTGATCGCTTTTCCCAGCGGATGTTCGCTTTTTGCTTCGGCGGAAGCGGCAAGAGAAAGCAAGTCTGTTTCACTGATGGTTTCATCAAAAGAAATCGTATCGCTGACGTCTAAGCGACCGTAGGTTAAGGTGCCGGTTTTATCAAAAGCAATGGTGTCCACCTTTCCCATTTTTTCAAGAGCTTCGCCGGACTTGATGATCACGCCATGCTTTGTCGCCTGGCCGATCGCCGCCATGATGGCGGTAGGCGTTGCCAGTACCAGGGCGCAGGGGCAGAACACCACCAGCACCGTGACCGCGGTGACAATATTCCCGGTGAATACATAGGAGAAAATCGCGATAAGCAGGGCAACAGGAACCAGCCAGCTTGCCACTTTGTCGGCAATCCTCTGCATGGGAGCCTGTTTGTCCTCCGCCTCCTGCACCATGCGGATCAACTTCTGCAGGGAACTGTTTTCCCCCACTTTCGTTGCTGAAATATCAATGGAGCCAAAGCGGTTGATGGTGCCGCAGTACACTTCTTCTCCCGGACCCTTGTCAACCGGCAGGGATTCTCCCGTCATAACGGACTGGTCAACTGATGTTTCACCGCTTACGATGATTCCGTCAACCGGGATCCTTTCACCGGGCAGGATACGCAGAAGATCTCCCTGCCGGATTTCTTCCGCAGGTATCATTTCTTCTTTTCCGTCTCTCAGCCTGCGTCCCTTTTCCGGCGCAAGACTGATCAGCTTTTTCAATCCTTTTTTCGCCCGGTCTGTGGTGGCTTCCTCCAAAAGCGCACCGATTGCCATGATGAACGCCACCTCTCCTGCCGCAAACAAGTCTCCGATCGCAATGGCGGCGAACATGGCGATACAGATCAGAAGGGCGGAGGATATTTTGCTGATGCCGGGGTTGTGGATCAGCCGCCATACTGCCAGATACAGAAGCGGTATACCGCTGATCACGATGGTTGCCCACGCCGGGTCAAAGGGCAGAAAGGAAAGCCGCGCCGGCCCGCCGCCAAATTCCTCCATCAGGTGGGGGACCAGATCCAGCAGCAGAAATACGCCGGCCACAATCGTCATGGGAAAACCTGCCAGAAAATCATTGAGCTTCTTTAACATGATAGTTCCTCCAATCCGCACGGCATTTCAAGCAGATTTCTCCTTGACACTCGTTTCGTATCTGCCGTACAATAAATTTAATAACGAACACTTTGTTCTCTTTTATTGTAGGCAAAAGAGAAACGAACTTCAACGGATAATATCACCCCGGTGTTTCCTATGGAACACTTTTGAAAAATTGTACGGAAGGAGTTATGATGGACAGAAGGCAGCAGAAAACAAGGGCGGCTATTTTCGCCGCGTTCAGTACGCTCCTGGCAAAGAAAGGCTACAGCAAGATCACGGTGCAGGAAATCATCGATACGGCGAATGTGGGCCGGACAACTTTCTACGCTCACTTTGAAACAAAAGACGATCTGTTGAAAGCCTTATGCGAAGAGCTTTTCAGCCACATTATCATCAGTGCCCTGGATTGTACCCACACCCACGGGCTGTACTCTGACAGAAATGCGCCGGAATCTGTATTCTGTCATTTATTGCAGCATCTGCAGGAAGATGAAAATAATATCCTGGAACTGCTTTCCTGTGAAAGCAGCGAACTTTTTTTACGATATTTCAAAGACAGTTTAAATGAATTGATCCAAAATCAGTTTGTCAATCAAAACAGAAAAAATAATACGGATATTCCCCAGGATTTTTTGGTCAACCACATCTCCGGCAGCTTTGTGGAAATGGTTCTGTGGTGGATCAAAGGCCGAATGAAGCAGACGCCCGAAGAATTAGACCGGTATTTCCGGGCAGTCATAGAGCCGATCCTGTAAACTGACACCAGAGCATCTGACCGGCTGGATCATGGACCTTACCCATTGTTCCGTCATCGATTCCCGCGGGCATCGCACCAGATGGACATGCCTGCATGTCTGTCCGGAAACCGCCGCAAGGGTCAAAAAGGGGGGGAATCGGTATTAACCGACACCCCCTATGCAGGACTATCTATTTCCCGCCAGACCCTTTTTGACTATTTGGAAGATATCCCGGTGACCTGATACCCGATCTTTTCCACTGCGTTTTTCAGCACGCTGTCATCCACCTTCCTGTCATAGGAAACCACTGCTCTTCCCTTGTTCAGGTCCACCTTGGCCCGGACGCCATCGATCTGATCCAGCATCCTGGTCACATTCATCACGCAGTGCTGACAGTGCATTCCTGAAATCTGCAGTACCTTTTTCCCGATCACCGGCCCGGCCAGCTTCTTTTTCTTCATTTTTCCGGAACAGCTGCCTCCGGCGGGACACCCCACACATTTGACGCCGTTTTTCTTGGCTCTGATCAGATAGGTCACCGCTCCTCCCAGAATAAGGAGCAAAACAACAACCGCAACCGCATTTTCCAAAGCACTCATCCTCCTTTGACACTAAACGGCGGACAAAGCAGAAGCTGCCTTGCCCACCGCAGATTTTTTGGCAACAGTCCTTCCGGCGGATCTGGAGCCTGAGGGCTAAACTGTTACGATTTTCAGCGCCTTATGTCAGGCCTTACGCGTGCAGACTGTACTCTGCCGCGAACTCTTTATCCGACTTCCGGATCCTCCACACAATGACAGCCGCAAACACCAGAACGGCGATCAGTCCGGGAACAAAAGCGGTTCCCAGCGCTCCTGTGGTGATCAGGGTTCCCACCTGATATACCAGGAAGGCTACTGTATAGCCGGTGGCCAGCTGGAGACAGATACCTCCCAGCAGCCATTTTCCGCTCTTCATCTCAGAGTTCATGGCGCCCAGAGCTGCAAAGCACGGCGGTGTGTAAAGATTGAACATCAGATAAGCCAGCGCTGCTGCCTTGGTAAGTCCCATAATGACGGCAACCTCATTTCCGCTTCCCACCAGGGCCAGCTCATCTGTATCGATCAGATTGGTAACACCGTACACCACTGCCAGAGTACCAACCACATTCTCTTTTGCGATAAATCCTGTGATAGCCGCCGCTGCCAGCTGCCATACACCGAATCCCAGCGGGATAAACAGGATGGCAAAGGGATGGGCAATGCTGGCCAGGATCGAAGTGTTTTCCGCTCCCTCTTCCACCACCTGGAACTGCCAGTTAAAGGTCTGCATGATCTGCACCACGGTATTGCAAACCAGGATAATGGTTCCAGCCTTTACAATATATGCCTTGCCCCGCTCCAGCATGGACACACAAGCCCGCTTCAGGCTGGGGATCTTATACTCAGGAAGCTCAATGATAAAGAAGGATTTGCGGTATTTCTGTCCCGTGATCCTTTTTACCAGCAGGGCTCCCAGAAGGATCAGAACGATACCTACCAGATACATGGTAGCCGATACCCACCAGGCGTCCGCGAAAAAAGCGCCGGCAAACAGAGCGATCACAGGGATCTTGGCGCCGCAGGGCATGAACGGAGTCAGCATAGCTGTGGTCCGCCGCTCCCTCTCATTCCGGATGGTACGGGAAGCCATGATGCCGGGGATGGCGCATCCGGTTCCGATCACCATGGGAATGATGGATTTTCCGGAAAGGCCTACTCTTTTAAAGATGGGATCCAGCACTACAGTGGCACGGGCCATATAGCCGCAGTCCTCCAGAAGGGCGATCAGGAAATACATCACCATTACCAGCGGCAGGAAGCCCACCACTGCGCCTACGCCGCCGATGATGCCGTCCACCAGAAGCGCGCTCAGCAGAGGATTGGCATTCTCCATCAGTCCTCCCACCCATCCCTGGAAGGTCTCGATCCAGGCTACCAGCCAGTCCGCGATCCATGTTCCCACTGTAGTCTGGGATATGTAGAACACCAGGAAAATAATCGCTGCAAATATCGGAATTCCCACGATCTTGTGAGTGATCACCGCATCGATCTTATCCTGAATGTTTTTATCCTTTGTAAGGACTTTTCTTTTCTCCACCTCTTTTACTATGCCGTTTACAAACGCGAAACGCTTTCTGTCGGCAGCCTCCACCGCCTTTTTGTCATGGAGATCGATATCGGCCTGCACATAGGGAGCCTTCTGTCCTTTTCCATACAGAGAGACCGCCTGGCTTACGGCTTCCTTCAGTCCTTCGTGTCCGGACGAGGTGGAAATCGTCTTTACCACCGGACAGCCCAGCTTTTCTGAGAGGCGCTTCACATCAATCTTTGTCTCCTTCTTCTCTGTCAGATCGCTCTTATTCAGAGCCACCACCACCGGAACTCCCAGTTCCAGAAGCTGTGTGGTAAAAAACAGGCTTCGGCTCAGATTGGTGGCATCCACGATATTGATAATGGCATCCGGATGCTCGTTCTTTACATAGCTGCTGGTGATACTCTCCTCTGAGGTAAACGGAGACATGGAATAGGCTCCCGGCAGGTCCACCGCGATCAGCTCCTCCGCCCCGTCATAATACCCTTTTTTAATCGGGCTCTCCTTTCGTTCCACCGTAACACCGGCCCAGTTGCCAACCCGCTCATTTCTTCCTGTCAGCGCGTTGTACATGGTTGTCTTACCGCTGTTGGGGTTTCCCGCAAAAGCGATTCTCATACACAAATCTCCTCCTTCACTCCATCTTGATCTGCATGGTTATATTGAACTAACCCATGCTGGTAAAAAAAAGTGAACCAAGTCACTTTTTTTACCGGTAACCGTCCGGCCATCCTGACAACAGCCGCCGCTTGTTACTTATATTGAAATAGCTTGCGCTAGATCAGTATCTATGTTGTATCTGCCATCTTTAATGGAGACCACACAGCCTCCTTTCAGATGAGAAACCACGGTGATCGGCTCGCCGCTGTAACAGCCCAGCGAAAACAGGAACGCCTCCAGTTCATCATCATCCGTCACTATGTCTTTTATGATGTACTCCTCGCCTTCCCTGGCGTCCAACAACGTCATTCCCTTCATCCTCCCATTTCATTTTTAAACCAGGGATCCGACCTTCCGACAGGATCGAATCTCTCTTTCCAAAAGTTAGTCTACTATAACCCTACGTGTTTGTCAACAAATATTTTAGACTTTTTTCATATTCCTCATCCGTCCCCCCTTCCCTTTTCCCTTGAAATACTGGGGGAAAGATAGTATAATCAGAACGAATTGTTAGGAAAGGATTTTCAAAATCATGAACAAAGAGCAAAACGGCAAAACTTCTCCCCTGCAGTTTCTTTACCGGATCGTGCAGGGAGCATTGATCGGTCTGGGAGCAGTGCTTCCGGGTATCTCGGGCGGCGTTTTAAGCGTCATCTTCGGTATCTACAAGCCGATCATGGAGCTTCTCTCCAATCCCATTAAGCACTTTAAGACCCATGTGCCCAAGCTGATTCCCGTATTCATCGGCGGTGTGATCGGATTCCTGGGAGTAGCCAACATCCTGGCCTTCTTCCTGGAAAAGTATCCGGATCCCTCCGTCTGCCTTTTCATCGGACTGATCGCGGGAATGCTTCCCTCTCTTTTCCGGGAAGCGGGAGAACAGGGACGCAGCACCGGTTCCTACATATCTCTTCTGGTGTGTATGTGTGTGATCTTTCTGCTGCTGTTCGGCCTGAAGCTCTTCTCTGTAGAGGTTACCCCCAACTTCTTCTGGTATCTGTTCTGCGGTTTTTGCCTGGCATTGAGCATCATCGCGCCGGGTATGAGCTTTTCCACCCTGCTGATGCCTCTGGGCCTTTACACTCCCTTTGTGGACGGTATCGGTCATTTTGACCTGGGAGTTCTGATTCCGGGAGGCATTGGAGCACTGGTTACCGTGATCTGTCTGGCCAAAGCGGTGAACGCCCTGTTCGATCACTTCTACTCCATCGCTTTTCACGGGATCATCGGGATCGTGATCGCGGCCACCATTATGATCATTCCGGTATCCGGTTTTACAAGCCTTGGAACCGGTCTGGTGAATCTCATCTGTATCGCTGCAGGTGTGGTGATCGCGCTGCTGCTGGATAAGTTCAACAGCAGTGTGGAGGTAAAGGAATAACCCGGAAAACGGAAAAGGGAGCGGCGCCTGGCATCTCCAGGTACCCCGCTCCCTTTTTTAACCCTTCTTTTCAGACTGCCTGCCCCTGCCTTACTCCAGCAGATTTCTCATGCTTCGGAGTCCGATCATCAGCGTGGAAGCATTGTGCAGAAATGCGGATGTGGCAGGCATCAGAAGCCCCGTCACCCCGCACAGGATCAGACCTGTATTGAATCCCACGATAAACCGGTAGTTTCCCTTTATCCTCTTCACCAGTTTGTTGGACAGCAGCTTCAGCGTCACCAGCTGCTCCAGATCATCGGCGGAAATGGTAATATCCGCGATCTCTCTGGCGATCTCCGCTCCGTCGCTGATGGCGATTCCCGCATCGGAGGCGGACAGAGCCGGTGAATCGTTGATCCCGTCTCCCACCATGATCACGGTCCTCCCCTGTTCTTTTTCCCTCTGGATAAATGCCGCCTTGTCCTCCGGAAGCACCTCGGAGTAATATTCGTCCATTCCCACCTTTCTGGCCACCGCCCCAGCGGTTCTCTGGCTGTCTCCCGTCATCATCACGATCTTTCCGATCCCTGCCTGGCGGAGACGCCGGATCACTTCCCCGGCCTCCTGGCGCAGCGGATCTTCTATACAGATCACTGCCGCCAGCTGGTGATCCACAGCCATATACAGATGGGAGTATTCCTCCGGCAGACTGTCAAAAATTTCCCTGTATTCCGGCGAGATCCCGCACTTTTCATCCTCAAACACAAAGTGGTAGCTTCCGATCACTACCCGGCTGCTGTTAATGTAGGAGGAAATCCCATGGGCTACGATATACTCCACCTTGGAATGCATTTCCTCGTGAACGATCCCCTGTTCCTTGGCAGCCTGAACCACCGCTTTTGCCATGGAATGGGGAAAATGCTCCTCCAGGCAGGCCGCCACCGCAAGAAGCTCCCGGCGGCTCCTGCGGCAGAAGGGGATCACCTGCGCCACGGAAGGCTGAGCCTTCGTCAGTGTTCCCGTTTTGTCAAATACAATCGTATCCGCAGCCGCAACCGCCTCCAGGAATTTTCCGCCCTTCACCGTAATATGCCTCAGACTGGCCTCCCGCATGGCCGACAGCACGGAGATCGGCATGGCCAGCTTCAGCGCGCAGGAAAAATCCACCATCAGGATGGATAATGCCTTGGTAACATTTCTGGTGAGCAGATACGCCAGTATGGTTCCTCCCAGTGTATAAGGCACCAGCCGGTCCGCAATGTGCTCCGCTCTGCTTTCCATGGAAGATTTCAGTTTCTCGGAATCCTCGATCATCCGCACGATCTTCTCATACTTGGTGGAACCGGAGGTTTCCCGGACACAGATGGTCAGTTCCCCTTCTTCCACCACGGTTCCCGCATAGACGTATCCGTCCAGGGTTTTTCTGACTGCGGCGGGTTCTCCAGTCAGAGAGGACTGGTTCACCATGGCCTCCCCGTCCGCCACCACACCGTCAAAAGGAATTACATTTCCCATATGTACCATCACCCGGTCTCCGGGCCGGATACTCTTTGCGGATACCAGAACCTCCTGGTCATCCTTCAGCAGCCACACCTGATTCACCTGAAAAGACATACTTCTGGCCAGATCTGCCACAGATTTCTTATGAGTCCATTCCTCCAGAAGCTCTCCGATCCCCAGAAGGAACATAACAGACCCTGCCGTATCCATCTCATTTCTTAATACTGAAACACCGATGGCCGTAGCATCCAGGACCGCCACCTCCAGCTTGCCTCCGGCCAGACATTTTACCCCTCTGAGGATATACCCCACAGACTTCAGTCCTGTCCAGAAAGCCCGGACGGGAGCAGGGACAAACAGCTTCCCGCCTGCCCGCAGCAGCACCTTCATGATCAGCTTTTCCTGGAATTCCGCATTCATCTGCCTTCCGGAATTCTCCAGCACCTGATCCGGTACCTGGACCCTTTGATAGGAGAAACGCCGCAGTGCCGCGATCACAGTATCCCTGCTGCCGCTGTACCGGATCACGGCGCTCCGGGTCCTTTCCGTCACTTTCGCGGATGTGACTCCCTCCGTCTGACAGAGATAGTACAGCAGCGTATCCGCTTCCCGGGCGCTCATGACCGGCTGCCCCATCTGTACCCGGATTCTTCCTCTTACCTCATGCTTGATTGTAAATTTCATACTTTTCTCTCCCTGACAGAAGGGGCTGCCGCACGATCTCCTCATGCCGCAGCCCCTTCCCTTTTCGTAACAGTTCAGCCTTCCGGCTTCGCCTTCACCAGCACACCCGGGACAGCGGAATACGGAACCGTCACCGCTTTTTCCCGTCTTTCTTTCAGATCTTCTCCTGCGGTCACGCTTCCTGATCCTTCTGGGATTCCTCCATGGAAGCCTCCTCATCCGCCACCTCCCTGGCAGCGTCCGCAGCTTTTCTGTCCTCATTGATCTGTCTGGCCTCTGCCAGGATATCCTCCGCATTTTCCTGCACCACAGCAGCCGTATTCATCACACATTCCTTGGCCCGCAGCACCGCAGCCGCTCCCTGGGTATAAACTTTTCTGGCATCCCTGCTGGACAGCACCTTGATCCCTGCCGTTCCAAACAGAACACCTGCCGCAAAAATACCGCTCTTTTTCCAGTCAATACATTTCAAACATTCCAACATACTTTCCGCCTCCTACTTATGTTTGTAACCAGTATAAAATACCATAGCCATACAGAACAGCATGGCCCATGCCCAAAATCTGTGTTTTTTCATCCAACCACCACTTTCTGTAAATTGTATGTAAAACCGTTGCTATGAGTTCATCTTAGCAACCATTTTTTGAGGTAGTCAATCCTAACGGCCTTAACTGATAAATTTTATCGTTAACCCGCTGCATCTCACAGCTTTGCAGAATTCTCTCCATCTTGTCCGTATTCCACCTTCTGATACGTACCCCTAGCATCCTGCATCAAAACCGCCGATACCTTTTTTCCTTCCAGATATCCGCATTTTCCCAGGCCTTCCCGGATAACCTTCTTCCAGATTTTCTCGGAGAGTCTCCACACAGTACCGTCATCCAGAAATACCAGACAGCCTTTTCCCACCGGATATTCCAGCTTGTACATATTCTTCCGGTCAATGGCTCCAATCTCCTCCAGCGCGTTTACCATCCGATAGACGGTGGCAAGACCGATCTTCCGATCCTTCCGGGATGCCTGATAAAATATTTCCTTGCAGCTTGCACAGTCGTTTTCCAGAATAATGTCGATCAGTATCCTTCTCTGCCGGGTAATCCGGCATCCATTGTCCTTTAATCTCTGGATGATTTCTTCTTTTTCGCTCACAATATCCCTCCGATCCGTACCGAATCAGCCTTCAGAGTTAGTCTTGCAAAACTCCCTTCTTATAGATTAGTCACATCTAACCTCTTTGTCAAGCACTTTTTCCAAAGCTTTCCATATCGCCGCGATCTCCCGTAACGGTTCACAGGAGAACCATGGCTCCTGCCGATACACACAGACCGGCTGCCGCAGTCCACCCGCTCCACAACCGTCCCCTTCCTGACAGGGAAGATGCCGCATCTGCTTTGACGCTTTATCATCTGCCCTCAGCGGAAACCATGAAACAGGAGGGATCTGCGGCAGCCGGCCATTTTTCTCTCCTACGGATCTTCATCTGTTCCGGACCGGACTGGCCCGGATGCTACTCTGCCAGCGCCTTTCCCAGATTCCGGCAGGCTTCCTGCGCCTCCTCATCGGGGGCTTCATTGCAGATCACACTGGGGCAGGCCAGGACTGCTCCATCCTGTCTGCACTGTTCCTCCCAGCTCTGCATCCATTCGCCGTCTCCCCATCCATAGGAACCGAACAGAGCGATCCTCTTTCCCGACAGCTTGCTCTCGCAGGCAGAAAATACCGGTTCAAATTCATCCTCTTCCAACTGCTCATTACCCATGGAAGGGCAGCCGAACGCCACTGCGTCGAAATCATCCATTTTATCCGGAGAAAACCCGGTAACCTCCACCAGGCTCACTTCCGCTCCGGCAGCCCTGGCCCCCGCTTCCACCTGCCAAGCCATGGCCTCTGTATTTCCTGTTCCGCTCCAATAAACTACCGCAATCTTACTCATACTTTTCATCCTCTCTTTATGTTATATTTCCCGCGGACACCAGCCGGGCGGATACATCTGCATATATGCCTCTGACCCGGCTTCCGGCTTTCCTGCCGCGTATGATCTATGTCAGGCAGCCACTGTAAGCTGCCAAACACTCCTTCCTTTCAGAAACAGCTTCATATAAACTGCTTCACATTTCCGAAAGCGGGAGAACAGCTTTTCCTTCTCCTGCCGGCGGCAGTATGCCTTCCAGCATCCGCTGCAGCAAAAATTCTTTCCCCCGTTTTCAATAAATCCCCGTACATCCTCCACCGGATAGCCCAGGAACAGACCGATCTCATGGGGAAATTCCTGATAATCCTGCAGCCTTTCCCGCAGATGAGCCAGGATTTCCCTCATGCCTCCAAGCCGGTAGCCGCAGCTCTCCAGGATCCGGCGGGCTTCCGGCTGTTCCAGATCCTTCCAAAGCCGGGTCTCCCGGTACACATACAGCAGCATCCTGTCCCTGTTGATCTTCAGAATATCCAGCCGGATCCCCTTCTGAAGAAAGGTGCCGTTCCACTGACAGATCATCTCACACGTCTGCTCCAGATCCTGAAAAGAATACCAGAACATGCTGGCTGTTTTCAGTCCCGCCAGGGTTGGAGCTCCATGGCGTACCAATACCTGCTCAAATTCCATGTTCATCCCTCCTTCATCTCTTCCAGCAGATTCTGCAGCGCTGAGACGCTGCTGCTGTGGGTACGGGCGATGGGGATATTATTCCGTTTTGCCTCCTGGGAAGCGCTCACCACCATCTTATGAGATACTGTGTTGGTAAACAGGATCAGCAGATCTGGACAGCCCATCTTTTTCCGGATGGAACTGTGTTCCTTCACAAAAACCTTCGCTGTATGCCCAAAATCCCTGCAGATATTCTCGTACCGTGTGACCATCCGCTCATTGCCTCCAATAATTACCAGACTCATCTCTCTCTCCTTTCTGGTTAGTTTTATCTAACCCATGTTCAAAAAATATGGCGCAGAAGCGCACCGGAAATCTTTTAGTTAGCTTTATCTAACCAGAATCATATCACAGCTTTTGCCCTGCGTCAACACAAAAATTAAAATCATTCGTTTTTATAAATTGAACTTTTTTCTCTTTACAATTGAACTTTTGAGATTTTTTGAACTTTTTTCATTTTTTCTCTGTTTTCCCATTGAACCGCTCATTCCGCTGTGGTATAATGCCCATAAATTTGAACTTTGGAGGTAATGGCAATGGAAAAAGAAGCTTTTGCGGCCCGTTTAAAAACAGCCATGGAACGGCAGGGAAAAAAGCAGGTGGACTTTATCCGCATAGCCCAGGAACAGGGGATAAAGCTGGGAAAAAGCCACATGAGCCAGTATGTCAGCGGGAAAACCATTCCCCGGCCGGAAATCCTTCATTTTCTTGCATCTGTGCTGCAGGTGGAGGAAGACTGGCTGACAGGAAACAATTCCGAAGACGGGGAATCCGCCGCAGCCATACCGGATGTCCGGCGGGAATCCGTACAAATATATGAGAAATCCGAAGAAAAAAGATCTGCGGGAGGAAAAAAAATGCGGGAATTTAAGAAATCTTCCAAACTGGAAAATGTTTTATATGATGTGAGAGGTCCTGTGGTGGATGAAGCGGAGCGGCTGGAGGACGCCGGAGTGCAGATCCTGAAGCTGAACATCGGAAACCCGGCACCCTTTGGTCTTCACGCTCCGGACGAGGTGGTCTTTGATATGCGCAGACAGCTGACCGAATGCGAAGGGTATTCCTCCGCCAAAGGTCTTTTTTCCGCACGGAAAGCCATCATGCAGTATGCCCAGCTGAAGGGACTCCCCAACGTGTCCATTGAGGATATCTATACGGGAAACGGTGTCAGCGAGCTGATCAATCTCTGTATGTCCGCCCTCCTGGACAATCAGGATGAGATCCTGATCCCCTCCCCCGATTACCCTCTGTGGACCGCCTGCGCCACCCTTGCCGGCGGCAAGGCTGTTCACTATATCTGCGACGAACAGTCCGACTGGTATCCCGATCTGGAGGATATCGAAAAAAAGATCACGGACAGGACAAAAGCCATCGTGATCATCAATCCCAACAATCCCACCGGCGCCCTGTATCCCAGAGAAATTCTGGAAAAAATCGTGGACATCGCCCGCAGGCACCAGCTCATCATCTTTTCGGATGAGATTTACGACCGCCTGGTGATGGACAGCCAGGAGCATACCTCCATTGCCTCCCTGGCTCCGGATCTGTTCTGCGTCACCTACAGCGGACTGTCCAAATCCCATATGATCGCCGGATTCCGGATCGGCTGGATGATCCTCAGCGGAAACAAACGGATTGCCAAAGACTATATCGAAGGCATCAAGATGCTTTCCAACATGCGTCTCTGCTCCAATGTCCCAGCCCAGTCCATCGTACAGACAGCGCTGGGCGGTCATCAGAGCGTCAACAGCTATCTGGTTCCCCAGGGAAGGATCTGCCAGCAGAGGGATTTTATCTACAACGCCTTAAAGGATATTCCGGGGATCACCTGTGTAAAGCCCCAGGCGGCATTTTACATCTTCCCCAGGCTGGATGTAAAGAAATTCCATATCACTGACGATGAAAAATTCGCTCTGGATCTGCTGCGGGATAAAAAGATCCTGCTGGTTCACGGCGGCGGCTTTAACTGGAACCAGCCGGATCATTTCCGTATCGTCTATCTGCCCCGAATAGAGGTACTGAAAGAGGCTGTGGAAAAGCTGGCGGATTTTCTCTCCTACTATCATCAGTAGGGCGTCCGGTCTCCGCCCCGTAACTCAGAACCGTTTCCAGGTGCTCTTCATAAACAGCAGAAGGAGGGGGATGATCTCCAGCCTCCCCGCCAGCATATCGAACGTCAGCACCAGCTTGGAAATGTTGGAAAACAGAGAGAAATTGGATACCGGTCCTACCTGCTCCAGCCCCGGTCCGATATTATTAAAGGTAGCGGCCACCGCGGTAAAATTGGTGATCAGATCCGTCCCGTCAAAGGACAGGAGCAGGGTGGACAGCGCAAAGATCAGGAAATAAGCCACCAGGAATACATTGATACTCCGTATCGTCTCATGTTCCACGATCTTTCCGTCCATCTTGATCTTCCCCACCCGGTTGGGATGCAGATACTGATGCATCTCCTTTTTCAGGGTCTTCAGAAGGATCACCAGCCGGGAAATCTTCATACCGCCGCCAGTGCTTCCCGCGCAGGCTCCCACAAACATCAGCAGTACCAGAATGGTCCGGGAAACCTCCGGCCACAGATTAAAATCCGCTGTGGCGTAACCTGTAGTAGTGATGATCGATCCCACCTGGAAAGCCGCCTGCTGGATGGAGGTTCCCAGATCGCCGTACAGCCTCCAGATATTCAGCCCGATCCCCAGAATAGCCGCTGCCACGATCCCCAGATACCACCACAGCTCCTCACAGCGCAGCGCCTGCTTCCATTTCTTTCCCAGAAGGAAAAAATAAACGTTGAAGTTCACTCCGAACAGGATCATGAACACCGTCACCACCACCTGATGATAGGTGGAATAGCTTCCCATACTGTCATTTTTAATTCCGAAGCCTCCGGTACCGGCGGTACCGAAGGTAATGGTCAGGGCATCAAACAGCGGCATCCGTCCCAGAAGCAGCAGGATCACCTGGATCACCGTCATACCGAAGTAGATCATATAGAGGGCCTTGGCTGTAGACTGCACAGTGGGAAGCAGTCTTCCCACTGCCGGCCCCGGGCTCTCCGCCTTCATCAGGTTGATATGAGATCCTCCCGTCATCCGGAACAGGGACAAAAGAAATACCAGGACACCCATGCCGCCGATCCAGTGGGTAAAGCTCCTCCAGAAAAGAATGCATCCGGATACCGCCTCCACATCCACGATCACACTGGATCCCGTGGTGGTGAACCCGGATACGGTCTCAAACAAAGCGTCCACAGGATTGGTCAGTGTCCCGGAAAAGATAAAGGGGAGGGATCCCATCACGCTCATCAGGATCCAGCACAGAGCCACCGTCACATATCCCTCCCGCATCCGGAAGTAAGTCTCCTTCCTGCGTATCCTGGACATGGGAAACCCGATGACCAGACACAGAATCGCCGCCCATACAAGGGCAAACGTTTCCGTTTCCTGGTAGATAAGTCCCGTGATCATAGACGGTACCATCAGCACCGCCTCAATATTCAGCACCCATCCTATAATAAAAATCACATTTCTAAAGTTCATTCCCTGCTGTCCCTTATCTCTTCAGAATATCCCTGATATCCCGAAGGCCTTTCTGTGTAGTCACTACGATCACGGTATCGCCCACCTGCAGGCTGTCATTTCCCCAGGGAATCATCACCCTGCCGTTGCGGTAGATACAGCCCACCAGCAGATTGTCTTTCAGATTCAGGTCTTTCAGAGGTACGTTCACCACCTGAGAGTTGTCCCGGATCACAAATTCCAGAGCCTCTGCCTTATTATCCAGAATATGGTAAAGCGTCTCCACATTGCTTCCGATGGTGTTCTCCATGGCTCTGGCATACCGAAGGATATGGTCCGCCGTGATATTTTTGGGAACGATCACGCTTCCCAGCTCCAGTTTCTCCAGAAGACTGTCAAAGGACAGCCGGTTCACCTTTGTAACCAGCTTGGCCCTAGATCGCTCTTTGGCATACAGGGCCATCATTATATTTTCCTCATCCATGTTGGTGAGGGACACAAAAGATTCCACTTCTCCCAGGCCTTCCGCCTCCAGAAGCTTTTTATTGGTACCGTCTCCATGAATGATATTGGCGTCCGGCAGCAGCTCCGCCAGAACCTCGCACCGTTCATACGACTGCTCAATCACGGATACCCGGATCCGCATATTCAGCAGCTGTTTTGCCAGATAAAAAGCGATCGTGCCTCCTCCCACGATCATACAGCTCTTCACCCTGTCATTCTTCACTCCGATCTCACGGAAAAAAGCCCCCGCATTCTGCGGGGATGCCATAATGAACAGATAATCTCCATCCTTCAGGCGGAAATCGCCGTTGGGGATATATGCCTGCTCCCCCCGCTCCACACCGGTGATCAGGATCTGACTCTTTATCTTTTCCTGAAGCTGGGAAACGGAAAGACCGTCCATGTGAAATTCCGGCTGCTGCCGGAAGCGGAGCAGCTCCACCCGCCCTTTGGCAAAGGTATCAATATTGATCGCCGACGGGAACTGCAGCAGACGGGCGATCTCCATGGCCGCCGCCAGCTCCGGATTGATGATCATGGATATCCCCAGACGCTCCTTGATAAAACCGATTTCCTTATTGTATACAGGATTCCTTACCCTGGCTACGGTCTGACAATGGCCCTGTTTTCTGGCGATCAGGCAGCAGAGAAGATTCAGCTCATCGGATCCCGTCACTGCGATCAGCAGATCCGCTTCCTCCACCCCTGCTTCTGTAAGAGTGGCAATACTGGATCCGTTTCCCACCACCGTCAGCGCATCAATATCTTCGGACACCTGCTGCAGACGCTGTGCTGAAGAATCCACCAGGACTACGTCGTACTGCTCACCGCTGAGTCCTTCCGCCAGCGCAAGCCCCACTTTTCCGCAGCCAATAATGATAATTTTCATCTCTTCCTCCATAACTTACGTGCGAATTTTTCGTGACAGCTCAGTCCCACTGTCACATTTTTTCTTCTGTGAATACATACATGCCGGCACTTCCGGGTTCCTCTCTCCAGGCTTTTCCCGAATCCGGCATCTGTCCATAGACAGTATATCACCAATAAAAAAATACGCAAGTATTTTATAAGGAACCTGAAAACCGTTTGCGCACAGCAGGCAAGCGCATACAAAAAAGCTGCAAAAGCACAGTTTTTCTCTGTCCTTCCGCAGCCCGTTATTTACCGTCTGGCCAGCTCTCCGGTTATATCGTCCCAGGTCACGCCTTTTTCCGCCATCAGCACCATCACATGATAGAGGAAATCGGAAATCTCGTACTTGATCTCCTCATTGTCCGGGTTCTTGGCGGCAATGATGATCTCCGTACACTCCTCCCCCACTTTTTTCAGGATCTTGTCAATTCCTTTGTCGAAAAGGTAATTGGTATAGGAGCCCTCCTTGGGATGCTCCTTCCGGTCCAGGATCACCCGGTACACATCCTCGAATACTCTTAAAGGATTGGTATCGTTTCCGGGCTTTGCCGCCAGCTCTTTGAAAAAGCAGCTCTTATTTCCCGTATGACAGGCAGCGCCCACCTGGGACACCCGGGCCAGGATCGTATCGTTATCGCAGTCCAGGGTCAGGGACTTTACATACTGATAGTGACCGCTGGTGGCGCCCTTCACCCACAGCTCATTCCTGCTTCTGCTCCAGTAAGTCATCCTCCCGGTGGCGAGGGTATTCTCAAAGGCTTCCCTGTTCATGTACGCCAGCATCAGCACCTGATCTGTCCTGTAATCCTGAACCACCACCGGGATCATCCCATCGCTGTTCAGCTTAAAATCCTCCCAGGCAATGCTGCTGGAAAAGGTATTCACCGGAATCCCCCTTTTTTTGCATTCCTGCTTCAGCTCCATCAGGTCCACCTCCGGGTCGCTGACATACCGGCCGCTGATCCCATCAGCCTCTTCCCCCGCCAGTACGGAAAGGATCTCTTCCCGCTCCATGCTGTTGGTGTGGAGCAGCACCGGAAGGGACGTTTCCCGGTGGATCGCCTCCTGCAGATTCTCCAGGCAAAGGATACCTCCCGCATATTCCTCGATCAGCTCCCGGTTGTTTTCATACTCCTCCAGCAGAAAAATACTCACAAGGATCTTTTCTCTTCCAAACCGGCTGGACACCTCCTCAAGCAGCGCCACATTGCTCTCCTTGGAAAAATTCAGCACCGCCTTTTGACACCCTGCGTAAAGAAGCTTCTTCACATCCTCCATCCGCTTCACATTACCGGCGCCGATCACCGGCACCTCCGCCTGCAAAACGATCTTCCTGATGATCCCGATCGCCTGATCGTGTTCCGTGTCGTTGGAGGAAAAATCAAACACCAGCAGCCCGTCGGCTCCCCGGTTGCCGTACTCCCGGGCCAGGGTCTCCGGATCCCCTCCCTCAAAGATATTCTTCTGTCCAAAGCCCGTTACCGCCTGCCCCTTCCACATATAAAGACAGGGAATCATTGATCTGTATTCCATATTTCTTCTTTTCATCCTCCGTTCTTACAGGCTTCCCTTGGTGGAAAGCACCCCCTGTACTCTGGGATCCTTCCCGATGGCCTCGTCCAGCGCTCTGGCAAACGCCTTAAAGAGCGCCTCCATGATATGATGGTTGTTGCTCCCGTCCAGGACCTTCAGATGGAGGTTCATCCCCGCCCCGTAACTGACAGCGTAAAAAAACTCCCTGGCCATCTCCGTGTCCATCTCTCCCACCTTCTGCGACGTAAATTCCGCCTGAAAGTTCAGATACGGTCTCCCGGAAAGATCCACCGCACAAAGCACCAGCGTCTCGTCCATGGGAAGAAGAGAACTTCCGAACCGGCGGATCCCTTCTTTATTTCCCAGAGCCTCCCGGATGGCAGTACCCAGTACGATACCGGTATCTTCCACGGTGTGGTGGCAGTCCACCTCCAGGTCTCCCTTCACATCCACATCCAGATCAAAAAATCCATGACGGGCAAACCCGTCCAGCATATGGTCGAAAAAGCCGATGCCGGTATGCAGCCTGGCCTTTCCCGCGCCGTCCAGATCCAGGGTCACCGCGATCTGTGTCTCCCTGGTATCCCGTTTCACCTGTACAGCTCTCTTTTTTCCCGCGTCATCCATCTTTCTGACTTCCATGATCTTTTCCCTCTCTATTCCTTCTCAAACCGCACCGCAATGGAATTGGCATGGGCGGTAAGCTGTTCTGATCTGGCAAACTGCTGGATATCTTCGTGGATCTCCTGAAGCGCCTCCCGGGAATAATAGACGATGCTGGATTTTTTCACAAAATCGTCCACCGACAGAGGCGAGAAGAACTTGGCCGTACCGTTGGTGGGCAGGATATGGTTGGGACCCGCAAAATAATCTCCCAAAGGCTCACAGCTGTACTCTCCGATAAAGATGGCTCCCGCATTCCGGATCTTTGTCATCACCTCAAAAGGATTTTTCGTCACGATCTCCAGATGTTCGGAAGCGATCTGATTTGCCGTCTCAATGGCTTCCTCCATATCCTCCGCCACCAGGATATATCCAAACTGGTCCAGAGATTTCTCAATGATCTCCTTCCTCTCCAGCACCCTTACGAATTCCTCCACCTGGGCGCTGACCTTTTCGGCCAGCTCCTGGCTGGTGGTGATCAGGATCGCGGAAGCCAGCTCGTCATGCTCTGCCTGGGACAGAAGATCCGCCGCCACATACCGGGGATTTGCCGTCTCATCCGCCAGCACCAGGATCTCGCTGGGACCTGCCACAGAGTCGATGCTCACGTGGCCGTATACCGCTTTCTTTGCCAGAGCCACATAGATATTGCCCGGTCCCACGATCTTGTCCACCCTGGGAATACTCTCTGTACCGTAGGCCATGGCGCCGATGGCCTGGGCGCCTCCCACCTTGTAGACGGCGTCCGCCCCCGCTTCCCTGGCTGCCACCAGAACAGCGGGATTCACCCTTCCCTCCGGACTGCAGGGGGTGGTCATGATGATCTCATCCACACCGGCCACCTTTGCCGGCACGATATTCATCAGTACGGAAGAGGGGTACACGGCTTTTCCTCCCGGCACATAGACACCCACCCGCTTCAGGGGCGTCACTTTCTGTCCCAGCATGGTCCCTTTCTCCGTACTCTCAAACCAGCTGTTCTGCTTCTGCAGCGCGTGGTAATCCCGGATATTCCCCAGAGCCTTCCGGATCACCTCAAGGAGCCCGGGATCCACCCTGCGGTAGGCTTCCCGGATCTCCTCCTCTGTCACCCGCACATTTTCAGGACCGATGTCCGCCCGGTCAAACTGTCTGGTGTAAGAAAATACCGCCTCGTCCTTCTGCTCCTTTACCCGGCTTAAGATCTCCTGTACCCGTGCCTCGTATTCCCCGTACTGGCCGGGACTTCTCTTCAGCATATTCTCCAGAATATTCTCTGTGGTTTCCTTCGTCAGTTTTACGATCCTCACGTCTATCCCTCCCTGATCACATTTCTCAGATCCTGAATCAGTCCTGAGATCCGCTGACTTTCCATCTTCATGCTCACCTGATTCACCACCATCCGGGCAGAAAGAGGGCAGACCTCCTCCAGCACCTTCAGACCGTTCTCCCTTAATGTGGAGCCTGTCTCCACAATATCGCAGATCACCTCGGAAAGTCCCACGATAGGCGCCAGCTCAATGGATCCGTTCAGCTTGATGATCTCCACGGTCTGGTGCTTCTTGTTGTAAAAATAATCCTTGGCAATATTGGGGTACTTGGTGGCCACCCGGATCAGCTGGTTATGCTCCAGAAGCTCCTTTGCCGATTCCGGTCCGCAGATGCACATCCGGCACTTTCCAAAGCCCAGATCCATCACCTCATACAGCTTCCTTCCCTCCTCCAGGATCGTGTCTCTCCCCACCACTCCGATGTCGGCGGCCCCGTACTCCACATAGGTGGGTACGTCCGGTCCTTTGGCAAGAAAGAACCGGAGTTTCTTTTCCTCGTTGGTAAAGATCAGTTTTCTGGTACTCTTATCCTTCATCTCCTGGCAGGTGATCCCCGTCTGTTCCAGAAGCTCCAGCGTCCTGCTGGCAAGACGGCCCTTGGTCAGAGCGATCGTCAGATATCTCATGGTATGTCCCCTCCTATTTCAGATCCTGGATCCTGGCAGTCTGCTCCTCATCGGTAAACAGATTGATCACCCGGATCTCGTCCTCGTTCACCGGATATACGATTCCGCCAAACCTGTTCTGCTTTCCATATGCCCGGTAATCCGAAAGCGTCTTTCCCTCCTCCATCAGCATGCACTGGACATCCATCTGATGGGCTCTGTGCTCCCTGGCCAGCCCTATGGCCAGAGAACGGGTATCCTCCCGGTACAGGATCAGCGTTCTCCCCTGTGTCACAGATACCGGAATCTTCTGCCGCTCCAGAGCGCTCATCACCTGATCCATCACCAGCTCAAATCCGATGGCCGGGACGGGATTCCCAAAATGCGCCAGAAGGTTGTTGTACCGTCCGCCTTTCACCAGGGGTTCTCCCGTACCATACGTATACCCCTGGAAAATGATCCCCGTATAATACTGATACTTGCTGAGCATTCCCAGATCAAAGGACACATACTGCTGGCAGCCGTAGAACTCCAGCACCCGGTAGATATCCTCCAGCCGTTTTACCGCCGCAAGGGCCTCCGGATTCCCGGTCAGGCTCCTGGCCTTCTGGAGCACCTCCAGGGACCCGAACAGCTGGGGCAGCATGGACAGCGCCTCCATCGGTTCCCCGGAAATGTTCTGCTCTGTCAGAAGCTCCTCCACCCCGAAGGGATTCTTGCTGGAGATCAGCTGCCGGAGCTCCGCCTCCATCTCCTGAGACATCCCCGTTTCCTTCATCAGAGATTTGAAAAAATCCACCTGTCCCACGCTGATCTGAAACTCCGTAAGTCCTGTGGCCTTCAGAAGCTCCACCGTCAGGGCGATGACCTCCGCATCCGCGTCCACTGTGGGATCTCCCAGAAGCTCTGCTCCCATCTTGGTGGATTCTTTCAGCCTTCCCTGATAGCTGGAATTATTCACAAAAGTGTTGCCCCGATAGCAGAGCCGCACCGGAAAATTTTCCTGCCGGAAATACTGGGATGCCGCTCTGGCGATGGACGGTGTAAAATCCGGCCGCAGCACCAGCGTATTCCCTTCCCTGTCAAAAAATTTGTACAGCGCTCTGGAGGGGGTGGTCCCCACCTGGGCACTGAACACATCAAAAAATTCAAAGGTGGGAGTTTCGATATCCTGATACCCGAAAGAATGGAAGATCTTCTGCAGCTTTTCCTGCAGAAAGAGCTTTCTCTCACACTCTCCTCCGTAGATATCCCGGACTCCCTCCGGTGTATGGAATAACTGTTTCATTCTGTTTCTCCCTTTTCTCATCTGTGATCTGCATTCGTTCCCGGGGCTTCCCCCAGAGTCCCAACCGGTATCCGCCCTGTCCGGACCGCATTTTGCCGGATCGCTTTATCACGGCAATGTGCTACCAAATGAATATACAAATTATACGCATCCTGCCGCAAAAAGTCAATCCCTGGTTTCCAGATCCCTCCGGATCCCTTCCAGATACGGCACCAGCACCCCGGTATGATGGGGCAGAAAATTTTCCCGGTCCAGCTCCTGATACTTAAACCGCTTCAGTCCGCCGTTCTTCCCTCTCTCCCAGAACCTTATCAGCTCCCGGAGGGGCATATAATAGAATTCGTTCCGTCTGGCATAAAAAATGATCAGGAAGGCCACCCCATCCTGACGCTCGAATTCCTGCATAAACCCCACCTGATGCTCATGGATGTTTGCCAGGGGGAACACATCCTCCTGGCACTCCTTGGCGTCAAAACACACAGGGATCCCCTGTACAGCTCCGATGTAGTCCACGGTACTTTTCTGTTCAAAATAAGCCAGCGTAATATGCCGGCTGTTCTTATCGATCTTAATGGGTGTGATGGGGGTAGGCACCTTCTGGATCAGTGCCAGCCCTTTCTCCCGATACTGCTGATTGGTCCGGTTGATCAGTTCCTCCAGAGTGGACCCCCGCAGTCCTCTGGAATTCCAGGTCGCCATCTCTTTTCCCTCCTGTAAAATTTTAAGCAACAGTTTCGAAAATCAGTCGATCTTTCCGAATTCGTCAAGGGGCCAGTACCGCCACACTGCCTTGGCCAGAATCTTATCCCGTTCCACATAAGTATTCGTCCAGTACCTGGAATCCTTTGACCAGTTCCGGTTATCACCCAGCATAAAGTAGCAGCCCTCCGGCACATAATACGGACCGAAGCTTCCCTCCGGCTCCTCCTTCAGATAATCCTCATTCAGCGGCTCCTGGGAATCGTTGATATATACCTTTCCGTCGATGATCTCCACCTTTTCCCCCGGCAGCCCGATCACCCGTTTGATAAACAGCTCCTCCTCATTGTCTGGATACCGGAAGATCACAATATCTCCCCGTTCCGGATCTCCAAACACGTAGGACAGCCGGCTGCCGAAAATCTGGTCTCCCACCATGATCGTATTTTCCATGGATCCCGAAGGGATCTCCGCATTGATCAGCACAAAACGCTTTATGAGAAATACAGCAGCCAATACCGCCAGGATCAGCAGCGCATCCTCCAGGATCTCCCTCCCCAGATTTTTCTTTTTTCCCGCCATAATACTCTCCTCTTTTCCGTTACAGGCCCTCACAGCGTCAGAGGGCATTGCATGTTCTTCAGCACCCGGGTCAGATCCTTGGGCAGCGGAGCCGTAAATCTGGATTTTTCCAGGTTGGGAAGACACCCGTCCAGGCCGGAAAAATCCAGCTCATACGCATGAAGAAACTGTCGTTTCAGCCCATACCGCTTCGCCAGCTCCCTGTTCCATCCGGCGTCTCCATATTTGGGATCTCCCGCCAAAGGATAACCCAGGCTTGCCATATGGCTTCTGATCTGGTGAGTTTTTCCGGTTATCAGCTCTACCTTCAAAAGCGTATTCTTCCCATCGTTCCAAAGAGGGACAAAAGCCGTCTCCACCGGCGAAGCTCCCTCCGGGGCATCCTTCTGGATCCGCACCTGGCTGAACGTTTTCTCTCTGGTCAGATATCCCCGGCAGTGCCCTGGCTCTTCCAGCACTCCTTTTACCAGGCAGATATAATACTTTTTCAGCGTTCTCTCCTTCAGCGCCAGGGACAGCTCCTGCAGTCCCTTAAGGCTTTTGCCCGCCAGAACCAGACCGCTGGTGTTCCTGTCCAGCCGGTTGCAGACCGACGGGCGGAAAGTGTCCAGCTCTTCTCTGGTGAGGGCACCCGTATCCAGCAGATAACCGATGAGATACTCCACCAGGGATATATCCTTGTCCCCTGCCTTCTGGGACAGCATCCCCGCAGGTTTATTGATAAAGATCACATCCTCGTCCTGATAGATCACATCCAGGGAAACCCTTTTCCGCTCCGGACGGGGGGCAGACATGGAGGGATTCCCCCGGAATTTTTCTATGGTTTCCTCCGCCAGATACAGCCGGACGGTATCCCCTTCCTTCAGTTTTTCCCCGCCGGAAGCCTTTTTCTCATTCAGCAGGATATTCTTCTTCCGCAGCATCCGGTACAGAAAACTGTCCGGCGCCTCCCGGAAATATTTCTTCAGATATTTGTCCAGCCGCTGTCCCGCCTGGTTTTTTCCGATCTCCAGTGTTCTCATCTGATCCCCCTCTTGTGGCAGTGAAGCCGAAAGGCCAAACTGCCGCCCCTTTACAGGGCAATAGCCAGGATGGTATGCCGGATCAGCTCCTCCCGGCTAAGATCCGGATACCGCTCATCCGGCTCAAATCTGATATCCCGCTCCAGCTCCTCTTTATGGGCATTGAGATAATCCAGCCGTTCCAGATACTTTTTCCGGTCCTTCAGGATCTTCACTTCCGTCTTATATCCGTTCTGTTTCAGGATTTTCCTCACATGCTGCTCCATAAATTCCGGAGAGCAGTCCAGGCGTGAGGAATATCCCACCACCTTATTTCCGCAGACAGCAATAGCGTCCAGAAAAGCGTTCTTCTCATAAGTGGTAAGCACCAGCTCATACGCCATCACCAGATTCCCCTGATGCGCCCGGATAGCCTGATAATTCTCCTCTGTCATAGACTTCTGCATCCCCATCATGATCAGTCCCACCAGAGAACGGCAGGCAGGCAGGCATCCCACCAGCGCCACCACCGTGATCAGATTCTGCTTGGTCCCGGTCACCAGCACGCCTCCCACAAATGCCGCCACCGGCAGGGCAAACAGCCCCAAAGTCACCAGCAGCCGCCGTTTTTTCTCCCACCGGATATATCCATATTCTCCTTTTGCTGTCTTCATGTTCCATTTCCTCTTATCTCAGATTTTTGCCGCGGCAGGGCGGAAAGGCCAGATTGCCGCAAATGCCCGGCACACCTATACATCCTATCAAATTTGCCCTGTTTTACCAATAGATTTTCTAAAAATTTAATATTTTTTTTTACAAATCAGCCGTCAGCCGCCGTTTTCTTTTTGGGGTGTACATTCCGTATCTTTCCTTTCCGGCTCTTTTTTCTTTCCCCGGTGCGTACATCCTTCCGGCTTTCCGCCGGCGTTCCTCCCCTGGACCGGCTCTTCTCCCGCCGCAGGCTTGGGTCCTTTCTCCCGGCCCTTTCTCCCGGCCGGGGACGGCCCTCCTGTCTTCCCCGGCCGCGGCCATTTCCGTCTGCAGGCCGCAGCAGACATTTTGGCCCCCATCCGATCAGATCCTCTCTTCCCGCCCTTTTCAGCGCTTCCTCCACCAGCCCGCGGTTGGCCGGATTCCGGTACTGGATCAGTGCCCGCTGCATGGCTTTTTCATGGGGATTTTTGGGGACATAGACCGGCTTCATGGTCAGAGGATCCAGGCCGGTGTAATACATACAGGTGGATACTGTAGATGGCGTGGGATAGAAATCCTGCACCTGTTCCGGCATAAAACCCAGATCCCGGATATATTCCGCCAGCTCCACCGCCTCCCCAAGACCGCAGCCCGGATGAGAAGACATGAAGTAAGGCACCGCATACTGCTCCTTCCCCAGCCTGCGGCAGCAGTCCTCATACTGTTTTAAAAACTCCTGATAGACCTGGTGGGATGGTTTTCCCATTCGCCGCAGCACCTCATCCGACACATGCTCCGGAGCCACCCGAAGCTGTCCGCTGACATGATGGGCTGCCAGTTCCGATAAAAACCGGGTTCGATGATCCGCCAGCACATAATCAAAACGGATGCCGGAACGAATGAAAACCTTTTTCACTCCCGGCAGGCGCCGCAGCTTTCCCAGCAGCGCAAGATAGTCCTCATGGTCCGCTTCCAGATGAGGGCATGGACGGGGAAACAGGCACTGCCGTCCCGAACAGGCCCCTTTCGTCATCTGTTTTTTGCAGGCCGGGTGCCGGAAATCCGCGGTAGGGCCTCCCACATCGTGGATATAGCCCTTGAAATCCGGCTCCTTTGTCATCCGCTCGGCCTCCGCCACCAGAGATTCGTGGCTTCTTGCCTGAACGATCCTTCCCTGGTGGAAGGTAAGCGCGCAGAAATTGCAGCCGCCGAAACAGCCCCGGTTGCTGGTAAGGCTGAACCGGATTTCCTGGATGGCAGGAACTCCTCCCTCCTTCTCATACATGGGATGGTAGGTTCCCATATAGGGAAGCCCGTAAATATCATCCATCTCCTGGGTACTGAGAGGATATGCAGGCGGATTCTGCACCACATATCCCTGATTCCCGTAATCCTCCACCAGAGTATGCGCCTGGAAGGGATCCGTATTCCGGTACTGAACGGCGAAGCTTTCCGCGTATTTGGCGGGATCCCGGGTCAGTTCCTGGTAAGAGGGAAGCACCACCGGATCCGGAATATGACCGATCTTTCTGCACCGGTATACAGTTCCCCTGATAAAGGTAAGATCCTTCACATCAATCCCCGCATCCAGTGCCTCCGCGATCTCCACCACGGACCTTTCCCCCATGCCGTAGGAGATCAGATCCGCCCCGGAATCCAGCAGCACCGACCGCTTCATCTGATCCGACCAGTAGTCATAATGTCCCAGCCGGCGCAGACTGGCCTCGATCCCTCCCAGGATCACCGGCGTCCTTTTAAATTTCCGGCGGATCAGATTGCCGTATACCGTCACTGCCCGGTCCGGCCGAAGCCCCATCCGTCCTCCCGGGGAGTAGGCGTCCTTCTGCCTGTGTTTTTTTGACACGGTATAGTGGTTCACCATGGAATCCATATTTCCGCCGCTGACCAGAAACGCCAGTCTGGGCTCCCCCAAACGGCAGATACTGTCCGGATCCTTCCAGTCCGGCTGGGAAATGATGCCCACCGTATATCCCCTGCTCTCCAGCACCCGGCTGATGATAGCCGGACCGAAAGAGGAATGATCCACATAGGCATCCCCGATCACATAAACAAAATCCAGCTGTCTGATTCCACGCTGCTTACATTCCTCCGGCGATACCGGCAAAAACTGTTTTCCCATCAGAGTACCTCATAGCTTTCCCGCAAAATATCATAAAAGTCCTGAATATAGTAGTCCGCCAGCCGCCTTTTTTCTTCCCGCTGGTCCATGCTGGCTGCATCCTCCACGGCGCAGGTGCGCATCCCTGCCCGCTTTCCTGCCAGGATCCCGTTGGGTATGTCCTCCATCACCAGACATTTCTCAGGTGCGGCCTGCAGCCGGGACGCCGCCAGCAGGTAGATATCGGGACTGGGCTTTCCCTTTTCCACTTCACAGCAGGTATGGACTGTATCGATCATATGCTCCACCTGCTGGGCCTTCAGTACGGTATGTACCAGTTCCAGTCCGTTGGAGCTGGCGATCCCTGTCCGGATCCCTCTTTTTCGCAGCTCCCCCAAAAATTCCCTGGCTCCCGGCTTTAGAGGTACCTGCAGACGGTACTTCTCCCTGGCCATATCCATCCATTCCCCCTTGATCTCCTCCAGACTCTCCTTCAGCTCAAATCTTGTCTTAAAATAAACGGCCGTCTCTGTCAGGCTCATTCCTTCGATGGCGCTTTGAAGATCCGCCGGCAGGCTGTGCCCCCTGTGTCCCAGATATTCAATATCGATATCCTTCCACATCCACATGGAATCCACCAGCGTTCCATCCAGGTCGAACAGTACCGCCTCAATATTATCCAGCATATGTATCACCCTCTTTCCGGACATCTTCTCTTTTGGGGTCCTCCGCCGGAATATCCGGCCTCCCCAGAAGCGCCCTCTCCTCTCTGGTCAGTTCCCGGTATTCCCCCGGCTTCAGGTCATCATCCAGGAGCAGCGGTCCCATGGATATCCTCTTCAGGTACAGTACCCGGCTTCCTATCGCTTCAAACATCCGCTTGATCTGGTGATACCGCCCTTCCCGGAGAGTAACAGTCACCTCTGAAGCTTCCTCGCCCTCAGACAGCACAGTAAGCACCGCAGGAAGGGTAAGCTTTTCATCTCCGATGTCCATTCCCCGCGAAAACGCCCGGACATCTTCTCCGGTAATCCGTCCCGCCACCCGTGCGAAATATTTCTTATCCACATGCTTCCTGGGGGAAAGCAGCCGGTGAGCCAGTTCCCCGTCATCCGTCAGCAGCAAAAGCCCTTCCGTATCCTTATCCAGTCTTCCCACAGGAAACAGCCCTCTTCGCGCTTCTGCCGGAAGAAGCTCCAGCACCGTCCGTTCTCTGGCGTCCTCTGTGGCTGACACCAGGCCTGCCGGCTTGTGCAGCATCACGTACCGGTGTTTCTGATAGGTCAGCGTCCTCTCCTGAAGGCACACCTGATCCTCATCGGGATCCACCTTAAGCTCCGGCCTTTTGGCAGTTTCCCCGTTTACCGTCACCTGGCCTCTGCGGATGAATTCCTTCACCTGAGATCTGGTTCCCGTCCCCATGTCTGCCAGAAATTTGTCCAACCGTATCTTTCCCATCCGCTCCATCCTCCGTCACTGCCAGCGCCAGCCGCTGTAATACTTGTTTTTCAGAACTCCTCCCGCCAGCTTTCCCCAGCCCAGGGGATAATCATCCACACAGACCAGCGTCCATCCTTTCTTTCCGGAGTTCTCCAGATCCGAGACGTCCAGGGTTTCTCCCTTCAGATAGCGGATCACCCGGCCGTCCTCCCGGTCCAGGCGGATGCAGGAAGGGCATCTTGCCGGTTTTAAGGTCATAGCCAGAGCCTGGGATGGTTCAAACCGGTGCTTCCTGCATTCTCCCAGATACAGCCCGGTACGAAGATACCGGAGTCCTGGAGGCATCCCGTCTTGGGCTCCCAGGGCGTACAGCCTCTCCTTCACCATCCGGAAGACCGTATTTCCGGAAAAAATTCCCCATTCTCTCAAAAACGCTTCTGCCTCCGGCGGCAGCATATCCGACCCTTCTTTTACGGACAGCCTGGCCGGAGCCTGCCCGTCCTTTTTTAAGAGCGCCAGAAAATGGCCTTCCCCTGCCATCCTGTGGGGAAAGATCCGCACACAATCTGAAAGTCCCTGCCGGCCGCCGGAAAATCCCTCATACCCTTCCACAGGCACCAGCCGCATATCCGGCCTCTCCTTCAAAAGCCAGGCTACCGTCCCCTCATTTTCCAGGGGATCAAAGGTACAGGTGGAATACATCATCATCCCCCCCGGCCGCAGCATGTCCGCTGCCTGCAGCACCAGCTTTTTCTGAATTCCGCTGTAATATTCCGGTCCCCGCTCCTGCCAGGACCGGATCATCTGGGGATCCCTGCGGAACATTCCCTCGCCGGAGCAGGGGGCATCCACCAGGATCTTGTCAAAAAACTCCGGAAGCGCTTCCCTTAACCGCTCCGGATCCTCCCCGGTCACATAGACATTGGGGATCCCTGCCATCTCCAGATTTTTCAGCAGCGCCCTGGCCCGGGAAGCGCTGATGTCATTGGCCACCAGAAGGCCCTGACCGCAAAGCCTGGCTCCCAGCTCCGTGGCCTTTCCTCCCGGAGCCGCGCACAGATCCAGCACCCGGTCCCGCGGCTCCACTGGGAGCCGGCTGGCAGGCGTCATGGCGCTGGGCTCCTGGAGATAATAAAGGCCTGCAAAATAATAGGGGTCCCTGGAGGGCTGCGCTTCCTCCCCATATGTAAATCCATTGGGAATCCACGGAACCCTCTTCACCCCAAAAGGCAGTCTCTTCTCCAGCTCCTCCGGAGAAATCTTCATCCGGTTAGCCCGAAGCCCGCTGCAGGACTTTTCTCCATAGCTGTTCATATAATCCTGAAATTCCTCTCCCAGCAGCTCCTTCATCTTCTCCTCAAACAGCGCCGGAAATCCTGTTTTCTCCATCACGTATCTTATACCATCCTTTTCTTCTATCCGTTCTCCCGCTCACAGGTGACGGCCTGCGCCCGGTATCCCTCCGCGATCACGTCCAGCTGCTGATGGAACCGCTTCAGCTGCTGCAGATCATTGGAAGCGTAGATCCGGTAGAATTCATCCTGGATCTTCTCCACCTCCCGCTTGCTGGACTTTCTGTAAAGATTTTCAATATTTCCCAGAATGTCCATCACCAGATTTCTCTGGATCAGCGACGAGTTCTGGGCATTCATGATCTCACCCCGCACAGAGGACATCTCGTTGTCCAGTGCCACGATGGCCTCTGCCGCCTTGGACAGCCGTTCCTTCACATGAGGAGGAATGTTGGTCTTATACTTATACTGAAGGGAATGTTCGATGGTGGCCCAGAAATTCATGGCCATGGTCCGTATCTGCAGCTCCACCTGGATCCTCCTGGGTCCGTTCAGGGTCTCCACCGTATAGTAGATCACCAGGTGGTAACTGCGGTAACCGCTCTCCTTCTGATGGCGGATATAATCCTTCTCGCACTTGATCTCCATATCTGACCGATGGGCCACGATCTCAGCCACTCTCCAGATATCCTCCACAAACTGGCAGATAATGCGGATGCCCGCAATATCCTCCACCTGCTCTTCCATCTCCTCAAAGGGAATTCCCTTCCGCTGCATCTTCTCCAGAATGCTGGCGACACTTTTCACTCTCCCCGTCACCTGCTCGATGGGGGAATACAGATCCCGCTCCCGGTGCTCCCTTGCCAGATGCATAAACTTTTCCGTCAGCTCACGCACCGCAAGTTCATAAGGCAGCAGCCGCTCGCGCCACAACTGTATCTCCATATCTATCTCTCTCCTTATTCTCCTGCATCGCAACAGTCCTGTCTTACGGCCGAACTGTTTCTCTGATTTTTGCTGTCTTTGGTTTTTTCATTATAGCATATTTTCTTCAGTAAGTGTACTCCCTGGTCTTATTCTCCAGAAAGGTCAGGATGGCGTAAGGATTGACGCTCATCTCCCGGAAGTGTTCTGTTCTCAGATAGACACCGAAATGGAGATGCACCGGAAATTTACCGCTGGTCCCTTCCTGTCCGTAGCCTGTATCGCCCATCAGCCCCAGAAGCTCTCCCGCAGTCACCCGGTCTCCTTTTTCAAACCTGGCTCCATACTCTTCCAGATGAGCATAATAGAAGTACGCGCCGTGAGGGCTGCGTATACCGATCCGGTAACCTCCCAGGGGCAGCCATCCCACATTTTCCACCACACCGTCCGTCACGCTGACCACCGGATAGTATCCGCTCTCATCCTTTTGCCCAAACAGATCGATCCCCTCGTGAGTCCGTTCCCCTCCGTAATTCCGGGGTGCGCCGTAGCCGTTCTCGTAGAAGATCTGTCCGGTTCCTCCTCCTTTCAGATACGCCACCGGAAAATACACCAGATCTGAAAACAGTGCCTCACAGCTCTCCTGCAGCTTTCCGAACTCCTCCTTCCGGTATTTCTCAAGCAATGCCTCTCTTTGCCGGAATTCCCTTTCCGAAAGCTTTGCCGGCTTCTCCAGTACAAAATCTCCCGCCACAAGCTGTACCGCCAGACAGTCCGCAAAGGAAATCCCCGTATTCTGGGAAAACTCCTCCATCTGCCGGATATTGTCTTTGCTCACCGAAAGCTGCCGGAACTCCTCTGTTTCCCAGGCGTTCTCCGGAAGCTTCCCCAGCAGAGACTCCCGGCGCAGGAAATCTGTCAGCACCCCCTGTATCAGCACCAGAAACGCAAGACAGAGCGCAAGCCTGGGCAGTCTTCGATTTCTCATCCGGGCCTCATCCCCCATCCTATATGACAGTTGCAGGCACACAAACGCTGAACTGTCTATGATAGTGTATGCGGCAGATATGACTTTCAGAACTTCGGGAATTCTTTATTATCATGAAATGTCCATGATCCGGTGCACTAGAACGGGATTTGGCCACATATAATGATAAAAAAGTACGGAGCGCTTTCCGGATGAAAAAAATCCTGTTTTTTCTTGTCATCGGGCTGACTCTCGCCTATCTTCTCTGCTTTCCCGCCCAGGCCTTTGCCGCCTCCGCGTCCGGGCTGACCCTGTGGTTCCATACTGTCCTTCCCTCTCTCCTCCCCTTTCTGATCCTGTCGGATTTTCTGATACATACCGGGAGGATTCCCCGGCTTCTGAAGCATTTTCAGGGCTTCTTTGCCCGTTTTCTGGGACTCGATTCCTACGGAGCCTACGCCTGCGTCCTGGGACTTTTCTGCGGCTACCCCATGGGCGCCAAGCTTACTGCGGATCTGGTGAGAGAACAGAAAATATCCCTGGCAGAAGCCAAATACCTTCTGGCCTTCTCCAACAATGCCAGCCCCATGTTTCTCTCCTCCTATGTACTGCTGAATACCCTGGACGCCAGGGAATATACTTTCCCCACCTTTTTTATACTGTATGCCGCCGACATGCTTACTGCCCTGCATTTCCGGATAAAATACCATCCTCTCTCCCCGGGGCCGGCCCCAAAAAAGGGAAATCCGGCCAGAGAAAATTATTCCGGCGGCAGTTCCCGGCTCAAGGCAAAATCCCCGGAAAATACAGACAAAAAAAAGGAGACATCCGGAGGCTCTCTGAGCCGCCTGATCGATGTCTCCATCATGAACGGTTTTGAAACAATCACCCGACTGGGAGGTTATATCATCCTGTTCTCCATCGGCGCATCCATGATCGTCCGCCTTACCCGCCCCTTCCCGCTTCTGGGATGGATCCTTCCCGGGCTGGTGGAGATCACCACGGGTATCCATCAGGCCGCATCATCTCCGCTGCCCTTTGAGATCAGATACCTGCTGATCCTGGTGTTTACCGCCTTCGGCGGTCTGTCCGCCGCAGCACAGACAAAGGGAATGCTTTCCGGCACTCCCTTATCTCTCAAACATTATCTTCCAGGCAAACTGATCCATGCGGCCTGGACGCTGGTTCTGGGAATCTTATTCCTCTTCTTCCTCCGCCGCTAACTGCTGCTCCAGTTCAGAGGTCTCAGATGTATGAGCCGCAGCCACCTGGGGAGCCAGCTCGTTCCTGTTCTGGGTCACCACATCGTAGCAGCTCTGCATAGCGCTGATGTAGTTCTTGTACTTCTCTCCCGCGTCGTTAATGGCACCGGACATGATCTGCTCCAGATTAGCCAGCATATCGTCCGTGTATGCGATGGCGCTGAGACGGATATTGTTGGAATCAATCGTTGCCTCATCCAGGATCTGCTGGGCCTGCTTATTGGCATTGGCGATGGTCTCGTTGGCCTGGGCATATGCCTGCTGCATCACCTCATGCTGGCTGACCATCTCCTTCACCTTTGCCTGGGCCTCCGCGATCAGCCCGTCTGCCTTGGACTGGGCATCTGCCAGGATGGCATCCTTGTTGCTGATGATCTTCTGATATCTCTTGATCTCATCCGGCGTTTTCAGGCGAAGCTCTCTCAAAAGCTCCTCCAGCTCCTCTTTATTCACCACGATCTTCGTTGTGGAGAGAGGCTGATACTTACAGCTCTCCACAAACTCTTCGATTTCTTCAATGATCTGTTCAATTCTGCTGCTCATAATTACACTCTCCTTTAGTATGTATTCCCACGGACAGTCCTGCTTTCCTTACGTTCCGTCTGATTCCTTACTGCCACAGTCTGAACTGCCGTTCTTTTTCAGCTTATCAAAAACTTTCCGTTCCACGAAATCCGGCACAAACTGGGAGATATCTCCGTCAAACGCCGCCACCTCTTTCACAGTGGTGGAACTCAGATATGCGTACTGCAGACTCGTGGTCAGAAATATTGTATCAATATCCGGCGCAAGCACCCGGTTCGTCTGAGCCATCTGCAGCTCATACTCAAAATCTGTAATGGCACGCAGGCCCCGGATGATCGCACTGGCGCCGCACTGTCTGGCAAAGTCCACGGAAAGTCCTGAAAACGACTGAACCCTGATATTCGACACATTTTTTGTCGCTTCCTCTAGTATCTTAACACGTTCTTCCGCAGAAAACAACGGACTTTTTGCAGAATTGTGCAAAACGCCCACAATCACCTGATCAAACAGCTTGGCAGCACGCACAATCACATCCAGATGTCCCTTCGTCACCGGATCGAAAGACCCGGGATATACTGCTGTTCTCATATTTCACTCCTATCTACTGTTCTGAGAAATACATGCTGATTCGTCTTGTATCTCTTCTCTTTGACGATCCGGTATCCCAGTCCGCAAATCTCCTCCCAGGAGGTCTTCAGAGATGCCTCCACCACGATCAGCGTATCCCGGTCCGCAAGCGTTGTATCAGCAAGCGCCCGCAGCACCTCCGCCTCCAGGCCTCTGTCATAGGGCGGATCCATAAAAATGCAGTCAAACGGCTCTTCTCCGTTCAACTGCCTCACTGCGGATACAGCATCCGCCGCCAGGATCCGGGCCTGTCCATCCAGACGGGTGAACCTCAGATTCTCCCGGATACACTCCACAGCCTTTCTGCTGTTTTCCACAAATACGCAGGACTGTGCTCCCCGGCTCAGGGCCTCGATACCGATGGCTCCGCTTCCTGAAAACAGATCCAGGAAACGGCAGTCCGCCATATATGGCTGCAGCATATTAAACAGCGTTTCCTTGATCCTGTCGGTGGTGGGCCTGGTATCCAGTCCGTCTATCGTCTTTAAGCGCAGACTTCGCGCTTTTCCCGCTATCACTCTCATCTTACTGTCCTTCCACTGCTTTTCTCAAGAGCCTTCCGCCCTACAGCTTCATCTGCTCCCTCCAGTCCAGATCTCCCCGATCCAGCCCCAGTACCAGCGACTCAGCAGTGGCGATGTTGGTGGCCAGCGGAATATTATACATATCACAGCGCCGGGAAATCTGATAAATATCCGGCTCCTTGGGATCGATCATGGCCGGGTTATAGAATATGATCACCATATCCATATCATCCCGCTCGATCATCTCGGTAAACTGCTTGTCTCCCCCAATGGACCCGGCCAGAAATTTGTGTACGTGCAGGTTGGTCACTTCCTCAATCCGCCTGCCCGTAGTCCCTGTGGCATAGATCTCATGCTTTGCAAGAATCCCCTTGTATGCGATGCAGAAATCCTCGATCAAACTCTTTTTGCTGTTATGAGCAATGATTCCAATGTTCATTCTTCAACCGCCTTCTCCTGAAAATTTAGTTTTATTATAACAAAAGGAATGTCATAGTGCAATTTATTTTTGGCAAAAACAGACAAAAGTCCGTGAACTGTCACTGATCCGCCGCATCCGGCAGGCGGTTTCTTCCAGCAGATGAAAAAACTTCTAGTGTAAAAAGAAGAGGATTCCACATACTATCAGCGTAACGAAGCAGAAGCTTCGCTGCACAACAAAACGGTTACAAAGTAACCATTGATTTCAAGGAGGAAACTATCATGTCTAACAAATCTACAAACACAGCGGCAGTACCGGAAGCAAAGAGCGCACTGGATCGTTTCAAGTTTGAGGTTGCCAATGAACTGGGCGTGCCTCTGACCGATGGCTACAACGGAAACCTGACTTCCAAGCAGAACGGATCTGTAGGCGGCTATATGGTAAAAAAGATGATCGAAGCTCAGGAGAGACAGATGAGCGGAGGAAACATGGGCGGCCAGTATTAATCTGTCCCCAGTCTCCAAAAAGCAGCAGCAGGCTGTATCTGTAGTACCCATATTATAGGAAAAACATTCTTATAATATGCAAAAGGCAAAGAAAGCGGTTTCTCAAACACTTTCTTTGCCTTTTCTCAAGTCCAGTCTCTTATATGTCAAAACGTCCCGTCACATCACCGTTGATTACATAGTAGGCAGCATTCTCTTCTGTCTTTACATAGATCTTCAGGTCGATCAGATCCTTCACTTTGTTCCCCATGTCCTTGGTCCAGATCTCTTTTACCTTATCTACCAGATCCTTATCCAGAATCTCCTTACCCATGTACTGTACATAGATTTCCTGAGTCTTGGCAGGAGTCTTCTTCACAGGCGCCTTCTTTGCCGCCGGTTTCTCAGCAGGAGCCGCAGCCTTGGCCGCTGTCTTTCTGACGGAAGCTTTCCCCTCTGCCCTGGCCGCAGACTTATTCGTCACCGCCTCAGTTGCCTTTGTAATCACTTTTTTGGCTGTCATAATAATTCCTCCTCAATTCCTTACAGACCAATTATCATTACCAGCCTATTTTACTCCGAATTTTCCAAATTTTCAAGTTATTCCACGCTTTTCATAGATTCTACCATATCCAGCTTCTTTAATTGGAAATGCATAAAAACATTTACCAGCATAGAAAACAGGAACGTGAGCAAAATGCTGTATAAAAAGCTCAGAAACTTAATATTTCTGCCAAACATCATCATATCGATCTCAGCCGTAAGGATCACGAACCGGTGCAGGATCAGCCCGAAAACCACTCCCACCAGAGCTCCGATCACCGTAAGGATCACATTTTCCCTGAATACATACTGGGAAACCTCGATATCATAAAAGCCCAGGACCTTCAGGGTGGCCAGCTCCCGCCTTCGTTCGCTGATGTTGATGTTATTCAGATTATACAGCACCACAAAGGCCAGAAGTCCCGCCGCAATGATCACCACGTAGATAATGGTATCCATACTTTTCAGCATATCCGCGATCCGCTCCGCCATGGAACTGGAAAATGTCAGATTCAGCACTCCGGGAAGCTCCATATACCTGCTCTGGAAATCATCCTCAAACTCCTGCTCCTCCTGGGCGTTTACGGTGAGGATCACCGAGTAATCCGGTTCTTCCCCGTAAAGCTCCCGGTAAAGCTCAGGAGTCATATAAATATAATGATAAAAGTAATTCTCCGCCACATGGGAAACCGTGGTTTCTACCCGCTTGGTATCTCCCTCTGTCAGGTAAATGGTATCTCCCTCCGACACGTCCAGCAGTTTGGCCAGTTTCTCCGTGATGATCACTCCGGAATCATCCAGCTCGTATTGGGTATGACCCGCCCGCCCCCTCAGAGTAACAAAGTCCTCCAGCATCTGTTCCTCCTCCGGCACCATCAGATAAGAGCTGCGCTCTTCATCTCCATTGCCCGCGTCCACTGAGGTCTCCAAAAAGCGCATGGCCGACGTTACATCCGGATCGGACTGAAGGGTTTCCATTACCTGCTCCCGATCCTCTGCAGAGCTGTCCTCATCCAGGGTAATGGTTGCGGAATAATTATGCAGTTCTCCGTACTGCTTCTCCCCGATGGCCATGATCGAATCCTTCAGGCCGAAACCAACCATCAGAAGTCCCATGCAGCCGCCGATTCCCAGCACTGTCATGAAAAATCTTTTTTTGTAGCGGAACAGATTCCTGGCCGTGGATTTCTTGGAAAAACTCATATGATTCCAGATAAAGGAAATTCTCTCCAGAAATATTCTTTTTCCATTCTTTGGAGCCTCCGGGCGCATAAGCTGCGCAGGAACCTCCCGCATTTCCCGTCCGCAGGCGGAAAATGCCGCCAGCGTGATCACTGCCACCGCCAGGCACGTGGAGGATATGGAATAACCGGCGTACAGGGGCGCCAGGATCTCCGGCAGGTTGTTATACAGAATACCATAAGCCTGTATGATCACCACCGGAAGCGTCTTCTGGCCTGCCGCCAGTCCGATGGCGCTTCCAATAAAGCTGGCCAGGAAGGCATAGCAGATATATTTTGCCGCGATCCTCCCCTTCCCGTAGCCCAGCGCTTTCAGCGTTCCTATCTGCGTCCGGTTTTCCTCCACCATTCTGGTCATGGTGGTCAGGCAGATCAGCGCCGCCACCAGGAAAAAGATCACAGGAAATACATTTCCAATGGCCTCCACCCGGTCCGCATTCTGTCCGTATTCCACAAACGTCTGGATGGAATTTCTGTCCAGAACATACCATTCCGGCATTTCCAGATCTTCCAGCTCCTTCTTCGCGTTTTCCAGGTCCGCTTCTCCATCGGCGATCTCTTTTTCCGCATCCGCCGCTTCCCGGTTATATGTCTCCCAGCCGTCGGAAAGCTCCTGCTCCGAATCCCGAAGCGTGTCCTTGGCATCGGCAATCTGCTGTTCTCCGTCTGCAAGTTCCTGCTGCGCCTGGACAAGCTGAGCCTCTCCATCGTAAAGCTGCCGCCATGCATCCGCGATCTGTGCTTCCCCATGGGAAATCTGCTGACGGTAAGACGCGATCTGAGCCTCCCCATCCGCAAGCTGCTGACGGTAGGATGCGATCTGAGCCTCCCCGGCGGACAGTTCCTGCTCTTTTTCACTGAGGACAGCCTCCGCCTGGGCCAGCTGGGTCTCTCCCTTGGCAAGCGCGTTCTCCTTCTCCTGGATCTCCGTTCTGCCGGCTTCCAGCTGGTCACTGGCCTCCTGAAGCCGGAGTTTTGCCGCTTCCAATTGTTCTCTGCCCTCTGCCAGCTGCTGTTCCCGGGCCGCAAGCTCCTGCTCTCCGGCAGCCACAGCAGCCATTCCCCTGTCATAAGCGTCAATTGCCGACCGGATCTCCTGCAGCGCACTCTCGGCCTGCTCCATCTGTCCCTGCAGAGCCTCTATATTTGCCGAGATTTCCTGCAGCGACTGTTCCAATCCGGCGATTATCTCCTGCAGCTCCCGTATCCTGGCGGGATCCCGCTCCTCCTCCGGAAGTGTCAGCTCCTGATCCAGAAGGATCTGCTGCTCCTGTTTCTGGCTGCTTACTGCTTCCTGCTGCTTTTGGACCTCATCCATTGCGGTCTGCAACGCAGCCTTCTGTTCCTCCAGGATCTCCGCCTGCTTCCGGGCCTCCTCAATGGCGGCAGTCTGAGATTCCAGCAGCTTTTTCTGCTCCAGAAGCTGTGCTTTTCCCTCCGCAAGCTGCTGTTCTCCCTGTGTAAGTTCCTCTTCCTTTGCCGCGAGTTCCTGCCATCCCGCTTCGATCTCACCGGCCCCGGCCTCCAGTTCCTCCTTGGCAGCCGCCAGGGCAGCCTTTCCCTGCTCCAGGGTATCCCTCTGAGCCTGAAGCTGCTGCCGCCCCTCTGCAAGCTGCTGTTTTCCGCTCTCCAGGGCAGCGCTCCGGCTCTCCAGCTCCTGACGTCCTGCCGCAAGCTGGCTCGCCCGGGACTCCAGCTCCTGTCTGTTCTCCTGAAGAGTTTTTTCCTGGCGGGACAGCTCCTGCTTTCCATCCTCAAGATCTCCGAGACGGCCGGCGATCTCTTCCTTTCCATCGGACAGTTCCTGCTCCCGATCCGTTATTTCTGCCCAGCCATCCTGGATCTCCTGTCCGCCGTCCTCCAGCTCCTGCCGGGCATCGGCCAGCTCTGTGCGGGCGTCCGCAAGTTCCTGCTCCCCTTCACGGATAGCCTCCTGGCCGTCCTCCATCAGCCCGTTATACCGTATCTGGCAGCGCTCGTCCTGAATGTCTTCGATCCTGTCCTGGATCTCGTCCACCAGATCTTCGTATCCCTCATCGTAGCAATTCTCCAGCTTTGCCCCATCCACTGCAAGATAGATCTCCGTGTAAGCTTCCAGTGTGAAGCTTTCCGGCGGCAGCAAGGCAAAACCGCTCACCGTGCCGTCCCCCACTGTACTGCTCCCCCGGTCCAGGCTGAGATAGAATGGACTTGTTCCCGCCCCCACGATGGTGTACCGGGAATGTTTCAGGGTATCTTCCAGATCCTCTCCGTCCCCTGCCGCCAGGGTAATCGTATCTCCGATCTCAAATCCATGTTCTCTTAGGAATTCCACATCCAGAAAAAGCTCATCATCTTCCTGGGGAAGCCGGCCTTCCTGAACCGTCACCTGGTTCATATCCTCTGTCAGGGACATCAGCGTAAGCACCGGCTGGGAATCCTCCAGGCTGCAGAGCACATCCGCGCTGTAGGAAACATTCACTTTCTCTACGCCTTCCACCTGTTTCAGGGCATCCGCATCATCCTCCGTCAGTCCCAGAGTACTCATTACCCGGATATCCATCAGGCTGGACTGGTCATAATATGTATCCGCCGAAAGCTTCATATCCGGACTTGCCGCCCGGATTCCTGAAAAGAACGCTACGCCCAAAGCCACGATGATCAGTATGGACAAAAATCTGTTTTTGCTTTTTATGATTTCCCGGAAGAAATCTTTTACCATTGCGTCCTTTCTCATAGGATCACCATTCGATCGTCTCAACTGGTACAGGATGCTCGTTCATCTCCATGGAACTGACCCGGCCGTTTTTGATCTTGATCACCCGGTCTGCCATGGGAGTAATAGCCGTGTTGTGGGTGATCACCACCACTGTCATCCCTTTTTCCCTGCAGGTATCCTGCAGCAGTTTGAGAATCGCCTTTCCTGTGTTATAGTCCAGTGCCCCGGTAGGCTCATCGCACAGCAGCAGCTTGGGATTCTTGGCCAGCGCTCTCGCAATAGCCACCCGCTGCTGTTCTCCTCCCGACAGCTGCGCCGGAAAATTGTCCTTCCGGTCTCCAAGCCCCACTTCCTCCAGTACCTGGGCCGCATCCAGAGGATTTTTGCAGATCTGGGTAGCCAGCTCCACATTCTCCAGGGCAGTCAGATTCTGCACCAGATTGTAAAACTGAAACACAAATCCGATATCATTTCTCCGGTAGGCAGTCAGCCGTCGGTTCCGGTAGCCGCTTACATCCTCCCCGTCCACCATCACCGTTCCGCCGTCGCAGGTATCCATCCCGCCCAGAATATTCAGCACCGTAGTCTTTCCGGCGCCGCTGGGACCTACGATCACGGCAAATTCCCCTTTTTCAATGGAGAAACTGATGGAATCCGCTGCCCGGATCTCCACCTCCCCCATATGATAGATTTTCTGTACATTTTTCATCTCTACGATCTTACTCATACCCATCTCCTCGCTTTCCCGGCTGGCCCCCCGGCACACTCTGCCGTGTCAGCACGCCTTCGGAACTAAAGTCCCAGCCCTTCCTCCCGGCTCATATACTGCTCCAGCTTCTCCCTCAGCCCTTCATTCTGAGGAAGCGCCAGCTCAAAATCCAGTTCCAGAAGCTCCTCCGCCGCCCGGCTGGCCCGCTTCATGATATCCGCATCCCGGAAGATATCCGCCACACCGAATTCCAGAAGACCGCTCTGGCGCACACCGAACAGATCCCCCGGTCCCCGGAGCTTCAGATCCTCCTGGGCGATATAGAAACCGTCATTGGACTTTCCCAGGATCTGCAGCCTCCGGGAGGTGTCCTCCCGGCCGTTTCCCTGGATAAAGATGCAGTAGGACTGGTGTTCTCCCCGTCCCACCCGGCCCCGGAGCTGGTGGAGCTGAGCAAGACCGAACCGTTCCGCATTCTCCACCATCATCACCGTGGCATTGGGGACGTTGACCCCCACCTCCACCACAGTGGTGGACACCAGCACCTGAATGCCCCCCGCGGCAAATTCTTCCATCACCCGGTTTTTCTCCCTGGGCTTCATCTGACCATGAAGGATCCCGATCCGGATATCCTCCGGAAGCTCCTTTTTAAGCTTCCTGGCATAATCCGTAACATTCTCGCCCTCCAGACCTTCACTGGCCTCCACCATGGGACAGATCACGTACGCCTGCCGTCCCTCCCGCACCTGCTTCTCAATAAACCTGTATGCCTGGGGCCGGTAAGCGGTGGTCACCACACAATTCTTAATGGGCAGCCTTCTGGCAGGCAGCTGGTCGATCACGGAAATATCCAGGTCTCCATAAAGGATGATCCCCAGGGTTCTGGGTATGGGCGTGGCGCTCATAACAAGGACATTGGGTCTGGTGCCCTTTCCGGAAAATGTCTCTCTCTGCCGTACCCCAAACCGATGCTGTTCATCAGTGATCACCAGAGCCAGGCTCTCGTACTCCACCTTTTCCTGGATCAGCGCATGGGTTCCCACGATCATCCTGGCTTCCCCCCGGGCGATCCGCTGATAGATCTCTTTTTTTTCCCTGGCAGTGGATGATCCGGTAAGAAGCACAGGCGCATACTGCTCCAGCAGCCCGTTTTCCTCCAGCAGCCTATTCAGCGCTTCAAAATGCTGTCTTGCCAGCACCTCCGTGGGAACCATGATGGCACTCTGATAACCGTTCTCTGCCGCCATGATCATAGCCAGGAAAGCAATGATGGTCTTTCCGCTTCCCACATCTCCCTGTACCAGCCGGGCCATCAGTTTTTCTCCCTTCAGATCCCTTTCGATCTCATACCAGACATTCTGCTGAGCATCGGTAAGCCGGTAAGGAAGGTTCTCCATCACCTCTTCCGTCTTCCAGACCTCCTTCATCCGGTAATGGTTCTCTTCCCTTCCGCTTTTTTCCTTCAGTCTCTGAAGTCCCAGGATGAACAGGAGAAATTCATCAAAGGCCAGACGATTCCTGGCGCTTACAAAGCTTTCCTGATCTTTGGGAAAATGGATCTGGGATACGGCGAAATTATACTCCGCCAGCCCTTCCCGGATCCGCAGTTCCTCCGGAAGATAATCCCTGGTCAGCTCCCGGTCGGAAAGAACCTGCTCCACCGCCCGGGTCACCTGGTTATTGGACAGCCCGGCCGTCAGCCCATAGACCGGCTGCATACTGTAAAGCCGCTCCCGATATTCCTCGGGCTTATAGATCTTGGGCTGTTCCATCACCCGCTGATTTCCTTTGAATACCATCTTTCCCCGAAATACAAAAGTGCTTCCTCTGGTCAGGATGTTCCGGATAAAGGGCATGTTGAACCAGGTAAGCCTGCATCTCCCTGTCAGATCCGAGATCACTGTGGAGGCTATGGTGAGATTCCTCACTCTTCGAACCTCCACACTGCCCGTCACCACACCTGTCACCGCCACCTTTTCCTGATCTCTTGCCTCCCCTATGGATACAGGAGCGCAGAAAATATCATACTCCCGGGGATAATATGCCAGCAAATCCCCCAGCGTCCGTACGCCCAGCTTTTCAAATAATTTTTCCGTCTTCTCTCCGATACCCCGAAGGGTTCGGATGGGTGCCGCCTCGTTCATATCTTTGCCTCAAAACTCCAAGAGGGTGCCGGAAAATCCAGACACTGGTTCTCCAAAACACCCTCCTCTTATATACTTTCAACAGCATCTGCCCCGGCATCTTCCCGTCCGGCAGATCCGCTTCCTTTTTCCTTTCCTCTTCCTCTGTTATATCCTGCGCCGCATGGCCTCCCTGCTGCCTTCCGTTACTCCACAGAAATAATGCAGTAGTAAATCGGCTGTCCGCCGTAATTCACTTCCACATCGCAGGAATCATAGATTTCCTCCAGACGGCTTCCCAGAGCTTCCGCTTCCTCCTGGGGGAAATCCTCTCCGTAATAGATACTGATCAGCTCTGTATCTTCATCCACCATGGCGTCCACCGCACGGGCGGCCACATCCGCCACATCGCTTCCCACTGCCAGCATACCGCTGTCACCGATCCCCATGATATCGCCCTGATGGATCTCCTGGCCATCAATATGAGTATCCCTTACCGCATAGGTGATCTGTCCTGTCTTGACATTTCCGATCTCCTCCAGCATGGTCTGCTCATTCTCCTCCACGCTCCGTTCCGGCACGTAGTTGATCACCGCCGTGATACCCTGGGGCACTGTCTTGGTGGGGATCACAACGATCTTCTTATCCTTGGTCAGATCCCTGGCCTGGTTGGCCGCCAGGATGATATTCTTATTATTGGGGAAAATAAAGATGGTATCCGCATTCACCTTCCCAATGGCTTCCAGCATATCCTCGGTACTGGGGTTCATGGTCTGGCCGCCCTCGATCAGATAATCCACGCCCAGATCCCGGAAGATCTCTCCCAGGCCTTCTCCGGTGGATACCGAGATGAATCCCACCTCCTTATGAGGCTGCTCCTCCCGGGCCGCATCCTCTGCCGCCTGCTGGGCCGCCACTTTCTCAGCATCTTTGATCAGCTTTTCCTGATGCTCCTCACGCATATTGTCAATCTTGATTCTGGACAGGGAACCATAGGTCAGAGCCCGCTGAATGGCCAGGCCCGGATCATTGGTATGTACGTGAATCTTGACAATCTCGTCATCCGCCACGCACACAATGGAATCCCCGATGGAGCTGAGATAATGCTTAAAATTCATCTCCTCCTCTTCGCCAAATTCCTTATTCAGCACGATGATAAACTCCGTACAGTAACCAAACTTGATATCAGCCTCCGCCTGGGGAGAGATCTTTGTCACTCTGGCAGTCTCGCCGGCTTCAAAGCTCAGGTCGATCTCCTTACCCATATAGGCGTCAAAGGCGCCTTCCAGGATCACCACCAGACCCTGGCCGCCGGAATCCACCACTCCGGCTTCCTTCAGGACAGGAAGCATATCGGGAGTTCTCTCCAGAACGCTTCTGGCCTCCGTCAGGATATCCTCAAAAAACGGCTGCAGATCCTCCGCATCCTCCGCCAGCTCCAGCGCCTTGTCAGCCACGCCCCTGGCCACCGTTAAAATGGTTCCCTCCTTGGGCTTCATAACTGCCTTGTAGGCTGTCTCCACACCCTTGTCAATGGCTCTTGCCAGCGCTACGGCGTCCAGCTCTTTCTGTTCCCGGATCCCCTTGGTAAAGCCTCTCAAAAGCTGGGATAGGATGACTCCGGAGTTACCTCTGGCCCCCCGAAGGGAACCGGAAGAGATCGCTTTTGCCAGAGAGTCCATGGACAGCTGAGGAAGACTGTTCACCTCTTTTACCGCAGACATGATGGTCAGTGTCATGTTGGTTCCAGTATCACCGTCCGGAACAGGAAAAACGTTCAGCTCGTTGATCCACTCTTTCTTTACTTCCAGATTCTTAGCTCCTGCCAGGAACATTCTGGCAAGAAGTTTGGCATCTATTGTATTCATAGCCGTCTAAAGTTCCTCCCTACATTAATCTATCACGCGGACACCTTCCACCAGGATATTGATCTCTTCGATCTCAATTCCGGTAAACGCTTCCACTTTATACTTCACATTGTCGATCAGATTGTCAGCCACCGCACGGATGCTGACACCGTAAGCAACGATGACGTGAAAATCAAGAGAAATCTTATTATCCCTCACCTGGACATTGATCCCGTGCCTCAGACTGTCCTTTCGGAGCAGCTTCACCAGTCCGTCCTTCATATTGACAGCAGCCATACCTACGATCCCGAAGCATTCCACTGCCACGCTGCCTGCGTAGGTGGCGATCACATCGGTATTGATTGTGATTTCTCCCAATCCTGTATTCATACGCCCTTTCATACGGATACCTCCATTTCTGCCGTTTCGGTAAAGCGGACACAGGGAATCCGCTTCTTTGCTTTTCTTATCCAACCCTATCCAAAGGTTCCGGCTTTGTCTGTACTGTAAGTATTATAACCTGTTTTAGTGGAAAAAGAAATATTAATTTCAAAAATTTATATTTTTACTTGCAAAAGGGAATTTCTTCTGGTAAAATAGCTATTGTTGTGAATCTATGTTTATGAAAATAGATAATAATTTATTAAGGAGGTGCAGTCATGGCAAAGTGTGCAATCTGTGAAAAAGGCGCTCATTTCGGAAACAACGTAAGCCATTCCCATAGAAGATCCAACAGAATTTGGAAGTCCAACGTGAAGTCCGTAAAGGTTAAGGTAGACGGCGGTGCAAAGAAGATGTATGTATGTACTTCTTGTCTGCGGTCCGGCAAAGTGGAGAGAGCATAGGCTTGCATTCCTTAATTGGAGCATAGGATTCCCGGAACAGTTTTCTGTCCCGGGAATTTTTTTGCGCGATACGCCCGGCAAGCGGCCGCCATGCTTGCATGAGCGGATATTTGCCGGCAACGGACAGCGAGGGGCTTTGCCGCGAGCTGTCCGCAGTATGGCGGGAACCGGATGGGGGGAAAGGAATTTCCCCTATCCGATCATAGAAAATTGCTTTCCCATGAAAGAAAAAACGCTCCGCCAGGGCGCAGGATGCCCGTTGGACATCTGTTGCGCCGGCCAAAGCGGAATGGAGATCGCACTGCGGCGGAATGAAAGATGCCGCCTTTCCGTTCTCATACCGCGCTGCGGCAGACATCCACCCATTCCAGGGATCCTGAATACTGCTCCAGCTCCTGACAGGTCAGCCGGATGGCGGAATTGGCACTGCCGCAGGCAGGAAACACCGTATCAAACCGCTTCATGGACTCGTCCAGATATACCTTCGTCCCATCGGGATTGCAAAACGGACATACTCCGCCAGGTGCGTGTCCGGTAAGCCGTTCCACATCCTCCCCCTTCAGCATCTTTGCCTTCATTCCGAAAAAGTGCTTGAATTTTCCGTTGTCCACCTTCTGGTCACCGGCAGTTACCACGATCACGCAGCTTCCTTCCTCTTTCCCGTAAAAGGACATGCTCTTGGCGATCCTGGCACCCTCCACCCCCAGGGCCTGAGCCGCCAGATCCACTGTGGCACTGGAGACAGAAAACTCCTGCACATCCTCTTCTCTTCCGAATTGTCTGAAATATTCCTTCACTTTATCAATTGCCATTTTTCTTTCTTCCTTTCTGCCGACTGTATAGTTTTCCAGAACAGACAGCCGCTTCATTCCCCGGAACCACTCTTTTGTCCCTCCCATACCTGAGGAACAGTTCTTCGATCTTCCGAAGATACTCCCGGCAGCCGTCACCTTGGGCTCTCAAAGAACAGAAGCTGGACAGGCTTCTGCTGATAAAACGTTCTTTGCCGCAAATCAGCGGACGATCAGATTACCGTCCCCCTGCGGCAGCATCCTCTGTCATTATACACAATGCCGGAATCAGAAACAATCCCCTTCTGCAGTCTTCCGGTTTCATGGTAAAAGCGCCTCCCGCATACTGCGAAAGGCGCTTCGTCTATCCGAATTTGTTAGTATAAGGTTTTCTCTTTTGATGGTATTATCATACCACAGGGTGTTTAAGAAAATATCCTGCTTTTTCTTAAAATTTTCTGAAGGTTATTCCGCATCTCCCGAAGCCTCTGCAGTGCCGGCTCCATCCGCCGCCGGCGCATCGCTTGCCGCCGCATCATCCGTTCCGGTGTCCGCACTGTCGCTTTCCTGGCCGGAAGGATCGATCTGATTGTAGATATTCTGAGCATCATACACATGATAAGGCTCCGTCCAGGTATTGCCGTCAGCGCCTGCGGTCACACAGATATACTCCGTGCCGTTCACCACCGCCAGACTGGCCAGGCAAAGCCCTGCGTCACTGGTGTATCCGGTCTTTCCTCCTTCGATCTCCCCGCCGTTTACAGCAGGGCTTTCCATCTTGTCAAACATGCTGCTGGAGAAGCTAAGCCCCTCCGGCGCGCTGGCCACCGGGCTGGTGGTATAGGACTTGGTGGTAAAGATCGTCCGGAAGGTTTCATTTTCCAAAGCGTAAGCCAGCAGCTTTGTCAGATCCCTGACTGTTGTATAATGCTCCGGATCATGCAGACCTGTGGAAGTGACAAAATGGGTGGCCGTCATTCCCAGTTCCTGGGCCTTGGCGTTCATCATATCCACGAAGGCGCTTTCCGAGCCGGCAATCTGGTTTGCCAGACCGATGCAGCACTCCGCTCCCGACGGCAGCACTACTCCGTACAGGAGATCCACGGCCCTTACCTGATCCCCCGGAGCGAATCCCGCCATGGAGGCCCCCTCAGCGTACAGAGGATCAAAAATCTCCTGAGGCAGAGTGATCATCTGCTCCATATCCGACAGATTCTCAATGGCTACGATCGCCGTCATCATCTTCGTCATGGAAGCCGGATAAAGCTGCTGATCGGCATCCATCTCCGCCACCACCTGTCCGTCCGATAACCGCGTCAGGATCGCAGACTTACTGTACAGACCGCTCATATCCACTGTGGGAAGCGGTTCAGGGGTGGGAGTTGGAGTCTCTGTGGGAGTCACCTCAGCCGAAGGCTCCTTCTGTCCCTCCTCTTCCTTCTCCGCCGTGATGGGCTGGCGCTCCCCGGCATCTTTTTCATTCCTGTTTAAAAACATCAGAATCCCCAGCCAGACCACCCCCACCACGATCAATCCAATTACAAACAGGGCGATCCTTTTGTTTCTCTGTCTCCTTCTTCTGGCTGCCCTGGACAGCCGTTTTTTCTGACTCATTCCAATTCCCTCTTTTCTTCTTTCCTGCATGCCGCAGCTCTTTTTTCCGGAACCGCAGCCTCTGCAGCCTGTCCGCATACTGCCGGCATTCCCTGCAGTATACAGGCAGAAGAGCATTTCACCGCCCGGCCAAATACCCTTGCCGCATTGAAAAATTCTACCATGTTTCCGAATGGTATGCAATCAGTATAGAAGAAAATAACGAAATTTGTCTGTTCTTTCTCTTAAGGTTTCCTTAAACCTGGCCGAATGGCCATGGAGGTATCCTTCAGGGTTTCCTTAATCCCGGCCGGACGCCAAAGCCGCGTCAGCGCACGATCTTATAGTACGTTCTGGCCGTCAGACTGTACACCACAAAATAGATCAGCGCAAATACCAGTACTGTCCCGCCGGTACAGACCAGAAACAGTTTCCAGTTATTGAGGCTCATCACCTGCAGTACCCTGCGCATCAGAGGAAATGCCGCCGCAATGTGACACACCGCCATGGCAAGGGGCAGGAAGAATACCTTTACTGTCTGGCTCTTGATGCTCTGACGCACCTCTTTCTGGCTCATCCCTACTTTCTCCATGATCTCATACCGCCGTTTATCCTCGAAGCCCTCTGAAATCTGTTTATAGTAAATGATCAGCACTGTTGCCATCAGAAATACCGATCCCAGCACGATCCCCAGGAAGAAAAAGCTTCCATTCATCATCAGCATTTCCTGACGGTTTTCCTGGCGGCTCTCCATATAAGTAAAGGACAGATCTCCGAACGTCTTTTCCTGGAGCGCCTCCCGGATATATCCGCAGGCCTCCGCTTTCGCTTCCTCTTCCCCGGTAAAATCCATGTTCACGGACAGACTGATAAAGGATTCTTCCTCACCCAGAAACTGCCGTTCGCCCTGATCGATATTCTCCAGCTCCTCCAGCCCCTTCACCACCACATAATACGTATCCGTGATACCGTCTCCATCCTCCTCCCCTTCTCCCAGAGGAGCACTGGCAAGCATGGAAATCACCTGGTATTCCTGTCCATACATATTCAGTGTTTCCACCTGACCGCCTGTTTTCGTATACACCGCCGTCTGACCGCTTTCCGACAGACTGAGATCTTCCCCGGTGATCCGGTTATACTCTTCACAGGTCATCACATAAACCTGGGAAATATCCTGGAAGGTACCTGCATATCCCGCCGCCTTGGCATGGTCTGAAGAAAGCAACGCATTCCCATCCCGTATCGCCGCAAAGGCCAGCCGGTTCTGATACTCACTGGACTCTATCTGAATCCCCGTCTGACCGGCCGCTTCCCGGGCCATTCCCAGGATGCTGTCAACTTCCTCCTCCCCTGCCACTCCGATGAAGTTCAGAGAAAGATCGTAGGGATACCGGGTCCGGATGGTATCCTCATTTCCAAAATAGAGGGATACTGTAGTGGAAACCGTCAGCAGCACCGCTGTGCTCAGGATGCAGATATTCGCCAGCCCCACCGCATTCTGCTTCATCCGGTAGATCAGTCCGGAAACAGTCGTAAAATGTTTTGCCTTATAATAATAGGAAGGCCGTTTTTTCAGCGCCTTCAAAAACGCCACGGTGCCTGCGATAAACAGAGCATACGTTCCCAGCATCACCAGCAGAACGGCCACAAACAGATTATTCACTGCCTGCAGCACATTTTCCGTGCCGATGGCAATCCAGTATCCGGCCCCTGTGAGCAGCAGCCCCACGATAGCCAGAAGCCACCGGGTCTTCGGCTCCTTCTCCCCTGCCCGGCTGCTCTGCAGCAGCTCTATGGGATTGGCCGTCTGGATCTGTCTCAGATTGTGAAGCAGGATACAGACAAAAATTGCCAGAAACAGGAAAAACGATGTCCTGATCGCCGGAAAAGACACGGAAAATTCCAGTGTGGTATAAATTCCGTTGATCTTCAGCAGCAGCAGAAAGAACAGCCGGGACAGCAGGATCCCCCCGCCGATTCCCAGAAGAAAGCTTCCCGCAAATACCAGTAAGCTCTCACAGCCAAGGATCCTGGCAATATGCCGTTTTTCCATCCCCAGGATATTGTACAGCGCCAGCTCCCGTTTTCTCTGCTTCATCAGAAAGCTGTTGGTATAGAACAGAAAGATCACTGCAAAGATCCCCACAATACCTCCGCCGACGCTGAGAACTCCGTATACATAGTCCCCTCCCCGAAGTTCCCTGATCCCTTCATTGGACGCAATGGCCCACACGATATAGAACACCGCCATGGTACACAGACAGGTGAGAAAATACGGACCGTAAGAACGGCCGTTCTTTTTCAGATTGGTGGCTGCCATCTTCAGATAAAAGAATTTACTCATGATGATCACCGCCTGTCGCTATCATGGTGAGAGTGTCCGAAATCTTCTGATACATCCGCTCGTCATTTTCCCCGTTTCTGTAGATCTGATGAAACACCTGTCCATCCTTGATAAACAGCACCCTTCTGGCTCTGCTGGCCGCCGGAACACTGTGGGTCACCATCAGGATGGTCTGCCCCTCCCGGTTCAGCTCCTGGAAAAGCTGCAGGAGACTTTCCGACGCCCGGGAATCCAGGGCTCCTGTAGGCTCATCCGCCAGGATCAGCTGCGGATCCGTGATCAGGGCCCGGGCCACCGCAGTCCTCTGCTTCTGCCCTCCCGACACCTCATAAGGGTATTTTTTCAGGATCTCCTGGATACCCAGTTTCCGGGCAATGGGCATCAGCCTTTTCTTCATTTCCGCAGGTTCCTTACCCGCCAGTACCAGCGGAAGAAAAATATTATCTTCCACAGAAAACGTATCCAGCAGATTAAAATCCTGAAACACAAACCCCAGATTGTTCCGGCGGAATGCCGCGATCTCCTTCTCCCGGATTTTTGTAATGTCCTTTCCATTCAGCAGTACCGTCCCTCCTGTGGGTTTGTCCAGGGCGGCCAGGATATTCAAAAGCGTTGTCTTTCCGCTGCCGCTTTCTCCCATGATCGCCACGTATTCGCCCTTTTCCACGGAAAAATTCACGTCCGTCAGGGCCTGCACCTGATTTCCGCCAAAGCGGGTAGTGTATATTTTTTTCAGATTCTCCACATGCAATATCTCCATCTTGCGGCTCCTTTCATTTTGTTTACAGCTTTTATTTACAGCTCATGTTCCAAACTGTACTGTCAGTATAACGAAAAAAGAAATGTACTGCCTTAGCTTAGGCTTACATTTCTTTTTCCAACCTTTCATTTTTGTAAGTTTCCGGCAGCAGCCAAGCCTTACCGCTTCTCTGCCGCGGATTCCGCAGATGGATCTGTACTTGGGGCGCCTGTCATGTCCTTTCCTTCCTGCTCAATACCTCCCCGGCCGGACCCCTGCAGCCCGTTCCCTCCCGGCGGATACAGCTTCAGGTCCACCATATCCATGCCGATGCGCACAGTTGTTCCCTTTCCGGGCTCAGAATCGATATAGATCCGGTGGGACAGACGGCTGCAGATCCGGCTGCACAGATACAGTCCCAGCCCGGTGGCCCGCTTCTGCTCCCGTCCGTTGAATCCGGTAAATCCCCGCTCGAACACCCGGGGAAGGTCCTCCCGGCGGATGCCGATCCCCGTGTCTGAGATTGCCAAAGTCTGGGGGCCATCCATCCAGATCCTGATGCTGCCTCCCGGCCTGGTGTATTTTACCGCATTGGAGATCAGCTGCTCCAGCACGAATCCCAGCCATTTTTCATCAGTCAGCACCCTGGTATTCACCGGTTCATAGAAAAGCTGCAGCTTCTTTCCGATGAAAAAGCGGGAATATTTCTTTATGGCCTGCCGGATGACCGCATCCAGATCATACGTCCTGATCAGAAGATCTCCGTTCATATCCTCCAGACGCAGGTAGGACAGTACCATCTGCACATACTGCTCCACCCGGAAAAGCTCCATTTCCATCTCCCTCTTCCCGGAAGATTCCTCCTGCTGCAGCAAAAGCCGCAGAGCGGAAATGGGAGTCTTGATCTGGTGCGCCCACATGGTATAATATTCTTCCCGCTCTTTCTGTCCCTTCCGCATGGCCGCCTCCCCTTCCCGGGCCTGACGGCACAGCTTTTCCACCAGCGCCTGATAATCCCCCTCAATCAGTCCGGCGGCCTCCGGCAGTCCGTCTCCATAAAAGCACTCCTGATCCAGTGCCTCCCGCAGTCTGCGGTGACGGGCTCCGGTTTTCAGGAAGTCCAGGACCAGATACACCAGAAGCCCGGTCAGCGTCAGCAAAAGGGCGTACAGACAGCCCTGCAGCGGCAGACTATACAGCCAGCTCATCAGGAAAAACACCCCGGCCACAGCCAGATATCCCGCTGTGATCCCCGCTTTCTCCTTTATCCAGCCCCAAAACATTCTGTCCTTTTCCTCCATTGCCCTCTCCTTCCGGCTGTGATCTCTTTTTCCGCGGCAGTCTTCCCTTCCGGTTTCACTGTCCCAAACACGTGCAGCCCGCCTGGGACACAGACATTTTCCCCGGGCTAAGCAATCAGATATCCCACTCCCTTTTTGGTGGATATGAAATCCTCCAGCCCCGCCTGCTCCAGCTTTTTTCTGAGCCTTGCCACATTTACAGTCAGAGTGTTGTCATCAATAAAGCTGTCCGTCTCCCACAATCGATCCATGATCGTATCCCTGGAAACCACCTTTCCCTTCTGTTCCATCAGCGTCCGCAGGATCCGGTACTCATTTTTGGTAAGCTCGATATGCTTCCCCTCAAAGACCAGCGTTCCGTCGGAAAGATTCAGAATCGCTCCCCGGTGCTCCAGAAGCTCCGTCTGTCCGCCGAATTCATAAGTGCGCCGCAGGATGGCCTGCACCTTGGCGGTAAGCACGTTCAGATCAAAGGGCTTGGCGATAAAATCGTCTCCCCCCATATTCATGGCCATCACGATATTCATGTTGTCTGAGGCCGATGACAGAAAAACCACCGGAACCCGGGAGACCTCCCGGATCCGGCTGCACCAGTGGAACCCGTTGAAAAATGGCAGGGAGATATCCAGAAGCACCAGATGGGGACTGCATGCCGCGAATTCCGTCATAACATGCTCAAAGTCCTCTGTCACCACTGCCTCATATCCCCAGCTTCTGATATGGGCGGCAACCGCGTTTGCGATCACCGCATCGTCTTCCACCAGAAATATCCGGTACATATTTTCGCTCCTTCCCATGATTTTCTCCGCTGTTTTCCTTTGATGTTGCAGCTTTTGCAAAGTCCGCAGAACAGTCTTACAGAATTTCCAGGCTGTACTCCGCCTCAAACGTCTGACCTGCTTCTGCCTTCTGTCCCCATCTTCTCTCCTCCAGTGTTCCGGAAAAATCCACGCCGTCCGGAATTCCGTACCAGGGTTCAAAGCACACAAACGGAGCGTCTGTCTTCTCCGGTGACCAGAATGCCGTCACCGGCGCCTGGGTATGCAGCCGGATATACGGTACCTTATCAGCTCCGGCCAGCCAGGCAGTCTTCACCTGATAATTGTCAAACATCAGCGCATCGTAATCAAAAAGATCCTTTGTGATCCGGTGTACGCCCCCGTCCAGGTGAAAGCTGTAATATTTGTCCCCCACCCGGTTGGTGGCAGGATCCACCAGGAGATAGTCCAGGGATTCATCCTCGTTCTCAAATCCCAGATACCCCACGGTTTTGTCCGGAGTTCCCGTCAGCGGACAGCGGATGGCAGGATGACCGCCGATGGAAAAATACATGGTTTTCCCTTCCCGGCTGCGGACTCTCCACATCACCCGCAGGAAATTCCCCTCCAGCCGGTAGCCTGCCTCCAGACAGAACCGGAACGGATACTGGGCATACGTTTCCTCATCGTCCTCCAGCGCCAGCCAGATCTCTTCCTCTGTCCGGGAAACCAGCCGGAAATTCCTTCTTCTGGCAAATCCATGCTGCTGCATGGTATACGTCTTTCCCTCATAGCGGTACTGTTTGTCCCGGAAATTGCCCACCACAGGAAACAAGATCGGGGAGATTCCGCTCCAGTACCGGGCATCGCCGCTCCACAGATATTCCGTTCCTGATTCCTTTTTCACCAGAGAGCTAAGCTCCGCCCCCATTTCCCTCACAGATGCTTTCAGCACTTCATTCTCTATCTGATATTCTCTCATTATCCTTTTCCTTTCTGTATCGTATCCTCTGAATATCCCTGTCTTCAGTTTCTCCGTACTCCTCCTGCCATCCGTCCGGACCGCTGCCGCCGTTTCAGCGCCTGTGCCGGTCATGCATCCGGTCTGACCCCGCTGACATAATCCTGGTATACGTATGCCTCCCGGCCCTCAAACCGGATCTTCACCCATCCGCCCTCCTGGCCCAGCTTTTCTGCCGCGTCCCCGGCAGACATCGTCCCGATCACATTGGACTGGGTGGAAGCCGCATCTCTGACATTTACCGGAGAGATACAGTATACCATCTCTTCCGGCTCCTCCGCGGGGACAGACGTGGGTGTGGGAGTGGGATCGGAGTCCGGACGCCTGGTGGGTTTCACCGTTACCCGGGGAAGCTCTCCGTCATCTCCGGCATCCGAAGTATCTTCCTCCTTTCCCGTATCCGCCATGCTGATATCCGCCAGATCCCCCAGTACATCCAGAGTCCTTCCGCAGCCGCTGATCGCCGCCGCGAAAAGCAATGCCGCGATTACCGGCATCAGCCATCTTTTTCTTTTCAATCCTACCATCTCCTCTATCTGCTGGTAATACTTCCGATATTCTTGATCAGTACAGAGATCGTTCCGTCCGGGTTGGTGATAAAATCCACACTGTCTTTGTTATTGTACTGATCCATAGGGATCCTGATCTCGATTCCCGTATCCGTTATCAGATTCTGCTTTTCATATTTTTTCCCGGTGGACGGATTTTTCGGTTCCACCTGCGCTTCCGACAGGTTGTACTTGTCCAGCTTTTTTACAACCTCTTCCTTCATCTCCTCCTGTTCCCTGAAAATCCGGTCAATCAGCACCGGAACGGCAAAGCTTCCCTCTTCCAGCGCCTGGTTGATGATACTTTTCGTCTCCATCTGTACCTCGAACTGCTCCGACTCCTGGTAAAATTTCTTCTGTACGTCCTCCACGGCCCGGGCTACCACTGCCAGACGGGACTTGGGTGACATAGGTCCCCGGCACTGGAGAAAATTCTGGGAAAAGTAGTTGGTTTTCACTCCGTTGATCTCATATTTTTTCTCCACCAGCCGGATGGAAAGCTCCGTCAGATCGATCACCGCCGCCTCCGCCAGTTTCTGGTTCTCTCCCGGCAGGATTGCTTTCTGTTTGATAATGGAGTTGGTATTTCCCCAGGGATCGGAATCCGTCATATGGGTATAGGAAGTCTTATAATTCATCTTCAGCAAAGCCAGAAAGTCCTTCTGCTCCATACGGCAGCGGATAGCGAAAAGATCTGCGGGAGGGATATCAATATTTTTATTCATGATCCCGTAGAGATGCTCCCCGATCTTTCTGGTAAGATCCACAAACTCCTCCGGGCTCCAGGCAGCTTCTCTCCTGTCCTTCAAAAGCTCTCCCACCACGGAATCTTCCTGAAAGACACACTGTCTGGCCTCATCGCTTTCCATCACCCGGAAAATGTGAGCTCTCAGAAAATCCCCCAGATCCGGCCCCCAATCCAGTATCTGGTCGGAAAGCACCGGCATTCCCATGGTGGAATCCATAATATGTACGATAACCTGCTGTAACTGTATATCTTCTTTCTGCATGCTTTCATCCTCTGTTGTTGCGATTCACAGTCCTGTATCATACTTGACAGCAGATGCTTTTGTGCAAGCACAACGCGTCTGCTGTCAAATATGATACGGCTGTGAATCGTAACCTTCTGTTCTTATTATCCGGCGTCCGCTGTCTTTCCGCCCACAGACTTCACAGCAGACTTTACCTGTTTAGGATACTACAAAAACGGCCTGTACGCCACCCCAGGTTTTCATGATTTTATTGCTTTTTTTCTTTCATTATTCTACAATAGTAACAGATGTATGTAAATATTATGTAAAACTTCAGGACACTGGATACGGAAGCAGAGATCTGTACCCGTCCTCCCTGAAGTCTATTCTTGTGTAAAGGGGGAAACTCGTTTCTATGCAGACCACAGACAGTGATTTCAGCAAAGGCAGTGTAAAGGGCAATATTCTTCGTCTGGCAGGCCCTATGACACTGGCCCAGCTCATCAACCTGCTCTACAACATCATCGACCGGATGTACATCGGCCATCTTCCGGAGAACTCCACTCCGGCACTTACCGGGCTGGGGCTTACTTTTCCCATCATCACCATAGTCACCGCATTTTCCAATTTGTTCGGTATGGGCGGCTCTCCGCTTTTTTCCATCGCCAGGGGAAAACGGGACGAGGAGCAGGCGGGGCGGATCATGGGGACCACCTTTTCCATGCTGGTGCTGGCAGGCCTGGTGCTGACTGCGGTTGTCCTGCTGGTCAAGGAACCTCTGCTCTATCTTTTCGGAGCCAGTGATCAGACCTTCCCTTATGCGGACCAGTACCTGTCCATCTATCTGTGCGGCAGTACCTTCGTGATGATCAGTCTGGGGATGAACAACTTCATCAATGCCCAGGGATTCGCCCGCAAGGGAATGCTCACTGTACTCATCGGAGCAGTCCTGAATATCATCCTGGACCCCATCTTTATTTTTGCGTTTGATATGGGCGTACGGGGAGCTGCCCTGGCCACGATCCTGTCCCAGATGGTCTCCGCTGTATGGGTGCTGCATTTTCTGGTGGGGAAACAGGCGGTTGTACGGCTGACTCTGCCTCATCTCCGGGTGCGATGGCCCCTTCTTAAGGATATCCTGGGGCTTGGCACCTCCGGATTCGTCATGTCCGTTACCAACGGGCTGGTACAGATCGCATGCAATGCCACTTTACAGACCTGGGGCGGCGATATCTATGTGGCAGTCATGACGGTGATCAACTCCATCCGGGAGGTGGTCTCCATGCCGGTCAGCGGTCTGACTAACGCGGCCCAGCCGGTTCTGGGCTTCAACTACGGCGCAGGAGAATACCGCCGGGTAAAGGCCGGGATCAAATTTATGTCCATTATCTGCGTGGTCTATACCACCCTGATCTGGATCATCCTGCTGCTCTTTCCCCGGCCGTTCATTCACCTGTTCAACAGCAGTGACGAACTGCTGAAGCTGGGCGTTCCGGCCATGACCGTCTACTTCTTCGGATTTTTCATGATGTCCCTGCAGTTTGCCGGACAGTCCACCTTCGTCGCTCTGGGAAAATCAAAATACGCTGTATTTTTTTCTCTGTTCCGGAAGGTGATCATCGTGGTGCCTCTGACTCTTCTGCTGCCCCATGTGGGCGGTTTGGGAGTCTACGGAGTATTTCTGGCGGAGCCCATCTCCAACTTTCTGGGAGGTGCTGCCAGCTTTCTCACCATGATGCGGACTGTATGGAGATCTCTGGGGGATGGAGGGAAGACGGCCCGTTCCTGATCTTTTGTCATTGATCCGGCCGGAGGATCCTGCTGTTCTGCAGCGGAATCCTCCGGCTTTTCTCATTTTTCATTTTCATATACCTGATGCCTCCGCGCCCCTCCCCTTTCCGCGTTTCTGGTATGTTCAGCCGCCAGTGTCCAAAACGCAGATCAGAGGCCGATAAACGCAGCGCCCTGTTTTACGGCAGCACGTTAATCGGCCTCTGATTCATTATATACAACTCATGGTTTTCTGAAACAGGGAATCCTGTCTTCAAAGGTTTCTCCAAAGATTTTCAGCATTCATTTATCATCTCCGGAACAACCCTCTGTGATCTTCCCAATGATCTTATAAGCATACAGATCCGGAATCACTGCCTCTGCTTCCTGAAACATATCCATTCTCAAACCCGGTCTGTCCTCACAAAGATTCCGCGGATCACCGGGATTTCCTTTCTCAATCCGTCCAGGCCGGATATTCTCCACTCCCAGTTGGGACTTCCCACCGTTCCCGGGGTATTGATCCGTCCTTCATCTCCCAGATCCAGGATATCCTGCACCGTGATCACCGCAAGCTGGGCCACGCTCTGCATCACCGCTTCAGCAAACCGGTGAGCGATTTTGGGTTCCGCGCAGCCTTTTTTCTCCAGCAGACCATCCACATGCTCCCGAACCTCCTCTTCCTGGCTGAGATACCATCCCTTGATGGTCTGGTTGTCGTGGGTGCCTGTATAAAGGATCAGATTTTCTCTGTCGGGAAAATCATTGTTTGCCTCTTTGGGATCCAGTGAAAACTGGTAGATTTTCATTCCTTTGAATCCGAAATGATCTCTCAGCTTTCCCACCTCCGGCCGCAGCATACCCAGATCCTCGATCACGATCTCGATCTCCGGATACAGCTTCAGCAGCTGGTCGAACACCTCATAACCCGGCGCCTCCACCCATTGGCCCTCCATGGCCGTGGGACAGCTGGCGGGAATCTTCCAGAAGGTATCGAACGCCCGGAAGTGATCGATTCTGACAATATCGAAAAGTGCTTTATTGTAGCCGATCCGCTCCGTCCAGAACCGGTAATCCGTCTTTTTCATATAGTCCCAGTCATAGATGGGATTTCCCCACCTCTGCCCCGTCGGGCTGAAATAATCCGGCGGAACCCCTGCTATATATGTGGGCCGGAAATTCTCATCCAGCAGAAAATTCTTTGCGTTGGCCCATACATCCAGGGAATCCAGTCCCACATAGAAGGGCAGATCACCCATGACCCGGATCCCCAGTCCGTTCACATATGTTTTCAGTTCCATCCACTGACAGAAAAACGTATACTGAAGGAACATCTGATACTGGATCTCCTCCTCCAGTTCTTCGGGAAAATCTCCCTTCTGTTCCCGGATCCAGTCCCTGTCCTCTTCTTCCCAGTCCGTCCAGCAGGCGCCGCCGTTTTTTTGCTTCAGCGTAATGAATACGGCATACTGGTACACCCATTCCTGAGAAGCAAATTCCTCATAATTTTCATCCGGCAGGAATCTGGAAAATGCCTGACGGAGATAGGGCTCTTTATATTTCCTTACCCCCTGATAATCAATGGAAGCAGAATCCTCCCCGAATACTTCCGGCAGAACATCCAGAAGCCCTTCCTCCCACAGCTTCTCCAGACTGATATACAGAGGATCCCCCGCAAAGGATGAGTAGGGCTGATAAGGAGAATTCCCATAGCCCAGAGGATTCAGCGGCAGGATCTGCCAGATGGCCGCTCCCATCTCATGGAGAATGTCCGCGAATTCATACGATGCCTTTCCAAAATCCCCCACCCCGTACCTGGACGGAAGGGAAGCCAGAGGCATCAGGATTCCCGCCTGTCTGTTATTTTTCATACCTTCCTCCTTTTGGAGCCGCTTTACGGCCCCGTATTTTTTTCGGCCGCAATTTTTACCCCGCTGTGCCGGCCGCGCCGTCATTCCAGCGTAATATTCTTCAGCGCAGCGGCAAACGCGTTATTCAGAGGCTCCCGGGCCTCCTTCTGCTGCTTTTTCATGTAGGCAGCCACATCCCTCCTGGATACGCCGCCGCCCTCTTTTTTCCTTCTCTCCTGGAATTTGGCAAGGCGCTCCTTATGGCCGCAGGAGCAGACAAACATACTGTCTTCTCCCTTTCCCACCATCTCCATCCGTTTATGGCAGACGGGACAGCGGGCATTGGTGGTTCGGGACACGGTCTCCCGGTAGCCGCATTCCCGATCCTGGCACACCAGAAGCCGGGACTTTTTCCCGTTGACTGCCAGAAGCCGTTTCCCGCAGCGGGGACATTTCTTATTGGTGAGATTTTCATGACGGAAGGTCCCCTCTTCTGTACGGATCTCTGTCAGCAGCCTGTTGGTGTAATCCCGGATCTGTTCCATGAATTTTCTGTCATCCAGCTGACCCCTGGCGATCCTGGACAGCTTCATCTCCCAGTCCGCCGTCAGCTCCGGCTTTCTCAGATCCTCCGGCACCAGCTTTAAAAGCTGACGGGCCTTGGAGGTAAGATGGATCTCCTGTCCCTTCTTTTCCAGCAGAAAGCTGCCAAACAGCTTCTCGATAATATCCGCCCGGGTAGCCACGGTTCCCAGGCCTCCCGTCTCTCCCAGCGTCTTTGCCATTTCTTTCGTCCCGCTGGTCAGATATTTCACGGGATTTTCCATAGCGGAAAGCAGTGTGGCCTCTGTAAACCGGCCCGGAGGCGAAGTTTTTCCCTCTTTCAGGGAGAAAACGGCAGACGGCAGAACCTCCCCTGCCTTCAGGCCGGGCAGTACCTGCCGGCCAAGCTCCTGCCCTTCTTCCTCCTCATCTTCCTGATCCTCATAGACTTCCCTCCATCCCATCTGCTTTATCACATCCCCCCGGGCTGCCAGTTCTTCCCCCGCGCAGTCCCCAGTGACCATGGTCTCCTCATAGATACAGGGCGGATACAACACAGCGAGAAATCTTCTCACCACCAGATCATAAATCTTCCTTTCCTCCCCGGACATATGGGTCAGATCCACAAACTGCTCCGTGGGGATGATGGCATGGTGGTCGGATACCCTGGCGTTATTCACAAAGGAAAGCTTTCCCGCCTCCAGCTTCTGCTGCTTCGCTTTGGCTGCCAGCTTCCGGTAAGGTCCCACTCCGCAGGCATCCAGCCGCTCCCCGATGGTTCCCACCACATCTGTAGTCAGATAACGGGAATCCGTCCTGGGGTAGGTAAGCACCTTATGGTTCTCATACAGCCGCTGCATGATATTCAGGGTTTCCTTGGCGGAATAGCCGAATTTCTTATTGGCATCCCTCTGCAGTTCGGTCAGATCGTAGAGAAGAGGAGCGTACGTTTTTTTCTCACGTTTATCCACTCTTGTCACTGTCAGAGGACTGTTCTTCATCCTTTTTAGCAGTTCTTCCATCCTCTCCTTCTGAAAGGAACGGGTGCTTCCCGACTTCTTATCCTTCCAGGTAAAGGTTATCTGCCCTGTCCTGGCGGTAATCCCGTAATAGCTCTCCGGCACAAAGCCGCGGATCTCCTCCTCCCTGGCAGCGATCATGGCCAGAGTGGGAGTCTGCACCCGGCCGCAGGAGAGCTGGGCGTTGTATTTGCAGGTAAGCGCTCTGGTGGCATTGATCCCCACCAGCCAGTCCGCCTCTGCCCGGCATACCGCCGCATGGTACAGATTGTCATACTCTTTTGCGTCTCTGAGATGGGAAAATCCCTCCCGGATAGCCTTATCCGTCACCGAAGAGATCCACAGTCTCCGGCAGGGCTTTCTGTTTCCCGCCTTTTTCAGGATCCACCTGGCCACCAGTTCACCTTCCCGGCCCGCATCCGTAGCGATGACAATATCCTTCACATCCTGACGATGGATCTGCTGCTTCACCGCCTGATACTGCCCTCCGGTCTGACGGATCACCTGGATCTCCATCTTTTCCGGCATAATGGGAAGATCTTCCATCTTCCACTCCTTATACCTTTTATCGTAACCTTCCGGATCGGCAAGCTCCACCAGATGGCCCAGCCCCCAGGTGACCACATAGCGGTCTCCTTCCATATAGGATTTGTTCTTTTTGGGGCAGTTCAGCACCCGGGCAATATCTCTTCCCACGGAAGGTTTTTCCGCGATTACCAGTGTTTTCATTTCTGCTCTCCATCCTTTGCCACCAGCGTAGCCACCGCCCGCTCATTATACTGGGAGGAAATGATCCCTCCCGATGACAGCCGGGAATAAATGCCGGAAAACTTTCCGTTATATACATACAGGCCTGACATATTGGTATACGGGATGAACTGAGGCACTTGATCCCGGAAGCAGATATTATCCGTCCGGTACGGATGATAATATTCCTGGAAAATATAGTTCTGATTCCAGTGTTTATCCACCAGCTTTTTCCACTCCTCCCGGGTAAAGTCGATCCCGGCGAACACCCCTCTGGAGGCATAGGAATCCAGCGGTTTGATGATCCAGCGGTCCTTATCCGCTTCCAAGTCCTCTCTGGTACAGTACCTGTCATCCATCAGATTGGTGTACGGGATGTGATCATGAACGAACGCCCGCTCCTCCTGATCCAGCAGGCTCAGCGTAGGCTCCTCCCGCAGGATCTTAAACAGCCATTTGTTATGGGGAATCTGGGTGCAGAGAGAACCGATCAGGCAGACGTTCTGGTCCTTCACTGCCTGGATAAACGGCTGGATCTCCTGATAATGGGCCATGATGTCACAGGTCACCGCCCGGCGGTAGATCACATCGATCCTGTGCCCCCTGGCAGAATACAGAACGTTGTCCCGGTAAGTCATATCCCGGATATTGCAGATCTCCGTCTCATACCCTGCCTTCCGGAATCTGGAAGCGAATTCCTCAAACTCATTGACGCAGCAGTGATCCATGAAATCCGTGATCACCACATAAGGATGCTCCACCCGTTTCTCATATGTGGCATACAGCTCCATAAATGTCTTCACCCAGCTGTCGTACAGTTCAAAGCTGCGGAAACTGTATTTTTTCAGCATCTCCTGATGGGCGTTATTCAGGATCAGCGCCTGGTTCAGCACATAGTCCTCATTCATGGCGCTGGTGCCGTCGGTATTGATCTCGCAGAACTTAAAGCTCCAGTCCTCTTCATTGAAAAAGATATCAAACCGGGCAATGGGCAGGAGGGAGTCATACAGATTGGGAACCAGGATCAGTTCCTCCAGCTCTTTGGAAAAGGGAAAGATCTTCCGGTACTCCGGATTTCTCAGATATTCCCGTATTACCTTTTCCAGGATTCCATAGGTGGTATCCACCACCTTCCGGAAAAATCCGATCTCCTTTTCGGTAAAGATCTTGGGAATGTGAAGGGTGTGCACCACCAGACCGTTGTAAGCCGCCGTGGAGTTGTCCAGGTACTCCTTGATGGCTGCCCCGGAAGCTTCACTTTCCTGAAAATGTTCCTCTATATACGTTTGATATTCCGCAGCGATCCGCTGCATTTTTTCACTCTTCATATTTTTCTGCCAATGTCCTCTTTTCTTCAATCATCTGTTCCATGGGATATAAAAGGGCCTGCTCATCGGGACGCAGATGATTCTTTGCCATCCGCACCACCATCCCACAGTAGTCCTGGGCCGGCATGCCGTAAATATCCCCGGAAAATCCCTTTTCCATCAGGCTGTCCTCCGCCTGCAGGATCTCCTTTTCTCCCACCGGCGCCGCCAGGATCTGGGTCAGCACATCCTCATGAAAGAAAATCCCCTTGATCAGCGCCAGATACGCGCACACATGGGAAAACGGCATACAGTCCGCACTTCTCAGTTCCAGATAATGCTTCAGCCGCACATCCACAAATGTCATGGAAAGGATATGCTCCACTTCCTCCGGGGAAAGCAGCTTTTCCTTCCAGATATCCGCCGCTGTAAGATTCCTGACATACGCGTCCTCCCCCGCTTCCCCGGGAACAAAGATCAGCGGCAGATTCATCAGATATTCTCCGTAGGCCCGGAATCCGAAATCCTCCCGGAAAATTCCCGGGCAGATCCCGCACCTGTCCGGATCCACTCCCCGCCAGATGGCAGTCCGCATCAGATGGTTTCTGCAGGGCTCACCTTCAAAAACAGGCGTGCAGTCTGTCAGCAGCTTGATAGCCGGCCCCAGGATGTAGGCGGCGCGCATCTTCCGTACACAGTCCTTTTCACTGAAGTAATCAATGGAAATCTGCGCGGAGGCCGTTCCCCGCATCATATGGATCCCCCGGTTCCCGGAGGTTTTAAAGTAGTCATCCATACATTCATACCGTTTCTTGGGGATCAGCGGAAGCTCCTTTACCCGGCTGACCGGCTGATACCCCCGGGTCACCAGGCGATACCCCCAGTCCTCCAGGACCGGAGTGATCTGATCCTCAAAATGCCGGTAAATCTCCCGGATATGGCGGATCTCCCCTCTGGGATTGATACTGATCTCCAGCTGGGCTGCCGGTTCCAGTGAGAGGGAGTAATCACTGTTGTACAGTCCCAGAAGATAATCTCCTTCATAATAGGAATGGGGATACTGCATCTCCAGACGCCCAAGGATGGCCTCCACTCCCCGTTCCCCATAGTAAGAAACGCTTTTCCCCGTGGATTTTTCCACGATAAAATGCTCCACCTCCAGCCCCAGCTTCTGAAAGCAGTCTATCTTGCAGCCCCGCTCAAAATGGCGGACCAGGCGGCAGAGGTTCTCTTCATAATAATTTGTCATAGTCTCTGATTTCCTGTCAGTATTTTGTATCGTTCCTGTTTCTCATTGTTAGTATATCGAAATCGCGGAAAATAATCAAGCCGGCGAAGTTTTTCCGTTCCCCGCAGGCAGCCGTTCCCTCTTCCGGCTTCACTGTCTCATCCGCCGCGGCCTGCGCGGACGGCGGCTCAGCCGCTCCAGCACCGGGCAATACGGAGCATTTGATATCCTGTTTCCTCCTGCCCCACCCGGAGCATCACAAATGCTGTGGAAACGGTCTGCAGATAGCCCCATTCCCAGACAGCCTGCCGGGGAACACCGGTCAGTTGATGAAGATATTCGCACCGCTGTCTTCCCTTCTCCAGCGGGTCATCTTTATACTCCTCAATCCATTCCCGCATAAGCACCCCCAGGTCATACGCTTTTTCATAAAAGATTCCATCGGGATCGATCAGCTTCCAGCCGTCACCTGACAGTGTCTCGAGGGTATTTCCGCCATGGGCGTCTCCATGGACCAGCACAAATTCTGAGGGGTTCATATTCTTTTCCCTTGACTGCAGATAGGAATACGCCTGTGTGATCACCTTCCGCGGGCACGGATGATTCAGTTTTTCCCATTCCTCTCCGATAAATTCCCGGAACCATGCAATGGAATCTTTCCCGCTCAGAAGCTCTCCGTCCGCAGCCGGAATGCTCCAAACCTTTTCCAGCACCGAGCAGATGATCCTTATCTGATCTCTGACCGGGCGGCCCGATTGACTGACCGGCTTTCCCAGACGCTCCAGCAGGCATGCTTTTCTTTCCCGGTCATAGGCGTACAGTCTGGCATATCCCTGGCCGTCCGCCAGTTTAAGAGCCGCAATGCCTCTTGAAAAATCACCGCCAAGCTCTTCAGGCATATCGATCTTCAGAACATACGCATCTCCCTTTTCTCCATCTGCCCGGGCCGCAAAGGCATGTGTTCCGCCGGACAGGGCTTCTCCCACGGCAATATGCCATTTTTTCTCCAGTTCAGAGATCATGCCATCCAGACCCGCCATCCACGCTTCCCCCACGGCGCCCACGGATTTTGCCCTTTTGACCACCAGAGGCGGCAGCCTTCTCTGTTTTTCTCCGCCGGGTTTCCCGCACAGGGCGCTGCTCAGGATCCGGTAAAACCGCTCCCGGTCCACAGTCCGGGCAATTTCCACATTGCCCTCCGGAGAGGGAATAAAGGCTGTGCCGCCCATATTTCTTTTCTGTTCTGTTTCCACCTGTACATTTCCCCGTTCAAACCGGCAGATATCCGGATAGAAGACCGAAACCGCCGCCAGCGGATCGTGGAGGGTCAGCTTCTTGGAGCTTTCCAGCCATGCGTTTCCGAAAGAGAAAACCGCCTTCATCAGCTCACTGTCCGGCCTGAAGAGGATCTTAGCCTGTTCCGATCCGATGGTAAGAGTGTCCGTAACCTCCAGAGGGATTGCCCTGTGCACAGCCGGACGGGAAAGAAATACCGTTTTGGAAGCCAGCGGATCCGCCCAGGAGTTCCAGTTAAAATAAGGATCGGGCAGCGGTTTTTCGCCAAAGTATCCGTTCATCACATACAGCCCCTTCAGCAGTCCTGCAGAGTCGGGATATGCAGTGAACAGCACAGCGATATTGGTCATATTTCCAATGCCGATCAGCACGATCTGGTGAGGATTTTCCTTTATCTTCTCATATAAAAAAGCAGGCGCATCGCCTTTTTCATAGGTTTGGTGTTTCCAGTCTTTCAGCGCCGAGGCACCGTCCGGAGTCGGGTATACCGGAAACGGCTGCAGGGTAGTATCAAGTCCTGCCACAATGGGGATCCGTTTTCCCGCCGCCTGACAGATGGCATCCGCCACTGCCGCCCGTTTTTCCGGTTCGCCGCAGACGGTGGTGATCCCCATCAGTTCACACCGGGGTTCCTTTAACAGATAAGCCAGACAGACGGCATCGTCAATGTCACCGCCAATATCCGTATCAAGCAAAATTTTCTCCATTCCCACTCCCTCCCTGCCGGTCACAATCCTCGCCCGGAGAAAACCAAGCTTTCTCCGCCTCTCTTTCGCTCATCATTTCACAGGCTTCGCCTGTGAACGCCATTCGCCGTTCGCCCGGAGCAAGCTTGGCTTTCTCCGGCTCTCTTTCGCTCATCATTTCACAGGCTTCGCCTGTGAACGCCATTCGCCGTTCGCCCGGAGCAAGCTCCGCTTTCTCCGGCTCTCTTTCGCTCATTATTTCACAGGCTTCGCCTGTGAACGCCATTCGCCGTTCGCCCGGAGCAAGCTTGGCTTTCTCCGACTCTCTTTCGCTCATTATATCATCTGGATTTTTTCATTGCAACTGGGGGGGGACTGTTGATATAATCCAGTCATAGACCCCGCTGCGCGGCAGTGGGATATCGGGCCCGAAGTGCGGGCAGCACGGTCAGAGGATAAGGAGGTTTTCGGATATGGCTGTTCTGTCAGAACTTTTTTCAAATGCAGGGGTATTTCAGTATGGAACCGTAGATACGGCTGCCATTGCTTTTTCCACGGAAGTGCGCAGGATGTGTGAAGTGAATACCTGCCGTCAGTATGGCAAGACCTGGGCATGTCCTCCGGGACTGGGCAGTCTTGAGGAATGCAAAAAAAGGGTGCAGGAGTACGAAAAAATGGTGGTATTCAGCGCCAGATATGAGCTGGAGGATTCCTTTGACTATGAAGGTATGATGGCAGGCATGAGTGCTTTCAAAGACGTCTGCCGGGCGATCCACAGGGCGGTGAAGCCCTGTATGGACCATTTTCTCATTCTGTCCAACGAGGGCTGCGACCTGTGCAGTACCTGTACCTATCCGGATGCCCCCTGCCGCTTTCCGGACCGTTCCCATGGATCCCTGGAGGGCTGCGGTATCATGGTTTCGGATCTGGCCGGACAGGCAGGCATCAATTACATCAACGGCGCAGACACCGTCACCTACTTTGGAGCGCTGCTGTGCGACGGCAGCGCTCTGGAAAAGCTGGAACAGGCCAGGACCCTCCGCTCTACAGGAACCGCCGAAACGGAATGATCACCACCCGAAGAACCCCGTAAAAGATTTTCTTTGGTATGCTCATTTCCCTGGGAACATAGTTCTCCCCGTAAGAATAGCTTCCATTTTCCATGACCTTGCTGTATGTCTTATCATGTTCCGCTTCCTTCCGGATCATATCGTTCAGCTGGGTGGAATCCACGGCCAGCATCAGTTCCGTGTCCTGGTAGGTACTCCTCATATCCAGATTGTAGGAACCTACAATGCTCATCCGATCATCGATCAGCACGGCCTTGGTATGGGAAGAATGTTCCCCCATATATTCATAGACCCGCGCCCCTGTCTCCCAGATTTTTTCCTTCTGATTGAGATAATCCGTGCAGCCCCATGGGTTGGCTCCGCTGGCCACATCGTTGGTGATGATTTCCACCGGGATCTGCTCCCGATTCAGATCAGCAAGATCCTGATACATCTCTTTGCCGCAGATGATGTATGGCGTGTAAATGGTAACCTGCTCACCTTCCCCCATCAGCCGGTGAAGGGAATACCACATCCAGGGTTCCTTATTCCTGGCCTCTATGGGGTTGCACAGAAGAGATACTTTGTTGGTTTCCATGGTAAGCTCTTCCCAGTTCCATGGTTCCAGGATCCCGGGATACTGTTCCAGAAGTTCTTCATAGTGTCCCCTGAGGTCATCCCGGCATGTTTTCACTTTTTCCGTCTCTTTGCGGCAGACATACTCTTTGCTGTCCTCCAATTCCCAGATCTGTTCAAAATAAGCCAGAAGCTGATACAGAGAAGAGTCCTCCGCATCCTCCGTCTCATATACAAATAATTCCCTGTCAATATTCTTGGATGAGGAATAATCTCCCAGAAACAGATTCGTGGTGTTTCTTCCCCCCAGCAGATACATTTTCCGATCCACGATCAGGTACTTATCGTGCAGTCTGGCCTGCATCTTCCAGGGCTTCAGAAAATTCACAGGATTATAGATCCGGATTTCCAGGTTTTCGCAGGAGGCTGCGGCCTGAAACCAGGGACTGCCCCACAGATCCAGAAATCCGCTGATTCCATCCACGATCACCCTCACGGAAACTCCTCTTTCGGCGGCGGCCATCAGGGCGGAAAGAATATCCTTTCCTGCCCTGTCATCATTAAAATCAAAGGTGGACAGGATCAGCTCTTCTTCTGCTTCCTGGATCATCCGAAGCCGGTACAGAAGAGCTTCATTATTATCGTCAATGTATCCGACCCTCTCTCCTCCGGACCGTTTTCCGTAAAAATTCCTGTCCGAAAAACTTTTCCGATAATCCTCCGAAACCTTCTTATGGGGGATATACGGTACAATAAGTGCTGCAAAATACAGAAGGAGCAGAAAAATCAATACCCATTTTCCGTTCTTTCTTATTCTGTGCATAGTTACTTTCCTCCCGTGCTGATCCTGTTCAGCGCCTTCCTAAACTGGAAGGTAAACAGGACTGCAGTGAATGAAACCGCCAGAAAGTCTGCCACCGGCTCCGCCATATACACAGCCGTGGTCTGATCCTGGGAAAATATCACCGGCATCACATAGATCAGCGGAATCAGCAGTACGAATTTTCTCATAACTGCCACGATAATGGACGCTTTGGCATTTCCCAGAGAGGTAAATGTCATCTGGCAGGCAATCTGAATGCCAAACAGGAACATACATCCCATATAGATCCGAAGGGCCGTCCCTGTAAAATCCAGCAGCTGGGCGTCAGAGGTAAACATGGACGCAAATGCCCTGGGGAAGATCATCACCAGAAGCCACAGCACTATAGAATAAGTAAGACTGCATTTTAAAAGAAGCTTAAAGGCAGCCTTTACCCTTTCGGGATTTTTTGCTCCGTAATTGTAGCTGATAATGGGCTGGGCACCCTGTCCCAGTCCCTGCAGGGGAAGCATGGCAAACTGCATAACACTGGTGAGAATGGTCATGGCTCCCACTGCCAGATCTCCTCCGTACTTCAGGAGCGAGGAATTAAAGCATACGGAGATCACGCTTTCGCTGGCCTGCATAATAAAGGTGGACAGCCCCAGAGCCAGACTTGGCAGAAAGATTTCCGGCTCCAGCCGGAAATATTTGGGGCGGATCCTGAGATGCGTCTTCCTGCCGAAAAGGAACGCCAGTACCCATGCGCAGGATAACCCCTGAGAAATAATGGTAGCCAGCGCCGCGCCCTCAACTCCCATATCAAATCCGAAGATGAATATGGGATCCAGAACGATATTTGCCACAGCTCCGATCAGCACCGACAGCATACCCGTTCTCGCGAAGCCCTGTGCAGTGATGAAAGCATTCATTCCCAGCGTCATCTGGACAAATATGGTTCCTATGGCATAGATATTCATATAGGCCACGCCGTATTCTATGGTATTCTCACTGGCGCCGAAGGTGAGAAGAAAATCCCGGTTCCAGATCAGCAGCACAGCCGTAAGAACCGCAGATACTAGGATCTGGATAATAAAACAATTGGACAGTGTCTTTTCCGCGGATTCAAAATCCTTTCTCCCCATAAAGATGGAAGCCCTGGGGCCTCCGCCAAATCCCACAAAAGCCGCAAAAGCAGACACGATCATGATCAGAGGCATACAGACCCCCACCCCGGTCAGCGCTAATGCCCCTTCCCCGGGTATATGGCCTATATAAATACGGTCTACGATATTATAAAGCATATTGATGATCTGTGCAGCCACCGTGGGCAGCGCCAGCTTCATCAGCAATTTACCGATTGGTTCCTTCCCCAGAAAATCTTTGTCCTGATCCATGTTCCTTCTCTCCCTTCTTCGCAAGCTGGATATTCTCTCTGATTTTCCTGTTGATCCGGTTAAAGCATTCCATCTCATCCATGGAAATTCCCTGAAAGATCACACTGCGGAATTCCTCCTGCAGCCGGTCCACAGCCTCCACCACAGGCTTTGCCTCTCCGGTCAGAGACAAATGGATCTTCCTTCTGTCTTCTTTGTCCTGCAGCCGGTCCAGCATCCCCCTCTGATGCAGCGCTTCCACCGCTATGGAAACATTACTTTTCTGCAGTCTTCTTAATTCCACAATATCTGCCGCCGTATCCTTGCCCGGATTATTGTGCAGGAAGCTGATCACAACGGCTTCCGTCAGGGTCATCTGATAATCCCGGCAAATTTCCCTGAGCATACTCTCGTGCATCCGGATAATCTCCCGCAGATTCCCCAAAAATTCTGTTGTATGACCCATCTTTTCCTCCCTTTCCCAACAATTAGTTATATTTATAACTATTATTTTCGCTAACCATTATATCGCGCCTGCTGAGACTGTCAATATGCATATTCTCTCTTTTATATTTTTTTTACTAAAACTTCCCACACCAATACGGTGTGTTGAACCTTGAAAATTCAATATTTCAGCCAATAAAAAAGGCATAAACCTGTCCCGTTTGGTATAATGGAATTGACGAAAAACCATCTATACAAAGGAGATTTATGCCATGTCCAGTATACCACAAAACTATTGCGATGAGAACGAGTTAATTGATTGTGTTCAGAGATTTTTTTCCAGGCATCATGTCGGCAAGCTTCTCGCCAAATGCAATGGGATGAAAGAAAAAGGTGTTTCACCTGTTTCTCTGCTCCGCTACAAGCTCAGCAACATTTTTGTCGGAAGAAGCATGTATATGCAGCAACGAACTGGCTCTTTTAAGGAAGATTTTTCAAAGAACACTTTTTATCGGTTCCTAAATTCGGCAAAAACAAACTGGCTCCGTTTTACTTCTCTTCTGGCTGCTGATATCGTCAATAATGATCTCAAAGATCTAACGGACGATAGCAGGAAAAATGTGTTCATTGTTGATGACAGCCTTTTTAGTCGAACCAGCTGCAAGAAAACAGAACTGGGATCAAAAGTATTCGACCACACCGATATGCATTTCAAAAAAGGGTTTCGGATGCTTACATTAAGCTGGAGTGACGGAAATACACTGATCCCGGTAAACAGCTGTCTGTTAGCATCTGCAAAAGAAGCAAATATTATCGGTCCGGTAAAGAACTTTGATAACAGAACCATTGCAGGAAAAAGGCGCAAGCTTGCCCAGACAAAAGCACCTGAAGCAATGATGGCCTTGTTGGATACTGCTCTCAGTGCAGGACTAAAGGCTGATTATGTCCTTTTTGATTCCTGGTTTTCCAACCCGGCACAGATCACAGCCATCCATTCAAAGGGGATGGATGTGATTGCTATGCTCAAGAAAAGCAGCCGCATCAAGTATTCATACTGTGGTGAACAGCTGAATATCAAAGAGATCTATTCCAGGAACAAAAAACGCCGTGGCAGATCAAAGTATCTGCTTTCTGTTGACGTCATGGTAGGAAAAGAGAATCCTATTCCGGCGAAAATCGTTTGCGTAAGGAATAAAGCAAATCGCAAGGACTGGCTTGCTTTTATCTGTACAGATACGACCCTTTCCGAAGAAGAGATTATCCGTGTTTATGGAAAGCGCTGGCAGATTGAGGTTTTCTTCAAGACCTGCAAATCTATGCTGAATCTGATTGGAGAATGCCGCAGCTTATCCTATGATGCACTGACAGCTCACGTAGCTATCGTGTTTACCAGATACATGTTACTCGCAATGGAACAGCGCCAAAATGAAGATCAGAGGACGCTTGGCGAATTGTTCTTTTTCCTAGTTGATGAAATGGCGGACATTACTTTCCATAGATCACTTGGCATCCTAATGGATGCCTTGATGGCAAGCCTTCAGGAAATCTTAAAACTCAGCGATGAGCAATTGACAGCTTTTACTGCTGATTTTGAAGCAAGACTGCCGAAATATCTGCGTAACGCACTCCATCCTGAGGCTATAGGGGCATAAATCACTATTTTGTCAGCTGAAATATTGAATTTTCAAGGAGCGAAGCCCATTTCAGGTATGGGAAGTCTTAGTTTTTTATAATTTCATGACAGTTCAGCCTTCCACTGGCATACAGCGTCCTGGCGGCAGGTCTGCAAGACTTTCCGTTAAGTTCAAAAAGGCAGTAAAGTTTGTATAGGGGCAATCTGCGCTTTTTTGGCTGCCCGGAAGTTCATGTTCACAGTAGTCAAAGACCCCGCAATAAGCTACGGGGCATTAAACTTGCAGCGCAGCAGAGCTGCGGGGTATTTGGTCTTCGTTTCGCTGCGGTCGGCGCTAACCGTGTGCCGCTAAACGGACATGGCAGCATGCCCGCTTGGCTCGTTGTCCGCGGAAATAAAAAAGTCATCCGGAATAGCCTGGCACTGACCATTCCCAATGACTTTTTATATGATTATCGTACCGGGACTGCCGACACGGCTGCCGGACTGTCCCGGTACTGATAAAAGTTCTTTAAAATTTTATCGCAACTTTGAAATCTCCATATTTTCCGGAAGCATGCTCGAAAGCCTTCTCCCACTCTTCTATGGGAAACATACGGGATACCACACCGTCTGTTTTCAGGCTGCCGTTTTCAATATTTTTGATCACAAACGGATAGCAGTACGGACTCAGATGAGATCCCAGCACATCCAGTTCCTTCCGGTCCCCGATGATGGACCAGTCAATGGTGGCCGGCTGACCGAACACACTGAATTCCACAAAGCGGCCCAGCTTCCGGATCATATTCAGCCCCTGCTGCACGCTGGAGGGATGGCCGGTAGCCTCGATGTAGATATCGCACCCATAACCGTCTGTCAGCTCCATCACCTTTTTCACTGCATCCTCTTTTGCGGGATTCATCACCAGATCCGCGCCGAACTCCTTTGCTTTTTCCAGACGGTTATCCGCCAGATCCAGCGCAATCAGCAAAGAGGGGTTCCTCATTCTGGCATAGGTGATCATCCCCAGCCCCAGGGTTCCGGCGCCGGAGATCACCACCACATCCTCACTCCCGATCTGTGCCCGGTCCACTGCATGCTTGGAACAGCCGTAAGGTTCGATCAGCAGGGCCTGCTCAAGGGGCATCTCCTCCGGAACCCGGGAGATCACCGCAGTTTTCGGATAGCGGACATATTCCGCCATACCCCCGTTATTCCCACTCTGAAATCCAAAAATGGCATGAGGCTGGCACATCCAGTAACGGCCTGTCTTGCAGAAGCGGCACTCCCCACAGGGAACGATCTGGTCCGCCGTGATCCGCTCTCCCAGTGAAAATCCCCTGACATTCTCCCCCATTGCCGCAATATGTCCCAGGAATTCATGTCCTGGAATAAACGGCGTTTCCACATATCTGGGCTGCACCTCATCCCCCCAGAACATGGCAGCCCCGTGCATGCATTTCAGATCCCCGGCACAGATACCGCAGGCCTCCGTCCTGATAAGAATATCATCAGGACCGCACTCCGGCACAGGATAATCCTGTTCCAGCCGGTAATCCCCCAACCCGTAAGCCACCAAAGCTTTCATGGTTTTTGGCAGTTCTCCCATTTTTTACCCTCTCCCTTCATAACGTAATTTTGTTTTGTTAATCAGTTTTACATAATAGATTATAACCACTCCCTGTTCACTCGTCAACATAAATTTTCTATATCGTTTCCATCAGAATACCGGCGTCTCCGGCAGGCAGTTCTGTTTCGATCCTGATAAGCCGCCTCAGATCTCCCTCCAGAATTCATGGATGAACGGAAGGGCTGCCCCCAGCGCCAGGGCCTCCTTTTTTACCCGGCAGGCTATCAGATAATCCGCCTGATCCTCAAAGGGATTCCGGCAAACAGCCAGCGATTTCAGCCGTTCCATATAAGGCTCCATATAGGCTCCCACATATCCTCCCAGGATCACTTTACAGTCAAACAGCATCCGTACATTGTTTACCGCTATTGCCAGATTTTCCAGATACTCCTCCCAGATCCGGCAGCACTTGGGGTCCTGTTCCTCCACCTTCTGAAAGAACAGCTCCAGATCCCCCTGGGTGTGGGCGGACAGCAGGGAAGCGTTGCAGTACGTCTCAAAGCATCCCTTTTTCCCACAGTAGCACGGCTTTCCTCCCGGTACCAGGGTCATATGCCCGATCTCTCCGCTCCTGGAACCCTCTCCCTTGTACACCTTGTGATCGATCAGAATCGCTCCTCCGATATTGTTGCTGAGACTGATGTAAAATCCATCCCGCAGTCCCCTGCTCCTGGAAATCTCCGCATATCCTCCGGCATCCGCGTCATTGTACAGACGGCAGGGCCAGGGGATATGACTTCCCAGCAGGGCTGCCGTGGCTCCGGTAAAATCCAGGATCTTTCCGTAGGATACCGTCTGATGGTCCTCCGTGATCAGACCCGGCACGGCAATACCCACTCCCAGGATCCTTTCCGGCGGTGTCCTGACAGCAGATACCGCCTCCCGGACCAGCTCTCCCAGAAGCTTCCGGTAATCTTCTTCCAGGGAAAAAGCGGCTCTTACCCGCTTCTCATAGATAAGATTTCCGCACAGATCCGCCGCTGTCACCATAATATGATTTCTGGTGAGATCGATCCCCACAGCGCTTCTGCAGGAAGCATCCACAGAATACGTTCTTGCTCTCCGGCCTCCGGTATGGCCCTGGGAACCGCTCTCATAGATATATCCCAGCCGGGACAGCTCGTCCAGATTCTGCTTGACGGTAGGCCGGCTCAGCTGCAGTTCATAGGAAAGATCCGGACTTGAGATGGCTCCGGCTTCCCGGATCCGGTGAAATACCCTGTTTCGATTTTCCGCTTTCAGATCCAGATGGATATTGGTTTCCCGCTTCATAGATTCCTCCCAATATGATGATATTCCAGCAGTCCGGACACCGGCTTTCCTGCCGCCATATAGTCGGAAAGAGCCGAACCGCTGCCCGCAGCGCCTGATAAAGTCAGTATACCATCTGCGGTGCAATCCCGCAAATCCATCGGCCATGAAAATGTCTGTCCCGGAAATATCTGCAGCAGCCAAACGCCGGACAGGCACCTGTGAAACCGGACTGCCGCCCTGATGCTCCGGCCACCACCGGCCTTTATCAGGTTTGCCGTATACCAAAAGACCGCAGACTCATAAGAATCTGCGGTCCGTATAAAGCTGGAAAAGAGACTTGAACTCTCGACCCCTTCATTACGAGTGAAGTGCTCTACCGACTGAGCTATTCCAGCCTGTGCTTTTCGGCACAAATTATATTATACATGAATTTCTGAAAAAATCAATCACTTTTTTTATTTTTTCGGTTGGCATAGTTGTGGATGGGTGACTGCTACCACATACAGAAGCTGCTGCCCCTCAGCTTCAGCAGCGCTTCCAGATAAAAGTAGTCACCATATACCATATGGAACTCATGCTCCCTGTCATGGTAAGCAGCCGTACAGTTTCTGAGTATCCCATCGGTTTTCGGATCATAATCGCAGTCCTTCTCCTCAAGAGTCTTCAAAAGCTTCACAGCGGCCTTCCGGTAAAGTTCCGCTTCCAGTCCGGGCACTGCCCCGGCAATCTCCAGCAGCCCGCAGGCGGCAATGGCAGCAGCAGATGCATCTTCATAAAACGGCGCCACGGGAGCCCGGAAATCCGAAGGGATCCGTCCGTCCTCCGGAATATTGGCGATAAAGAAGTGAGCGATCCGTTTGGCCGTATCCAAATATTCCACCCTGCCCGTATGTCTGAAACTGATCGCGAATCCGTAGATTCCCCATGCCTGTCCCCGACTCCAGGCGGATCCCTCCCCATATCCCTGGCCGCCCAGGGACCCCAGTATTTCTCCTGTTTCCGGGTCAAAGGCCACAATGTGGCGGACAGAACCATCCGGGCGGACAAATGCAGTCATGGCTGTGTCCGCATGACGCATGGCTATCTGACGGAACCGGGGATCCGAGATTTCCCGGCTGGCCCAGTACAGAAGACTCAGGTTCATCATACAGTCAATGATCGCCCATCCCGCTGTATCCGTGCCGTCACCCCAGTTATTCCAGGCCCGGATAAAATTTCCCGCAGGGTTGAATCGGCCTGCCAGCAGATTCGCCGCATGAAGCCCCCTCCGCCTGTCGGCTTCCGTTCCGGTCAGCCGGTAACCGGCCACCGCCGTACATTGATACAGAAATCCCAGATCGTGGTTCAGATCGTAGAATTCCTCAAAGCAGGCGTCCAGCTCATCACTGGAAAAACGGGCGATCCGGGCATATCTCTCATCTCCCGTTTCATGGTACAAAAGCCACATCATACCGGCCCAGAAGCCATTGGTCCACCACCCGATGCCCAGGCCGTCCTTCCCTGCCCGGGTGGAATTGTCATCGTAAATTCCTCCTTTCGCGGTATATGGAATTTTCCCGGATGCCCGTTCCCGCATGATCGTCATTTTTTTCAGAAATCGTTCCAGAGCCCAGGATGCCCAAAGCTGTTCCCGCTTCTGTTCCATTGCTGTTCCTCCCCTATCTCATTTACCCTTACTATAGTACAGAGAAAGGTCGTTACAGTTCAGCCTTCAACTGTCCCGCGAGGTGTCCCGCTGCATTTGCAGCGGGATCCCGAGACCTGCGGGCGCCAGGCTGCGTTTCGCGCAGCCTGTGTGCATGCATTTGTAACAGTGAAGCCGGAAGGCTGAACTGTTACGAAAGGTCCTGCGCAACAGGCAAATGATATTGACTTTTCCCTTCCCCTATGCTATGTTAGCCCCATTGGAGGTAATGATAGTATGAAACTGGAAAAACTTGTAGGAGAACGTTTTAAAGAAAGGCCTGCGGACTGCGTGGTGGACAGTCATGCGCTGATGGTCCGGGGCGGTTATATGAAATATGTGGCCAACGGCATTTATTCCTCTTATCTTCCCCTCAGAAGGATCACCAGAAAGATCGAGCAGATCATCCGGGAGGAAATGGACGCCATCGATGGTCAGGAGGTACAGTTCCCGGTGGTCCTGCCGGCTTCTTTGTGGGAGGAATCCGGCCGGTATGAAAGTGTGGGAAAGGAACTGCTCCGCTTCCAGGACAGAAACGGCAGTTCCATGGTTCTGGGTATGACCCACGAGGAGGCCGCCGTTCATCTGGTACGGGAGTACGGCCAGAGCTATACCCGGTATCCTTTTATGATCTACCAGATCCAGACCAAGTTCCGGGATGAAGCCCGCCCCAGAGCCGGGCTGATCCGTGTCCGGGAATTTACCATGAAGGACGCCTATTCCTTCCATACCAGCCAGGAGGATCTGGAAAGCTACTATGACCGCTGTCACAAGGCATATGAAAGGATTTTTGCCAGAGCCGGAGTTCCCCAGGTGATCTCCGTGGCATCTGACTCCGGCATGATGGGAGGAAGTATTTCCCATGAATTCATGCTTCTGACCCCCATCGGAGAGGATTCCATCGCCATCTGTCCGGAGTGCGGCTATCGTTCCAACATGGAAGCGGCCAAGAATATCCTGCCCGCCAAAGAGAAGGAAGCTTCCCAGCCTCTGACGCTGGTCTATACACCCAATATCCATACCATCGAGGAGATCTGCGATTTCCTCCACAGTCCTCAGGAGCTCTCCTGCAAAGCAGTGGTCTACCAGAAAGCCGATGACGATGGCTATGTGGTGCTGTTCATCAGAGGAGATCTGGAGGTCAACGAGACGAAACTCACCAGTTATCTGGGCTGTGAGATCCGCCCCGCCCAGATCACGCCGGAGTGCGGCCTGCACGCCGGATATATCGGTCCTTACGGTCTGGAAGGCGATTTCACCGTACTGTACGACCGTTCCCTGGAGGGCCTGAATAACCTTTCCTGCGGCGCCAACCGGGAGGAATATCATTACACAGGACTGGATATGGCGCGGGATATTCCGCAGGCAGTATACCATGATTTTGCCAAGATCCTGGAAGGCGGTATCTGTCCCTGCTGCGGCAGACCTTCCATCACCATACAGCGGGGCATCGAGGTGGGAAATATCTTCCAGCTGGGTACCAAATATACAAAATCCATGAACATGACCTATATCGATCCCCAGGGAAATCCTCAGTATCCCGTGATGGGCTGCTACGGCATCGGAGTGGGACGTCTGGCTGCCGCCGTATGCGAAGCATCCCACGATGACTACGGTCCCATCTGGCCCATGTCCATCGCCCCCTGGCAGATCCATCTGTGCGCTGTGCGGTCGGACGACCCTTCGGTAAGAGACTACGCGGACAAACTGTATGAAGAGCTGAGCAGCCGCGGCGCGGAGGTGATCTACGATGACCGTTCCGTGCGGGCCGGAGTCATGTTCTCCGACGCGGATCTGCTGGGTGTGCCCATCCGTGTGGTGGTAAGTCCCAGAAATCTGAAGGATCAGGTTCTGGAAGTCACATCCAGGGACAAGTCCCTCTCGGAAAGGATCCCTGCTGAGAATGCCGCGGAAAGGATCCTTGCGATCGTATCCGATTTTGCCAGGTCGTAACAGCGGAATTTTCAAAAGGAGCATACGGCGGATAAGCCCCGGCAAGGGCTGTCCGCTGTATGCTCCTTTTTTACTTACAAGGAAATACTCTGCCTGCAGAAGTTCCGCCTTTCGGTCTCACTGCCGCCAATGCATGCGCACAGGCAGCTATTCCCTTGTTCCGGCGTTTTTCGCCAGATAGTTCAGACGCAGGCCTCCGTCTCCCACCGGTTCCGCGTGTTTCAGGGAAAATTCCACCGGTGTCCCGTTTTTCTGTCCGGGCATTTGGGAAAACAGGGCGGCTGACCCCTGGCTTCCGTCTGACACAGGAGCCAGAAACAGACTGAGCTCATCTACCATACCCGTCTCCAGAAAGCTCCAGTCCGCCATGCCTCCGCCGCAGATCAGCAGTTTCCCGATATGGAAAAGGCGATGCATCTTCTCCCTGCCGGGAAACGGTCTCTGATCCTGAAACTCCACCCGTGGGATTCCCAGACGGTCCGCAGCCGGATACCAAAAGCATTACTGCCAGTATCACCGGCAAACTGCCTTTTCTCATTCTATTCTCACCTCCCGGTTTCTGTTTCCATTATAAAGCAAACGGGACCTCCCAAGAAGTCCCGTTTGGTTATGCTATATAAACCGAAAGGTTTTGACTTTCCGATTATTTTTCCGCTCCGGCTGCTTTAAAGCCTGCGATATACTGATCACTGCGATAGTTCTTCACCTTCAGCAGCATTCCCCATTCCGTCTTCACAGCCTCTGTCTCCAGGGACGCATCCAGCGGCACCGGGGGAACCTCCAGTCCGGGGATCAGAATCTCATTTTCTCCTTCCGACAGTCCTCCTGCAAAGAGATACAGATCTTCTCCCTTTCTGGTATACCAGATTTCCCGGCCTCCCTGGCATTCCTGATTTTCCCGTGCGCTGCAGCGGGTTCCGTAGATGCCTTCTCCGTTCACATTCAGCCACTCGCCCAGAGCCATCAGCCGTTTTACCTGCTCCTGGGGAATCGTACCGTCCGCCTTGGGGCCGATATTCAGGAGAAGGTTTCCGTTGTTGGACACTGTGGACACCAGAAGACGGATCAGATCCGGAAGGCTGATCAGCTGATCATCCCCTTCATTCTCATTGTATCCAAAGGAAAGTCCCATTCCACGGCACATCTCCCATTTTTCTTCCCGGCTGGTGCTTCCCGCCTGATATTCTTTTGTGGAGAAATCCTTGAAAAGGCCGTTGAAACGGTCATCCACCACGCCTTCCTCCACAGTATTATAATAATGGGCCAGAAGATACGGCATCGCCTGCTCGCTCTGCTTGGGCCAGCCGATATCGTTCCACAGCACGGAAGGATGATAGTTATCGATCAGCTCCTTCATCTGATTATAAGAATAATCCGCATACTCAAAGGTGGGGCAGGCTGTCCCGAACAGGTCCTCACTGGTATAGATCGGATCATTGGCAAACTGCCAGTCGATCAGTCCGGAATAGTACAGACCCATCCGCAGCCCTTCCTGCCGCACCGCGTCCGTCAGTTCTCCGGTGATATCCCGCATGGGTCCCATATGGGTGGTATCAAACTGGGTATATTTGCTGGGGAACAGGCAAAAGCCATCGTGATGCTTTGTGGTGAGGACCACATACTGCGCCCCTGCTTTCCGGAAGATCTCCGCCCACTTTTTGGGATCCCAGTTTTCCGCCTTCCACATGGGAATAAAGTCTTCGTACTTGAAATCCTTCCCGTACGTTTTCACATGATGCTCATAGGAAGGGCCTCTCCCCACATTGATGGAGTTGTAATACCATTCCGCATAGGGATTGTTGCAGAACCATTCCTCATCTCCCGGAACCTCTCCCAGCTCCCATGTTCTGGGGGCATAGGCAGGCACCGAATAGGGACCCCAGTGAATAAAGATACCGAATTTGCAGTCTTCATACCATTCCGGAACCTGGTGCTGCTTTACAGATTCCCAGGTTCCCGTGTATCGTTTTCCCATAATACGTAACCTCCCGTTTTTACTTTTTGCAAAATTGACGTTACGTTTATTATAACGGAACATTTTCACAAATAGAATGGACTTTTCTGATTCTTATTTGTACTTTTTGGACAACAAATCCGCTTATCCCGGATACATTACCGATACATCGCCGCCACTCTTTCAAACGCCGCCAGTGACCGCTCCACCTTTTCCGTCTCGATACAGTATGCGATCCGGAAGTAACCGGGACATCCGAAGGTGTCTCCCGGAACCAGCAGCAGATCCTCCTTCATGGCTTTTTGGCAGAATGCCTGAGCATCCTCCTCCAGCGCTCTGGGAAACATGTAAAAGGTTCCGCCCGGCTTTACCACCCGGAATCCCAGTTCCGTGAGTTTCTCATACAGGATTCCCGCGTTTTTCTCATACACCGACAGATCTGAGGTGTCATCCAGAAACTCCGCCGCTGCCAGCTGGATAATAGAGGAGGGACAGTTGTGCCCGATCCCCCTGGAAATCTGCCCGCACATCTCCACGATCAGTTCCGCATTCTGACACTCCGGAGATACGGCCACATAGCCGATCCGCTCTCCGGGGATGGACAGGGACTTACTGAAGGAATAGCAGGTAATGGTATTCTTATAATGTCTGGCCACATACGGAGCGTCCACTCCGTCAAATACGATTTCCCGGTAGGGTTCATCTGATATCAGATAAATCTCATGGCCAAACCTCCGTTCCTTTTCCTCCAGGACAGCCGCCAGCCGTTTCACCGTTTCTGTGGTGTAAACAATACCGGAAGGATTGTTGGGAGTATTGATCAGCACTGCCGTCACATCCTCCGTCACCATCTCCTCAAACTTCTCAAAATCCACCTGGAATCCCTCCAGATCCGGCGGCACCACCTTCAGTTTGGCTCCTGTCAGTTCCACATAAAACCTGTATTCCGGAAAAAACGGCGCAAAGGTCAGAATGGAATCTCCCGGAACCGTCACGGCCCGGAAGGCATGAGCCAGAGCTGCCGCAGCACCGCTGGCCATAAAAATGTGCTCCTTCCCGTACGCCATTCCGAATCTCCTGTTGAGAGAGGCTGCCACTGCCTCCCGCACGGAGTCGATCCCCAGAGTGGGGCTGTAGCCATGAAGGGCCACCGGTTCTTCTGTCTCCAGCATTTCTATCATCTTTTTCGTGAATTTTTCCGGAACCGGAACCGATGGATTTCCCAGACTGTAATCAAAGACATTCTCAGCGCCGATTTCTTTTGCCCTTTCGGTACCATATGCAAACATTTCACGGATCACCGACTTGGCTCCCAGCATTTTTCTGTATTGTTCTGCTATCATTTCCCCTTCTCCCTTTCTTTCTGTGTCTTTTCGATCTCTTTTCTGTTTTGGGTTATCCCTCAGTACACGATCACCGGTGTTCCCGCGGTCACATTTTCATAGATGGTCTTTGCCGCCTGGTACGGAGTGTTGATGCATCCATGAGAACCATTGGTGAGATAAATATCTCCGCCGAAAGAACTCCTGCTGCCCAGATCGTGGATTCCCACCCCGCCGTTAAAGGGCATCCAGAAATGGACGAACGCCGTGTACTCATACGTTCCGTCCGGAAGTCTGGGACCGTGCATGGTGTATTCTGTTGTTTTTGAGCGGATGGGCCAGCAGCCTCCTCTGGGGGTGTCGTACCCTTTGGATACATCTCCTGTCACCACAGGCGTCTCCACCAGCACCTGACCGTCCCGGTAGCACCACATGGTCTGCCGGTCGATGCTGATCTCCACATAAACACTTCCCAGATCATCCGCTCCGGTCCCCTTGGCGGTTCTGAAATACTCCAGCTCCATCTCCCCCTGCCGTCCCTCCCCGATCGCCCGAAAGAGCTCCTCCGCCGATCTGTCCCGGTCCACCAGCCATCCGTACTGGTTCACGGTCAGCGTGATCTGCTCCTGACTGTGGGTGGTAAATGTCCTGGCTTTTCCATAACTGTCTCTCTCATCCGCCAGTTCATCAATATACTGTCTGACCTTTTCCTGGTCAATGGCCCAGCCACTGGCCGGATCCCCGGTTACCCAGTGCCTCAGCACGGATCTGTCCACCTTTCTTTCTGTCCCGCACACCTGATAGGTAAGTACCGCACAGGTAAGCCGGTTCAGCTCCTCGGCCTGTCTGGCCAGCTCCGGATCATCTCCATAGACAGCGGGTTCCAGATAACAGCCCGCCGCCTCCAGATCCACCTGGCTCTCCCCGGCGTCTGCCGCCGTCTGCACTGCGGCAGCGGCCATCTCCACATCTGCCATACTGCCCGGATCTTCCGGAATCACCACGTACCCCTCATCCGTCCCCTCCACATAGGCATCTCTGGGCGGCTGCATGAAGGACTCCTGGAGAAAGAAAAGATTCAGCACCGCCTCCCGCAGGCTTTCCCCGTCATAGCTGACGCTGGTAGTGGTTTCACTGTGATATCCCTGAAAATTTTCCATCAGCCACAGAAGCGGCTTCTGCTCCTGAAGGATCTGCTCCACGCTGCCGTCATCCTCAAAACGCATCTTCATCTGCATTCCCGTAATGGTTTCCGTCTGCCCTCTTCCTGTCACTGTCAGCGTAAATTCCTCTGCCTGCCCAAGGAGCTTTTCCTTTACCTGATCTGCCGTTAAAAAACTGCAGTCCAAGCCGTTGATCCAGGTTCCCTTGTAGAAATGCTCCCGGAAATAATCAGCCCGTTTCAGATACGCCCCGCCGGCTGCAGCTGTGAGCGTCAGGACTGCGGCGATTCCCAGCCATTTTTTCCATACTGTTTTCTCTTTCCCGGAAGCCCTTCTCCCATTTCTCCCTCTTCCTGGGTTATTTTTTCCGGCATTTTTATGTCCGGAACCGTTTCTCCCCGCAGATGTTTTTCTTCCGGAATCTGCCGTTTTCTTCCCCGCGGACGTTTTTCTTCCGGAAACCGCCGCTTTCTTCCCTGCGGACGTTTTTCTTCCGGAAACTGCCGTTTTCTTCTCTGCGGACGTTTTTCTTTCTCCCGATGATACCTTCCTTCTTTGGGATTTTCCTCTCACCGGCGATGGCTGCCCCTGTTTTCCTTTTCCCCGTCCTGTTTTTCCATACGCTTTTTCTGTCATCCGCCTCAAAACCTCAGTATCCGACAAGCTGTGCAAAGGACAGCACTCCTTTTTCCGAAGTCCTGTCCTCTGTATCATTTATGATGGAATCTGCGATCTTCCCGCACACTTTCTGCCTTATCGTTTTTCCATCCCAGGCATCTCTTTGATCCTCACGTCCATCTGTGGAAACGGGATCTGTATCCCATTGGCGTCAAACTGTTCCTTGATCTTCTCATTCATCCGCCATTTCGTATTCCAGAATTCTTCTGTTTTTACCCAGGAACGCATTCCCAGCACCACCGAGCTTTCCCCCAGAGAGTCTACAAAAATCCGCGTTTCCTCCTGGTCCATCAGCTCCGGATCCGTCTGGATCAGCTCCCGGAGGATTTCCTTGGCCTTCTGCAGATCCGAGTCATAGGAAATCCCCACCTTGATCTCCAGACGCCGTTTATCAGCAGCCGTCACATTGGTGATACTGTTTCCCGTCAGCTGGGAATTGGGAATTACGATCCGCCTGCTGTCCGTAGTTGCCAGAGTGGTATAATACAGCTCGATCTTCTCCACGGTACCCTCGTTATTCTCTCCGTTCTCCACAATATAATCTCCCACGGAAAACGGCCGCAGAAACATGATGATCAGCCCTCCCGCAAAATTGGACAGCCCGTCTTTCAATGCCAGGCTGACTGCCACCCCGGCAGATGCCAGCACCGTGGCTATGGAGGTCCTGTCCACTCCCAGATTAGCGGCCAGGGTCATGATCAGCAGAATATGAAGACTGATCTTGATAATGGACATCAGGAAGCTTTTCGCCGCTTCATCGGTTCCATACTTCAACAGGTAGTTCCGCACCACCCGGCACAGCCAGGAGATCAGCTTTGTCCCGATCCCATACACGATCAGCGCCAGCGCCAGCCGCAAGAGGAATCCGATCAAACCGTCCCGGGGAATCTGCCCCAGCCAGGTCAGCGCCTCTTTCAATGTATCCATCATAAACAGAATTTATCCTTTCTTTCCCTCAGGCTTCCGCGCTTCTGCCCTCACGTCTTTTTCATCGATTGCAGTTTTCTCGGGCGCCTTTTCCGAAGCCTTTTCCTGTTTTTCCTCTGCCTGCGCCGCTTCCTCGGCCTCTTCCATCTGTTTCTGCAGAGTTTCCTTCAATCCGCTCTTTTTCTGGGTCTTCCGCTTTCCCCGGGCAGTCTTGTTATCCACTACCTTCTCCACTGCCTTTGTGTAGCTGAAGATACACATTCCCAGTGCCGGAACCTTCACCGTCAGGGAATACGGCCGGTCATCGCACTCCACTTTCTTGGCGATCTTCACCCGGGGATTCACCACGCCCATACCGCCGTATGCTGCCGCGTCACTGTTGATGATCTCCTTATACTTGCCCGCGTACGGTACCCCCACCTGATGGCTGGTATATTCCACATCTGAGAAATTGCAGATCACAACCAGAGTCTCTTCCGGTTTGCCCGTCCTCCGCATAAAGGAAACCAGGCTCTTCTCCCAGTCCACACAGTTGATCCACTCAAAGCCCTGAGGATCGTAATCCATCTTATACAGCGCCGGATGCTCCTTATAGAGGCCGATCATCGCTTTCATAAATGCCTGCAGTCCTTTGTGATCCGGCTGTTCCAGATCCTCCCAGTCCAGCGACCTGTTTTCCGCCCACTCGTGCTCCTGACCGAACTCCTGCCCCATAAACAGCAGTTTCTTGCCTGGATGGGTCATCAGAAAGCCCAGGGCCAGCCGCAGATTGGCAAACTTTTTATCCCTGTCCCCCGGCATCTTATTCAGCAGGGATCCCTTTCCATGCACCACCTCATCGTGGGAAAGACTGAGCATAAAATTCTCACTGTAAGCATAGATCATACTGAATGTCAGCTCATTGTGATGGCTGCCTCTGAAGTAAGGATCGTTGCGCATATAGCCGATAAAATCGTTCATCCAGCCCATATTCCACTTGTAATCAAAGCCCAGCCCGTCATCCTCCACACTGCCTGTCACCTTGGGCCATGCCGTGGACTCCTCCGCGATCAGCAGCGCATCCGGGTATTTTTTCTTGAAAATGGAATTCAGATGCTTCAAAAATTCCACAGCATCCAGGTTCTCATTGCCTCCATAGATATTGGGAACCCATTCCCCGTCATTCTTGCCGTAATCCAGATACAGCATAGATGCCACCGCATCGAACCGGATACCGTCCACATGGTATTTGTCCGCCCAGTACAGTGCGTTGGAGATCAGGAAGTTCTTCACCTGAGGACGGCCGTAATTGTAGATCAGGGTTCCCCAGTGGGGATGATATCCCTGCCGGGGGTCCAGATGCTCGTACAGACAGGTTCCGTCAAAGGAGGCCAGGCCAAAGGTGTCTCTTGGAAAATGCGCCGGAACCCAGTCCAGGATCACGCCGAATCCCGCCCGGTGGAGAGTATCCACAAAATACATAAAATCCTCCGGAGAACCGTAACGGCTGGTGGGTGCGTAATATCCAGTCACCTGATAGCCCCAGGAGGCGTCAAAGGGATGCTCCATGATGGGCATCAGTTCCACATGGGTGTAGCCCATTTCCTGCAGATACTCCACCAGCATGGGCGCAAGCTCCCGGTAATTATAGAAGTCCCGTCCGTCCTCCGGCTTCTTCCAGGAACCCAGGTGCATCTCATAAACGAACATGGGCTGATCCGTTTTGTGCAGCTTTTTCCTGGACCGCAGCCACGCCTTGTCCCTCCAGCGGAACTTTGTCAGATCCGCCACGACAGAGGCGGTGGCAGGCCGCAGCTCCGCCGCGTTGGCATAGGGATCAGCTTTCAGATAGGTCAGACCGTCCCGTAGCTTCAGCTCATATTTGTAAATGGCTCCCACAGGGACATCCGGAATAAACAGCTCATAGATACCGGAAACAGGCAGCAGGTTCATCTGGTACATTCGTCCGTCCCAGTTATTGAAATCGCCCACCACGCTCACCCGCATGGCATTGGGGGCCCAAACGGCAAAATACACACCGCTCACTCCGCCCACGGTCATGGGATGGGCACCCAGCTTCTCGTAGATCTCGTAGCAGATTCCATTGGTAAACTGCTGCTCCTCCTCAAAGGTGATCTGGGCAGGAAAGGCATAGGCATCCCGGTACTCTCTCACCTCTTCCTCCCCTTCCTTCACCAGATATACATAATCCACCATCTCCCTGTAAGGCAGGAGCGCCGCGAAAAAACCGCCCTCGTCCTCCAGGACCATGGGATATATTTTCTCATCGGACAGGACTTTCACCCGTACCTCTGTCCTCTCCGGAAAATAACACTGTACCAGAAGCCCGTCCGCAGTTACCCTGGGACCCAGGATATTTCTGGGAGAATTCTCCTCTGAATATACCACCGCCTCAATCTCCGGCCAGTCCATCATTTCATATAATTTGTCTGCCATAAAACCCGTACCTCCTCTTTTCATAATTCTCTTACCGGATATCTCCGCATATGCGGCATATCCAATTATGAAAGTCTTGAATTTATTCTATCATTTTTACCCTGGAAATACAAGTTTCAGTCAGCCTTCCATCTCCTGCTTTTTGGTTTTCCTGTCATAAGCCCGTGAAAGTCCGTCCGGGCCGGAGGCCGCTGGGTTCCTACAGCAGTTCCGACGCCTTTTTCCCAGTCATATGTTCGACGCGCATTTCCAGGACGCAGAGTCCCTTCCACTCCCGCCGGATAGCCTGGTTTCTGTTTTCTTCGCTGTCATCGGGGGCATACTTTACGGCCAGCTTTTCAATGGCAGCTCTCTTTTCTTCATCGGTCTCCAGAATCCGCATTTTTCCGAATACCGTCACACTCCGGTAATAGGTGGTGTACACGGCGGGCACCACCTGATCCTGTCCCACCACACAGAAGGACGCCTTCCCGTCCCGGCGGACGGCATCGATTTTATGACCGCTTTTTGCAGAGTGAAAAATAATGGTTCCCTCCTGTTCGTCATACACATAGCTTAAAGGAACCGCATAGGGATATCCCTCATCGCCGGCAAGGGCCAGTACCCCGGAAGTGCCCTTTTTCAGGACTTCCGCCGCTTCCTCCGGCGCCATCTGCTGTCTTTTCAGTCTCATTTCGCGAAACATTTTTCCTCCTCCTGTCATTGATTCTTCCGTTTTCCCGGATTTTCACAGAACCGTTTTTCTTCCGGCTTCCCTGTTCCATCCTCACATTGCCCTGCGGTACAGTTTTGCGATGGCCTTCCCCTGTCCGAAGATCAGATTCACCGGAAGATAATACTGAAATTCCATGCTGCCCTCACCTCTTTCCATGGGTCAGCAGAATCTGGTACATTTCCGGTCTCCGATCCCGGAATACGCCCCATTCCCGTCTTTTCTCCCCGATGGCATCCAGGTCAAAGGAAGCGGTCAGCACCGTCTCGCTTTCCCGGTCCGCCTGGGCCGCCAGCGCTCCCGTCTCATCGGCGATGAAAGAAGAGCCGTAGAAGGTCATCTCAGAATCCTTTTCTGCTTCCGTACCGATCCGGTTGGAGGCGATCACCGGCATGATGTTTGCGGCCGCATGGCCTTGCATGCAGCGGGTCCAGTGGGGCTGGGAATCGTTCTGAAGCACCGGTTCGCTGCCGATGGCGGTGGGATAAAACAGCAGCTCCGCCCCCATAAGCGCCATGCATCTGGCGGCTTCCGGGAACCACTGATCCCAGCAGATCCCGCAGCCGATCCGGCCGTATCTGGTATCCCATACTTTAAAACCGGTATCTCCCGGAGTGAAATAAAATTTCTCCGCATAGGGCAGGCCGTCGGGGATGTGGGTCTTGCGGTAATAACCCAGGACGCTTCCGTCCGCGTCGATGATGGCCAGCGTGTTGAAGCCCGTGTTTCCCGCTTTTTCATAAAAGCTCACCGGAATCACCACCGACAGCTTTCGGGCCACCTGCTGAAACCTGAGAACCGCCGGATTTTCCTCCGCCTTCGTACACATTTTCATATAATCAAAGCTCTGGATCTGGGCGAAATACGGAGTTTCAAACAACTCCTGCAGAAGAACGATATTGGCGCCCTGCGCCGCCGCCTTTTGCACCAGACCTTCCGCCTTGTTCAGATTTTCCTCCCGATCCCAGCTGCAGCTCATCTGGGTGGCAGCCACTGTCACTTTTCTCATAATCCGGCACCTCCTTTTTCTGTGCATACCCGGATGGCATCCTCATAAATGGCAAGTCCGGCTTCCAGCTGCGCGTCCGTCATCACCAGCGGAGCCAGAAAACGGATCACATTGTTGTAAATGCCGGCGTTTTCCACCAGCAGTCCGTGGCGGGCACATTCCTGGATGATGTGGGATACCAGCTGCGGATCCGGTTCCCTGGTGGCTTTATCCTTTACAAATTCCACGCCCAGCATGGCGCCCAGTCCCCGGACATCTCCCACCTGCTCAAACGTTTCTTTCCATTTCAGGAATCTTTCCCGGCATTTTTCGCCGATCTGACGGGAACGCAGCGCCAGGTTCTCTTTTTCAATGACCTCCAGCACCTTGACGCCCGCCGCGCAGGCCAGGGCATTTCCTCCGTAGGTGCCGCCGATGATTCCTGCAGGAATCCCATCCATGATCTCTTTGCGGGCAATCACCGCGCTGAGGGGAATTCCTCCCGCAATAGATTTCGCGGTGGCCAGAATATCCGGCTCCACGCCTGCTTCTTTCCAGTAATCACAGGCAAACAGCCGGCCCGTCCGGCAAAATCCGGTCTGCACCTCATCTGCCACCAGAAGGATTCCATACTGGTCACAGATCTCTCTCAGGGCTTTTACAAACGAAAGGGGGGCCGGAATAAATCCTCCTTCTCCCTGCAGCGGCTCGATGACCATGGCGGCCACATATTCCGGCAGAGAGGCATTTTCAAAGACCTCCTTCACACTGTCCACACACCAGCGGATATAGGCATCCTCCGTCATCTGCTCTGGCTTCCGGTAAAGATAGGGGAACTTCGCCCGGTATACGCCGTCGGGGAAGGGCCCCATCCCCCGGGAATAGGCTTTTTTCGCGGTCATGGACATGGTCAGCATGGTGCGGCCGTGAAAAGCTCCGGAAAATACGATGATGTTGGGACGTCCCGTAAAGCCTTTTGCGATCTTCACCGCATTCTCATCCGCCTCGGCGCCGCTGTTGGCAAACATGACCTTCTTTTCCTCTCCCTTTACCGGTGTGACAGCCGCCAGCTTTTCCGCCAGCTCAATATACCGCTCATGGGTCACAATATTGGCCATGCCGTGAAAATACTTTCCGGCCTGCTGGCGGACAGCCTCCACCAGTTCGGGATGGCAGTGTCCCACATTCAGGACGCCCACGCCGCCCACCCAGTCCAGGAAGCGGTTTCCGTCCACATCCTCAATCATGGCTCCCTCTGCCCGTTCCATGACACAGGGATAGACGCACCGGATGGCGTCCGGCATAATCTTTTTTCTGCGCTCCAGCACAGCGGCTGCCTTAGGCCCCGGCAGCGTCTCCGTTTTAATTTCCGGTAATGCTTCTCTTAATTCGCTCATAATCCTACTCCTCGCTGATCACCGGCATGAACCAATCCTCATGCCCCGAATTTTCTTCTGACTGCCTCCGCAAGAAACTGGGCAGTTTTTTCCACCCCCAGGAAGCTGCTGTCAATCATAATGTCTTTGTGATTCTTATCGTCCGGCAGATATCCCGCGTAATGCATGTGATAAGAATCCCTGGCCTCATCCACATCCACGATCATCTGGCGGGCTTCCTGAATATCCATCTTCAGATTATCCACACTCTGCTGCACTCTCACATCGTAGGGAGCGTAAATATAGATGTGCATGGCATTTTTCATCTCTTCCAGGATGAAATCCGAGCAGCGGCCCACAATGATGCAGGTCTCCTTTTCCGCCAGAAACTGAATAATATTCTGCTGTGCCTCAAAGATGGCGTCCTGGGTGTCGCTGGTGCCTTTTCCCAGCGGGTACTTCATGCGGGTAAAGGGATTTTGCGGAAGCTTTTTCGCCGACTCCTCCTCCTTATCCACCACCGATACCGGCAGCTTCAGTTTCTTCGCCGCCTCATCCACCAGATCCCGGTCATAGTAACCGATATCCAGAATCTCGCTCATCCGTTTGGCGATGGGCCTTCCCAGGCTTCCGAACTGTCTGGTGATGGTCACCACATACTTGCTTTTCGTCATATCACATTCTCCTCTCTCTGCCATCCGCCGATGGCCTTCTCAGTGTTCATACCAGCCCAGGGTACCGGGATTCAGGTTGATATTGATCTGTTTTACCTCCTGATACTCCTCCAGGCCGTGTACGCCCAGCTCTCTTCCGATGCCGGACATCTTGTATCCGCCCCAGGGTGCCTCGTTGAAGGTGGGATTGTAGCAGTTGATCCAGGTGATTCCGGCCCGGATCTCCCGGATCACCCGCAGCGCCCGGGCGCCGTCCGCGGTAAACACCGCTCCTGCCAGGCCGTAGGGAGTGTCATTGGCCAGATCGATGGCTTCCTGCTCCGTCCGGAAGGTCTGGATGGTCACCACCGGCCCGAAAATTTCTTCCTTCACGATGGTCATGTCACTGGTACAATCATCGAAAATGGTGGGCCGCACATAATACCCGGAAGCACATTCCCCTTCCGTATACCGTTCGCCGCCGCATACCAGTGTGGCTCCCTCGTCGATTCCCTTCTGAATATAAGAGAGCACCCGGTTCATATGTCCCTCCGTCACCAGCGGTCCCATATCCGGATTGTCCAAGGGATTTCCGATGGTCATGGCGTTGGCCCTTTGGGCCAGCCGTTTCACGAAGGCATCCTTTATGCTCTCCTCGATAATGATTCTGGAGCCCGCTGAGCAGACCTCGCCCTGGTTGAAGAAAATACCCACCATGGCCCATTCCACAGCGCCTTCCAGATCCGCGTCCGCGAAAATCACGTTGGGGGATTTGCCGCCCAGCTCCAGGCCCACTTTTTTCACATTTCCCGCGGCTGCCCGCATGATGCTCTGCCCCACCTGGGTGCTGCCGGTGAAGGTCACCATATCCACATCCATGCTGGCTGCCATCTCATTTCCCACCACGGAGCCCGGGCCCAGCACCAGGTTGACGCTGCCTTTAGGCATTTCCAGTTTTTCAAAAATCTCAAACAGTTTCACACAGGACAGCACACAGTTGGAGCTGGGTTTGAAGACCACGCTGTTGCCCGCGGCCAGAGCCGGCGCCAGCTTCCAGACTGCCATCAGCAGCGGATAATTCCAGGGGGTAATCAGCGCGCACACACCCACCGGCTCGTGAATGGTATAGGAATGCATGGCTCCAAAGCCGTCATTCACCTCATAGCTTCCGCCGCAGGGCGCTTTCAGAATTCCCGCGTAATAGCGGAAGCAGTGAATGGCGTCGTCCACATCACATTCCGCCTCCCGCAGGGGCTTTCCGTGATCCATGCTGTCCAGACGGGCGAATTCCTCTTTTTCCGCCTCAATGGCGTCCGCGATCTCCAGAAGCTTATCGCTGCGGCTCTGGGAATCCAGATCTCTCCATTCTCTGGTTTCGTAGAAGGATCTTCTGGCAGCAGCCACGGCCCGGTACACATCCTCTTTGGTTCCCACCGTCATGTAAGCCAGCACCTGGCCGTTGGCGGGATTGATGGTGGGTTCCGATTTTCCTTCGCTGCCTTCCGTCCAGCAGCCGTCAATGAACATCTTTTTCAGATCCATAACCTTCACTCCTCTCAAAAATCTTTTTTCCTTCAAAATAGTTCACCAGAACCTGTGTTTTGGGAATCTTCTCTGCGTCAACCTCAAACAGATTCTGATCCAGCACCAGCAGATTCGCCAGTTTTCCGGCCTCCAGCGTCCCCATCTCCTTTTCCGCCCGGTATGCTCTGGCCGCGTCCTGTGTATAACCGCACAGCGCCTCCGGAAGCGTCAGCGTCTCCCAGGGATTGTGGCCTGTGGCCACGCCATATTCATCTTTTCTGGTGACCGCCGAATGGAGACTGGCAAAGGGATTGATATCCACCACAGGGAAATCCGTTCCCAGGGCCAGCATGCCGGCGCTCTCCCGCATGGACCTCTCCGGCCACTCATAGCGGCAGCGCGCTTCTCCGATCCGGAAAATCTTGTCATTTCTCGAAAGGGTCAGATGATAGGGCTGCATGGAGGGCAGTACCCCGATCTGGCCAAATCTGGGAATATCATCCGGATGGATATTTTCAATATGTTCAATGGTATTATAAAAATCCATGGTCCCGTTGACGGCCCGCGATTTTTCGTAGGCATCCAGCGCCAGCCGGACGGATCCGTCGGCGATGCAATGAAGTCTCACCTGAATCCCTGCCCCGTTGGCGGCGATGATTTCTTCTTCGATTTTTTCCCGGGGCCACAGGGGAACGGAAAGCCCCCGGCAGTCCGGCCGGTCGGTGTAAGGCTTTAGCATCATTCCGGTAAAGGTTTCCGTAACCCCGTCCACAAACCCTTTCAGGCCTCCGATGTGGAAATGAGGAGAATCAAAGAATTCCTTCATCCGGAAATAAGGGGCAAAATCGGTATAGCCGAACAGTCTGGTATACGCATAGATGTGGGCGGACAGTCCTTCTTTCTCATCCAGGCGCTTCAGCAGCCCATAATCGTGATACGTTTTCTCCGTATAATCATCGGCAAACATCTCGCTGGCGGCGCCGATTCCCAGGGCTGCCAAGTGTTTCTGAAATTCCCGGTGAATCCGCAGCATTTCCTCATCGGAAAACTCCATATATTTTTCCAGTGCCGGGGCACAGGCCGAAGGTTCCAGCAGCAGGCCGCTCATCTGACCGTCGTCAAATTTGACAATCATTCCATCGGAAAGCTTCCGGTTGGGATCGATGTGCGCTTCCTCAAGGGCACGGGAATTCAGCCACATACTGTGGGCGTCCGCGCACTGCAGATACACCGGGCGGTCTGGGATGGCCTGATCCAGAAGCCGTCTGTCCGGAAGCCGATCCTCCTTCCAGTTTCCCACAAACCATCCCGTTCCCCGGATTCTGGGATAATCCGGATGTTCCCGGGCAAAAGCCCGGATAATTTCCACACATTCCTCCTGGGATTTTCCCCGGCCCAGATCCGTACACACATACTCGCTGGCGCTGACCGCGCCGGAGAACAGATGGGTGTGGGCGTCAATAAACGAAGGCATCACCATCCGGTCTCCGTAATCATGGATTTCCCAGTCCCTATATTGTTTTTCACAGTCCCAGGGCAGTATCCCGCAAATCCGTTTTCCTTCCACAGCTATGGCTGCCGGGACGGGCCGGCTTTTTCGGCCCGTGTACACCGCCCGGCTCCGGACGATTAATCTTCTGCCGCTCATTTTCTCACCATCCTCGCATCAGGCTTGCGTTCCTGCGCTACATGACAATTCCGCAGATTACAAATCCCACAATGGCCAGCACACTGGCAATCACCACATAGGGGAGCTGGGTAATGGTATGCTCCATGTTATCGATTCCCGCGCTCTGGGAAGAAAGCAGGGTAGCGTCCGCATAGAAGCAGGCATGACTTCCGAAAGCTCCGCCGGATACCACTGCTGCCATGATCAGCATCGGATTGGCTCCGATGGCCGCGCCCAGGGGAAATACAATGGGAGCAACCACCGCGCTCATACCCCAGAAAGAACCGGTGGCAAAGCAGATTGCTGCGAGAACCACGAATACAACCGCCGGGAACGCCGCTCCGGTCATCAGCGGTTCTGCCACTTCAATGATAAACTCTGTCATGCCCATTCCTTCTGTCACGCCCTGAAGAACAAAGGCGATCAGCAGAATCATCAACGTAGGCAGCATATCCGCGAAACCGCGGATGATCAGGTTGAAGAACTCTTCCAGATTCATCAGCTTCTGGGGAACATACATTACCAGGCAGACAAACAGGGCCACCACTACTGCGGCCAGCAGATCGCCGGTAATCACCGTGAGGGCCACCAGAATCGCCATGGGAATCACAAAATTCCAGAGATTTCCACTTTCTTCATAACCTTTTCTGTCCTCATGATTGTATTTGCGGCTGGCGTCACTGTACACTTTTCCGGTCTCTTCCACACGCAGGAAAGCTTTCTTCATGGCGCCCAGTTTCGGCATAATGCCCAGTGAGAACAGAAGAGCGATCAGCAGGGTAAGAATCGGATAGAACGCGAAGGGCGCCGCATGCACATAAGCGGACATGGCGGAAGAAAATCCCATTTCCTGCACGCTGGGCTGTTCCCAGAACAGAGAAGAGTAAAACACTGCCCAGGTGGAGAAGGGAAGCAGCACACAGTCCGCCGCTCCGGTGGCGTCCAGCATATATGCCAGACTTTCTCTGGGAAGCTTTCTCTTGTCGCTGACATTCTTCATACAGACGCCAACAGTCAGGACATTCAGATAATCATCCACGAAAATCAGGATCCCCATGATAAACGTGGTCAGCAGCGTTCTCCTCTGATTGATACAGAATTTGGATACCAGTGCGGAAAATCCAAAGGTTCCCTTCGACTCCTGAAGCAGGGCAATCAGGCTTCCGAAAAGTCCGCAGACCAGGAAAATCCACACGTTGTCCGTCAGGGATGTCTGCAGAAGCGTACACCATTCGGTCAGGAAATCGCCGCCGTACATGACGATGGCCGCCACGATGGATCCGCCGATCAGAAATTCCATGCAGCGCCTGGTGATGATGGCGCCCACGATAACCACTAAAATAATGATAATTGCGATAAGTCCAGTATTCATATAGTTTCCTCCCGGAGCAATGGAACGCAGGCTTTTCAGCCTTCCATTGTCATAGAAAAAGGAGGCATAGCCGTTTTCTCGGGTATGCCTCCTCGCATTGAAAAATCCTTATTCAGGAATAACCGCCGCAGCGGAATTCCGTTTTTTACAGATGAAACGCCTTCTTTGTATCAGCCAGCGCCTCATCCATCCGGCTGATCACATCCCTGATATCCTGTTCAGAAATCACTGCCGTGGGTTCGAAACGGATGGTTTTTGCGTTCACCAGTGTTCCCGCCGTCATGACTCTTCTGGCAAACAGGCCTTTGGCACATTCGTAACCCAGCTCACAGGTGTTAAATTCTACCGCCAGCATCAGGCCTACACCCCGCACCTCCTGGATTACCTCCGGATATTTCTCCGCCAGCTGTTGCAGCCCCGCCTTCAGCAGTTTTCCTTTCTCGCGGCAGACACCGGGGATATCATTCTCCAGCATATATTTGATGGTGGCGATAGCTGCGGAGCAGCAGACCGGATTGCCGCCGAAAGTGGGGGATCCCAGAAGCCAGGGATTGTCAATCAGATCCTGCACCCACATTTTCGGTTTGCAGATAATTCCGGTGATGGGCATGATACCGCCGCCGAAAGCCTTTCCAAAGGTCATGATATCCGGTACCACGCCCTCCGCCTCACAGCGCCACATGGTTCCTGTCCGTCCCATACCCGTCTGGATTTCATCGAAGATGAGGGCCACGCCTGTCTCGTCACAGATCTTACGCACCTCCGTCAGATATCCTTCCGGCGGAACAATGACACCCGCCTCACCCTGGATGGGTTCCAGAATCACCGCGGCCACCTTTTCGCCCACCGCCTGGAGATTCCGTATGGCCTTGCGGATATCCTCCGCATTGCCGTACTCCACATGCTGCACCTGCTGCACCATGGGGATGTACGGAATCCGGTATGTGCTCTTACCTCCCATGGAGACGGCTCCCATGGATTTCCCGTGGAAAGCGCCCACGGTGGAAATAAACCATCTGCCGCCGGTGGCGATCCGGGCCAGCTTCAGGGACATCTCCACTGCCTCGGCTCCGCCGTTGGTGAAGAAGCAGTACTGCAGGTCACCCGGAGTGATATCCGCCACCGCCTTTGCAAGATAGCCGCGAAGGGGGTCCAGAAGTTCCTGGGAATGAAGTGCCTGGTGATCCAGCTGTGCCTTCACCACATCCAGAATGGCAGGATTTCTGTGGCCGCAGGTGTAGATGCCGAATCCGCCCAGACAGTCGATGAATTTCTCACCATTTAATCCATAGCAGTAAGCACCCTCATCCTGCCACTCAAGAACAGCGCCGTTCTCCGAATCAGAAGAAACGGATTTGCGGTATTTCAGCCAGCCCGGGCTGACGTAATTGTCAAAATGATCCAGTGTTTCGCTGACCATCTTCTTTTTTTCTTCCTCCGGAATCTGATCACTGTCTGTCTCAATCAGTGAAATCACCCGTTCCAGATCCTTGATTACCTGTTGTTTCTCTGCCATATAGTCTCCCTTCCTTTCCAGTCAGACAATTTCACGACAGAAGAAAACGCTGTTTTCCATGCCATGAAAAAAAGGTGCATCCACTGTGTTCCCACAGCAAATACACCTTTGTATCTATGTCGGTATTCATTTTATGGGTCAATCATACTCTATTCTTTCTATCTCTTCAATGGTATCTTTGCGGAAGTTTCTGCTTAAAATTCGTTATAAATACTTGTTTTTAAGTATTTACCATGCTATGATATATCAAATTTCTTTTATCCTTTGACGAAAGGAGAATCCGGTCATGGACAAAAACATGTTCTTTATTTTCAACGATATCGTCTACCATCTTTATGCCTGCCGCACCCTGGAGGAGCTGAAAAACGACTTTCTTGTTCCTCTGAAAATGCTGGTACCCTACAGCTGTGCCAGTATTCTGCTGACAGATCCCCTGGCCGCTGCCGATGAGATCCGGTTTGAGCGGGCCCTGTGTATACCGGATTCTTTTGAGGAGGCTGAAAAAAAATATATGGAATGTCTGGATGAGGATCCGCTTCTTTGGATTCTTCACACTAAGGAGTCCACGCTGGTCCGGGAAAGCGAGCTGGTTCCGGAGGAAAAGCGTCTCAGCTCCCCCATCTACCGGAGCTGTTATCAGAAGTATCATGTTTTTGATTCGATCCAGTACAGTATCGTCTACCGGCAGAAGATGCTGGGAATTCTCACTTTATATCACACCCGCATCGATGGGACATTTACCAACGAGGATATGTTCCGGCTCCGCTCCCTGGGTATCCATCTGAACGCGGCCCTGCACAATCTTCTGGAGGGACGGCCGCAGCAGGCACAGACGGACGAAAATCGTCTGGAACAGCTCCGGCTGACCTTCGGGCTGACCCCCCGGGAAACCCAGATTCTGCAGCTTCTGCTGACTTTCTCCTCCAACGAGGAGATCACGGACTCGCTGGGAATTTCCGCCCACACACTTCAGAAGCATATGCAGAACATCTTCCGGAAAACGGGGGTTTCCTCCCGCTGGGAGCTTTTAAAAAAAGGACAGACCCTCTGACCGGATCTGTCCCTTTTTCTGCTGTTGTTTATTTTTTCAGTTCTGTCCAGATGGAATCGTATACCGCCAGGGAATCCGTATCCAGATTCTGTACATACTCTCCGGAGGCGATCACATCCTCCGGCACATTCTTGGCCGGATTGGAGGAATATTCCTCTCCCAGAAGATCCATGGCTGCCGTGTTGGGCTGCAGGTACGGGAATTCCTCTGATACCTGCTGTGCGGTTTCCGCCCGCAGCATGTAATCGATAAACTGGTAGGCGGCATCCACATTCTTCGCGTCTTTTGTTATGCACCAGTTATCCATAAAGATATACGGGCCTTCCTCCGGGAATACGATTTGGATGCTGGGATTCTCTTCCATGGCCAGGGCGATCTCAGCGCTCCAGCAGACACCTGCCGAACAGTCCCCGGCGATCAGCGCGGATTTGGGACTGTCACTGTCATACAGCTTGATATTTTCCTTCAGCTTCAGGGTCTGTTCCCTGATCAGTTCCAGATTATCCGGATCGGTCTCATTCATGCTCAGGCCGATGCTGCGGGCTGCCATGCCGATCACCGCCCGGTAATCGTCCAGCACCACCAGACTGTCCTGAAAGTCTTCGGTGAACAGATCCGCATAGGAGGTCACCTCCGTCTGAATCATATCCGTATTCACCGCGATGGCGGCCACACCGCCCATGTAGGGCACCGCGTACCTTCCTTCGGGATCATAGGAGGGATTCCGGTAGGCTTCCCCGATATTATCCAGGTTCTCCAGCCGGTCCGTATCCAGCTCCAGCAGCATATCCTGGGCGGCCATCTGTTCCACCATATAATCACTGGGCTGTACAATATCATAGGCTCCGGCGGTCTCTGATTTTACTTTCGCCAGCATATCCTCATTGGATGAGTAGGTGGTCACATTCACCGAAATCCCTGTCTCCTCCTCAAAGGCCTCCACCACCGAATCCGGAACGTATTCTGTCCAGATAAACACGTTCAGCTCCCCCGCGTCATCGCTTCCACCGCCGCTTCCGCAGCCGGTCATGGAAAGCATCGCCGATAAAATCACCAAACCTGCACACACTCTTTTTTTCATAATCTTTCTCCTCCTTTTCCTCCTCAGTTTCTCTTCTTTTTCAGCAGACCGCTCTGGGTCACTGCCACCACCGCGATGGTGCCGATCAGGATCAGCACGGACAGGGCGTTCACATCCGGCGATACGCCGCTTTTGATACTCTCCATCACCTTCAGGGGGAAGGTGCTCACCTGGCCGTTGGTGAAGTAACTGATGATCACATCATCGATGGAGAGGGTAAATGCCAGCAGGGCGCCTCCGCCGATGCCCGGCGCCAGCACAGGAAGGGTGATACGCAGAAAGGTCTGCACCCTTCCGGCCCCCAGATCCATGGACGCTTCCTCCACCGAATAATCATAGCCGGCCAGCCTGGCCCGCACATTGAAGATCACATACGGAATACAGAAGGTGGTATGGGCCAGGATCAGGGTGAAAAGCCCCCTGGGGATCCCCGTTCTGGAAAACAGCGTCAGAAGGGAAATTCCCAGCACTATTTCCGGAATCACCACCGGAATATAAAGCAGCGCGTCAACGGTCTTCTTCCCCCGGAATTTGTACCGGTACATTCCCACCGCCCCCAGCGTGCCGATCACGGTGGAAAGCACCGTACTGGCAGCGGCAATCAGCATGGTATTTCCAAAAGCCTCCAGCAGCGATCCGTTGTCAAAAAGCCGGACGTACCAGTCCAGGGTAAATCCTTTCCAGGACAGGTAGGGCTTTGTGGTGGAAGCGTTGAAAGAATTGGCCGCCACCACGGCGATGGGCAGAAACAGGAACAGGTAGATCAACGTACAGTATGCCACTCCCAGTCCTCTTTTCATTTTCTTTTTGCCGTTTCTGTTCATCCGCTACACCCCCAGACTTTCCATACTGCCCCCGCACTTCTGGTAAAGCTTTACCAGCAGGAGGGTTATCACAATCAGAATAATGGACAGCGCCGCCCCCAGCGGCCAGTTATTTCCGCTCTGAAACTGCCGTTCGATGAGATTTCCGATCACATCCGCGTTTCCGCCTCCCAGAATGTCCGACACATAGAAGAATCCCAGGCACGGAATGAAAACCATGATGGAGCCTGAAAAAATACCGCTGGCTGTCAGCGGCAGCACCACCCGGAAAAAGGTAACCGGTCCTTTCGCTCCCAGATCCGAGGAAGCCTCCAGCAGACTTTGATCCAGCTTTTCAATGGCCGTGTACAGCGGGAGCACCATGAAGGGGAACAGGCAGTAAACCATGCCCAGCACCGTCGTCCCCTGATGAAACAGAAAATCCACCGGCGTATCCGTAAGATGCAGCGCCTGCAGAAGGCTGTTGAGCCATCCGTTGGTTCCCAGAAACGATCTCCATCCGTAGATCCGGATCAGGGAATTGGTCCAGAAAGGAATGATCACCAGCATGTAGAGCAGCGCCTTCCGCTTGGGAAACGTCCTGGCGATGAGAAACGCGAAGGGGTATCCCAGAAGGATGCACAGCACGGTGGTCAGCGCGGCGATCAGAAACGACTGGGCGTAAATCTGAAGGTAGCTGGCATCAAACAGTCTCCGGTAATTTTCCAGCGTAAACTGAAATTGAATGTTGTAGTTCTGGTCAATGCTGCAGAAACTGATCACCGCCACAAAGGCCAGCGGAAGCGCCACAAAAAACAGAAGCCACAGCGTCACCGGTCCCACCATGGGAAGGGCGGCTGCCAGGTCTTTTTTCTCTGTCTTCATCCCATCACCTCCTAAGCCATTTTTACATTTTCCACAGCGTCGAAAAATACATCATCCAGGGAATGCAGCAGTTTTTCATCCCCTTTGTTCCAGTAAAGATAGACCCTGCCGCTTTTGGGAAGTTCCTCGCTGGAAAGTCTCTCAATGCGGACCTCATTTCCATTTGGGAGAACCACAATGGTTTTCAGCACGGAGCCGGCGTAAATCTGCTCCCGGATCTCACCGGAAATGGTAAATCCTTCCACGGGAACGGAGGAAAATTTCATGCGCTCCGGTCTGACGGAAACCGCCACCATCTCCCGCTCCCGGAATCCTGTGCCGCAGGCCCGGATCATTCCCGGCTCCACCGTGACCGTCATCTCCTCGCCCTTCTTGCTGCTGATATATCCCTCAAACAGATTGGTCTCCCCGATAAAGGTGGCCACAAAACGGGTGGCCGGATTTTCATAGATCTCCAGCGGCGTCCCCACCTGTTCCAGAACGCCGTCCCGCATAATGGCGATCCGGTCGCTCATGGTCAGCGCCTCCTCCTGATCGTGGGTGACATAGATGAAGGTGATGTTCAGCTTTCTCTGCAGCCGTTTCAGCTCCAGCTGCATCTGCTTGCGAAGCTTCAGATCCAGCGCTCCCAGAGGTTCATCCAGCAGCAGCACCCGGGGCCGGTTGATCAGCGCCCGGGCAATGGCCACCCGCTGTTTCTGACCGCCGGAGAGCTGGGAAGGATACCGCTTTTCAAAACCTCCCAGCTGCACCAGCTCCAGCATATGCAGCACCCGTTCCCGGATTTCCTGTTTCTTCACCTTGCGGATGGTAAGTCCGTAAGCCACATTGTCAAATACCGTCATATGGGGAAACAGCGCGTAACTCTGGAACACGGTGTTGACATTCCGCTCATAGGGCTCTCTGTTTTCCATGTTCTCGCCTTCCACATATACGTTTCCTCCGGTGGGAGTTTCAAAACCGGCGATCATCCGCAGGGTCGTGGTCTTCCCGCACCCGGAGGAACCCAGCAGCGTCAGAAATTCTCCTTCATAGACCTCCAGATCCAGGTCCTTCACCACATGGTTCTGGCCGTCATATACCTTGTTCAGCTTTTCCAGCTTCACCGTAACTTTTCTTTCTCCCAAATCGCTCCACCTCTGTTTCCGTTATAATGCTTTCTTGCCCCGCTCACCGGTACGGATGCGGACCACATCCTCCACGCTGCGGATAAAGATTTTTCCGTCTCCCACATGGCCCTCCGCCAGTTCCTCCCGGATTCTGGCGATGACGGGCTCCACCATACTGTCTCTCATCACCGCCTCCACCCGGATCTTCGGCAGCAGGTTGATGGTGGTTTTGAAGCCTTTGATCTGGTTCTGGTACGGTCCCGATTCCTCATCGTACCCTTTCTGGGTTCCGCAGCCCATCACGCTGGAAATGGTCATACCGCCGCAGCCCATCTCCTCCATGATATTCTTCACGGTCTCCAGTTTCTCCGGCCTTATAATAATCATCAATTCTTTCATACGCAGTCTCCTTTCTTTCTGAAAAGGTCGGATAGGGAAGTCCCTCCCCCCATCCGATCCCCGCGATACTGCGGCCAGCTCACGGCTAAGCCGTTCGCTGTCCGTTGCCCGGCAAATATCCGCTCATGCAAGCATGGCGGCTGCTTGCCGGGCGTATCACGCAAAAAGAGCAAAGGATTTTGGCGCCTTTGCTCTTAATGGTGTTATCATATACCGTTTCTGCCTGTCTTTACAATTCCCCATTGGTGTGATTCCTCTACTCAAAAAGTGTAAGATTACTCCTCTTCCATGTCCTGTATCTTCTTAAAAAGCTGTACACGGCTGCGGACGCCCAGCTTCCGGTAAATATTCAGGATGTGCTTCTTCACGGTATTTTCCGTGATCACCAGCGTCTCGCCGATCTGCCGGTTTCCCTGCCCTTCCAGGATACAGCCGAGAATTTCCATTTCCCTTCTGGTGAGCCCGCAATTTACCGCCAGTTCCTCCTCCATCCGTACATCCTCCTGCCTGGCCCGCGTTTTTTCTCCTTCGTCCAGCCGGAATGCCAGATGCTCTTTTACCATATCCAGCAGAAAAATATCGCGGTACTGAAAATCCTCCCGCTCAGGGGAGCGGAAAAAGGCCACGGTTCCCAGATATTTTTCATTGTGTACCAGCGTCATCCGCAGTCCATATCCCCGCTGATGTCCCGGATCCGCAAAATCCGTCTCCCGATAAACCATGCTCTGTCCGCCATACAGCTCCTCCTGAAGTTCCCTTTCCATAAACTCCTCCCCGCAGGTCATTTCCCCGCAGACCGCCTGCTCCCCCTTCCGGCCGTCCGCCAGCCGGAAAACGGCTCCGTCAAAAGGAATCAGCGTGCGCATCCGTTCCAGGAAAATCCGCTGCATTTTGCGAAAATCCTCCGTGGCATAGATCCGGTAAATGATGCCGTTCAGCATCATCCAGTCCTTATTCCTCATCATCCGCGCATTCCTCCTTCCTGAATTTCCGGTAACAGCTCAGCCTTCCTGATCGGACAGGGGAAGTTCCCTTATCTGATCCCCGCGATACTGCGGGCGGCTCACGGCAAAGCCGTTCGCTGTCCGTTGTCCGCCAAATATCCGCTCATGCAGGCATGGCGTCTGCCCGCCGGGCACACCGAAAAAAAGACGCCCTGCCAAAAGCAGAACGTCCTTGTTTAGAACAGATTATACATCAGGTTTCAGAATTTTGCAAATGGTTTACTCCACACCCGCATTGGCATTGGCAATGGCGGAGTTGGTGCTGTCCACTGCCTGCTGAAGGGATGCCTCCACTTCCTCACCGTTGAACACTGCCTCCAGAGCGGTCTGGATATCGGTGCGGAGCTGGGGAAGCTGAGAAAGCAGCGGTCCTGCAGTCACTTCATTGACCTGAGAGTTCAGAAGCTGGTCCGCAGCCACCCGAAGCTGGGGATATTCCTCATAGGTGGAAGTCATGGACTCGGTCTCGTATGCCGCGTTGCAGATGGGGAAGTATCCCGTATCGGCAGCCCACTGAGCCTGTACTTCCGGAGAAGTAGCGTAGGTGAAGAAGTCCATGACGCCCTGAGCGGTTTCCTCATCCATGCCTGCCGCCGCGCACAGAGCGCCGCCTCCGGCATACACACCCTGAGCCTCCACGCCTTCCGGAACGGGAAGGGCAGATACGCCCACCTCAAAATCACTGCTTTCGATCACGTTTCTGCAGCTTGCGGAGGTACTGATGAACATTGCCACCTGTCTCTGGGTAAATCCGCTGATGGTGTTGGTTCCATCCGTTCCGTAGTTCAGCAGATAGCCGGCATCCTGCAGATCTTTGATCCAGTTGAAGATTTCCGTCATCTGATCCTGGTAAGCCACCTCTGTGGCCCGGTCGCTTCTGCCGTTGTCATTGTTCACGGTAAATCCGCCCATATTGGTCACCATCTGATCCAGAGCGTATCCGTAAGCATACATTCCCACCGGCGTGATGCTGTCATCAGACTCTGCAATGGCCTGAGCCGCATCCATGATGCCCTCAAAGGTGGTGGGGAATTCGGTAACTCCCGCCGCGTCAAAGACCTCTTTGTTGTAATAAACCACCGGAGAGGAACAGTTGAAGGGCATCGCGTACATCTGACCGTCTACCGTATAAAAGTTCACCACCTGCTCCAGCAGGTCGCTGTCATCAAAATTATAGGTATCGATCAGCTCGCTGATGGAGGCTACCATACCGGAATCAATCATGGACTGCAGGTTCTGCTCACCGATCTGGATGATCTGAGCGCTTCCGGAACCGTTGGCCATATTAAAGAATTTTCCGGTGGACTCGTCATAGGTACCCTGATTCTCCGCTACCACCTGGTAAGTATCCTGGCTCTCATTGAAACCGTCCACCACCTTCTCCAGAGCAGTCTGCGTATCGCCGCTCATGGAGTGCCAGAAGGAAATGGTGATCTTTCCGTCCTCCGACTGTGTGCTTCCGGACGTACCGGTAGCCGCTGACGTCTGGCTTCCGCATCCGCTGAACATCAGGATCGCTGCGGTGGACAGGGCAAGTGCGCTGATAGCCTTTTTCATTCTTCTTTTCATAATAATTTTCTCCTCTTTTTTCCTTTTTCTTATGGGGATCCGATCCCCTGATTTTGCGGATTTCTTCCGAAATCCTTATTAAATATACCGGACCGGAGGGTCCTGGTATGATTTAATCATTTGATTGCTCCCTTGGTCATACCTTCCTGCAGACGCTTCTGTCCGAAGAAAATCAGCAGCAGTGTGGGCAGGGATGTGATGATCGCTCCGGCTGCCATCATGCCGTAATCGCTGACCGCCTCTGTATTTTTCAGCTGACGCAGTCCGATCTGTACGGTACGAACCGTATCATCAGTGGTTGACAGCAGAGGCCACATATAGGAATTCCAGTTTACCAGGAACAGATAAATTGCCAGAGTAACAATGGCGTTGGTAACCATCGGCACCACAACCTTGATAAAGAACCGGAAATCCGACAATCCGGATACCGTGGAAGCCTCTTTCAGTTCCATGGGAATCTGCATCATATTCTGCCGGAGCAGGAAGATTCCGAAGGTGGAAGCCAGTCCCGGCAGGATCAGTCCGGCAAAGGTATTCAGCAGGTTCATGGACCGGATGGTCTGAAAATTGGAAATTACAAGAACTTCCCCCGGGATCATCATGGTGGCCATCATGATCATGAACAGGATCCTCTTGCCTTTAAAGGGAATAAACACAATGGCGTATGCGGCCAGCAGAGCAAACAAGATCTGCAGCACTGTGGACAGCACGCCTGTGATCGCCGAGTTCATCATATAGTGGAACAGCGGCTGCGTCTGAAACGCATTGATATAGTTGGTAAAGTTCAGGCCGCTGGGGATATAATCTCCCTTCAGGATATCCTGAAGATCGGAAAAGCTTAAAGCCACCGAAAACAGGATCGGGAAGCATACGAAAACCGCGGCAATGGTCAGTATGATATAAGTGACAGACGTCTCCAGTTTTTTCATTGATAAGTCACCATCCTCTCCGTCAGCTTCGTCTGAAGCTGAGATACCAGAAAAATCACTACGAACAGGATTACTCCCTGGGCTGACGCGGAACCAAAACGGAAGTTCACAAAAGCGTCGTTGTACAGCCGGTATACCATCAGATTGGTGCTGTTGTTGGGGCCCCCTGAAGTCAGCATATCGATCAGTCCGAAGGACTGGAAGGCATTGATCAGGGAGGTGGTCACCACAAAGAACAGGGAGGGTGAGATCAGAGGAATGGTCACCTTCCGAAGCCGGTAGAAGAAGCCGCCGCCTACGATCTCCACGCTTTCATAATGAGAATCGTCGATATTCTTCAGACCGCCCATCAGCACCAGATAGGAAAATCCGATATTCATCCAGATAGATACCACGGATATGGAGATCAGCGCGTAGTGGCTGTCCGTCAGCCATCCTATGCTCTCTCCCCCGAAGAACTGCACCACATGGTTCAGCAGTCCTGCTGTGGGATGGAACAGCAGGTTCCAGAATACCGATCCCGCCGCCACGGAGATTCCCATGGTGGAGGAAAAGATGGTCCTGAAAATTCCCATTCCCGGACGGTCGGTGCAGGACAGCACCGCAAGCAGCAGAGAGATCACCACCGTCAGCGGAACGGTGAGCACCGTATAGATCACGGTATTTTTCAGGATCTGCAGGTACTGGGGATCTGTAAACAGATCAATATAGTTGGACAGGCCTACAAAACTGGTGAGACTTCCTGTATTGGATGTGGCAAAAGCGCTTGTCACGATATTTTTCACAAACGGATAGATCACGAAGATCAGAAAGATCAGCATGGAGGGTAGCACATAGATCACCCACAGGGGCAAAGGTTTTTTCACTTTCTGCTCTGCCTTTTCCTCTTCCATAACCGCCGATGGGGCAGTCACATTCACGGAACTGTTATTCATCGTCTGTCTCCTTTCTACGCCGTCAGGATCTTCCGCCCCTTGATGCTCAGTGCCGGCCGAAGCAGGCTTCCTGTCTGCTCATCAAAGAAATGCAGGGCATCCGACGGAATGTGGATCTTGATCTTCTCATTGTTTTCAATCAGATACTGTCCGGTCCAGCGGGCGGTAAATGCGGTATTTCCCACATAGAAGATCACCTGTGTCTCATTTCCCATCATCTCAGTACTGAGGGTGGATACCAGATTGTAATTGGAGGTCTCCGGCTCTGCCAGCTCGATCTGCTCGGCTCTCACACCTACTTTCCAGCTGCTTCCCTGGGGCAGACGGTTTCTCTCCTCCTCTGTCAGCCGGATCACCAGCTTGTCATTGAGCACCAGATTCCCATCAGACATCTTCGCATCCGCAAAATTCATCTGAGGAGATCCGATAAAGCCTCCCACAAAGGTGTTTGCCGGCTCATTGTACAGTTCCAGCGGCGTACCTGTCTGCTGGATCTTTCCTCCATGCAGCACCATGATCTGATCTCCCATGGTCATGGCTTCCACCTGGTCATGAGTTACATAGATTACCGTCATACCCAGCTGCTTCTGGATCCTGCGGATTTCCGTACGCATATGAGCTCTCAGCTTGGCGTCCAGATTGGACAGAGGCTCATCCATCAGACAGATGGGCGCCTGGCTGCAGACGCTTCTGGCCAGAGCCACACGCTGTCTCTGTCCGCCGGAAAGCTCTCTGGGCTTTCTTTTCAGATAATCCGTCAGTCCCAGAAGCTCCGCCGCGTCTTTCAGACGTCTTTTCTGCTCCTCCTTGGGGATCTTTTTCACATCCAGTCCAAACAGGATGTTGTCCTTTACTGTCATATGGGGATACAGCGCGTAATTCTGGAATACCATGGTGAGATTTCTGTCCTTTGCCGGCATGTGGTTGGCCAGCTTTCCATCGATACTGATGGTCCCGTCAGTGATGTTCTCCAGTCCGGCGATGATCCGCAGCAGGGTACTTTTTCCGCAGCCGGAGGGTCCTACCAGAACGTAGAATTCCCCTTCTTTCACATCCAGGCTGATCTTTTCCAGAATGTTGGTCTTTCCATCGTAGCTTTTTGTCAAGTCACGAATCTCTATCTTATTCATTTTCCTTCCTCCCTTTTTGCACACCGAAAAAGTGCATTACATTCAGATCTTCTTCCAGATCTGATCCGTGGGTACCATGTCCTTCCTCATTGGTATGGATCCCGTGATCTGTAGCCCAGCAAAGAAGACTGTCCTGTTCCTTCCATTTTTTCTCACAGGCACAGCAGAGCTGGTCAAAGGTACGGATGTGATTTTTCAGGGCCTGCAGAGATTCCTCTGATTCCGGCCAGGTGCGGTGCATCACATCATCGTATTCCTGGTTGTACACTACGATCACATCATATGTATCTTTTTCAATAAGCTCCAGCGCCTTGTCCCGGACCTCTCCGTCATAGGGAAGGATATAATAATCCACATCCCGGTTTCCAAAGATAATAGCCATGCTGGAATTCTCCACTGCCACAATGGCCACCTTTTTTCCGGCCTCGGCCAGAGTATCAAACAGAGATTTCTGTTCCAGAACGTGCTTCTCATATTTCCGGATCCCATGTACTGACGGCTCCACACCTGTATACATGGTTCCAAAGCAGACGGGGGTATAAGATGGAAGCACAGTACAGACAGGAACACCCAGCTGAGTATGGCGCAGCACCGGGGCAAACCATTCCGTATATTTCTGGAACAGCCACAGTCCCACTGCATCCGGATTGTAGATCAGCACTCTCTCGGCCTTACGGACATCCTTCGCCCTCATAAGCTCTCCCGCCAGGGTAAAAGGTTCTCCGGCCTCTTCCGGCGCCGGCACTCCGATGCACCCCGCCACCGTTGCGGCGAACTGGGTCATACTTATTGAATTTTTCACAATATTCCACTCCTTTTTCTTTTCAGCTAACTACCTTTCACACGTGGAAAAGTATACAGAGCTCATATTAATAAAAAATGTACTGTGGGAAATACTTTCGTAAAGTTCTGTTACGATTTGGAAAATAATGTTAAGACCAGGTAAATGAAAGGCGGTTTTGTAAAGAACAGCGCACCGGCAGCGGATACTCCTTTTCAGGTATCCCGCTGCCGGTATGACGTCAAATCCTTCTGTTCTTTTGTCTTTAAACTAGATCTTATGGATCAGCAGCCCGCTGCGCAGCTTGGGCTCAAACCAGGTGGATTTGGGCGGCATCAGTCTCCCCTGATCTGCCACCCGGAACAGTTCCTCCATGGATGTGGGATACATGGCGAAGGCCACCCCTCCGTTTTCATCCGTCATCTGCTCCAGACTGGAAAGACCGCGGATCCCGCCGATAAACCGGATCCTCTGATCTGTCTTGGGATCTCCGATCCCCAGGATGGGAGACAGGATCTCATTCTGCAGGATGGATACATCCAGAGAATCCACCGCGTCCGTACGGTTTTTCCGATCCTTTTCCTCCAGCCGGTACCACTGCCCCTCCAGATACATGGTGAAAACCCCCTTCTTCTCCGGATGCGCGGCACCGGAAAGAGGGGTAAGATGAAACCGTTCCTTCACCTTCTCCAGAAACTCCTCCCCGGAAGCTCCGTTCAGATCCTTCACCCAGCGGTTATAATCCAGTACCTTCAGCTCACTTTCCGGAAATATCACGGAAAGGAAGGCTTCCGACTCCGGCAGCATCTCCAGACTTACCTCGCCGTCTTTTCCGATCTGACCGGCAGGATCCGTCATTTTCCTTCTTCTTACGGCAACGCTCACCGCAGAAGCGGCCCGGTGATGGCCATCTGCAATATACAGGCTGTCCATTCCTCCAAAAATCTCACAGATCTCATGGATCGTTTCCCCCCGGCTGATCCTCCACATCTGATGGCGGATCCCATCCTCTGCGGTAAAAGAATACAGCGGCTCTTCCTTCTTCACCTGTTCCTCCAGAGCCGTCAGCCGGTCATGATCCCGGCAGGCCAGAAAAATGGGACCCGTCTGTGCCCCGCAGGCTTCCACATGGCGGATCCTGTCCTCCTCCTTATCCTGCCGGGTGTTCTCATGGCGTTTGATCACACCATTCTCATAGTCCGCCACAGAAGCGCAGCAGCAGACACCGGTCTGCGTCCGTCCATCCATGGTCAGCTCATAAAGATAAAGGCAGGGCGTCTCTTCCTGTACAAATTCTCCCTTTTCCATCATTTCCCGCAGCGTATCTCCGGCTGCCTGATATACCTGCGGCGCATACATATCCGTCTCCTGGTCAAACTGAACCTCCGGACGGTCGATCTTTAGAAAAGAACAGGGATTTTTCTTTACCAGCTCTGCCGCTTCACTGCGGCTGTACACATCGTAAGGAAGGGCGGCGATCTTGTCCGCCAGATCCTTTCGTGGTCTTACTGCACAGAATGCCTTGATTTCTGCCATTGTTTTTCCTCCTCTTTCTCGGGAATGAATACTGTCTTTTTTGTTTTCGGGCACAGCAAAAAGCCGGTAGTTTTTTCCTATCGGCTTTGCTTCACATCTTATACCCGTTCTTATTATAACAGCTTTCGCTTCCGCTGTCACGCTTTTTCTGCGTTTGTGAAACCGGATCGTAACAGTTCAGCCTTGCGGATGAACCTGCCATTCCGCCGACAGCTATTTGATGATCCTTACCTTCAGCACTCCGTCAATGGCCTCCAGTTTTTTTACGATTTCCTCCGTGGCTGGAGATTCCAGATCGATCAGTGTATAGGCATAATCTCCCTTGCTCTTGTTGGTCATATCCGAAATATTCAGCCCCGCTCCGCCCATTACGCTGGCAAACTGGCTGATCATGTTCAGAATATTCCTGTGATTGATGGCCACCCGGCTGACAGAGGAGCAGACGCCCATATCGCAGTTGGGATAATTGACGGAATTGTGGATATTGCCGTTCTCCAGGTAATCCCTCAGCTCCCGAACAGCCATCACCGCACAGTTATCCTCCGACTCCTCTGTGGAAGCCCCCAGATGAGGAGTCACCAGAGTATTCTTGGCTCCGGCCACCACCGGATTTGCAAAATCCGTCACGTATTTCTTCACCTTACCGCTCTCCAGCGCTTCCACCAGCGCCGGCTCATCCACCAGCAGATCCCTGGAAAAATTAAGCAGCACCACACCGTCCTTCATCTTTCCGATGTTCTCCCTGCTGATCATTCCCCTGGTGCTGTCCAGAAGAGGTACATGCAGGGTAATATAGTCGCATTCCCGGAAGATATCGTCCACATTGCTGATATGGCGGATCTCTCTGGACAGCTTCCAGGCCGTGTCGATGGAGATATAAGGATCATATCCGTAAACCTCCATTCCCAGATAGATGGCAGTGTTGGCCACCAGCGCTCCGATGGCTCCCAGACCGATCACACCCAGCCGCTTTCCTTTGATCTCGCATCCGGCGAACTGCTTCTTCTGCTTCTCTGCCAGCTTTCCGATATTCTCATCCACCTTCTGCTGCTCCAGCCACTCGATACCGCCCACGATATCCCTGGAAGCCAGCAGCATGCCGGCGATCACCATCTCCTTTACCCCGTTGGCATTTGCCCCCGGTGTATTGAACACCACCACGCCGTGCTCGGCACATTTGTCCAGCGGGATATTGTTTACCCCGGCTCCGGCTCTGGCCACCGCCTTCACCCGTCCGGAAAAATCCATCTCATGCATGGAGGCGCTTCTCACCAGTATAGCATCCGCATCCTCGATTCCTTCCGTTTTCTGATAATCCGCAGTCAGATGCTCCAGTCCCATCTGAGAAATCGGATTCAGGCATGTATACTGAAACATATCACAGATTCTCCTTTTCAAATTTCTTCATAAATTCCACCAGAGTCTCCACCCCTTCCATGGGCATGGCATTATAGATACTGGCTCTCATACCGCCCACGGTACGGTGTCCTTTCAGATTCTCCAGCCCTGCGGCCTTGGCTTCCTTTACAAATTTCGCGTCCAGCTCCCCGTTCCCGGTGACAAAAGGAACATTCATCAGCGAGCGGGAAGACGGTTCCACCGTCCCCTTAAACAGACGGCTCTCGTCCAGGAAATCATAAAGGATCTTTGCCTTTTTCTCATTGTACTCCTTCATGGCCTGAAGGCCTCCCCGTCTTTTCAGCCATTTGAACACCTTTCCGCAGATGTAAATACTCCAGCAATTGGGAGTGTTGTACATGGAACCGGCATCCGCATGGGTTTTATACTTCATCATGGTGGGGGTTCCGGGGAGCACGTCATCCGTGATCAGATCCTCCCTGACCACAGCGATCACCATGCCGGCCGGCCCAATGTTCTTCTGCACACCGCCGTAAAGAAGAGCATACCGGCTCACATCCACCGGCTCTGACAGGAAGCAGGAAGAAACATCCGCCACCAGATCTTTCCCCTTGGTATCGGGCAGTTCCCGAAACTTGGTTCCGTATATGGTATTATTTTCACAGATATACACGTAATCCGCGTCCTCACTGATGGGAAGATCGGAACAGTCGGGAATATAAGAAAAGGTCTTATCCTCTGATGTGGCGATCTTATTGGCTTTGCCATATTTCTGGGCCTCCTGCCAGGCTTTCTTGGCCCACTGCCCTGTAACGATATAGTCCGCCACCCGGTTTTTCATCAGATTCATGGGGATCATGGCAAACTGCAGAGAGGCGCCCCCCTGTAAAAATAATACTTTGTAATTATCCGGAATATGCATCAGCTCTCTTAAGTCTTTTTCAGCTTCCTGAATGATCTCGCCGAACACGGAAGAGCGATGGCTCATCTCCATCACGGACATCCCGCATCCTCTGTAATCCATCATTTCTTCCTGCGCTTCCCGCAGGACCTCTTCCGGCAGGACCGCAGGACCTGCTGAAAAATTATACACTTTGTTCACGATACCTTCCTCCCTTTCGCATAGTATTACTTTACTTTGATAGTATACGAAACACTATACGCTTCTGACAAAAATTTGTCAATATTTATCTTCCTGTTTTTCAGGCTTCCTCTCATCAGATAGGGGAAGCCTCTTCCCCCATCCGATTCCCGGGATACCGGGGGCAGCTCCCTCCTGATGTCCGACCGGCTTCCTGCCGCAAAACGTCTGCCGGGGATCCGGAAAAATCCGGCCCGCAGCAGACGTTCTTCTCCTGCAACAGCCCAGCCCTCCGGTTTCACCAGCGCAGCAGCGGATGCCGGAGCTTGCTCTTATTCCTTCTCTTTCAGGTCATCCTCGTCAAATACATCCTCCAGAGGAGCGCCTGCGGCAACCATGGGGAATACCTTGTCGTCACAGTCGATCTGACAGTCGATCACCACCGTAGTCTGAAGCGCGATGGCTTTCTCAATAGCCGGCCCCACTTCCTCCTTCCTGGTCACCCGGATACCCACGGCCCCCAGTCCTTCCGCCACCTTTACAAAATCCACCTGGTCGTCCAGGATGGTGCTGGAATACCGGTGTCCGTAAAACAATGTCTGCCACTGGCGCACCATTCCCAGCACATGATTGTTGATCACGATCTCGATCACCGGGAGATGGTTCCTGGCCGCTGTGGCGATCTCATTCATATTCATACGGAAGCAGCCGTCTCCTCCGATATTCACCACTGTCTTATCCGGACGTCCGAACTTGGCGCCGATGGCCGCTCCCAGTCCGTATCCCATAGTTCCCAGACCTCCGGAGGTGATCAGCGTCCTGGGCTCTTTAAACTTGTAGTACTGGGCAGTCCACATCTGATGCTGCCCTACATCGGTGACCACGATGGCATCACCTTTGGTCACCCGGTAAAGCTCTTCGATCACAAAGGGACCTGTAAGTCCGTCAGGGTTATACCGCAGCGGATATTTCGCCTTCATCTCTTCGATCTCCGCCACCCAAGCGTCGTGATTCTTGGGATGGATCTTCTGATTCAGCCGCTTTAATACCTCGTTCACATCTCCGATGATGCTGCAGTCCGTCTTCACATTCTTGTCGATCTCAGCGGCGTCCACATCAATGTGGATGATCTTGGCGTTCCTGGCAAATGCCTTGGCATTTCCGGTAACCCGGTCGGAAAATCTGGCTCCCACAGCGATCAGCAAATCGCACTTGGTCACTCCCAGGTTGGAGGTTTTCGTTCCGTGCATACCCAGCATGCCGGTATACAGCTCATCATTTCCGGAAAACGCCCCCTTGCCCATCAGGGAATCCGTCACCGGAGCATTCAGCGTATGAGCAAATTTTGCCAGTTCCTCCGAGGCGCCGGAGATCACCGCGCCGCCTCCTACGAATATAAAAGGTTTTTTGGCTTCATCGATCAGCTTCACTGCCAGATCCATGTCTTCTTCCCGGATCTCGGATACGCTGGGACCCACGTATACCGGCTCCTGATACCGGTATTCCGTCACATCAGCAGTCACATCCTTGGTGATATCCACCAGCACCGGGCCGGGGCGGTCGCTCTTGGCGATCATAAATGCCCGGCGGATGGTATCCGCCAGCTTCCTTACATCCTTCACGATAAAGCTGTACTTGGTGATGGGCATTACCACGCCCGCGATATCCACCTCCTGGAAGCTGTCTTTTCCCAGCAGGCTGGTCCCCACATTTGCGGTAATAGCCACCACAGGAATGGAATCCATATAAGCTGTAGCGATACCCGTTACCAGATTGGTGGCACCTGGTCCGGAGGTGGCCATACAGACTCCCACCTTTCCGGTGGCCCTGGCATAGCCGTCCGCGGCATGGGCAGCTCCCTGCTCATGGGAGGTAAGGACATGATGGATCTCGTCCCTGTGCTTGTATAACTCATCATAAATATTCAGGATGGTTCCGCCGGGATAACCGAAAACGGTATCCACACCCTGTTCCTTCAGACATTCAATTACGATTTCAGATCCTGTAAGCTGCATCCTTTTTCCTCCTCTCACTTTTTCGGTACTTCCAGAACGGCTCCCCGATTGCCGCTGGTCACCATGGCCGCATATCTGGCCAGATAGCCGGTGGTCACCTTAGGCTGCCTGGGCTTCCATTCTTTTCTTCTGGCCTCCAGCTCCTCCTGGGATACCTTCAGCGTCAGGGTTGTCTCCGGGATATTGATGCTGATGATATCTCCTTCCCGCACCAGCGCGATGGGGCCTCCCACCGCTGCCTCCGGAGAAACATGACCGATGGAAGCTCCTCTGGATGCTCCCGAAAAACGGCCGTCCGTGATCAGCGCCACGGAAGAACCCAGTCCCATTCCCGCAATGGCTGAGGTGGGATTCAGCATCTCTCTCATACCCGGGCCTCCCTTGGGTCCCTCATAACGGATCACCACCACATCTCCTGCCACGATCTTTCCGCCCTTGATGGCAGCGATGGCGTCTTCCTCGCAGTCGAACACTCTGGCCGGTCCCTCATGGACCATCATCTCCTCACAGACAGCGCTTCGCTTCACCACGCCTCCGTCGGGAGCCAGATTGCCGGTAAGCACAGCCAGGCCGCCAGTCTGGCTGTAGGGATTCTCCACCGGACGGATCACCTCCGGATTCCGGTTGACTGCTCCCGCGATATTCTCTCCCATGGTCTTTCCTGTCACTGTCATGCAGTCCAGATTCAGCAGATCCTTCTTGGACAGCTCCTTCATCACCGCATACACACCGCCGGCCTCGTTCAAGTCTTCCATATAGGTGGGGCCTGCCGGCGCCAGATGGCAGAGGTTGGGGGTCTTTTCACTGATGCCGTTGGCAAACGTGATATCGAAATCGAATCCGATCTCATGGGCAATTGCCGGAAGGTGCAGCATACTGTTGGTGGAACAGCCCAGAGCCATATCCACCGTCAGCGCGTTCAGGATGGCCTCCTTTGTCATGATGTCTCTGGGACGGATATTTCTCCGGTACATCTCCATCACCTGCATGCCGGCGTGCTTCGCCAGCTTGATCCTCTCGGAATACACCGCAGGGATCGTTCCGTTTCCCGGAAGGCCCATTCCCAGCACCTCCGTCAGACAGTTCATGCTGTTGGCAGTATACATACCGGAACAGGAACCGCAGGTGGGGCAGACCTTATTCTCAAATTCTTCCACGTCCTCAGCGGTCATGGTTCCTGCCGCATAGGCGCCCACAGCTTCAAACATGGAGGACAGGCTTCTCTTCTGCCCGTGCACATGGCCGGCCATCATGGGGCCTCCGCTGACAAATACGGTGGGAACGTTGATCCTGGCCGCGGCCATCAGAAGTCCCGGCACATTTTTGTCACAGTTGGGCACCATTACCAGAGCATCGAACTGATGGGCCATGGCCATGGCCTCAGTGGAATCCGCGATCAGATCTCTGGTCACCAGAGAATACTTCATACCGATATGGCCCATGGCGATCCCATCGCACACGGCAATGGCCGGAAATACAATGGGGGTTCCTCCTGCCATGGCCACTCCCTGCTTCACAGCGTTCACGATCTTATCCAGGTTCATATGTCCCGGCACGATCTCGTTATAGGAGCTGACAATACCTACCAGCGGCCGCTCCATCTCTTCCTTTGTCATTCCCAGCGCGTTAAACAGAGAACGATGGGGTGCCTGCTGCATTCCGGTTTTCACTGCGTCACTTCTCATTACACAAACCTCCTCTATCTATCCTCACCTTTTATCCGATACGTTCGGCGATCAGATCACCCATCCGGGCACATCCCACCAGGGTGCATCCCTGGGACATGATGTCACCGGTACGATAACCGTCCTTCAATACCCGGCGCACCGCTTCTTCCACCGCATCCGCTTCCTTGTCCAGATCCAGAGAATATCTCAGCAGCATAGCCGCTGACAGCACGGTGGCAATGGGATTGGCCACGTCCTTCCCGGCAATATCCGGAGCAGATCCATGACTGGGTTCATACAGGCCGAATCTGGTCTCATTCAGGCTGGCAGAAGACAGCATTCCGATGGAACCGGTCACCATGCTGGCTTCATCGGAAAGGATATCCCCAAACATGTTTTCCGTGAGGATCACGTCGAACTGTCCCGGATCGTGTACCAGCTGCATGGCGCAGTTGTCCACCAGCATATGCTCCAGCGTTACCTCCGGATAATCAGCGGCCACTTCTTCCACCACTTTTCTCCAGAGGCGGGAGGAATCCAGTACATTGGCCTTGTCCACACTGGTCACTTTCTTTCTTCTCTTCATGGCAATATCGAAAGCCTTCACCGCGATCCGGCGGATCTCCTTCTCGTTATAGGTCAGGGTGTCCACAGCCGTCATCACCCCGTCCTTTTCCTCTGTCCTCCGATCTCCGAAGTACAGCCCTCCCGTCAGCTCCCGGACAATGATCATATCAAATCCGTCACCGATCCGCTCCTCCTTCAGAGGGCAGGCCGCCTTCAGTTCATCGTACAGATAGGCGGGCCGCAGGTTGGCAAACAGGTTCAGGGATTTCCGGATAGCCAGAAGCCCCGCCTCCGGTCTTTTGGAGGGCTCCAGCCGGTACCAGGGAGATGTTTTGGCGTCTCCCCCGATGGATCCCATCAGAACTGCATCGGAAGCCTTGGCCTTTGCCACGGTCTCCTCCGTCAGCGGCACCCCGCAGGCATCAATGGACGCTCCGCCCAGCAGCAGCTCCTTATATGTAAAGGTATGCCCGTAAACGTGACACACCCGGTCCAGCACCTTCTTTGCCTCCCGGACGATCTCCGGTCCGATTCCGTCTCCCGGAATCAGCGCTATCTTATATTCCATACTTTCCAAATCCTTTCCGTCTTTACCTCTTTAGTTTGTTACAGTGTATACTGTATATAATAATCCTTTTCAGCCCCATTTTCAAGAGTCAAATCCCCTGCCGTCAGCGCAGCCCTCCGGCCTGCTGCTGCCGTTCGCAGCCAAACTGCAGCACTTAAACAGCAGCTCCGGCTTTACTGTCACGTCTCATCGTGAAAAATCTCGCACTGTCTGGCGCAGCCGGTAGCTGTAGCCGCGCATCCTCCCAAAGCCGTTTCCCTCAGTTCAAACGGAATCCGTCTTCCTACCCGGTACATGGCGTCCACCATCTCATCAAAAGGAATGATCTGCTTCACTCCGCTAAGAGCTATCTCCGCGCAGGTGAGAGCGTTGGCCACTCCGATGGCATTCCGGCTCTGACAGGGAGCTTCCACCAGCCCTGCAATGGGATCACATACCAGCCCCAGAAGATTGGACAGAGCCGTGGATGCCGCATCCAGACACTGGGACGGGGTTCCTCCCATCAGCTCCACAGCGGCAGCGGCAGCCATTGCGGAAGCGGCTCCCACCTCCGCCTGACAGCCGGCCTCCGCTCCGGCCACAGACGCATTCCGCATGATCAGATATCCCACAGCTCCCGCAGTGTACAGTCCTTTCAGCATATCCTCATCCGTCAGCGCATACACCTCCTTCAGAGCCAGCAGAAGTCCCGGTACCACTCCGGAGGAACCCGCTGTGGGAGCCGCCACGATCACTCCCATGGAAGCGTTCAGCTCCAAAACTGCCATGGAATGAACGATCGCCCGGGAGAGCACCTCGCCGCAGATGGCCTTTCCCTCTCTCCTGTGCCGGCGGATCCTGGCCGCCTCCCCGCCGATCAGCCCCCCGATGGAGCGCACAGGCTCATCCAGAGACTCATGGACGGAATTCTTCATGATCTCCAGCGCCTTTGCCATCTTCTCATCCACCTGATCAGCCGTCATCTCCTTTAAAAACTGCTCTCTTCTTTTCATCACCTCAGAAATAGGCAGTCCTTCCGACTCACACAGCTCCAGCAGAGCTTTTCCATTCTTAAAATCCATCTTGCCCCTCCTATATCTGAATCAGAATCAGATCCTCCACATTGGGATTCACCCGGATCCACCGTACTGCGTCCTCCGGAATCGGCTCGTCCGACTCCACAATGGTGTAAGCCCTGGCTCCCTTTTCCTCCCGAAACAGCCGCATAAAAGCGATATTGGCGTTTGCTTCGCTTAAGCAGCGGGTGATATGGGCCACCACACCTGGCTTATCCTTCTGGATCACCACCAGGGTACTGTACTCCCCGGTAAATTCCACATCCACCTCATTGAGCCGCACAATCTTGATCTTGCCGCCGCCCAGGGACACCCCCCGCACCGTCATGCGGCTGCCGTCCCCGCCCTCCATGGCAATATCCACCGTGTTGGGATGCACTTCCGTCTCTGTTGTATTCTTCACAAATTCATATTGCAGGCCCTTCTCATCAGCAATCTGAAAGGAATCCCGGATCCGAAGATCGTCAGTGGCAAATCCCATGATCCCTCCCAGAAGCGCCCGGTCCGTTCCGTGTCCCCGGTAGGTCTTGGCAAAAGATCCGTACAGGGTAAAGGTCACCCGGACAACCTCCTTGTCAAAAAGCTTCCGGGCCATCCCGGACACGCTGGCTGCTCCCGCTGTATGGGAACTGGACGGTCCCACCATATTGGGCCCGATCACATCAAACAAACTGATCAAAGACATCTTATTCCTCCTCTTCCGGATCTTTTGCGGCAAGGCATCTCCCACAGACATACTGCTCTGTGCGGCCCCTCGCCCTTCCTTGAGACCGGACTTTTCCATTAAAAAGCCGCTGTTTGGCCTCACTGTCATATAAAAAAAGCGCACCGAAGGATCTGACTGTGGATATCTGAAAATATCCCGCTTCTCTCCGGTACGCTCCTGTATCCTGCCTATGCGTTTGCGTCGGCTGCTTTCTCCACCTCGGCAATCGCAGATTTTCTCATCGGAATTCTGCAGTTTTTATTGTTTCCAAATTCCACGATTACATCCTCGTCTGTAATATCAATTACCACGCCGTAGAAACCGCTGGTGGTCACAACCGCATCTCCCACTTCCATATCCGCCAGCATCGCTGCCAGACGCTTCTGCTCTTTCTTCTGGGGACGGATCATCAGAAACCACATCAGACCAAAAAGCAGTACGATCCAGACGATCATTCCGATCATACCTGCTGCTCCGCCGCCGCTTGCTGTTGCCACAACTGCCATGTTCATCTTCCTCCTGAAATTCAATTCGTTTCTGCAAAGGCTGCGAAAAAACACCCGGCCTGTCCGCGCCCCCGCAGAGTATATCTGCCAGATGGAAGCTCCGAACCCGGTTTCCATCCAAAATATCCGTGCAGCAGCCGGACACTTTTGCCTCCTCGCCACACACTATTACAATGATACACAAAAAACCGCATTTCATCAAGCAGTTTTTGTTATTTTATAAATTTTTATGAAACCCCTCATCCATACGGCCAAATGACTGCTTACAGCTTCTGGTATTTCCCACGGGGTCTTGACTTACCTGCCCGCATGTATTATCCTTGGATTATGGACAGCAGAAATATACAGCGGCTGAACCTTATATTCTTTTCTTTTCCGGAGCACTCTGCTCCGGCCATATCGGAAAATTCTTTTCCGTATCGGAAAGATATCCATTATTTATAAAATTTAAACTGATAATTTGCAAATAAAAAGAGCAATCTGCTGTCAAATGTGTTATACTGCATATAAGGAACAGCTCCTGTATTGCCGGAAACGGAGGTGTATTTGCAGTGTGATACTGTAAAAATTTCAGACGATTTCGGGAATATGAAGCTTCCACCTCCAGGATTTACGGGATGCCGGTGATCACCTGGGTGATCTGCTCGTCAAAGGCCAGGATCCTTCGGGATAGTTTTTCCGAAGGGATCAATACCTACAGGATAAAGCTGATCCGGCTGAAAGATGAAGATGCGGACAAACTGCTGGAACGCCTGGCTGGACTGCCGGATGAAAAGCTGGAGCGATCGGATATGATCCCGCTGCTGTTTTCCCCGCTTATGGACGGCTCATCAGCACAGCCGGAAAGGATACTGAAAAGTATCCGTATCTTGAAGAGGGCAGAGAAGAGACTTTCCAAAGAGGATATTCAGAAAATGGAAGCGATCCTCTATATTTTGTCGGTGAAGTTTCTGGATAAAGAGAGTCTGAAAACAATCAAGGAGGAAATTGCAATGACAGAATTAGGACAGATGATATGGGATGATGCATTGGAACAGGGGATCAAACGGGGATTTGAGCAAGGGATCGAGCAGGGAATCGCACAAGGAATCCAGCAGGGAATCACACAAGGGATCGAACAGGGACTCGCACAAGGGATCCAGCAGGGACTCGCACAAGGGATCCAGCAGGGACTCGCACAAGGAATCCAGCAGGGAATCACACAAGGAATCGTACAAGGCCGTCAGGATGGTGAACGCATTGGCGGAGAGCGCTACAGCCGGCTGCTCCTTCGTCTTGATGAGGAGGGGCGTCTGGATCAGATCGTAAGGCTCGCGTCAGATCCCCAGTACCGTGAAGCACTGTATCAACAATACGGGATCTGATACCCAAAATCCATGCTTCCGGCTTTATTCCCGCGAGCAGCGAGCCAAACGGACATGCAGGCATGTCCGTTTGGCGGTGCTGTGCGCCATTGGTGCCGCGGCACACTTATCTGCCGCTTTTTCCGTCATTCTCCAGAAAGCCTTCCAGCTTTCTCTTCTTATATGCCTGATAATTTCCCTCCTGGATTGCCTGCCGGATCTCCGTCATCATGGTATTATAGAAATACAGATTATGCAGCACGCACAGACGCATTCCCAGCATCTCCTTTGCTTTCAGCAGATGACGGATATAGGCTCTGCTGTAATGGCGGCAGGCCGGACAGCCGCAGCCCTCCTCAATAGGCCGGTCATCCAGCTCATATTTGGCGTTAAACAGATTTCTCTTGCCCTGGTTGGTATAGACATGACCGTGACGGCCGTTTCTGCTGGGATATACACAGTCAAAAAAATCCACTCCCCGGTCCACCGCCTCCAGGATATTGGCCGGTGTTCCCACTCCCATCAGGTAAACCGGTTTTTCCCGGGGAAGCTCCGGAACAGTCACATCCAGGATGTGATACATTTCTTCGTGGGACTCTCCCACTGCCAATCCTCCCACAGCGTATCCGTCCAGATCCATCTCACGGATCCTTCTGGCATGATCGATGCGGATGTCATCGAAAACAGCTCCCTGGTTGATGCCGAACAGAAGCTGCTCTTTATTGATGGTATCCTCCAGGCCGTTCAGCCTGGCCATCTCCGTTTTGCACCGGGCCAGCCAGCGGGTGGTGCGTGCCACAGAATTCTCCACATACTTCCGTTCCGCCACGCTGGAGGGGCACTCGTCAAAGGCCATGGCGATGGTGGAAGCCAGGTTGGACTGGATCTGCATACTTTCCTCCGGTCCCATAAAGATTTTCCTTCCATCGATATGGGAATTGAAATAGACCCCCTCCTCCTTGATCTTCCGCAGACCAGCCAGGGAAAACACCTGAAATCCCCCGGAATCTGTCAGGATCGGCCTGTCCCAGTTCATAAACTTATGCAGCCCCCCCAGCTTTTTCACCACCTGATCTCCCGGGCGCACATGAAGATGATACGTATTGGACAGCTCCACCTGAGTTCCGATCTCATGAAGATCCACAGTGGAAACTGCCCCCTTGATAGCCGCCGCTGTTCCCACATTCATAAACACCGGAGTCTGGATGGTACCGTGTACTGTGGTCATCTCGGCCCGTTTTGCTCTGCCGTCAGTTGCCAAAATTTTATACATAGAAAAAATTCTCCTGTTCTGATAGAATTTCACTTGCCAAAAAGCCCGGAAGCCGGGCCTGCGTCCTGTTGAAACCTTATCCAGTATAACGGGTTCTATGCGGAATTTCAACATTCTTTACTGTTTTTTCATAAACTGACAATTATTAATCATTGCCTTCTGTCAAAAAGTGTCGTATAATCGTTTACTGGAAATGTTGGAAATCATTTCATATTATTATGTTATCTTAAATGCGGCGGTTCAGAACGGCATTTCTTCCGCCGGTCCCGCATTCAATGGTCTGACCGCCCCGCAGAAATCGTTACAGTGGCAGACATACTGTAACCGAGATCCATATAGAAAAGGAAAAGGAGGTGGCGGTTATTACTGCTGCAAACAACATAACCCCTACATATACCCTGGGAATCGATATCGGTTCCACCACGGTAAAGATAGCCATTCTGGATGAGAAGCATACCCTGCTTTTTGCGGACTACCAGCGGCATTTTGCCAACATTCAGGAGACGCTGGCCGACCTTCTGGGAAAGGCCCGCAGTCAGGTGGGCGAGATGAACGTCCATCCGGTGATCACCGGATCCGGCGGTCTGGCCCTTGCCAACCATCTGGAGGTTCCCTTCGTCCAGGAGGTGATCGCCGTTTCCACTGCCCTGCAGGAGATCGCGCCCAAGACAGACGTGGCCATTGAGCTGGGCGGTGAGGATGCCAAGATCATTTACTTTGAGGGAGGAAATATCGAACAGCGAATGAACGGGATCTGCGCCGGCGGTACCGGTTCCTTCATCGACCAGATGGCTTCCCTGCTGCAGACGGATGCCACCGGGCTGAACGAGTACGCGAAAAACTACAAGGCGCTGTACCCCATTGCCGCCCGCTGCGGCGTTTTTGCCAAATCAGATATCCAGCCTCTGATCAACGACGGGGCCACCAAGGAGGATCTGTCCGCTTCTATTTTTCAGGCGGTGGTAAACCAGACCATCAGCGGTCTGGCCTGCGGAAAACCCATTCGGGGTCACATCGCGTTTCTGGGAGGGCCGCTCCACTTTCTGTCTGAGCTGAAGCAGGCATTTATCCGGACACTGAAGCTGGACGATGAGCATACCATCGTTCCGGAGAATTCTCATCTGTTCGCAGCCATGGGATCTGCCATGAACGCCAAAGAGGAAGTCACGGTATCTCTGGCGGATATGCAGGAGAGACTGTCCTCTTCCGTGAAGCTGGACTTTGAGGTGGCCCGTATGGAGCCCCTGTTCGCCTCCCAGGAGGAATATGATGCCTTCAATCAGCGGCAAAGTCAGTACAATGTGGCCACTGCTGATCTGTCCTCCTACGAAGGAAACTGCTATCTGGGGATCGATGCCGGCTCCACCACCACCAAGGCCGCTCTGGTGGGTGAAGACGGATCCCTGCTGTATTCTTTCTACAGCAATAACAACGGAAGTCCTCTGGCCACCACTATCCGGGCCATCCAGGATATCTATCAGAAGCTGCCGGACACTGCCCGGATCGCTTATTCCTGCTCCACCGGCTATGGAGAGGCCCTGATCAAGGCTGCTCTGATGCTGGATGAGGGCGAGGTGGAGACAGTGGCCCATTACTACGCCGCTGCCTTTTTCGATCCCAATGTGGACTGCATCCTGGATATCGGCGGTCAGGATATGAAGTGCATCAAGATCAAAAATCACACCGTGGACAGCGTACAGCTCAATGAGGCCTGCTCCTCCGGATGCGGTTCCTTTATCGAGACCTTTGCCAAATCCCTGAACTACAGTGTGGAAGATTTCGCCAGGGAAGCTCTGTTTGCCGAAAATCCCATTGATCTGGGAACCAGATGTACCGTGTTCATGAACTCCAAGGTAAAACAGGCCCAGAAGGAAGGCGCCTCCGTGGCAGATATTTCCGCGGGACTGGCCTATTCCGTCATCAAGAACGCCCTGTACAAGGTCATCAAGGTATCCGATGCCTCCGAGCTGGGTAAACAGATCGTGGTACAGGGAGGAACCTTCTACAACGATGCCGTTTTAAGAAGCTTTGAGAAGATCGCCGGCTGCCAGGCCATCCGTCCGGACATTGCCGGGATCATGGGCGCTTTCGGTGCCGCGCTGATCGCCAGGGAGCGGTTTGAGGATGGCCAGGAGACCACCATGCTCCCCATTGAGAAGATCAACGCTCTGAAGTACACCACCAGTATGGCCAACTGCCGGGGATGTACCAACAACTGCCGTCTCACCATCAACCATTTCTCAGGAGGCCGCCAGTATATCAGCGGAAACAGGTGTGAGCGGGGAATCGGAAAGCAGAAGAACAAGGAGAATATCCCCAATCTGTTCGATTACAAATACAAGAAGCTGTTCGGCTACGAATCTCTTACGCCGGACAAAGCAGTCCGGGGTCAGGTGGGTATCCCCAGAGTGCTGAATATGTTTGAGAATTACCCCTTCTGGCATACCTTCTTTACGAAACTGAAGTATCAGGTGATCCTCTCTCCCACCTCCACCCGGAAGATCTATGAGCTGGGCATCGAGTCCATCCCCAGTGAATCCGAGTGTTATCCGGCCAAGCTGGCCCACGGCCATGTGACCTGGCTGATCAAGCAGGGCGTGAAATTTATCTTTTATCCCTGCATTCCCTACGAGCGGACGGAGTTCCCCGATGCGGTCAACCATTACAACTGCCCCATCGTAACCTCCTACGCGGAGAATATCAAAAACAATGTGGATGAGCTGTACGGCTCCGATATTGTATTTAAGAATCCCTTCCTTTCCTTTACCAATGAGGAAGTGCTGACCAGCCGTCTGGTGGAAGAATTCTCCGATATTCCGGAGAACGAAGTGAAGGAGGCGGCGCACGCTGCCTGGAAGGAACTGGAACATATGCGGAACGATATCCGCAGAAAGGGCGAGGAGACCCTGGATTACATGCAGAAAACGGGACGCAGAGGAATCGTTCTGGCGGGACGCCCCTACCACATCGATCCGGAGATCCACCACGGTATCCCGGATATGATCAACTCCTACGGGCTGGCAGTGCTCACAGAGGATTCCATTTCCCATCTGGCTCCCCTGGAGCGGCCCCTCAGGGTCAACGACCAGTGGATGTACCACACCCGGCTGTACGCCGCCGCCAACTTCGTGAAGGAGCGGGAGGATCTGGATCTGATCCAGCTGAATTCCTTTGGATGCGGTCTGGACGCCGTGACCACTGACCAGGTGCAGGAGATCCTCTCCGACAGCGGGAAGATCTATACCTGCTTAAAGATCGATGAGGTGAATAACCTGGGAGCAGCCCGGATCCGTGTCCGTTCCCTTCTGGCGGCCATCCGTACCAGGGAAAAGCTCCATGAGAAGCGGGTGATCCGCCCCTCCTCCATCAAGAAGGTATCCTTCACACCGGAGATGCGGAAAACCTACACCATCCTCTGCCCCCAGATGTCTCCTATCCACTTCAATATCCTGCAGGCAGGCTTCAATGCCAGCGGATATAACCTGGAGGTGCTTCCCAACGACAATAAGGAAGCCGTGGATGTGGGACTGAAGTATGTAAACAACGATGCCTGCTATCCTTCCCTGATGGTGGTGGGCCAGATCATGCAGGCTCTGCTGTCCGGAAAATATGACCTGAACCGGGTGGCCGTGATTATGTCCCAGACAGGCGGTGGCTGCCGGGCGTCCAATTACATCGGGTTTATCCGCCGGGCTCTGAAAAAAGCGGGAATGTCCCAGATTCCGGTCATTTCCGTCAACTTAAGCGGTCTGGAAAGCAACCCGGGATTCAAGATCACACCGGGTCTTGCCCGCCGGCTGGCTTACGGGGCCATTTTCGGGGATATCCTGATGAAGTGTCTGTACCGGATGCGGCCTTATGAAAAGAAAAAAGGCTCTGCCAACCGGCTGCACAGAAAGTGGGAAAAGATCTGTATCGAATATGTGTCAGCCAAACATCTGAGCCACACCCGGTTCAAACAGATCTGCCGCACCATGATCCGCGACTTTGATCACCTGCCCATTCATGAAGATATGAAAAAGCCCCGGGTGGGGATCGTGGGCGAGATCCTGGTGAAGTTCCTTCCGGCGGCCAACAATTATCTGGCTGAGCTGCTGGAGAAGGAAGGCGCCGAGGCCGTTGTACCGGATCTGATCGACTTCATGTGCTACTGCTTCTACAACCAGAACTTTAAATATAAGTATCTGGGCTTTAAGAAAACCTCGGCCCTTACCGCCAATGCGGGAATCGCCGCCATCAACTGGCTGCGGAGCGCTGCCACAGAGGAATTCAAAAAGAGCCGTCACTTTACCCCGCCGGCGGACATCGCTGACCTGGCAAAGATGGCTTCTCCCATTGTATCCGTGGGGAATCAGACCGGAGAAGGCTGGTTCCTTACCGGAGAGATGATGGAGCTGATCCACAACGGCACCAAGAACATCGTGTGTACCCAGCCCTTTGCCTGCCTGCCCAACCATATCGTGGGCAAGGGTGTGATCAAGGCCATCCGCAGGGAACATCCGGATGCCAACATTGTGGCCATTGACTACGATCCGGGCGCCTCGGAGGTCAACCAGCTGAACAGGATCAAGCTGATGCTGTCCACAGCGGTAAAAAATCTGGAGAAAAACGCCTGATTCCACAAGGGCAGGTGTGATTCGCATGGATCACACCTGCCCTTGAAATTTATCCGTCAGAAAAAGAAAAGACGGCTGACATCTGCCATCTTTTCTCCGCTCCATATTCTATATGATCAGATATGCCGCGTCCTAGCGGAACACCCGCAGGATCCTCAGTATCTTCACCACGTAATTCCCCATGGGAAGCCCGCGCATCTGTTCCTCCGTGGTCTTTGTCACCAGCACATACAGGATCAGATATACCATGATCGCCAGCACGATAGCCAGCCCCAGGCAGAGGATCCTCACCGGAAGGATCAGGTACAGTCCGTAATAGACTACCCAGGCTGCCACACCCATGCCTGCCGCCGCCAGCAGCGGTTTCCCATAGGCATTGAGAAAATCATTTCTGTGTCCCAGATATTTTCTCAGGGACAGCGCGTTCAGCACGCACATGCTGACAGAAAAGGCGATCGTGGCCAGCAGCACCGTAAAAATACCCATACCGGGGATCAGGAAAGCCGTCACGCAGAGCACTGCCAGATTCAGCGCCAGAGAAATGGCTGCGTTTTTCAGAGGGATCCTGGGCTTTCCGATGGCCTGGAGCACGCCGTTGGTGATGGTGGACAGGGCGGAAAAGATCACAGACACCGAACCGACCACCAGAAGCCGGCCTGACAGCTCCCCGCTGTCGGGGAACAGAGTCTTTACAATGGGGAATGCCAGCACAGACAATCCCACCGCCGCCGGAATACACAGAAACATGGTCAGCCGGATTCCCTCGTTGATCTTCCCATTGGCCTTCTCATATTCCTTGGTGGCATACAGTGAAGAAATTTCCGGCATCATAGCCGAGGATGTGGCGCTGGACAGCGCCAGAGGAATATTGATCAGGGTCAGATAGTAATTGCTGTACTCGCCCCACTGCTCGCTGATCAGCTTGGCATCCACTCCGGCATGTCCCATGATGCCGGAAAACAGCACGCTGTCCAGATAACTGCTGGCATTGTACACAAAAGTATTGAAAATGATGGGAGTTACCATCAGAAAGATGATCTTAAATACCTCTCCCAGTGTTTCTTCCTGTATATGCCGGTCCCTGGCCACCTGCCGCCGGATGGTCTTCCGGTTCAGCTGGTATACCAGCAGCATAAAAATCAGGGCCACCAGTACGCCGGCCCCCGTCCCCAGTGTACCGCCGGCTGCTCCATAGATGGCGGTTTCCTCCTCATTGGAAGCAAAGCTGGTGATCAGGAGCCACGCCGCCCCGATGCTGACCACCGCGTTGGCCACCTGCTCCAGTACCTGGGAAATGGACGTGGGCAGCATGGTATCATGGGCCTGAAAATATCCTCTCAGGACGCCCAGGATAGCCGACAGAAAAATCGTTGGCGCCAGGATCCTCAGTGCCGGCAGTGCGTTGGGCTGATTGGCAGGCAGCAGATATCTTCCGAAAAAGAACGCCACCAGAGCCGCGATCCCTCCCACCACTGCCCCGTAGATCAGAGCGCCATGGAAAACCTTCTGCGCATTCCGGTACTGCTTCAGCGCCAGCCTCTCTGAGATCACCTTGGACACCGCCATGGGGATACTGTAGGAGGAGATCAGGAGCAGGATCACATAGACGTTATTGGCAAATCCGTAGTAACCCAGTCCCTCTTTTCCGATGATCACTCCCAGAGGACTTCTGTACAACAGACCGATCACCCTGGAAATCAGCGTGGCTATCATCAGAAAGGACGCATTTTTCACAAACGTATTTTTTTTACTCATCCTTATTCCCGCTTTCTATCGATTTTCAGGACGGATGGCCGCCCTTCGGTCCACATTTTCAATCTGCCAGTCGATGGGCTCCAGGCCATGGCTTTCCAGATAAGCATTGGCCCGGCTGAAGGGTCTGCTTCCGAAAAATCCCCGGAAGGCCGATAATGGACTGGGGTGGGGGGACTCAATGATCAGATGTCTGGAGGGATCCAGCATCCCCTTTTTGGCCTGTGCCGGACGGCCCCAGAGAATGAACACCATGGGACGGTCCTGGGAAGCCAGCACCCGGATGGCCGCGTCCGTAAACTCCTCCCAGCCGATCCCACGGTGAGAGTTGGCCTGGTGCGCCCGCACTGTCAGCACCGTATTCAAAAGCAGCACTCCCTGCCGGGCCCACTTTTCCAGATAACCGTTGTTGGGAATATAACAGCCCAGATCGTCCTCCAGCTCCTGATAGATATTCATCAGAGATGGAGGGATCTCCACATCCGGCTTCACGGAAAAGCTGAGTCCATGGGCCTGTCCGTCTCCGTGATACGGATCCTGTCCCAGGATCACCACCTTCACCTGGTGGAGAGGTGTAAAATGAAACGCATTAAAGATATCATCCCCTGCCGGGAAGATTTTATGTGTGGCGTACTCCCGCCCCACTGTCTGAAAAAGCTTCTTATAATATGGTTTATGGAATTCCCCCTCAAGAGCCTTAGCCCAGTCGCCTGTAATCGGAGGCATCTTCCTCACATCCTTTCTCTGAATTCACTGCTCACAAACGCACCGGGATCCCCTGTCCCGCCAGATATTCCTTCACCTCCCGGATCTCCAGCTCTTTGTAGTGGAACAGGGAAGCCGCCAGCGCCGCGTCCGCTCCTCCCTCAGTGAGAGCTTCGGCAAAATGCTCCAGAGTTCCGGCGCCTCCCGACGCGATCACCGGGATGGAAACCGCATCCGCAATGGCCCTGGTAAGCGGGATATCGTATCCGGCTTTTGTCCCATCGCAGTCCATACTGGTCAGAAGGATCTCTCCCGCTCCCAGGCTTTCCGCCTTCCGGGCCCATTCCACGGCATCAATCCCCACATCGATCCGGCCTCCGTTTTTATAGATATTCCACCCGCTGCCATCCGGACGCCGCTTGGCGTCAATGGCCACCACCACGCACTGGCTGCCGAACTTGTCCGCCGCCTCCCGGATCAGCTCCGGACGGCTGATGGCGGAGGAATTGATGGAGATCTTATCCGCGCCTTCCCGAAGAAGCACCTTAAAGTCCTCCACTGTCCGGATACCGCCTCCCACGGTAAATGGGATAAATACATTGGCGGCCACATCCCGCACCATATCCACCACGGTTTTCCGGTTGTCCGAAGAGGCTGTGATATCCAGAAATACCACCTCATCCGCCCCTGCCTTATCATAGGCTTTGGCAATCTCCACCGGATCTCCGGCATCCTTCAGATTCACAAAATTAACGCCCTTCACCACCCGTCCGTTATTTACATCCAGACAGGGGATAATCCGCTTGGTAAACATCTCACCGGCCTCCTTCGGCGGGTACCGCCACAAAATTTTTCAGGATCTGAAGTCCCACATCGGAACTCTTCTCCGGATGGAACTGACAGGCAAACAGATTTCCTTTTTCCACAGAAGCGTGGATCTCCACCCCGTACCGGGTTACCGCCTTTACTATGGATGGATCCTTTGCCCTCAGATAATAGGAATGGACAAAATACACGTAGGAATTCTCAGGAATCCCGGCAAACAGCCTTCCCCGGCCGGGATACTCCAGACTGTTCCATCCCATATGAGGGATCTTCAGCCCTTCTCCCGCCGGGATCCTTACGATCTCTCCCTCCAGGATACCCAGTCCCTTTACCCCCGGGCTCTCCTGGCTTTGCTCAAAAAGAAGCTGCAGCCCCAGACAGATTCCCAGGAACGGGGTCTTCCGGCGGACCACCTCCCGGATCACCTCCACCAGGCCAAACCGGTGAAGATTCTCCATGGCGTCCCCGAAGCTTCCCACTCCCGGCAGGATCACCCGGTCCGCCCCCAGGATCCGCTGCGGATCCCGGGTAACCTCCGTCTCCTGTCCGATGAGCTGCAGCGCTTTCTCCACACTCTTCATATTTCCCGCATCATAATCGATCAGTGCTATCATTCCGTACTCCTCTGTAAAATGTGTAAACTGATGTATCGTCACAGGTTCCGCCTTCCGCCCGGACTGTTACGAACTGTTACCAGTTTACCACAATTTTCATCCCAGTGCCACATCTAATATCATCATCACCAGAAAACCCGCGGCAAACCCGGCAGTCCCCAGATGCGCTTTCCGCTCTCTCATCGCCTCCGGAATCAGCTCCTCCAGGATCACGCAGAACATGGCTCCAGCGGAAAATGCCAGAAGCCAGGGAAGCGCGGGCCGAAGCCAGGCAGCCAAAAGGACCATCACGGCGCCTGCCAGTGGCTCCACCGCGCCGGAGAGCATTCCGTACAGAAACGCCCTTCTCCTGGGCCTTCCCTTCCCGGCATAAGGCAGGGCTACGATAAACCCCTCAGGCAGATTCTGTACCCCCACACCCACTGCCAGGGCAAAGGCGGAAGCTGCCGTGATCCCGGCGGAATCTGTCATCATACCAGCAAAAGCGGCTCCCACAGACAGCCCTTCCGGGATATTGTGGATCGTCACCGCCAGCACCATCAGACTGCCGGTCCGGACATCTCTCTCCCGGCGGCGGATTCTTCCCGCGATCCAGTCCGTCCCCACCAGAAACAGGATCCCGATCACAAAACCCGCTGCCGCCGGCAGGAAAGAAAATACCCCCAGACCGCTCCCCAGCTCAATGGCCGGGATCAGCAGAGACCAGACGGAAGCCGCCGCCATCACCCCGGCGGCAAACCCCAGCATCAGCTGTTCTGCCCGGGGACAGAGCTCTCTTTTCAACAGGAAAATAAAGGCGGCTCCCAGCGCGGTGCCGAAAAAAGGGATGAAAAGACCTGTCAGTATCGAAAGAAACATGAATGCTGTTCATTCCTGTAAAAAGTTGTCACTGACAGTATATGTGAAAAATCCGGAAAAGTGACAGTAACAGTCCGGCCGAAAGGCTGAACTGTTACAATTGATAGACAAAATATGACGTTTTTCTCAGGAAAAGTAATCATACCCCACCGGCTTTTCCCACAGCACCTTCTTTCCCAGAAGGATCCTGGCCGGATTCTCTTCAAGTAGAAGGCGGGGACAGTGATCCCCGTATCTGGCAGCCAGAATTTCTTTCATCTCATCCATCCGGGGAGTCCTTCTGTAAGGACTGTGGGCGTCTGACGCCACAGCCGTCACCAGCCGGTGCCTCAGAAGGGAATCTGCCGTCCTTTCCGCCCTGCTTCCGAACCGGCCCGTCACACTGCCCTTGTTCACCTGAATGGCCGCTCCCATCCGGTACCACTCATATACATGGGCGGGAACCCTCTGAACACAGAGATACCTCTCCGGATGGGCCACCACAGGGATGCAGCCCACAGCCCTCAGCTCCAGGATCGTCCGGTACACCGGATGAGCCTCCGTATCCAGAGCAAATTCCACCAGACAGTATCTGGTCCCATTCAGGGTGAGAAGCTCTTTTCGCTTCAGCCGCTCCGCCGCCTGATCCGGACCGAAGATCTCCATTCCCCGGCAGACCTTCAGCGGAATCTTCTCCTGCTTCAGAAAGCCGCGAAAAGTCTCCAGCTGCACCAGATACCGCTCCGCCTCTTCCCGCCGCTCGGTCCCGTTCACTCCCGCGTACAGCGCCTCCGGAAGGTTGGCGTGGGAAGTGGCCGCGATCACCTGTACTCCTGATTCCACCGCCATCTCCGCCATTTCCAGGGCATCGTCCCAGCTTTCCGCTCCATCGTCCAGCCCCGGAAGAATATGGTTGTGAATATCGATCATGCCTCGGTCACCTCCACCTGGAGCAGGGCTTCCGCCTGCTGAGTTCCGTCCACAGACCGCAGCGTATAGATCAGCCGGTAGCTGCCCGGCCAGGATATGTCCACACTGCCTGAAATCTGCACATTGGAGATAATATTCCCATAATCCGGATCATACGCCGAAGCCACATATTCCAGAGGATAGAATTCAGATCCCGCCGGAATGGAAACACTGGTCTGGGTAAGCTCCAGCTCAATATCTGATACATCCCCGGAAATGGAGGCTTCTACGGTACAGGTATCCTCGTCATAAAAATCATTTCTCAGAGTGAACGTGACGGCATAGATCCCCTCTCCCAGACGTGTGCGCACCCAGGAAACCTGACCGGAGGCATCCCGGGAAAACCCGTCATCCGCCGTAAGCTCCTTTCTTTCCTTCAGCACCTCCACCAGGTCCTCCAGATCCCGGGCAGAAAGCTCCAGTCCGTCCGATACCTCCAGACTGGGACTCGTATATCCCTCCAGATGAAGTGTGCGGGTTCTGGTGGTCTCTTCTCCGTCTTCAGAAAATACAGCGTACCGGATCTTTTTTTCATCATTGCCGCCGTCCGGTGTAAGCACTGCCTGCACCCGGTCCGTCAGATCTGTTCCATCCTCTCCAACGGCTGTAACTCCCTCCAGAAGATCCAGCGCTCCCGTCCCGTCATATTCCAGAACCTCCGGATCAAAGGAAATCGAGATCACCTCTCTGTCCTCCCCGGCCTCCGCTTCTGAAACCATTCTGTCTCCGATCTCCGTCAGCACAAGGAGACCCGCCAGCAGCACCGCGGCGGCGGCTCCCACGATCTTCTGCCACAAATGACTGCCCGACACGATCCGTCACCTCCTCCCATTCCGTTTTCATCCTCCCGGATCTGCTCTATCTGGCTGCGGACGTATCTTTTTTAACCGCTTCCGTTTTCTCTTTGGAGGAGTCGCCGTATTTTCCATACCCGTACTTGCCGTAGCCATAGTATCCGTAACCGTATCTTCCGTAACCGTAATAGCCATAACCTCCTCTGTGCACCGGCACATCATTGAAGGCATAGCCCAGAAGCTCCGCATGGCTCTCCTCCAGGGCGGCCACACCGTCCACGATCCTTCTCCTCTGGACAAAATCGTGGCGCACGATATACAGAATACAGTCCGCGTATTCGGCCAGGACACCTGCATCCTCAAAGAGATCGCAGGGCGGCGCATCAATGATCACCAGATCCATCTGGCGCCGGCACTGCTCCATCACATCCTTCATATCTCTGTGGTTCAGTATCCGGGGCACCCGGGATGCAGGCTTATCCCCGCACAGCAGCCAGACGCCGCTTTTCTTGTCCCTCCGGATGGCCTTCTCCAGAGGGCAGGCGCCGGTGAGCACCCCCTCCAGTCCATAGCCGGACCGGACGGAAAATTTTTTCCTGTCATCCTGTCTGCGCAGATCTCCATCGATCAGCAGCACTCTTTTCCCCAGAGATGCCGCGGCGCAGGCCAGGCTGACAGCTGTCACCGATTTTCCCTCTCCGGCAATGGTGCTGGTGATCAGAAGCACTTTTGCGTTCCGGGTCTCCATCTCTCTCTCCAGCCGCACCTGAAGGCTCTGTACACTTTCCTTGAACCCCTGAGGGATCCTGGGATTCAGAAATGAAACTTCCTGATCATTTCCTTTTCCCCTGGCCTTGAACTTTACCTGCGGCACATTTCCCAGACATTCCAGGCTCATCACAGATTTCAATTCCTCCGGTTTCTGCACCGTCTTTTTCAGCAAAGCGTAAAGGCCGATCAGAAGGATCGCTCCCATGGCTCCGGCGGCCGCCCATTTCTCTACCGTCCTGGTATAGTTGGGCTGATTGTAAGGCGTTTCCGGAAGATTGGGCGTGTCGATCATATTAAACTGTGTATTGCCGATCACAAACCGGGCCACATCGGGATAAACCCGGATGGCCGACTCCAGGATCGCCTTGGCGTCCTGGGGATCGCTGCTGGTGACCGTCATGGTCACCAGGTTGGAATCCGATACCACCTGAGCGGATATGCTGCCGTTGACGCTTTCCACTCCCAGATCCTCCTGGATGGCCTCTGTCAGCAGATTACTTCCCAGGATATAGGGAAACGTCTTTCCCAGCTGATCTGCTGTAGAGCTGTCATAATAAAAATTATAGCTGGCCGTCCCGTTGTCCTGGCTGCTGTTTCCCGTCATCACCGTAAAGGAGGCGGTGGACTGGTACATGGGCGTATAAAATCCGGTGGATTTCACCATAGACGCCGCTGCGCCCAGAAAAGCAAACAGGGGGATCAGCCACCACCATTTTTTCAGCCCCCGGATAAAATTCCACAGCAGGATCCCCAGGTCTATCACATCATCTTCTCGTTTTTGTTTTTCCATAATCTACTCCTCTGAAGCTCTCCCGGCGCCGCCGTAATATCTGCCGTAGCCTCTCTGGGGCTGAAGGGAGAGTTCTCTGTGAAATGCGTTCAGCACAAATCCTCCGAAATCCACACCGCTTTTTCTGATCACATCCGCAGCATCATTGATGGCGCGGATATTGGCCCTGTCCTGCCGTACCACCAGAACCGCCAGATCCACCTGCTTCAGCATCAGCTCCGCATCGCTGGCCAGCGCCATAGGGGAGGAATCCAGTACCAGATAATCCATGTTCTTCCGGCAGGCATTGATCAGATCCTTCATCTGAGACGACTCCAGCAGTCCGCCGGAATTGCGCACGCTGGAATTCTGATAGATCATATACAGGCTGCGGCTTTTATCGTGGACCAGGACCTCTCCGATCCCGGCCTTTCCGGACAGATAATCCGAAAGCCATCCTTTAGGCGCCTCCGGCTGCCCGAACACCTTATACTGGGCCGGTTTTTTCAGATCCCCGTCGATCAGAGCCACCCGTTTCCCTTTTTCTGCCAGAGCCAGGGCCAGATTGGCCGCCACAGAAGATTTTCCCTCATTCTCAGACACACTGGTCACCAGGATCACCTTCTGCTGCCGTCTGCTCATATGGTGGTTCAGCCGGGTGGCCAGCTTACGGACCGACTCGGAGAATACCATACTCACCAGAGGCGTGGAGATCAGGAGGGATTTTTTCTTTTTCTGGAGGATCTCCTTCCAGGTAAACTGCTTTTTCTCATAAGGAATGGTGCCCAGAAGCCGCCCGTCCAGATTTCTCGCAGCCCCCTGCCGGGTTTTTACAGTAAAGCGCAGCACCGACAAAAGCACCAGAAGCGCTCCCACTCCGCCGGCAGCTCCCAGCATCCCCAGTTTGCGGATCCTTGAAATATTCATCACATTGGAGGGACTGTAGGGAACGGAAGGTTCCTGCACAATCCGCAGCACCGCATTGGAAAAGAGGTAATCCGACACCGTATCGTAATTATCCAGCGCCGAGCTGATGATCAGGTAGGTCTCTCTGGGATTTTCCGACGTCACCTGCAGGGTGATCAGATTGGTCTCTTCGATAATGCTGGTGGTGATCTCGCCCTGGATGCTGTCCACTCCCATATCTTCCGCGATCCGTTCCCTCAGCACGTTGCTGCTGAACACCTCGCTGAAAACTCCCGCCATCTGGCTGGTCATGGACAGAGAGGTGTAGGCGTTGCTGCTGCTTCCCTTGGCGCTTACCGCCAGCGTTGCCGTAGCCGTATACTCCGGAACGTAGATCAGCTTCTCCACTCCCGTCACTGCGAACCAGGCAGCCACAGCGGCCAGCATGATCACCCAGAGATTCTTCACCACGTCCACGCAGACACTGCGCAGACTGATTTCATCCAGATTAAATTCTTTCGTATCTCCCATACGTTCCTCCTTTACGCCCGGACGATCACGGTCAGCCAGGTTTCCCCTTCCAGACCGCTTTCGCTTTCCGCATAGTAATGCACCTGATAGCAGCCCTCCTGGCTGGTGTCCACACCGGAATCCGCCTGTACAAGACCCGGATCCAGCGCGTCCCCATAGGCGTCTGCCAGGGATTCCACATAGCTGTAGGGTTCAAAGTTCTCTCCCGGATCCAGGTATACGATATTGGCAGTCAGGCCGATCTCCAGACCCAGCCGGGAAGGCTCCACCACATGCACCGGAAGCGTCTCCGTCTCCAGATCCCCGAAGCTGTTGGTCACCTCCACGGTAATGGAATAATCTCCGGCAGTCCGATAGTCGATATCCGACTCATTCTGTCTCACCAGAGAGGTGATATCCCCATCCAGCACATCACTGGCTCCGATCCGCTCAATGGCGCTTTCCGTCTGCCCCTCTGTGAATACCAGCGGCTCACTGAGCGTGATCCGCGGAGACACATAATCGGTAAACCGCACCTGACGGCTTAAAGTGGCCGCCTGGTTGGAGCTGTCAAACACCACATAGCTCACATTACAGACTCCCTTTTCCACAAACTGTGAAAACTCCCCTACCAGGATCTGATCTGTCAGGTCGCCATCCCGCTCATCGCTGGCCGAAAGCCCCTCCAGCAGATCTGCCTCCTCATAGGATACCGGAATCTCCAGCACTTCCCTGTCGCTGGTGATCACGGGCCTTGTGGGATCCTCCCCCTGTTTTTCTCTCACCACCCCGGCGCCGTAGATTCCCAGGGAAGCGATCAGTAATATCACTACTGCGATTCTGACGTATTTCATCTTGTACCTCATTCCTTAATGATTTGCTTATATCAATTTATTCTTTATTTTTTTGTTTCTGGACACTGCATTCTTTTTTTGCTATAATGATGCCGATTTCAGCAGTTCTGCCTGTATCCTCCCATGATTTCCGGGAAATCGGACCCTCCGGAGGATCCGCGCCTGCTTTTACTTTGAAAGGAGTGATCTTTCAGTGAATACTCAGAGCGAAAATTTTCTTCATATTCTCCGCTGCATCCTGCACGGCGGTACCCCTTCCCTGACCGATCCGGACTGGGAAGCGCTTCTTCATCTGTCCAACAGCCATAATCTCCTTCCCGCGGTCTATGAGGCGGTGCGCAGGCTTCCGGAATTTTCTCTGGCATCCCCGGATACCGCACAGCAGTTCCTGACCGGCGCCGTGGCCCAGTCGGGAAGCCAGTGGATGCGGACGGAATCCTTCCTGGAGCTCTACGACCAGCTTCTTGAAGCTGGCGCCGCGCCTCTGGTGCTGAAGGGACTGGTCTGCCGTTCCCTCTATCCCCAGCCGGAGCTGCGCCCCTCCGGGGATGAAGACCTGTGGATCACCGAAGAAGAGCTGCCTCTGTGCGATCCCATTCTCCGCCAGAACGGTTATCTGCCGGAACTTCCGGAAGAAGCCGGACGGCTGGAGGAGATCCAGGAGATGACCTATGAGGGTCCTTCCCTCACCCTGGAGATGCATGTGAATCCCTTCGGAACGGAAAGCGGACTGCGCCGGACCATGAATGAGCTGCTGGAGGGCGCCCGGCAGCGCTCCGTCACCATGGAGCTTCAGGGGCACACCATCCATACCTTAAGTCCCACGGACCATTACCTGTTCCTGTACTTTCACATTTTCAAGCATTTTACCTCCTGCGGCGTGGGAATCCGACATCTGATGGATCTGCTGCTGTTCCGTCAGACCTTCGAGGATGAGATCGACTTTCCCCGGGTGGTAAAAGCCATCTCCGCCATAGGCGGTGAAACCTTCTACGCCGCCATTCTGGAGATCGGCCGGCGGTGGCTGGGCTTTTCTTCCATCCCCGCGCCCGGCCGCTGCCCCGATCCGGCGCCGCTTCTGGAAGAGATCCTGGCAGTGGGCTGCTTCGGGAACAGCGACCGTTATCAGCAGCTTAGCGCCACCTATATCAACGCCCGGCTGCTTCACCAGGAGGAGAAAAGACCCCGGCTGATCACCATGCTGTTTCCCCCCTATTCCCGGATGTACCACTCGTATCCGGTGCTCCTTCGGCATCCCTGGCTGCTCCCCTTCATGTGGCTGGCCCGTATTGGGAAATTTGCGAAAGAGGTGCTCTCCACCGACCGGGGACTTGCCTTCCGGAGCATCCGCTACGGAAAGAAGCGGACCCGGCTTCTGCAAAAGTACAGGGCCGGCTTCCGCAAGTAGGAAGCCTCTTCTCAGAAGGCATTGAGAAATTCCCGGATCCCTTCCTCATCCACCTGGGTCATGGCATGATCCTGCACCTTATACACCCTGCTGCACATGGAAAACACACTGGGCCGGTGAGCGGCCACGATGACCGTGCGGCAGGGTTCCTTTTTGATGATCTGCCGCAGCACCCTCCGTTCCGTGGCCACATCCAGCGCACTGGTGGCCTCGTCCAGGATCATCACCGGCGCATCCGCCAGAAGCGCTCTGGCGATGGACAGCCGCTGCTTCTGCCCTTCCGAAAACCGGGTGCCCCTCTCCCTCACCTGGGTATCCATCCCATTCTCCAGCTTTTCCACGAATTCCCATGCGCAGGCCGCCTCCAGCGCCGCCCGGATCTCCTCATCCGTGGCCTGGGGCTTTACCATCCGCATGTTCTCTGCGATGGTTCCGGAAAACAGGGTATTTCCCTGGGGAATGTAGCTGAACAGACAGCGGGTGGAGGAAGAGGCGGTCAGGGCTTTTCCCGACGGATTTCCAATGGACACTCTGCCCTTCTGGGGATGATAAAGCCCCAGCAGCAGATTCAGCGTGGTGGTCTTTCCCTGACCGGAGGGACCGATCAGCGCCACGATCTCCCCGGGTTCCGCCTGAAACCGGGCGTCCCGGTACACCCATTTTTCCTCCTCATAGGCAAAATCCACATCCTCCATGCAGACACGGACGCCCTCCGTCTTTGCCCGCTCCTTTATTTCCAGTGCCTCCTGCTGGTCCTCCATCTTCTCCCGGGGCAGCTCTGTCACCTCCATGATCCGCTCCGCGCTGATCCCTGCCCGGATCAGCGTGGGAAACAGGTTGATGATGCCGGAAAAGGATCCCCGGAGGGATCCCGCCATCCCCACGAACATGGTCATGGTGCCGTAGCTGATCTCCCCCTGCCACAGCCGGAAAATAGCAAATCCATAGCAGGCATAGCCGATGGCCTGGCCCACCAGGGAGGTAAAAATGGTCATCCAGGACTGGAACTTGTTCTGGAGCAGGGAAATATCCACCGACTCCTTCTGGATCCGGTAAAATTTTTCCGTCACCTGGTCCAGCATTCCAAATGCCTTGATAAACTGCAGGTTCTGAAATGTCTCCTGGTCGAACACTGTCCGGTCGCTGGCCATTTCCTGGTTCTCCTTCTGGAACTGCCGCATCTTCCTGGCAGAATACCGGGAGCTGAAAAAGGTAATGGGACCGCCTGCCATGGCGATCAGGGCCATGACGGGATCATTTTGGATCATCACGGCAAAGGCTCCCCCAAAGCTGATCAGAGCGCTGACCACATTGGGAAGAAAGGTGAGAATGCTGTTGGCCACCATGCCCGCGTCCCCGTTCACCCGGTACAAAAGATCACCGGAACGGTACTTTGCCAGGGCCGACCAGGAGGTCCGCAGCACCTGCTCATAAATGTCCGCCCGGATCTCATTGGTCACCTTCAGGCGTACCCTGAGAGAGATCCGGCTTTTCACCGCATTGATAAAGATCTGGGAAACACCCACTCCCACATAGAGAAAGGCTGTCTCCAGCAGCGCCTTGGTGCTCTCCCCGGTGACCACATCCACCAGATCCCGGCTGACCATGGTGGTGGCCAGCCCCAGCACGGAGCCGGAAGCCCCCAGAAGGACATAGACACCGATCAGCAGCCAGTAGCGCCGGACGTATACGTACATCCATATCAGCTCCCGGAAAAGCCGCTTCAGACGGCCTTCCTTTATTTTCTGTATGATTCTTTTCCATTCACTCACGGATACTCACCGGTATTCATTGAGATCCACTCCTTGCAACAGAAAATCGCATCCCGGTATTCTGCATCTTACCCGAATACAGGAATGCGATTTTTAATTTTTTTCTGCAGTCCGGGGTCTCAGACGCTTCCGCATGCAGGCCTTCCGGTCCGCTCTGCGCGGCAGCCCATCCCCCTCTGTCAGATATTCCTCTGTAATGATTTCATAATGGTTCCGCCGGTCGTTCTCCATTCACCCTGCGGAAAACTTCTGGCAGACATGACCCAACGGCCGTTTTCAGCCGCAGGAACCGAACACTGCCTCCTCTGCCAGCCGTACCGCGTCCTCATCAGGGCGGCAGGACAGCTCATAGACCGGGATCCTGGTCAGCAGATGATCCAGCGTCTCCAGACAGAGCTCCATGCCGTTTTCCAGCCACTGGGGATAGAAAACACTGTTGGATACCTCCGTCACCTTCTCGAACCCGGTCAGTTCCCGGATGGAATTCTCCGGAGCCTGCTTCAGAACGATCATGGCCTTCAGAGGCACACTGGTATTCTCGCAGTAGGGCGAAGAACCGTGCCAGGGAGTTCCCCAGCCCAGAAATCCGTCATCCGTCTCCTGGACGAAGACCATATCGCCGTTGATAATCAGTGATTCGCGGTACTTGTTCCAAAGCTCCGCCTGGGTGGTCTTTCCGATCCCGGAAGGGCCCAGGAACATGAGGCCGTGGCCGCGGTGGTCGATGAGGGAGCTGTGGAAATGTAATCTTTGGTGAATAATAGCATAACTATGATACGCCTGAATTAAAAATATCATTATATTCTCAATATTGGCCGTTGAAAAAATATAAATATTTTTATAACTTTCATCTGCAAACATAATATCCGATCCATATCGTAAACAAATTTGTGCAGAACTTGGAATCTGTATAAACTCTATTTCGTAATATTGCTGAATAGAATCCAAAATTTCTATATTTATATCAATATCCGAATTTGAAAAAACTTGAAATTTCTCCCAACATTTAATCCCAATATTCAAGGAAACATAAATATCTCCAATTTTATAAATTACCATTTCAGAAACGCACACACCCATTACCGGGTCTATTTGTACCATCAGTTAACTTAGTCCAATTAGCAGTAACAAAATCACCCTTCGTAGACCAAGATGCATCACCTAAAACACTATTTAATTGGTCAGGTTTCTTATCTTGCAAATACTTCATAAACGACTCATAAGAACCGTCATATGCTCCAAATGGCTCTACTGTACCCGAAAAAGTAGGCCATCCTGTATTTACAATTTCAGTCTTCAATGAGTCCCAGCCCAGCAGTCCATTAGTAAATCCACTATTCAAATCCCAATCTAACCAATATCCCCCTCCCTGTTCTCCACCTCCTGAAGCATCCATTGTCATAATCCCATTTGCAACATTAGCCTCTACCTGCACATATATTGGCTGTCCCATATTTTACACACCTCTCACTTCTCTATAAATCTTTCTCACCTTACTACAAAACTCCTCCGACACCCTCTCCGCGCTTCCGCACTCGGCTGCCAGAGTTCCGGCGCATTTGAAGCATACGCTCTGCGCCTCGCAGGTCTTACATTCCTGGGGCCAGTCCAGAGCCTCCTGATACCGGATCAGCTCCTCCCAGGCCTTCGCAAACGCCTGCTCCTTTACATCAATGTGCGGTTCATTCATAAAGCTGCAGAACCGCATCTCCCCGTTCCATGTCACCCAGTAGCCAAGGCGGTAATCCTTGCAGTAGGTACAGGGCTTCCTGGCGATGTTCACCGGGGCCTTTTCCATCCGCCAGCGGATCTCCTGCCGCAGATGCTCGTCCGTTTTCTCCTGCACCCGCACCTCCCTGGCCTGGCTGTCGGCTCCCCGCACAGAGGGCTTGATGCCGCCGGTGGCCATCCAGGGCAGTCTGTGGCTGTAGGCGTAAAAGGCCATCCGCTGCACATCCTCCACATTCTGCCGGATCACGGTGCTGATCAGCTGTACCGGAATCCCCAGCTCCATAAACCTCTGGATTCCCTGATCCACCCTGGTAAACCCATCCTTCACCCGGCATACCCTTTCGTATACTCCATCCCCCGATCCATATAGGGTCACCTTAACTCCCTTGGGAGGACATTCCTCAAAAAGCTCTGCCATCCGCCGGGTGATCATGGACGCGTTGGTCTGCAGGGTGATAAAAAATCCCATCCCTGTCAGTTCCCGCCAGATGGTCTCAAACTCCGGATGCATCAGCGGTTCTCCCCCTGTGACGCACAGCCAGGTGGTTCCGGCCTCCCTGGCCTCCCCGGCGATCCGGATCCACTCTTTCGCGCTCAGCTCTCTGCCGAATTCCGGTATCCGCTCCGGCTTCAGATGCACATAGCACATCCGGCATTCAAAATTGCACCGGGGCGTCAGCTCAAAAGTTCCCGAGATGGGGATTGCTTTTGCGTACGCCTCCTCCCATACCGCTTTATAGAAGGGATCCAGCCATTCCATTCTGCGGCAGGCCGGCTCAAAATCATGGGGCTGCCGCTCCCGGAGTTCCTCCGTTCCTCCCGGAACACCCGGCGTCCTCTCCTGTCCCGTTTCCTGTCTGTTTCCGGAAAGTCCCTGGCTCATGACTTTCCGTCCTTCCCGGGCATCCGGACAAATACCCTTCCCCGGACGATCCCATCATCCAGAATATTGTTATCGGCCAGAGTCTTCAGGAATTTTTCAATATCTTCCGCCGCTTTCTCCCTGGTCACACCCTCATAGTGCTCCAGGATCTGCTGCACCAGATCCTCCTTCTCAAACTCATGATCCTTCATATAATCCCAGAGATAAGCTCCCGAAGAGGATATGTATACGATGGAGGTCACCTCCCGCACCCTCTTTCCGGTGGGGACGATCACATACTGTCCTGCCACCTCCCGAAGGATCAGCCCGTCTTTCAGTTTCATTCTCTCCCTCCTTTGCTGTCAGGATTGTCTATGGGCTCCGGGGAAATCCCCCGTTCCCTGTTCCCAGGCATATTCAGGACTGCCCGCAGGGTAAACACCCCGTCCTTTTTCCAGTATTCCAGACTGCCCTGATATTTCCGGGCGATCATTTCCATGCTCCTGAGACCGTAACCGGATACTCTTCCGTTTTTGGAAGACCGGAGCGGTTCCTGCAAAAGACCGCCCTGCCCGCCGTCATCCGCACAGGAATTCTCAATTTTTATGAGAACTGCCTGCTGCCGGTGCCGTATATCCACCCGGATCCAGGGCTCCGCCTCACAGCGGCGGCAGGCTTCCAGCGCGTTTTCCATGGCGTTTCCCAATAAAACGGTCATGTCCAGAATATCAAAAGGATACTGGGTTAAAATCCGAATATCCGTAAGGACCTTTACTTTTTCCTGTTCCGCCTGGGAAATATAATATCCCAGAATATTATTCAGAACAGGATTCTGGGAGATCACTCTCAGCCGGTGATTTTCCCAATCGTTGAGATATGTTTTCAGATACTCCTCCAGCCGGCCGTACTGATGATTTTCCGCCAGGCTGATCAGCGTTCTGAAATGGTGACGCAGATTATGCTGGGTCCGTCTTTCCTCCTGGATCTTATCCATCATGGACTGGGACTGCAGCTCAAAAGCCGCCAGCTGCACATGCAGCGCCTCCTTCTCCTCCTCTATATGAAGACTGTAAAAATACATGTAATATGCGATCAGATCCGTTGCCAGCATACAGACCAGCCATACAGACAAATGAAGCTTTGTGGCCAGGTCCTGGGCATCCTGAAGCAGATTCACCTCTGCCAGAAACGCCGCTCCATACAGGGCAAGCAATGCGATGGAAGAAAAAGACGCGAAACGGATCAGCCGGTGATTTTCTCCCCGCAGCCGGAGCGCTCCGTACTTTTTCAGAAGACGGTAAACAATGGGAAAGATCACAGCCATGGAGAGCAGATAAGCTGCCACAGCCGGAGCTGCGTAAGGCACCAGATCACCGTATTCCGTCATTCTCCCCACGATCTCCGCCACAGTATATGCGGAAATCCCGTACTGTACTGTGATAAAATAGCACAGCGCCCGGCACTTTACTCCCTTTTTGAAAGAACAGATATAGACCGCTGTACCCGCTATCCATATCACGCTAAAGAACCCATTGGCGATCCATCGCACAGTCCCCTGCCTGTACAGATCCGTATCGTAAAAACAAGTCAGACCTCCTGCTGCCAGCAGACTCAGGACAAATGCGCCCGCCAAGAAAAGGGGAACCAGTTTCTTTTTGGAAACCTTAAGCTGCTCATCGGAAAAAGCCGCATACAGCAGGATCACCACCGGAAAGATCTGCAGCAGATAACCGGCCAGCTGTATCAGAAAATAATAAAAACTCCTCTGATCCATAACCCCTTTACTGCTCTCCCATGGCCATCCGGAACAGCCAGTCATTATACCGCCGCTTATTGGCGGCCCGCTCCTTTCTGCTGAGCATAAAGATCATTCCCGCCACCTGGCAGGAATCCGTATTCATCTGTTCAATAGCCTCCATATTCACCAAAACTCCCCTGTTCACTCTCAGAAACCGCTCATCCACCTTATCCATAAACCCCTGGATACTCCCCCGTATCTTCAGAGAAGCCCCGGTGATCAGATGGATCAGCAGATTGTTGTGAACGCTTTCCACATAGGTGATCATATGACAGGGGATCTCCCTGTTCTGATTCCTTCCCAGGGAAACCTCCACCTTGCTTTCCCTTCCCTTTAAATATCTTCTTTTTACTTCCTTCAATTGTGCCATATCACAGGGCTTCACCAGATAATGGAGGGCATTGACCTCAAACACCTCCGGTCCAAAATCCCTGCTGTTGCTGACATAAACCAGAGAAACCGTGGGATAATACCTGTGCAGTTCTCTCCCGACAGCGATCCCGTCCTCCTGACCCATAAAGATATCCATAAAGATCAGGTCGTAATAAACTCCATTCTGGATCTGTCCGAATATCTCCCGGCCGGTCTCGTATGAGTCGATTTCTGCTCCATCCCATACCTCCATCAGCTGCTTCTGGAGGATTTCCCTGTCTCCCTTATGGTCATCGCAGACAGCGATTCTCATTGAAAAAACCTCATCTCGTATAATTATCAACTTATGTATTTTATATTCTAGATATCAATAATTATTATATTACTATTTCTTGTTCCGAGCTACCGTTTTTTGTCCCATATAACAACATTTTATCCCAGTCAGCGTAATTTTACCGATAGTTCTTTCTGAAAAAAATTCACTGTATTTTTTACAACTTATTTTATTTTCCTGCATTCTGCGGCTTCCAAGCCTTCTTCCCTCCGCCTTTCTATACCTTCTCCCGCAAAATACGCATATTTTGGCGGCGCTGCTTCTCTTTTTGCGTTTCCGCGGCAGTGCAGTCTTACGGCTTCGCTGCCGCAATTACCTTTTTCTTCCGTATCTCTGCCAGAGTCTGTAGATCAGATACCCAAGCCCCGTTCCCAGTGTATTGGTGGCAATATCGTCCAGCTGGCAGTAGCCTCTCCCGGTCAGAAGCTGTGCTGTTTCCAGAAGCAGGCTGCACAGAAATCCCGCATCGATGCAGAACAGCGCCCGCCGCAGGGCCGGCACCCTGAAGGGAAGCAGGATCCCGAAAGGAATAAACATCAGGATATTCTCGATAAAATAAGCGTGAGCCTGGGCCGAAGTCCCCCAGGTGGACAGAGGGATCAGATCCACTCCTGTCCTGGATCCGGGTTCCCTGGAAAAAAAGGCCAGGATCAGAAGCACCGTGGCATACACAATAATCAGACATGTCAGCCACTGCCTCTGTGTGATCCTGATCCGTTCTCTGGCGGGCTGTCTTTTCTGCCGCAGCCCCCACCCTGTCAGAAATATGCCTCCGGCCAGAATGCCCAAAGGCAGATAGGTGATGGGCTGAAGAAAATCCCGAAAAATATGAACAATTGTCTGTATGATCATCCGCATAACCGTGGGTAAACCACTTCCTTTCTCTTTCCGCCATCCGAAGCGCAGCCCTCCTGGCCGGCCCAGGCTGCCTCCGGATCGGAAATGCTCCGTTTTTCATTCCCATATGTTACCACGGGGTCAAAAGGCTGGCAAGTCAGCAGGCTCCAAGATCCGGCTTCCCCGACCGGGGATTTCCGAAAAAGTCCTTTCCGCCATTCTCCCGGATCTCCTTTCCCTGCTCTCTGGCCGGAGAATCCTGGCACAGCCGGTATCCGTCAAAAACAGTCGTTTCGCCCCGGCGGCCATTCACCTCCGGCCGGGCCTTATCCGGTCCGCTCCCCGGCGCCAGGACCACCTCCTTCGGCTGCCGGGCGGTTATCGCCTGCCGATCCTCCTGAGGCGTATTTTTGTAATTGCAGTACAGATTATTGCAGTACACCGCATTTTCTGTCTGATGATGCCAGTCCTCTTCCCTGGGCTCCCGGCCCCCATACAGGAAAAGGTTGTTCTCCGCCAGGATCCCGCCCCCGGACATTCCCGGCCGGATAAAGGGCACATCTTCCGGGATATAAAACGTATTGTTGTAAATGTGAGCGTCCACATTCCGCACAGGCGTAATGGTGCCTGTTCCATCGTTTACGCTGAGGTTATACCGGAAAATATTATTCACGCTCTCACCCTCACAGAACATGATACACCCGCCGGCATTGTCATGGCTGTAATTGTACTGATAAATGGTGCCGTCCCCGGAGTCCGCGTCCCAGGCTTCCCCATCCTGGTTGAAGGCTGTGGAAAACGCCTCGTTATACTGGAATACCGCCGTCTTGCATTTCCAGGGCCACATGGCGGCGGCGGTCATCCCCTGCCGTTCGCCCGCCTCCGTATAGACCTCCCGGTTCATATCCAGAGCGATATTCTCCGACACATTGTACTGCACCAGCGGTCGGAAACAGTACATCACTGTGATCCCGTCACCCCCGATATTCTTCACATAATTATGCTCGATCAGCACATTCACCGAGCCGTACGTTTCCACGATCTCATCGGGAAGCTCCAGAGTGGTGAATTTATCATGCCGGTACGTATAGCCCGCCGCAATCCCCCATCTCCGGCAGCTCTCCACCCGGCAGTGATGGATATGGATGCCGTCATAGCGGGCCACACCGGTTTTCTCTTCATCCTCCGGTTTCAGTACCGAACAGTAGATGCCTCCGTTGTTCAGATGCTTGTCATAGATATTTCCCTCCACATCGTGAATATACAGATGATCCAGCTGGATCTGATGGAGAGTTCCCCTGTCCTTGGCGATCACGGAAACACCGGTGCGGTTCATCCGGTCTCCCTGGTTATACCGCTCTCCCGCTGTCTGCGGCTGATTGGTGATCTCCAGATTCCGGACAGTGATGTACTCCGCGTCATACAGCAGCACTGCGGAGGAGACGTAGCCCTTCCAGGTATGGACCACGTTGTCCAGATGGCCGCCGTAGTTCTGATACCACAGTCCGCCTCCCGCCGCGTGGATGGCGGGGAGCGGCCCTTCTCCATAGGCGTCCACCAGAATGGGGGCGTCCGCGGTGCCTCTGGCGGACAGATGGAGAAATTCCCCCTCAAATACGGAACCCTTTTCCAGAAGGATCCGGTCGCCGGGTTCAAGCTTCCTGCCATTGATCATGGACAGACTCCGAAAAGCCCGGTCCGGGGCATCCCCCGGGTTGTTGTTGTTTCCATTTTCTGAGCTCACATAAAATGTTCTGTTTATTTCCATCGATATACTCCTTTCGCTGTTCCTGGCTTCCCTGTCTTCCCGATCAGCCCCAATGGCCAGTGTGGATATGATTTTTTTCATTGTACCAGAAAACCGGAAATATTTCTCCGGGTTTTAATATTTTCCAGAAATAATCCGGCAGGAAAGCCTTATGGCGTAAGATACTTCCAAAAGCCACATGGACTTGCTATTTCTTTCCTGTTTCAGTACAATAGCTGTAGAAAAGGAGGATGCAAAGACTATGCATGTAAAAGACAGATTTATCAAGTATGTAATGATCGACACCACCTCAGATCCCGATTCCGGAACGTTTCCCAGCACTCCGGCACAGCTTTCCTTTGCCGATATGCTGGCCGGGGAGATGCGGGAGATCGGGATTGCGGATGTATACCGGGATGAGAACGGATATGTGTACGGCACGATCCCTTCCACCATGGAAGATTTTGGCGGCAGCGTCATCGGATTTATCGCCCACATGGATACCGCCAACGATGCCCCGGGAGCCAACATCCGTCCCCGGGTGATCGAATCCTATGATGGAAAGGATATCGTGCTGAACCAGGAGCTGCGCCTGGTGATGCGCCCTGATGAATTTGAAGCGCTGCGGGAACTTACAGGCAAAACACTGATCGTCACAGACGGAAATACCCTTCTGGGGGGAGATGACAAGGCAGGCGTGGCGGAGATCCTCACCGCCGCCGAGTACTTGATCGCCCATCCGGAAATCCCTCACGGGCCCATCCGGGTGGCCTTCACGCCGGACGAAGAGATCGGCTGCGGTGCGGACCGCTTTGATGTGGAACGCTTCGGTGCGGATTTCGCTTACACCATGGACGGAGGAGCTGCCGGAGAGCTGGAATATGAGAACTTTAACGCCGCCTCCGCGGAAATCACCTTCACGGGCACCAGCATCCATCCCGGATCATCCAGAGGAAAAATGGTGAATGCCGCCGTCCTGGCCATGGAATTTCAGCAGATGCTCCCTGCCTTCATGCGCCCGGAATGCACCGACGGATACCAGGGCTTTATCCATCTGATCGGAATGGAGGGATGCGTGGAGCGCGCTTCTCTTCAGTATATTATCCGGGATCACGATATGAAGCTCTTTGAAGAGAAAAAATCTCTCATCACAAAAGCTGCTGATTATATGAATGCCAAGTACGGAGAAGGAACCGTATCCGCCAAGGTAAAAGATTCCTATTACAACATGAAGGAAAAGATCGAGCCCCACCGTCACCTGATCGATACCGTGCTGAAGGTCTTTGAACGTCTGGGCATCACTCCCCGCATTCAGCCTGTCCGGGGCGGCACCGACGGTGCCCGTCTTTCCTTCAAAGGTCTGCCCTGCCCCAACCTGGGCACCGGAGATTACAACTGCCACGGCAGATTTGAGTTCACCTGCGTGGAGTCCATGGAACAGTGCGTACAGGTGATCGTGGAACTGGCCAGAGAATACGCGTCAAATCAGTAAACAGCTCTTTCCCGCCAAAAGGGTCTGCCCCTGGGAGAAAATTTCTCCGTAGGGCAGACCCTTTTATCCCGTCCATTACGCAAAAAATGCATCCAGTTCTTTTAAAAGCTGTTCCGGCATCGTCCTCTCGAAAGGAAATACAGGAATGTCTGCCAAACGCTCCGCCAGATGGCCCAGAAGCAGGGAACTTCTCTGCAGGGACCAGGGAGAGATCAGTGCCGCCGTGTCGTAACGGGTATGCATTCCATATCCGTCTCTGTTCAGCGTCATGGCAGGAATCCCCTTCCAGGCGAAGGTATTGGAATCGCTTCCCCAGATCTGGTTCTTAAAGGAAGCCCCGATTCCCGATTCGTGAACCAGCAGAGACAGCATGGCGCAGACAGACGCATCCGCCGTCACTCCAATGACTGTCCCTCCGATCAGCTGCCCTGCCAGATCCACATTCATATTAAAACGGTGGTTCTCCAGCTCCTGGCTGTGACGCTCCACATAGGCCAGGCTTCCCTCCAGCCCTTTCTCCTCAGCGCCAAACCAGACAAACTCCAGTGTCCTGAGAGGAGGATGCTTTGCAAACCAGCGGAGCAGTTCCATAATGATGGCCGCTCCTGCCATGTTGTCATAGGCCCCCGGTCCCTCGGGCACGGAATCATAATGAGCCGTCAGCGTCAGGATCTCTTTCTTCAGCTTCTCATCCGTTCCCGGGATGCGCACGCGGACATTGCGGGAAATCTTTTCCCTCTCCTCCTGCCGCACCACCAGACGGGCTCTGCCGGCACCTTTCTCCACCAGTTCCTGGGCATCCCGGCAGTGGATCCCCGCTCCCTGGATCACCGTTTCTTCCGGGGTCAGCCCCCGCAGCCTGCATGTGGGTACCGCCCGGTCTTCTCCCTCATCCACCGGTGTTCCGCTGACTGTCAGGAATGCCGCGGCGCCGGCCTTTACCAGCTTCCGGTAAAGCTCCGCCCTCATCGGAGCGTTCACCATCACGATCTTCCCCTCCGCGAAGGACAGATTCACATCGTCCCCGTTTTCCGCATAATAAAAGGGCGCCTCAATCCCCTCTGCCGGCGTATTTCCGCTGTTTTTGAACCCGGACACCCGGTATTCCTTTTTCTCAGGCTCCGTCACCTGAAAATACGCCTCCGTGATACAGTTCTCGTGAAAAACAAATTCCTCCGTCTTGGGCACAAGCCCCAGGGAGCGGATCTCCTGCGCGATCCTGGCAGCCGCCTGCTCCTCCGCCGGGGTTCCCGCCTCCCGTATATAATCAAACTCCTTCAGGAACGCAAGCGCCCTGTTTCCATCCATGCAATTTCTGTCCATACTTATCCTCTCTTTCCGGCACTGCCGTGGATCGGCAGTCTTTGATGATGCAGCGGCCGGCACGGCTGCTCCGTGGGGTATGCCGCAAACGACTGATATCCGCAGGAAGACTCTGGCTTTAAGCCATCACCCTCATACCATAAGATCGCCAAAGGATATCAGCTGCTTATAACGTATCCACTTTACCATAAGTCCATTGGGTAATCAAGTTTCCTTTCCGTTTCCTCTCCATATTCGTAACAGTTCAGCCTTCCGGCTTCACTGTTACAAATGCATGCACACAGGCTGCGATTTTCGCAGCCTGGCGCCCGCAAATCTCGGGATCACGCTGCGAATGCAGCGTGACACCTCGCGGGATATTGGAAGGCTGAACTGTTACCCATATTCTCCGTCACTGCGATTATCCCGAAACGCCAGCGCAGGCTAAAGCTGCAGCTCACACCCGGGCAAGCACATACTTTTCTGCTTCCTCCAGGGTAAGATCATACCGTTTTCTGATGCGTTCTATGATCTGACGGTCCTCAAAGCCCGCCTCCCGAAGGATGTCTACCACTCCTTCGATCCCCTGCTTAATTCCCTGCTCAATCCCTTGCTCAATTCCTTGCTCAATCCCTTGCTCGATCCCTTGCTCAACACCAATCCTGTATCCTTTGTTGTAGATCCCTTCACTCAGATTACACAAGCTTTCCACCTCCGTTTTCATTTCCCTGGTCATCGCTATATGGAATTCCTCTTCCATCACCCTTTGTTTCTTCTGTATATCCACGTCTCCCGCAAGCAGCACGTTCATCAGGCGCAGGATCGGATTGTCCACATATTTCTGACCCTCCCCCAAATTCACAATAACCGCTTCCATCAGATCCGAATCCTTTCCGGATGTGTCCGGTTCCCCGTACACCGCCGTCTCGCCAAGGGTGAGTATCACCATCCAGATACGATTCCTCCCCGGCTGCTTCATCCGGATCTACCGGCTGCCGGGAGATCACCGGTTCCCCCAGGATACAGTCCTCAATCTCCCGGGGGCTGTACGGGGCAAACTCTTCTGTACATGTTTTCAAGATCCAGGCCAGGATCGCCCTGTTCGCAAGAAGCTTCTTTACCTGGCTGTCATATCTTGCCTTATCTTTTGTGACTCTGATCATTCTCGCAAGCTGCGTTTCTGTATTCACAGGGTCACATCCTTTCCGGGGGATATGTAAGAAAAATCCTCCTGGTTTCAGGATAACATACCGGGAGGATTCCGTGCAAGGGAAATGTCTGCCTGATCGCTCTGCGTTTCATAGAAAATTCCCATAATCTATAGGCGTTTTTGTCATCTGAAAAGTTTGGAAATTTTAAAATTCATTTCAATTATCCGGATATTCTTCCGGCTTTCCCACAAATTTTTTAAATTGCATACGAATAAGGCTGTGATTTTTCTTAAATCCTGTAAAATAGTGGTCATGAAAATGGTCAAAACTTAAGAAGGAGGACATTTAATGGCAAGAAAAGGTGAAAACATCAGAAAAAGACAGGATGGACGGTGGGAAGCACGGTATAAAAAGGGACGGGATCAGAATGGGCATATCCGTTACGGATATCTGTATGCGCGTACATACAGAGAAGTAAAGGAAAAGAAACGGGAAATGCTGATCCATATGATCAGGGAACAGGATACAGGACGTAAGCCCGCTGTGTCCAGGGAATGTCTTACTATAAGAACTGCGGGAGAGCTTTGGCTGGAGGAAACCAGAACCAGAGTAAAAGATACTACTTATTCCAATTATTATCTCATATTAAAAAATCATATCTTTCCGGATTTCGGGGACGTTGTCATCCGCCGGCTGGATAATGCTCTGATAGCGGAATATGCCGCACAGCTTTTGCAGAAAGGAAAGAAGCCTGGGACTGTCAAGGTGATCCTGGGAATCCTGAAAAATATCCTGCGTTTCGCTGAGCAGCATCACTGTTTTCCGGAAGAGACCCTTCATTTTCCCAAGATCGCTTCTCCAAAATCCCAGCCCAGGGTTATGCCCCTCTCCGATTACCGAAAACTGAGCGGCTATCTGGAACAGAGTCAGAAGCCCTTTGAATTTGGAATATTGCTGTGTATGTATACCGGAATCCGGATCGGGGAACTCTGCGGACTTCGCTGGGAGGATATTGATTTTCATAGTGGAAATCTGACCATCAACCGGACAGTGACCCGGATCGAGAATCCGGAATATCTTCCCGGGGCATCCGGTCAAAGGACTCGCCTGCTTATCGGAACTCCCAAGTCTGTCTCTTCCATCCGTCAGATCCCTCTGCCGGATCTGATCATCCAAAAAGCTCTTGATTACAGAAGAGAAGATGGAATCTATCTGCTTACCGGTACCCAGAAGTGTATGGAACCCAGGACTGTACAGCGGCGTTACCAACGGCTTCTGAAACGCTGCGATATCACTCCGGTAAATATCCATGCCATGAGACACCAGCTGTCCAGCCGATGGATCGAATACGGTTTTGATATCAAGGCATTATCGGAAATCCTGGGACACGCTTCCACCAGAACTACTCTGGATATCTATGTCCACTGCAACAATACCAAAAAGCGCAGCTATTTAAATCAGGTGATGGATTTGAAATAATTGATGGTCAAAAAAAGGGTCGCAAAGGCTGAGGCTCCCGGCATTTCGGGATACCTCAGCCTTTTGCCGTATTTTAGGATAAATACGGTACGTTTTTTCATAGGGGATACCGCTGCGGATACAGCGGGGACTGCGCTCCGCTTCTGCCGGCGCAGGACGCAGTCCTTTCCTTCTCACTTTTCTGTATTCACTGTCTGATCAGCAGGTAGCTCCTCCCGTCAGATGAAGCTGGGCATCCAGGATCTCCTGCTTTCTCTCCAGCAGGTCGTTGGACAGAAGCTGAGCTTCCACGTTCTCAAATCCCAGCCGCTCGATGGTCTGGGAGAACCGCTCTCCTGTCTTTCCCTGCTCTCTGAACAGCAGAAGCGCTTTTTCCACCACATCCATCACTTCCTCCTCTGTCCGGAAGATCTTTCCAAGGGCGCGGCCCTGGGCCACTTTCTTGCCCCAACGGCCGCCGATGTAGATCTTATACCCTCTTGTTCCATTCTCAATGGCGTCAAAACGGCATTTTCCCACGCACCGGCCGCAGTGATTGCAGATTTCGGGATCGATCTGCATCAGACCGTCCTCCAGTTTGGCTGCTCCCACGGGACATGCTGTCACCACGGAACATTTCTTACAGCCATTGCACTCGTCCTCATCGTAGTTGGGGATCAGCTGGCCGATGATGCCCATATCGTTCAGATCCGGCTTCACACAGTTGTTGGGACATCCGCCCACCGCGATCTTAAACTTGTGGGGCAGCTTTACAGTGTGATAGCCCAGATAAAATCTCTCATGGATCTTCTGAGACAGATCAAAGGTATCGATCAGCCCATACTGGCAGGTGGTTCCCTTACAGGACACTACCGGACGTACCACGGAACCGGTTCCCCCGGTAACCAGACCTGCCTTCCCGATATACTCCTGGAACTCCGGAATCTTTTCGAAGGGAATTCCCGGCACCTCGATGGTAAGTCTGGTGGTCAGGGTCACCGTGCCGTTTCCAAACTTCTCAGCAGCTTCCGCGATCACTCTGTGCTGCTGAGCGGTGATCTTTCCGTTCACAGTAATGATTCTTCCGGAAAAATTATCCGTTCCTTTGTTGCTCAAAAATCCCATTGCCTTTACTCTTTTTTCCTCTTCCGGACTGATGGTTAACGTTGCCATATGATTTCCTCCTGTATCATGTATACTATTATTTATTGATCCTCTTCCTCCACCTCATTAAAGGCGGTGCCGCCCTCCAGCACTCTGGTATTGGTATATCCAAAGTATTTCAGCCGGTTTTGTACCATGTAGGCACGTTTTCCCTTGGTACATACCAGAAGCAGCTTTGCGTCCCTGTCGAATCCGTCCACCGGTCCCTGAATCTTGGTCAGATCCATATATGGAGCGTTCTTCAGTGAGGGCTGGATAGCCGCATCCACGATCTGGTACCCTTCTGCACCTCCTGCGGCAAATTCTTCAGGAGTCATGGTCTCGAATGCCCCGCTCATCTTATTCACCAGGATATTCACCGTATGTACAAAGGGATGGATCGCAGTGGAAAACGGAGGCGCGTACGCCAGATCCATATTCTCCAGATCATCGATGGATGCCCCCAGCGTCAGGGCTGTCACTCCGATATCCACCATTTTGTCCACAGCACCCGGTCCCAACACCTGAATCCCCAGAAACTTTCTGCTGGTCTTATCGGCCACCATCTTCACGATAAAGGATCCGGCTCCCGGATAATAATGTGCTTTATCGTCCACCACAGACACCACGCTTACCGGATCATAGCCTGCAGCCTTGGCCTGCTCCACGCCAAGACCCGTACGGCCCGCATTCAGTCCCGGGAGTTTGCAGACGGCAGTTCCCAGAACTCCCGGATAGGCCAGCTTCTTTCCGGCAATATTCTCCGCCGCCAGACGTCCTTCTATGTTGGCTGAGGATCCCATGGGGGACCATGCCGGCTGTCCTGTCTCCCGGTTGGTCACCATCGCGCAGTCACCTATCGCATAGATATCCTCATCGTTGGTCTGCAGATACTGGTTTACCTTCACCGTCCGGTTGGGCGCAAGCTCAATGCCGGAATCCGCCAGAAATCCCGTGTTGGCCCGGATACCGATGGAGAGCACAGCGATATCCGCCTTCATGGCCCGGCGGCTGGTCTGCACCTTCTGGAGCTTTCCATCCCCCAGAAATCCCTCCAGCTTCGTTCCTGTGAAAGTCATGATCCCCGCATCCGCCAGATGATTCTCCACGTATTCCGCCATCTCCGAATCAAATCCCGGCAGTACATGCTCAGCCATATCGATCACAGAAACCTTCACCCCCTGGGACAGCAGGTTTTCCGCAACCTCCAGACCGATGAATCCGCCGCCCACCACAACGGCCCGCTTCACCTCCTGGGTCTGGATCCGCTCCCGCAGGTCAATGGCATCCTGAGGAGTCCTCATAAAATAAATGCCCTCCAGATCCATTCCATCCAGGGGAGGCTTGATGGGGGATGCCCCCGTAGCGATCACCAGTTTATCATAGCTGTACACGGAACGCTCACCTGTCACTGTACTGACAGCCTCCACCGTCTTCTCCTCTCTGTTTACTTTCACGGCCTCCGTCTCTGTGATCACCCGGACACCGGTAAGCCGGGAAAAGCTCTCCGGCGTATTCACGATCAACTGGCTCCTGTCCCTGATCACATCTCCCACATAGTAAGGCAGTCCGCAGCCTGCATAGGAAATATCCTTTCCCATGGTAAGGATCGTCACATCCATACCAAAATCCTCTCTTTTCAGCTTGGCCGCAACCTTTGTTCCCGCCGCCACACCGCCGATGATTAATACCTTCACCTCTGTATCCTCCTTTTCTGCAGCAGTTCAGCTGTCTTCGCCCCTGTTGTTTGTTTTGTTACGATTGTTTGTTACAGTTCAGCCTTCCAATATCCCGCGAGGGCGCTGTGTGCCAGTGGCACACGGTTAGCGCCGACCGAAACGGAGTGTAGATCACGCTGCATTCGCAGCGTGATCCCGAGATTTGCGGGCGCCAGGCTGCGAAAATCGCAGCCTGTGTGCATGCATTTGCAACAGTGAAGCCGGAAGGCTGAACTGTTACGATTGTTTTTATCCTGTCCATTATAACACTGGAATAACTTTATGAAAAGTGATATAATTCTATGAACATCATAGACAAAACCTATTGATCAGGAGGACTACCCATGACAATACGCCATTTGAGAATTTTTGTGGAAGTGGCCCGAACAGGCAAGATGAGCGAAGCGGCCGACAATATCTACCTGTCTCAGCCCACCGTAAGCCAGGCCGTCCGGGAGCTGGAAGAACATTACGGCGCCCGCCTGTTTGAACGCCTTTCCAAAAAGCTGTACATCACAGAAGCAGGAAAAAAGCTGTATGCCTATGCCCTGAAAGTCATACAGGACTTTGAACAGCTGGAGAGGGATATGAAGCCGGGAGAACACCAGGAGATACTGCGCCTGGGAGCCTCCATCACCGTGGGAACCTGCCTGTTTCCCTCCCTTCTCCAGGACTTTCAGCAGAGTATGCCCCAGACCCTCACCGTCTGTCATGTGACCAACACCCATGCCATCGAGGAAATGCTGCTGCGCTCTCAGCTGGATCTGGCCGTAGTGGAAGGCGAGATCCATTCCCCTGATCTCATCACCATTCCCATGGTGGAAGATTATCTGGTGATGGCATGCTGCCTCTCCCACCCCTTCGCCCGCCAGAAGGAGATCCCCATTTCCAGCCTGGATGGACAGGATTATGCCATGCGGGAACAGGGAAGCGGCACCCGGGCACTGTTTGAGGAGTTCGCTGCCCGTCACGGTCTGAAACTTACAGTCCGCTGGGAAGCCAACTGTCCCGCCACTATCCGGCAGGCAGTGATCCGCGACAACTGTCTGGCCGTTATGTCCGTCCGACTTCTGGCTGATGACATCCGGGCCGGTCTGATCCATCCCATCCGCAACCCCGATGGGGAATGGGACCGAAGCTTCCGTCTGGTCTACCACAAAAACAAGTTCCAGACTCCTTCCATGGACTGTTTCCGGGAAATCCTCAGCCGATACCGTCATCCCGAAGATCTGAGCTGTACCTGCCCCTCTGTCCTGGTACATTCCTGATATCTCCCGGTATCTCTCACGTTCCTGCAATTCCCGCAGACAACAAGCCAACCGTGCCCCATTTGGAGGCGCTGTGTGCCAGTGGCACACGCTTAGCGCCGACCGGAACGGAGTGAAAATCTGCCTCACAATGGCAAAGCCCCCTGCTGCAGACAGCAGGGGACTTTACTGTTATCCCTCATCCAGTGTAAACCAGAACGATACGCCATTGTCATAATTGGTCACTCCGCACTCCTGGTTCATGGAATCCATGATAGCCTTTACAATGGAAAGACCGATGCCGCTTCCGCCATACTCCCTGGTCCTGGCCTTGTCAACCTTGTAGAACTTTATCCAGATCTTATCCAGTTCCTCCTCCGGAATAGCGTCCCCGGTGTTGAAAACCGTGGTCTTTACCCGGCCGTTCTCATGAATGCACCGGATCTCTATTTTTTTCTCATTCTTTACATAATGGATCGCGTTGGTGATATAGTTTGTAAGCACCTCTTCCACCTTGAACTCATCGCCCCAGACATAAACCGGATCCTCCTGACTGAAAAAGATCTCCGCTTCCGCCTGGTCAGCCAGCAGCCGGGAAGACTGGATGATCCCCTGGATCAGCGCCGTCAGATCAAACCGCTCCATATTCACCTGGTCATTGCCGAACTCCAGCTGATTCAAAGTCAGAAGCTTCTTCACCATCTGGTTCATCTTAGATGCCTCGTCTATGATCACATCACAGTAGAAGGCCCTGCTTTCCGGGTCATCGCTGATATTTTCCTGCAGTCCCTCCGCATATCCCTGGATCAGAGCGATCGGTGTTTTCAGCTCATGAGATACATTGGAGAGAAATTCCTTCCGCATCTCATCAATCTGTTCCTTCTTTTCAATATCCTTCTGAAGCTCATTATTGGCCGTTCTCAGTTCAGAGATCACCTGTTCCAGCGTCTCCGTCATCCTGTTGAAGTTATGCCCCAGGATCCCGATCTCGTCCTCTCCGCCGCTGGTATATCTGGCATCAAAATCCAGATCCGCCATTCTCTGGGAAAGCTGAGTCAGCTCCGTCAGGGGTTTTGTGATCCTTCTGGCAAAAAGACTGACAAATCCCACCCCCAGCACGATCATCACCCCGCCGATCAGCAGATAAAACTGATTGGACACCCGCACACCTGCGGAAATACTCTCCCAGGGAATCCGGAAAATATACGCATAATCGTTCCCAATGGTTCCCCACAGTTCCAGATAATCAATCTGCATGGTATCATCCCGGTTGTACTGGATGGTATAACTGTCGGTCTTCTCCAGGATCTGGTCTACCGGACCTTCCAGTCCGGTCATATAACCGAACAGCCGGGCCGATATCCTTCTGTGATCCTCCTGGCTGACATTGCCAATATACCGCTCTTCATCCACATTGCCCAACTCTGTCATCATAAAAATGATATTGTTTGTATTGCAGTACTGGATGGTCTCCACCGCCGAGGATACCGACATTTCCTGGAAAAACATGTTGTAGCCGTTCAGCAGCTTGTCTTCTTTATCCTTGAGATAAAATCTCTCCAAAAATCCCACGTTCAGAAGCACCACCAGCAGGATCGTAAGCAGAATAAAACTGACAAACGCAACAATGATCTGCCATTTGATGGATCTTCGTATCAGGCGTTTCATGACTCTACCTCAAACTTGTATCCCAGACCCCAGATGGTCTTGATATACTCTCCCTTATCTCCCATCTTGCTCCGAAGCTTCTTTACATGGGTATCAATCGTTCTGGCATCCCCGAAGTAGTCGTAATTCCACACATGATTCAGGATCTTCTCCCTGGAAAGAGCAATCCCCTGATTCTCCATAAAGTAATTCATCAGTTCAAATTCTTTGTAGCTGAGATCCATGGGTTTTCCGTCCACAGTTACCAGATGGGCCGTCTTGTTCAGCACGATCCCCCCTGCCTCCAGGATCTCCTCCTGTTCCCCGTGTCCGGCCCTTCTCAGGATAGCCTCCACCCTGGCCACCAGGATCTTGGGACTGAATGGCTTGGATATATACTCGTCCACTCCCAGCTCAAAGCCCAGAAGCTCATCCCGTTCATCTCCCTTAGCCGTCAGCATGATAATGGGGACTTTGGAATGAGCCCGGATCTCCCGGCAAACCTGCCATCCGTCCATCTTAGGCATCATCACATCCAGGATCACCAGAGCGATATTCTTGTCCTCGAAGAAAATATCCACCGCCTGCTCTCCGTCCCCGGCTTCCAGTACCTCGTAATCCTTTTTCATGAGAAAATCTTTTACCAGCTTTCTCATCCTGCTCTCATCATCCACAACCAGGATCTTCAGTTTATTCATCTTCCCTACCTCCTGTTCCCTTCTGTCTCATTTTATCAGGAAAATATGTCCCTTTTGTGTTCTCGCAGTTTCAAACTTTATTCCTCGTCTTCCCCTTTCTTCACCTGCGGAGCCGTCAGGAACTGAGCCGCAATACCGGCAACGGCCAGAACCACAGTAATTCCCAGCACCGGCAGCGATTCCCAGGCAAACAGTTCCCCAAGGCTTGAGGCCACAGCAGAGGCTCCGCCGATCCCCGTCACCACAATGATGACAGGCCGGGCAAATCCCACGATAAGCGCGCCCACGATCATTCCCAGAACCGCGCCTCCCGCCAGGATCATCAGCTTCTGCCTGTCAGGGATGTCCATGGGTCTCACCTGGGAAAGCGTAATAAATACAGTCAGAAGCCATCCCAGGATAAATGCCCCCACCAGATAGATCTGATACGCCACCGCTCCGGCCACGATTCCCGCGCCCAGAACCAAAAGCCCCATTCCCCATCCCTCCAGGGAAAAATACAGTGCTGCCAGAAATCCTCCGGCCGCTCCCAGCACAAACCCGCAAAGAGACGTCCAAACCCTCAGCAGCTTGTATCCCATAAAACAGTTCAGCGCTCCGAACACGATCTTAAACATCAGCCATATCTGTCCCAGCAGGGCCAGCTGTTCCAGAAGCGCCGGATATTGATCGAGAAATTCTGTCATTTTTACAGTACCCTTGCAGAAATTAAAGACGATACGAAAGCTGATCCGGGATCCCTCTGCTGATACAGTGCGGTCGGCGCCAAGCGTGTGCCACTGGCACACAGCGGTCTCCGCTCCGCTTCGGTCGGCGCTAAGCGTGTGCCACTGGCACACAGCGCCGCCGCGGATGGCCAGACTGTTACAGCATCCACACCGTCTGAGCCTTTCTGCATTCCTTTCTATAATTATAACAATATACAGAAAAGGTGCCGTAAAATACGGCACCCCAAATATGGCACTCATGGAAATCACCTCGAAGAATTACCAAAGGATTCTCGAGTTCAAATTTTCCTGTCATGCCGGACGCTTATTCGCGTCCGATATTGGTATTATCTCACGAAGCCAGAAAAAAGACAAGGGGGAAAATGAAGATTATTACAGAGGCAAAAAGAAGGTAGAAAATCTTCAGCAGCCCTACCAAAGGATTTTTACTCCCGAGGAGATACAGAAGATTATCACAGCTTATCAGTCTGGTAAGACAAGTTACGAACTGGGTATAGAATTTAACTGTAGCAAGACGACTATCGTGAAGCTACTCAAGCAACGAGGAATTCCTCTTCGCAAAAGTGGTCGGACTCGGGCAAAAGTAGACGATGATAAAGTGATCAGAATGTACAAGGAGATGCATACGATCAAAGAAATCGCCAAGAGCCTGAATGTAGACACACAAGTTATTTCCAGATGCCTAAAGGAAAATGGGATCAAGCTCAGGAGCAGATGGGACTATCCAGAAAAATAAAGATACCAAGATAACAGCTAACCGGGCGGGGTTATTCCCGCCCGGCATCTGTTTGGAGACTACAGTGTCACGCAGTGCGTGTTTTTTTGTTTCCACAATAGGTGTAAATAGGTGGATATCATGTGCGCGCTACCTGTAGTATAATAAAGCCATGCCAAAAGGAAGAGTCCATAAGCTGTCACTACTCCAAAAGAAAAAGGCGCTCAAACTTTACAGTGAGGGTATGTCGCTGGCCGAGATTGGCCGTCGATATAAAGTATCCAAGGGAATAATAAAATACTGGCTGAGGCAATATACTTACCGGAGATCCACCTATCGCTTTGTTCCAACCAAAACCGAGAAGGGCATTATAGGCGTGTATGCAGATACGGAGCTGGAATAACTTTGAGTGCTTGCTTTTGGGAATTTTGGTTATAGATTTTTTGTCTGTCTTTTGTTATGATCTAAATTAGCGGTAACTCTTCTTAATAAACCGTTCAAATTTTAATGAGATAAAGAGGATTGTTTATGGCAAAAGAAAACGAAATTGTCATATTTGAAACGAGTGACCACAGTATTTCCCTGCCCGTAACGCTGGACAGTGATACTGTTTGGTTGAATAGAACCCAAATGGCAGAATTATTTGGACGAGACATTAAAACTATTGGCAAGCATATTAAGAATGCCCTGCATGAAGAGTTGGATAAAGACAGTTCAGTTGTCACAAAATTTGCGACAACTGCTTCCGATGGCAAAAATTATATGGTAGAACACTATAATCTGGACGTCATTATCTCTGTTGGGTATCGTGTTAAGTCTCAGAGGGGCGTAGAGTTTCGGCGCTGGGCAAATTCTGTCCTGAAAGCATACATATTGAAAGGCTATGCGGTCAATCATAATCGTATGAACCAGCTAAATGAGGTGATTCAGGTTATGAAGAGGCTGCAAAATAATCTTGACGCAGAACAAGTGTTGTCTGTTGTTGAACGTTATAGTCAGGCATTAAGTCTCCTAGATGCATATGACCACCAGAATATGTCTCGTCCCAAGGGCAACAAAGCAACTTATGTACTTACTTATGAGGAGTGTAGAAAACTAATTGACAGTATGGGATTTGGAGAGAGTAGTTCCTTGTTTGGTAAGGAAAAAGACGATTCGTTTCGTAGTAGCATTGGGGCCATTTATCAAACCTACGCAAATGAAGACCTGTACCCTACTTTAGAGGAAAAAGCCGCAAATCTTTTATACTTTGTAACAAAAAACCATAGCTTTTTTGATGGAAACAAACGCATCGCCGCGGCAGTGTTTTTGTATTTCCTAGATAAGAACGGAGCCTTATTTAGAGACGGGGAGAAGTCAATTGATGATCACACCCTCGTTGCTTTAACCATCATGGTCGCTGAATCAAATCCCGAAGAAAAAGAAATGATGATCAGCGTAATTATGAATTGTCTTCAATAACTCAGTTGTCGCAAAATTTGCGACAACTGCCGACTGTATTTTTGCGCGGAAACCAGGAAAAAACAGGCACTATGCCTGCCGTGATCAAACTACTTAGAAAATTAAAAATACCAAGACAACAGTTTACCGGGCGGGGTTGCTCCTGCCCGGTACCTATACCTTAATCATAGTAAATGCTTTTTGGGGCTTGGGGCATGGTTTCATATGACTTAAGAATAACTCTGAACACATTTCTATTGGCACCTTTGTAGGTAATATAGTCATAGACCCATTCGCCAAATTCACAAATCAATTCTCCTAGCAGTTCATGCATAAAAGCCCGAGTTGTGTAGCTGATACCGGTAAAATCTAACTCTATTGCGTCAATATAGTCGTTAATGTCAGCCTCAGCACAATTTTTGAGAAGGAAAAACGCAGGCATAAGCACCAGAGTCCTAACCTTTTTAGCTCCTTCTAGATTAACGGCACAATCGCCAAACAATTCTATATCTTTGAATTAGGGCTTGTATGATTATCTTATTTTACTAATGATATTCAAACGTATTCTATTTTTCTATCCTGCCATGGTGAAACCTGTGTAAAATTAGCGCGAGAAACAGCTCATTTATGTGTGTCAGGGTAAGCGTATATCTCACCATTATCTGGATTTAAATAAAGAGTAACCCATTGGCCGACTTCATAATTCTTGCTATAGACGATGGGCAGGGTAACTTCTTTTTCCTGACCGTTGACTCTGACGAGACAGAATGCGTAAACATCGCCCTCGCTGTCTTTGCGGAATCCGTGGACTCGCGCAGCGATAGGCTGAAATTCTCCCGATTCGATTTTGCGACGGGTGCGGCGGGCTCTATAGATACGCACGACCAAGAATATAACAAGAAGCGGCGCTGCAAAAAATAACCATACTGTGCTTTCGGAAAGGATATGTTGCTCCTGCGGCAAATGAAAGAGCAGCAAACCAAACAACACTGACGGCACAAAAATAACTATGCCAATAACCAGTAGCAAAACCAGACGAGCATGTCGGATTTTTTGTTTCTCCGCCAGACTCGTGACGAGTTGGAAATCCTCCTTCTGCGGATGGTAGCGCAGTTGGAGAATATCGCCCGCTTTTGGAAGGTCATATATGCGAGGGAATATCCAGCTTCGGTGCCAGTCTACACCCTGCCATTGGAATACGAGATCCAGTTTATATTGCCGCGGCTCTAAAACGCCATCTCTATCTTTCTTGTCGATTTTCTCAATACGGAGAACGCGGGCTGTTATCAGTTTCCACTTTCGCTGTTCCAGCCGTCTTATAATGCGCCACAGCAGGAAGAATACAATAATTATGGCAAAAGGGGAAATTGTCGGGAATATAATGTTCCAAAATGCCGTTGAATTGTCCACTGACTGCTCCTCCTCTCAGATGTACATATAATCATCCAAGATAATTATACCTTTGTACTTGGCAAAATTGCCACCATTTGAAAGTAAAACCCAGATAAACTTTTGGTAAACAGATATTCTCCTGGTGAGGATATGAATTTTGTGTGGACACAAGCCTTTGAAATTATAAGTTGCCAGGCTATTTCCTTTCTGGTACAATACAAGTTGTAAATGCCTATAAGGCTTAAGACATTATCAATACGCCCCAGAGGCCCCCGGGCGGATCGGAGGTAAATGCAATGTACAAAACAGTGGTAATAAAGTATTCCCCCAAGGTGAAAGACATGGCCGCAAAAGTGGAAGAGGCGGCCAACAAAATGGAGCGGGAAGGGTTTGAACTGATCTCCTGCTCAATCATGCCTTCTTCTAAAGGTATTCTGGTTTTCAAGAAAACCACCGTGGTTGGATCAATAGAATAAAGTCTTTCTCAAATAGGCCGTTTTCAGGAGTACTGGGAACGGCCATTTGTTAAATTCACGCCAGATACATGTTAAATATAGGAGAAGGTCGATAATAGCTTATGTTGAAGAAACGAACGATAGCATTACTTTTGTGTTTCTGTGTTTTTTGCTGCCTGAGTATTTTGATAGCAGCACAGCCCGTCTATGCTCAGGATGGATACCAGAAAAATCCTGTTGATTACCGTGAGATTGATGACTATCTGCGATCCGCCGTAGACAATGCCCATATTCCCGGAATGTCCGTGACGATTGTAAACAAAGATGCGGTACTATTTTCCGGGAATTATGGAGACTGCGAAAGCAGCGAAACGCCCTTTTATCTGGGTTCGGTCAGTAAATCCTTTACCGCCGTCTGCATCATGCAGCTGGTTGAGCAGGGGAAAGTTGACCTGAATGCACCTGTCTCCGCATATCTGCCGGGTGCAACCGATGGTGACAGGATTTCAGTGAGCCAACTGCTGAATCATACAAGCGGTCTTGGCCAGTACCAGACCTTAGAAAATTATAAGATCGTGAACGAACAGGGTGTGCATCATTACGCCAATGTAAATTATTCCCTGCTTGGCGAAATAATCGAGGCTGTCAGTGGTGAATCGTACAGTGATTACATAACGAAGAATCTCTTCGAGCCGCTGCAGCTTTCCCATACTGCCGCTACGCAGGACGAAAGCGAGAAAAATGGTCTGATTGATGGCTATACAAACTATTGGGGCTTCAACATCAAAACAAGCCACAAATATCCTTCCTCCAAGGATGACTGGATTACCGTCCCTGCCGGTTACATCTCATCCTCCACAGAAGACTTGGGGAAATACCTACAGATGTATCTGAATAGAGGAAGCGGCATTCTTTCAGAATCCAGCATCGATACGATGTTTTATGGGGATACCATCTATGTGGATGGCGACATCCCTTATTGGTACGGGTACGGGTGGACGCGTATCGAGGCTCCTCTTTCTGAGCCGGTTCTGCGGCACAACGGCCTTGTCGAAACCGGGAACGCCTGCATCTTTCTGCTGCCGGAGAGCAGCCTTGCGATGGCTGTTACGGCCAATGTAAACGATTATTTTGCAGCAAACGCCATGATAGATTCGCTGGGGTGGGGCGTGGCGCTCATGCTCCTGGGGGATGCGCCAAATGAAATATCGGGCAGCACGTATACCCTGAACCATCTCTGGCTCAACCTGACTATGTTGGCCGTACTGACAATAGCAATCATTCCGTTATGCCGACTTTCCAAATACCGGGAACGCGTACTGCTACTGCGCGGCAACAAATTGCCGGGAGTGTACTCTTTGATTGGCTTGCATTTTCTTTTACCCGTCTTCCTGCTGATGGCTGTTCCGGTATTTTTGAAAATTCCCCTCTGGGTCGTTCAGGCTTTTGTTCCTGACGTTTTCTTGACCATTATTGTTTCTGCTGTACTGCTTCTGGCCGTAGGCTTTCTGAAGGGAGGGATTCTATGGGCGCACAAGAAGACAATACGAACAAGAGAAGTCTCCGGAGGAGGCCATTGAGCATCAGGCTATGCGCCGGATTGTTCATCCTGATTTTTACAGTTGGTTTTATGCTCATCGGTGGGGGGATTCTCTATTCAGCCCAGCAAGAAGAAGCCAGTTATACCGACACCACAACGGGCACAGTTGTGGGATACGAAAGCAGGATGGGAGATGCTGATGATTCCTTCCGATATTTCTATGCGCCTGTCGTTCGCTATAAAACCACGAAGGGCAGCCTCTGCACAGGGATTGGGAACGTATGGACATCCAACCGCCCATTTGAAGTTGGTGAACAAATAGATATCCGATATAACCCGGCACAAACAGATGTAGTCAATGTAGAAGGCTACGGCGTTTCCGTGAGCTATAAGCTGGGCATTGTCTTTTTCCTGTTTGGCTCTGCAGTATCTGTGCTCCTGCTGATTTTCCTGATTTTGACAAAGCTCATCCGCAATCCGGATAAAAGGGAGCGGATCATGGGCAAACTAGTGGCCGCCATTATTGCGCTGTTTATTGGTAAACGGTAGATAGTGCGTACCTTGCAGTTTTCTACCGTTTATGCGACAATGCTCTCAGTTAGGAATGCTCTTTGGAAATTAAAGATTGTTCTTTGGAATGCTGGCTGATTCCTCCCTGCTTCCGGCATCTCTCCGGCAAAGCCGGTGACCAGGGCAGCAGAGCTTCGCAAAAACTATAATCCTTATCTTCCATATGCTTCGGGATTTCTGTCAGGAGATATTCGAAGTATTCATAAGGCTTCAGGTTATTCGCTTTTGCTGTCTCTGCTATACTGTAAATGATCGCACTGGATTTTGCTCCCGCAACCGTATCAATCATTACCCAGTTCTTCTTCCCGATGCAGAATCCGCGGATCGACTGCTCCGCTGCGTTGTTATGCATCGGCACTTCTCCATCATCCAGAAATACTTTCAGGTATTTTTCCTGATTCAGGCAGTATTGAAAACCTTCCCAGGTCTTCCCTTTTTTGGGGATGCGGCTGATATTCTCTTTCAGCCACTCAAAATAGGCCTCCACCAATGGGCGGACGCTGACCTGTCTGCGTTTTTCGCGTTCTTCTGCCGGCAGTTCTTTCAGGATCTTTTCCTCCCTGAAAATCGCCTGTATCATGGAAAGAGCAAGGTACGCAAGGCTTTCTTTTTGCTTTTCTTTCGGCAAAGCTTTTACCGCTTCGTCAAAGCGTCGTCTCGCATGGCTCCAGCATCCGGCGATCTTCAGGTCCTCACGCTCATCTTCGATCGTGTGGTATACCTGGTAACCGTCCGTAACACAAACACCGCTGAAATCCCACAGGAATTCCCTCGGATGGCTTGCATTGCGCGTCTTCTGGTATTCATACAGGATGATCGGGCAATCCCCATACATTTCTCCGGTGCGGTAAACCCACATGTAACTCTTGCTCCCGGCATCCCTTCCATCCTTGTTCACAAGCACAGGGGTCTCGTCTGCCTGCAGCACGTGGTAGTCATATAACCTCTCATGCAGGTAATCATAGAGGATTGCAAGATACCGGTCCGCACACTGGATTGTCCAGTTTGCCATGTTCTGCCGGGAAATATTCAGTCCATACCGCGCAAACTCCTGCTCCTGCCGGTAAAGAGGCACCGCATTGACATATTTGGCATTCATTATGGCCGCCTCCAGAGACGGGGACACCAGGCTGCCCCGCAGCAGTGTTTCCGGATGCGGGGCCTTTATGATCTCATCCGTCTTTTTGCCAGCATATACTTTTACATGGTGTTCCTCTACTTCCACTTTTGCCGGGGTAAAGGAATACCTGCGGTAAACCTCATCCGGGAGTTCTTTCCATCCATCTTCCCCAAAATATTCATCCAGTTCCTTTTCGTCCATGGAATGTTCCACAGTCACAACCGGTATACCCCGCAGGTCTTCCTCACGTTTCCCTTTTTTCTTCCTGGGTTTCGGCTGCGGTATGTTATCCGCTTCCTCATCCTGCTCATCCCCGGTATCCCCAGCAACGGCTTCCGCCTCGTTAAAAAATACGATCTTCCCGTCAATCTCCATAAACAGAATCTGCCCATCTGTTTCATGGCGTTCTGTACTTCTCCCAAAACGGTGCCTCTTCAGGTCAGCCAGCTGTTCCAGTACGAGTTGGAGCGTATGGTCAAGGTTTTCCAGCTGTTCTTTCTGCGCAAGGAATAAACGGATTATGGTCTCCTTATCCAGATTTTTCAGTTGTTCTTCTGTATCGTTCGAAGCCATGATCCGCTTCCCTCCTTCGTGTTTTTGCTTTTTATATTTTAACATAATCCTGCATTTCTGGCGAATCCGGACGGATAAGAGATCCGGCAAAATGACGGTGCTTTATCAGGCGCCAGCTGACTCTCCAGGCGCTTTTACCAAGGCTGCGAAAACTTTTCAGAAGAAAGCAGGGCAGCCCTTATCCGGACATCCTGTTCCTTGCCATACAGAAGAAAAAAAGCCCACACAGGCAGGAGATCCGCAGCTGTTCCCCTGCTGAAAATTTCTCTGTTTTACACAAAGGCTATCCGGTGTATTCCGGTGGCTTTACGGGTTTGACCGCTTTCTTCGGAGTAACAGTAAGCCCTTCCATCAGCCAACGGAACTGCTGCTGTGTCAGCGCCTGCACTTCTTCCGCATTACGCGGCCACTGGAATTGACTTTCAGATAATCTTTTGTACAATAGGAGCCAGCCGTCCCCTTCCCAGACCAACCCCTTGATCCTGTCCAGCCTTCTTCCGCAAAACAGATACAGAGCTCCCGGCACGTATGGGCTGGTTCCTGTCTTTGCTTCAATCACCGCAGCCAACCGATCCATTCCAGACCGAAGATCGGTATAGCCGCAGACAATATAGACTTCACGGAAACAAGTAGCGTCATTGAGCATCGCGGATCACTCCGATCACCTTTGACAGCAGGCTGGCCGATGTTGTCTCTGTCACATGCAGTATACAGTCACTGAGACGGATCTCCAGGCCGGAGTCCATGATGTTTCTATTTGTCTGCTCTGGCATCAGCAGTTCCTGCTTTACCGGAACAACAGGATTGGAAAGGGCCTCTTCAGGAATTGCTTCAAGACACGCACGTCTTACCTGCCGGAGACGATAATAGTAGTTCGCTTTTGAGATCCCATGATCTTTGCACCAGTCTGTCACCTTCATACCTTCCGGTCGGTTTTGGCACTCCCTGATCTGTTCGGCCCATTCCCGTATCCGGCACTGGGCTGCAACAATAGACGTTTCTGATTTCATAGATTCACCTCATTTCAACCAGGTATCAAAAGTTAAGCACTAAACTTTTGATACCCAATAATAGAATTTGAATCTATTATCCCATACATGTTCTGCTTTTTCGAGGTACGCACTATCTACCGTTTACGTTTATTGCCGGAGTATGGTGTATGTTGACAGGGATAAAAATCACGCTGGCTGTTTTTGGGCTGCTGGGGCTATATGCCCTTTTCCAGCATTATAAAAAGAGGAGGGAACCATAAAGTTCTCTCCCCGGCTGCCGGATCTTCTGATATTTATTTTGCGATCTTCTCCAACGCCTCGCATATCTTCTGCATTCCCAGTTTCTGGTCTTTCACTTTTGCGGTTATGGTGTTATTCACCAGAGAAAGCTTGAGCTTCGTTTTTCCGCTTTTCATTTTAATAATCCGCTGGGATGGTACGAGCCCCTTTTTTATCTTCACTTCATCAAACTGATCGAAAGGAATACAGATCTTTCCATAAATGTGTGAGATATCGAATGTTTCAAGGACGGCAATGACCAGTGACTTCTCCGTCACGCCCACATAGCAGGATACATTGCTCAGGGCTCCCAATGCCAGCATCTCCGCAGTTCCCGACATAAGCGTCCCCCATGCTTCTCCCTGATAAGTTTCCCCTTCCGGGCAGATAGATTCCAGCATTTGTTTCATGTCTGTATCATTCATCAGTAGTGCCATTTTTGTTAACCTCCTTGTTTAGACATGTTGTCGCAAAAATCAACTTAATATTCTCGGTAATACTCATGGTTTTGAATCACAATACCACTCAGAAATCCGTTATAAAATGTCAAATCCAAGTGCTTTGTATATTCGGCTCCTTCCAACTCATAAGTTACGTTGTAATTTTCATATCTGTCTGATGGCTCGCCATATTGATCGATCACGTCCTCCACCGTAGCCCAGCCAAGCATCAGGCCACCCGGAAGCTGGAGGTCAGCTCCATAAAAGTCCAGGCTGCCGTTGGATACAGACAGACGTCCGACCGTTCCATCTTCGATCGGTACCGATGCTTCCGATGTGTTATATACCGTGACTGAAATGCTTTGCTCCTTATCATTGGTCAACGACAGCTCCCGATTAGGAAATTCGCCATATGGTTGATCAGCTCCAGCTAATCGGCTGTCAGGATCCCCCTCTGACAGCGACCATCCATTTTCAAGGAAATCGGAAAGCCCGCATGGGATCGTGTACACATCGTCATCGATCTGGATAGCAAAACTGTCCCAGTTGTCTGGCAGTTCAGGATTGGGCAGGTACATCTCCCGACCAGCACCATCAAGATCTTCCCTATATTCCAGCGTGATCAATACAGATGTATGTGGCAGATAGGCTGCTTTGGCAATAATATCTTTTTCTCCTCTCAGCTGGATCCCCTCATCATATCGATCTTCGGTGATTTCAAATGAGTGCTTTTTACCTTCTGCATCTTGGCCACGCAAATAATATCGTGTCGGGGCATCCCCCGTCCCGGATGACCTGTCAAGATCAAACTGATGGAGATAGGTTAAGAGCGGATGGTCAAGGTATGGCGCGTCCAAAACAATCGGACGTACAGCAAAGAATATGACTGCAGCACATAGGAAAATTCCAGCAAAATATCCGATAATATGTCTTATGCGTTTTTCTGACAGAAAGAATTTCACCAGACAGACAATTGCGATAATCAGCACAGCCAAACTCAGCGCGCTTCGGAAAGCCACCTTTTGAGCGAAACCGGTTATTCCTATCACCAAATCTGTATCATTGATAAACCAGTCTAGCGCAATTAGAAGGATAATTGGTAAGACGATCATGACGCAGACTATTGCAATAAAAAGTTTTACTCCTCTTTCATAGCCTTTATTCTTCTCCACTTTGACTTTCTCCTATTTGTTTTTCTGCATAGTATATCATTCGTTGAGAGGAGGCCGCTATCGCATTTTTGTAAAATTTAAGTATACAAAAAGGTGAAAAGTCTGCCTCTGGCGGGATCGCGCTTTTGCCAATCGATGGCCCGATTTCTGTGGAGGTTTTCCGAAAGTTCCTTTGTGACCGCAATAAGCGCATCGTTTTCGTAAAAATCTTTGATAGCGCGCGGTTTAGTCAATCCTGTCCGTTGCGTGGCTGCTGAGTAGTTCTGGGCTGGGTGGGCGGGTCAACAGTGTGTAAAAGATTTATCTACGCGATCAACACTTTCGCTAAGCTTCAGAAGGAGGATTGATGAGATGTGAAATTAAGCAACTTCATTGCAAGGCTCTTGGGAGTCATCAGCACCTTTGCGTTATGCTGCTACTTGCTCAAGCTGGGTGTAACCTTCCTTGCAGATATTTGGATCGGACTTGCGATTATCGCGGTGACCGCAATCAGCGGCGGAATCGCATACCGGATCTACAAATACTGGAAAAACACGCACTTGTAGCGTGCACACGGAAAGGAACTAGCCTATGAGCAATTTTTCGATACCCTTACAGTGGATGGCCATCGAATGGCCAAGGCCTTATGATATCAACGACGTGTGGGAGCTGCTGTCCCATCTGGCCACGCTCCTTCCACATTGCCCCCTTGTCTGGGAGGTGCGGGGAACGGGCGGACAAGTCCGTTACCAGATCGGTGTCAAAGCTCCTCAGCTTGAAAAGATAAAAGAAGTCCTGCACGCCCACGGAGACATCCATCTCCGGGATATTTCCAACGAATCTCGCGAAAGCGTTACCATCACCCGCAGCCTAAAAATCTCCCATCCGATCCTGTCTTTAAAGACCGATGTGACGATGGCGGCGATCCGGACAGGGCTGGCGGCTATGGCGGAAATGTCGCCGGGCGAAGAAATGGTGCTGCAGGTGATGCTGGGCAAAGCCTTCGCGCCGAGCTCCGTTTCCCCATCGCTGCCAGATCCGACCGCTTCCTGGCTGGATCAGATTTTAGGGAATGTCCATCCCGCCACACCGGAGCAACAAAAATCCGCCAAACAAAAGGCGGAGCAGCACCGTTTCAATGCAGCCATCCGTTTAGGAGCCTCCGGCAGGAAAGCCGTCCATCACGTCCACGCCATGCTGTCTGCATTCCGGGTGTTAGAGACTGCTGGAGTCCGGATTTATGCAGAGGCAGATTCTTCTGAAAAACTGAATCATGCCATATTCCCCAGACGGTTTCCGCTACGGTTGTCCGTGAAAGAGCTGGTCAGCTTTCTACTTCTACCCATCGGTGACCAGCCCCTTCCCGGAACTGCGGCACTGCACCCCAGATCGCTGTTTCCGCCCGGTTGGTACTCGCCCCCGATCAGGGCGAGTGGCGACCGCAGCTTTGCTGTGAGTCTGGATACGGCAGATCCAAAGAAACTGAGCATTTCTCCCAAGGACAGCCTGCTCCATACCGTATTGCTGGGGCCGACCGGAAGCGGCAAAAGCACAGCGATCAGCTACCGGTAGAAGTGAGGATAATGCTGGAAAAACAAGTGACCACGCTGGTAGAAAGCGAAAAAGAAAAATACAAAAAAGAGCTGAACGGTCTGAAAGGCCAGAAAGCTAAACTTGAGAACAAGCGACAAAAATTGCTTGAAGCCCACTATGGCAACGCTATCCCTCTGGATCTGCTTAAAACCGAACAGCAGAAAATTGCCAAAGAGCTGGCGACCATCGAGCATGAGATCCGCATCCACAATACCGCTTTTGAGGCAATCATAGACAATCTAAAAGCTGCATTGGACATTGTTGAGAACTGCGGAGAGACTTACCGCTATGCCGATGATGCCACGAAGCGGCTCATGAATCAAGCTATCTTTAAGCGTTTCCTTGTCAGTAATGACTCGGAAAACGGCCTTAAAGTAGATGCCGAGTTGGCTTCACCCTTTGCCCAGCTGCAGGAGCCTATCAAGGATGATCTGGTAAAAATCAACCACGCCACCCCTGAGCGCGCCAAAACTCTCATAGATACAATCAAAGCCCATCTCCAAGCCTACTTCGGAGATGGGCTTTCTGACGATGTTTTGTCAGAGAATACTTCGAGTAAGGGCAAAAACTTGATGGTATCCTCAAAACTCGAAAAATCCAATCGCAGCGCCATAAGTTCCACAGATTGTCAAGACGCGTGTCAAAGTAAGGATAAGAAAAAATCAGCATCGAATTTCTCAGATGCTGATCTTCCCTATAAATCCACGTTTATAAAAACTCACTCGAACCCATCAAATTTTTTTGGGTCAAATAGTTCGAGTAAGGCATTTTTGGTGGACCTGGCGGGAATCGAACCCGCGTCCGAAAGCCTATCCATCCAGGCATCTCCCATCACAGTCATTATTTTGGCATTCCCTCCGTCAGACGCCTAATGACAGGCTTCTGACTTCAGTAGCTTCATGAAATCTTTTTCCCTCTCAAAGCTTTGAGGAAAAAGTGCCCCGCCAAATTTGATGCCGGAACCCAAGCCGCGGGAAGCTTAAGCACCGACAGCCGCAATTAAGCAGCGTACGCTAAATTTTCGTCTGCGTTTAAATTTAAGGTCCAGGTTGTTGACGCGGTCCCGGGGCCGCGGATGGCTTCCCAAACTTCAAAACCCCCGTCGAAACCAGTACAAGCCCTCATGGATTGTCCCGGCCGGCAGACGTACCAGCCTTATTCTTATTCATTATATGCAGGTTTTCAGGGGATGTCAAGCCCGGAATTCCCCCCTTTAATACAGATTCTTCACCTTGAAATCTCTCTCTGCTTCCCGTCGCTGATCCTTTTTGGCAATGTCCTGCCGTTTGTCGTACAGCTTCTTTCCTCTGGCCAGTCCGATCTCCACCTTCACCAGACTGTCCTTAAAATACACCTTCAGCGGAACCAGCGTATAGCCTTTCTCCGCGATCTTTCCCCGCAGCTTCCGGATCTGGCTTTTATGCAGCAGCAGCTTCTTTATCCGCAGAGGATCCTTATTGAAGATATTTCCCTTTTCATATGGGCTGATATGCATTCCGTAGATATAAACCTCTTCGTTCTCGATCCGGATAAAAGATTCCTTAATGCTGCACTTTCCCATCCGCAGGGACTTTACCTCTGTCCCGTGGAGGGCGATCCCCGCTTCCAGATTCTCTTCTATAAAATAATCGTGATACGCTTTCTTGTTATTGGCGATCAGCCGGCTTCCCTTTTCCTTTGCCATCTTTCCTGCTCCTTCCTGTCCCCGGATGTCTTTTCCCCGGCGTTTTCTGTCTCAGCGTTTTCTGTCTCAGCGTTTTTCCTTCCTGAACTCACTCCACAAGGATAAAATCCACTGACCTGGTCTGTATGTCCGCATCCACCGCCTGTACCCGCACCAGATCGCCCAGGCTGTACACGGCACCGCCATGCTCTCCGATCAGCTGATAGTTCTCCTGATCGAACCGGTAATAATCCTTCATGGTGTTCACATGCACCAGTCCCTCCACCGTATTGGGAAGCTCCACATACACTCCCCATCCGGTGATTCCGGATATTACCCCTTCAAAGACCTCCCCCAGATGAGAGGCCATATACTCTGCTTTCTTCATTTTCACAGTTTCCCGCTCCACTTCCTCAGCTCTCCGTTCCGTCTGGCTGCTGGAGGAAGCCACATCCTCCAGGATATGGGCGTAAAATTCTTTCTTCTCCTGATTCATCCTTCCGCGGATGGTATCCTTGATGATCCGGTGGATCTGCAGGTCGGGATACCGGCGGATGGGGGATGTAAAGTGACAGTAATGCCTGGCAGCCAGTCCGAAATGCCCGCTGCATCCGGTGGTATACCTGGCCTGCTTCATGGAGCGCAGCAGCAGGCGGCTGATCAGCGATTGGCTTGGCAGCCCTTCCACAGCGTCCAGTATCTCCTGCACCTCCAGCGGTGTGATATCCTGATGGGCTTTATTTACAGAAATCCCCTGCTTCCGGATAAAGGCCAGCACCCCTTCCATCTTATCCCCGTCAGGATTTTCATGGGTCCGGTATACAAAGGGAATCTCCCTCTCACAATATTCCTTTGCCACTGTCTCATTGGCCAGCAGCATGAAATCCTCAATGATCCTGGTGGCCACGTTCTGTTCATATGCCCGTATCTCCACCGGATGTCCCTGTTCATCCAGCACCACCTTGCTCTCCGGAAAATCAAAATCAATGGATCCCCGCCTGGTTCTCTTACTCCGGAGGATTTCCGACAGATCACGCATCTGATGGAACATGGGAACCAGTTCCCGGTACTCTCCCCGAAGCTGTGAATCTCCTTCCAGTATTTTCTTCACCGCGGTATAGGTCATCCTTCTGTCCACGCAGATCACCGTCTCAGCAATCTGATGGCGGATCACATTTCCCTGTCTGTCCACATCCATCAGGCAGCTCAGCGCCAGCCGGTCCTCTCCCTGGTTCAGGGAACAGATCCCATTAGACAGCCGCCTGGGCAGCATGGGGATCACCCGGTCCACCAGGTACACGCTGGTTCCTCTCCTCAGCGCTTCCCTGTCCAGCGCGCTTCCGCCCTGTACATAATTGCTCACATCCGCAATATGTACTCCCAGATGGTAAATTTCCCCTTCCCTGGTAAGAGAGATCCCGTCATCCAGGTCTTTGGCGTCCTCCCCATCGATGGTGACCACTGTCCAGTCTCTCAGGTCCATCCTTCCCTGGAAATCCCCTTCCAGTACATGGTCCGGAACCCGTCCCGCCTGGTTCATCACCTTCTCGGAAAATTCCATAGGAAGCTCATACGCCCTGGCCACAGACAGCACATCCACTCCGGGCGCTCCGGACGCTCCCAGAACCTCCTGGATCCTTCCCTCAGGACTCTTATGCTTTCCGCCGTAGCTGACAATCCTTGCCACCACCTTATCCTGGTCCGTAGCCTGTCCCACATGCTCCCTGGGAATAAAGATATCCTTCAGGATCTTCTGATTGTCCGGAATGACAAATCCAAAATTGCCGCTGCTCTCATACGTTCCCACCACCTGAGTAATGCCGTGGCTGAGGATTTTCACCACCTGGCCTTCCCGGCGGGCGCCTTTTTTTGCCTCTCTGAGCCGCACTTCCACCTGATCCAGATGAAAAGCCTGCATCGTATCCTCCTCCGGGATATATACATCCTCCATTCCCTCCGATTCCACAAATCCGAATCCTTTGGGATGAGCCAGAAATGTCCCCCGGATCAGGGTATCCGCCGGCTTTTTCTCTCTGCTGCGGACTTTCTCATATTTTCCCTTTTTTCTGCAGATCTTCCCCTCTGATTCCAGAAAATCCAGTACCTCAAAAAGCTCCTGGCGTTTTCCTCTGGGAAGCTGCAGCAGCGCAGCGATATCCTTGGCACGCATCGGCCGGTATTCCTTGCTGCTGATGATATCCAGAATCAGCTTTTTCCTGTTCTTCAGCTTCTTTTTATTCACGATCCTTCTCTTCCTTCCGCTTTTTCAAAACATCTCCTTGTTTCCTGTTAAGATCGGATAGGGGAAATTCCTTTCCCCCATCCGATTCGCGACATACTGCGGACAGCTCGCGGCACAGCCCCTCGCTGTCCGTTGCCCGGCAAATATCCGCTCATGCAGGCATGGCGGCTGCTTGCCGGGCGTATCGATCGGACTCCTCGTCCGATCTACGTGATACTTCGGCCAGCTCACGGCAATGCCGTTCGCTGTCCGTTGCCCGGCAAATATCCGCTCATGCAAGCATGGCGGCTGCTTGCCGGGCGTATCACGCAAAAAACACTCCTGCATATTCCATGCAAGAGTGTCCGATACTAAAAGTTCATGTTCAATACAATAGCCAGCACCATGAAAAGCACCGCCATCAGCTTGGTGGCTTTCTTCAGATTACCTTCCATGGAACGTCCCTTGTTCCGTCCCCAGTAGGTATCCGCCATTCCTGAAATAGCTCCCAAACCCTTCTGCTTTCCTTCCTGCATCAATACGACTACCGCAAGCGCTATACAATCGATTACAAATATAACCGTTAATACTATTCTTAAGATCTCCACAATCACACCTCCTATGGCCGCTACTGGTTATTCTATCATAGGAGGCTTCAGATTTCAACAGAAATTTTACTGATCTGCTGCCCAAAAATATTCCGCCGCGCACCCCAGGTATTCCTCTATCCGCAAAAGCTGGTTATACTTGGCATTCCGGTCTGTCCGGCAGGGTGCTCCCGTCTTGATCTGTCCCGCATTGCAGGCTACAGCCAGATCCGCGATAAAGGCATCCTCAGTCTCCCCGGAACGGTGGGAGATCACTGCCCGGTATCCGGCGTGCTGCGCCGTCTCCACAGCGTCCAGCGCCTCCGTCAGGGTTCCGATCTGGTTTACCTTCACCAGGATACTGTTGGCCGCTCCCTGCCGGATCCCTTCCAAAAGACGTTTCCGGTTGGTAACAAACAGATCATCCCCCACCAGCTGGATACGTCCTCCAAGCCTTTTGGTCATTTCCTTCCATCCTTCCCAGTCCTCTTCCTGAAGTCCATCCTCGATGGATACGATGGGAAATTCCTCCAGCAGACTTTCGTAATAATCGATCATTTCCTGTGAAGAACGCCGTATCTGGTGTCCTGCCATTCTGCTCTCTCCCGGGAACACATACATCCCGTCCGTCTCGTCATACAGCTCACTGGAAGCCGCGTCAATGGCGATGCAGATATCCTCTTTCGGCCGGTACCCTGCCTGCCGTACAGCTTCCACTATCAGCTCCAGCACCTGGCGGGAACTTTCCAGATCCGGAGCAAATCCGCCTTCGTCCCCCACCGCTGTGGACAATCCCCGTTCCCTGAGAATTTTCTTCAGAACGTGGTAGATCTCCGCGCACATCCGAAGCCCTTCTTTGAAACAGCAGGCTCCCACCGGCATGATCATGAATTCCTGCAGATCCACGGTATTGTCCGCATGGCATCCGCCATTCAGGATGTTCATCATGGGAACCGGCATCCGCTTACTGTGTATACCGCCCAGATACTGATACAAAGGCAGCCGCAGCGCCCTGGCGGCTGCTCTGGCCACTGCCAGGGAAATTCCCAGTGTAGCGTTTGCTCCCAGGCCGCTTTTATTTTCCGTACCATCCTCTTCACAGAGCAGACGGTCTATATACGCCTGATTCAGAGCATTTTCGCCCACCAGCCGGTCAGCCAGCCGGGTGTTTACATTTTCCACAGCCGTCTGCACACCTTTCCCCTGATAGCGTTCTCCTCCGTCTCTCAGTTCCACAGCCTCATACTTTCCTGTGGATGCCCCGGAAGGCACCATAGCTCTTCCCGTATATCCATCAATTCCCACAACGCCTTCTCCCACTGTAACCTCAACCTCCACAGTAGGATTGCCCCGGGAATCCAGAGCTTCTCTCGCGCAAATCCGCCGAATCGGCAAATAACGGTACATGGCAATACCTCCTAACACTTTGATACGGATAGTATTGCCGGATATCCCTGAAATCATACGGCATAAAAACAGACTGCATACCCAACGATCTCTTTTGTATGCAGTCTGTCTGTTGTCGTATCTTGTCCGCCGTTCTGAACGGTTCTATGCGGTTCCGTTATATTTATATGGCAGTTCAGCCTTTCGGCTGCAATATTACCTATTTATCTCTTCACCAGCAGGGATTTTCCCGTCATCTCCTCCGGCTGTTCCATCCCCATCAGCTGGATCAGCGTGGGAATAATGTCAGCCAGGCAGCCTCCCTCTCTCAGAGTATAGGAAGGATCCGCATTTACCAGGATAAACGGAACCGGGTTGGTGGTGTGGGCGGTGAAGGGTTCTCCCGTCTCATAATCCACCAGCTGCTCCGCATTTCCATGGTCCGCGCAGATGAACATCTGGCCATCCACCTCTTTGATGGCCTCCACAGCTCTTCCCACACAGGAGTCCACCGCTTCGATGGCTTTGATGGCAGCTGCTTCCACACCGGTGTGTCCCACCATGTCCGGATTCGCGAAATTGATGATGATCACATCGTACTTGCCGGACTTGATGGCCTCCACCAGCTTATCGCACACTTCATAGGCGCTCATCTCCGGCTTCAGGTCATAGGTGGCCACCTTGGGGGATTTCACCAGGATCCTGTCCTCTCCCTCGTTGGGTTCCTCCACACCGCCGTTGAAGAAGAAGGTCACATGGGCGTATTTTTCCGTCTCAGCGATACGGGCCTGGGTCATATGGTGGGCTGCCAGATACTCGCCGAAGGTGTTTTTGATCTCCTGCTTTTTGAAGGCAACCAGCTTGTTGGGAATCGTCTCGTCATAGTCTGTGAAGCACACATAGGTCAGATCCAGCTTCTTCTCTCTTTCAAATCCCTTGAACTCATCATCGCAGAAAGCTCTGGTGATCTCTCTTGCCCGGTCCGGACGGAAGTTGAAGAATACCACGGAATCCTTGTCCTGAATGGTGGTCACCGGTTCCCCGTCCTTCTCGATCACAGTGGGGAGCACAAATTCATCGGTGACATCCTCATCATAGGACTTCTGTACGGCCTCCGCCGCATCGGTGCCTCTCACGCCTTCGCCCTTGGTAAGCGCACGGTAAGCCTTCTCCACACGATCCCACCGGTTATCCCTGTCCATGGCGTAATACCGTCCGGACACCACGCCGATCTGTCCTACGCCCAGCTCCTCCATCTTGGCCTGAAGCTGCTGAATGTAACCCTTTCCTGATGCCGGCGGGGTATCCCTTCCGTCCAGGAAGCAGTGTACGTATACCTTTTCCAGTCCTTCCCTTTTCGCCAGCTCCAGAAGGCCGTACAGATGAGTATTGTGGCTGTGTACGCCTCCATCAGACAGCAGCCCCATAAAATGCAGGGCAGAATGATTCTCTCTGGCGTTCTTCACTGCCGCCAGCAGCGCTTCATTTTTAAAGAAATCGCCGTCCTGGATCTCTTTGGTGATCCTGGTCAGCTCCTGATATACGATCCGTCCTGCTCCCATATTCAGATGGCCCACCTCTGAGTTGCCCATCTGTCCTTCGGGAAGTCCCACAGCCATTCCGCTGGCATTGCCCTTTACAAAGGGGCACTGGGACATCAGCTGATCCATCACCGGCGTCTTGCCCTCACAAACCGCGTTGGCCTCGCACTTATCATTCAGTCCGTATCCATCTAAAATCATTAAAACGGTTGGTTTTTTACTCATGAATTGCCTCCTCTTTTTCTATCGGTTTCCATTGATCCGCAGCAGCTCTCTGCCGGCCTTTCGGCTTCCGGAAATCCGGAACTGTATATTGTATCAAACTAACCATACTAAAGCTATTGTAACAGAAAAACAGATTTTTTCAAGTTGTTGGTGTATTTTTCAATAAACAATACCGCTGCTTTCTTGTATTTTTGCCTGAAATTGGCTATCATATTTTTAACAACGCAAGAAAGGAGTTTTCTGATTATGATGAGAGGTTTGGACACCCCGGTAAAGAAGATCCGCAAAAAGGTATTCACGGAAATCGCCAGGGCCGGATTTCATTCCAGCGACGAGACACTGATCGCAGACGTGGAGGCGATCCCTTATAAGATCGTACAGGAACGGGCCACTTACCGGGAAAGTATCTACCGGGAGCGGGCGGTGGCCAGTGAGCGGGTGCGCCTGGCGATGGGTATGTCTCTCCGTCCGGAGAATAAGGCAGTGCATATTACTTCCGGCATCGAGGCCAGCAATATTGATGAAAAATATTATGAGCCGCCCCTGATGCAGGTAATCCCCTCCGCCTGTGACGCCTGCGAGCCCAATATGTACGTGGTCAGCGATATGTGCCGGGGCTGTGTAGCCCACCCCTGCCATGAGGTATGTCCCAAGGGGGCCATCCGGATCGTCAAGGGCAAGTCCATCATTGACCAGGAAAAGTGTATCAAGTGCGGAAAATGCAAATCTGTCTGCCCCTACGACGCCATCAGTCACCGGGAACGTCCCTGTGCCAAAGCCTGCGGCGTGGGCGCCATAGAAAGCGACAATCAAGGCCGGGCGGTGATCAATAATGACAAATGCGTTTCCTGCGGCATGTGCATGGTAAACTGCCCCTTCGGCGCCATCTCGGACAAATCCCAGATTTTCCAGCTGGCCCATGCCATTAAGGAAGGTCAGCAGATCGTGGCGGAGGTAGCGCCCTCCTTTATCGGCCAGTTCGGCCCCAAGGTCACTCCGGGAATGCTGAAGGCCGCGCTTCTGGCCCTTGGCTTCTCCGACGTGTTTGAAGTGGCTCTGGGCGCGGATATCGGCGCTGTGTCTGAGGCGCATCATTATGCCTCCAAGATCGCCACCGGAGAGCTGCCGTTCCTGCTGACCTCCTGCTGTCCCTCCTGGATCATGATGGCCAAGAATCAGTTCCCTGATCTGATCGGCAGCATTTCCCAGGAGCTGACTCCCATGGTGGCCACAGCCCGCAGTATCAAAAAGCAGTATCCCGATGCCAAGGTGGTATTTATCGGCCCCTGCGCTTCCAAAAAGCTGGAGGCCTCCCGGACAGATGTCCGCAGCGATGTGGACTTTGTCATCACCTTCGAGGAGCTGGACGGCATGTTTGCCGCTAAGGAGATCGATGTGGAATCCTTCCGGGAGGAGTCTCCTATGGACGATGCCACCGGTGCCGGCCGCGGCTATGCGGTGGCAGGAGGTGTTGCCAGCGCCGTTGCCTCCTGCCTTGAGGAGTATTACCCGGATGTTCCTGTGCATATCGAACACGCGGAGGGACTTTCCGAGTGCCGGAAGATCCTGATGCTGGCCAAAGCGGGAAAGGTGAAAAACTGTATGATCGAAGGAATGGGCTGTCCCGGCGGCTGCATGGCCGGGGCGGGAACCATCGCACCTCTCAAGGATTCAGCCGCAGCTCTGAAAAAATATGTGGCATCCTCAGAGAGAAAGCTTCCCCCTAAGGAACTGGAAGATATCCAGCTGGATTGATGGGAACTGCAGGGGTCAGGGACCAATGCCTGAGGCAGGACTTTGGCCCCTGCAGTGTCCCGGATATCCGCATCAGAACAGAAAAAAAGGTACCCAGATGATTTCCATCTGAATACCTTATGAACTGCAGAACAGATTGTATCCCAGCAGCATCAGCCCGGCAGCGATCAGTACGGTGCACAGGTTGGTGGGTACGATCAGCTGGATGAACATTCCCACGCCCACCCAGAACAGAATAAATCCAATGACCCTGGTCATCGACCGCTCCTGTTATTTCTCTTCTTGATTCAGTATATGCTCAATATCCTCGGATGAATACTCATCCTTCTTCCCTCTTCCGGTAATTTTATCCGTCAGATCCGGCACCATGTCCAGAATCTTGGTGATGGCATCCTGATTCTTCACATTCACCAGCTTCGTGCCGTTCTTGGTGATCACCAGCACTGCGGAAGGTGAGATCTTTCCTCCCATTCCGCCGCCGCCATTGTTTTTCGCATTGTCCGCAAAGGCTCCGGCGGCCACACCAAAGGATACGTCCACCAGCGGAAGGATAATGGTATCGCCTACGGTGATCGCGTCGCCTACCACGGTTTTGGTGGTGATAAAGCTGTCCATTCCCTTGAACAGCGCCTCTACTGTATTCTGAAAATTATTATCTGCCATGATTATGCCTCCTTATTCTGAAACCCCTTCCAGGTGGTCCTTATATCCTGATTCCGATAAATCTTCCACGCTGTCCACAGGAACATCCATCCCAAGAGCCTTCCCCTGATCTTAAGTTCCCCTTCCAGGACCTTCCGGTCAAAAACCGGGGTGATCTGAATGCTTTCCTTATACAGGGGATAGAGAACGCCTGCCGCCGCCAGCACCTGTCCGGTAACGGAAGGATCGTCAAATCCCATTGTGATGTCTCCTCTCACCTTTCTGGGAAGGATGTGGTGAAGGAGGGCTCTTCCTCTTCCCAGCAGAAACTTCACCGCCCTCTTCGTGGTATCCAGCGTCAGAAAATCTTTCCACCGCTTTATTCTATCACAGATTCTGCTGATTGTTAACCGAATCTTTCGGAATCTCTCCAGAAGTCTGCGTGGGATCGACAAAATCCGCTGAAACAGCCCAAGAATACGGTTCCGGATCATTTGAAGAGTTTTGGAAAATCCGTTTTCCGGAAGATCCGGCCCAGGCTTCCCGCCGGCGTCCGCCGTCTGATCCTTATCTGTTCTTTCCTGCCCTTCCGTTTTGTCTGAAGGTATGGTCTGCTTCGGCTCTTCAGAAGGAACTGTCTTCTCCGCTTTCTTTTTTTCCGTACTCACCCGCGCCGCCGAACGGTCCCTTCCGGCGGTCTGCGGTTTCTTTTCGGAGGAACCTTTTTTCTTTTTCCTGGCCTGCAGCCAGCGGCGGAGGCGAAAAAGGGGGATACCCAGCACCCGGATTTCAACCCCCGTTTGCTTGTCCCTGTAGCAGACAGTTCCGGACAGTCCTCCAAACAGCCAGGCAACCCGGACGCGTCCCTCCAGGTCGCTCTCCGTCTTTTTCCCCCAGGCCGCGTAAGTCACCGGCACGAACAGCAGACAGAGTACCGCCAGCAGGATCATTCCCAGCATCACCAGTACCAGAATCCCCAGAATTTTTAAAATTGTCAGCAGTATATGTATCAGCACCATCTCATCCACCTGTCCGTTTTCCGGATCCTTCTTCCAGCCGGGCTTTCAGATACCTCCGCACATCGGCGTTTCCCTGCCGGCGGTAGGTTTCATCCACCAGCCGGCGGACCAGCTCTGCAGCCTCCCCGTACCCCACCGCGATTCCCACAATGGTAGGGCACAGAAAAGCCAGCGGCTTCTGAAGAAGCATATTGGCCGGGAAGATATCCAGAAGGTTCTCCGGATTGGAAGCCAGTGTTACCAGATACACATCCTTCTGCGGTCTTCGGTGATTTACCCTCCAGATGATCTTCTTTTCTCTCTTTTTTGCATTATCTCCAATATACAGCTTCTTATACCAGTTGATCATACTTCAAAATCCTTCAATACGGCTTCCGCATTTATTTTTTGTCCTCTTCCTTCAGCCTTTTTTCAATGGCATCCACCACAGACTGAAGCACCTTCACCCGGGCGTAATACTTGCTGTTGCCCTCCACGATGATCCAGGGCGCATAAGTGGTGGAGGTACGCACCAGCATTTCGTCCACTGCCTGTTCGTACTGATCCCACTTTTCCCGGTTTCTCCAGTCTTCATCGGTGATCTTCCACTGCTTCTCCGGGTTCTCCATCCTCTCCTTGAACCGGCGCTCCTGCTCATCCTTATCGATCTGCATCCAGAACTTCAGTACAATGGCACCGGAATGTACCCAGTTGGCCTCCATATCGTTCATTTCTTTGTAAGCTCTCTGCCACTCTTCCGCGGTGCAGAAGCCCTCGATCCTCTCCACCATCACCCGGCCGTACCAGGTTCTGTCAAAGATGGCGATGTGGCCTCTTTTGGGTACGTTATTCCAGAACCGCCACAGATAATGATGCGCTTTTTCCAGATCGTTGGGAGAAGCGGTGGGATTTACCTGATAGCCTCTGGGATCCATCTTCTCTGTCAGTCTCTTGATGGCGCCTCCCTTTCCTCCGGCATCCCATCCCTCAAAGCCAAGGATCACAGGGATCCGCCTCCGGTACAGCTCTCCGTGGAGTTCCTGGATCCGGTTCTGCAGATGCTTCAGTTTCTCCTTGTACTCTTCCCTGGTATAGGAAAGAGACAGGTCCACATTGTTCAGACTGGAGGTCTTCAGCGTTTCGTCCTCTTTCCAGGTATCTGCCGGCCGGCGCTCCTCCGCCCGCGAAGCCCTGTCCTGCTCTGCCTTCCTGACCTCCTGGATCTTATCCGTCAGCCGTTTGATCACCGCCGAATAGATCTTTACCGCAGCAAAATCCCGGTCCGTGGCCTCCACAATGGTCCAGGGCGCATAGTCCGTATCTGTCTTCTGGAGCATCTCCTCATTCATCTCTTTATAACGGTCATATTCCTTATTCCGCTTCAGATCCCCCTCAGACACTCTCCAGGCACTGGACTTGGATTCCATCAGCTTCTTGAACCTCTTTTTCTGCTCCTTCTTGTCAATACACAAAAACAGTTTGATGATGGAATATCCCCCGTCCGTAAGCTGCTGTTCAAAGGAATTGATCTCCTCATAGGCATAGGCCAGCTCCTGATCCGTGGTCAGTCCGTCAAAACGGTCCACCAGCACCCTGCGGTACCAGCTCCTGTCAAAGATGGCGATCCGGCCTTTGGCCGGAGTCTTGGTCCAGAATCTCCAGAGAAACGGCCGCATCTTCTCCTCCGGAGATTCTCCGTTGATCGCATGTACGTGGAATCCCCTGGGATCCAGCGCGGAGATCAGCTTGCCGATCTGTACGCCCTTCCCGGCAGCGCCAAATCCCTCGAAGACGATCATCACCGGGATCCCCAGCTCCTTGCACTCCCTTTGCAGCCGGGCCAGGCGCGGAGTCATCTCCTCCATCTTTTTCTTGTACTCCTCCTTGTCCATCTTCTTAGTCAGATCGATCTGTTCCAACATAGTAAAACCTCCCTTCCTTCTGGCAGCTTTATACTTTGAAACTGTCCGGGACAAAAACTTCTATCAGGCCCTTCCGCCTGATATATAAAACGGGAGGGATATATGTCATCCCTCCCTTGTGCCATTTTAAACACTGCGGCCGTTTTGCCCACGGCTTCACCGTCACATCACCGCTTCCCCCACAGGTTGGATTTCCTCAAATCCAGATATTCATGATACGCCGTTTCCAGAATCTGCCGCTCATTGGAAAACTTCAGCAGATGATACGCTTCGTGGTACTTGTAGTATCCGGAATCCACGAAATATTCTTCCCTCTGAGGCCTGCTGTAGTAACTGTCAGCTCTCATCAGAAACCAGTGGACCTCCTTCTCCACCGTATCCTCCGGTACAGAAAAGGAATATCTGCTTTTTCCGATATATCTGACAATGGAAGCCTGTACGCCTGTCTCTTCCAGAACCTCCCGGACGGCGGTTTCCTCGTACACTTCCCCTGCCTCCACAGTTCCCTTGGGCAGAACCCATCCCTCGTACTTGTTCCTATAACACTTGTAGAGCGTAAGGATCTTGCCCCGGTATATCACCACCCCGCCACAGCTCGTTGCCTCGATCATTGCCGTCCCTCCTGTTATGCGCTGTGCTCTTATAAGAACAGTATAACCCTTTTCAGAAAACTGTGCAACCTCTATTATCCTTCCCTCTACCGATTATAATATGCGTCAAATATCTGCTGCGCGATGGGCACCGCCACCTCGCTTCCGGCCCCGGACTCCTCAGCGATCACGCTGACCACAATATCCGGATCCTCCACATTGGAAAATCCCACAAACCAGGAATGGGGAGTTGTCACGCTCACATCGCCATGCTCTGCCGTTCCCGTCTTTCCCGCCGCGGTGTAACCCCGGCCGGACATGGAAGAAGCAGTTCCACTCTCCACCACCTGAGTCATCAGCTGGCTGAGAAGAGAAGCTTCACTGGCCGTCATCACCTGCTTATATTCCTCCGGCGCATTGGTATCCACGGTATCGCCGGTATACGTTTCAATATGATCCACCAGATACGGTGTCATGACCACTCCCTCATTGGCCACCGCCGCAGTGATCATCGCCATGTGCAGCGGCGTCACCAGAGTATCTCCCTGGCCGATGGCAGTCTGCATGGTCAGCGCGTCGGCGCTTCCCTTTTCCAGATCAAAGCGGCTCTTATTATAGGTAAAATCCACAGGGAGGGACTGGTTGAACAGCAGATCCTCCACAGTATTCCGGAATTCACCGCGGTTCAGGTCCACGCCGATCTGGGCAAAGGCGGAGTTGCAGGAATTGGCAAAAGCGGTATAAAAGTCCTCATGGCCGTGCACCGTATTATGATAGCAGTGGATGGTATATCCCCCATTGGTAACCTCTCCCTGACAGTCAAAGGAAAAACTGTCCAGAGTATGGTTCTGCCTCCAGTAGGCCAGTGCGGTGACGATCTTGAAGGTGGAGCCCGGCGGATACAGTCCCTGGGCCGCCCGGTTCACCAGACTGGAGTTGTTTTCATCCGCCACCAGGCTGCCCCAGTCCTCATCCAGAGTATTGGGGTTGAAGTCCGGCTTGCTGACCATGGCCAGAATCTTTCCGGTATCCGGCTCCATCACCACCACGGCGCCATTCCGGTCCCCCAGCGCGTCGTAAGCTGCCTGCTGAAGCTGTACATCCAGCGTGGTGACCACATTGTCCCCGATATTCTTCTGATCCTTAAATTCATTTTCCACCTGCTCCAGCATATTGGCATGGGAGGTGAGCAGCTGGGAATTCATCGTCTGCTCCAGACCGCTCCGGCCCCTGCTGGAATATCCCACCACATGGGCAAACACATTCTCATAGGGATACAGACGGAATTCATTTCCTTCGGAATCGGTCTGGGTGGAGGCCAGTACCGTTCCGTCTGAAGCCCGGATCTCTCCTTTTACCACCCGTTCCTGGTACGTTTCCTGCCGTTTGTTGTACGGGCTGTTGATATAGGTATCCCGCAGCTCCACGTTAAAGTATACCAGATATCCGATCAGAGCCAGGAAGATGGCCACAAAACTGTAGGAAATGATCACATATTCCTTACCAGTTGAGGCTTTTTTCTGTTTGTTCCTGGATTTTTTCTTCGAGAGTTTTTTCCCGCTCTCCTCCCGCTCCTCCAGGATACGTTCCCGCTCCCGGTCCACCTGATTTTCCGCCGCGTTTCTTTTTATTTTTTTTCTTTTCTCTTCTCTGCCTTTCAAGTTCCTCACCTTCGTCTTCCCTGAGAATATACAGTCCCTGAATAATAGCCAGCATCAAGATCGAACAGATCACAGAGCTTCCGCCGTAGCTCACCAGCGGCAGGGTAATTCCCGTAAGCGGAATAAAATTGCAGCTTCCCCCCACTGTGAGAAATACCTGGAACGCGTACTCGGCGCCCAGTCCCAGAGCGATCAGCTTGTAAAAAGGCTTGCTCATCTTCATGGAAATATTCACGATCATCAGGAAACAGCTCATGCACACCAGCAGCATACAGATGGCAAATATGGCTCCCAGCTCCTCACAGATGGCTGCGAAAATAAAGTCCTGATCCACCACCGGTATGGTGTTGGGTGACCCGTCTCCCAGTCCCATGCCGAACCAGCCTCCGGCGCTGATCCCAAACAGTCCCTGGGATACCTGGTAGCCGCCTCCCGACTCATTGTATACCGCAATGGGATCCTGCCAGGCCACCACTCGCTGCCGCACATGGTTAAACAGGAAATATGCCACCACCGAAGCACCGCATCCGGCCAAAATTCCCGCCAGCGCGTACAGCGGCTTTCTGGTGGCCACATACAGCATCACCAGATAGGCAACGAAAAATACCAGAGCGTTGCCCAGGTCCGTGGACAGCACCAGGATCCCCACATGTATGGCAGCCACAACAGTGGTGATCACCACATTCCTGAAGCTGGTATCCTCCCTGAGCATCCCGGCCACAAAAAACACAAAAGTGATCTTAACCAGCTCGGAAAACTGGAAGGTAAAATCCCCGATATTGATGGAAAGCTTTGCTCCTCCGCTGACCGTAGCCAGCACCAGCACCGCGACCAGCATGCCAATACCCGCGATCCCGTACAGCCAGGTCAGATCCTTCAGATGCTTTACCTTCCGCACGATCACCGGAACCACCAGAGACAGAAGAAGCGCCGCCGAGGCAATGATGAACTGTTTTACTCCCCGGTCAAACTTCAGCCGCGCCAGCATCAGAAATCCGATGCTGAGCAGCATGCACATATTGTTCACCACCAGCATATTGGCCTTCCTGTAGATCACCCGGTACAGGATCTGAACCAGCCCGATAAAGACCAGCACCGCCACATACATGAAGATCATATTGATCTCCTGGGTTTTCATATACAGCACCGCATACGCCACAAAATTCATAAACAGCATCAGAACGATCTGCTTGCGCAGCACCTGACGCTTATCCTCCAGATCATGCTTCCTGAAAATCGTGAAACACTGGAAGGTATACAGGATCATCAGTATAATGATCAGATATTTGGATAATTCTGAAATTACAGTTTCCACAATTTCCTCCGTTCCCGGGGCTTTCCGGCATCAGGCCTTCTGCCCGCTCTTCCCCTTATCCATAACAGATCGGCCTTCCGGCCTCCCTGCTGTTCTCATTCCACTCCTCTGGAAAAGTGACCCCGGGTAGTCTCCCTGACCGGGATCCGGGTCTCCTTCCTGCCCTGAAGATACGCTTCCTCAAAGGCTCTGGCAATACTTTCGGCCGTCTTTTTGTCCTCCAGTGTGAAGGACAGCCGGAGGCTGGTCACCTCCAGACGGCGCACTCTGGCAGCGTCTCCCAGCAGAGAAAGCGGAACTGTGTTATACAGGATATTATAACAGAATTCGCAGCTGCATACTGCATGAAATTCTTTCATATATCTGTCTTTTACGGTCAAAACTGCACACTTTCCGTCACAGCCGTCCAGATTCTTTTTCAGGCACTGGGCGGATATCATCATGGGGAGATACCCGTATACCACCAGCTCGCTTCCCCTGTTATCCCGGATCAGGAGTTCTTTCTGATTCAGTTCCAGGGGAACCGTATCCCCTGCCGCCCCCATCCGGGCCGCCTCCCGCCGGGCCTGTCCGTTCATGGTATACAGCCCCGCATCCCAGACTGTCTTTCCCGAAAGCCCCATTCCGGCAAGTACGCCTGCGCTTTCCAGATTCCGCACCAGGAATCCGGAAAGCCCCATCCGGCAGAGCATGGAAAAATGCTCCTTCCTCCCGTCAAGCTCCCGGTCTCTCACCACATAGGGCAGGGCCAGATACATTTCTTTTCCGGCGGCAGTGACCCGTTCCAGGGTGCGCGCCGCCTCACCGGCAAACTCCGGAACCCTCCACATGCCGCATTCCACATAGATCCTGCGGATTCCGCCAACCTCCAGTACCGCGTCAAGCTGGCTCCTGGTGGTCACCAGCGCCGACAGGAACAGCTCCTCCCCTTCCGGCTTCACCTGTCCATCTGCTTCATCCGTCCTGCTATCTTCCGGGACTGCCTTCTCCTGCTGGCCTGCTTCTGTTTTCTCTCCCATGAAGGGATCTGTGCCCGCTCCTTCTTCAGTCCTTCTTCTGTATCTGTCCAGTATCGCTTCTCTGAGGGCTTCCAGCCCCTTTCTGCGCAGCTCATTCAGATGCTGCATGGGCAGGAAAACCTGATCCCCCAGAAAGACCGTAAGCTCGGAAAATTCAAACTCTGTAGCTCCCGTCTTCATCATCTGCCGGCGGACCCTCTCCTCCTCCAGCGGACGGCTCTGGGCCTGCTGGACCATCTCCCCTTCTGCGGATACCCTGACTTCCCCCTGGGAAAGCTCCAGACACGCCGGACAGCCCGGGTACAGGCTCAGCACTCCCTGAACCGCTCTTTTGGGTTTCGTCTCCAGATATTCCCGGCGGATCTGATCGAACAGCTGCTCATTCCTGACATTCTTTATATCCCGTCCCTCACGGGTCTTCTTTTCATTTCTCAGAGCCATCATATTCCTGCCGTTTTTCTGCTGATAATAGCCCTGGTGAAATCCGTCCCTGTTATAGATATCCAGGAGCTTCTGATAATCCTCCCGGCTTACCCTGCATTCCCTGTCTCCCGCCAGATACCGGTCCAGATACTTCCGGTACACCGCCACCACTCCGGCTGTATACTCCGGTTTTTTCATCCTCCCCTCAATCTTCAGGGAATGGACCCCTGCCTCCAGGATCTGCGGAAGGAGCGATACCGTACACATATCCTTGGGACTTAAGGGATATGCGGTCCGCTCATCGTTCAGCCTCCGGCTCCCCTGCCACACCTGATAGGGCAGACGGCAGGGCTGGGCACACCGTCCCCGGTTCCCGCTCCTGCCTCCGATCAGACTGCTCATCAGACACTGGCCGGAATAACAGTAGCACAGCGCTCCATGGACAAAACTCTCGATCTCCATATGGGTTGCCTGGTAAATAGCCGAAAGCTCCGGCAGAGAAAGCTCCCTGGCCGTCACCACCCGCACGGCACCGGCCTCCTTCAGCAGACGGGCGCTCTCCACTCCCGTAACAGTCATCTGGGTGCTGGCATGGATCGGCAGCTCCGGAAACATCCTGCGGACAAATCTTAAAACTCCCAGATCCTGCACGATCACCGCATCCAGACCCTCCCGGTAAAAAGGCAGCAGGTATTGGTACAGCTCCTCTTCCAGTTCCTGATCCTTCAGCAGTGTATTCACCGTCAGATACAGCCGCTTTCCATGCACATGAACGTAGTCGATAGCCCTCAGGATCCCATCTTCATCCGGGTTATCCGCATAGGCCCGGGCCCCGAATCTGGAGCCTCCGATATAAACGGCATCCGCCCCGGCACTGACTGCAGCCTCCATAGCCTGGTAGGAGCCTGCCGGCGCCAGCAACTCTGTCTCTCTCATTCCATCCTCCTCCTGACAGTCCTCTCCCTTACAGGAAAAGGGGATTACCGTTCACCTTCCGTCTCAAATAGAGCCGTGAACAGTAATCCCCCGTCATTTCTACTTGTTCAGCAAGCTGTCCATATCCTCTTCCAGCCGTTTGTTCTGCTCCATGAGCTGCTCCCGCTCCTTTTCCAACTGCTCCTTCTCTTTCTTCAGCGTCTCCAGCTGGATCTGAGCCTCGATGAGATCGTGCTTCAGATCATACATCTCCTTGTCCTTCCTCTGGGAATCCTCCTCAAACACCTCTGCCTGACGCCTGGCCTTAAAATAATCGTCCGCGATATTCAGACTGAGAAGATTGTGCTTTGTCTCCACCGGCTGACGATTGTAGCCGGGAAGCTCAGAAAGCTGGGCGATCTTATGATTTAAGTAAGAGGCCACCCGCTGGAGATATTCCTCGCTTTCGTAGCCGCTCAACGTGATAATCTTTCCACCTATCAGAACCTTTGTCGTATTTTTCGCTGGCATCTTAGACCTGTCCTCCGTATCGTATATAGTTCTATTATAATCGAAATCCGTCAAAAAACAACCATTTTCTCAGGGTTTCCCGATCCCCATATGGTGGTAGGCCCTCTCTGTGGCCACCCGTCCCCTGGGCGTCCGGTTGATGAATCCATGCTGGATCAGATACGGCTCATACACATCCTCGATGGTTCCCGCATCCTCACCGATGGCCGCCGCCAGCGTATCCAGCCCCACCGGCCCTCCCTGGAACTTGGAGATCAGGGTATCCAGAAGATACCTGTCTGTCTGGTCCAGACCGTACCTGTCCACCTCCAGAAGGTCCAGGGCGAAGGATGCCACCTCTCTGGTGATCTTCCCGTCATACTTCACCTGGGCGAAATCCCGGACACGCTTCAAAAGCCGGTTGGCAAGCCGGGGGGTACCCCGGGAACGCTTTGCCATCTCCAGGGCTCCCTCTTGATCGATCTCTACGCCCAGAACCCTGGCAGAATGGAGGATGATACTCTCCAGCTCTTTTTCCGTGTAAAATTCCAGATGATGGATCACCCCAAAGCGGTCCCTCAGAGGAGCCGTCAGAAGTCCTGCCCTGGTGGTGGCGCCCACCAGGGTAAAATGAGGCAGATCCAGACGGATGGACCGGGCACTGGCTCCTTTTCCGATCATGATGTCAATGGCAAAGTCCTCCATGGCCGGATACAGTACCTCCTCCACCTGCCTGTTCAGCCGGTGGATCTCATCCACAAACAGCACATCCCCTTCCTGCAGGTTGTTCAGGATCGCCGCCATCTCTCCCGGTTTTTCCACTGCCGGCCCGGAGGTCACCTTCATATGGACCCCCATCTCATTGGCGATGATACCGGCCAGAGTGGTCTTTCCCAATCCCGGCGGTCCGTAGAACAATACGTGATCCAGAGCGTCCTTCCGCTGTTTCGCCGCTTCAATATAGATCTTCAGATTCTGTTTCGCTTTTTCCTGGCCTATGTATTCATCCAGCGTCTGGGGGCGGAGACTTCCCTCCACCCGGATATCCTCCTCCAGAAGCTCTGTGGTTATCATCCGTTTTTCCATTTTTCCCACTTCCTGTCACCTCTTCTTCCGGTCATTTCCTGCCTGGCATCCGGATGTTTCCGGTCCGTCTATAACCGCCTTCCGTATCAGATCATCTTCCTCAGCGCCGCTTTCAGAAGCTCCTCTGCCGTCATGTGCTCCGCGCCTTCCACCTTCTTCACTGCCCGCAGCGCCTCTGTGCTGGGATAGCCCAGCGCCACCAGAGCCTGCACAGCTTCCTGCCGTTCATCTCCCTGGGGCAGTTCCTGTTCGGCCGCCTGATGAGACAGCTTCTGTTCAAAGGCCTCCTCCAGATCCAGCTTATCCTTCAGCTCCAGGATCAGCTTCTGGGCCGTCTTCTTCCCGATACCGGGCGCTTTGGCGATGGCCGCTGCGTCATCGGAAAGCACCGCAAACCGCAGTTCATCTGCGGACAGCGCAGAGAGGATTCCCAGTCCTGCCTTGGGTCCCACTCCGCTGACTCCCAGCAGCAGACGGAAAATCTGCAGATCATCTCTGGTGAGAAATCCGTAAAGCTGCATGGCATCCTCTTTCACATGGAAATAAGTATAAATCCGGATCTCCTCTCCCATGGGAAGACTTCCCGCGAACATGGAGCCGGGAATAAAAATATAATAGCCGATTCCCTGATTCTCCACCACGATTCCCTGATCATCCGCCTCCGTCAGTATCCCTTTGATATATCTTATCATTCTTTGTCTCTCCTGTCCCGGGGAAGGTCCGTCCGGGCCGTTCCGCTTTCTTCTCCCGCTGTTCTCCGGGCAGACTTCCCCTCTTTTTCCGGATGATTCCCCGGACCTGTTTTCTTTCCGTCTGCCGGACCTGGCCTCCATCCGCTTTCTCCTGCAGCCCCTGTTCTTCCACGGCCGGCAGAAACCGTTCCCGGCAGGATACCGCTCATTCTCCGGACCATCTCGCCTCCCAGCACCCCGATCAGTATGCCGGTCACAGTACCGGATACCGCCAGAACGGGAAAATAATAAGTGATCCGCATGTTTTCCACCACAGCAGCCGCCACCGCGATCTGTCCGGCATTATGGGCCACTCCGCCTACCATGCTGACGCCCACGCAGCTGAGCCTCAGATACCTCCGGACCAGCTCCATACAGATCAGGCTCAGTACTCCTCCCGCCATGCTGAAGGCGATACTGAACAGATTTCCAAACAGAAGGCCGATCCCCAGGATCCTCACCACGGAAACCGCCAGCGCCTCCTTCCAGGAATACAGGTACAGAACCATCACAATGGCCAGATTGGGAAGACCCAGCTTCATTCCCGGAACCCCCGCAAAAACCGGCACCAGCGATTCCACGTACCCCAAGATCATCGCTGCCGCCGTAAGCAGCCCCAGATATGCTGTCTTTTTCTTCATTGCACTCTCCACTTTCTTACGAAGCGCAACCGTTCAGCCTCCCGGCTTTACCGCTGCTACGAAGCCACCGTATCCGGAAGCTCCTGATCCCCGGGCGCCTCCTGGTCTCCCGGTGTTTCCTGATCATCCAGTCCGTCCCCTGCGTCGGTGATCTCCAGGACCACCCGGTTGGGAAGGCATACGATCGTACCGCCGTCCCGGTTGATAGCCAGGGTCTCCACGCAGACCTGATCGGGACAATCTGCCCATGTCATGGACACCTCCCCGTCCCGGATCCGGCAGATATTGGTATCCCCGATCCGGATCTCCCGTTCCTGGTCCAGAGGATATTCCCCGTAGACTTCCCCGTCCACTGTGATCCGCAGTTTGCCGGGATCGCCGGAAAACAGCCGTCCGGCCCCCCACACGGCGAATGCCGCCAGCAGGATCACAGCAGCTGCAAGGATGTCTCTCCTTTTTAAAATCCCTCCGGTCTGAAAGCTCCCGTTTGCGCCTCCGGAAAAATTTTCTCCTTCCGCAGGCGCTTTTCCCCGCCGTATCATGACCGATCCCCGGCAGGATATGCCTGTTTTCCCTCAGAGGCTTCCTTCCCCGCCTCTTCCTGTTTTTCAGCAGCTTCAATCTCCTGAAAATACGCTTCCGCCATTCCCAGGATCTCTTCGTCGATCACCGGAAGGCCCATTTTCTCCAGCATCTCTCCGATAAACCGGAACTTCCGCAGCATCTGCGCTGCGTCTCCGGGAAACACTGTGGGCGCCAGCCAGAGGCTGGTGAGCAGCGGGATCAGCTCCGACAGTTCCTTCGCATACTCCGTATGGATGGATCCGTCCCGGTTTCCCTCCTGGATCAGTTCATAAAACAGGGGAGTAAGCCCCCGGCGGTTGGCATCGATCATTCCCGCCAGCACCCGGGGGTTTTTCAGAATAGGCAGAGACTGGATATTCATCCGGGACCGGTCCCGGTCGGACTGATTCAGCCGGACCATCTCCCTGAGCTTCTCCAGTCCGTTCAGATCCGTCCGTTTTCTCACTGCGTCAAACGGATTGTTCCGATCAAACATCCGGTCTCCCACTGCGTCCATGATTTCTTCCTTGGACTTAAAATGATGGTATACCGCTCCCTTTGTCAGTCCTCCCAGCTCATTGACAATATCCTGTATCGTGGTTTCCTCGTACCCTTTCTCCAGGAACAGCCTCTGGGCTGCCTCCAGAATCTTTTCCTCTGTCACTTCCGGATATTTGTTCCTCGCCATTTTCCCAACCCCTTCACGCTTACATTCTCTCAGTATGGTTTTTTGATTTTACCACGGCCTTCCTCTCCTTGTCAACCTTTCCCCCGGAGGCGCCCGTTTCCCGGAAGCGCCAAACGCAGCCATCACACGGCATTCCTGCGCTCTGCTTCGGTCAGGGCCCAACGTATGCCGCCGACACACGGCGGTCTGCGGGAAAGAAAAAAGGAGAAGCTGTTCCGCTGCCCGATCCGGACATAAAGACTGCCAGGCAATTTTTCGCATTCGCAAAAAACCTGGCAGTCATCAAATACATATTTCAGGAACTCTCCTTACAGAATACACCCTCTGGGGCAATTCTCCCTGCACTTTCCGCAGTTGGTGCAGCGGGAATAGTCGATGTGGGCCACATTGTTCTCCACCTTCACCGCTCCCACCGGACAGCCCTTTTCACACTTTTTACAGCCGATGCACCCGGCATCGCAGGCTGTCATTGTAGCCTTTCCTTTATCCTGAGAGCTGCAGCGGACCAGATGCTTCTGGTCGTAGGGCACCAGCTCGATCAGATGGTGGGGACAGACCTTCACACACTTTCCGCAGGCCTTGCACTTCTCCTTATCCACCACAGCCACACCATTTTCAATGTGAATGGCCCCGAAGGTACAGGCTTTTACGCAGGTACCGTAACCCAGACATCCGTGGGCGCACTTTTTGGCTCCGCCTCCCGGGATAAAAGCCATCATGGCGCAGTCCTCCACGCCGTCGTACACATAGTTTTTCCGGGAGTGCTCGCAGTCTCCTCCGCATTTTACAAAGGCAGTCATCCTTTTGCTCTCCACAGCCTCCTGCCCCATAATGGCGGCGATTTCCTTCGCCACTGCCGGACCTCCCACAGGACAGGCGTTCACCGGCGCCTTTCCGGAAGCAATGGCCGCAGCCAGGCCGTCACAGCCCGGGTAGCCGCAGCCTCCGCAGTTGTTTCCCGGGAGCTGCTCCCGTACAGCAATCTCCTTTTCATTCACCTCCACGGCGAATTTCTTTCCGGCCACTCCCAGGAGAAGGCCGATGATCAGACCGGTGCCTCCCACCAGCGCCGCCGCGATAATAATTCCAGTAATCATACCTACCTCCTCAGATCATTCCGGAAAATCCGAAAAACGCAATGGACATCAGCCCCGCTGTCAGAAGCACAATGGGCATTCCCTGAAAGGGCTTGGGAATATCGTTGTATTCGATTTTCTCCCTGAGTCCCGCCATCAGGATAATGGAAATGGTAAATCCCACCGCCGTGGCAAATCCGTTGACCGTCCCCTCCAGGATCCCATATCCGTTCTGCACATTCAGAAGAGCAACGCCCAGCACCGCGCAGTTGGTGGTGATCAGCGGCAGATATACCCCCAGACTCTTGTACAGAGAAGGAATGGATTTTTTCAGGAACATCTCCACCAGCTGTACCAGAGCTGCGATCACCAGGATAAACACGATTGTCTGAAGATATTCCATACCGGCCGCCACCAGGATATATTTGTAGATCACACTGGTAAAAAAGGAGGAGATGGTGATCACGAAAATGACAGCTCCTCCCATGCCGGCTGCCGTCTCCATCTTCTTGGATACTCCCAGGAAGGGGCACAGACCCAGAAACTGACTCAGTACCACGTTATTTACCAGGGCGGATCCCACAGCGATCATCAATAAGGTACTCAGCTCTCCCATGTCTGCTTACCTCCTTCTTTCTTTTCTTCCGTCAGCCCTCTGGAACCGCACATGGTATTTGAACAGGCCGCGCAGCCGCTTCCGCAGCCGCCCTGCTTTGCCGCCTTCTCGGGCTTTTGGGCCTTCAGCTTGTTCTGCAGGGCCACCAGCATCGCCAGCACAAAGAAGGCTCCCGGGGCCAGCACAAAGATGGTGGCTCCTCCGTCGAAGATCTGTATACCGAAGATAGCTCCGCTTCCCAGGATCTCCCGGACGATGCCGATACTGGTCAGTCCCAGGGTAAAGCCCAGTCCCATACCGATCCCGTCAAAAATGGAGCTTACCACCCCATGCTTGGAAGCGTATGCCTCCGCTCTTCCCAGGATGATACAGTTCACCACGATCAGAGGAATATAGATTCCCAGCGAATCGTAAAGGGTGGGGATAAATCCCTGCAGCAGAAACTGAACGATGGTCACAAAGGAAGCCACCACCACGATGTAGGCCGGCATCCGCACGCTGTCCGGAATCGCTTTTCTCAGAAGAGAGATCATCATATTGGACATGGTGAGGATCACCATGGTGGTCAGACCCATTCCCAGACCATTGATGGCTGAAGTAGTTACCGCCAGTGTGGGACACATTCCCAGCATCATCACAAAGGTGGGATTCTCCTTGATTATACCGTTATACAGCCGTTCCTTAGGCGAATTAGCCTTCATTTCCATCTCCTCCTTCCATCACCCGAAATGCGCACAGCCCGGCGTTCACCCCATTGGTCATGGCATTGGTGGTGATCGTCGCGCCGCTGATGGCATCGATCTCCCCGTCAGCGGAGGCTCCGTTCTTGGTATAGGTGAAGGCATCCACCTGCTTGCCGGCAAACTGGCTCTTAAATTCCTCCGTGTCCGCCTTCATTCCCAGTCCTGCCGTCTCACTGATGGACAGGATGGAAATCCCATTGACCGTTCCATCGTTCTGGATCCCGATGGAGAACTGGATATCGCCTCCGTATCCCTCTGAGGACACCACGGTAAAGGCATACCCCATCTTCTCCCCGCTTCCGTCCAAAGCCTCCATCACCTCCTGGATGGACTGGGCGGTATACCCCTCTTCGTCCAGGCTCGCACGAAGCTGCTCCGTCAGTCCTTCATCCAAAGTTACCGCTTCAAACTCGCTGGCGTCGGGAAATACCTCCTGATACGCTTCCTGCTTCGCCAGCTCCTCCTGACGGGCAATGGGCTCTTCGGTGATTCCGTGGACCGCGCCTAAAGCCAGCCCGGATACCAGGGTAATGGCAGTCAGGGCCATGGCGTCCTTTATAATCTTACTCATGCTGTCTGCCTCCTTTCCCGAATGCAGCCGGAACCGTCACCCGCTCGATCAGCGGGATCAGCAGATTGCTGAAGATGATCGCGTAGGAAACTCCCTCCGCGGAAGCTCCGAATACCCGGAAGATACCGGTCATGATCCCCAGGATCACTCCATACACCACCTGACCGCTTTTGGTAATGGGACTGGTGACGTAATCCGTGGCCATAAACCACGCCCCCAGCATCAGTCCGCCGCCCAGCAGGTGTCCCAGCAGAAATTCGGCATCCAGCCCCTTTCCGCCGAACAGGATCATAAAGACCAGAAAACTGCCGATATAGGAAAGAGGGATCCTCAGATCGATCACCCGCATCACCAGCAGGAACACAGCGCCCAGCAGAATGGCCAGCGCGGAGGTTTCTCCGATGGTACCCGCCGTATTTCCCAGAAACATGGCCAGAAGATCCGGCTGCTCACCGGCCTTTATGGCCGCCAGCGGTGTGGCCCCCGACACAGTATCCACGATGGTACCGAAACCGCCCGAGGTGGTAAAATCCGTCATGGGACCGGTAAAGGCCAGAAGCAGGAAGCATCTGGCTGCCAGCGCCGGGTTCATAAAATTCTGCCCCAGACCGCCGAAAAGCTGCTTCACCACCAGGATAGCGAAAACGCCTCCTATCACCGGGATCCACCAGGGAGCTGTGCTGGGCAGGTTCAAAGCCAGCAGAAGCCCTGTGATCACCGCGCTGAAATCCCCCAGCGTGGACGGCTTGTGCATCAGAGCCTCATAAATCCCCTCCGTAGCCACGCAGGCTGCCACGGAGATCAGTATCAGCAGAAGTGCCCTTACACCGAAATTGTAGATTCCAAACAGAGTGGCCGGCATCAGCGCGATCACTACCATCGCCATGATACGGGATGTCCCTGTTTTGGAACGGATATGCGGTGAGGATGACACATGCAGTAATTCACTCATTCCTTTTCTTCCTCCTCGTCTATTTCTTTTTCCGGTTGGCAAGGACCATCTTCCTCATGGATTTGATATCCTGGGCCAGAGGTCTTCTGGCGGGACAGACGTAGCTGCAGCAGCCGCACTCGCAGCATTCCATGCCATAATATTTCAAAAAGCTCTTTTCATCCCCGTGCTCCGCGAATCTGGCAAGTCTTGAGGGCAGAAGCCTCTCCGGACACTCACTGACACAGCGGCCGCAGTTGATGCAGGCCGTGGGCTCCAGACGGCTCACCTCATCCACCGACAGGCAGATCAGCGCCGAAGTGGTTTTGGTCACCGGAACCTGCAGGTCAAACAGAGCGAATCCCATCATCGGACCGCCGGACAGCATCTTCTCGGCAGGTCTGGAAAGTCCCCCCGCCGCGTCCAGAAGCTCCTGATAGGGGGTTCCCACCGGCACGGAAAAGTTGGAGGGATGGGCCACAGCGTCCCCGGAAACCGTAACGATCCTGTTCATCAGCGGCCGCCCCATCACCACTGCCTTGTACACTGCCACCACCGTGTCCACATTATCCACGATGCATCCCGCGTCCGCAGGCAGCAGGGAGGAGTTGATCTTCCGGCCGGTGACCGCATAGATCAGCATGCGCTCCGCTCCCTGGGGATACTTGGTCTTCAGCTCCTTTACCTGGATCCGGGGCTCTCCCGCCGTCAGTTCCTTCAGCACCTTAATACATTCCGGCTTGTTGTCCTCGATGCAGATACATCCCTTGGCCTTATCAAAAAGCTGCAGGATGATCTTCAGGCCGCCGATCACCTTCTCCGGCTCCTCCAGCATCCTGCGGTAGTCCGAAGTAAGATAAGGCTCACATTCCGCTCCATTCACCAATATGTAATCAATTTTCTCCGGCTCCTTGGGGGTGAGCTTTACATGGGTGGGAAATCCCGCTCCTCCCATACCTGTCACCCCCGCTTCCTGGATCTTTTTGCGGATCTCTTCTTTGGAAAGCCGCTCCGGATGCTCCTGGGGTGTAAATTCCACCGACTCATACAGCCCGTCATTTTCCACAATGACTGCCTGGGATGTCCCGCCTGCCGCCGTAAGCCGGTCCTCGATCCCCTTTACGGTCCCCGACACCGATGCGTAGACCGGGGCAGATACAAATCCGGCCGCCTCACCGATCATCTGACCTGCCAGCACCCGGTCCCCCTTGGCCACCACCGGCCGGGCCGGGGCGCCGATATGCTGGGACATCAGATATGCCAGTTCCTTCCCCGGCTTCAAAGGGGTAATCTTACTGTCTCTGGACAGCTCTTTCCCATCGTAGGGATGGATGCCTCCTTTAAATGTCAGTAAGCCCATACTGTAAAACCTCCATTTCTTTTCTCACTTTTTCTTTTCCTTCCGTTCTTTCAGCTTCCGAAGCCGCCCGGATCTGCTGACCAGATGGGGGTAAGCCCGCAGATGCCGCCTGGACCCCAGCCGCAGGCTTTGCTTCAGCTCCAGATATTTTCCGGCGAACTCATCGTATCTCCGGAAAAATCCTTCCCGTTTTTCCCTGGCCTCGTCCAGTTTCTCCATCATTTCCCGGAATTTTTCTCTGCCTTCCTTCAGATATTCGCTGGCCGAACCGGCTTTCCCCTCCGGCCGGTAGCTTCTGGTCTTCTCCAGAAATTCCTCAGCGGCCTCCCGTATTCCCGCATTCTCCAGGTATTCCTGCAGATATCTCTGCAGTTCTTCTCTGGCTGTCTCCAGTTTCTGCAGCCTTTCCCGCAGATTGAAAGCAGCGGCAGCCGAGAAGGAAAAGTCCACCGCATAACCCGCCAGCCAGATCATGATCAGCACGCTTCCCACATTTCTGGGTACCAGATCCACCGCCCGGGAAACCCAGGGATGCAGGACATAAAAAAGAAGCAAAGTAAAAAAGCCCCAGGCCACCGAGCTTCCCAGACAGATCTTCCCCTGAAAATTAAACTTCTTATCGCTGTAATCCCACCAATTGGTGTGAAAAACAGCTTCCATCAAGACTCCGGTCACATATTCCAGGCAGGTAGCTGCCACCACGCCTCCCAGATAAAGCTCTGCCGGATTCCCCGCCAGAGGACGGAGAAGTACATAGATCGTAACCGCGCCTACCCCGTAGATGGTTACAAAAGGTCCATTGATAAATCCTCTGTTTACCCAGCGTCTCTGGCACACCGATACATAACAGCTCTCCCAGACCCAGCCCAGAAAGCTGTATACGATAAACCAGCTTACTATATGGTAAACATCCACACCCAATATCTCAAACGACACCGCCTCACTCCTTCCTTTTTTCCGGCACAGCCTGGACCGCCGCCTCTTCCTGCCACAGATTTCAGCGTTCTCCGGCCGGTCCGCATCGGTTTTAACAGTTCAGCCTTCCGGCTTCACTGTCACAAAGGAATGCACACAGGCTGCGAATATCGCAGCCTGGCACCCGCAAATCTCGGGATCACGCTGCCTTCGCAGCGTGACACCTCGCGGGACAGTGGAAGGCTAAACTGTAACCATTGTTTCCTTATGCTCTATCATACCGTATTTTCAGAAAAAAAGCACTACATTTTTAGAAGTAATTGTACTATACTGATAACAGCGCAAAGTAAAGGAGGTAGCTATGCTGCAATTTGATTTTCCGGTTTCCGATCCCCTGGCATCCTGCCCCAAAGAATGGTTCCCGGATCCCGGGCAGACCGTATTTTTCGATATAGAAACCACAGGCCTCTCCTGGCGCAGCTCCCATCTGTATCTTCTGGGCGCCGTGTTCTGCCGGGAAGGCTCCTGGTATCTCAGGCAGTGGTTCTGCCAGCGCCCCTCAGATGAAGCCCAGGTACTGGAGGAATTCTCTTCCCTGACAGAAAACTGCTCCCTGCTGATCCACTTTAACGGAAATGGCTTTGATGTACCCTATCTGATGCACCGGTACACTCTTTATCAGAAAGAGCACCCTTTCCACACTCTCCGGCAGATGGATCTGTACCATGATCTCCTTCCCTGGAAGCAGATCATGGGGCTTCCCCATATGCGGCAGCGGGATCTGGAGGAATATGCCGGTATCCACAGAGAAGATCCCTTCTCCGGAAAGGAACTGATCGCCTGTTATCAGGAATATCTGAAAACAGGGGACGAACGTCTGCGGGACGCTCTGCTGATCCACAACCGGGAGGATGTGGAAGGCATGCTGGGGCTTCTTCCCCTTCTCCTGATCCCCCGGCTCTTCTCGGGACAGATCCCGCTGCATCCGGAAGTCCGTTTTACCGCCAAGGAGGCCGCCTTTGACATGAGGCTTCCTGTGGCCCTTGCCGCCCCGCTTAAGCTGGATACCCCCTTCTGTTCCCTCCAGGGAAAAGAGGATCGGATCTCCCTGACAGTTCCTTTCTTTCAGGGAACGCTGAAGCTTTTCTATGAGAATTATAAAGATTACTTCTATCTTCCCCTGGAAGATGTGGCCATCCACAAAAGCGTGGGAGCCTATGTGGACCCGGATCACCGGAAGCCAGCCACCGCGGCCAGCTGCTTCCAGAAGGTCTCCGGCCTCTTTCTTCCTCAGACGGATGCGCTTTTTACGCCTTCTTTCCGCAGGGAATACCGGTCATGGCCAATGTATTTTCAGGCGAAAGAATCAGATTTTCAGGATCCGGAAAATGTACGGCTTTATGTGACCAGCCTTCTGGAAAACTTTCGCCGGATGCTGCGACCGGAGCAGTGAAACGGCCATGCCCCGCAAAACGGATAGGGAGATGGCCGGGGCAGTGTCCGCGAAAAAAAAGAGAGCAACATGCAGGAACAGATATCCCTGCATATCACTCTGTATGTGTTCTCTCAGCCTGCTGTTACCGTGCCGTACCGGCACACCGCAGTTTCTTACTCAGCATCTTCGCTGTCATCCGCAGCGCTGTTCTCCAGAGCTTTCATGCTCAGGCTGATCTTCTTATCCTCGCCGTTAAAGTCCACAACCTTGGCTGTAATGTGCTGTCCCACCTTCAGAACATCAGAGGGCTTCTCCACATGCTCTCTGGAAATCTGGGATACGTGCAGCAGCGCGTCCACACCCGGCTCCAGCTCCACGAATGCTCCGAAATCCGTCATCCGGGCAATGGTTCCCTCCACGATATTGCCGGCCGCATACTTCTCGTCTGCGTTCAGCCACGGATTCTGATCCTCGAACTTCAGGCTCAGAGCGATCTTATCTCCGTTGATATCCTTGATCAGCACCTTCAGCGGCTCGCCTACCTTGAAGATCTTCTTGGGGTTCTCTACTCTGCCCCAGCTCATCTCAGAGATGTGCAGCAGTCCGTCAGCGCCTCCCAGATCCACGAACGCACCGAAATCTGTTACATTCTTCACAACACCCTCAACGGTATCGCCAACATGGATCCGCTCAAACAGCTCTTTCTGCTTCTGAGCCTTCTCAGCGATCAGAAGCTGCTTCCTGTCACCGATGATCCTTCTTCTTCTGGGATTGAACTCGGTGATCACAAACTCAATCTCCTGATCCGCGTACTTGTTCAGATCTCTCTCAAACGTATCGGACACCAGGCTTGCCGGGATAAATACCCTCGCCTCGTCGATCACTACGCTCAGTCCCCCGTTCAGTACCTGGGTAACCTTTGCCTTCAGGACTTCCTTATTCTCGAAAGCCTCCTCCAATCTCTTATTGCCCTTCTCAGCCGCCAGTCTCTTATAGGTCAGCAGCACCTGTCCCTCACCGTCGTTCACCTTCAGCACTTTTACTTCCATGGTGTCTCCCGGGTTCACGACTGTGGTCAGGTCCAGAGAGGAATCGTTGCTGTACTCGCTTTTGGTAAGAATACCATCGGCCTTGTAACCAATATTTAAAATAATCTCGTCAGGTTTGACATCGATTACAGTACCTTCGACTACCTCCCCGTTTCTGATGGTTTTTAAAGAATCTTCCAGCATTTGTTCAAAACTTAATTCTGACATGTTTTTGAACCTCCTCAATTATATTATTTGGGGTGGAAGCCCCCGCTGTAATACCTACGCAACCAATACATTGAAAAGGCTTAGTTTCCAAATCAACAAGTGTCTGTATATAGTAAGTATTCTTGCACTCATTCCGACAAATCTCGTATAATTTCTGCGTATTGGAACTATGTCTGCCGCCAATGACAATCATGGTCTCTACTTCGCAGGCGATCTGACGTGCCTCAGCCTGTCTCTCCTCTGTAGCGTTGCAGATCGTATTTAAAACAATTCTATCATACCTCTTTTTTTCCAGAATTTCAACTAAATCTTGAAATTTGTTGTAATTAAATGTCGTCTGGGACACGACACACACCTTTGTACCCTCCGGAAAGTCCAGTTTTTCCGCTTCTTCGGCCGTGGAGATCACCACTGAGGGGCCCTGGCACCATCCCCGGATGCCCTCCACCTCCGGATGGCTGCTGTTGCCCACGATCACGATAAAATACCCCTGACGGCTCTTTTCTTCCACGATCCGGTGGATCTTCCGCACAAAAGGACAGGTGGCGTCCACACATTCCAGCCCCTTCTCCTGAATGAGCTGATAGATTTCCCGGGGAACCCCATGGGAACGGATCACCACGGTTCCCTCCGAAAGCTTCTCCAGATCCTCCCGGCCGTTCAGGACCCTGACGCCCCTGGCTTCCAGGTCTCCCACCACTTCCTCGTTGTGGATGATGGGTCCATAGGTGCAGACGTTGGATTTTCCTTCCTTTACCTGCTCATATACCTTGTCCACCGCCCGCTTCACTCCGAAGCAGAAGCCGGCGGTTTTTGCCACCTTTACCTCCATCAGCGCTTCTCCTCATAGGCAGCCAGTACCGCATCCGTCACCTGGTCGATACTCATATGGGAAGCGTCCACCAGTACCGCGTCATCAGCTCTGCGAAGAGGGGAGATCTCCCTGGTCATATCCCGATGATCCCTCTCCCGGATATCGGCCTCGATTTCCTGAAGATTTCCTTCCACACCCTTTTCCTTCAGTTCCAGATATCTTCTCCTGGCCCGCTCAGCCGGATCGGCAGTCAGATAGATCTTCACCGTAGCATCGGGGAGCACACAGGTGCCGATATCCCGGCCGTCCATCACCACATTCTCATTTTTCGCCAGCTCCCGCTGGAGAGCCACCAGCTTCTTTCTTACCCTGGCATTGGCAGAGGTGCGGGAAGCCATATTTCCCACCTCTTCCCGGCGGATCTGCCCCGAGACATCTTTCCCGTTGAGCCATACCTGCTGTTCTCCGTTTTCATACCGGATGGACACGCTGATGTCCTCCACCGCGGCCTCGATAGCCGCTGCATCCTCCGGAGAAATTCCCTTTTCCAGGAAATACAGCCCCATGGCCCGGTACATGGCTCCCGTATCCACGTAGATAAAGGAAAGGCGTGCCGCCACTCTCCTGGCAATGGTGCTTTTTCCGGCTCCTGCCGGCCCGTCGATTGCAATACTGTAACCCATGATCTTCTTCCTTTCTTTTTATGCTGACAGCCTCTGCCGGCCTCACTGCCGCGTTCGTCCGGACGCATTTCCGGAGTCCTCCTCATCGGTCCGGGCAGCTGCCACAGCCGCCGCATGGGCGGTGGACCAGGCGATCTGGAGATTGTATCCTCCGGTCACCGCGTCCAGATCCAGCAGTTCCCCGGCAAAGTACAGTCCCTTCATCTTCCTGGACTCCATGGTTCTGGGGTCCACTTCCTTCACGTCCACGCCGCCCTTGGTGATGATGGCTTCCCCAAAGCCTCTCAGGCCGGTGATGGTCATGGGAAATTCCTTTACCTTCCGGATAAATTCCGCTCTCTGCCAACGGGTGATCTCATTGACCCGTGTCTCCCCGGGGATCCCGCCTACCTCTGTCATCACCGGAACCATTTTCGCGGGAAACAGAGAGGCAGCCACATTCTTGAACTGCCGGTTCCTGGCCTGGGAGAACTCCCGCAGGAGCCTGGCGTCAAGCTGCTGGGGAGTAAGGGCCGGCTTCAGGTCGATGCACGCTGACAGATACTTCTTTTTTAAAAGCTTTCCCACTTTTCCGCTGGCTGATAATACCAAAGGCCCGGTAATTCCGAAATGGGTGAACATCATCTCGCCGAATTCACGGAAAACCTGCTTTTTCCCGTCCAAAATGGTCAGCTCCACATTTTTCAGGGACAGCCCCTGCATCCGGGGGATATACTCCTCCGCTGCCGCCATGGGCACCAGGGAAGGCATCAGCTCCGTCACCTGATGACCCGCTTCCTTTGCCATCCGGTAACCGTCTCCGGTGGCTCCGGTGGAAGGATAGGAAATGCCCCCTGTGGCCAGAAGCACCGCATCTCCCTTCACCCGTGTTCCGTCTTCCAGGAGAAGGCCCTCGGCCCGCACCGTCTCTCCTTCCTTTCGGTACAGCAGGGAACGGACCCGCGTACCAAGGCGGATCTGAACTCCCAGCTCCTTCATCCTGCGCTCCAGCGCCCGGATGATATCCGAGGAATGATCCGACCGGGGAAACATCCTGCCTCCCCGCTCCATCTTGGTGGGTACCCCCAGCTCCTCAAAAAAGCCGATCACATCATAATTGGTATAACCGTAAATGGCGCTGTATAGAAACCTGGGATTGGTCAGCACAGCGTCAAACAGCTCCTCCGTGGGGCAGGCATTGGTGAAATTGCATCTGCCCTTCCCCGTAATGAACAGCTTTTTTCCCAGTTTTTCATTCTGTTCAAATACCTGGACTCTGGCCCCAAGCCCGGCTGCATGGACCGCCGCCATCATGCCGGCTGCGCCTCCGCCCACGATCAGTAATCTGCTCATGACTCCTCCCCCATTCTTCCGCATCCCGGCTCCGACAGATCTCCCACATGATTCATCTCATCGCTGCTGTACACCTGATACTCGTCCCAGATCTTCTCCATGGATTCCAGTGTATCCACCACTTCCTTCTGTTTTTTCATGCAGAGCGCCACCACAAGGGCATTGACAACACTCAAAGGAGCTACCAGGGAATCCACGATGGAAGCCATATCACTTCTGGCGATCAGATTACAGGAGGAATACAGATTAATGGGAGAATGGATGCTGTCCGTCAGTGTGATGATCTTGGCATTTCTGTTGTTGGCAAATTCCATGGCCTTCAGGGTACGCATGGAATACCTGGGAAAGCTGATGCCGATGATCACATCCTCTCTGCCGATCCGGAACATCTGCTCAAAGATCTCGCTGGCAGAATTCGTCTGGATCAGCCGTACATCCGAAAAGATCAGATTCAGATAAAAGCCAAGAAAACTGGCCAGAGGCGCACAGCTGCGGATCCCTATGATATAAATGGTCCTGGCCTGGAGAAGTGTCTCCACTGCCAGCTCAAAGGCGCTGTGATCAATGCTTTCCATGGTCAGCTTGATCTTTTCAATATCTGACTGAAAGATCCTGTTCAGGATCTCCGTCTGAGGCACATGACCGTACGTCACCTCCATCCGCTGGATGGAATTCAGCTTATTCCTCACCAGCTCCTCCAAAGCCCGGTGAAACTCCGGAAATCCCCGGTATCCCAGCTGGGCGGCAAACCGCACGGTGGTGGATTCACTGACTCCCACCTCTCTGCCCAGCCTGGCCGCGGTGAGGAATACCGCTTTGTCGTAATTCTCGGTGATATACGCCGCCAGCCGCTTCTGCCCTTTGCTGAATGTGTGATAGTTTTTCTGGATCCTCCCCAGAAGATTATCTCCCTGTTCCATACCATTTCCCTTCCTGCAGCGGTTCAGTCATCAGATCCGCCACGTCTGCTCTGTCCCTTTGCAGACGGCTGAACTGCTACTCTCAATTCCGTTCCCCATTATAGCATGAGCCGTCAGGAAAATGCAAGGTGAAGCTTCCCATCCTTCATTTCCAGAATTCTTCCGCAGCGGCGGGCCACCTGGGGATCATGGGTTACCACCAGGATCGTCATTCCCATCCGGTTCAGCTTCTCAAAGAGATCCATGATCCCCTCCGAGGTGGCCGTGTCCAGAGCTCCTGTGGGCTCATCAGCCAGCAGCACTGCCGGAGAATTTGCGATCGCTCTTGCGATGACCACCCGCTGCTTCTGTCCGCCGGACATGGTCGCCGCAGTCTGATCCGGACAATCTCCCATTTCCACCTGTTCCAGGGCCTCCCTGGCCAGCTCCTTTTTCCTCCGGATCCGTTTTGCGGAAAAATCCAGCGGAAGCATCACATTCTCCAGTGCGGTAAATTCCTTCATCAGGGCAAAAACCTGCAGCACGATCCCGATCTTCTCATTGCGGATCCTGGCCAGCTCCCGGTCCCGGGTTCCCTCCATCCGTTTTCCGTCCAGTATGTATTCTCCGCCGTCAAAGGTATCCAGGCAGCCCAGGATATGAAGCAGCGTGGATTTTCCGCAGCCTGACTTTCCCATCACCGCCGCCAGCTCCCCGGGCCAGATGTCGCAGGAGACGTCCGTCAGGGCTTCCAGCTCATTGGGCTTTCCCTCTGTTTCCGCAAAAACTGTTGCAAAAAGCTTTTTACATTTCTTCCCATACCGGATAGCGATACTTATCCTCCTCCGTGATCTCCCGCACCACCCTGCAGGGGACTCCCACAGCAACCACATTGGCGGGAATGGACCTGGTGACCACGCTTCCTGCTCCGATAATGGAATTGTCCCCGATGGTCACCCCGGCCAGGATCGTGGCTTGGGCGCCGATCCAGACATTATTTCCCACTGCGATGGGCTTGGCAACCTCCATCCCCGCTTTTCTCTGCTCCGGGTCCACAGCGTGCTCTGCGGTGGTAAAACAGCAGTTTGGCGCTACAAACACATGATCTCCAAAGGTCACCGGGGCGCCATCGGTAATGATCAGATTGTGGTTGGCATAAAAATGCCCGCCCACCGATATATGGTAGCCGTAATCGCACCAGAAAGGCGGCATAAAGGTGACATGCTCCCCCATATGCCCCAGCAGTTCTTTCAGGATTTTCTGCTGCTCTTCACGGTTATTGGGACTCAATTGGTTATAACGCCAGCACATGTCCTTGCACCGGCTGATCTCCCTCTCCAGTCTGGGATTATCATTTGCCAAAAACAGGCAGTTTACAGGTATTTCCACTGATCCGTTCATCTTCTTTTCCTCCACGCTTCCTCGGCGGCTGTACTCCGCAACTGTAAAAAGAAGCGCCAGCTCCCGCTGACGCTTCCCACACATATTCCATATTTCCGGCAGGCCGGCGCCCGGCCGGCTTCTCTGCCGTGTTTTTTATCTGTCTCTTACCGGCTGTTTCCCATCAAACCGGATAGGCGCCGTTCTCGTTGTCCGCCATATTGGGATCAACCTTGGTCTGCTGAGCCTGTCTGTACTTGAAGAACTCGGTAGCCACCTGCGGGAACAGAGCATAGGACAGAACGTCCTCGTCCTGCTGGGACCACTGAGCCATCTCTCCTCTTAAGGTATCCAGCTCATCCGGGATCAGATCCGCCGGACGGCAGGTGATAGGCTCCTTATCTCCAATACACTTTTTCTGTACTTCCGGATTAAAGGGCTTTACAGTGGCTCCGTACTCGCCGGACAGAACAGCCTTGGTCTCCTTGGTAACCATCTTATAGCGCTCGCCCATCAGTACATTGAACACCGCCTGGGTACCAACGATCTGAGAAGACGGGGTAACCAGCGGCGGCTCACCCAGATCCTTACGAACACGGGGCACCTCAGCCAGCACATCGTAGAATTTGTCCTCCGCATGCTGCTCCTTCAGCTGAGAAGTCAGGTTGGACAGCATACCGCCCGGAACCTGATACAGCAGGGTCTTGATATCCACACCCAGGTTCTTGGGATTCAGAAGGCCGCTCTCCAGAGCCTCATCTCTGATCGGACGGAAGTAGTCGGCGATCTCTGCCAGCAGATTCTGATCGAATCCGGTATCGTACTCGGTTCCCTTAAAGGTCTCCACCATAACCTCAGTAGCCGGCTGAGAGGTTCCCAGGGCGAAGGGAGACATGGCGGTGTCGATCACGTCTACGCCTGCCTCCACAGCCTTCATGTAGGACATGGACGCCACACCGGAGGTGTAGTGGCTGTGCAGCTGGATCGGGATCTTTACAGTCTCCTTCAGAGCTTTTACCAGCTCCGTAGCCTTGTAGGGCAGCAGCAGTCCGGCCATATCCTTGATACAGATGGAGCTTGCGCCCATCTCCTCGATCCGCTTTGCCAGGTTCACCCAGTACTCCAGAGTATAGGCATCGCCCAGAGTGTAGGACATGGCCACCTGTGCATGACCTTTCTCCTTGTTGGCGGCGTTGACTGCCGTCTGCAGGTTTCTCATATCGTTCATACAGTCGAAGATACGGATGATATCAATACCATTGGCGATGGACTTCTGAACAAAGTACTCCACCACGTCATCGGCATAGGGACGGTATCCCAGGATATTCTGGCCGCGGAACAGCATCTGCAGCTTGGTATTCTTGAATCCGTCACGGAACTTTCTCAGTCTCTCCCAGGGATCCTCCTTCAGGAAACGGAGGGAAGCGTCAAAGGTAGCTCCTCCCCAGCACTCCACAGAGTGATATCCCACCTTATCCATCTTGTCCACGATAGGAAGCATCTGTTCCGTTGTCATTCTGGTAGCGATCAGGGACTGATGGGCGTCACGCAGAATGGTCTCAGTAATCTTAATTGGTTTCTTCGCAATCTCTGACATAGTCTTCTTCCTTTCCTTTTTAAACTACTCCGAATACTGCCATAAAGGCTCCGGCCGCTACCGCAGTACCGATCACTCCGGCCACGTTGGGTCCCATGGCGTGCATCAGCAGGAAATTGGTGGGATCTGCCTCGGCACCTACCTTCTGAGATACACGGGCTGCCATAGGAACGGCAGACACACCGGCCGATCCGATCAGCGGATTGATCTTTCCGCCGGAAAGCGCGCACATGATCTTTCCGAAGATCACACCGCCGGCAGTACCTACCGCAAATGCCACCAGACCCAGCACAACGATCTTCAGCGTATCTGCATTCAGGAACGCCTCAGCGCTGGTGGAAGCTCCCACGGAAGTACCCAGCAGGATTACCACAATATACATCATTGCGTTGGAAGCAGTCTCGGTAAGCTGTTTCACCACACCGGACTCTTTAAACAGGTTACCCAGCATCAGCATACCAACCAGCGGAGCTGTGGTGGGAAGAATCATACAAACCACGATGGTGATCACGATGGGGAACAGGATCTTCTCCAGCCGGGATACCGGACGGAGCTGCTCCATCTTGATCTTTCTCTCTTTTTCCGTAGTCAGAAGCTTCATGATGGGCGGCTGGATAATGGGAACCAGCGCCATATAGGAATAAGCAGCCACCGCAATGGGGCCCATCAGATCCGTCTGTCCCAGCTTACCGGCCAGGAAGATGGATGTGGGGCCGTCAGCTCCTCCGATAATGGAGATAGCCGCTGCGGATTTTCCGTTGAATCCCATCAGGATGGCAAGGAAATAAGCGGAATAAATTCCCAGCTGGGCTGCAGCTCCCAGGATAAAGCTCTTGGGATTGGCGATCAGCGGACCAAAATCCGTCATGGCGCCTACGCCCATAAAGATCAGGGACGGCAGGATACTCCACTCGTCCAGAAGGAAGAAATAATGGAGAAGGCCTCCCGCATGTTCGATCCCCTGAGCATCCACATACGGATCTGCCATGATGTCCGGGTAAATATTTACCAGCAGCATACCAAAAGCGATCGGTATCAGAAGCAGAGGCTCGAAACCTTTTTTAATTGCCAGATACAGGAACACACAGGCAACCAGGATCATCACATAGTTGCCCCACTCCAGATTATTGAAGGCAGTCTGTTCCCATAAATTTGACAACGTACTCATTATACTCATCTGTTATTACCTCCCGTTGTTTAGTTCAGCATAATGTCCCGTTGTATGGGAACCCCGGCTGCGGCCGGACATCGAAAACCCGGCCGCAGTGAGGATCTCATATCCGGCGGCAGAAAGCTGTCCCCGGATGCAGGGATTCATCAGTTCATGGTAGCCAGAGTATCTCCGGACTCCACAGACTGTCCCACAGTCACATCAATGCTGGCAACCGTACCATCCTGAGGTGCCACAACGGGAATCTCCATCTTCATGGCCTCCAGCACCACAACGGGGTCTCCTGCCTTCACAGCCTGTCCTACCTTAGCCTCTACACTGCAGATCTTGCCGGGTACGGAAGCCGTTACAGCAACGGATCCCTGGCTTCCGGAGGCTGCGGGAGCAGGTGCCGGCGCAGGTGCTGCCGCGGGGGCCGGGGCCGGAGCTGCCGCAGGTGCGGGGGCCGGAGCCGGAGCTGCCACGGGTGCCTGAACAGGAACGGGTGCAACACCCGCTGTAGTACCTTCTTCAACAGTTACATTGTATACATTTCCATTAACAGTGATTGTATAAGTTTTCATATGATTTTCCTCCTGTGATTTAGGCTCTGCGCCATTTACTTCCATTAACTTTTCTGATCGAGCGTACCACATAACCGTCTGTGGACGTCTCCTCTTCCGCTGCGGCGATAGCCGTTGCAAGGACGATCGCCAGTTCTACATCATCCGGAAGGCTCTGCTGGGCTGCCAAAGCCGCCTGTGCGGGGGCCGGAGCCGGGGCAGGTGCTGCCGCGGGGGCCGGGGCCGGTTCGCTCTTTGCTGCTTCCTTCTTTTCCTCTCCGCCCACAAACCGGAACAGAGAGATCACAAATACCAGGAAGATCAGTACCACGAACACCACTACGATACCAACGATGGTGTTAATTCCTGCCTCCTGCAGATTTCCCGCAACCGTTTCTTTTTCCGCCACTGTCATATAAGTGGGGGTCATCTGGTCATAGTCCGCATTGTAATCGTACACGAAGGTAAGCGTTGCCTCTTCTCCTTCAAACACAGCGGGAATGGTTACCGTTACGGTTTCCGCTTCATCATCCACCGCAGTCTCAGCCTCGCCCATGGACTGATATTCTCCCATAGTATCCACGGCTTCCACCCATTCTTCCACCGCATACCTGGTAAAGTCATCCCGGCTCACTGCCATCTGCTCCATCTGGCTGTCATCAAAGCTGGCCAGGGACTCCACCGCGGACTGGGAAACCGTGACACAGTTCTGGGCCATCTCCTCGGTGATCCTCTGGAAACCGCCGGTCTCCTCCTTATCACCGCAGGCCGCCAGTCCAAAGGCACAGGCCGCCGCCAGGGTAAGACCTGCTAATTTTTTCCATGTCTGCTTCATATGCTCACCTCATTACCTTATACTGTTCCGTGTTTTTTAGCCGGACGCTCCTCCCGCTTTGTGTAAAGCATCTCGAAAGCGCCGATCACGTATTTTCTCGTGTCCTCAGCTTCGATGATGGTATCCACATAGCCTCTTCTGGCCGCCGACGTAACGCTGGACTGCAGGGTGGCATATTCAGCCGCTTTCTCGTTGATCGTGGCAGCATCCGAATCCGCGTACATGATCTTGGCTGCCAGCTTGGCATCCATCATACCGATCTGGGCACTGGGCCATGCGTAAACCATATCGGCGCCGATGGATTTGCTGTTCATGGCCAGATAAGCGCTTCCGTAAGCAGTTCCCACGATCACATTTACCTTGGGAACTGTGGCATTGGCGAATGCGTAGGTCAGCTCGGCAACAGCTTTTGCCATATTGGCCTCTGAACACTTGGTGGCTTTAAAGCCTTTCACATTGGTCAGTGTCAGTACCGGGATATTAAACGCATCGCAGAACTCCACGAATTTGGCTGCCTTCCGGGCACCTCTTACGGACAGAAGTCCATCCATACTTTCTTTCAGAGTACCCTCCGCATCGTAAATCTCGCTTCTGTTGGCCACTGCTCCCACGGTAGCCCCGTTCAGCTTGATAAATGCGGTTACCATATCCTTCGCATAGTCAGCCTTCACCTCGAAGAACACGTTGTTATCGCTGATCTGAGCCAGGGCAATTCCGGTATCGCCGGCACAGTTGGCCAGATCCGGGCAGACTCTGTTCAGATTGTCCGTGCACTCCTCATAAGACATGTCATCCTCGTTGTTTGCGGGAAGCATGGACACCAGAGCGCGGATACCGGCCAGTACCTCTTCCTCGTTTCCCTTATAGTCCACCAGACCGGCTTCCTCACTCTGATAGCCGGCGCTGGAGGTATCACACTTGGAAATATCATTGCCGTCAATGGCATTGGGCGAGCTGACGAACAGCTTTCCGTTCTTCTCCTCCATGAATGTGAAATCTGTCAGTGCCGGAATCACAGCCATTCCGCCGCCGCAGGTTCCAAAAACAGCCGTGATCTGAGGGATCACTCCGCTGGCCTTGGTCTGCTGCATATAGATCTCACCGAAGCCGTTCAGCGCATCTGTAGCCTCCTGCAGACGCATTCCTGCGCAATCCACCAGGCCGATCACCGGTGCTCCTGTCTTCATGGCGAAATCATACAGTCTGGCAATCTTCTTTGCATGCATCTCTCCGATGGTTCCGCCCAGAACAGATACATCCTGACTGTACACATACACCAGATTTCCATCGATCACACCGTATCCGGTGATGACACCGTCAGACGGCGTCTCTTTTGCAGATAAGTTGAAATCTGTACTTCGGGCAGTGATCTGCCCGCCGATCTCAACAAAACTGTTTGCATCAAGTAAGGAAGCTATCCGCTTACTTGCTGCTGTCTGTGCTGTATTGCTCATTCTTCAGCCCTCCATTTTCTATAAAAATTTATGTGAAAACTAATTTCAGCCATTATTGATTCTACTATTTTTCCCAAAATTTTTCAATACTTTCTGTATACTTTCTGTGAAAAAAATATCAATAATATAACGCCCTTTCAGCCGGCTTTTCCTACGGAAATACCGCCATCAGTACAGCCGGATATGACAGGGGATCCCGTTTCTGAAGATCACCTGGCTTTCTCCCTGGATCAGAGGTTTCAGATAGGCCATCATCTTATCCGTCACGTCATTGCCCGCCTGGTTCATATAATCCTCCGGAACCTTCTTCTCCCTGTTGGAAACCTGGCTTACCGGAACCGCAGTAAAGCGCACCCGGTAAGGCTCATCGGAAATCCGCTCCACGGACGCCATCAGACCGCTTTTCCCTTCCAGAGCACAGTGGCATGCTGTCATTCCCAGCATCCTGGATTCCTGGATATCGGTGGCGCTGGAGATGTGGGAGGCGCACCGCTGCATCAGGTTCAGCTCAATGGAGCGCACCTTGCAGCCGATCCTGCGGCGCACCGCGTCCTCCAGCACCCGGGCGCTGCCGGCAATGTAGCTGTGGCCGAAATTGTCCACCGCACCGCTCTGCACCGTCTCGGAGATATACCTTCCTTCCCGGTCCCGGATACCTTCGCTGACTGCCACCAGCACACTGGCTTTTCTGGAAAGGCATTCCCTTACATCCTCCAGAAACTTCTCCAGTTCAAACGGACGCTCACACAGATAGATCAGGTCAGGGCCATCTCCTCCGTTGTTTCTGGCCAGCGCCGACGCGGCGGTAAGCCATCCCGCGTTCCGCCCCATCACCTCCACAATGGTCACTGCCTTGGTATCGTATACGCTGCAGTCTCTCTCCAGCTCCGCAAAGGTGCTGCCAATATATTTTGCCGCGGAACCGAAGCCGGGGCAGTGATCCGTCCCGCAGAGGTCATTGTCGATGGTTTTGGGTGCTCCCATCACATGGATATCCCGGATCCCCTGTTTTTCGCAGTAGGCAGAAAGCTTGTCCACGGTATCCATGGAATCATTTCCCCCGATATAAATGAAATAAGAAATCTCATACTTCCGGAAGATGCGGATGATCTCCCGGTACTGGCTCTCGTCCTCTCCCGCGTCCTTCAGCTTAAAGCGGCAGGAGCCCAGGGCCGCCGCCGGCGTCTGGCACAGAAGCTCCAGATCCGCGGTGTTGTTCATCGTGTCCGTCAGATTCACAAAACGTTCCTCCAGGACTCCTTTGATCCCATTCACCGCGCCCAGAACCTGATCCACCGTTCCGGAAAGAGAGGCCGCTGTCAGCACACCGGCCACTGTGGCATTGATGGCTGCGGTAGGGCCGCCGGACTGCGCTACTAATAAGTTTCTCATTCTATTCCTCCTCATATTCATTTGCCTGTCCCTCAAAATGAGTTTTTCCGATTGGATGGGGGGGGAAGTTCCTTCCCCCCCATCCGATCCCCGCGATACTGCGGACAGCTCGCGGCAAAGCCGCTCACTGTCCGTTGCCCGGCAAATATCCGCTCATGCAAGCATGGCGGCTGCTTGCCGGGCGTATCGCGCAAAAACAGACAGCCCCAGCCTTTTGGGGCCGGCGCTGTCCGCTCTTTTTACGCGCTCACTTTCTCAAACTGGCTGTTATACAGATTAGCATAAAATCCTTTCTTTGCCAATAGTTCCTGATGATTTCCCTGTTCGATAATGTCTCCGTCCTTCATTACCAGGATCAGATCCGCGTCACGGATCGTGGAAAGACGGTGAGCAATAACAAAGCTGGTTCTTCCCTTCATCAGATTATCCATGGCCTTCTGGATCTGTATCTCCGTTCTGGTATCCACAGAGGAGGTGGCCTCATCCAGGATCAGCAGTTTATTGTCCGCCAGGATCGCCCGGGCAATGGTAAGAAGCTGCTTCTGTCCCTGGGATACGTTGCTGGTTTCCTCATTCAGAACCGTCTGGTAGCCCTCCGGCTGCGTCATGATAAACCGGTGGGCGTGTGCTGCTTTGGCCGCGGCGATCACTTCCTCATCCGTGGCATCCAGCCGGCCATAGCGGATATTCTCCATAATGGTACCGTTAAACAGCCAGGTGTCCTGCAGCACCATGCCGAAATGCTGTCTCAGGTCACTCCTGTTGAAATCCCGGACATCATGGCCGTCAATCCTGATGGAACCGCTGTTTACATCATAAAACCGCATCAGAAGCTTTACCATGGTGGTTTTTCCCGCGCCGGTGGGGCCTACGATGGCGATCTTCTGCCCCGGCAGCACCTTGGCTGAAAAATCCTTAATGATCATCTGATCGGGATTGTAACCGAAGCTTACATGATCAAAAGTCACATTTCCGGTAACGGAAGTATCCGGGCTTACCGGATGCGGTGCTGTCTGTTCCTCCTCCTCTTCCTCCAGGAATTCAAACACCCTCTCGGAAGCCGCTGCGGACAGCTGCATCATATTGGTCACCTGAGCGATCTGCTGTACCGGCTGGGTAAAGTTCCGGATATACTGGAAAAAGGACTGGATCTCACCCACCTCAATGGAACCCCGGATGGTCAGCCATCCTCCCAGAAGAGCCACCATCACATAACCGATATTACCCACAAACTGCATGACCGGCATCATCATCCCGGAGAAAAACTGGGATTTCCAGGCAGAGGAATACAGCTTTTTGTTGGTCTCTTCAAATTCCCGGATAACCGCCTCTTCCCGGTTATACGCCTTTACAATATTCTGCCCCGCGTAAATTTCTTCCACCTGGCCGTTTACCTGGCCCAGGTACGCCTGCTGCTGGCGGAAGTATTTCTGAGACCTTTTCATCACAAAACCGATGATCAGCATGGATACAGGCAGGATCAGAACAGCGCACACCGTCATCCATACATTAATGCTCAGCATCATCACAAACACACCGATCAGTGTGGTAATGGATGTGATCAGCTGGGTAATACTCTGGTTCAGCCCCTGCTGCAGCATATCCACATCGTTGGTGATCCTTGAGAGGATCTCTCCGTGGGGTCTGCTCTCGAAATATTTCATAGGCAGCCGGTTCAGCTTTCTGGATATATCCTTTCTCAGAGAATAGCTGACATCATTGGAAATCCCTGTCATGATCATTCCCTGCAGAAAAGAGAATACCGCGCTGCACAGATACAGAGCCATGGTACCCAGAAGGATCATGCCGATCTTCTCAAAGTCGATCCCGCCTGTTCCGTTCACCTTGACCACCAGTCCGGAAAACAGCTCCGTAGTGGCTTTTCCCAGAATCTTGGGTCCCACAATATTGAATACGGTTCCTGCAATGGCACAGACCATCATCACGGCCAGCCGGATCCTGTAGCGCTTCATATAAGCGATCATTTTTTTCATTGCCCCGGAAAAATCCTTTGCCTTCTCGCCGGCCATATTCCGGCCGCCCATGGGGCCTCTGGGAGTATGTCCCTTCATTGCTGCATTACTCATTGTCCAACTCCTCCTCTGACAACTGGGAACGGGCGATCTGCCGGTAAACCTCACAGCTCCTGAGCAGTTCCTTATGGGTTCCCATTCCCGCCACTTTTCCGTCATCCAGCACCAGGATCCGGTCCGCATGCAGGATCGTGCTGATCCTCTGGGCCACGATCAGGGTGGTGGCATCCTTTGTTTCCTCCTTCAGCGCCTTTCTCAGCGTTACATCCGTCTTATAGTCCAGAGCGGAAAAGCTGTCGTCAAAAATATAGATCTCCGGCTGCTTTGCAATGGCTCTGGCAATGGAAAGCCGCTGCTTCTGTCCTCCCGATACATTGGTTCCTCCCTGGGCGATGGGGCTTTGGAAGCCATCCGGCTTCTGGCTGATAAACTCCATTGCCTGCGCGATGACTGCAGCCTTCTCCACCTCTTTCTCCGCAGCGTTTTCCCGGCCGTAGCGCAGATTGGAGTCGATGGTTCCGGAGAACAGCACCGCTTTCTGGGGCACGTAGCCGATCCGGTCTCTCAGATCCTTCAGATCCATCCGGCGCACATCCACGCCGTCCACCAGGATCCTTCCCTTTGTCACATCAAAGAAACGGGGGATCAGATTCACCAGTGTGGTCTTACCGCTTCCGGTGCTTCCGATAAACGCCACTGTTTCTCCTTTTTCAGCAGTAAAGCTGATATCCGTAAGCACTTCCTCCTCGGCTCCCGGATAAGCGAAGGATACATGGTCAAACACCACGCTTCCCTTTTCCGTCAGGCGGGGGCTCTCCGGTTCTCTGGCAGTATGAATGGATACCTCTGTATCCAGCACCTCCTGGATACGCCCCGCCGCCACACTGGCCCTGGGAAGGATCACAGAAATCATGGTGATCATCAGGAAAGACATGATGATCTGCATTGCATACTGGATAAATGCCATCATATCCCCCACCTGCATGTTGCCCGCGTCAATGCTGTGGGCGCCGGTGTAAATGATCAGCACACTGAGTCCGTTCATGATCAGCATCATCACAGGCATCATAAAAGTCATGGCCCTGTTTACAAACAGGTTGGTCTTCATCAGCCTCCGGTTGGCTTTCTCAAAACGCTCCTCCTCATGGGTCTCCCGGCTGAATGCCCGGATCACAGGGATACCGGTAAGGATCTCCCGGCTCACCAGGTTCAGCCGGTCCACCAGCGTCTGCAGGATCTTGAACTTGGGCATGGCCACCAGAAACAGCACCAGCACCACCGCCAGGATCAGTCCCACTCCAAGTCCCAGGATCCAGGTCATGGAAGACTCTGTTCCCAGTACCTTCAGCACACCGCCCACACCCAGGATCGGCGCGTACAGCACGATCCGAAACAGCATGGTAAATACCATCTGTACCTGCTGGATATCATTGGTGCTCCTGGTGATCAGGGACGCTGTGGAAAATCTGTTCATTTCATTCCCGGAAAAAGAAATGACTTTGCTGTATATCTTATTTCTCAGATCATGCCCCAGCTTCGCAGCCACCCGGCAAGACAGGAAGGTGACCAGAATGGACGCGATCATGATCACCGCCGCAAAGCCCAGCATCTTCAGCCCCGCCAACAGCACATATCTCATCTGGATCTGATCCGGATCTCTCCCCATGGCTTCATACTCCGCTTTTATATAGAAGACAGAGCTCTGCGTCACAATGGAATCCGGCATATCCTTTAATTTCTCCGTCAGGGAATCCACCATCTGATCCCTCTGCTCCCCGGGAAGCTGCCCGAGAACCTCCAGCAGGTCCGCATCCTCCGGTAGCTGCATCTGGCTGCGTACAGCCTGAGCCGTCTCCTCATCGGAAAGACTCTGCAGCGCCACCATGGGAACTCCGAATATGGAATTCAGTTCTTCCCGCTCCCGGCTTGGGATATTCTCAAGAGTATATACGTCATCCTTCAGCTCATAATGTTCCTCCACCGTCTCCCTGTCCTGCTCATCCATAAACAGGAACAGGTTTTCCATAGACTCTCTGCGGATCTCTTCCGGTACACTGTCCGGAATCCCTCCCTGCTGCACTCCCACATTAATGATATCCGATGTATAGGATGGCAGAGACAGATCGCAGAACGCCTGTATGAAAAGCAGTGCAACGATGATAACTACAAATCGGTACGATCCTTTCAGCTCTTTAAACATTCTTATCATACCTGGATGTCCTCCTTTTTACACATGTTTTTACAAAACGGCTCATCTTTCTGCCCCGGCAGCCTCTGCATATTCTCCAGTATCTGCTTGAGCAGACGCTTCAGCAGACAGATCTCAGCTTCCGACATGCCTTCCAGCAGCAGCTTTTCGTTTGTCTCCAGCATAGCCGGAACCCTCCGGAACAGATCCCTGGCCGTATCCGTCAGATATACGCGTACGATCCTCTGATCCTTCCGGTCCGCTTCCCGGCGCACCAGGTTCATCTTCTCCAGCCGTTTCAGGGAGACCGTAACCGTAGATGGACGATTGCTCAGCTTCCGGCTGATCTCTGTCTGGCTGATGCCATCCCTGTCATACAGAAGTTTCAGTATGGGAAGCTGGCCCGGATGGATCCCCATGGCAGCCGCCGGGCCAAAGCCCTTGACGAAATACTGGTGTCCGATCCGCATGATCAACCTCTGCACGCTTTCTTCCGCTTTATCCAAAATCCTTCACCCCTTTTTATTTAGTCAGCTAAATAATAATAGACGGTTTACCTGCTTTTTGCAAGGTGTAATTTCCTGTTTTTATAGATATTTTAGATTTTGTCCCAAAAATTTTCCGTCATTTTTTATTAGCCATCAAATATTTTTCATTCTCCTGTTTCTGCTTTTTATGGATGTTTGCCCGGTTTTGCTGTTTTTTCACGACTCCTGATTGACATCTGGCAGCCAAAGAAATATAGTTATCTACAGCAAATGAAAAGGATGTGTGTTTATGGATCATGCAAAAGATACCCGTCTCGGGACGGAAGCTATCCCGAAACTGATGCTGGAACTGGCGGTTCCCTCCGTCATTGCCCAGCTTATCAACGTACTTTACAACATTGTGGACCGGATCTACATCGGCCGGATCCCGGAGATCGGTGCCACGGCCCTTACCGGCGTGGGGGTCACCTTTCCCGTCATCACCCTGGTTTCCGCTTTCAGCTCCTTCATGGGCGCGGGAGGCGCACCGCTGGCCTCCATCGCTCTGGGAAGAGGGGACCGGCAGCGGGCCGACCGGATCCTGGGAAATACCTCCACCATGCTGGTAGTCTTCTCTCTTCTTCTTACAGTGGTTTTTCTCATCTTCCGGGAGCCTCTGCTGTATATGTTCGGGGCCAGCGACAACACCATTGTCTATGCCGCGGATTATATCACCATCTATCTGTGCGGGACTATCTTTGTTCTTCTGGCTCTGGGCCTGAATCCCTTCATCAGTTCCCAGGGCCAGGCCAGAACTGCCATGCTGTCGGTTCTCATCGGTGCTGTCATCAATATTGTGCTGGATCCCATCTTCATCTTTCTTCTGGGAATGGGAGTAAAGGGAGCCGCCTATGCCACGGTCCTGTCCCAGGCTGTCAGCGCGGTCTGGGTGGTGCGTTTTCTGACCTCGCCCAGGTCTGCCATCCGTATACGCCGGAAGAATCTGGTTCCCAGCCCCGATATCATCTTCAGCATCGCGGCGCTGGGTGTGTCCCCTTTTGTGATGCAGGCAACGGAGAGTGCCATCACCATCGTGCTGAACAACGGCCTGCAGAATTACGGAGGTGACCTGTATGTAGGCTCCATGACGATCCTGCAGAGCGTGATGCAGCTTCTCTCCGTCCCCATCAACGGATTCACCCAGGGCGTACAGCCTATTATCAGCTATAATTTCGGGGCGCAGAAATTTGACCGGGTAAAACGGACCGCAAAATACCTGATCGGGACCACCTTCCTGATCTCCTTCTGTTTTACCCTGACCGCCATCTTTTTTCCCGGGTTTTACGGCTCCCTGTTCACCTCGGACGCCCGGCTGCTGGAGCTGATCCGCCAGGTGCTTCCGCTGTATATGTTCGGTATGCTGATCTTCGGGCTTCAGAATGGATGCCAGGCCACCTTCCTGGGACTGGGACAGGCGAAGATATCTGTGTTTATCGCCCTGCTCCGGAAGGTCTTTCTGCTGATCCCTCTGGCCATTATCCTTCCCCGTTTCTTCGGAGTTATGGGAATCTACTGGTCCGAGCCCATTGCGGATATCACCTCCGCCACCACAGCCACCATTCTGTTCCTGGTCTTCTTCCGCAGGATGCTGTCAGTGGAATATCTGAAAAAGCTTGTCTGATACCGGAATCGCCTCCGGACAGATGCGCCGGCGTCCTCTGCCCCCACCTGAAAAAAGGTTTGAGAAACGCTTTTCTGTACGCGTTTCCCAAACCTTTTTTATCATCTTCTTGGCAGCAGTCCGGCCTTCCGGCCTTGCTGCCAAGAAAGCACGCCGTTATCTACTGGTTCATACCATGTTCCTGCTCATATTGGAGGATCGTCTGCAGATTGGCTTTCTCCACACTGTTCAGCACCGACTCATCAAAGGATTCCGCCGGAACCGTGGGCTCGTACCAGCTCTTTCCCGCAAAATACTCCGCCAGGTCCGACGAACTGAATATCCTGCCGTGACGGGCGTAAATCTCATTTCTTGCCACTCTCAGTTCCCACGCACTGAGTCCTTCCAGATCCGCTTCCGTCACATAACTGGTATTGCTGTCCGGAAGCACATAGTCTCCCGATACGGTCTCCTGTTCCGGTGCCTCGGTGGGCGTGGGCGTCACTGTCTGCACCGGATCTTCCGTCACCTGCGGCTGAGGTGTGGCCTGGGGCGTCTCCTGGGCGGGAGTCGGCTCCAGGGTCTGGACAGGCTCCGGAGTATCCTCCACCTGAGCGTCATCATTCTGACTGTCCTCCTCCGCTTTGTCTGTCTCTCCATCGCCTGCATCCTCTGTCCCATCCTGTGTTTCGTCATCCTTTTCCAGCTCTTGGCGCAGCTCCTCATTGAGCTGGGGCGCCTCATTCTGTCCCTCACCGTTTCGGATCAGCAGGATCACCCCTGCCGCAATAGCCGCCACCAGCACCACAATGATCACTCCCAGAATGATCAGGGTAGCCTTTTCCCTGCGTTCCTCCCGTTCATATTCCTCCTCATAGAACTCCTCTTCTTTCTGCCGGCGCAGCTCCCATTCCTGTCTTCTCCGGAGTGTATCCGCATCCCATTCCTCTGTCTTTTCTTCGGATTCCCCCCTGCTTTCCCGCTGCCGTACCCGGCCGGACCCGTATCCGTTCCCGGTACTCCCGGATCCGTACCCTCTGTCTTGTCCCGTATTCTGGCGGGGATCCATGGATTTTGCCACAGGGGCTCCGCATTCACCGCAGAACCTGGCTCCCTCCTCCAGAGGTTTTCCGCAATTTACACAAAACATGTGTCGTTTCTACTCTCCTTCCACCCATCGGCGGGCCAGTTCATAAACCCGTTCCTTTGTCTCCTGGATCAGCGTCATGGCAATGGCTCCCGGCGCTCCGGAGCCTCCCTCCCATTCCTGGGCTGTGATATCCGCCTGCTGATCCCTGTAATCGATCCACTCCAGCTCCTCCTGACGAAGCGCCTGGAATTCCTCCTCTGTCAGCGTTTTTTTATACTCCTGATACACATAATTCAGCTCATCGTCCCACATCTCATAGATCTGGTAAGCCGTCTGGTTGATGCTAACCTGGTCGTCTGCCTGATCCCACATCTCCTGCTCCTCTGCCTCCAGCTCTGCCAGATGCTCATAATAGGAATTCCCGGCCTCATCCGACTCAACCTCATCTGACTCAGCCTCATCTGCTTCGGCATCGTCTGCTCCAGCTGCTTCGGCATCTGACTGCTGGGGAACCTGATAGGTTCTGTTCCCCGGAGTGATCTGTACCGAAAATTCTCCCAGCTGGGAGGGATCTCCGGTCTCCTGGTATTTTTCAAAAGCATCCACAGCTTCCTGAACATTGTCCACATGAGGATTCTTCCCAAAAATACTAAAAAACACGTCCTCCCCCTGGCTGTCTCCGAAATATGCCATGTGCTCCCTGTTCATCCGCTCCACCGTATCCTCAAATCCGCCGATTTCTTCCAGCACCCGGGTCACATCGCTGATGTCCGCATCCGTAAAATCAGAACCGGTCCTATCCCAGGAAGCGTACTCTGTAAATGCCTCCCCCTCATAGCGGACCACAGAGGCCCGTACACGGATACCGTCTGAATAAAGGTTGTAGAGCTGGTACGAGCTCCCCAGAATGTAGATCCCCTCTTCCGAGGGCCGGAAAAAGACCCAGTCATCTTCCAGATTTCCGCTTCCCAGCACGGAAGGCAATATCTGGTATTCATCCTGCTTCCGGATCCCTTCCTCTGTCTCCTCGTACATCTGAAGCACCACCGCATTTACTTCCCGGTCTGTCCCGTCTCCCCATGAGGTATGGGGATCCAGTACTGCGCACAAAAGCTCCCTGGCTCCATCTCCGTCAAAATCACTGATCCGGCTGGTGATCACGCCGCTCTCCGTATCCACCCGCTGCTGCCGGATCGAGCCGTCTTCACTGAAGTAACCGCAGGCAAACGGTCCCAGCCCGCAGCTTCCTATCTGAGGGATCAGCACCTGATCCACATAATCTTCCAGACTTACTTCCCGGTTCTCTCCGGACTGGGTCTGTGTTCCGTCACCGGTCTCATTGACCGCCGAAGGCTCCTCAGCCCCTGTCCCCTCCTCCCGCGTCCGGGACAGCAGGAGGACCACCACGGCTGCAGCCGCAGCAAGACATAAAATCACCAAAATACAGAGGGCCGCGGCTGTTCCCCGCCGCTTCCTTCCGCTTTCCGTCTTCTCCCCGGCCGGATAGGCCCCATCCGGAAATTTTCTTTCCGGTCTTCCGTTTTCCTGTTGGATCAAAGGGGTGCCGCAGGCTCCGCAGAACTTTGCATTTTCCCCATTTTCAGTGCCGCATTTCGGACAATACATCTGAACTTCTCCCCGTTCCTTTCTGACAGCGTTCCGGCAGTCCGGCCATCAGGCCCAAACCGTCCCGTAATATGTACCCTTTCAGTTTCAGTATAAGTGCCCGCCTTCCGGCTGTCAATCTTTCATGGTAATTTACATGAACCATACCCTTTTATTGGTGGTGGATATGGCTGCGGCTCCCGCGTCCAGGGCTGCCAGAATATCCTCTTTTTCACTGATCAGTCCTCCGGCGATCACCGGCCGGCGGATGCTTCTTTTTACCTGGCGGATCACCTTGGGCATCAGCCCGGGCAGGATCTCCACCACATCCGGCCTGACGGCAGCCGTCTGTTTTTCTATATTCTCATACGCCAGGGAGTCGATGACAAAAAAGCGCAGGACTGTAAAGAATCCCAGTTCCCTGGCCTTATGGATCAGCGCCGGACGGGTGGTGATGATCCCGTCCGCCAGCGTGGCCTTCTTAAGATATTCCAGTGCGGCCTCCCTGGGACTCAGCCCCTGGATCAGATCCATATGTACGATGGCCCTTTTCCCCGCATCTCTGATGGTTTTCACAATATCCCCAATACTGCAGATATCCCCGTAGAGAATGAACACCATGCTGCTTTCCGAATGAATGCACTCCTGCAAGCCTTCATCATCCTTTACCGCCGCAATAATCGGACAGCTTTCCAGTTCCTCCAACATTTTTTTCATCTTACGCACACTCCTGTATTCCCATAATCCTATAGTTTATAATTTTCCTCCACTTTCTTAAGGCACCAGCCAAAATCCTTCTCATCCACCTGCCGGCTGGCAAATACCGGATATTCCCGAAGCAGCTGGCCCTCCAGAAAATACCGGACGCTTCCCACCTGTTCTCCTTCCTCTACCGGCGCCGCAAGCTTCCCGGGCAGATCAAATTCCACCTGTACTGTCTCACCCGGCCCCAGCAGCAGGGGAAAGGACAGTTCCTGGGACGGGACGCCGTAGGAAAGCTCCACCAGGGCTTCTTCCCCCGGCCGGAGTCCCTCATACTGTCCGTCCTCCACCGGCACCATGGGAAGTTCCCTCCGGTCAAAAACATCCTGATACTCATAATTTTTCAGAGCATACGTCATCAGCTTTCTGGTATCCGACCATTTGTATCCTTTGTTATTGGGCCAGCCGCAGGCCAGCAGAGAAACGATGAAAGTCTTTCCTTCCCACTGAAGGGCTCCCACATAGCAGTAGCCCGCGTCTCCGGTAAATCCCGTTTTCCCCGTCAGCGCTCCGTCCATCATTCCCAGAAACGCATTGTGGTTGGTGCAATTATACATCCTGGTATGCCCATTATTCCAAAACGTATAAGACGGCGTCTGGGTGATGGCCAGAAACAGATCCTTCCGGGGCGATTCCATAATACAGTATCTGAGGATCAGCGCCAGATCCTGGGCAGTGGTACTGTGTACTCCATGCTCATCCTGGGCGTCCAGTCCGTTGGGTGTGATGAAATACGTGTTCTCACACCCGATCTCTGTAGCCTTCAGATTCATCTTTTCCGCAAATTTCTCCACACTCCCGGAAATGTGCTCCGCGATCATAACCGCCGCGTCATTGTCCGAATTCAGCATCAGCGCGTACAGCAGATCCCCCAAAAGAAACTGCTCTCCCTCCTGAGCCCCCATATGTACCTGCGGCTGGCTGGCCGCATTGACGGAGACCGTCACCAGATCCTCTGACCGTCCCAGCTCCAGAGCCAGAATACACGTCATAATCTTGGTGGTACTGGCCATCGGCATCTGTTCCGTACCGTTTTTCGCATACAAAACACGTCCGGAGTCCGCATCCAACAGACAGGCCGAACGTGCATACAGTTCCGAATCATCCATTTCCTCCGCTCTGCAGGGAATCACACTGCCTGACAACAGGCAGAAGATCACCAGCAGGCTGCACAGCAATTTTCTCATACGCGTACCCTCCATAGTTTTATCTACAGATATTCTATGAGAGTTTCGTACAAGATATTCCTGATCTGTACAAAATCAGGCAACCGTTGGCCGTCCGGCTCCGCTGCTGCCCTGATCAAACATCCAGCTTCAGCTGCACTTCTTCTTCCGCCTCTGCTTTAAAATCCTCCAGCTTCACCGGACTGATCACCGGGAGCTCGTCCGTGGATTCCACACCGAAATTTCTGAGAAATTCCTCGGTGGTCCCGAACAGAATCGGCCGCCCCGGAGCGTCCAGTCTTCCTACCTCCTGTACAAGACCGTACTCTATCAGCTTATTGACCGCATGGTCGCACTTGACACCTCTTATTTTCTCGATCTCCTGCCTGGTCACCGGCTGCTTATAGGCGATGATGGACAGTGTTTCCAGCATCACATCCGTCAGCACGGCTTTCTGAGGCTGGAGGGCGATCTCCACCAGATATTCATAATACTCCTGCTTTGTACACATCTGGAAGGCCCGGTCCAGCTCAATGATCTTGATCCCCCGGTCTGCCGCCTGATATTTCAGCATCATATTCCGTATGATTTTCTCCGTGGTCTTCTCATCGTGTCCGATGGCCCTGGCAATCCTGGAAAGCTCCACAGATTCTCCCGCGGAAAACAGAATAGCCTCAATGGCCGCCTCGATCTTATCCATCCTGCTGCTCCTCGTAATTCAAAGACTCAATCTGTATATCGTCAAAAAGTTTCTCCTGGTGTATCCGGATCACTCCTGTCTTCATCAGCTCCAGAATCGACAGAAAGGTGACGATCACCTGGATCCTGCCGGACTGCTTCTCCAAAAGCTCCCGAAAGGAAAATTTCCTGTGGGACCTGGCGTATGCCTCCACACTTTCCATCTTTTCAGGAAGGCTTACCTCCTCCTGACGGATCTCCCCGAACTTGCTCCGGATCGGGTCGATCTTATCCTCCTGCCGCTTCATGATAGAGCGAAAAATCTCCTGCAGTTTCGCCAGTGTCAGTCCGTCCAGGAGCTGAGATACATCCACCGGTTCCCGGTATTCCAGCACCTCTTTCGGCATGGTATTTTCCTTATACACACAGCGGGAGGCATCCGCCATTCTGTCCCGCAGCTCATAAGACATATACTTGTACATCTTGTATTCCAGAAGCTGACGTACCAGCTCCTCGCGGGGATCCTTCTCCTCGCCTTCCTCATCCACCTCTTTCGGCAGCAGCATCCGGCATTTGATATCCAGGAGAGTAGCCGCCATCACCATAAATTCGCTCATAACGTTGAGGTCTTCTTCCTGCATTCCCCGGATATACTCCATGTACTGATCCGTGATCTCCACAATCGGGATATCGTAAATATCTATCTTATTTTTTTCGATCAGGTGCAGAAGCAGATCCAGAGGACCCTCAAACACCTGAAGCTTTACCGGAATTCCCATCTTCTCTACCTGACTCTTCCTTATATACTCGCACGTTTTATATTTTACAGGCAACGCCGGAGTATTTCAAGTTAAAATACCATTTCCTCCTTCCGGCATGTGGCGGTTCAGCCATTCGGTCTTCCGGCCGCAAATGCATGCACACCGGCTTCAATTCCTTCGGCCTGGCGTCCGCATCCCTCGGAGTCCCACCGCGGATGCAGTGCGAAATCGATCATCAGGACATGGAAAGGCAGAACGGCGGCTCCTGCATCACTTCGGCCCGTCTCCGAACTCCAGCTCCACCAGCGTGATCTCCCTGGGATTGTGTATCCGGAAAGGAATGGTATGCTCCCCCGCTCCCGCACTGACAATGAGGTTTTTCCCATTTCTGACCCGCAGCCCGCAGCATTCCGGAACAAAGATCCGGTAATCCGGCGTAACCAGGCCCAGTCTTTTTCCCAACAGACATACGCCTCCATGGTAATGGCCGGAAAGCGTCAGATCGGCTCCCCACTCCATGTAATCCCGCCAATATCTGGGAGTATGAGCCAACAGGATCGTGTACCGGCTTCTGTCCGGTTCCTGAAAGGTTTCTGTCAAAATCTCTCCCATTCCCCGCTTTCTCAGCCCTTTTTTGAAATAGCGCTCGGGCGCGTCCAGTCCGCAGATGGTCAGCGGACAGCCCTTCAGCTCCACATCTGTCCTGCGGTTTATCAGCCGTACTGCCCGGGTTCCGCTGATGGCCCGTTCGTACCGTTTTCCCAGTTTTCCGAAAACCTCCGGCTGCTCCCGGATCCTGCTCTCATGATTGCCGTTGGCATACCAGACCGGATATTTTTCTGAAATCTTTTCCACAAATTTCTCCGCGGCCCTTGTGCCCTTTCCTTCCTTGGCTACCATCAGATCTCCCCCCAGAAGCACCCCGTCCGGGCGGCAGCGATCCACCAGCTTCCAAAACTCCCGGTCCGGCCCCTCTCCCACAGCGTGAATATCTGTAAGAAACAGCAGCCGGACCGTTTGTTTTTCCTTTCCCAGTCCTGTCCTGAGATGATATCTCCGGACACACATGTTCTTGTTCATGAATTGTCCTCCTCCGGATTTTTTTCCTGCGGGGTTTTGACTTTTTGTTCCCCATGGATGATAACCGTTACCGTGGATTTTCTCCTGTCACGAAAATAGCGGGAACCAATTGCTCAGTCCCCGCTTTTGTTGTTGAACTATCTGAGATGCAGATGTTACTTGGCGTAATCCACCACTCTGCTCTCACGGATTACATTGACTTTTATCTGTCCAGGATATTCCAGCTCTGCTTCGATCTGCTTGGAAATATCTCTTGCAAGTAATACCATATCTGAATCATTCACATGATCCGGTAATACCATAATGCGAACCTCTCGCCCTGCCTGAATGGCATAAGATTTGTCCACTCCCTTGAAGGAGTTTGTGATATCTTCTAACTGCTTCAGTCTGTTTGTGTATGTTTCCAGGGTTTCACGCCTTGCGCCTGGTCTGGCAGCGGAAATCGCGTCCGCAGCCTGTACAAGACAAGCGATCAGCGACTCCGGCTCCACGTCTCCGTGGTGGGCCTCCACCGCATTGATCACGATGGGAGACTCCTTATACTTTCTGCACAGATCCACACCGATCTGAATATGGGAGCCCTCCACCTCATGGTCGATGGACTTTCCAATATCATGCAGAAGTCCGGCCCGTTTGGCCATCCGCACATCCGTTCCCACCTCTGCGGCCAGCAGTCCGGCCAGCTGTGCCACCTCGATGGAATGCTTCAGAGCGTTCTGCCCGTAACTGGAACGGAACTTCATCCGGCCCAGCAGACGGATCAGTTCAGGATGGATTCCGTGTACACCCACTTCCAGGGCAGCATTCTCTCCCTCTTCCCGAATCATGGATTCTACTTCCCTCTGGGCTTTTTCCACCATCTCTTCGATCCTGGCAGGATGGATCCTTCCATCTACGATCAGCTTCTCCAGCGCGATCCTGGCCACCTCTCTCCTGATGGGATCAAAAGAGGACAGTACCACCGCTTCCGGGGTGTCATCGATGATCAGATCCACACCTGTCAGGGTTTCCAGAGTCCGGATATTCCGTCCCTCACGTCCGATGATCCTTCCCTTCATCTCATCGCTGGGAAGCTGCACCACGGAAATCGTGGTCTCAGACACATGATCCACTGCACACTTCTGGATGGCAGTCACCACATATTCCTTGGCCTTCTTGGCGGCATCCTCCCGGGCCTTGCTCTCCAGTTCTTTGTAGAGCTTGGCTGTGTCAATCTTAACTTCGTCTTCCACAGATTTTAAAAGATAATCTTTTGCCTGTTCGGAGGTCAGACCTGAGATTCTCTCAAGTTCCTGTACTCCTTGGTCATGTAATTCGTCAACTTTCTTTTCTTTCTTCTTGATCTCTGCTTCTTTTGCTGTACATGCTGTCTCACGTCTCTCGATAGCTTCCGCCTTCCGGTCTACCGATTCCTCCTTCGCCAGCACTCGCTTCTCGTACTTTTGCAGCTCGTTCCGCCGCTCCTTGGTCTCCTTCTCCAGTTCATTCTTGGTTCTCAGAGATTCTTCCTTCGCTTCCAGAAGAGCTTCGCGTTTCTTAGTTTCCGCTGTTTTCAGAGCTTCATCTATGATGTTTCTTGCCTTCTCTTCCGCTGTTCCAATTTTCTCAGCATCCTGCTTCACCTTATTGGCTACAGCGACCTTGCAAGTAACAGGAACCGCAATAAGCAGCGCGATTACTACAGCAACAAGTGCAACTACTACGTACATTGCATTTGCCACAGGAGCACCTCCTTATTTAGTTTTCATTGTACATTTACAACATTTTAATTTTATAATGAATTCACGATTTTGTCAATGTATAACAATATTTTTTGTGACAGTTCGGTTACAGTTCAGCCTTCAACTGTCCCGCGAGGTGTCCCGCTGCATTTGCAGCGGGATCCCGAGACCTGCGGGCGCCAGGCTGCGTTTCGCGCAGCCTGTGTGCATGCATTTGTAACAGTGAAGCCGGAAGGCTGAACTGTTACACAGTTCGATAACCCGTCACCTTTCACTGTCCCATGAGGACTCTGTGAATTCATCCTGGAAGTCCCGGAAATACTCCCGAAATACTCTGGAAATATCCGTCCCCTGAAATCCCCTTCTGGCCATATAGGCGTACAGTCTCCGTTTTTCCTTCTCGTCTGCCCGTTCCGGTTCCCGGCACCTTTTCTCAAGAAGAGCGCGGATCAGCTCTGTCTCATCCGAAACCGCATCCCCTCCGTCTGTCTCCTGTCTGCGGCATGACTGGATAATATCCCTGGAAATCCCCTTCCGCAAAAGCTCCGCTTCCGCCTGTCTCCTGCTCTTTTTTCCTGCCGCATACGACAGATAACTGGCTGCATAGCGGGCATCGTCCAGATAGTGATACGATTTCACATAGGCAATGGCCTCCTCCACAGCCATATCCGTATATTCTCCTCTTTTTAACTTCCTGCGAAGCTCCGCCTCCGACTGGTCCGACCGGGTGAGCAGATGCATGGCCCGCAGCTTCGCTCTCTTTGCCAGAATCTCCCGGTAAATCTCCGCGAAAGCCTGCTCCGGAAGCTGTGCGCCTTCCTTTAACCCATAACGAGAAAGCTCGCCTTTGTACAGTACAAAGGCAAGCCCCTCATCTGTCACCACCCGAAAACGCTGGCTGGTCACAGGAACAATCTCCGTAATGGTCATTCTTCTTCTCCGGAAATCACTGCCGGCTCATCGTCAGTCTGCAGGGAACCGTCTCCCAGTCCATAGTGTTCCCGCACCTTCTGCTCGATCTCCTCCATCACCTGAGGATTCTCCGCCAGGTAATTCTTGGCGTTTTCCCGTCCCTGTCCGATCTTGGCATTGTTGTACGCAAACCAGGCTCCGCTCTTCTGTACGATTCCCAGATTCACTCCCAGATCCAGGATATCCCCTTCTCTGGAAATACCCTTTCCAAACATGATATCGAATTCCGCCTCTTTAAACGGCGGAGCGATCTTGTTCTTCACCACTTTGATGCGGGTCCGGTTTCCCACCACTTCTCCGCCCTGCTTCAGAGCTTCGATCCGGCGCACATCCAGACGCACAGAAGAATAGAACTTCAATGCCCGTCCTCCGGTGGTTGTCTCAGGATTTCCGAACATCACCCCCACCTTCTCACGAAGCTGGTTGATGAAGATCACGATACAATTGGACTTGCTTACAACACCTGTCAGCTTTCTCAGCGCCTGAGACATCAATCTGGCCTGAAGGCCCACATGGCTGTCACCCATATCCCCCTCGATCTCCGCCTTGGGTACCAGAGCCGCCACCGAGTCCACGATGATAATGTCAATGGCTCCGGAACGTACCATAGTCTCTGTGATCTCCAGAGCCTGTTCGCCGTTGTCCGGCTGGGAAATATACAGATCATCGATATCTACTCCGATATTCCTGGCATATACCGGATCCAGAGCATGCTCCGCATCAATAAATCCGGCGATCCCACCCCTTTTTTGCACCTCGGCTACCATATGAAGAGCCACCGTAGTCTTACCGCTGGACTCCGGACCGTAGATCTCAATGATACGGCCTCTGGGAACACCTCCCAGGCCCAGCGCGATATCCAGGCTCAGAGAACCCGTAGGCACGGTCTGGATGTTCATATCCCGCCCGGAATCTCCCAGCTTCATCACTGATCCCTTACCAAACTGTTTCTCAATCTGTCCAAGAGCCGCATCCAGCGCCTTTAATTTATCTTCTTTGATCATCTTTTCTCTCCTTGTCCCGAACTTATGTTCGTATCTTTTTACATAGTAGTATACTTTTTCCTATCTGTCAATGGATAATTTTCAAAAGTTTCTGCGGGAAAGCTGCGGCGGAATGCCGCGGAATTGTTCTTTCTATAACACTACTGGATTTCTCCGATAATGTCAAGAGTCAAAAAAACGCTGCAAACGCAGCGGTTACAGTTCAGTATTCCATGATCCTGCCAGGGCGCTGCCGCCGGCGGCACACGTTTGGCGCCGGTTATCCGGAACAGTAAAAATCACCGCCAGCCGGTATTCCGGCTGGCGGCTGGATCCACAGTATATTCCGCAGACAGCACAGCAGTTCCGTCTGCCGTTCCGGTCCGGCCAGGCCGTCCGGAACCCAGGGCTGTCAGCCTAAAAGCCTGCCAGCCAGTTATACATCTCCTCATACTGCCTTGCGGAGTTGTTCCAGGAGAAATCCTTGGCCATTCCCCGGTCTACGATCTTATTCCACTCCCGCTTCCGGTCGTAGTAGATCTGCTCCGCATAACGGACAGTGCCCAGCATCTCATGAGCGTTGTAATTGGCAAAGCTGAAACCGGTGCCCGTTCCCGCATATTCATTGTACGGTTCCACAGTATCCTTCAGACCGCCGGTCTCCCTGACGATAGGCACAGTACCATACCTGAGACTCATCAGCTGGCTCAGACCGCAGGGTTCAAACAGGGACGGCATCAGGAACGCGTCGCTGGCCGCATAGATCTTATGAGACATGGCCTCGGAATAGTAGATGCAGGCTGCTACCTTCTTATCATACTTCCAGGCGAAATGGCGGAACATATTCTCATACTGCTCCTCACCGGTTCCCAGAACCACCAGCTGGATGGCGTCCTGACACATCTCATCCATCATATAAGCAATCAGATCAAAGCCCTTCTGGTCTGTCAGTCTGGAAACCACGCCGATCATCATGGTCTTGGGATTTACCTCCAGACCCAGCTCCTCCTGGAGGGCTGTTTTGTTCTTTACCTTTTCCTTGCGGAAATTCTTCGCATTATACGTCCTGGGAATCATCGGATCTGTTTCAGGGTTATACTCATTATAGTCGATACCGTTGACAATTCCCCTCAGGCTCTGGCTTCTGGCCCGCATCAGGCCGTCCAGTCCCTCCCCGTAAAATGGTGTTTTGATCTCTTCCGCATATGTGTTGCTGACGGTGGTGATAGCGTCCGCATACACCAGTCCGCCTTTCAGATAGTTGGCATCCTTGTTCATCTCCAGCTTGTCCGGCGTAAAGAAATAATCGGACAGGCCGGTGATATTCTTAATCGTCTTGATATCCCAGACACCCTGAAATTTCAGGTTATGTATGGTCATCACAGACTTGATTCCCCGGTAAAATTCGCTTCCCTGGAAGCGTTCCTTCAGATAAACGGGAATCAGTCCCGTCTGCCAGTCATGGCAGTGAATGATATCCGGCCGGAAATCCAGGACCGGAAGAACGGACAGCGCCGCCTTGGAGAAGAACGCGAACTTCTCCAGATCCGCCGGCATTCCATAGTATGGCTTATCGCCGCTGAAATGCTCCTCATTATCAATGAAATAGAACTTGATCCCGTCATATTCCATCTCAAAGATTCCCACGTACTGCTGTCTCCAGTTAAGGTCCATATAAAAGTTCGTAATATAGTGAAGCTGGTCCTTAAACTCCTGCTTCATACAGGCATACTTGGGGATGATCACCCTCACGTCAAAATATTCCTTTGGGAAACACTTCGGCAGAGATCCTACAACATCCGCCAGTCCCCCGGTTTTAATAAACGGTACTGCCTCCGATGCAACGTATAGTACCTTTTTCATGTGTATAACCCTCCCAACTTCATTACTGAAATATTCATGTCTTATTATATCGCATTTTTCCGGCAAAGAAAAGTATTTTTGTGCCAGTGAAGCCGGAAGGCCAGGCTGTTACGAATTTTTGTATTCCAGCCGGATCTTGTCCGCGATCAGGGCGATGAATTCCGAGTTGGTGGGTTTTCCCTTCCCGGTGCTCACCGTATAGCCGAACAGCTCATCGATGGTATCCATCTTTCCTCTGCTCCAGGCCACCTCAATGGCATGGCGGATAGCTCTTTCTACCCTGCTGGGCGTTGTCTGATGGCGTTTGGCGATGGTGGGATAAAGGATCTTGGTGATGGAATTCAGCATCTCCATATCCTCCACAGACATAATGATGGCGTCCCGCAGATACTGATAGCCCTTGATATGGGCCGGAACGCCGATCTCATGGATGATATTGGTCACATCCAGCTCCAGATTCCGCTGGGTAAGTTCCCGCTTCATCTGAGCCGGCCCCGTTTTTCTCACCTCCCGCATCTTTCCTCCGGACTGCTTCTTAAAATGTTTGATCCGGTTAAGTATCATGTCATTGTCAAAGGGTTTCATAATATAGTAGCAGGCTCCCAGATTGAATGCATCCTCGGTAATCCGCTCCTGCCCCACCGCTGAGATCACGATAAAGGCCGGATGTTTCTTCATGGTATGGTCCTGATTTACTTTCTCCATAACAGTGAGACCGTCAACCTTCGGCATGATAATGTCCAGAAGCACCACATCCGGCTCCTTCTCCTTAATAATGTCACAAAGATCCTTGCCGTTTGCGGCCTGTCCCACCAGTTCCAGTTCATTGTCATCTTTTATCAAAGTTTCCAGCAGATTCACCATGCGTTCATTATCGTCGGCAATGGCTACGTTCAATTTTTCCATGTTCGCTCCTCCAATTACCAGTTTGTTGCAAATAGTCTTTTGGAATAGCGGGCCCCCTCACAGAAAAATATCTGTGTTCCAAACACTAACTGTATTATAAATTTAATCCTACCGCAAATCAAGAAGCAAGGCTTTATTTCCCGGTTTTTCGTTCGACATTCCTTTACTCTTTTAGACGATTTTTTGCTGATGCGAGATTTTTTCTCACATCAAATCCAGCATATTTTCTATGAAAATCCCATAGCCGCTGGTAGAATCCTGTATAAAAACGTGGGTTACTGCGCCCACCAGCTTTCCGTTCTGCAAAACGGGAGACCCTGACATTCCCTGCACGATCCCTCCCGTCTTTTCCAGCAGTCTGCTGTCGGTTACGTGGATAACAAAGCTTTTATTGGTGTCGCTTTCATTCCAGTCAATGTCGGTGATCTCAATGGCATATTCCTCCACCTCTCCGTCCACATTGCAGAGAATGGACGCCGGCCCCACCTCCATCTCCTGCTTTAAGCCCACCTGATATTTTTCCAGGTTCATGTCACAGGTCTGCACAGAATCCAGATTACCGATAATGCCGTTGGAGGTATTCTGAACGATCTCCCCCACCTTCTGACTGCTCTCGTAGTTGATCACTCCCCGCAGTTCTCCGGGACTCCCGTTCTCTCCCTTCTGAATGGAAAGGATCTGGGCGTGATACAGCTCTCCGTCCTCGATCTCCAGCCGCTCTCCCGTGTCAATATCGCTGATCCCATGGCCCAGGGCCGCAAACTCCCCTGTACCCGTCACACAGGTGAGCGTTCCGATCCCCTGAATGTTGTCTCTGACCCAGAGTCCCAGTTTATAAGTGCCGTCCTCTGTCAGTATGGGAGTCAGCGCCAGAGTGATCTCCTCGCCGCCCCGCACCACCTGCAGCTCCATGGTCTGTCCATCGCCCCCGTCCACCAGTTCCATCAGCCGGTTCTTATCCGTGAGAACCTCTCCGTTCACCGCCCGGATGTAATCTCCCGGCTGTACAATGTGCTCCGCCGGCATCCGGCTGATGCCGTCAGCATCCCGCACCTGTCCGCAGTCGATCACCAGCACCCCGGCAGTTTCCATATAAATCCCCACAGGAGAACCGCTGGCATACACCTCCTGCTCCTCCACCGCCGTTACCTTTATGGCCTTCAGCGGGATACATCCCAGCAGCCGGCACTTCATCCGGTAGCTTCCGTTTCCTGATGTCTCCACGGCATTGTCAAAGGTGACGAGGGGATTGTCAAAAACCTGCTCCCAGCAGGGATCCTTTCCGGCAAACACCCGCACCTGGTCAGGTATCTGCTCCTTTATTTCCCGGTATGTCAGACCGCACAGCCCGATTACAGCAGCGGCAAGACATGCCCATAAAAAACGTCTGTATTTAATTTTCGCTGTATTCAAAGTCATCACATCCTTTTTTATGTTGCTAAAAACAGAGGATATCCTTTCGGATACCCTCTGTTAGTATGTGATGATTCTGTTATTTCAATCTTGTATTTTTTTGTACCTGTGCCAATTCTTTCATCTCTTTTGCGCTGGCCAGCACGTTGGAAGTGATCCTGGCGCCGCCCAGGAGCCGGGCCAGTTCCCGGACCGATTCTTCCTGGGTGAGAGTACGGATCCTGGTGGAAGTTTCCCCCTGTTCCACCTTTTTCAAAATTTCATAATGAAGATCCGCCATGGCCGCGATCTGGGGCAGATGCGTAATGCACAGCACCTGATGTCCTCTGCCGATCACCGCCAGCTTTTCCGAAACCTTCTGGGCGGTCCTGCCGCTGATCCCGGTATCGATCTCATCAAAGATCAGAGTTTCCGTCTCATCCTTATCGGCCAGAATCGTCTTGATAGCCAGCATGATCCGGGAAAGCTCACCTCCCGACACCACCCTGGCCAGCGGCCTCACAGGTTCTCCCGGATTGGTGGAGATCCGAAACTCGATCCGATCCCAGCCATCCGCCGTATATCCCGGGGTCCGGTCAAAAGAGATCTCAAACACCACATCCAGAAAGTTCAGGTCCGCAAGGCCCTCTCTGATCTGTCCGGCCAACGCGCCGGCCAGTTCCTGCCGTTCCAGGGAAAGAGCGCCGCAGGCCTCATCCAGGGCAGCCCTGGCCGCTTCCGTCTCCTGCTCCAGCCCTGCCTTATACTCTTCAAAATGATACAGGCGTTCCAGCTCATTCCGTTTCTTTTTTTCATATTCCAGAATCTCCGGGATCGTTTTGCCGTACCGTGATTTGAGGTGATTCAGCAGGTTCAGCCTCTGCTCTGTCTCATAGAACTCCTCCTGGGAAAAGACCAGCCGGGAGGAATAATCTGCCAGCTCCCGGTTAAAATCATTTATAAGGCCGTCAATATCCCCCAGCATCGAGGAAAGCTGGGACAGCTCCCCGTCATACTGGGCTGCCCGGGACAGTTCCTGCACTGCCCGTCCGGCCTGGGCCCCGGCTCCGTTTTCCGTCTCATACCCCATACGCCCCTGCACCGCAGAAAGGCTCTCCAGGATCTGGCGACCGTTGGACATCTTCCGGTAACGTTCCTCCAGCTCCTCATCCTCACCGGGAGTAAGCTGCGCCTGGGAAATCTCGCCCAGTTCAAATTCCAGAAAGGCGATCTCCCTTCTCCGCTGCTCCTCATCCATCCGGCAGGAAGAAAGCTCTCTCTCCAGCTTCTGCCATTTCCGAAAGCATTCCTTCGCCGCGGCCTTTTTTCCCCCCAGCTGCTCCTTTCCAAAAGCATCCAGGATCTCCAGCTGCCTGTCCTGGTATAATAAGGACTGATGTTCATGCTGTCCGTGGATATCCAGAAGCCAGGAGGCCACCTCCCTGATCTGGGCGGCGGAGCAGATTTCCCCGTTCATCCGGCTGATGCTCCGGTTTCCCGCCAGCTTCCGGGAGATCACCACCTGCCCATCCTCCGCAGGATAGCCCAGCCGCTCAAACTTCTCCAGACAGTTCCGATCTTCCACATGAAAGATCAGCTCCACCAGGGCCGGTTTCTCCGGATTGCGGAGCATTTCCCTGGACATCTTCTTTCCCAGGGCCAGATTGATGGAACCGATGAGAATGGACTTTCCGGCTCCCGTCTCTCCTGTGAGGATATTGAGCCCGGGTCCGAACTCCACCTCCGCCTCATCGATCAGCGCCAGATTTTTTACATGTAAATAGGATAGCATCTTTTCTCCTTTTTATCCCCGCAAAACTATTCACCCAGCATTTTCCTGATTTTTTCCATAAGGAGCAGAGCCTCATCGGCGCTCCGCACCGCGCACATGATGGTGTTGTCCCCGGCGATACAGCCCACAAGCTCCCCGAAATTCATCTCGTCCAGGGCAGCGGCCGCCGCCATGGCCATACCGGAGACCGTGCGGATCACCAGGATATTCTGAGCCAGATCCATGGACTGAAAGGAGGCCTTCAGCACCTCCACATATTTTCTGCTCATCTCTTCGTCCAGATTGTGAAGGACCGCATACCGGGAACCGCCCCCGGGCCTGGCGATCTTGGTCAGCTTCAGCTCCCGGATATCCCGGGATACCGTGGCCTGAGTCACGTGAAATCCGCTGTCATTCAGTCTTTTGGCCAGTTCCTCCTGGGTCTCAATGTCATATTGGCTGATCAGACTGATAATCTGCGAATGTCTCTCTATCTTCATTGCCTTCTCCTCCCGTTTAACTGTTGCTCATTTTCTCTCTCAGTGTCTCGAGAAAGCTGATGTTGTTGATCTTGATGATCCTGGTGTCCTTGCCGGATCTGCTGATCACGATCTTATCCCCCGTCTTCATGGAAACATTGGCATCCCCGTCAAAGGAGGCCATTCCCTTTTCCGTTCTTCCGTCCCGCCCCTCCCCGATCTCCACCGTAATCTGCTCCTCCGGAGAAAATACAATGCTTCTGGTGTTCAGGGTATGGGGCGCCAGAGGAGTCATCAGGATCATGGATGCCTGGGGAGAAATGATAGGGCCTCCGGCGGACAGGCTGTATCCTGTGGAACCGGTAGGCGTGGATATGATGATCCCATCCGCTTTATAGGAATTCAGAAACGTATCATTGACATAATTGTTAAACCGCACCACCCGGGGCGGCCCTTCCCGGCTGATCACAATATCGTTCAGGGCAATATCGCTGGCCGCGATCCTTCCGTCCTTCCAGACGGTCCCCGCCAGCATCATCCGCCGCTCAATGGTATACCGGTCGCTCATCAGCCGGTCCAGCGCCGGATAGATGGAGTGCTGGTCGATCTCTGCCAGATATCCCAGCGTTCCCATGTTGATGCCGAACAGGGGGATCTCCTTGTCCACCACATCCCGGGCAGCCTGGAGAAGCGTTCCGTCTCCGCCCAGCACAATGATGCACTCCATTCCATCAGGGATCAGGGACGGATCCGTGTAGCGGAAATTCTCTTCCTGATCTCCCCGTTCCCCCTGAAGCACCAGACATTCCCTCCGGTTGCTTCTCAGGTACTCCGCAATCCGGTTGGCTACCACCAGATTCCGGTCCTTTACACTGTTGGTTATAATCGTAAATCTGTCCATCTTCTCACCTGCTGTTTTCGCGGCAGCCCAGCCTTCCGGCCTCACTGCCGCCCCTCTTCTGTGGAGATTTTACGGGCTTACGGCTTTTGCGTCCCCGGCGGCTGCCTTTATCCGTGCTGCTTTCCGGATAATTCCCGGTGAGCCGCATTCACCACGCTGTCCACATCCACTGCTTCCGTCTTCTCTGTCTCCTGTACACTTCCCTCCGGAAGTTTCCGGATATGGACCAGATACTCAATATTTCCCTCCGGTCCTTTGATAGGAGAAAATTCCAGATGGAGCACCGCAAAAGAGATTCCCCTGGCATAGGCGATCACCTTTTCAATAACCTCCCTGTGCACCGCGGGATCCCGGACCACACCCTTCTTTCCCACTTTTTCTCTTCCGGCCTCAAACTGGGGTTTGATAAGGCATACTGCTTCCCCATCCTCCTCCATCAGGTTCCGGACAGGCAGCAGCACCTTGGTCAGGGAGATAAAAGAGACATCAATGGATACAAATTGGGGAGGCTCCTGGATATCCTCAGGAACCACATACCGGATATTGGTCCTCTCCATGCAGACCACCCGGGGATCATTGCGCAGCTTCCAGTCCAGCTGTCCATGTCCCACATCCACAGCGTACACCTTCACAGCTCCGTTCTGCAGCATGCAGTCGGTGAATCCCCCTGTGGAGGACCCCACATCCATACACACCTTTCCCTCCAGAGAAAGCCCGAAATGGGTCATGGCCTTCTCCAGTTTCAGTCCTCCCCTGCTCACATAAGGAAGGGTGTGGCCGTGTACCGTGATCTCTGCCGTTTCCGGAAACATGGATCCGGCTTTGTCCTCCCTCTGGCCTTCTACAAACACATTTCCCGCCATGATCACCGCTTTGGCCTTCTCCCGGGAAGGAGCCAGACCGCGGCTCACCAGCAGCACATCCAAACGTTCTTTCATGCTTCTCTCCTGTCTGCGCGTCAGTCTTCGCTGTTTTCAATCTCTTCTATCCACCGCAGGGTCCGTTTGGCCACAGAAGCGGCATCCATTCCCAGACGGCACAAAAGCTCCGGAATGCTTCCCTGGGGAACAAACTGATCTTCAATGGCCACCACCCGTACCTGGGGCCACAGACCGGGACGCTCCTTTTCAAAGCTGAGCACCGCTTCCCCAAAGCCGCCTTTTCTCACATTTTCCTCCAGAGTCACAAACAGACGGTGATTTTGGGCCAGCTGATCCAGAAGCTCCGTATCCAGGGGCTTCACGAAACGCATATTCACCAGAGTCACATTCCTGCCCTTCTCTTTCAGGATCCGACAGACCTCCTCTCCGGTCTTTACCATACTTCCCACCGCCAGCAGCGCAATATCCTCCCCCTCAAACAGCAGCTCCGCCTTTCCCCGGCAGATGGGTTCCCGGTACTCCTGAAGTCCGTCATAGGCCTCCCCTTTGGGATAACGGATGGCCACCGGACCGTCCTGGCGAATGGCGAACTTCAGCATATCCGACAGCTCCCATTTGTTTTTGGGAGCCATCAGCGTCATATTGGGCATCATGGACAGGTAGGACAGGTCAAAACATCCGTGATGGGTCTCCCCGTCGCTTCCCACCAGTCCCGCCCGGTCAACGGCGAATACCACCGGAAGGTTCTGCATGCATACATCCTGCAGGATCTGGTCCACCGCCCGCTGCAGGAATGAGGAATAGATGGCCACCACCGGGCGCAGGCCCCCAAGAGCCAGGCCTGCCGCAAAAGTCACCGCGTGTTCTTCAGCGATCCCCACATCGAACATCCGGTCCGGAAACATATTGCCGAACCGCTTCAGGCCGGTCCCCGGAACCATGGCGGCGGATATGGCCACCACATCCTTTTCCCGGTCTCCGAACTTTCGCATTACCGTGGAAAATATATCGGTATAATTGGCTTTTCCTCCGGATTTGGGAAGTCCGGTATCGATCTCAAAAGGCGCCGTACCGTGAAATCTGGCGGGATGCCGCACAGCGGGATCATATCCCCGTCCCTTCTCCGTCAGCACATGCACCAGAACCGGCCCCTCCTTCCGCTTCGCTTCATGGAATGCCTTGATCATCTGACCGATATTATGTCCGTCCACCGGTCCCAGATACGTAAGCCCCATATTTTCAAAGAGCATTCCCGGGATCACAAACTGCTTGATGCTGTTTTTGGTCTTGTGGATGGCGTCCACCATTCCCTCCCCCACCCGGGGAATCTTCTTCAGTGCCTGGGTTACTCCCTCCTTCAGCTCCGTATACTGAGCTGTGGTGCGGATATTTCCCAGATAATTGGACATCCCCCCCACATTTCTGGTGATGGACATGGCGTTGTCGTTGAGGACCACGATAAAATTCTTTTTAAGCTCTGCCGCGTTGTTCAGAGCCTCATAAGCCATGCCTCCGGTGAGAGCGCCGTCCCCGATCACGGAGATCACGGTAAAATCCTCTCCTTTAAGCTCCCTGGCCCGCACCAGTCCCAGACCCGCCGAGATAGAAGTGGAGCTGTGCCCCGTATCGAAGGCGTCACAGTCGCTTTCCTTTCTCTTGGGAAATCCGCTGAGTCCGTCAGTTTTCCTGAGAGTGGAAAACATCTCCTTCCTGCCCGTCAGTATCTTATGGGTATATGCCTGGTGTCCCACATCCCAGATCAGCTTATCCTTGGGAAAATTCAGCACCTTATGCAGAGCAATGGTCAGCTCCACCACTCCCAGGTTGGGGGCCAGATGCCCGCCCGTCTCACTGAGGGAAGAGATCAGAAACTGACGGATCTCCTCCGCAAGCCGGTCGCATTCCTCCAGATTCAGTTTTTTCACATCATTTGGCCTGGATATCCTGTCTAATATCATATACATCCGTCCTTTGTCCGCACAGCCGTCCAAAACCCGCCGTATTTGGGGCGGAGCAGCGGAAGGCTGAACTTTTGCTATTTTCTGCGGTATACCAGTGCGGCCACCAGCATACGCAGAAACTCATTTTTCTGAGAAAGACCATCCATCAGCCTGAGAGCCTCCTGTGAGATGGCCTCCACATCGGCTCCGGCTCCCTCAAGCCCCCGCAGGGTCACATATGTCACCTTATGATTTTTCTCATCGCTGTTCACCGGCTTGCCCAGCTCCTCATCCGTGCTGGTCACATCCAGGATATCGTCCCGGATCTGAAAAGCCAGTCCCACCTTCTGTCCCACCTGTCGGATCGTCTCCACCTCCCGGGAGGAAGCGCCCGCCAGAATCGCTCCCACCATCATGGCAGCTTCTATCAGAGCAGAGGTCTTATTGAGATAAATGTAATCCAGAAGCTGACGGTCGATGGGCCGTCCCTCATTGGTCACATCCACACTCTGCCCCCCCAGCATGCCCAGGATCCCTGTCTTCTGCGCCAGGAGCCCGAAAGCCTGCTCCACCCGCACATCTCCGGCAGCCATGGAAAATGCTCTGGCCGCCGTCTCATAGGCATAATTCAGAAGGGCGTCTCCTGCCAGCACTCCCATAGCTTCCCCGTAAACCGCATGGGTAGTCTTTCTCCCTCTCCGGTACTGATCATTATCAATCGCAGGGAGGTCATCGTGGATCAGGGAGGAGGTATGGATCATCTCCATGGCAGCCATAAACGGCTGGATCACCTTCCCGTCCCCGCCGAACATCCGGTAGGTCTCTCTCATCAGAATGGGCCGCAGCCGCTTTCCGCCTGCCCGCATACTGTAGTTCATGGCCTGCGCCAGCCCGGCGGCGAAGCCTTCCTCCGGGGGAAGATACGCCTCGATCACAGCCTCAGCCTCTTCTTTTCTTTTTCTCAGCTCTTCATCAAAATTCACTCAGCTCACCGTTCTCATTGAGCTTCATCATCTTCTTTTCCACAGCGTCTATCTGGCTGTTGCAGTATTTCAGAAGCTCCATGCCTTTCTGATAAATACGGAAGGACTCCTCCAGGGAAGCCTCTCCTCCCTCCAGCCGTTCCACAATGGTATCCAGCTCCTCAAAAGCCTCTTCCATGCTCATTTTTTTCTCTGTTGTCTGAAGATTATCGTTCATATTTTCCGCTTTCTCCGTCATCTGGGGGTTCTCCTTTACTTCCCGCTTTTCCCTCATCCGGGGATTCTCCTTCACTTCCCGGTTCTCTCTGTCATCCGGGGATCCGACTCCGGCTTCTTTGGTATCCGAAACCGTCTTCGGTGTCTCCGCTCCTCTTTGGCAGCAGTTCCGCCTTTTGGCTTCCCTGTCACGCTTTCCGGGGGGTATCGGCCTGGGTTTTCTCCACCCTGGCCAGGATCTGTCCGTCGCTCACATGGATCTTCAGCAGCTCCCTCTCCACCACCTGTGCCGTGGAAGTCACCGCCCGGCCGTCCGCTCCTTCCACATAGGAAAATCCCTGGTTCAGCTTGGCCAGCGGAGAAAGGCCCTTCATCCGCTCAATATACATTCCCAGCCGGTACCGTTTTTCCCTGACAGCCTGTTCCATCAGACGGGTCAGCTTTTCTTCCTGGCTGATCAGACGCATACGCCGCTCACGGATCTGGTTTTCCGGACTTAAATATCCCAGCACCCTTTTCCTGCCCTCCAGCCTCTGTCTGGCCAGAGAGATCCGGCTCTGCATGGAACCGTTCAGCCGTCCGGCATATCCGTTCAGCCGGTTCCAGAATTCTCTCAGATCAAAAACCGCCAGTTCCGCAGCAGCAGAAGGCGTGGGTGCCCGCAAATCGGCCACATAGTCCGCAATGGTCACATCCGTCTCATGTCCCACAGCGGAAATCACCGGCGTCCGGCAGTTAAAAATAGCCCGGGCCACCGCCTCCTCGTTAAAGGCCCACAGATCCTCCATGGAACCGCCTCCCCGGCCTACGATCATCACATCCACTCCCAGCTCATCCAGCGCCCGGATCCCATGGACGATGCTTTCCTTCGCCCCCTCACCCTGCACCAAAGCCGGATACAGGATGATCTCAACATATGGATTCCTCCGGTAAGCAATATTGCGGATATCCTGGACAGCCGCTCCTGTAGGAGCCGTCACCACCCCCAGCCTGCGGATATATCCGGGAATGGGCTGCTTATATTCCGGAGCGAACATTCCCATCTCCTCAAGCTCAGCCTTCAGAGCCAGGAACCTCTCATAAAGGATTCCCGCTCCCTCCAGCGTGATCCGGCTGGCATACATCTGATACTTTCCGTCCCTTTCGTAGACGCTCACACTGCCGCTGACCACCACCTTGTCCCCATTCTTCATGGAAAAGGCCAGGCCCTTCCGCTGTCCCGCAAACATCACGCAGGCAATGGCGCCTCCCGCATCCTTCAGGGAAAAATACAGATGCCCCGATGTATGGTACTTACAGTTGGAAACCTCTCCCCGGATGGAGATCCGGTTCAGCATAAAATCCTGGGCGAACATATTCTTGATGTAATTGTTCACCTGACTGACGGTATAAACGCTACTCATCTTCCTTTACCAGCCTGCCCAGCACTCCGTTGATAAAGGAGGGGGAATCATCACCTCCAAACTTCTTGGCCAGCTCCACGGCCTCGTTGATGGCCACGCTCACGGGAACCTCCTCATCGTACACTGCCTCATAGACTGCCAGCCGCAGGATCGCAAGATCCACCTTTGCCATCCGGCTGGTCTTCCAGCCCTTGCTGACCTTGTTCAGCTTCTCATCAATCTGCGGCAGCTTTTCGCGGATCTTCTCGAACTTCTCCTGCATATATCTGCGGTCCTTTCCCTTCAGATCCGCGATCCCTTCAAAATACAGCTCCTTCTGCTGTCCCATCTCCCCGGATTCGTTAAATTCCGTCATAAACAGCAGATTGAAAATATTCTCTCTCAGTTCTCTTCTTCCCATTCTCTCCTCCATCATTATAACTGAAAAGCCAGATGGCTCCGGGGCTTTCCTAGTAAAAAAGGGAGTCTCGCAAAAGACTCCCGAATTTTTTATCTTCTGCGGACTTGCCCGCATGCTTTCATCACTTTGTCTGCTCCATCTCCACGCTGGCAATGCTGATATTCACATCCGACACCTGAAGTCCGGTCATGTTTTCGATGGCGGCCTTAACTCTCTCCTGTACCTTTTTGCAGGTTTCCGGAATACTGTATCCATATTCCAGATTCAGGTTCAGGTTTACACACACCACGTTCTCCAGAACGTCCACCTTCACACCCTTGGACAGATTCTTCATTCCCAGCTTGCCCACCAGTTCATTGGTGATATTTCCGGCCATGGAGGCTACTCCTTCCACCTCAGTGGCCGCCAGTCCGGCAATGATCGCCACCACTTCATCCGCGATCTGTACCTTGCCGATGCTCTGATCATCATATATGGTATACGTGTCTCTTACGTCGTTCTTCTTATCCGCCATGTCGAAACCTCCTTACGGGCAAACTCTGCCCCACCGGGCAGACCATTTTCGCTTTTCGTTTATTATAACAAAAATGATCCTAAATTAAAAGGGGTTTCCTCAGTTTTTGCCAAACTCCTCTAATTTCAGGCCCGGATTTCTGTCCAGCGTCATTCCCACGCTCCAGGAATTGACAAACAGCAGCAGCGGATTTCCTCTCATGTCCTTTACTTTCTTCATATCGGAGGTACCGGAAAGCTTCTCCACATCCACCTCTTCCTTATTGACGATCCAGCGGATATATTCATAGGGCAGGTTTTCCAGGCGGATATCCACATTGTATTCCTTTTCCAGCCGGTACTTGAGCACATCAAACTGCAGCACGCCTACTACGCCCACAATGATCTCCTCCATTCCTCCCATGAATTCCTGGAAGATCTGAATGGCGCCCTCCTGGGCAATCTGGGTCACGCCTTTTACAAACTGCTTCCTCTTCATACTGTCCAGAAGGCGCACTCTGGCGAAATGCTCCGGGGCAAAAGTGGGAATGCCCTCGTAGGCAAATTTCTTTCCCGGCACGCATACCGTATCGCCGATGGAAAAAATACCCGGATCAAATACGCCGATGATATCCCCCGCATACGCTTCCTCCACAATATGACGGTCCTGAGCCATCATCTGCTGCGGCTGGGACAGACGCATTTTTTTATCCCCCTGGACATGGTATACCTCCATCCCCGCATCGAATTTTCCGGAACAGATCCGCATAAAAGCGATCCTGTCCCTGTGAGCTCTGTTCATATTGGCCTGAATTTTAAAAACAAACGCGGAGAAATCTTCCTTCATGGGGTCGATCACACCGCAATCCGCCATCCGCGGCAGGGGCGAGGTGGTCATGGCCAGAAAATGCTTCAGGAAAGTCTCCACACCGAAATTGGTCAGCGCAGATCCGAAGAATACCGGTGACAGGCGCCCTGCGCTCACTTCCTCCTGGTCAAACTCCGCGCTGGCCCCGTCCAGAAGCTCGATCTCCTCCAGCAGCTGTTCCTTCTGATCAGGTGTCATCACCTCGTCGATCCTGGGATCTCCCAGAGGGATCTCCTCCTCGATACCTTCCTTCGTTCCCTTCATGGTATCGGAAAAGATCAGTACCCTCTCCGTATCCCGGTCATATACACCCCTAAATGCCTTTCCGGAACCGATGGGCCAGTTCACCGGGCAGGTGGGAATCCCCAGCTCCTTCTCAATATCATCCAACAGCTCAAAGGTATCGTTGGCATCCCGGTCCAGTTTATTGATAAAGGTAAAGATGGGAATATGCCGCATGGCGCAGACCTTGAAAAGCTTCCTGGTCTGAGCCTCCACACCCTTGGAGGCATCGATCACCATCACCGCCGAGTCCGCCGCCATCAGCGTCCGGTAGGTATCCTCAGAGAAATCCTGATGACCCGGGGTATCCAGAATATTGATGCAGTATCCGTCATAATTGAACTGCAGTACGGAGGAGGTGACGGAAATACCCCTCTCCTTTTCAATTTCCATCCAGTCGGACACCGCATGGCGGGCCGTTGCCTTTCCCTTTACGCTTCCCGCCAGATTGATAGCTCCGCCGTACAGCAGGAACTTCTCCGTCAGAGTGGTCTTTCCCGCATCCGGGTGGGAGATGATCGCAAAGGTTCTTCTCTTCCTGATCTCATTCGTATAATCAGCCACTGTATACCTCCATCCTTTGATAAAAGCGTTCTTTGCACACTTCTGCTATTCTATTATATGGAAATGGACATGTCAAGGCGGAATTTGTATCGGGACACGCCGGGCATTGCAGTTCCCTTCTGCCGTCCCGCGGGGCGCTGTGTGCCATTGGCACGCGATTGGCGCCGGCCGGAACGGTGGCAGAACTGAAGGACGTGGAGACCTGAACAGATATGTTCCGCTGTCCGGTAATCCCAGCGGACAGGCTGTGAACATCCATCGAAAATACCGCAGATATTATCAAAGATAGAGGGCGGCAGCGTTCCTTCAGCCTTTTTCTATCTGCTCCAGCATATAATCCGCGTATTCTTTTGCCAGCAGATCCCTGCGCATGTTTTGGGCAGCCGCTTCCTCGGCGGGGACAGAGCTCTTTTTCGCCTCTTCCATACCCCGGTAGTCCCGCAGCGCTTCCAGTATCAGCGGCCGGTACGCTGCGGGAACATGTTCCAGTCCCCATTCCCCGCCCTCTCTTTTGGACAGGATCAGGCGTTCATTTTTATATGCCAGCACCCGGCAGAGATTCAGAATCAGATAGCTGTTGCAGGCTGTGATCTCGTCCCGGGCATGCTCCACATCGGAATGGATACTGTCAAGATAATCGGATTCCTTTACCGGGGAAAACACTTCCCTTATTTCTTTTCCATAGAGTGTTTTCCCCCGATGATAAAGGATCATGGCATGAGCCGCCAGATCTTTATCCGTCCCTTTCATTCTCCGGATATAGTCCTCCGGCGCCGAGAGGTACCAGCCCAGATGTGCAGCGGAAAAATGAATCTCATATGGCGTGGGATAGACTAACGGACGGCAGACCGCTTCCCGGATCACGCTGAGTTCGATTCCCTTTGCCGGCGCCTGCCGGTTAAGCTCCACGATCATATCCATATACCGGCGTTTCTGTTTATCCGGCAGCCGGTGTCTCACCACCACCAGCAGGTCTATATCACTTTTATCCGGGTGAAAGCAGTCCATAGCCAGAGAACCATGGAGATAGATCCCCACGAGATTTTTTCTCATGACGTCCCTGGTTTCGTCTGTCAATTGCCCGAGAAGATCATATTCATACATCATTCCAGTTCTCCCGATTCCTCTGTTTTTCCACATCATTTCGGCATCCCGTATCTGACATGGATGCATTTTTTATCAGGCGGGCTTTTCAGCTTCACTGCTGCTCTTTCACATTCATCCTGGTCAGATCCTTACTGCCAGCTCCAAAGCGACAGCCGCTATCCTGTCCTTCTCCTCCACTCGGGAAGAGTTGCTGAGACTGCGGGCATCCCATTCCTCCGCGTCCAGATTATCCGCAGCATAGAAAAACTGCACCAGATCCTTTCCCCGGAATCTGGCCGCCGCCGCATTGGCAGAACACTCCATGTCCACACAGATGCAGCCCTGCTGCTTTCTGCGCTGCACCTTGGCAGGTGTCTCCCGGTAAAAAGCATCGGTGGTCCAGGTCTTTCCCACGGTATATTTCACCTGAAGCTGGTCCAGGAGTCCGCAGAACGTATCCAGATATTTTTCATTCACCTCGATCTCATCCGATGCCGGCGCGTAGTGGAAGCTGGTTCCCTCATCCCTTACCGCTCTGTTGGGAATGATAATGGAGCAGTCCGAAATGTTCCCATCCAGCACCCCGCAGGTTCCGAACACCACCGCTTTCTCCACACCCATGGCAAATACCTCCTCCAGCATTCCCACGCTCATGGGGGCTCCCACGTCGATCATGAACAGAGCCACCGGAGTTTTCCGGTACTGAGCCTTGTAAATAACGGATATTCCATTGGCGCTTTTGCTTTTCCCAACAGGCTGTGCGCCCAGCTCCTCCACCATCCTCTCCAATGTCACATGAGAATAACACGCCACTGCCGTCTTCGGCATTTCTTCCACAGGTTTGATCACATCGCCGGGATTGATAACCGCTGTCTTTGAAACGTCAAATTCCTCCAGAATCATTCTGATACCTCCTTAAATTTTTCCAAACGATAATGTCCCTCTTCGTCCAGTTCTTTTCTTCCGTTCTTGTAATCGTAGCCAAACCTCCTGTAAAATTCTGCGGCAGTTATGGAAGCAGGAATCTCCACCCTGACCGCCCGCCGGTATAGAATATCTGCCTCCAACGTCTCTATGATCCGACGTCCGATCCCTTTCCCATGAAGCTGGGGAAGCACAAAAATCGTCAGGAGAATACTCTCCGTTTCGCTCCCCCAGTAGCTGGATATTGCGCCAACTCCCACAATCTGCCTCTGCTGCTCGAACACGTACATATGAGCATACCCGGCAATCTGCGCTACTTTCCGGGGCGTATATTCTGCCGCCCGTTTTTCCATTTCAGCAATGCCGTAATCTCTGCTGTTTACCTCCAGGAAATTCCTGCAGATCAGACGGCTGACAGCTCCGGCATCCTCCGGAGCAAACGGGCGTACTGTCACAAGCTGTTCCAGTGGCCGTTTCAGAATCTGTTTCTGACAGTTTCCCTCTTCTCTGTACTGATCTTCCATTTTCTGATTCCTCCCTCTTTTCCCGGCAGACGGACTGTCGCAAAGCTTTCGGCAGCTTTTTCTGACAATCATTCCTGCCGCACACAGCTATGTATCGATCCGCTGCAGCTGATGAATAATTTTGTTCCGGTAGGTCAAGTCCGTTCTGGGTTCAAATCCCATACTCTCCCAGAAGGCATTTCCCAGATCGTTTTTCGCAAATACCACCAGCGCGGCTTTATGGATCCCTTCCGCCTCCAGTGCTTCTAAAACCGCCTCTGTCAGCCGTCTGCCCACGCCTTTTCTCCGGTATTCTTCTGAAACCGCCGTATGATAGATAAATCCCCTTCTCCCATCATGCCCCGCCAGGATCGCCCCGACAATTTCTTCTCCTTTCTGGGCCACGAAACAGGTCCGGGGATTTCTCTTCAGATACTTTTCGATCCCTTCCGGAGAATCGTCCAGATCATTCAATCCCATTCCCGGTGTACTGATCCACAACTGATATACCTGAGGATAATCTTCTATGGTCATATAACGTATGTTCATAATATTCCTCCTAAAATATTAGTTTGCCTGCCGGTGCATGCACCGTCACTCGCTTGCAGAGCTTATGTCACAAAAAAATCGCATCAGCGATTTTGTGTCTGATGCGATAAATCCGATAAATAAATATAAGTTGCCATATACAAAACAGCAGCCATATTCCCGTTTATGCACAGACACATAAGACATACCGGCTTATAACTGTGCATCAGGTGTCAGCAGTTATAAGCAGATACGTCTGCCATACATGTACATATCACGGTCTGTATGAAAGCTGTTTTTCATTTTCCAGATATCCTCCTGAATTTTTGTTTTTTCTATACTATCACCGAAAAATTCTGAAGTCAATAATTATTTTGAGTCATTTGTTATCGGAGCATGGCAATCATTCCGCGCCGGCTGCCCCCAGCTTCTCCTGCAGGCTCCTGTAAAACTCCCTTGTGGCAGCCTCATCCTCCAGGTTCACCACCACCGCGCCCTTCACCGTATCCAGAAAAACGTACTCTTCACACCCTGCGTAAGTATACCGGTAATATTTCCCCAATTCCTCATTTTCAAATCTCCCGACCAGCAGCCGGAAGGAATCGATCCCGTTTCTCTTATCTCCTGTCCCCAGGTTATCTCCTGTCAGGTACCCTGTCTCTTTGATATCGCTGTAAGAAATGGTCAGACCCTCCACAAAATCCGCATCACAGACCAGGACTTTCTCCTCCATGGCGAGAGTTACATTTCCCGTAAAAAGGATCACAAGGGAAAATATACCGCTCCCTGCCAGGATCAGCGCCAGCAGGATTGTCATGGATTTTTTTCTGGCCTTCCTTCTGAGGGCAGACTGCGTATCCTGGGAAAGCTCCTGCCGCAGCCTTTTCAGGCGTTCCACCTCCTGGGGGGAACGTCTGCAGCCCAGATTGGTATAGAGGAGAAGCAGTCCTGTCAGCAGGATGATCCCTCCGATCCAGAGCCCCTCTCCCGTTCCCGGAAAACGGCCGTCCCACAAAAGCCGGACCGCCACCATAACCGTTATAAGCCCCAGATAAGCTCCCACCGCCCGGCAAAGCTTTTTCTCATCATAGCGCAGCTTCTCCTCATCGCTGCTGGTATTGTATCCGGCGATCAGCATGGCTCCCCGGCCGGACAAAAGATACAGCGACAGAATACCGATCAGTATCACAACTGCCCACTCCATACGCTTTCCCCCATTCTTACAGCTTTCCCAGCTGCCTGGCCAGCAGGCCCACAGCCCAGTCGTACATCTCTGTGGTATCGTAATGGCGGTATTCATATTCCAGGGACACCAGCAGAGTCAGATACACATCATACCAAAGGGCCCGGCGCGCTTCCCTCTCGGAAAGCTGCCCTATCCCGTAGCCCTCCAGAAACGCGCTTGTATCCTTATACGTCCGGAATCCCACCTCCATCAGCGGATCCGCCCACAGACTGCGTTCCCAGTCGATCAGTCCGGTTACCTCACCATTCTCCACAAATACATTTCCTTCCCATAAATCCCAGTGCAGCAGGCGGGGAATCCGGACCTCCTGAAAAATTTCCTGGTCTTTTTCCAGTTTTTCAAACAACTCTCCTGTGGAAATCTTCAGATCGATATCCCGGGCAGCCGCGTCCGACACCCCCAGTTCCACCATCCTGCGAAATACCGGATACCATTCCGTCCCCTGATAAGCCGGCTGTCCGGGCAGTCCGAAAGCAGGCGCCTGGATCCGGTTGATCCTCCTGTTCAGCTCCCCTACTCGCCGGTCGATCCTTCTTCTCTCCTCCCGGGTCAGCGTATCTCCCAGCGATCCCACACTTCTTCCGGGAAGCTTTTCCATGAAGAAATACGGGGCGTCGCAGAGACTCCGGCTGTCATCGTAATAATACACCCTGGCCACCGGAATCTCCTCATCCCGGGAGGCCATCTCCATGGCCCGCACCTCGCTTTCCATGATATTCTTCTCGTAGGACATCACTGTCATTTGCGCTGAAGGCGCGATCTTCAGCACCGACTGTCTTCCCGTCTCCGACCGGGCCAGATAGGCCACATTGAAGCATCCTTCCGAAAGCTCCGTCCACTCCTTGCACCGCTCCCCCGGAAATGCCAGGGCAAACATGGCATCCAGCTGTTCCCTGGACTTTTTATTCTTTGTCTGACTGTTCATCCGCTTTCACCTGTTCCTGTCCAAACGAGCCTTCCGGCATATGGCGGTCTTACTTTCTGTAATCGCCAAACCGGGAAGCTGGCAGTCTGCATGTATATGATATGCCTGCCATTAGACATTGAAGCCGGAAGGCCCAACCGCCGCCAATGGTTACCCCCAGCCCATATACTGTCTTGCCTCCTTCAGCCGCTGGAAAAACTGCTGATAAAAATCCTCATTCCGCCGGTATGGCTGTACAAAAAACTGTTCCAGCACATACATGCAGATTTTTTTCCTGAGCTTTTCCCGGGGAGTAATTTCCCTCTCCCCATCCTTACAGGAGGCCTCTGTTCCGGCCTGCGTATTCTCCGAGTCTTTCCACCGGCTCCCGACGCCGCTTTCCTCCGGGGATGTTTCCTCCAGAAGCCTCTGAAGATCCTTCAGAAAATAATGCCAGGCTGTGACAAACTCTTCATACTGCTTCACCTGAGGCGTATCGATCCATTTTTTCACTTTTACCTTGGCCTTATTCTCCCTGGGACACTCATGGGTCTGGAGAAAATAACGAAAGCTGCCGTTCTCGTAGCATCTTCCCAGGGGGAACAGCCGGCACAGTCCCGGCCGGAACGGATGGATGGTACAGCGTCCGTCCTCTCCCAGAAAGGTGCAGGCTTCTTTGGCTCCCGCCATTTTCAGGTTGGGAAGGATCACTCCGTCCACCACCTGAAGCTGGATCCTCTCCTGCAGCAGCTCCTGAAAGGAGCAGTCCAGGTGGGAAGTCAGCCGGAATATATCCAGCGGATCCAACAGGATGGAATTTCCCATCCCCCTGCAGCATGCGGAACAGCCTTCACATCCCTGGCAGTCCGCTTTCACCATATCGTTTATCCCATAAAATTTCCCATCGGAAATATCCTTCAGATCAATTTCTCTGTCCATTTTCTCAGCCCTCTGTCAGTTTTATGTATTCTATATCAGATTATACCAGACCGGAAAATCTTTACAAGCGTTCCCGCATGAAAAATCTTTCAGAAAAAGGACCGTGCAGCCGCACAGTCCTCATTTTACTCACTCCGCCACTATGGAAAACGCCAGACGCACCTTCCCGTCGTTCATCCGGTACTTATCCATCAGATCCGGGCCGCAGCTTGCCGAACCAAGACCGCTCACCTTATAGTCGATCCTCACATTGGCATATTCGTCCTTTTCCAGCTGAAATCCATGGGCCTTTTTTGTCAGCTCCGCGGCTGTGTATTCTGACACGTTGGCGGAAAAGCCCTGCCTGGATACAAAAGCGTAGTTTCCCAGCTTCAGATATCTGGTGTTGTAATGGCTTCCGTGCTCCTGGGGCTTGATATAAGGCACATACTCTTTTTCGGCGCTGCTGTCGAACATCCCCATCCAGGAACCGTGGTGCATGTCAATATAGGATTCATACGGTCCGTACCCGAAATAGGAAAATTCCTTCTGCGCCGTTTTAAACTCAAATCCCAGCCGGGGCAGAAAGGTTTTTTCCTGATCGAACACACCGTCCAGCTCCACGTCGATCCGTCCGTCTCCGAAGAAAGTATACACCGCCTCGTAGCGGAAAAACGGGCAGCGGGCCACCGGAGCCAGCGCGCCCCTGACACGGATCTGACTGCCGGAGACGGTGCATTCGTATACTTTTCCCCGCACCTTGTCATATTTTTCCTGGTACCACTTCTCCCTGATCTCCATCTCATTATCTGTGGGCGCCTTCCAGACAGTAAGCTGCATGGGGGTTTTCAGGAAATCCCCCATGGTCTCCAGCCAGCCGTAATGGAGATTAAACCGATAGCTGAATCCTTCTCCCTGGATCCGGGCATACTCCCCTTCCCTGCGGATGCTGACCGCCGGCTCTTCCCCGTTCTTTCCGTCAGCCAGCGGAGCCTCTTCATGCAGGAGGGTTTCCAGTCCCCATCCGCCGGCTTCCAGCTCCATCTGCTCAAAGGCAATTTCTTTCCCGCTGCCGTCCTTCATGGAAATTCTCAGATAGGTGCCGAAACGGCTCTCCGGGATCTTTAGAGGCAGCGGCAGCTTCACCGTCTGATGGCCTGCCGCTTCCAGACGGAATGTTCCTCCGGAAGTCTTCCTTCCATCCGCAGTCACCTCCCAGCAGAAGGAACATTCGGAAAGATTCCGGAAATCAAACCGGTTTTCCACAGTGAGGATTCCGTTCTCCCAGAAGGCTTTCATGGGCTGGTAGGCGTACTTGGCCTCCATGGATCCCGCCTTGAAGCTTCTGTCCGCAAATACCAGTCCGTCACAGCAGAAATTTCCGTCGTGGGTGTCCTCGCCGAAATCTCCTCCGTAGCAGAAACGGCCCTTCTCATCCAGCGCCGTATGGTCGGCCCACTCCCAGATGCAGCCTCCGATCATGTACGGATACTGATAAATATGTTCCCAGTAATCCGCCACATCTCCCGGCCCGTTTCCCATGGCATGGCTGTATTCGCACAGGAACATGGGACGAATATCCCCTGTCTGCTCATGGTAATCCCGCATCTGTCCCGGAGTCCAGTACATCCGGCTGACCACATCCACGGTATCCGGATCTTTTTTCTGCAGGTTGCAGCAGTAGGTGTTTTCATAGTGGACCAGACGCCGGATACCTTTCTGCCCCTGCTCTCTCTCCCGGATATATCCGCTCATGGCAGCAAAATTTTCTCCATAATTGCTTTCATTTCCCAAACTGAACATCACCACGCAGGTATGATTCTTGTCCCGCTCATAAAGCCGGGCCGCCCGGTCCAGAAACGCTTCTTTCCATGCAGGATTTCTGGACGGCCAGATGGCATCTTTGTCGTAGCTCCATCTGGTATTCCTGGTGACAAATCCATGACTCTCCAGATCTGCCTCATCCACCACATAGAAGCCCAGCTCATCGCACAGCTCCAGAAATACAGGCTGGGGCGGATAATGGGAGGTACGGATGGTATTGATATTCAGCTCTTTCATTTTCAGAAGCTCCCGGCGCATCTCCTCCCAGGTGAGAACGTATCCGTTTTCCGGATGGGTATCGTGATGATTGACCCCCTTCAGCTTCACGCTGACTCCATTGATCAGAAGCTCTCCCCGCCGGTTCACCTGCTGATCCCGCAGGCCCACCTTAAATGGGATAAACTCTCCGGCTTCCTCCACCACTACCGTATACAGATACGGCTGCTCCGCATTCCACAGCACGGGATTTTTCAGATCTGTCTCCTGCCCGTCGGCATCGTATACCCGGTAACTGTGGTCACAGAAAATTTCCCGGGCATCAAATCCCACCCGGATATCAAACAGATGGCCTTCCGGTCTTCCCAGCAGGTACACGTCTCTGAAGATCCCGTTGTTTCTCATGAAATCTTGATCCTCCAGATAACTGGATACGCACCATTTATAGACCTTCACCAGGATCTGGTTTTCCCCTTCCCTGAGGGATACGGCAAACTCCGAGGTGCAGTGGGAGACTGAGGAAAATCCCACATACGCCCCATTTACAAACAAGTCAAAGCAGGAGGCTGCCCCCTCGAACACCAGATAATTTCTTCGGGCAGCTTCCCGTTTTGAGATCCTTACCGTTCTCCGGTATACGCCCACAGGATTATCGTCCGGAACGTAGGGAGGATCCACCGGGTAGGGATAATTCACATTAGTGTAATAGGGCTTCTCATAGCCTGTGGACTGCCAGCAGGAGGGAACGGTCACCTTCTCCCATTCCTCAATATGCTCCGGGCAGTCGATATCCCTGGGGAAATACCGGAAGTCCCACTCCCCATTCAGAAGCCGGTAATAGTCGGACGCGGTTTTATCTCCTGCCAGCGCCTTTTCCAGCGTATCATAAGGAATGTAATGAGCCCTGGGCGGCAGGGTGTTTTCATGGATCCTGTTCAAATCTTCGTATTTTCTCATAGGTCTGTTCTCCAGTCATGCTCATAGTATCCAGCCCATGATAAACCAGTTTTTACCGGGCGTCAATCCCGATTTTTTCTTTTCTGCCCGGAGCTGCTTTTCCATTTTTTCCGGACCTTTCCCCGCCTGCCGATTTACCGGAAAAGCCCTCCGTTTCAGGCTCGCAGCGTCCGCCTTTTTCCTCACAGAAAACAGGGGACACAGCCCAAAGCCGCATCCCCGGAAATCCCTTTTTCATTCCGCTGCTTCTTCTCCGGTGCCTTCCGTTCCATCCGCAGCTGTTTCCGCCGTGCCGCCGGCGTCCTCTGCTGCTGCATCTGTCTCTTCCGCCCCGTCATCAGCCGTCTCTTCCCCGGTCCCGGAGGCATCCTGGGCCTGGCTCATGGGCGTGATCACAATATTCTGCGCCTCTACGCCCGTCTTTCTTTTCACGATATCCTCAATCTGCGCCCGGCTGGCATCGTCCACCTGGGTATCCGGCACTACCACATCCACCGTATCTCCCGTCAGGTTCACAACCACATTTTCAAAACCTTTGGCTTCCAGCAGAAGTTCCGCCGCCGCTTCCTTCTCCACTGCATCCGTCATGCTGACCATGCTGGCCACTGCTGCCTGGCGTTCTTCCTCCGTCAGTTCGGAGTTGTTGATGATCTCCAGAAGGGTTTCCTTGTTCTGGGAACGGATCTGCTCTCTGTCAATCCTGGCCTGGGCCATGTATGTAGAAGCCCCGGTAAGAACAGCCTCCCCTGGAGTCTCTGAAGTCCCCTCTTCCTGACTCTCCTCCCCGGCGGAGGCGTCAGCCGTCTGCTGATCCTCCTGCATGGCCGGGTCTGTGGCCGTCTCATCCGTGATATCCCCATCCAGGCTTTCGATATCCTCCAGCACACTGTCCATATCCACTGCTGCCTGGGTATCCTCCGTCTCCTCCTGGGAGACAACATCTGTGGTTTTCAGTTTGGAGTCCGAATAGCTGATGTACCCTGCTGCCGCAATCATCACCGCCAAAGCCGTAATAATGATCTGATTCTTCTTGAATATTTTTTTCACTGATTCTCTCCTCACTTCATTTTCATTACTTTAATTTTATGGGCTTCCACATGAAATAATGCCATGGCGGCCTCCTGAATCTGCTGGACCACCACCGGATCATCTCCTCCCTGGGCCACCACCAGAACTCCCCGGATCTCAGGATACGTCTCCGACGCCACATAGGGCACCTGGCTTCCATCCTCCCTTTCCTCAAATACTGTGGATTCCTGGGTCTGCCAGGATTCTGACTGGCTCTCCCCTCCTTCCGGATCCGTCTGGCTGGATGTCTGGGAGTCCTGGGGAACGTCCTTCTCCACAATCTTCTCTCCCGTGGACTCCATCGTAAGGGTCACGCTGACATCTCCCACCCCCTGTACCTGCTCCAGTATTCCGGCAAGCTGCTGCTCGTATTCCCGGCGGATATCGCCGCTTTCTTCCTTTGCTGCAGCCGTCTCCTCTCCGGCAGGCTCCCCTTCGGATGCATTCTCCTGCCCGGTCTCCTTTACCGGCATGGCGATCACCAGCAGAAGAAGCCCTATCAGTCCGCAGACGATCCACTGCTCCCGCTTCATCTTTTTTGCCGCGGCAAACACCTTTTCTTTCATATGTTACCCCTGTATACTTATATTTATATTGCCCTCCGGAATATTATAGACTTCCTCCAGCTGATTTTTTACCATTTCCACCATATCCTTCCCATCCTCACCGGAAGCCGTCAGCTCCAGACGGATTTCCTTAAGCTCAATTTCTTCCCCGTCAAAAAATTCCACCTGGCAGTCCCTTACCTGGCAGCCCAGTCCCTCTGCCAGAGCAGTCACCTGGGCCTTCAGTTCGCTGGCACAGGCTTCCTTCACGTACTTTGCTCCCACAATCTCCTGCCTTGCGCTTTCCCGCAGCAGTTCCTCATAATCCTGAGAAACAGACTTGGCCAGCACATGATTTTCCAGGAGCTCATCAAGGCCGGCCAGTCCCATGACCGGCTTCATCACCAGAAGGATCAGCAGGATCCCCATAAAAAAACGGATATACTTCTTCTCCTCCCCGTTGGGAAGAAAATTCATCACTGCAGACAGAAAGATAAAATAAAACGCCAGATTTCTTACCCATTCCCCGATCCATTCCAATTCCATTCCTCCCTGCGGCTCACCCCAGCGAACCTGCCAGGATCGCCACAGTCAGCAGAAACAGCACTTCCACCGTGATCAGCAGCCGCAGCAGGATCCCGATGCTCTCACCCATGGTATGGATGCATCCCACCATCCGTTTATCTGCCACTGGCTGTACCAGCGCGGCCAGAAACTGGTAAAATACAGAGCTGACTCCAAGCTGGATCACCGGAGTCAGTCCCAACAGCAGAAGAATGACCACAGAAGCGGCTCCCAGGCAATTTTTGATCAGCACCGCCGATCCCAGCACCATTTCCGTCACGCCGTTGATCAGGTTGCCGATCCCCGGAATCGACTCCGCCGTTCTCCCGATCGCCGTTCTTTTCAGGGCGTCCACCGCCGGAGAGATCAGTCTCTGGATCAGCTGCAGCCCTACGATCACTCCCACCATGGTTTTCAGGATCCACAGGATCCCGTTTTTCAAAAGTCCCGTCATCCTGGAGAGAAATTCTTCTCCGGTCAGATGGTTCACCAGCTCCATCAGGATATATATATGGATCCCCGGCAGCAGTACAGACAGGATCAGTGATTCTGACAGGAAAATAATAAAGATCACCATCTGATAAAAAATCGCGGCAGTGGCCGCTCCGGATGCGGCGGTAATTGCCAGGAAATAGGCCGGCAGCAGCGCTCTCATGAATTCTACGATCCCCGCCAGCGCAGTCCGGATCTGTCCGCTGAATTCTCCAAAGGTCTTCAGCAGTATCACAAACAGCAGGAGGTACACCATGTAAAAAGCGATCTCCCCGATATGCTTGTCCTGAAAGATCCTGGTCAGGTTGGCCAGCACTGATGAGAGAATGACCAGAAGCAGGATGTGTACGCAGGTATCCTTCTGAATCCCCGCTGTACTCCACAGCACCCGCTCCAGAATCTGTCCCCAGGTTTCCTGATCCAGGGCACGCTCCCCGGCCATCATCTGCCGGATCATCTCTGTAATGGAAATATCCTCCTCCAGGAGCTGATCCACAGTTTCCTGGATCTCCTCCAGTTCCAGATCTTCCAGGATCTCCTCCTCCGTATCCGGAACACTCTCCTCTTCCTCCCGGTCAGATGTCAGCTCCGTTTCTTCCTGCGCCTGTATCGTCCCGGCTCTCACCGCAGCTGCCGGCATGATCCCGGCAGTCAGCAGGAATGCAAGTACGGCCAAAACCGCCGCCCTCTGCAATAAGATCCGGGCCGCCCCCTCCCTGTTTCTATCCCAAAAACTCATGGATCGTCTCCAGAAGCGCTGTCAGTATCGGCATACTGATAGCCAGAACCGACAGCTTGGAAAACAGCTCGATCTGCCCCGCTACAGAGGAATACCCGGCATCCTTGCAGATTCCCGCGGAAAACTGTCCCACATAGGTGATCCCCACCATTTTCAGCAGAAGATTCATGTAGGTTGTCTCGATGGGAATATACTCCTGAATCTCCCGAAGCGAATCAAACAGATCCGTCAGCTTCCCCGCCGCGAAAAAAAGCACCGCCACCCCTGCCGCAACTGTCACGTAAAAGGAATATTCCGGTTTTACCTCCTTCACCAGGATCGCCAGAATGATCCCTGCGATCCCGATTACGGAAATTCGGATAATCTCCATGCCATCCTCCTTTGCAACAGTTTATCCTTCCGGCTTCACTGTCACCTTCCTACAGCAAAAACAGTTTTTTTATTGTTTCAAACAGTTCATAAATATACGGAAGCACCCAGAACAGCACCACCACCAGACCGGCAAGGCTGGCCAGAAACGCCTGCTCCTCCCTTCCGCTGTGTTTCAGGACCTGGCTCAGCACGGACACAAGGATCCCCACTGCTCCGATCTTGAAAATAATTCCAATCTCCAAAACCGCCTCCTCCTTCTTGGCCCGGGATGGTCCCGGCCGGTGTCCTGCCCCGGTCAGAAAAACAGGATCACCAAAAAGATCCCTCCCAGAATCCCCAGACTGCGGAACAGTTTCAGCTTCTGGGGAAGCTCTCCCGTAAGCCGCTGCACCTTCTCCTCCTGATCCCTTCGGTAGGAAGCCAGAATATGTACCTGCATATTTTTATCCAGATACCCCAGATCGGAAGCCGCCCGGTAAAATTCCTCCAGATCCTCCTCTGTAAGTTCCGTCTGTCTCAGATAATGCTCCATTTCCTGCCTCAGGATATGGGAAAAACGTTCTCCCGGATGTTCTCCCAGTCTGCGGGAAACGGCCGCAAGGAACCCTGAAAACGGTTCCTGTGTCCTGCCGCTGATCTCTTTCAGCGCTTCCGGAAGGGTTGATTTGGCAAAGGAGATCTCGCCTTCCAGAAACGCGGCAATGCGGATCATTGCCTTCAGATGCAGAATCCTGTTTTTCAGCTTTTTCCCCTGCAGCATCCCCAGCCCCGCACAGGACGCAGCCACCAGAATTCCTCCCAGCACCCGGATCACCGGCCTTCTCCCCCGTCATACAGCCTGGTCCCTCTCCCGTCATAGATGGATCCCAGGCGCCCTGCCCGTCCCCCGGGCCCATTTCCCAGGAGAATATATCTCTCAAAGGTATGCTCCTTGATCAGTCTCTCCAGCAGCGGCTTCTTCTGGATATCCTCAATGGAGCTTCCGTGAACAGTGGCCAGCAGCTTGCAGCCGCTGTGAAGAGTCATCTCAATGGCGTGAATATCCTCATAATCCCCCAGCTCATCCACTGCCACCACCGCCGGAGACATGGAACGGATCAGCATCATCATCCCCTCAGCCTTGGGACAGCCGTCCAGTACATCGGTGCGGATTCCCAGATCATTCTGCGGAACCCCCTGCCAGCTTCCTCCCAGCTCTGAGCGCTCATCCACCACTCCCACGGTGCACCCGGGAAAGGTTCCGCATCCATCCGATATCTGCCGGATCAGATCCCTTAAAAGCGTGGTCTTTCCGCATCTGGGCGGGGAAATGATCAGCGTATGGCACACATTCTGTCCCTGGATCACATAGGGGATCACCGGATCGGCACATCCCTTCATCTGATGGGAAAACCGGATATTGATGCCTGATATATGACTGACTCCCTTCACTTTGTTCTGCTCCACAATGATCTTTCCTGCCACTCCCACCCGGTGGCCTCCCTGGACCGTCAGAAACCCCTGCCGCAGCTCATCCTCATACGCATAAAGGGAATAGCTTCCCAGATATTCCATAGCGCTCCTCACATCCTCCCCATCCGCCCGGTAAGCTGCGTCCGGTGTCCGGCTGGGTACTCCTTCCGGAGAAAGAAAATATTCCCGTCCCGCGCAAAGCAGGATCAGCGGCTTCCCCACCCGGATCCGGATCTCCTGAAGCTGCGCCGCATCCCAGTCCGCCTTCTCCAGAATCCTGCGGATCTTTCCGGGAAACAAACGGATAATCTCCTCCCGTTTCATATGCATCACCTCTTAGAACTAATATATGTGGACAGGTTGAGAATATGATTAGGGGATGAAAGGAAAAAGACACAGCAGCCAGGGGAAAGAAGCTATCAAAGAGAAAAGACAGCCCCACGGGATTCACACTTTTTCAGTGCCTGAATCCCGTGGGACTGTCTCTTCCCCGCTTATCAGAAGTTAAAATCCGGTATGAACCGGCAGCCTCTTTTCAGGGCTGTCTGCCACGGCCACCCTGGAAATTTTCCATCCACCGTATCTCCCCCGCCCATTCCTCTGGCACACACAGCATCCCCGACCAGCCGGAAGGCATACGGAGAGGCAGAAAACGGCAGCCCTCATAGGCAAGCTCCCCCAGATTTCTCCGTATTCCCTCCCCTGTATATTTGAGATAACTCTCCTTTTTCGTCCAGAAATGATAGAAACTTTCCGCCTTCCGGGAAGCTTCCCGATACTGCTCCAATTCCCGGGGAGAAAGAAAGCGGACAGCCATCCGATCCAGACGTTCCGGCTGTACCGTTTTATGGTTCTGGATATCGATTCCCAAAGGAACGCTCCCCACCGCGCACACAACCCTGGCCTCCGAATGGCTGATATTAAAGAAAATGTCTCTGTGTGATCTGAGATACGGTTTTCCCAAGGGCTCTGCCGCCAGCGGATCCTGTTCCAGAGAAAGATCCGTTCCGTATTCTTCCAGAACGATCCTGTACAGAAGCCGGCGTCCCAGTGAAGAAAGCAGCTTCTGTCTCTGCGGCCTTCCTTGGGTCTTTGGCTCAGTGGTTTCCCTTTCCTCCGCTTCCAGTCTGGCCTCTCCTATAAAAATCCTGCTTTTCTCCATTTCCTGTTCCTCCGGTCTCTCTGACAGCCGTCCCTTGTTCCCGCCGACGGCTGCCTGTTTCGGGATCCCGCCGCTTCTGCATCGCCGTCCGATCCCACTTTAGCCGGCGCTCGGCGCAGACCGCCGGGCTTTACGCCTGCGGACCGCCATCGTCCTCCAGCTCCTCCAGAAACCGGGAAGGCTGCCGTTCCTTTCCGAACCGCTCCCGGACAGAGTACAGATGGAGTTTTTCCCTGGCCCTGGTCATTCCCACGTAGAACATCCGCCGCTCCTCCTCCAGATCCGCGTCCAATACCGCCTTCTGGTAGGGAATGCTTCCCTCGTTCACATCCAGGATATACACCCGGTCGAACTCCAGTCCTTTCACACTGTGGAGGGTGGAAACCGTCACCCCTTCTTTCTCCTGACGGATCTTCTCCGCGTGCTCTTTCAGCTTTTCCTTATATTCTTCCATATAGTCAAACCATTCCTGAAAGGTCCTGTAGCCCTTCGCGCTTTCCTGGATCTCCTGCAGCAGATCGTAAAGCTCCTCCACCTTCAGCCTCCGGTAGGCCGCGTATTCCTTCAGGTATTCATCATATCCAATGGCGAAACGGATATAATTGACAGCCGCATAGGGGGACATGTTTTTCATCATCTTCACATCATGCTCAAACTTTTCGATCCGGTCGCACATCCATTCCTTTTCCTCATAAAACTGATAGAGGATCTCAAAGGACATCTCTCTCTCATAAAAGGCCTCCCGGGACAGATATCTGTTGGGCCGGTTCATCACCGCCAGAAAATCCTCCCGTTTCCTGCTCCCCATGGCCAGACGCATATAGGCGATCATATTTTTGGTCAGCCAGTGTTCATACAGATTGGGGAGCGCATCCCGCATGGTAAAGGGTACGTTGTATTCCATCAGACGCTCCACCGTCATCCGGCTCCCCACATTGGTACGGAACAGAACGGCAATCTCCCGCAGCGGGCACCCCTGCTTCACATCCTCCTGTATCTGCCGCAGCAGCCAGGTGGTCTCCTCGCTCTCATTGGCAAAGGAACGGATCTCAACAGACTCCCCTTTCCCCCGGGCCGCGGAAAGATCCTTCTCATACCGGGCCTCGTTGTGCCGGATCAGGATCTGAGATTTTTTCACGATCTCGCCGCTGCAGCGGTAATTGGTCTTCAGCACCACCTGCCTGGCCTGGGGATAATCTTTGGGAAAATTCAGCATGATCTCCGGCCTGGCTCCCCGGAACCGGTAGATGGACTGATCATCGTCTCCCACGATAAACAGGTTGTTCTCCGGCAGAGCCAGAAGCTTCACAATATCATACTGCAGCTGGTTCACGTCCTGAAATTCATCGATCAGGATATAACGGAACTTTTTCTGCCAGGCTGCCAGGATATCGGGATGACGGTTAAAAAGCTGCCAGCAGTACACCATCAGATCATCAAAATCCAGCAGACGCCTGCCATGGAGCTGCCTTTCATACTCCTGATAGATTCTCCTGAATTCCTCATCGGGACAGCTCTGGGAATAGTAATGAGTAAGCGGAATCCTCCCGTTTTTCACGGTGCTGATCTCCCGGTTCAGGGCTTCCAGAAGATCATTTTCATCATCCACATCCATGGAGGTCTTCCGGATCAGCTTTCTCAGGATTTCAAAACGTTCCTCATCGCCGGCTATATTGGAGGCAGTGATCCCATAGGCCTGTCTGAGGATCCCGTAAAAAATCCCGTGAAAAGTCCCGAAGGTCACTTGGGTGGTCTTCTCCCCTGTCAGCTGTAAAAAACGCTCCCTCATCTGCCTGGCCGCCGCCCTGGTAAAGGTAACGACCAGTATGGAGGAGGGAGCGATATGGTGCTCTGTGATCATCCTCTGCGTCCGGTAGGTGATCACAGCCGTCTTGCCGGACCCCGGTCCCGCAAGAACCAGCAGCGGCCCGTCTTTATGGGCCACTGCCTGCTGCTGCTCTTTATTAAACTTCATACCTATCAGCTCAATTTCTCAATAGCCGCCCGAAGCCGGGACAGGCTCTCTTCTTTTCCCAGCACCTCCAGGATCTCCGTGGCGCCTGCCGGAGTCATCTGCTTTCCGGAAAGCGCGGTCCTTATGGGCCACATTACGAACCCTGTCTTATAGCCCTTCTCCTTTCCATAAGCCAGAAGCAGCTCAAAAAGGGCATCATTGCTGTAATCCTCCTGTTTTTCCAAAAGGGGAACCACATCCTTCAGCACTGCCAGAGAGGTCTCACAGGTGCATTTCATTTTCTTATGGTTATACATGGAGACATCATACTCCGGCATCTTCTCAAAGAAGTCGATGTGATCCCTGATGTCGGGAAATACCTCGATCCGGGTCTTCACCATTGCCGCGATCTTATGGAAATCCAGATCTCTGGTGATCACCTCTTTGATATAGGGCAGAGCCATCTCATAGAATCTGTCACTGTCCATCTTCTTCATGTATTCCCCGTTCATCCAGCGCAGCTTCACCATATCGAAAACCGCCGGAGATTTGCTGATCCTGTGATAGTCAAATTCCTTTACCAGTTCCTCCAGAGAAAAGATCTCATTGTCCCCCGCCGGGCTCCATCCCAGAAGCGCTACAAAGTTCACAATGGCCTCTGTAAGAAATCCCTGGTCCAGAAGATCCTCATAGGAAGAATGACCGGAACGCTTGGACAGCTTCTGATGCTCCTCGTTGGTGATCAGCGGGCAGTGGATATACACCGGCACCTCCCATCCGAAAGCCTCATACAGTCGGTTGTACTTGGGCGCCGAGGACAGGTACTCATTTCCCCGTACCACATGCGTGATCCCCATCAGATGATCATCCACCACATTGGCGAAATTATAGGTTGGGTAGCCATCGGACTTGATCAGGATCATATCATCCAGCTCATTGTTGTTCACAGTGATATCCCCGTACAGTTCATCGTGAAAGGTGGTGCTCCCCTCCGTCGGCATATTGATCCGGATCACATACGGCTTTCCCGCATCCAGATTGGCTTGGATCTCCTCCTTGGAAAGATGGAGACAATGTTTGTCATAGATGGAAATCTCCTTGCCTGCCACAGTAGTCTTCAGGGATTCCAGCCGCTCCTTATCGCAGAAGCAATAGTAAGCGTCCCCCTGTTCAATAAGCTGTTTGGCATACTTCATATAGATTCCCTGGGCAGTCCGCTCGCTCTGCACATACGGTCCCACGCCGCCGTCCTTGTCCGGTCCCTCATCGTGTACCAGTCCGGTCTTCTCCAGGGTACGGTAGATGATCTCCAGAGCGCCTTCCATAAAACGCTCCTGGTCCGTATCCTCGATGCGGAGCATAAACTTTCCGCCCGCATGTTTTGCGATCAGATAAGCATACAATGCCGTTCTCAGGTTTCCCACATGCATCCGGCCGGTGGGGCTGGGTGCAAATCTTGTCTTTACTGTAGTCATTCTTCTTTTACTCCTGTCAATCTATTTTTCTGTAAAACTCCCGGACAGCGGCTGCATCCGCAAGAAAGGATCCTGCTTTGCAGGGCGCCTTATCACGGATAAAGCTTCGGCAAAACCTCCCTGGGCTGACCGATCCAGCAATAATCCGCCTGGCAGTCCGTATAGTGAGGGATATCATGGATCAGGATCACCCGTCCTCTGAAATACTTCAGACTGTAGCCGCATAAGGGATCCACCAGGTTGCATCCCAAAACCAGCAGAGTATCCGCCTCGCTGATATACCTGGCCGCCTCTGTCACCCGGTTATTGTCCAGCATCTCTCCCCCCAGTACGATCTGAGGTCTTACTATGGAACCGCATTTTTCGCAGAGCGGAACAGGATCGCCTTTCATCATATATTCCACGGAATACGGTGTCCCGCAGTGGGTACACACATTCTCATAGATGGTTCCGTGCAGCCCGATCACGTTTTTACACCCGCCCCTTTTGGCCAGTCCGAAAATTCCCCGGGTAATGATGGCCTTCAGCTTTCCGCCGGCCTCCAGCCTTGCCAGAGTCGCATGGCACTCATTGGGCTCTCCCCGTTTTCCCAGAATTTCTTCCTGATAATAGGTAAAAAACTTTACGGGCCGGGTATTCAGACACGAACTGGTGAAAATTTCCTCCGGGGAGCATCCATATTTCTCCTCCACATCGTATACGAAATCATCGCCTCCGTATGAGTCACATCCCGTATCCAGACTCACCCTGCGTCCCAAAAGACAAACCAGGTTTCTGCTGGAAAGGATCGCATCTCTTATTCTCTCAAGACTCATACCCATCCCTCCTCCCATAATAATACCTGAAAAAACATTTTTATTATACTTCAATCCACCGAAAAATTCAACGAAGAACCCCCAATTATTACGGTCCACAGCAACAGTTCAGCCTTCCGGCTTCACTGTTACAAATGCATGCACACAGGCTGCGTTTCGCGCAGCCTGGCGCCCGCAGGTCTCGGGATCCCGCTGCAAATGCAGCGGGACACCTCGCGGGACAGTTGAAGGCTGAACTGTAACGGTCCACAGCCGCAACAGTCCCCTAAATTGAAGAAAGGTGTGGATTAGTCCTCCACACCCTTGTTTCTCAAATACTCTGCCACATCGCCGACAGTTTCAAGATCAGTCAGTTCCTCTGCCGGAATCTCAATGCCATATTCCTCTTCCAAAGCCATCACCAATTCAAACAGGTCCAGGGAATCGGCCCCCAGATCATCCTTAAAAGAGGTTTCCATACCGATCGTCCCTTCATCGCAGTTCAGCTGTTCTGCAATAATCTGTTTCATTTTTTCCAACATAACTTCCTCGACTCCTTTAAAGAATAGTAACAAAAACCTTTGTTGTACCGCAAGTATATAAGATTCCCACAGTGTTTGTCAACCCATTTAAGCGAACTTTCTTCCAGCCCCTCTCAGTTTATGAAATTATCTCCACAAAGCCCTTTCTGCGGCCGCAGGACTCTGGTTTTTTATACGGTTCCGTCTTTCAGCCGGATCTGTCTGGAAACGCTGAGAGCGATCCCGATCTCCGTCATCAGAAACAGGATGGATGTTCCGCCGTAGCTGACAAAGGGAAGGGTGATTCCCGTAGTGGGCAGCAAATTGATCACCACACAGATATTCAGGATCACCTGCAGGGCAATATGTCCAAAAATACCGCTGACGATCAGTGTGCCGTACAGATCCGGAGCATTCTGAGCAATAAAGAACAGCCGGTATAAAAGATACACAAACATCAGAATCAGCAGCACGCCGCCGAATATTCCCAGCTCCTCGCATACGATGGAAAAGATCATATCGTTCTGGGCCTCCGGGATGGTCCCCAGCTTCTGCGCGCTGTTTCCCAGCCCTTTTCCAAAAATCCCACCGCTGCCGATGGCATAGAGCGCCTGCATAACCTGGTATCCTCCCGAAGACATGTTCTCCTCCGGGTGCAGCCAGGACAGGATCCTTCGGATACGAAAGTTCTCGCTGGTGGTCATAGTCATGCCCATATAGGCCACCACGATCCCCACCAGAGCCGTAAGTCCTCCCCCTGCCACCAAAAACCATTTGGTCTTTGGGTGGGCAATAAAGATCATGATCACCGCGATTCCTGCAATGATCAGTCCTGTACTCAGATTATCTGTCCAGAACAGGGCTGCCGCTCCCTGCAAGCCTCCCAGGATCAGCAGCACCACCACCGCCTTAGCCGTTCGGAACTGCTTTCCCATCTTGATGATCACCACAGGCAGATAAATGATCACCGCAATCTTTGCTATTTCTGACGGCTGGAACTGCACTCCCAGTTTCAGCCATCTCCTGGCTCCGAAGGCTTCCACTCCCAGAGGAGTAAAGTATACCATAGCCATCAGGATCAGGGACCCTACATAGGCCAGTCCTGCCACAGGGATCAGCAGATGATAGTCCAGCCGGGAGATCACCACCGCAAAAATCACAGCTGCCGCACTGATCACCGCCTGACGTCCAAAGTAATACATATCATTTCCATCAAACTTCAGCTGGGCCTCATAGGAGCTGGTGCTGTAGAGCATCACCAGCCCGAAACAGATCAGCAGGATCACGGAGGCCAGCAGATTATAATCGTAATAACCTTCACTCCTGCCTGTAAACAGGGACAGTCCGCTCCGGGATCTTTGTTCTCTTCTTTTTTTCTGCACCTTCTGCATAAAAAAACCTCTTTTCTGCCGGACAGCCGCAGCCGTCCTCTTACCTATACTCCCCTCTTCCCAAACCGGAGGTATTCGGATTTGGAATTATCTCTTAGTATAACACTATTCCCGGCAGAAAAAAACCTCTATTTTCCGTATTCCCGCTCCCAAAAGTTGAGGGATCGTTACTATTCACAGCCCAATGTCATTTAGTTAACGATAAAGGCACCTGATGCTTTTTAGGTAAAAAGCATTGCTTCCATCTACACAACCGCACTTCGTGGAAACCGGTGAACTTTTCCTGGGTATGGCACATATTTTGGACACGACAAAAAGACAGATTGCACGTCTGCCTTTTTAAGAGTTATAATGAGGATGGTAATGCTTTATGCGGCTCGATATATGAAGTATCGAGGCCTCCGGAAATGGGCTGTTTGAAGTCTCGGGTATTGGCGGCCACTTCGGATGGGGATTAGTTCCCTTTGCAATAACAGCATTACATCATATTGGTCTTTCTCCGTGGCCAGACGGAGAAAGACCCTGCAGATATGTGCAGCCATTGTAAAATTGACTTTATATTCATGTTTTGTACCGCGGGTTTCCAGTACCGTACAGTTTACCAGGGCTTCTGTTATGTTATAGGCAATGAGTTTTGCCCAGATCTCCTGTTCAATATACTGCGGTTTATAGGAGTGAAAGTTGCTCAGCCCTATGGTGTATTTCAGTTTTCTGAACGAAGATTCGATCCCCCATCTGGAATCGTACAATGCCTTGATCTGCTCCGGCTGGAACGCATCACGCGGCAGGTTCGTAACGATACATTCAAAAGATGATTCACGGATAGGGAATCTTACAATACGGAACGCAAGCTCATAGGTTTCATAACTCCCATAAGGGATGTAATCAAAAGCAGACGCCTGATCTACGAAGCGTTTGTAAGTGTCAGGATTGACCTGGACTTTCCTGGAATGGCTTCGGACCAGGGTAACCCGGACATCGATGTCAAAAGATTCTTCTTCCGGGAAGTCGAAATTGCCAACGAGGCCTTTCGAGTGGATATCTTTGGTGCGGAACAGAAAGAACTGACCTTGTTCTATTACATGAGCCATGTTGTTATAGGAACAATAGCCACGGTCACCAATATAGACATTCTTACTTCCTTCGAGAATCTCATGGCGGTCAACCATGTCGCAGAAAGCGCCAAATTCATTTTTGTTATGAACCGGCTGGATCAGGGCATCCGTATAAGTGTGTGTTGTGAGATCATAAAAAGCATTAAGATGCATACTGTAGACCCCTCTGATGGAGTTACCGGGTGAACAATAATACTCATCCGGGGAAAAAGATGGGGTACTGAAATATGTGCAGGTAGAACCGTCAGCAGCCAAAAAACGATAGTTGCCATTGCGTAAAGTATCTGGGAGCAATTGGGTGACAGAGGAATTAAAAAGTTTGAAGAGAGCTTCCAGTGCATCCGGTTTCAGTTTTTGACGCTGTTGGTTCAGTGCAGAAGAAGTGGGAATGGAAGAAGCATCCAGCCCCCAGAAGTCAAGCATTTCCACTCTGGTAGAGGAAGAACCCTGAGAAACGAGAAAAGAGAGCAGTTTTTGGGGAGGAATCAACCGGCTCCTTTGGAAATCAATATCCGGATGAACGGAATAATCCGAGATATTAGAACAGATATGTTCTACAGATGATGTAAATAGTTCTTTAATTACTTGATGGATCATAATGGTGTGCCTCCTTGAAAAAATGATAGATCGCTTATTCAAGGGGCCGCTCTCGCTACCTCATAAATAGAATCAGTAGCGAGAGCGGCCACACATTTTGGGTATTTTGTCAATACCCTATTAAAAAAATGGTTAGACCCCTTATAGGCAATCTAACCATTCTGGACACACGGTGTTAACTAAATGACATTGATTCACAGCCACATCATCCGGCAGGCCAAAACCCCGCTGCCAGGCAGCGGGGTAACTGATCTTCACTGGAGCCGCTTCCAGCCGTGTGCCACAGCGCAGCCGGATCATCAAGCAGGCACGGCGGGTTATCTTGTGTTCATTCCTTTTTCACAGGAAGCCGAACAGGGCGCGTCAAAGCTGGGATTAAATGCGTAGAAATTTTTAGCGTCCAACTGTTCCTGTATGGACTGAAGCGCTTCACCGAATCTCTGAAAATGCACGATCTCTCTTGCCCTCAGGAAGCGGATGGGGTCAGCGATCTCAGGAATGTTCTTTACCACCCGGAGGATATTGTCGTAGGTGGAGCGGGCTTTCTGTTCTGCAGCCAGGCTCTCGAACATATCTGTGATGGGATCTCCCTTGGACTGGAACTCACAGGCATTAAAAGGAATCCCCCCTGCCGCCTGCGGCCATATCCCTACTGTGTGATCCACATAGTAGGGAGCAAATCCGGATTTTTCAATTTCCTCCATGGAGAGATCAGCAGTCAGCTGATGGACCATGGTGGAAACCATTTCCAGATGTCCCAGTTCCTCAGTGGCCACATCCGTCAGTACCGCGGCGCACATCCGGTTGGGCGCCGCAAAGCGCTGGGAAAGATACCGCATGGACGCTCCGATCTCGCCGTCCGGCCCGCCGTACTGGCTCATGATCAGCTGGGCGATCTTTGCGTTTGGTGTTGTGATATTTATGGGATACTGCAGTCTTTTTTCATAATTCCACATTTATCAGCACCTGCCTTTCCGATTGATTTCCCATGGCCACGGCTGCTGCATCCACTCCCATGTATCGCTGCAGGTGTCGTCAATGCTGTCTACGGTAAGCGGGCCATATTGCTGGGCATACTGTTTCATGGCTTCTCTGCGGATACAGGACTGCTTCTGGAAATATGCCATAGCTTCCTGATCATCCGGATGAGTATCCAGATAAAGTACCATCTCATTTACGGCAAAGCTGGACTGGTTGATGGTATCCATCAGCTGCTGGCGGCTGGATCTTCCGCATGTGGAACACATTCCGTTTAACATCTGCATCCACCTCCTTTTCCGCAGAAGGGCTTGCACAGTTCCGGGAATAAGGTTCCCATCTGAAATCCCCTGCATGTGTCAAAGGTATTCTGAAAATGCTGTGCGGGCACATATCCCATCGCTGCCGGAAGATGAGAAAGATGCTGATACATATCGTTTTCTTCCTTCCTGCATCCACAGGAACTTCTGGACATCTGCCGGTTCTGGAAGCCGTTCCGGCGGCTGGAAGAATTCATACAATTCATACGGTAATTGCTATCCATTCTGTTTCCTTTCCTAAGATTTCTCTCGGTTTATCTTATGACGCAAAAGGCCGTTGTGTGTAATCTCTCCTCCCGGAGTGTTTCTCCCATCCGTCTTCTCCTTTGGCAATAAACCGTGGCATACGGTCCCTTCCGGAAAAAAATAAAATTAGGTATTGATTTTCTGTCAAAATCTGTTATACTAATATTCGTTCGGGGCATTAGCGCAGCTGGGAGCGCGCCACAATGGCATTGTGGAGGCCACGGGTTCGAATCCCGTATGCTCCAGTTATAAAAAGAAGCTTTCGATTACGAAAGCTTCTTTTTTCTTTTATTCCTTCTCCGTTATCGCCTCCACCGCCTGGCAGACCTGCCGGGCGATCTGTTCCGCTCCCTGGGCGTTGGGATGGATACCGTCTTCATGGAACCACTCCCCATGTCCTTCTGTCAGCTCCTGGATATCAATGACTGTAAGTTCCAGCTCTTCCCCAACTTTTCTAACTGCTGCAGCCGCTTCTTTCACTGCGCTTTCCCGGATCCCGAAGCTGATCTCATCTCCGCCCTCCGGCAGGAACACAGAGGGCGGCGTCATCAGGATCACTTCCGGCTTCTGCTCCAGTTCCAGATAGCTTTCCGCCAGCGCCCGGTAATCCTTCTCAAACGCCTCTTCCCCCTTCCAGTTTCCTGTCTTTGCATCATTGGTTCCCAGCATCACTGCCACCACTGCCGCGCCATAACTCAGGCTCTGCTGATAACGCTCCTCATTCCAGTAGGAAGTTTCAGGACTTTTCTGAGCCGTAGTCCCTCCCACACCGAAATTCCCCACCTGACAGCTGTCCGTCCCCAGCATTCCCTGCAGCTTCACAGGGTAGCAGTTTTCCTCCCGGTTCTCCACTCTGGTCCCATATGTGATGCTGTCCCCCACACAGGCGATCCTGACCTTTTCCTCCTGCGGGCTTATCATCTGAATCAGATTCCACCCCACCAGAACAATGGCCACCAGACAAAGAGCCTGCGCCCTTTTTTTCCTTACGCCCCCGTCCATTTTCTGCAGGGACGTCCCCTTTGTTTTTATGGAAATATCTGTTTTCCTCCTGTCCCTTCTCATCCTTCGTCACCTGGAAACCCTTCGTTTTCCTTTCTCCAGTGATTTTTATGCATTATTAAAGATTTCCTCCGTTATTTTTGAAAAATTTTTCAATTTTTGTACGTTGTATTTTTCTGCCGTCTCTTTTACAATACTTTCCAGATAACAGTCGGGAGACATCCAGCACCGCCGCCGTTCCATGGATATGCCTGCATATCCGTCTGGCCGGCCGCCCGCAAGAACAGAGAGGAGGATCTGAATTCTGTGAATACTTTCCATCACCCTGTGAAAACGCCAGTCATACGCACCCGTGAATATCTCTTTGACAATTACAAAGCGCTTCTGATCCTGCTGGTGGTATGCGGTCATTTTATAGAACCCAGCTCCGAGTATGACCAGAATCCGCTGTTTTATAATCTGAAGTGGGGCATCTATTCCTTCCACATGCCGGCTTTTGTTTTTATCTCCGGCTATTTTTCCAAAAAGAAGGCTTCCCTGAAGAAGCTGTGCACCAGCATCATGATCCCCTATTTTGTCTACGAGGTCCTTTACTATCTGCTGTACCAGCTTCTTGACAAGGAAACTGATTTTTACTTTGCCAGACCCAAGTTTTCTCTCTGGTATCTGATGGCGCTTTTTGTGTGGAAACTGGCGGCTCCCGCCGTTCAGAAAATTCCCGGTCACATGATACTGTCTGTAGCTGCCGGAATCCTGGTGGGCTTTACAGAACTGGACAACCTGTTTTCCATTCCCCGGATCCTGTATTTCTTTCCCTTTTTTCTGGCAGGGCAGAAATTTGACAGCTCCATCCTCACCCGGCTGAGGACGCCTGCCGTCTTCCGCGGAGCGCTGGCAGTGCTGGGAATATATCTAGTATTTCTCTTCACCGATAATTTCCACACCGCCCTGACTCCGAAGATCTTTTACGGCCGGTATTCCTATGCGGAGATGGGTTTTGCCGGGATCCAGGGCGCCGGGATCCGGCTGCTGTGCTATGCCTTGTCCTCCCTGCTCCTGTTCCTGTTCTTTCTGGTGCTTCCCAGAAGACAGACCTTTTTCTCCTGCCTGGGAGAAAAGACTATGCCGATCTATATCTGCCATGGGTTTATCTTCAGCGCTTTCAAATACGGCACGGAATTGCTGAATTCGGTGGCAGGGCCCGAGGAAAGCCTGGCGCTGCTCCTGTTCTGCATCTTCCTGGTATGGCTGCTGTCAAGAAAGTTCTTCTGTCAGATCACGGGAAAAATCTCTCATCTTATTGCCGTTCCCTGACTGTAATGCTGCGGATCTCCTTCCGCAGCGGCAGGATCTGATTCGGGGTCACAGACAATGTATCCACTCCCAGTTCGATCAGTTTCTGGGTCATGGACCTGTCTGCGGCAATCTCCCCGCAGACAGAAACCGGGATTCCTTTCCTGTGGGCATTCTGCACAGTCATTGCAATCATCCGCAGCAAGGCCGGATGGCGATGGCTGCACAGATGCGCCACCCGCATATTCTGCCTGTCCGCTGCCATGGCATACTGTGCCAGATCATTGGTTCCGATACTGAAAAAATCCACATTTTCCGCCAGCAGATCACTGATCATCACCGCTGCCGGCGTCTCGATCATCAGCCCCTGACGGACCTCCCCGTAGGGTATTTTTTTTGCGTCCATCTCTTCCCGTATATCGGAGACGATCTCCCGGATAGCCTCCACCTCTTCCACACAGGTGATCATCGGGTATAAAACCGCCAGCTCCCCGTAGACGGCAGCCCGGTGCAGAGCCTTTAACTGGGTCTTGAAAAGCTCCTCCCGGTCTAGGCAGATGCGGATTCCCCGGTAGCCCATGGCAGGATTGGTCTCACTCTCCAGCCGGAAATAATCAGCCTGCTTGTCTGCTCCGATATCCAGCGTCCGGATCACCACCGGCTTTCCCTGCATCTCCTGAACGATCTGTTTGTATAAAAGAAACTGCTCTTCCTCGCTGGGATACGTCTCCCGCTCCATATACAGAAATTCACTGCGAAACAGTCCGATGCCCGCTGCCTGGGCATGATTCACCGCTTCCAGCTCATACAGTTCTCCGATATTTGCCATAATGGGAATCCGGTCCCCATCCAGCGTCACATCCTCCTTCTGGGCATAAACCGCCAGCTTCTCCTGCTCCTTTTTCTCCTCCTCCTGCCGGATCCGCAGTTCCTGAAGACATGTATCGTCCGGTTCCACAACCACCAGACCCCGTTCTCCGTCCACCACGGCCCGCTTTCCATTCCAGCGTTTCTGAAAAGGAATCCCTGTCACAAAGGGAATCTGCATGGCTGCTGCCAGCACCGCCGTGTGAGAATCTGAAGTTCCCGTCTCCGTCACCAGTCCCAGCAGAAGCTTCCGGTCCAGCTGCAGCAGTTCTCCCGGCGCGATTTCCCTGGCCATCAGAAGAACCGGCTCCTGGCCGATGGGGTTTCCATACTCCTGGCCTCCCAGCAGGGACAACAGTCTTTTGGAGATCTCCCGGATATCCGCTTCCATCCTCCGGTCCCGCTCATCCTCCATCTTTCTGCACGCTTTGGCCAGCTCCTTTCCCTGACATGCCACCGCATATTCCGCACAGACCTGCATACTGCGGATCATCTCCTCCACGGGCCTGCGGAATCTTCCCTCCTTCAGCAGCATGGCCTGCAGCTCAAAAACAGAGGCGCTTTTGGCCCCCACCATCTCCACCGCTTTCTCATAGGCATCTCCCAGCTGCTCTATAGCTTCCTCTTCGGTCTTACGATATCGCCGGATCTCTTCCTCGGAATCCTTTTTCAGGATTTTTTCCACCTGATACCGATCTCTGTTGTAGGAAAGAATCTTTCCCTCTGCCATTCCCCCTGCAATGGATCTTCCCTGATATCGTTCCATGGACAAGCCTCCCTCTTTTTGTCTATACTGAATTATTTTCCGGCAGCCGTCTCACACCGCTTTCCCCAGATCCATCAGGAACTGGTGCAGCGTGGCCAGGGCCTTCCAGAATGTCTCTTCCTCCAGGTCAAACCTGCTGCTGTGAAGAGGATAATTCTCCTGCCCCTCTTTTGCCGCCGTAAATACCATAAAAATCCCCCTGGCATGGTGGAAATAGTACGCCGCGCTGTCTCCCGACAGAAACATCTGAGTGGTAAGACTGCTGTTGTCCCCCCAGATTCTCCGGCCCGTCTCCAATGCCAGATCTACCAGCACATCATCATTGACGATGGGAGGAATGGGCTCCTGATCCACCTCTGCCCGGATCGCTGCTCCCGTCCGGCTCTCCACCTGAGCCAGCCGCTCAAGCAGCAGACTGCGCAGTCTTCCATAATCCTCCAGAGTACAGGTCCTTAAGGTGCCCTGCAGCTTCATATTTCCCGCCACAATGTTTTTTGCCCGTCCTCCCTCAGCCATTCCGATCCCCAGGATAAAAGGATACCGGCTCTGATAGCTCCTGTTAATGTCAGCGATCTCCTGCAGGATCTGTCCTCCCGCCGCAATGGCGTCGATCCCCTGTTGGCTGCTGCACCAGTGAGCCTCTTTTCCCCGGATCTCCAGAATCACGGATCCGATGGCAGCAGAGGATGCTCCTCTGTGCAGTTCCAGCCCTGCCGGCGCGTCATTGACATAGTGGAACATAAGGAAATCATCCACATGGGGATCTTCCATCACTCCTGCCTGAAGCATCATCTCTGTTCCCTCTCCGTTTTCCTCCGCGGGCTGAAACAGGAACTTCACATTGACCGGAAGCTCCCGGGAAGAGGAAGCGCATATCCTGGCCAATACCAGAGCTGTGGCAAGGATCGCGTCATGACCGCAGGCATGCATCACTCCGTCTCTCTGGGAACGCCACTGGCACTCCCCCTCCTCCTGCAGCGGAAGAGCGTCCATCTCCGCCCGCACCGCCACAGTACGGCAGGGCGTATCTGAAGGCTTACGGGACCAGACCATAGCAGTCACCCCCCAGCATCCCACTCTCACCGGATCAAGTCCCAGATCCTGGAGATACTGAAATACAAACTGGGAAGTCTCCTTCTCCTGCATACTCAGCTCCGGATTCCGGTGAAAATGGTGTCTCAGCCTTACCAGCTCTTCCTGATAATCTTCATAACAGATGTCCATCATTCTTAAGCCCCTCCGCTGCTTTTTCCTGTCCGCGGGATACCCCCTGGAAAATATAAAAACTGCCAAATGGACAGGTTCTGTTTTCTTTTGCACTTTTTTATTATACTGCAACTTTGCAGCATTTTCCAGATGTAATTCCTGCCGGCGCCTGACACGTGCCTTTGGCGCGCAGCAGTCCGCGAAGGATCGGTCCGCAAAAACAGTAGTGAATCCGGATGGACAATACTTTATTTCCCCTCTGTACTCCCGGAGAATCCTGTTGTATAATGGGAGAACAAAGCCCATCAGCCAATGCTGAGGCGCATCGACAACTACAGCAAAGAGAGGTTACAGCAATGAGCGAGATCAGCAAAAAGTATCAGATCGATACGGAAGAAAACAAAAAATTTCTGAAGGAGGTAAGAGAATCTCTGTTTTCCTTTGGACACAGATTTCCTTCTCCGGGCGGAAGCTCTTACTACCTGGGAGATGATGGAACTCCCTGGACAGACAGAAACCGCGAGACCTGGATCACCAGCCGGATGGTCCACGTATACAGTCTGTCCAGTTTTCTGGGACATCCCGGAAGCCAGGAGCTGACGGACGCAGGACTTAAGGGACTGATCCATGAACTGCACGATAAAGAAAACGGCGGATGGTACGCAGGGCTGACGGCAGACGGACAGATCGTTCCCACCAAACAGTGTTATGCCCATGCCTTCGTGATCCTGGCCGCTTCCTCCGCAGTCCTGGCCGGACGGCCCCACGCCCAGGAACTTCTGGAAGACGCCCTGTCTTTATACGATCTCCGTTTCTGGAACGAAGAAGAGGGGCTGTCCTGTGATACCTGGAACACAGAGTTTACCGTTCTGGACGATTATCGGGGACTGAACGCCAACATGCACACAGTGGAAGCTTTTCTGGCGGCAGCCGATGTGACCGGGGATGAAAAGTACCGGATAAGAGCCGGACGCATCATCGGCCGGGTGGCCGGATGGGCCCGGGATAACCAGTGGAGGATCCCGGAGCACTTTAACAGCAGCTGGGTGGCGGATTTGGACTGCAATAAAGAAAAGCCGGATGACCCCTTCAAACCCTACGGCGCCACTCCGGGACACGGTATCGAATGGGCCCGGCTGATCACCCAGTGGGCCCTGTCCACATATCCGTCGGATCCGGAATCGGCAGGCAGATACACAGAGATTTCCGAAAATCTTTTCCGCAGAGCCGTTGAGGATGCCTGGAACGCGGACGGAGCTCCCGGTATCGTTTACACCACAGACTGGAATGGCAGACCGGTGGTTCACGACAGGATGCACTGGACTCTGGCGGAAGCCATCAATACCTCCTCTGTTCTTTACCGTGTAACGGGAAAACAGATTTATGCGGATTACTATGCGGAATTTCTTCAGTATCTGGATGAAAAAGTGCTGGATCATGTGAATGGCTCCTGGTTCCATCAGCTGGACCGGAATAATCAGGTGATCGGAACCGTATGGCCGGGAAAATCCGATCTGTACCATGCAGTACAGGCCACACTGATCCCCTATTACGATCCCAGTCTGTCCATTGCGCCGGCGGTAAAAGGCAAAAAGACCAAGTAAGCAGAATACATAAAATACCCTGCCCGGAAGGACATCTGCCTTCCGGGCAGGGTATTTTATGTATTCTGCGCCTGTATCCGTTCCGCCAGATCGTTCAGATATACCCAGCGCTCCATTTTTTCCTCCAGCATGGCTTCTGCTTCCGATTTCTCTTTTGTCAGTTCACTCAGCCGGCCTGCGTTGGTGGCATTTTTCAGGATTTGCCCATCCAGTTCCGCGATCCGTTCCTCCAGCGCCGCGATCTCATCGTCTATGGTATCGAATTCCTTCTGTTCCTTATAAGTAAACTTCAGCTTCACCGGCCGGTTCTGCTTCCAGATTTTTCCATCCTTCTCCTTTGAGGCTTCGCCGTCCGCTCCTTCTTTTCTTCCATTTACCCCCGTTCTGCCCGCTGCTGTCCGGCGCTGCGTTTTTTCCGATCCATCAGGAGTATTCCTTCCCCTTGCTTCCAGATAATCGGTATAGCCGCCCTCATACTGGCGCACACCGCCCTTCCCGTCCAGCTCCAGGATCCTGTCCGCCACATTATCCAGAAAATACCGGTCATGACTTACCGTCACCACAATTCCGGTAAAGGAATTCAGATAATCCTCCAATACTGCCAGGGTGGGAATATCCAGACTGTCAGAACATTCATCCAGCAACAGCACATTGGGATTTCTCACCAGAATTCCCAGCAGATACAGCCTTCTTCGTTCTCCTCCGGATAATTTCTCCACTGGAGAATACTGCATATCAGGGGTAAACAGGAATCTCTCCAGAAGCTGGGAAGCGCTGATCCTTCCCTCCGTGGTCACGATATATTCCCCGATTTCCTTCACATAGTCGATCACCCGCTGTCTTCCGTCAATCTTCTGCTCTTCCTGAGGAAAATATCCGATACGTATCGTCTCTCCCACCTGGATCACACCGGCATCCGGCTGCTCACTCCCGGCCAGCAGCTTCATGAAGGTGGATTTTCCGCTGCCGTTGGGTCCCACGATCCCCACCGTCTGATTTTTCAGGAAAATATAACTGAAATCCTCCAGGATCCTATGCGCTCCGAAACCCTTGGCCACATGTTCCATCTCAATGGTCTTCTTCCCCATTCTGGTTACAATGGAATCCATCTGCACAGTCTCATCCCTCACCGGAGTCCCTCCGTTTTTCAGTTCTTCCAGCCGCTGCAGCCGGGCTCTCTGCTTGGTGCTCCTGGCCCGGCAGCCTCTGCTGGCCCAGGCAGTTTCCAGGCGCAGGATACTCTGTCTCTTTCTCTGAGCCGCATCCTCCATGGCCTCCCTCTCCGCCTTCATCTCCAGGAACCCGGAATAGTTGGCCTCATATCCGTACAGCTGTCCATGGCTCACCTCCAGGATCCTGTTGCTGACTCTGTCCAGAAAATACCGGTCATGGGTAACCATCAGAATCGTTCCTCTGAAATTTTTAAGATACTCCTCCAGCCAGATGATCATCTGCTCGTCCAGATGATTGGTGGGCTCATCCAGGATCAGAAACTGCGCTCCGCAGGCCAACGCTCTGGCCAGCGCCACCTTTCGCTTCTGCCCTCCGGAAAGCTGCCGGATGGGAACCTCAAGATCTGTAATACCCAGCTGCATCAGACAGCTGATCACCTTCCACTCCTCCTGACTGTCCCGGATATAGGACTGGATGGTGGCATCCTGGGGAAACTGGGGGTTCTGAGGAAGATACGTAAGCTTCAGATTGTTTTTTCTCACGATCTGCCCCTCATCCGGCTCCTCTTCACCGGCGATCATCCGCAGCAGCGTGGTTTTCCCTGTTCCGTTGATTCCCACGATACCGATCTTGTCTCCCTCCTGAATCCCGAAAGAGGCCTCCCGAAAGATCACCTTCTCACCGAACACCTTGCTGATCCTCTCTATATTCATCACATTCATTTGGAAATACATCCTTTCTGCAGTTGTCTTGTTCTTACCTCGTCATTCAATCTTCTATTATACTCACTGTCCGCCAAAAATACAAATTAAAAAAGCGAAGGCCTCTGCCATCCTTTCCGGATGGAGGAAACCTCCGCAGCTTTCTTCCGGTATGTCAGCCCTGTTCCTTTGAGGAACGGCTCTGGGCGTCTGTCTTGTCCTTCGTCTCATCCTCCTGCTTCAGGAGTACCGGAGGAGTCACATATGGGTACAGTTCCTGATACGCCTCTGCCTCCGCCTGGGAATTCAGTCCCGCCGGGATCAGTCCCGTGCAGTCCGTGCTGGAACAGCTGGCAAAATCATCCTTTTTGGAAAACACCTGCTCCTTGGGCTCATGCTTCTGCTTCATGGATATCCACTCCTTATTTCCGGCCTTGCCGTTCTTTCCACAAAGTTCTACTCTTTCTGGTATCCACAGTATCTGCATCTTCTCCAGGGATTATACAGGATTTTCACGGCACCTACCAGATCAGCTTTGCCGCACCCCAGGTAAGTCCGGCCCCAAATCCCGACAGCACCAGTGTCTGTCCCCGGACCAGTTTGCCCTCCCGGTTCATCTCATCCAGCAGAATGGGAATACTGGCGGCAGAGGTATTTCCATACCGATCCATATTCATGGGGAAGCGTTCCTCCGGAACCTCCAGCCTTTTTGCCACAGACTGGATGATCCGGCTGTTGGCCTGATGGAGGATATACCAGTCCACCTGACCGGGCATGGTCCCTGTTTCCTTAAGCACCTCACGGATGCATTCCGGCACCTTTTTTACCGCAAATTTAAATACCTCCTGACCGTTCATTGCCAGGTATTCAGTGGCATGTACCCGGTAATCCGTCTCCGCCTCCCCGCTGTGGATCAGATTTCGGGTAGGACGGCTGATGCAGGTCAGTACATCTCCCTTGTTTCCATCGGAATGCTGCACAAAACCTTCCAGTCCTTCTTCATCTCTGCCCACCACAGCCGCTCCGGCTCCATCTCCGAACAGCACGCAGGTGGAACGGTCTGTCCAGTCCACCAGTTTGGACAGCACCTCTGTCCCGATCACCAGCGCCTTCTGATAAATGCCGGACTGCAGATACGCATGAGCCGTATTCAGCGCAAAGAGGAATCCGGAACAGGCAGCTCCCAGATCAAAGGCCACTGCATTTGCGGCTCCGATTTCCTTCTGTACCACACAGGCGGTACTGGGGAACTGCAGATCCCCGGTACAGGTAGCTACAATGATCAGCTCAATTTCCCCGGCCTCCACCTTTGCGTTCTCCAGAGCCTTTCTGGCAGCCTCTGCGGCCATACCCGCTCCCGACTCTCCTTTTACGATCCGCCGGTTCCGGATACCGGTCCTGGTGGAAATCCACTCATCGCTGGTATCCACCACCTGAGCCAGCCGGTTATTGGTAATATTTTCTTCCGGAAGACAGCTTCCTGTTCCTAAAATTCTCGTTGTCATACTCTATTTCTCCACTAAAAAGGTTTGATTATCAAAATATTTTCCTACCAAAGTATAGACCGTATTTTGCCGTTTGTCAAACAAATATATTTACAAGCCGTCATTTTTCCTATAGAATAAAAAAATATAGCTGACCGCCGGTATCCGGCGGGAAACTATCCTACTTATGCAGCAGTTCCGTACATATCCCAATGACGAAACCGTCTGCCGCAGGAAAATCTGCGCAGCCTGCTTTTCATCATTCTGCTGACGCCGGAACCGCTGCGATCTTATTTATATATGAGGAGGGTAATCTATGTCTGGTGAAACCATAAAAATCCTGTGTGCCATGACCGCCTACATGCTGGTGGTCATCGGTATCGGTCTCTTTTTTGCCAAACGGGCGCAGGCCAATTCGGAAAATTACTTCCTGGGCGGCCGTTCTCTGGGGCCCTGGGTGGCCGCCATGAGCGCAGAGGCATCCGATATGAGCGGATGGCTGCTGATGGGACTGCCCGGGGTGGCCTACTGGTGCGGAACCGCCGATGCCATGTGGACGGCCATCGGTCTGGCAGCAGGCACCTATATCAACTGGCTGGTGGTGGCCCGGAGGCTGCGCCGCTATTCCGCTGTTTCCGGTGATGCCATCACGGTACCTGATTTTCTCAGCAACCGCTTCCATGAGAACAAAAAGGTGATCCTGGGAATTTCCGCCGTATTTATCCTGGTATTCTTCACTGTATACGCGGCAAGCTGTTTCGTTACCTGCGGCAAGCTGTTTTCCACCCTGTTCGGTGCTTCCTATCATTCCATGATGATCGCGGGAGCTGTGTTCGTGGTGATATACACCTTTATCGGAGGCTTTCTGGCGGAAAGCGCTTCCGATTTTATGCAGGCTGTGGTAATGATCATTGCGCTGATCACGATCCTGGTACTGGGAACTATTTCTGCCGGAGGAATAGACGCCGTTCTTGACAACGCCAGATCCATCCCCGGATTTTTCTCCGCCACCTCCATCGCCACTCCGGTAACGGATGCCAACGGCGTTCAGCAGGCAGCAGGCGGCGCGGCGTTATTCGGGGAACCGGAAAGCTATGGATTCCTTACGATCATTTCCACCCTTTCCTGGGGACTGGGATATTTCGGAGTTCCCCAGGTACTGCTGCGTTTCATGGCTATACGTAAGGAAGAAGAGCTGAAACAGTCCAGAAGGATTGCCACCGTCTGGTGTGTGATCTCTCTGTTCGCAGCGGTTTCCATCGGCCTGATCGGACGGGCGCTGTTCCCCACGGAGGCCAGCCTGGCCACCTCCAGCGGAGCCGAGAATGTGTTCATCGTGATGTCCCAGGCGCTTCTCTCACCGGTACTGGCGGGCGTGATCATGGCCGGAATCCTGGCAGCAACCATCAGCTCCTCGGATTCCTACCTGCTGATCGCTGCATCCGCCTTTTCCAAAAATATATACGAGGGAATTTTCAAAAAGAATCAGGCAGATGACCGGAAGGTAATGCGTGTCTCCCGGATCATCCTTCTGCTTATTGCTCTGATCGGTATCGTTATTGCCTGGGATGAAAACAGTGTGATCTTCACCATTGTATCTTTTGCCTGGGCAGGCTTCGGAGCCACCTTCGGACCGGTCATGCTGTTTTCCCTGTTTTGGAAGCGGATCAACCGGGCAGGCGCCATCGCCGGGATGCTTTCCGGCGGCATCATGGTATTTATCTGGAAGCTGGTGCTGAATCCCCTGGGCGGTATCTTTACCATCTACGAGCTGTTTCCGGCCTTCGTGCTCTCCAGCATCGTGATCGTAGTGGTATCTCTGGCCACGAAAGCCCCTTCCAGAGAAATCGTAGAAGAGTTCGAAAAGGTGGCAGAACACTGAGAATCACCGCAGGAACAACAAAAAGGAGTCTGAACAGACTCCTTTTTCTGTCTCAGAAGCGCGGCCTTCCGGCACAGCAGTCATCTCCGATTTCCTTATCTTTCCGCAGGTCCTTCCAGCACTTTGCTGTCTCTCACCCGTTCCACAGCCCGGCGGATCTGCTCTTCCTCCTGTACCAGGGCCACACGCACATATCCCTCCCCGGACGGGCCAAAAGCGCTTCCCGGCGTCACCACCACACCTGCCCGGTCCAGAAGATTCCGGACAAATTCCATGGAAGACTGATAGGTTGCGGGCACAGGCGCCCATACAAACATGGTGGCCGGACACTTTTCCATCTTCCAGCCGATGGCATTCATCCCTTCACAGAAGCAGTCTCTCCTGCGCTGATACGCCTCCCGGGTCTGTTTCACACAGGATTGATCCCCGGTGATGGCCGCAATGGCGGCTTTCTGAATGGGAAGAAACATTCCGTAATCCGTGTTGGACTTTAATGCGGTCAGTTTCTCCACCAGCTCCCTGTTTCCAATACAGAAGCCGATCCTGGCCCCCGCCAGTCCGTAGGTCTTGGAAAGCGAATTGAATTCCACGCCCACTTCCCTGGCTCCCGGATACTGAAGGAAGCTTCCGCTGGTTTCCATTCCGAATGCCAGTTCACTGTAGGCATTGTCGTGAAGAACAGCGATATCATATTTTTTTGCGAAAGCGATCAGTTTCTCGTAAAACCATCCCGGAGCCATTGCAGTGGTGGGATTATTGGGATAGGATACCACCATCATCCTGGCCTCCCGGGCCGTCTCCTCCGGAATCGCGTCAAAATCAATCAGATAATTGTTCTCCTTTTTCAGCGGCATATATGCCAGCCTGGCCCCCGCCAGCACCGGACCATCCCCGAAAATGGGATAACAGGGATCGGGAACCAGCACCGTATCCCCGGGATCCGCCAGGGTCAGAGCAATATGAGAAAGCCCCTCCTGCGATCCCAAAAGAGAGGTGACCTCCCTCTTTGGATCGATCTTCACACCATACCGTCTGTCATACCATGCGGCCACCGCCTGATGAAGTTCGTCCAGATCCCGGATGGCATACACGTAATTGCTTCCGTCCCCGGCCGCCTCCACCAGCGCCTGTATGATATGAGGCGCGGGAGGAATGTTGGGCGTTCCGATGCTCAGATCGATCACCTCTTCCCCTTTCGCCAGCTTTTCCCGCTTCATCTCCAGCAGAACACTGAAAATACTGGTCCCAAATCGTTCCATTCGTTTAGAAAATCTCATTTTTTCCCCCTTCCGGATCTCCAGGTATCTCCCTTTCCGGCAAAACGTCCTTTTCCTTTCAGATAGATATTCCGGATATACCATAAGGTCTTTTCCTCTCCCTTAACCGCCAGCATCCGCAGCAGATACTCCATCTGCGTCCTGGTATCCGGATGGATAAACCACAGACGTTCCTTCCCCCGCTCATAATATTCCAGCGGAGACCGGTCGGTATAGGTGTCGGGCGCATATACCCGGGAGGCGCTGATCCGGTCCATGATCATCTCAGCGATATAACGGCGGGGCATGGGAACCCCGTCGATCACCTTGTCAGACGCGGTGCTGTAATCCACCCAGTATTCAAAATGATGCCTGTTTCTCCCCTTATGATGCAGCCAGGCGGTGGACAGCCCGATGGCTTCCCGCTCTGCGTTGTTGGGGCTTCTGTTTCCCTGGTAATATCTTGCCCCCACCCGAAACTCTGTCCAGGAATATTTGGACATATCGTGGCACAGTCCCTGCCGGTACAGTCCGATGCGGAAACAGTACCGCATCACCAGCAGCTTATGTTCTGTTATCGTCTTAAAATGCTCCCACGCCTTCATCTCATCCCTGCTTTCCAATCAATACCAGAATCCGTCTTGGACCCGCCTTCAGACTTTTCTTTTCCGTCAGCGGAATCTCGCAGCCGGGCGGAATCACGGCCTCCTGGTCCTTTCTGCCGCTGTCCACCGCCAGATGCCACCGCTGTCCCTCCGGCAGATCCGGAAGGGCAAAGGAATGTTCCTGCCAGTGCATATTATAGATCACATAGATGAAATCATCCTGTTCCTTCTCCGTTTCTCCCGCATAGCTGCCGCAGTACAGCACACCGATCTCCCTGCAGGTATTCTCCCGGTTCACAAACCATGCCTTTTCTGAGTGGAATGAGATCTCCGGCCATCCCAGCGAACGGTAATCGGTGGCTCGAAGTTCCCGGGACGTATGCAGAATGGGATGCGCCTTCCGAAAACGGATCACATCCTTCACAAATCCGGTAAATCCGGAAAACTTCCTGGCTTTTCCCCAGTCTACCCATCCGGTTTCATTATCCTGGCAGTAAGCGTTATTGTTGCCCTCCTGGCTGTTTCCCAGCTCATCGCCGCCGTACAAAAGAGGGGTCCCCTGAGACAGCATCAGAAGCAGGACCGCATTTCTCATCTGCCGTTTTCTCAGCTCCAGAATTGCCGTTCTCCGGGTAGGCCCTTCCGCTCCACAGTTCCAGCTGTAGTTATAGCTGCTCCCGTCCCGGTTCCCTTCTCCATTGGCCTCGTTATGCCGGTAATCGAAGCTTACCAGATCCGCCAGCGTAAACCCGTCGTGGTTGGCCATATACTGGATCACACCGCAGGCAGACGGATTTCGCTTCACATAGTACTGGAAACTGCTGATCTGATCCTCGTCTCCCTTCAGGAAACGGCGCATACTGTCCTGGAAACCGCGGTTATACTCTCCCAGATGCTTCCGCAGCGGAACAGTATTTCCATAAATCCTTCCGGTATCCAGACCGGGACACAGGAGTTTGGTATCCGCCAGCACCGGATCCTTTGCCAGATAGTCCATACAGACCCCTTCTCCCATCAGAACAAAGCCGTCCACACCGTACTCCAGCCTCCAGAACCGCAGCACCTGCTGTACCTGCTCCGGACGGATCTGGCCTGGAAAATAAAAGTCCATCAGGCACTCCATTCCCTCTTCATGGAGCGCCGTCAGAAATTCCTTCACCTCCCGCTCCGGATCCTTTCCGGCGCAGTAAGCAGTTTTGGGTGCGAAATAATCTCCCGGCGCATATCCCCAGTAATTCAGCCGCTGTACGGGCAGCGCTCCCGCCTGATGCCGGACTGTATGCTCCCCGGCATCCGGGTATTCCTGAAATTCATAAGCCGGCATCAGCTCCAGGGATGTTACTCCCAGCTCCCGGAAATATGTGATTTTTTCTTTCAGGCCCTGGAACGTACCCTTTTTCTTCACCCGGGAATTCTTCTGCATGGTATATCCCCGCACATGGACCTTGTAAATGATCATATCCTCAAAGGGGATCCAAACAGAAAGCGGCCTCACCTTCTCCGCCTTCAAAAGACCTCCTCTTCGCGGATTTCCCTCCGGATACCCACGTCTGTCCGCTGTATCCCCGTCCGCTTTTCCCGGCAGGCTGTCCGCCGTACTGTCCGCAGTCTTACGGTCTTTTCCCTCTCCGAACTCTCCTGCGCCCATGACCAGCGGAGCCCAGGGATCCGGAAAGATTTTCTCTCCCTGGCGGTAGCAGTATTCCCAGCCGGCCAGCCGGAGCTGCTTCACAGTCACTGCCCATACGTCACCGTACCGGTATTCCTCTGGTATGGCAATCTCCGTATACACCTCCCGGCTCCCTTTTTTATAAAAAAGCAGGGATACCGGAGTTCGCTCCGGCAGTTCCACGGCAAAGTTATACCCGTCCGCAGTCCGGAATGCCCCCAGCCGTTCCGGACTGCCCGGGCGGATCTCCCATTGTACTTTTCTGTCAATCATGCCGCTCCTCCTATAAACGTATATCCAGTTCCACCGGACAATGGTCCGATCCCATAACCTCCGTCAGGATCCCGGCATCCTCCAGCCGGTCCTCCAGGCACCTGGATACACAGAAATAGTCGATACGCCAGCCTGCGTTCTTCTCTCGGGCCCGGAAACGGTAGGACCACCAGGAATAAATCTGTTCCTGATCCGGATAAAAGTACCGGAAGGTATCAATAAAGCCATTTTCCAGAATCCTGGAAAACTTGCCTCTCTCCTCATCTGTAAATCCCGCATTCCTCCGGTTGGTCTTGGGATTCTTCAGATCGATCTCCCTGTGAGCCACATTCAGATCCCCGCAGAATACCACCGGTTTCTTCTCCTCCAGCCTTTTCAGATAAGCCAGAAAAGCGTCCTCCCATTCCATCCGGTAGTCCAGTCTGGCCAGTTCGTTCTGGGAGTTTGGCGTGTACACCGTCACCAGCCAGAACGCTTCATACTCCAGAGTGATCACTCTGCCCTCCCTGTCATGCTCCGGAATCCCGATGCCGTATGCCACAGACAGGGGCTCCTTCTTTGTAAACACCGCAGTCCCCGAATAGCCTTTCTTCTCAGCATAATTCCAATATTGATAATATCCCTCCAGGGGCAGATCGATCTGCCCTTCCTGGAGCTTACTCTCCTGAATACAGAAAATATCCGCATCAATCTCCCGAAAAAAATCCAGAAATCCTTTGGTGACGCAGGCTCTCAGCCCATTTACATTCCACGAAATCAGTTTCAATCCTTTGTCCTCCATCTCATTATGCCACCGCCTTCGGCCGCAGCCTCATTCGCCGCTGGTCCGGAGCAGGCTCTCCCTTTCTCCGACTCGCTCTAGTTCATTATATCATGTCATGGGGGCTGCGTCACAGAGTTTCTTCCGGAATTATCTGAAAAGTGGATAATTTTTCATCAGCCGGCCCGTGGAAGGGAAGGCCTGCCTTCCGGTAACGTTCCATATACTCCCAGATTTCCCGGCTGATCCTTTCTCCCGGATTTACCAGAGGGATTCCCGGCGGGTAAGGGATCAGAGCTTCCCCTGCCACCATACCTGCAGCCTTCTCCCAGGGAATCGTACGTTTTTTCAAAAACCAGGCCCTTCGCGGACTGCACACATATTCCGGAAGACAGGGAATGGAGGAACCCGAAACGCAGGAGGGCAGAATTTCCCCACCTGTTTCGTGATATCTTCTGCTGATATCCTCGAGAGCGTTTCCCAGCTGTTCCAGTTCTTTTTCCTCATTGGCATAAGTGACCACAGCCACCACATGACGGTCGTCAGCCAGCTCCATTCCCACCCTGTACCCATCGTACAGAACATCTGCCAGCTGATATCCCGTCATCCCCAGTTCAGAGGCTGTGATCACCAGCCGGGTGGGATCCAGATCAAAGACAGCATCTCCCAGGATCTCTTTCCCGTAACACCGGATCCCAGGGATTTTCCCGATCCTTTCTCTGGCTGTCTCCGCCAGGACCCGGGCCCGTTCCATCATCTCCCTTCCGTGCAGGGCCAGCTCATATCTTGCCGCATCCAGGGATGTCATCAAAAGATAGGATGGGCTGGTGCTCTGCACCATGCGAAGACTTCCTGCAAGACGGGCCTCATCCACCCGGTCAGACCCCACATGGAGCAGAGAGCTCTGGGTCAGAGAGCCTGTCACCTTGTGCATACTCTGGGCACAGAGATCCGCCCCCTGGAGGATCGCCCCCCTGGGAAGCTTTTCACTGAAGTAAAGATGACCACCATGAGCCTCGTCCACCAACAGGATGGCCCGGTGTCTGTGGCATACCTCTGCGATGGATGCCACATCGCTGCAAACACCGTAATAAGTCGGGCTCACCAGAAAAACAGCATGGCAGTTGGGATGGGCGCTCAGTCCCTCCTCCACTGCCTGAGGGGTGATCACTCCGCACAGCCCCGTTTTCCGGTCAATCTCCGGCATCAGCCAGACCGGTCTGGCTCCCCCCAGGATCAATCCCATCAGCACGGACTTGTGGGCGTTTCTGGGAACCAGAACCTCCTCCCCTTCCCCTGCGGCGGCCAGCAGCATGGCCTCATTGCCGCAGGTGGTGCCATTTACCAGAAAATAACTCTTCCGGGCACCGAAGACCTCCGCTGTAAGCTCCTGAGCCTCCCGGATCACTCCCTGAGGGCAATGCAGGTCATCCAGTCCTTCTGCCTCCGTCAGGTCAAAGCGAAATATGCCGTCCCCGGTCCACTTCCTCCAGCGGGAACTGATCCCTCTCTCATACCGATGTCCCGGTATCTTAAAATAAGCCGGCCGTTCTTCTGTGTATGCCACCAGCGCATCCAGAAGCGGCGTTCTGTTCTGATCCATTCTTTCTGTCTCCTTTTCACTGTCTTCCCGTTCCCCTGGCTGCATCTTTCCGTTCCCTGAGCCGCCAGGCAGGCTATCCCTGAAAAAAGCGCCGCGGGTATGAACCGCAGCGCTTTCCTTCTGTTTTCTTCCGGCAAATTCCGTCTGCTTAATCCACCAGCGTAGTCCAGCCGTACTTGTCTTCTTCTTTTCCCCACTGGATTCCGGTAAGGTAGTCGTACAGCTTCTGGGTGAGCTCACCAATCCGGAAGCCGTTCACAGTAATCTCCTCGTTCTTATATACCAGACCGCCAACCGGAGAGATCACCGCAGCCGTTCCTGTTCCAAATACCTCTTCCAGACGGCCCTCCCTTCCGGCCTGCATCAGATCGTCGATAGCCAGATGCGTCTCATTTACTTTATATCCCCAGTCCTTCAGGATATGGATAATGGAATCTCTGGTAACTCCGGGAAGAACCGTGCCTTCGATGGGAGCAGTGTAGATCTCTCCGTCAATCTTGAACATGATGTTCATGGATCCCACTTCCTCCACATACTTTCTCTGCTCACCGTCCAGCCACAGCACCTGGGCGCAGCCTGCCTTCTCTGCCTTCGTCTGGCCGATCAGAGAACCGGCATAATTGCCTCCGCACTTGGCAAATCCGGTACCGCCCTTCACAGCTCTTACATACTCATCCTCCACCATGATCTTCACGGGATCCAGACCTTCTTCATAGTAGGCTCCCACCGGTGAGAGAATGATCACAAACTTGTAAGACTTTGCCTGATGCACTCCCAGAGTGGACTCCACAGCAAACTCAAAGGGACGGATATACAGGGAGGTCTCCGGCTCTGAAGGAACCCAGTCCTCCTCCACCTTCACCAGCGCCTTCACAGCTTCCACAAACATCTCCTCCGGCACGGTGGCCATGCAGAGCCGCTCGTTGGAACGGATCATACGTCTGGCATTCATCTCCGGACGGAAAAGCTGGATCCTGCCGTCTGCTCTTCTGTAGGCTTTCAGGCCCTCAAAGGTTTCCTGTGCGTAGTGGAGCACTACTGTAGCCGGCAGCATGGGCAGGGGGCCGTAGGGCATAATGGTGGCATCGTGCCAGCCCTGTCCTTCGTCATAATCCATAACGAACATATAATCGGTAAAATATTTTCCAAATCCCAGCTTCGTCTGATCCGGTTTTTCCTGAAGCTGTTCTCTTTTAATAAATTTGATATCCATAATATCTCCTCCTGCCTTTGGCAAACTTTATCCGGAAAGTTCGGTCTTCCGAAAACATGATTTAAGTATAAAACTACAATTTCCGTCCGTCAATAGGGAATCGCTTTGTTTAAGTAAAACTTTACAGCATTGCCATATTTTCGTTTCCCATTGCTTTTCCCATTCCCTTCTGGTAAAGTATAGATAGTCTTTGGAACGGTTCCGGGACATGTAGCACTGCTGTTACGTTTATTTTATGGAAAGAAAGAGGATTTACCCATGAGTGATGTTGAAAAGACCACCTGCAGCGGAGACTGCGCTTCCTGCGGCGATGACTGCAATCTGGATTTCTCCAATCCCAACGCCACTGTCACCCTGACACTGGACGATGATACGGAACTGGAATGCGCGGTTCTCACCATCTTCCCTGCCGGAGAGCATAAATATATCGCCCTGCTGCCTCTGGATGAAAACGGAGAGAATCAGGACGGAGAAGTTTTTCTGTACCGTTTCTCCCAGGAAGAGGGACAGCAGCCTCAGCTGGAGAATATTCTGGACGATGATGAATATGAGATCGCCGCTGACGCCTTCGATGAGCTGCTGGACAAGGCTGAATATGATGAGATCGTAGACGGAGAGGATCTGTAGAAACTGAAAAACGGAAAGTGAAGAACGCTGTATGCCGGTCGCATACAGCGTTCTTCGCTCCATCCTTTTACTGGATACTTTCCAGCTCCCCTTTGGCCAGATAGGCGATCCACTCTGCCAGATTGGTGGTGTGATCCGCCATCCGCTCCAGGTATTTGGCGATCATCAGATAGTCCACATACTGCTCCACATGAGCCGGATCCCCTTTCATCAGACTGGTCAGCTCCTCCACTGTGGTGTCAAAGTAATCATCCTGTATATCATCCCGGTTGGCCGCGGCAATGGCCGCTTCCGTATCCAGGCTTACGAACGCTTTTACTGTGGCATTCAGCATCTCATACACCAGCTGGAACATGTTGTCGAAATTCACCGGCAGCTCCACCGCATCAGATTTGGACAGCTTCAGCAGATACTCTGCGATATCGCTGCAGTGATCTGCGATCCGCTCCAGATCAGAGATCATTCTCATAATGGATGCCAGACGTCTCCAGTCCCCCGCGACAGGAGCCTGGGTCACCACAACATTCAGGCACTCCTGCTCAATGTCCCGGTTCATCTGATCGAACACATCGTCGCCATCGATCAGCTCCTGCGCCATCTTCACATCCATATGATCCACAGCGTCTTTGGTTTTCAGAACCGCTTTGCCGATGGCGGTTCCCATCTCCTGAACCTTTGCGCTCAGTCTGTCCAATTCTCTCGTATAATTTCCTCTCATTTCCACTCTCCCAAAATCATCAGCCGAACCGGCCTGTAATATACTCTTCCGTTTTCTTCTCCTTCGGATTGGAGAAGATCTGCTGTGTGGTCCCGTATTCGATCAGCTCTCCCAGCAGAAAGAACGCGGTTTTATCGGAAATACGGCTGGCCTGCTGCATATTATGAGTAACGATAACCACCGTATATTCTTTTTTCAGTTCAGCCATCAGATCCTCGATCTTCAGGGTACTTCCCGGATCCAGGGCGCTGGTGGGTTCATCCATCAGCAGCACATCCGGCTGTACAGCCAGGGCTCTGGCGATGCAGAGACGCTGCTGCTGTCCTCCGGACAGCCCCATGGCGCTCTTTTTCAGACGATCCTTCACCTCGTCCCACAGAGCCGCTCCCCGCAGGGATTTTTCCACCAGCTCATCCAGCTGGGCCTTGCTGTGTTCTCCATGGAGACGGGGACCGTAAGCTACATTGTCATAGATGCTCTTGGGGAACGGATTGGGTTTCTGGAACACCATTCCTACCTGACGGCGAAGCTGGGTCACATCCACATCCTTCGCGAAAATGTCCTTGCCCTTCAGTGTCACCTCTCCGGTGATCCTTACTCCCGGCACCAGATCGTTCATCCTGTTCAGTGTTTTTAAGAATGTGGATTTGCCACATCCTGAAGGTCCGATAAGGGCCGTGATCTCATTCTGGGCAATCTCAATATTGATGCCCTTCAGCGCCTCGCTCTCCCCGTAATACAGGTGCAGGTCGGAGGACTTTATTATCGTATTGTTCATCCCTGTTTCTCCTTATCCAAAAACTTGGCGACCAGCTTTGCCGCGATATTCAGAATAAATACCATGATCAGCAGAATGGAGGCGATGGCAAACGCCACATCGAACTCCGCCCGCTCTGACGCGTACATATACAGCGCAACAGAAAGGGTTCCGCCGCCTCTTGTGTACGCCTCAATAATGTTATCCGCGATCACTGTGGCGCTTCCGGCAGTAAACAGCAGCGCCGCGCTCTCACCCACAATACGTCCCACAGCCAGGATACAGCCGGTGACGATACCGCTGATGGAAGAAGGAAGCACAATGGTACGGATCATATACCATTTTGTAGCCCCCAGACCCAGAGCTCCCTCCCGATAGCTGGCAGGGACAGTTTTCAGACTCTCCTGGGTGGTACGGATAATGGTGGGCAGGATCATGATCACCAGGGTAAGGCTTCCGGAAAGCAGACTGCTTCCGAATCCCAGTACCTTGACGAATACCAGCATACCCACCAGACCAAAAATGATGCTGGGGATTCCCGCAAGTGTCTCTGTAGTAAACTCAATGGCTCTGGCCAGCTTCTTGTTGGAAGCGTACTCATTCAGGTACACGGCGGCTCCCACTCCCAGGGGCAGCGCGATCAGCAGGGTCAGCAGGATAATATATAACGTATTCAGGATATTGGGAAGTATTCCTATGGTATCCCGGATATGGCTGGGTTTTGTACTTAAAAATTCCCAGGTCACATGGGGCAGTCCTCTCACAAAGATATATCCCAGGATAGCCACCAGCAGAAGAACCGTAAATCCCGCACAGAAATAAATGATGCCTTTTAAAATATTTCCCTTCAGTTTTCTTCCCCGCTTCATTACTTATCTTCTCCCTTCTTCAGTACAAGTCCCAGAAGTGCGTTGATGATCATGATAAAGATAAACAGCACCAGACCGATACTGAACAGTGCGTTTCTCTGGAGACTGCCGTCCGCGGCATAACTCATCTCACTGGCAATTGCTGTGGTAAGGAAACGGACACTGGTGAACAGTCCCGGCATATTGGCAACGTTTCCGGCCACCATCATGACAGCCATGGCCTCGCCGATGGCACGTCCCACACCCAGCACGATACCCGCCACAATACCGCTTTTTGCCGCGGGAATACTTACTTTGAAAATGGTTTCGATCCAAGTGGCGCCCAGTCCCAGGCTGGCTTCCTCATACTCTTTGGGCACTGCGTTCAGCGCAGTCTCACTGACGGAAATAATGCTGGGAAGGATCATGATGGCCAGCACCAGGATAGCTGCCAGCAGACAGCTTCCGCTTTTCAGATTGAACAGATCCATGATTCCGGGAACCAGCACCATCATACCCACCAGACCGTATACAACACTGGGGATTCCCGCCAGCAGCTCTACAGCCGGGCGCACTACCGCCGCCACATTCCTGGGCGCGATCTTTGAGAGGAATACCGCAGTCATCAGACCGATGGGAACTCCGATAAGGATTGCTCCCAGGGTACCCCAGACGCTGGTCATGATAAACGGAAGGATACCGAACTTGGGCTCTGATGCAGTGGACGCCCACACAGTGCCAAACAGGAAATCAATCAGTCCCACTTCCCTGATCGCCGGGATTCCGGCAATGATCATGTACACGGTAATCAGCAGAACCGCAGCGATGGAAACAATGCCGCAGACAAAGAATACCGTATTCATCACATGTTCTACGATTTTTTTAACCTTCATTTTTTCACCCTTGTCCGTACAAAAGTCACAGAAGAAACCTCCGTGACTTTTGTCTGTAGAAATTTATTCGATTGTCTTCTCTCCGGCTTATGCCAGCGGCACCGCGCCTGCTCCTGCGATCAGATCGGAAGCGGCATCGCTTGTGGCGAAATCTACAAATGCCTGAGCCTGGGGAGTCAGCTCCTCGCCTTCCTTGGTAACAAAGATGAAGGGACGCTGAATAGCGTAGGAACCATCCTGAACAGTAGCCTCAGATGCCTCCACTCCGTCAACAGTTACCATCTTTACAGTATCATCTACCGCAGACAGAGAAACATATCCGAAAGCATTGGGGTTGGCCGCAACGGCTGCCATAACGGCTCCGGTAGAAGTCAGCTCCTGCTCGTATACACAAGCATCCTCTACACCTACGATGCTCTCAAAACCATCTCTGGTACCGCTTCCTGCCTCACGCCCTACAAGAACCACCGGCACGTCAGAACCGCCCACCTCACTCCAGTTGGTGATCTCTCCGGTAGCCAGCTTCTTAATGTTCTCCAGAGACAGATCAGCAACTGTGTTGTCCGGATGTACTACGATAGCGATACCATCCAGCGCGAAGGTTGTGGCGACCAGGCCCTGGCTGGTCTCTTCGTCTTTCAAATCACGGCTGGAAAGCCCCAGATCATATGTTCCATCGGCTGCTCCTGTGATTCCGGCGCCGCTTCCGTTGGGATCATATGTAATGTCCACATCCGGATACTCTTCCATAAATGCCTCGCTGAGAGTTCCGATCACGTCCTCCACGCTGGTGGATCCGCCGGTAGCGATCGCTCCGCTGATATCTTCAGAGGCTGTCTCTTCTTCCGCCGGCTCCTCAGTTGTCTCTGCGTCTCCTGTATCCTCGGCTGCGGTATCATCCGCTGCGGAGGAATCCTCGGCTGCGGAAGAATTGTCGCTTCCGGAATCATTTCCGCCGCAGGCTACCATACTCATACCCATTACACATGCTGCAAAAATTGCTGCTACTTTTTTCAATTTCATAATACTAATCTCCTTTTTACCTCTTCTTTTTGTTCAGTAAGGTATTTGTTCTCTCTCCTCTTGGAACACGTATAGTATCGCTTATAATTGAAAAATCTGTTCGCAACTTTCCGTTAAGTCTCTGTAAACAACCGTTAACAGATTGTAAAAATCAGGGGATACAGCAAAACCGGGAGTTTCTTTTTACGGAAATCTCCCGGTTTTTAAATGAATTTTCAGTTTCTTCTTGTAGTGCTTCCAAAGCCGCCGTTTCTCTTTTCCACGGCCTCATCATCCTCGGTGATGCCGTATTCCAGGAAGATCCCCTGCATAAAGCCTTCTCCGCGTTTCAGCTCTACAGTTTTCCCCTCTCTGGTATCATTGGTCAGCTTTGCAAAAATATGTCCCTCATTATCCGAATCGTAATAATCACTGTCAATGATCCCCACTGTGTTGTTCAGCTGCAGCCGGTATTTGAATCCCAGCCCGCTTCTGGGATACAGTTTCAGCACCCATTCCGGCTCCATCCTCACCCGGATGCCGGTGGGAATCTTCACGGATTCCCCTGGAGCCAGGGTTATATCCACAGGGGTAAAAAAGTCGTATCCGGCGCTCCCGGATGTGGCTCTTCTGGGGAGCCGCAGGCTCTCATAAATACCGCGGATCTCCTCCTCCCCGGTCTCCCCAAAGGTATCTCTCCATCCCTGGGAAAACTGCTCAAAACTCACTTTCTCAAATTTTGCGATTCTTTTCATTCTTCTCTCCATTCCACTTCTTTACTGCTGATCACCCGCCGGATCATCGTGTCCCGGGTTCCGCACAGCTTTCTTCCGGCAGTTCCGTCCAGGCTGCGTTCCCTGTGTTATGCGTGCAGCACCACCTGGCCCAGACTGCGGGTTTTCTGTACATCGATCACCCTCTGGTTGGGGCTCCCCTTCCATTTCAGGCTGGTGTCTCTGGAAGCCAGATCGAATTTGCCGTCCACCAGGACGTCCAGATATCGGATAATCTCCCAATCCCGGATCTCCTCCCACTGATAACCGGTATACAGCCAGATGGTCTTTTCCGGATACCTCTCCCGGATCTCGGCCGCCAGGCGGGTGACCTCCTCCGCGTTCCTCTCATGCAGGGGATCCCCGCCGCTGAACGTGATCCCGTCCACATAGGATTTCTCCAGCTGTTCGAAGATTTCCTGCCGGGCGGCCTGGTCAAAGGGGATCCCCCCATCGGGATCCCAGGTGACAGGGTTCTGGCAGCCCCTGCAGCCATGGCTGCAGCCTGCCACCCAAAGCACCACCCGAAGGCCGTCTCCATTCAGCATATCGTCCTTCGTTATATCATGATATCTCATAGTATCTGTACCTTTCCCAACACAGAAGGCGGTCCGGAATCCTGTCCCGGGCCGCCTTCCCTGATATCAGCCGCCGCCGGGCGGCCTTATGCCTCGCTTATTTTTTATTTGCCGGGACGTCCTTGATGCTGAAGCTCATTCTTCCCATCTTGTCTTTACCCAGGCAGACCACCTTTACGATATCGCCCAGTGTCAGTACATCCTCCACCCGGTTGATCCTCTCCTTGGCGATCTTGGAAATGTGTACCATTCCCTCCTTGCCGGGGGCAAACTCCACAAATGCTCCAAACTCCTTAATACTTACCACCTTACCGGTTAAGATCTGACCGGCCTCAAAATCTGTTACGATGGTCTTCACATAATTCAGCGCCTTATCCATCATTGCCTGATCCGTACCGCAGATAGACACCGCTCCGTCATCGGTGATATCGATCTTCACACCGGTCTCCTCGATGATGGCGTTGATGGTCTTTCCTCTCTGGCCCACCACATCGCCGATCTTCTCCGGATCGATCATGATCTGGATGATCTTGGGCGCCAGTTCGCTCACCTGCGGGCGGGGCTGGGCGATGCATTTACCCATTACCTCATTGAGAATATACTCCCTGGCTTCCTTGGTTCTGGCAATAGCCTCCTCCACGATGGGACGGGTCAGTCCGTGGATCTTGATATCCATCTGGATAGCAGTAATTCCGTCATGGGTACCGGCTACCTTAAAGTCCATATCCCCGAAGAAATCCTCCAGACCCTGGATATCGGTAAGCACAATATAGTCATCATCGCTGTCCCCTGTCACCAGACCGCAGGAGATACCTGCCACCGGTTTCTTGATGGGTACACCAGCCGCCATCAGAGACATGCTGGAAGCGCAGATACTGGCCTGAGAGGTGGATCCGTTGGACTCAAAGGTCTCGGAAACAGTACGGATCGCATAAGGGAACTCCTCCTCAGAGGGCAGTACAGGAACCAGGGCCCTCTCCGCCAGAGCGCCGTGGCCGATCTCTCTTCTTCCGGGTCCTCTGCTGGGCTTGGTTTCTCCCACAGAATAGGAGGGGAAATTGTAATGGTGCATATATCTCTTGGAAGTCTCATTCTCATCCAGTCCGTCCAGTCTCTGGGCTTCGGAAAGCGGACCCAGGGTAGTTACGGTACAGATCTGAGTCTGACCTCTGGTAAACATTGCGGAACCGTGAACTCTGGGAATGATATCCACTTCAGCAGCCAGCGGCCGGATCTGAGTGATCTCTCTTCCGTCCGGACGCTTGTGATCTTTCAGGATCATCTTCCGGACTGTCTTTTTCTGATACTGATAAACGGCCTCTCCCAGTACTGCCAGCCACTCCTCGTTATCAGCAAATGCTGTCTCCAGTCTGGCTGTGATCTGCCGGATATTCTCCTCCCTGGTCTGCTTGTCATCGGTAAATACAGCAGTTTCCATCTCCTGGGGGGGAACGATCTCTCTGATGGCCGCAAACAGCTCCTCGGGAACCGCACAGGACTCATAGGAATGTTTCTCTTTTCCGCACTCCTCCACGATCTTGTCGATAAAAGCAATGATCTCCTGATTCACTTCATGGGCCTTATAAATGGCCTCGATCATCTTGTCCTCCGGAATCTCATTGGCTCCGGCCTCGATCATGATCACCTTTTCTCTGGTGGAGGCCACAGTCAGAGTCAGATCAGAAACCGCCTTCTGTCCCAGCGTTGGATTTACGATCAGTTCTCCGTCGATCATACCCATCTGTGTTGCCGCACAGGGACCGTCAAAGGGAATATCTGAAATACAGGTGGCAATGGAAGATCCCAGCATGGCAACCACTTCCGGATTGCACTGAGGATCCACAGACATTACCATATTGTTCAGGGTCACATCATTACGGTAATCCTTGGGAAAGAGAGGACGCATGGGGCGGTCGATCACACGGGAGGTAAGGATGGCATGCTCGCTGGCCTTTCCCTCTCTCTTGTTGAAACCGCCGGGAATCTTGCCCACAGCATACATCTTCTCCTCATACTCTACACTTAACGGGAAGAAATCAATTCCCTCCCTGGGCTTGTCTGATGCAGTGGCAGTAGACAGGACCACTGTATCTCCATAATGCATGAACGCTGCGCCGTTGGCCTGCTTGGCCACCCGGCCGATGTCAACTGTCAGGGTTCTCCCTGCCAGCTCCATGGAATAACTTTTGTACATGGCTTTAATCTCCTTTTTTATTCTTTGATGGAAGCCGGCGTTCCCCGGGAAATCCCCCGAAACAACTGAAAAACCCGTTCCCGCATGCAGCGGGCTTTTCAGTGGTCTCGGTGTAAGTCTCCTGCGGATACGCCTGTTTCTCCATACTTTCAACAGAAAGGGGCGGAAAACCTTCCACCCCCTCACTTGCAGACCTTACTTTCTGAGTCCTAACTTCTCGATCAGCGCACGATATCTCTCAATATCTGTCTTCTTCAGGTATGCCAGCAGACCACGTCTCTGACCTACCATCTTCAGAAGTCCTCTTCTGGAATGGTGATCTTTGTGGTGATCCTTCAGGTGCTCTGTCAGCTCCTGGATTCTGGCAGTAAGAATGGCAACCTGAACCTCCGGTGAACCAGTGTCACCCTCTGTTCTGGCGTACTCAGCAATAATAGCCTGTTTCTTCTCTTTGGAAATCATGTGTCTGTTCCTCCTTCTTTTTTTATAAACGCCGCGCATTAAGAGATGGTCGGAGTGTCCGATCTCTGAATACGGGCTATTCACACTCGCTTAGTATATCACAGGGACTGCGGGATGTAAACTGTTTTTTTATAATAGCCCTGCGGTAACTATCCAGCCCTGCGGCCTCACTGCGGCAGATACATACGCATCGGCTGCGCTTCACACAGCCTGGCAGCTGCACCGTCAGGGTTCCTCCTCCAGAACGGAAAAGGCAATATTGACAGCATGGTCAGCCGCCCGCTCAAGTCCTGAAACAATATCGGAATACAGCATCCCGGCCTCCGGCATACAGATATTCTGGGTCAGCCGCTCCACATGGCGCTGCTGAAGCCGTTTCTCCGCCTGGTCGATATCCTCCTCCAGCTTCAGTATTTCCTGCAGATGCTGTCTGTCGTTCTTGGAAAACATGGAGATGGAATACGTCATGATCTTGATCACCATATCCAGCATTCCCGCCAGGTCCTTTACGGCCTCCCTGCTGAACCTCAGCTCCCGGTCCCTTAAAATTGCCGCGGCCTTTGCCACATTTACGGCGTGATCCCCGATCCGTTCAATATCGTTCACCACATGGAACAATCCGCCGATACTCATCATATCATCAATCGGCAGCGTGGACTGATTGAGCCGGACCAGATAGTCTGTAATCTTCCGGTTGAGAAAATCTATATTTTCCTCTGTCCGTTCCACCTGCTCCATTTCCTTCTGATCTCTGGTGGCCAGGGTGTTCATGGCCCGGATCAGATTGGAAGAAGCCATTTCCCCCATGCGCTCCAGCTCGCGCACAGCCTGAAGCACAGCCGTGGTGGGAGAAAAGGTGTGTCGGTTTCCGATATAAACCAGCTCAAATTCCTCCTCTCCCCTGTCATCCCCGGGAATAAGCCGGCGGGCAGCCCGTACCAGCCACCCTGCAAAGGGAAGCAGCACCAGCGCCCAGACTCCCATGATCATGGTATTGGCGTTGGCCACCGCTCTGCCGGCGTCTCCTCCCGAGATTCCCAACAAGAACCGGACAATCCGGTCTCCGCCCATCCAGAAGACCAGAGCGGAAGCTGCTGTACTCACCAGATTAAACAGAAGATGTACCACAGCCGCGCGTCTGGCATCCTTTCTGCATCCCACACTGGCGATCAGGGCAGACATGGTGCTTCCCACATTGCATCCCAGCATCATGGGGAGGCAGACCGGCAGCCCCATCAGTCCTTCCCTGGCCAGAAGCATAATGATCCCCACTGTGACCGAACTGCTCTGCAGCACAGCCGTAACAGCAAAGCCCAGAAGAAAGGCCAGCACGGGATTTGCCATACTTCCCAGAGCCCGGGCCAGGCCAGGTACCTCCCCTGCCTGGGACAGTCCCTGAGAAATGGCGGAAATCCCGGCAAAAAAGATACCGAAGCCCAGAAGCACCTCTCCCAGTCTGCTCACCTTCAGATGGCTTCTGAAGAACATCACCATCACCACACCGGCAAGCACAAAAAGCGGCGCAATATTGGTCAGATCAAAAGCAATCAGCTGGCCGGTCACTGTGGCTCCCACATTGGCCCCCATAAGGATGCCGGCTGTCTGCCCCAGCTTCATCAGTCCGGAATTTACAAAGCTGACCACCATTACAGCGGCCGCATTGGACGACTGGATCAGCGCCGTAAAAAAGGTGCCTACCAGCAGCCCGATCACCCGGTTTCTGGTAAACACCTCCAGGATACTGCGCATCTTGGATCCGGCCACTTTCTGAAGTCCTTCACTCATCAGCTTCATTCCGTAAAGGAAAAAACCAAGCCCGCCTGCCAACATTACAATCATATTCATCCGTTCTCCCCTGTCCATTCCGGCAGATCCTCAAAATACTGTCTGCCCGTCCGGGCGTCCCTCTGAATCTGCTCCCTCAGCTCCTCCACGGAGTCAAATTTGCACTCCGGCCGGACAAAATGGAAAAATTCCACTTTTGCCTCTTTTCCGTACAGGTCTTTATCGCAGTCAAACAGATACGTCTCTACTCCGGCGAAGGGAACTTCCACCGTGGGTTTTACCCCCACATTGGAGATTCCGAAATAAATCATACCGTCAATCTCCGTCCGGGAAGCATAGACGCCGAAGGGAGGCAGAAGTTTTCCGTCCTCCGGGATCTGGTTGATGGTAGGCAGGCCCCAGGTCCTCCCCAGCTGCCGTCCATGCACCACCTTACTCTGCACAAAATAAGGATAGCCCAGAAGCCGGTTGACTGCTTCCATATTTCCTTCCCGGAGCATCTCCCGGATCCAGGTGCTGCTCACCTTCCGGTGGTCCTGAACCTCCTTATCCATAACCTCCACCTGAAAACCGTACTGCTTTCCCATCTCGGTCAAAAGCCGCACATCGCCTCTCCGGTTATATCCAAACCGGTAATCGGGTCCTACGATCACCCGGGCGGCCCGCATCTGGCCCGCCAGGATCTCTCTTATAAAATCTTCCGCTTCCATCTGAATGATCTCCGGGACAAAAGGACACTCGATCAGACAGTCAACGCCCTGCTCCTCCAGGATCATCCTTCGTTCAGAATTGGTAAGAATCGTTCTGCGTATCCTGTTTCCCAGCTTTACCAGCGGAGAAATGTCAAAGGTGAAAACCACCGTCTCATATCCCTGCCCGCCAAAGTCAAGCACCCTGCGGATCAGCTTCTCATGTCCCCGGTGCATCCCGTCAAACTTTCCCAGTGTCACCACACTGCGCCGTTCCAGGCGGAAGTCCAGTGTATTTGTTATATATTTCATCGTCTGCTCTCTCCCATCCATGAGCCTTTGCCGCAACGGTTTGGCCGCTTCCGGGGCTTTCATGACAAAAACATCTTCACCGGGCGGTACAGACCATTTTCCCCGGAGTAGATCCCCACAAACTTTCCCTGGCTGTCATATACCCGGACCCTGCCGCCGGACGGACTGTCTGTCTCCATCAGTTCCCGGGCAAAAGGATTCCCGTTGTGTACCAGCCGGTCGCCCCCTTCCAGCATCCGTACCGCCGGATACTGGTCAAACATCTGATCCACAGGCCTTATCAGCAGCCCCACATTCTGATTCTCAGCGTACATCCGGATCTGCTCCAGCCTTCTGGCATCACTCAGAAGGAAACGCTCCACCTGCGTCCTCAGCAGGTATTCCATACATCCTCCGCATCCCAGCTTTTCACCGATGTCATGGCAGAGGGTACGGATATACGTTCCGCCGGAACAGCGGATCCGCATGGTCACTCTGGGCATCTGGATCTTCAGGATACTGATCTGGTAAAAATGCACCCTTCTGGGGCTCCGCTCCACCTGGATCCCCTGGCGGGCCAGTTCATAAAGCCTCTTTCCATTCACTTTTAAAGCGGAATACATGGGCGGGACCTGCATCTGCTCCCCTGTAAAGGAAGCCGCACAGGCCCTTACCTCCTCCTCCGTTACAGTGACAGGGCGCTCCATTTCCACCCTTCCGCTGATATCCTGGGTATCTGTGGTTTTCCCTAAAAGGAGCACGGCCTCGTACACCTTCTCATGATTCGCCAGCATATCACACAGCTTGGTGCCATTTCCCAGACATACCGGGAGCACCCCTTCCGCATCCGGATCCAGGGTACCGGTATGGCCGATCTTCTTCTGATGAAGGATCCCTCTCAGTTTTGCGACCACATCGTGGGAAGTATATCCCGCCTCTTTATATACGTTGATCACTCCGTTATACATCAGACCACTCCTGAAGCTGTTTTTCAATGGGGCCGGTCAGGTTATTGATCACATCGTGCACCGATCCCTGCATGGTACATCCTGCCGCCCGTTTATGGCCGCCTCCCCCAAAGTACTGGGCGATCACAGCCACATCCACCTTCTGATTGGAACGCATGCTCACTTTATATTCCTGGGTTCCCGTCTCGTATAGGAAAATAGCCACTTCCACCCCTCTTGTCACCCGGAGCTGGTTCACGATGCCGTCCAGATCCTGGGGGGTCACTCCGTAAAATTTCAGATCCTTCTGCTTCAGATATCCCACGATACACTGCCCATCCAGCAGCATGATGCTCTCCATGATGGTCCTTCCCAGGATCTGGTTCTGCACATACGTCTTCGTATAAAAAGAATCCTGGATGATCCTGTCAAAAGGAATGCCCTTGGCTATCAGCTTTCCCCCGATCTGCATGGTCTTCTGGCTGGTATTGCTGTACTGGAACACTCCGGTATCGTGGATCACTCCCGTATACAGAGCCTCCGCACAGGCTTTGGTGATCTTCTCCTCCTCCAGAAGGTCAAAGAGCACCTCGCAGGTGGAGCTGGCCTGGGGCAGGATATGATTGATCCGGGCAATACCGCTGTTGGTCACATGATGATCGATGCAGACGGTCTTCTCCACGCTCTCCATGGCCTCTGAAGCTACGCCGATCCTGTCCGTACTGCTGACGTCAAACAGAAGCAGGAGGTCATATCCGGCCCCCTCTTCCCACCGGGTTTTCACCCGGTCGATATCTTCTATATAGGAAAATACGTCTCTGGGTTCCTCCAGATATACATCAGCCCGGATCTGGGGATAATTGGCCTTCAGATAAAGGTACATCCCCATACAGGAACCCACGCAGTCCCCGTCCGGCCTGGTATGGCCGGCGATGGCTGCCGTTTTTACACCCTCAAGCACGGATGCAATTTTATTCATCTTCCCCCTCGCTTTCCGAGATCCCCTGATTGACTTCCCGGATGATCCTGGACATATGAACGCCGTACGCAATGGATTCATCCAGCCGGAACTGGATCTCCGGAGTATTCCGGAGATTCAGCCTTTTCGCAAGCTGCCGTCTCACATATCCTTCGGCGCTGCGCAGACCGGCAATGGTGTCGCTCTTTTCCTTTTCATTCCCCAGAACGCTGATATACGCTTTGCAGGTTTTCAGATCAGGAGCCACCTCCACCGCCGTTACGGATGTCATCATATGAATCCTGGGATCCTTGATCTCCTCCCGGATAATCAGGCTCAGCTCTTTCATGACTTCACCGTTGATTCTTGTATTTTTAATGCTGTTTTTTCTCATTTCTATTCCCTTCTGCCTATCTGGGAACCTCCACCATGGTGTAGGCCTCCACCTGATCCAGCTCCTTGATGTCATTGAAGCCTTCAAATACCAGACCGCACTCATATCCGGCTTTTACTTCCTTAACATCGTCCTTGAAGCGCTTCAGGGAAGCCAGCGGTCCCTCGAAGATCTGGGCGCCCTCTCTGGTGATCCGCACAGAGCAGCCTCTCTGGAACACGCCGTCCATCACATAGCTTCCGGCAATGTTGCCCACACCGGATGCCTTGAAGATCTGACGCACCTCCGCGTGGCCGATCACCTTCTCCTCGAATACCGGATCCAGCATACCCTTCATGGCAGCCTCCACATCTTCGATTGCCTGGTAGATTACCCTGTAAAGCCGCAGATCCACGCCTTCCTGCTCCGCAATGGCCTTTGCCGTAGCGTCAGGACGCACATTAAAGCCGATGATAATAGCGTTGGACGCGGATGCCAGAGTTACATCGGACTCATTGATGGCTCCAACGCCGCCGTGGATGATCTTCACCACCACCTCATCGTTGGACAGCTTGGTCAGGCTCTGTTTCACTGCTTCCACAGATCCCTGTACGTCTGCTTTCACCACAATGTTCAGTTCCTTCAGATTGCCCTCCTGGATCTGGTTAAACAGATCGTCCAGGGACATCTTGCTCTTGGTCTCTTCCAGCAGCCGGTTCTTATTCTCAGAGATAAAGGTAGCCGCAAAGTGTTTTGCCTCCTTGTCATTCTCTGTAGCCACCAGCACCTCGCCGGCATTGGGAACATCGGAAAGTCCCAGGATCTCCACAGGAGTGGAGGGTCCCGCTTCCTTCACACGGCGTCCTTTGTCATCCATCATGGCCCGGACCTTACCTGAGGAAGCGCCTGCGGCGATAAAGTCTCCCACATGAAGGGTTCCCTTCTGTACCAGAATGGTGGCAACCGGTCCTTTCCCTTTGTCCAGCTGTGCCTCGATCACCAGACCTCTTGCCCGGCGTTTGGGATTTGCCTTCAGTTCCGCCACCTCAGAGGTAAGAAGGATCATTTCCAGCAGATCCTCAATTCCCTCCTGAGTTTTTGCGGATACCGGAACGAACACCGTGCTTCCGCCCCAGTCCTCCGGAATCAGCTCATACTCTGACAGCTCCTGTTTTACCCGGTCGATGTTGGCTCCCGGCTTATCGATCTTGTTGATGGCCACGATGATCTCCACACCTGCTGCCCGGGCATGGTTAATGGCCTCGATCGTCTGGGGCATGACACCATCGTCCGCTGCCACCACCAGAACGGCGATATCCGTGGCATTGGCTCCCCGCATACGCATGGCGGTAAACGCCTCATGTCCCGGGGTATCCAGGAAGGTGATCTTCTGCCCCTTGATGGAAACCACATATGCTCCGATGTGCTGGGTAATACCGCCGGCCTCTTTATCCGTCACATTGGTCTTTCGGATCGCATCCAGCAGAGAAGTCTTTCCATGGTCTACGTGACCCATAACGCAGACTACCGGAGGTCTTGATACCATGGTTTCCGGATCTTCTTCCTCCTCTTTCAGGAGTTCCGCGATCACATCCACCTTCTCCTCCTGCTCTGCGATAATATCAAAGTCCAGGGCGATCTCCTGAGCCTTCTCAAAGTCGATCTCATGGTTTACCGTTACCATCATTCCCTGCATAAACAGCTTCTTTACTATGACGGAGGGCTGCATTTTCATTTTCTCCGCCAGCTCACGGATGGTCATCTTCTCCGGAAGAACGATCTCCTTAACTTCTTCCTTCTTCTCCTCCCTGGGCTGGGGACGGGACGGTTTCTGAAGAGCCTTGGGAAGTCTCTGGTTGGGACGGCGTCCCTGATTCGGACGGTTTCCGCCCTGTCCGCCTCTTCTGTCCTGAGTCCTCTTCTCTTCCCGTTCTCTCTCTTTTTCCTTATCCTTCTCCCGGCTTCTTCCGTCTCTTGTGGGCTTTTTCAGTCCCAGATCCATGGAATCCACACCTGAAGGTCTGGAATCTCTTCTGTCGGAAGGACGACGGCTGTTCTCTCTTCCGTCTCTGTCACGTCCCTCCCGGTTCATGCCTCCTCTTTCCGGATCAAAACGGCGGCCTTCCTGATTCCGATCCCCGAATTTTCTGCCTTCCTGACGGTTCTGTCCTCCGCCCTGACGGTTCTGCTGGAATCTTGCCCCGTCATTTCTCCGGGGTGACTGTCCTCTCTCGCCGTCATTTCTCCGGTTTTCCTGGCTCCTGGCGCCGTCAAAACGGCGGCCTTCCTGATTCCGGTTCTCGGATCTGCGGTTCTCCTGATTCCGGTCTCCAAATCTTCTGCCTTCCTGTCCGGCCTGGTTCCTGTCTCCGGTTCTGCGTCCTCCATCCTGACGGCTCTGTCCCTGAGCGCCGCCCTGGCGGTTCTGTACCATACCCTGACGTGTCTGCACGTTCTCCTGTGAGGGAGCGTTCTGCGGCCGTCTGGTCTGCGGTGTCTGTCCGCTGGCGTTCCTGGTTTCCTGAGCTGTCACCGCGCTGCCCGCCTCTCTGGCCGCTCCTCCTTCCGGACGGGAAGCACCTCCCTGGGGACGTCCCCCTGCCGGACGGTTCTTGGCAGGCCGGCGGAAATTCTTCCCTTCCTGAGTCATGGCATTCTGAGGACGGAATACCTGAATCAGATTTGATTTTTTCTTAGGACGCTCGGACGGCTTGGTTCCGGCGTTCTCCTCTTTTTCCTTTTTGGAAGCCAGCCCTTCTCTTACCATTTTCTCTTCTCTTTCCTCTAATGTACTCATATGACTCTTTACTTCGATGTTTTTCTCCTTCAAAAAATCTATTACCTCTTTATTCGTTTTCTTTAACTCCTGAGCGATCTCATAGACCCTCATTCTCGCCATACTATCACCAACCTTTCCAGCCTATGCCAATGGCTGCTCCTGACTGCACAGCTGACGCTTAAGCGCTGCCGCAAGATTTTCATCTGTTACCGCCAGGGACGCACGGAATTCTTTTCCCATCGCCCGGCCCAGCTCCTGCTTCTGTCCGTAGACAAACCAGGGAACTTTATAATAATCACACATATTGGCGAATTTCTTTTTTGTATTACCGGAAGCCTCGCTGGAAATGATCACCAGGTACGCCTTCCGGCTCTTTACAGCTTTTTCCGTGGCAAATTCGCCGCTGGCAGTCTTTCCTGCTTTTGTGGAAAGTCCGATCAGTGACAGTATCTTATTGTTTTGCTTCAATCGCTTCCAGCTCCTTTTCCAGGCTTTCCAGCACTTCCCGGGGAATCGGCACCTTCAAAGAACGTTCCAGCCCTCTGCTTTTTACCGCTTTTTCCAGACATTCCCTGGAAAAGCACAGGTAAGCGCCCCTTCCGTTCTTCTTTCCTGTGGTGTCCAGAACGATCTCGTTCTCCGGTGTCCGGATCACCCGCATCATCTCTTTTTTGTTTTTCATCTCATTGCATCCGATACACTTGCGCATCGGCACTTTCTTCACACTGCCCATATTCTCTCCTGCAAAAATGCTTCTGCACTCTGAAGCTCCGCCAGTATAACGGCCCTATTCCTCCCGGCCGGTTTCTTCCGCGTACTCTTTATCCGGTGCCTCTTCCCAGCCATCCGTCTCTTTGTCCGCAGCATCCTCCCAGTCATCTGCTTCCGGTTCCCGGTCATATTCCGCGGAGTCTTCATATTCAGAGGATTCCCCGTAATCTTCTTCGTAATCCTCATAGGGCTCGTCATCGTAGCCCTCTTCATCCTGGTAATATTCAAAGTCCCCTGCTTCCTTGGCCTGGGTCTCGCTCTTAATGTCGATCTTGAAGCCGGTCAGGCGGGCTGCCAGACGCGCGTTCTGTCCTTCCTTTCCGATAGCCAGTGAAAGCTGATAGTCGGGAACGATCACCAGGGCCGTCTTCTCATCCGGATCGGCCAGCACAGAGATCACCTTTGCAGGGCTTAACGCATTCTCGATCAGCAGGGCAGGATTCTCATCCCAGTTGATGATATCGATCTTCTCTCCCCGCAGCTCGGCCACAACGGCATTGACCCTGGCTCCATTCATACCTACGCAGGCTCCCACCGCATCCACGTCCGGATCATTGGACCATACGGCAATCTTGGTTCTGGATCCCGCCTCTCTGGCAATGCTCTTGATCTCCACGATACCGTCTCTCACCTCGGTAACCTCAGCCTCAAACAGCCGCTTTACCAGTTCCGGATGGGTTCTGGAAACCAGGATCTTGGGACCCTTGGGGGTATCCTTCACCTCCAGCACGTACAGCTTGATCCTCTCTGTGGGGCGGAACACCTCGCCCTTCACCTGCTCATTCTCGTTGAGCACCGCATCCACCTTACCCAGATTAATGCTCACATTTCTTCCCAGATACCGCTGCACCACACCAGTGACGATATCCTTTTCTTTCTTATAATATTCATCATACAGAACCTTCCGCTCCTCCTCGCGGATCTTCTGCAGGATCACATTCTTTGCGTTCTGGGTGGCGATCCGTCCAAACTCCCGGGAGTGGATCTCCACGTTCACCACATCTCCCAGCTCATACTTGGAATCGATCATCCTGGCGTTGGCCAGGCTGATCTCCATTACGGGATCCTCCACGGTTTCCACCACGGTCTTCTCCGCATATACTCCGAAGTCGCAGGTTTCCGGATCGATATTTACCTTCACATTGTCCGCCTTGCCGAAATGATTCTTGCAGGCCTGGATCAGGGACTGCTCAATAGCCTCCAGCAACACCTCTTTGCTGATATTTTTCTCCTTCTCCAGAATGTTCAATGCCTCCAGTAACTCTGTGTTCATTTTTCTCTTTTCCTCCTTAAAAATCAAAAGCGAGACGAATCAACGCAATATCCGCCTTCTGAAATACCATCGTTTCCTGATTCTCCAGCGTAATCGTCACACTGTTATCATCATATGCGCTGAGAATCCCATAGAATTCTTTTTGTTTTTCAATGGGACGGTAGGTTCTGATCTCCAGCTCTTTCCCCATACTCCGCCGGTAATCCTTCTCCTTCTTCAAAGGCCTCCCCAGTCCCGGAGAGCTTACCTCCATCACGTACGCTTCCTGGATAAAATCTTCCTCATCCAGCTTCTCGCCGAACAGCCGGCTCACCGCCTCGCAGTCATTGATGGTAATGCCGCCTTCCTTGTCGATGTACAGACGCAGATACCATGTGCCGGCTTCCTTTACATATTCCACATCCACCAGCTCAAACCCGAAGCCCTCCACAATGGGAAGAGCAAGTTCTTCTGCCTTCTGCTCGTATACCTCTTTTCTGCTCATTTCCTCACCGTCCTCTCGTCTGCTGCTCTTTGGTCCGGTTTTTCATCCTTTGCCGGACCGGACCAGGCAGGCAGCCTCCTGCCTCATCCTGCGATACCGCACAGCCCGCAGCACTGCTGCCGCTGTACCCGCCCGGCGATTCCTCCGGAAGCAGGAAACATTCCCGCCTCTTTCCGGGCTTATCGCACAAATAAGAGTGGACGTATCGCCCACTCTTATCTAGCATCATCATTATTCAACATAATCATCATAACACTTCATATTGGAAAATGCAAGCCCTATTGCTATGTTTTTCCGTTTTTCCGTTACAGTTCAGTCTTCCGGCTTCACTGTAACAAAAGCACGCACACAGGCTGCGTTTTTCGCAGCCTGGCGCCCGCAGGCCTCGGGATCCCGCTGCAAAGGCAGCGGGATCTACACTCCGTTTCGGTCGGCGCTTAACGTGTGCCACCGGCACACAGCGGGATCTACGCTCCGTTTCGGTCGGCGCTTAACGTGTGCCACCGGCACACGCTTCCGGCATCGGCCGGGACAGCGTACAGGCCGCGCAAAAAAGGGACTTCAGCTTTCGGGTTTTCTGTCCAGATCCTCCAGCTCCCATGGCTGTACTTCCACCAGGAGGGTATCCTCTCTGTGGCTGTTGAGAACCCGTTTTCCTCCCCGGTCCCCGCGAAGCTCCAGAAGCTGGCCGCGGTACCGCCGGGAAAAGATCACCGGATTTCCGATCTGCTTCCCGCAGGATAAAGCAGCGATCCCCCTGGGCGATTCCTGCCAGCAGCGGATCAGCCGCTTTACACTTTCCAGGGAAAGCCGGGGCTGGTCCGCCACCATGAACAGCCAGCCATCCATCTCCGTGCATGCTTCCAGTCCCAGCCGCAGGCTGGAGGAAATCCCCAGCTCCGGATGAGGATTTTTCACGCAGGAAATCCCCAGACTGCCCGCCCAGTTTTCCATCTGCTCATAGCAGGTAACCACTGCCCGCTTTTGAGCAGGAAGCTCTGCCAGAAGCTCCAGCGCCCGTTTTCCCATGGGGATTCCCTCCACGGGATAGAGCAGCTTGTTCTCCCCGAACCTGCTCCCCTGCCCTGCCGCCAGGAGGATCACTCCCAGCCGGTCCTGCAGACGAGCCGTACCGCAGGCAATTTGCCGCCGGGCCAGCCTCCGGCATACATCCATCCCGGCCTCCAGGCGCCTCTCATCGTCTGCCTGGTTCAGCAGAACAAAATATTTCATCCCGGGATCCACGCCCTTCCTCAGGCCCCGGAGGGATACAGCCAGACGCTCCAGATCCCGGCCGGTGATCCTTTGCTCCTGAAAATCCCAGAGTTCCCATCTGTGGCATCTCTCCTCCGGCAGCTCTCCCAGGCTGGAAAGTCCCGCCACTCCCACCACCAGATCGGTGGCCGGGGGGATCACCGGCTCATTCTTCCCGGGTACCTTCAGGGGAAGTCTCCTGGAGCCGTCCGCTTCCACCAGCACCACATCCGCCAGCTCCGTCAGCTCTGTCACCCACCGGCAGCAAGCATCCTCCGGAAACGGATTTGAGATTTTTTCTCCTATTTTCTCCTTCTTCCCGGCAAACACATATCCCCATTCATCCATTTTCTCCCGCAGCAGCTTTCGCTGGGAAGCGGAAATGCAGCCGGTTCCCTCTTCCGCCGCGGTCTTTCCTCCCTCGATCTTTGCCCAGGGGCGATCCTCCTCCCAGGCCATATGGGTGGTTGTGGTGACGATCACCCGCTTTCCCGCCGCTGTCAGCTCTCCGGCCAGCCTCCACAGAAAGGTGGTTTTTCCTCCTGCTCCCACAGCGCTGACCACATGGCTGCCGGATATCAGCCAGGGAAAGATATCCAGCAGCCGCTCTTCTTCCCGTCCGTCCGCCAACCGGATCCTCATGATATCCCACGGCGGTTTTCCCAGGAAACCACCGCCTCCAGTACGCCTCCGGCGATGCAGCGGGCTTTGTCAGAAATGGTAAAGCAGTTCTCCCTTTCTCCCTGCCTGGGATCAATATCCGCGATCTTCAGCCCCTCTTTTACAGGATATCCTTCCCGGATGATCCCCCGGAGCACTCCCGTGATGGAAGCCCTCACCGGAGTGTCTCCGATCAGCGCCAAAATCTGCCCCTGCTCCACCCAGTCTCCGATGGCCGCCCTGTTCAAGATGGTTCCGGAGGCCGGGGCATGGATCACCCTTTCTTTTCCGTATCCCCCGATGAGCCCGGGAACTCCGGTGTTGGGCAGGGCGCTTCCCTGAAACAGCAGTCTGCCCAGCCGGTGTCCCCGCATGGTCTCGATCACGCAGTCCACATCCTCCCCGGCTGCAAAGCCCGGTCCCAGGGCAATGGTGAGGGGCGCCATGGCCCGGCTGGTCCCCAGATTTTTCTTGGCAAGGATGGCGTCAACCACCACCTCCGGCCGGATCCGTTTCACTGCCCGGGCCTTCTCATCCACAAGAACGGGAATCCTTCCCCGCTCCCAGATCTCCCGGCATTGGTCCGGATCCGCGATCCTTTCGCTGGTAACTCCCTCCACCGTTTTCTCCCCATCGTAGACAGCCTCACAGAACGCCGCCTCTCTGCGGATAGCGGCCGGTCTTTCCGTCTCCAGTACAAGAACGGGATAACCGCACCGAAACAGCCGGTGGATCGTCCCGGTGGCCAGATCTCCTCCTCCCCGTACAATGATCGTTGTATGATTCATCTGATCCTCTCCCCTTTCTTCCCCGCCCTGCCGCAGAGCAGCGGATTATTGGTCTTTCTGCAGGTCTTTGCTCCGTTCCGGCCGGCGCCGGATCGTGTGCCGGAATGCTCCCGGCTTCTTTCTTTCTGTCTGTTCTTACAGCCACAGCTCATAGATGTTTTCTATCTGTTCCTTCCACAGCTGTGCAGCCCCTTCCATCCGGTCCCAGTCCTTATCCGGAACACACCAGGCCATACCGCAGCCCGCCGAAATCGCGGGCGGTACCGGGATCAGACGTCCCGGAAGCCCTTCCCGCATACAGTATTCCTCCATTTCCAGCGCTCCCACCGTATTGTGAAAGGTGATCAGATGCTTTTTCGTTTTTTCTCTCATTGGTCAGCACCCCTCCCGGGAAATCTCTCCCAGGGCCCTGGCCGCAGCAACAGCCTCCTCCTCCGTATTAAACCAGGAGAAACTGAAGCGCACTGCTCCCGCCTCTCCGGTTCCCAGCGCCCGGTGCATCCTGGGCGCGCAGTGAGCCCCTGCCCGCACGGCGGTCTCATATTCCGTCCACAAAATGTCCGCCAGCAGGGCCGCCTGCACTCCCTTCAGATTCAGAGTCACGATAGGCGCCCGAAGGGAGGTGCTGAAATCCCCGTATATCCGAATCCCGGAAATTTCTCTCACCATCCGGACAAACAGCTCTGCCAGTTCCATCTCTTTTTTGCGTATGGCTTCCTGTCCCACACCCTCTATCCACCGGATCCCGGCCAGAAGTCCGGCGATCCCGCAGGCATTCAGCGTCCCGGCCTCCAGAGCCTCCGGAAGGGATCGGGGATGATCCCTGTCAAAGGAATGGACGCCGCTGCCCCCCACCTTCCAGGGCCGGATGGGCACCTGTCCTTCCACGCACAGTCCTCCGGTCCCCTGGGGGCCCATCAGACTTTTATGCCCGGTAAAGCACACCACGTCAATCCCCATACGCTTCATATCTATGGGAAATACCCCCGCCGTCTGGGAAGCGTCCACGATCAGATACACCCCATGCCTTTTGGCCATCTCTCCGATCCGTTCCAGATCCAGCAGATTGCCGGTGAGATTGGAAGCGTGGGTGCAGACAATCCCTCTGGTTTCCGGCCTGATCAGCCCTTCCATCTGCTCATAGGAGATCCGTCCTTTCCGGTCCGCCCCGGCAAAGGACAGGCACGCCCCCCGTTCTGCCAGCCGGTACAGAGGGCGGAGCACCGAATTGTGTTCCAGATCCGTAGATACGATGTGCACCTCCTCCCCCCGCTCCAGCATGGGAGAAAAAATCCCGTCAATGACCATATTCAAAGCCTCTGTGGCATTTGAGGCAAACACCGTATGGGCCGGATCACTGCACCCCAGCAGCCGTGCGGCCGCGGCTCTGGCCTGATAGACCGTTCTGGCCGCCGCAAGAGAAGGTCCGTGAACGCCCCGGGACACATTTCCCAGAGTTCCCACGGCATCCGCCACGGCCCGGGCCACCTCCGGGGGTTTCCGGAGTGTGGTGGCGGCATTGTCCAGATAGATCATGGCCGGATCACCTTCCCGGCAGATGCCAGCGTCTCCACGATCTCATACATATTGGTCACCTCTCCCACCTGCAGCTTATCCTTCCGCTGATAATAGTCCAGGCAGGTTCCGCAGGTGCGGATCTTCACTCCCTGGGCCTCCAGATTTCTCAGGTCCTCCAGGGACTGAGATCCCTCTGTGGTGAGCATGGCTCCGCCGTTGTAAAACAGTATCGTATCCGGAAGCTCTTCCAGCTGAGAAACCGCATAGAGAAATCCCTTCATCAGAACCTCTCCCAGCCTGTCATCTCCGGTCCCCATCACAGCGCTTCCCACGGCCACCACCGTGTTCCCTCTGCGGTCCGGGATGCAGACCTCCTCCCGTTCCTCCGTCATCTCCTTTTGCAGATTTTCTCCTTCAAAAGTCATCATCACCTCAAATTCAGCTTCCCCCAGTTTCCTGGAAGAAACCTCCATGGACTGGTGGCGGCCCAGTTTGGTCAGATTCTGTACCGCGATCTCATTGTCCACCAGCACCTTTACCACGCCTCCCCGGGGAAGTTCTCCCATGGCTTTCTTTGCTTTCACTACAGGAATGGGGCACTGATCCCCTCTGGCATCTACGGTTATGGTCTTTGTCATACTTTCTGTCTCCTTCTCACTTTTCCTTATACAGTTTCAACGGTTCTCCGTCCGGCTCATCCAGCCAGCGCACGGTTTCCCATATGCGCCGGCCGTTATTGGGCTGGGGACTTCCCGGCGTGCTCCTGCCGTTTACCACGTATTCCTTCAGCACGTCTCTCAGCTCCCCGGCAATCCGGGGATACTTCCCGATCACATTCTCCCGTTCTCCGATATCTTTGGACAGGTCATACAGCTGAAATCTGGGAAGGGAGGGATCCTCCTTACCGGGTTCCGGGTCCGACCATCCTCCGGATCCGGGACACATCTCCAGTTTAAACCTTCCTCTGCGGATGGAAAGGGATCCGTCGATGCTCTGGTGCACCACATCCCGGCGCACCTCCCCGGAGCTTCCCATCCAGACCGGAAGATTGCTCACGCTGTCCTCCCCCATATTATCCGGCAGCTCCACCCCCAGGATCTCCGCCATCGTGGCCATAAAATCAGAAAGGCATACGATCTGACTGCAGGTACGTCCCCCGCCCACCGCAGCCGGCCACTGCACCAGCAGCGGAATCCGGTGGCCTCCCTCGTAGATGTCAGCCTTCGTTCCCCTGAATACATAGCTGGGGTTATGCCCTCTGGCCATCAGCTCCGGATAATCAGCCATGGGAGAACATCCGTTATCCGAAGTATAGATCAGGATCGTATTCTCATACAGCCCCTCCTCCTTCAGCCGGTCAATGATCCTTCCCACCGCGTCATCGCAGTGGAGAACAAAATCCCCATACTCGTTGGTTCCCGACTTTCCCTGGAATTCCTTTCCCGGAAGGATCGGCGTATGGGGCGCAGGCATGGGAAAATAGATGAAGAACGGCTCCTTGCAGTATTCTGTGATCTTTTCGCACACTTTCCCGGTCAGCTCATCCAGCACATGCTCATGATGGAAGCTGGGACCGGTGGGGCCTTCCCTCCAGAACTTCTTCCCGGTATTCTTTGTGATCCGGTCCGGAAGCTCCGTAAAATGGTCATTCTCTATATAGATGTAGGGCGGCATGTCCAGGGATCCGCTGATCCCGAAAAAATATTCAAATCCGTTGCTCACCGGCGAATTCCGGATCACACCGCTGTAATCCACGCCCTCGCAGGCATCAAAATCCGGTTTTTCATAAAAATCCGGCGTCTTGGCAAAATCCATCCCCAGATGCCATTTTCCGATCATGGCTGTGCGGTAGCCCTGACTTCGGAACAGATCCGCCACTGTTTTTCTGCCTTTCTCGATCAGCGGCTCCGAGTAACCTCCCACCACATAGGATTTCAGTCTGGAACGCCAGTTGTACCGGCCGGTGAGGATTCCGTATCGTGAGGGCGTACACACCGCTGAGGTGGCATGGGCATCGGTAAACGCCAGCCCCTCCCGGGCAATCCCGTCCAGATGGGGCGTGGTAAAAGGACAGCGCTCATTCAGAGCGCTGATATCCCCATACCCCATATCGTCCGCCAGAATATAAATTACATTGGGATGTCTTTTATTCATGATCTCTTTGCTCACTTTCTTTTGGTCTGCACTCCGTCTTTTCTTCCATTATAAAGCACGCTTGTCCCTCTGTAAACCAGGTTGTATAATGAGCGAAAGAGAGCCGGAGAAAGCTAAGCTTGCTCCAGGCGAACGGCAAATGTTATTCACAGGCGGAGCCTGTGAAGTAATAAGACCATCCAGAAAATGTCCGCCCGGCTGACTGCCGGCGGGGACTGACCACACGGAAACCAGAAAGGAAAGACACTATGCCCCCCATCAGCGTTATGATCAAGCCGGTCTCCGGAAGCTGCAATATGAAATGCGAATACTGCTTCTACCGGGATGAACAGGAAAAAAGAAATCGAAAAAATTACGGGATCATGGATCAGGATACCCTGCGCATGATCATTGATAAAATGCTTTCCCACGGGGAAGGTCTCTGTACCATTTCCTTTCAGGGAGGAGAACCTGCCCTGGCCGGTCTGGATTTTTATCGTCAGGCAGTGGAATATGCCGCCCGCCGCAGCCGGGAGGGAATCTCCCTCCAGTACAGCTTTCAGACCAACGGTACCCTGATCGACAGAAAGTGGTGCGAATTTTTCCGGCAGAACCACGTTCTGGTGGGGGTCTCCTTAGACGGCATCAGAAGCACCCATGACCGGTACCGGCGTTTTTCCTCCGGCGCTCCCACCTGGGATCGGGTTCTGGACGGCATCGGGCTTCTGGAGGAATACGGGGTGGAGTATAACATCCTGACGGTGGTGCACAGAGAAACTGCCCTAAACATCCGCCGGATCTATCACTTTTACCGGGAAATGGGATGGGATTTCCAGCAGTATATCCCCTGTCTGGATCCCCTGTACGAACAGCCCGGGAAACACGGATATTCTCTTACGCCTCAACTTTACGGAAGGTTCCTCACGGAACTTTTCCACTGCTGGTACGAAGATTACCGGAAAGGCTGCCAGCCCTGCATCCGTCAGTTTGAGAATTACCTGGAAGGCCTGCTGGGATACCTTCCGGAATCCTGCGAGTACCGGGGGATCTGCGGCATCCAGTATGCGGCGGAAGCCAATGGAGACATCTATCCCTGCGACTTTTACATGCTGGATGAATATCTCCTGGGAAATATCCGCACCCACACCATCGCCGCCATGGATGCCCGCCGGGAAAGCCTGGGATTTCTGGAAAGCTCCCGGAAGCACTCCCAAAAATGCACCGCCTGTCCCTGGCATAAAATATGCCGGAACGGATGCATGCGCTGCCGCATGGAATCCGCTCCGGCCGGATATCTGAATTATTTCTGTGAGGGCTACCGGATCTTTTTTGAAAACTGTTATCCCCAGCTGCAGGCCATCGCCCGGGACCTGAGGGTCCAGGGATTCCCGGCCTCCTTCCTCTGACAGCAGGTGAGGGCCCAAAGCCGCACAGCAGCAGTCAGCCGCAGCCTGTCACGAATATTGTCACACCCGGATCCTGGTTCCCCTGGTATCCCGTTTTCCCATCCGGATCTTACTGTTGAGGACGATCCTTTTTTCTCTGTAGGTAATGGCGTACTCCATTCTGGCCTCCAGCAGATACGCATGCTCCAGGCTGTCCCCCTGGGACAGCTTCATGCCCCGCACACCCAGCGCCGCCTTCTTCTGCACCGGCACTTCCTCTTTGGCGAACTTCAGGAAATACCCTTCATGGCTCTGCAGCACCACCGAATCCGGCGCGTCGCAGGGCTGCGCCAGGATCAGGGCGTCCCCGTCCGCCAGCTTGGTGGCCGCGATGGTGCGCTTCACCACGTCAAATTCCGCTCCTTCCACCCGCTTTGTCATACCGGACCGGGTCACAAACATCATCTGGGAATTTTTCACCATCTCCATACTGGCCACAAAGATCATCAGTTCCTGGGCGCTGGAATAATTGCTGAGATTGTCGATGGGCGTTCCCTTATCCCGGAATTTTCCAAAGGGAATATCCAGGACCTTCACGGTATGCATCTGTCCCTTATCGGTGAATATACAGATCTTATCCGTATTCATGCAGGCGAACGCGTATTTGAATTCATTATGCACTGCCTCCCGGTTCCGCTCATAGGCCGCCTTGTCGATGGTCTTGCAGTAGCCGAACCGATCCATCAGGAAATACAGCTCTGTCTCCTGGATCTTCTTCTCCTCCCAGACGATCTCCTGGGCATTTTCAATGGAGGTACGGCGCTTTCTGCCGTACTCCTTCTTGATCCGTTCCAGATCCTCCATGATCACCTCCGCCATGGAGTCGTAGTTGTTGAGGATATCCTCATACCTGGCGATATTCTTCAGCGTAGTCTCGTGCTCCGCCATCAGAGCGTCGATTTCCAGGCCGATCAGCCGGTACAGACGCATCTCCAGGATCGCCGTGGCCTGCCGTTCCGTAAACTGCAGCTTCTTTGCCGCCCGTTCATTGGTTCTGGACTTGAAGCGGATTCCCTCCGTGATCCCTCTCACCAGACAGTCCTTCACCTGCTTCTGGTTTTTGCTGCCCCTGAGGATCTCGATGATCAGGTCGATAACGTCGCAGGCCTTGATCAGCCCCTCCTGCACCTCTTTTTTCTCCAGCTCCTTATCCAGCATGGTCCTGTATTTTCTGGTGCAGATCTCAAACCGGAAGTCCACATGGTGCTCGATGATCTGCTTTAAGCTGAGCGTCTCCGGCCTGCCGTCGGCCACTGCCAGCATATTTACCCCGAAGGTATCCTCCAGACGGGTTTTCTTGTACAGCAGATTCTTCAGCTGCTCCACATCCGCTCCCCGCTTCAGCTCCAGCACGATGCGGATCCCCTCCTTGGAAGACTGGTTGGAAATATCCACGATATCCGTGGTTTTGCGGGTTTCCACCAGAGCCGCCACATCGTTGAGGAATTTTCCGATATTGGCCCCCACCATGGGGTAGGGGATCTCGGTGATCACCAGGAAAAGCCTTCCGCCCTTTCCTTTTTCCACCTCTACCCGGCCCCGGATCCGGATCTTTCCGGTTCCCGTCTCATAGATATTCAGCAGCTCGTCCTTGTTGGTAACGATTCCTCCCGTGGGGAAATCCGGTCCCTTCAGGTACCGCATCAGTCCCTTCACGGTGATGTCGTTGTTCTTCATATAAGCCCTGACCGCATCCGCCAGCTCTCCCAGATTATGAGGCGGAATGCTGGTGGCCATGCCGACAGCAATACCGTCCGCGCCGTTTAACAGCAGATTGGGAACCCGGACGGGCAGCACCACCGGCTCTTTCTCCGTCTCGTCAAAGTTGGGCACAAAATCCACCACACCTTTGTCCATATCGCTTAGATAGACTTCCTGGGTGATCTTCTGGAGCCGGGCTTCGGTATAACGCATGGCCGCCGCTCCGTCCCCTTCGATGGAACCGAAATTCCCATGGCCTTCCACCAGCGCCTGTCCTTTTTTGAAGTCCTGAGCCATCACCACCAGCGCCTCGTAGATGGAACTGTCTCCGTGGGGATGGTATTTTCCCATAGTGTCTCCCACGATACGGGCGCACTTACGGAACGGGCGGTCCCACCGGATCCCCAGCTCGTACATATCATACAGGGTTCTCCGCTGCACCGGCTTCAGTCCGTCCCGCACATCGGGAAGGGCCCGGGAAATGATAACGCTCATGGCATAATCAATATAAGATTTCTGCATGACCTCCGAATAGTCGGTCCGGATAATCTGTTCTTCCATAAATTCCTCCATTTTTCACAAAACCTGCCGGAATATCCCCTATACATCCAGCTGGGCATCCTGGGCATGCTGATAGATAAACGCCTTCCGGGGCGGAACCTCCGTCCCCATCAGCACCTCTGTCACATCGGAGGCCATTCTGGCATCTTCGATCTCCACCCGTTTTAAATATCTGGTTTTGGGATCCAGCGTTGTCTCCCAGAGCTGCTGGGCGTCCATCTCCCCCAGTCCCTTATACCGCTGCAGGGTAAAGGATCCTTTATGGGTCTTCCGGTAACGCTCCAGCGCTTTGTCATCATACAGATACTCTTCCTTCCCCTTGGCAGGGATGGCCTTGTACAGCGGCGGCATGGCGATATACACATGGCCCTCATAGATCAGTTCCGGCATAAACCGGTAAAACAGGGTCAGCAGCAAAGTGGAGATATGGGCGCCGTCCACATCCGCATCCGCCATGATGATGATCTTGTCATAACGCAGCTTGGTGATGTCAAAATCATTGCCGTACCCTTCTGAAAATCCGCAGCCGAAGGCATTGATCATGGCCTTGATCTCCGCGTTGGCCAGCACCTTGTCAATGGTAGCCTTCTCCACGTTCAGGATCTTTCCCCGGATAGGCAGGATGGCCTGGAAGCTCCGGTCCCTTCCCATCTTGGCAGAACCTCCGGCGGAATCTCCCTCCACGATAAAGATCTCGCATACCGAGGGATCCCGTTTCTCGCAGTTGGCCAGCTTTCCGTTGGAATCAAAGGAGTATTTCTGTTTGGTCAGCAGATTTGTCTTGGCTTTCTCCTCGGTTTTCCGGATCTTGGCGGACTTTTCCGCACAGGACAGCACCGCTTTCAGCGTTTCCAGATTTCTGTCAAAATACAGGACGATCTCATCCCCCGTCACCTTGCTGGCAGCCTTGGCCGCATCCTGGTTATCCAGCTTCGTCTTGGTCTGTCCCTCAAAACGGGGGGCCGGATGCTTGATGGACACCACCGCCGTCATGCCGTTGCGGATATCCGCTCCGGTGAAATTGGTATCCTTCTCCTTCAGGATCCCCAGCTCTCTGGCATAATTGTTCATCACATTGGTAAAGGTGGTTTTGAAACCGGTGAGATGAGTACCGCCTTCCGCGTTATAGATATTGTTGCAGAAGCCCAGAACATTCTCATGAAATTCATTTACATACTGAAAAGCGCACTCCACCGCGATCCCGTCACTCTCCCCGGAAAAATACACCGGCTCATGGAGCGCCTCTTTTTTCTTATTCAGATCCCGCACAAATCCCACGATGCCATCCGGCTCATGGTAATCGATGATCTCCGGCTCCGCCAGCCGCCGGTCCTCAAAGTGAATGGTAAGCCTGGGATTCAGATAGGCTGTCTCGTGGAGACGGCTTTTCACATCCGCTTCACCGAACCGGGTCTTTTCAAAAATCTCCGGATCCGGCAGGAAGGAAATACAGGTTCCTGTCTCCTTTGTCCTCCCCAGCTTCGGCAGCAGCCCATCCTCCAGCTCTATGGTGGGGATCCCCCTCTCATAGTGATCGTGATGGATCCAGCCGTCCAGACTTACTTTCACATCCAGCCAGGTGGAAAGGGCGTTTACCACAGAGGAACCCACTCCGTGGAGGCCACCGCTGGTTTTGTATACAGAATCGTCAAATTTTCCTCCCGCATGGAGGGTGGTAAACACCAGGCGTTCCGCGGACATCCCTTTTTCATGCATCCCCACCGGAATTCCCCGGCCATTATCCGTCACGGTGCAGGAACCGTCCGCCTCCAGGATCACCTGAATATAGTCGCAGAAGCCTGCCAGATGCTCGTCCACCGCATTGTCCACGATCTCATAGATCAGATGATTCAGTCCCTTCCGGGACACGCTGCCGATATACATCCCCGGCCGCTTCCGCACCGCCTCCAGACCTTCCAGCACGGAAATACTGCTGGCATCATACGTATTTTTCTTTGCCATATATCAAAATCCTTTCATAACACGAATTGCTCCAGAGCCTGGGCCACCCCGTCTTCCTCATTGGAGCCCACTACCACATCCGCCCCTTCCCTTACTCTGGCAGAGGCGTTCTTCACGGCCGCGCCCACGCCGGCCCAGCGGATCTGTTCATAATCGTTGTCACTGTCGCCGATGGCCAGAACCTCCTCCGGACGGATGCCGATCCGCTCGCACAGCCAGGCCAGTCCGTCCCTTTTGCTCCAGTGGGTATCCGCGATCTCAATGTTATGGGAGGCAGTGGAAATGGGGTACACTCCCGGCAGCCGGGAAAGCCTGTCCATCAGCTCCTGCTTTTCCTCAAGAGAAACACATACAATATGGAACTTACTGATTAAGTGTTTCTCTTTTATCACAAAATCATCCAGATTTTCCAGGTGAATATTTGTTTTCAGAAGCTGGCGGCAGTAGGCTTCCATCACACCGCTTCTGAAAAGATTTTCACAGCCTTCTCTGGAATCATAGGCATCCAGACCGTGATACAGTTCAATAAATGTCCGGTATTCCCGGGCCATCCGGTAGATGGCACAGCCGCTTTCATAGGGAATCGTGCAGGAAAACAGAGCTTCCTCCGGATTTCCCCGGGTAACCGTGGTTCCATTGGCATTCACATAGTAAGGCATTACCGGAAATTCTCTCAGCACAAACCGGGTATTCCGATAGCCCCGGCCCGTGGAAGGCACCACCAGACAGCCCTTTTCCATAGCTGCAAGAATGGCGTTTCTGTTTTTTTCGGAAATGGTACAGTCCTCCCGCAAAAGCGTTCCGTCCAGATCGATCGCTGCCAGTTTCAGCTCCATCCTTCATTCCCCTTTCTGTTGTTTGGATCGGCTGACCACCCTGCTCCAGGCCGGATGGTCATTTTGGTTTTTTGACAAAACTGCCGCTATTATAGCACAATTTTTCCCAAATGCCAACAAAATATCTCCCCGGCTTCAATGGCCATACAGGCACGTTCCCCTGGCTCATTGCCCGCAGGAACAGAGAAACAGCCCGTCTCAGATAACTCCGAACATCCCCGCGCATCCTTTTGCTGACATCCGGATCGCCGAAATTTGTGACAGTAAAGTTTGAAGCGCAAAATATTGCAGAAAAATTTCAAAATGGAGCCCCTGAAAATTGAGAATTTTCCAATTCTATGATATAATGAGCGAAAGAGAGTCGGAGCAAACTGAGCTTGTTCCGGACGAACGGCGAATGACTGCCGCTGCCTCTGGCGGCGGCATCATGAGCGAAAGAGAGTCGGAGCTAGCTCAGCTTGCTCCAGACGAACGGCGAATGACTGCCGCAGCCTCTGGCGGCGGCATCATGAGCGAAAGAGAGTCGGAGCTAGCTGAGCTTGCTCCGGACGAACGGCGAATGACTGCCGCAGCCTCTGGCGGCGGCATCATGAGCGAAAGAGAGTCGGAGCTAGCTGAGCTTGCTCCGGACGAACGGCGAATGACTGCCGCAGCCTCTGGCGGCGGCATAAGAGAGGGGGAAATTTTATGGCGGCAAATGCAGGTCTCATTTTAGCGTACATCAGTGTATTGATCCGGTTTGTGATCGAAGTTGCCATCGTATCAGTGATCGCTTACTTCGTTATCAAAAAAGCGGTAAAAGCCGCACTGCGGGAATGGGATAAAGAAAGGCGAGGGGGCGGTCCTGATGATCATTGGAAATGACGTCCGTCATCGGATATCTGTCCTGCCATCTCAGACCTGATGCATACGCAGGGCCCGGAGAAGATACCTCGTCAGCTGTATCTTCTCCGGGCCCTGCTGACCTCTATCCTTCCACAGACTCCATCATCCCCAGAAACAGCGGCATTCTGGTCCCGCAGTCAAAGATCATATAGAGAAACGGCCGGTCCAGGTATACTGTCTTCGGCTCTTCCGGATCGTCTCCGGCACTGCTTCCCGACAGGGATTCCACAACGGAAGCCGCTCCCGCCCTGGTTCCCTCCCGGTCCACCTGGATGTAAGTCTTATGCAGGATTCTTCCAATATAGAGCCCCCATCCATCGTACGTTCCCATTCCCGAAAAATCCGCGTCCGGGGCAAATGCCTTCCTCATTCCCAGTTTGCTCAGCGTATCTTTCATATCCAGACCGCATTCCGTCTCAAATTGGGGAATTGCCGCATGGACCGTGACCTCCCTGCTGTTCTCCAGAAGCTCCGCCAGCCGCGCTCCTGTCAGATTCCCTACATATTCCTTCAGCGCTGTCCCTTCATCGGGAAGAAGCGCCGCAAATGCGTACTCTCCGCCGCTGTAATATTTTACCAGTCCGCAGGCATTCTGGTCCTCCAGGTATTCATACTCCGTGGAATACATCATCTCCACAGCCTGCGCCTCCCCATTTTCTCCGGTAAATGTCCCGTCTTTTACCTGAGTATCCGTATAATTCTTCTGCCACTCCTGCTCAAAGGCGAGGGCATTTGCCAGATACATCACCGCATCCGGAGGGATCTCATCCAGGATCTCCCCGATCATTCCGTCTGTCTCCTGCCTGACCCAGCGATTGATGTCCCGCACTGTGGAATCATCGAAAGGAGCCCCGTACAGAGCCGCATCGTAATAATCCGCATTGGTCCGGAGGAACTCCGGACACAGCTCCATCTGTCCATCGTCCCGGAACCAGATGGAATTAGCCAGATGCACTGACTGGATTTCCTCCTGCCGGATCTTCTCCCTCCAGTTTCCCAGAAAGCCATTCAGCTCCTGCACCGGACTTCCCATCACTGCCTCCATCTCTTCCAGAGTTTCTCCTCTGGCCCCATTGGCAGTCATCCCCAGCGCACTTATCATAGATGCCGGGGAGATCAGGATATTCTCCCGCTGTCCCATACTCTCCTGCAGCAGCTTCACTGCGAATTCCATCACAGTCTGACTTTCCGGACTGTTTTTCCCCTCCGCCCAGCTGTCACCGTCTTCCGCATCCGCTTCCTCACCGGCTTCCAGGACTTCTTCATCCGGCTCTTCTTCAGACTCCCATCCTGCCTGCACACCTTCCGTCAGATCCCGGGCCGCGATCCTTTCTCCGCAGCCGAACAAAGCCAGCACCCCCAGCCCTCCTCCTGTCAGAGCCAGTATTCCCGCCAGAACCGCGGCAATCTTAAAAATCCCTTCCTTCCCACACTTCTTCATTTCCATCCCTCCGCATCTGTCTAGGTATCCGTACGGCTTCATGGTCAGCCGCAGCGGCTGTACATGTCTGTTATTATAGAAGTGTTTTTCCGGCCGCGGTTTGTTGCATAAAAAAATCAATAACAGTTTATCCTTTCGCTTCACTTGACGCAAAAAAAGTCTGAAGCTTATCGCTTCAGACTTCCTGACAGTTCGTAGGGGAATCGAACCCCTGTTTCCGCCGTGAGAGGGCGGCGTCTTAACCGCTTGACCAACGAACCTTACAGCGGATACTTTACCATAATCCTGAAAGAAAAGCAAGCACTTTTTTACAAAATTCTTCTGATTTTACGATTTTTTTGTTTCCGCAGAAAACGAGCCGGCCTCCAAAGCCTGCTGCACAAAAAAACCGGAGCTCACCGCTCCGGTATTCAACAGTTCGTAGGGGAATCGAACCCCTGTTTCCGCCGTGAGAGGGCGGCGTCTTAACCGCTTGACCAACGAACCGTATGTATGTACTATAACACAGCCTCTCCTGAAATGCAAGTATTTTTTTGTTTTTTCGTATTATTTATATTTTTGAAAATTTATATATAATAATGATTCCAACCGGCACTCCGAATTCATCTGATTTTTGAATATCCAGCCTCCGCGACAGCAGATAGCCTGCACAGGCCATTGTCTCAACGGCAGCAACTGTCATAAAGATCTTTCGCAGCAGGCACCGCCGGCGCTTGCCGGTGACTCGAAAAAAAGCATGTACAATCACACAAATTGAACATGCTCCTGATCCCATCTGAAATATTGCTTTTACTTCCGAAGTTTTCTCTCCATGCAAATCACAATTCCTGCTCCGGATATGTAGCAGTTCGTAGGGGAATCGAACCCCTGTTTCCGCCGTGAGAGGGCGGCGTCTTAACCGCTTGACCAACGAACCGTGCCTGTATACATTATCATAGATACAGGAAAATAGCAAGTACTTTTTTTATTTTTTTGTAATTCCTTAGCAACAGATGTTACTATTCACAACCGTTTCATATTTGACAGCAGACGCGCTGTGCTTGTACAAAAGCATCTGCTGTCAAGTATGAAATAGGACTGCGAATAGCAGGAACAGATGTTATAGCTCAGCGGTCAGCCGGACGCGGGTATATCCCACTGACCGCTGTTTCCCATTTTGGCAGATATCACCGCTGTTGTTTCGTATTCCGGACTTATTCAGCTCTGACGGTAATATGCTTCCAGCACCTGCCGCACTTTGTCCACCACGTAACCGCTTCCTCCCCGTTCCTTCACATCCTCGATCATGCTGACGATCAGAAGGGGATCCTCCCGCTCCATGGTATACACCTGAAACCATCCCAGCTCCGTTCCTGTGGTATCGTTCTGGGAATCCTTGATCTCGGCAGTTCCCGTCTTTCCCGCCAGCTTCAGTCCGTCAATCCGCGCTCCATGGCCTGTACCGTTTTCGTTTTCGATCACCTGCACCATCATCTCTTCCACCCTGGAAGCGGCCTCCGGGGTAAATACCCCTTCTTTCCACCAGGAGGTCTCCGTACCTTCCCGCAGATATGGCAGCACCATATTCCCTTCATTGGAAAAGGCCGAGTAGATGGAGGCCATATGCAGAGGATTCACCAGCATCTGGCCCTGACCGTAGCCGGAGTCCGCAAGCTGGATCCTGGACTCAAATCCCTCTCCATTGGAATACTGGGAGGCCGTCAGGCCAAAATCAAAGGGCAGTTCCTCCCCGAAGCCCAGCGCCTGAAGCTGGCTGGTCAGGGTATCCTCCCCAATCTTCAGCGCTGCTTTGGCAAAATAAATATTATCAGACAGGACCATAGCCTCCTCCATCACCGCATTCTGACAGGGATGGAGTGTAGTTACGTAATAATCGCCCCAGCTGGCATCCTCCTGCCACCGGTCGCCTTCCGCTCCCAGATCCTCCTGATCCGTAAGAGTGCCAGTGGTAAGCCCCACGGCTGCAGTCACCGGTTTCATAGAGGATCCGGGACACCAGACTGCCCTGAACCGGTTCTGCATGGGGCTTGCCGGGTCATTGCTGATGGTATCCCACTCTTCCTGGGTCATTCCCAGCACAAACAGATTGTTGTCATAGGCAGGCGTACTGATCAGCGCCATTACTTCTCCCGTCTGGGGATTGACAGCTGCCGCTGTCCCCTTATCCTCTTTCCACTGTTCATACAAAAGCTCCTGGAGCCGGGAATCGATGGTCAGGTGGATCTCCTGGCCATCCTCCTTCGGCAGCGAAGCCACCACCTCTTTTACGTCCCCATTTTCATCCAGGATGGAGATGGTCCACCCATCGCTGCCCTTCAGTTCTTTTTCATACAGGCTTTCCAGTCCCGTTTTTCCTATCACACTGGTGGAGGAGTATCCCTCTCCCTCATGTTCCTCAAGCTCCTCTGCCGTGATATTCTGCACATATCCGATCAGATGAGCCGCGGCTTCCCCCAGGGGATATCCGCGCACGGCCGTATCCGAGATCATTACCCCGGGAATCTCCAGAAGCTGATCCTGCAGCTGGCGGTTTTCCAGATCATCCTGATCTCCCTGACCGGAAGCGATCTGGATATCATTTACCTTTTCCAATGTCTTCAGCGGCACAAAGCTGTCATCCTTTACCCAGGAGGCATCCAGCGTATCCTGAATGGACTCCGCACTGATTCCCAGAAGTCCTGACAGTGTCTCCAGATCCGCCTGAGGATCCTCCGACATCTTTCCCGGTACCAGTCCCACCTGGGAGGCAATCTGCTCCCCTGCCAGCATCACACCATTCCTGTCATAAATACTGCCTCTCTCCGCCGCATCCCTGGAAATCCGTACCGTATCCTTTCCGGTCAGATCCGGAAAAATCATACTGTCCGACCATTCCAGACGGTATTCCCCATCCTCTTTTACATACACGGCCTGATTGGACAGATTCAAAGCCCCTGCCAGGGTATCCATGGAAACCGTATAGGGGATCACCACTTCTCCATCCTCCCCAGTTTCCGGTTCCGACTGGGAAACCGTGATATTTTCCGCTTCCATCCCCTCATAGATCTTCTGGTTTCGTTCCACAAACCGGTCCTGCTCTGTTTCCTGCATGCTCATCTGAGAAAGCTGCCCATACATGGCTTCATAATCCCCCCGGGAAAGCTCCTGAAAATAAGCGTTTAAAAGCTCCTCAGGCTGTTCGGCCCGGTCTCTCACATTCCGATAGATCAAAGTTCCCGCTGCCGCCGCAACCACCGCTGCCAAAGCCCCCGCAGCCACTTTTATGCCTGTTGTTTTCTTTCTTTTACTCATCCGGGCTCTCCTTTCCTGTATTTGGGTCAAATGACCATGATGGGATCCTCCGGAGGTTCTCTCCGGGGGCACGCTCCAATTCCGTTTTCCCTGCCTCTTCCCGCTTTTACGTTTCTTCGCCGGCAAGGCTCAGCACGGATCGGATCTCATCCTCATCCATATCCAGATACGCAGACAATTCCTCTACACTGAATTTTTGTTCTGTATCATCCGACAGCTCCCGGATGGCAGCCTCCAGTTTTCTCACCTGCTCCACCAGACTGTCATCGCCCAGCTTCTGCTCCTGCTGCTCTTCCAGCCAGTCCAGGATTCCCTGGCGGATCCGGCCGGTAAGCCATTCTTCCCGGCCCTGCTCCATACCCGCCAGTGCCAGAGCCGTCCAGAGGCACATATTTCCCTCCTGTACCATATCTCCGATAAAACACCCTTCCCGGTGCAGATCCACCGCAATCTCCGTCACCCGGAAAAGATATAGCTCTGTCAGTCTGGACACCGTCTGGGAATCTCCCTGATTCCATCTCTGCCACAGGCTGGTCTCTTCTCCCGGAGTTCCGGGCTGTACACCATCCAGAGTTTCCCGGTATTCCAGCAGCCAGGCCTGCTCCCTGGAATCCAGCGGAGCCGTCTGGGATACGTGTTCCCCGTCGGCGGGACCGGCCAGTCCCTCTTCTTCCTGTCCGCTTCCATCCTCCATTCCCTTTACCTGGATACCCTGCAGGCGAAGATACTGGTAAAGGCTCTTCATCTGCTGCGCGGACAAGTCACCCGATCCGAAGATTTCCCGGATATCCTGAACATCCAGTACCTTCTCCTGCTTTGCTGCCCGCTCCATCAGCCGATCCAGCGCCTCCTGAAATTTTCTTATCTCCATCATCATTCATCAACCACCTTTATGCTTTCAATCACCGGCTGATCCTCCGGCAGGACAGTGCCGTTATTGTCCTGCACCGGTGTGTCTTCACAGATGGCATCCACGATCTCCATGCCCTCTGTTACCTTTCCAAAGGCTGCGTATTCTCCATCCAGAGAAGGGGTATCCTCCTGCATGATAAAAAACTGGGAGCTGGCGCTGTCCGGATCCGAGGATCTGGCCATGGAGATCACGCCTCTTTCATGGGAAATATCATTTTCCACGCCATTGGAGGAAAATTCTCCCGGGATGGTTTCCTCAGCGCCGCCGGTTCCGTCCCCGTTGGGATCCCCTCCCTGGATCATAAAGCCATCGATGATCCGATGAAAAGTCAGGCCATCGTAAAATCCATCAGACGCCAGATTCACAAAATTGGTTACTGTAACCGGAGCTGTATCCGCATCCAGCTCCACCTTCATAGTACCGTAATCCTTCACGCTGATCTCCACATAATGGGTTCCTGACAGCAGGTCTTCGCCGTTCTGCGCTGCGCTGTCATTCTCCTGAACAGTGTCTGAAGTCTCCCGGTTGTCCCCGCAGCCAGCCATTACAGCAGCCAGCATACCTGCCAGAATAACCGTCCTTATTTTTCTCATAATCTTTCTCCTCTCTGCTGGCAGCAGTCAAGCCTGAAGGCAACTGCTGCCTCTTTTGTCATGCTGCTTCCGCAGGCCGTCAGCCATGCGGAAACCATTGTGTTTAAATGCCCCGGAACCCATCTCTCCGGGCCCCGGGGCATTCTTCTTATCGTTATCTGCAGCACTTCAGCCTACAGGCTTCACTGGCACAGATAGTCTTTTACTGAATATGGCTGTGCAGCTCCTGCAGGGAGATCACTCCCTTGCTCTCCCGCTTCTGTACCGTACGGATACCGTCTGCGCTGGCCAGTGCCGCAGCCATGGTGGTGATATAGGGTACGCGGCTCTTAATGCAGGCCTTTCTCACATAACTGTCATCCGGTCCCGGCTCGTCTCCCTTGGGCGTATTCACCACCAGATCCACCTTTCCGTTGGTGATCACGTCATAGATGTTGGGACGTCCCTCTGACATCTTGCAGATCCTCTCTGCCGGGATACCCGCGTCCTCGATCATTTCCTTGGTATGGCCTGTGGCAATGATCTTAAATCCCGCATCCCGGAAACGTTCTGCCACCTGCACCAGATCGCCCTTATCCCGGTCGCTGACACTGATCAGCACGGTTCCGGACAGGGGCAGGGTACTCTTGGCCGCCTCCTGCGCTTTATAATAAGCCTCTCCCACAGTATCTGCCAGTCCCAGCACTTCTCCGGTAGAACGCATCTCCGGTCCCAGCACCGGATCCACCTCCGGGAACATATTGAAGGGGAATACTGCCTCTTTCACGCCGAAATGGGGAATCTTCCTCTCCTTCAGGTCCTTCAGCGGAGATTCTTTCCCGGTGAACTCCGAAGTGATGATCTCCGTAGCCAGCGGCACCATGGAAATATTGCACACCTTGGACACCAGCGGCACTGTTCTGGAGGCTCTGGGATTGGCTTCCAGTACGTACACCTTTCCGTCCTCAATGGCATACTGCATGTTCATCAGACCACGCACATGCATCTCCTCGGCGATCTTCTTGGTGTACTCCTTGATGGTCTTCAGGTTCTCCTCTGAAATATTCCTGGATGGAATGATGCAGGCAGAATCTCCGGAATGAACTCCTGCCAGCTCAATGTGCTCCATTACCGCAGGTACAAAAGCATGCTCTCCATCGCTGATGGCATCCGCCTCACACTCCATGGCATGGCGCAGGAAACGGTCGATCAGAATAGGCCGATCCGGAGTAACTCCCTCCGCAGCCTCCATATAGATCTTCAGATTTTCCGGATCGTACACCACTTCCATTCCGCGGCCGCCCAGCACATAGGAAGGACGCACCATTACCGGATAACCGATCCTTCCGGCAATCTCCAGAGCCTCCTCCACATTCACAGCCATTCCTGACTCCGGCATGGGAATTTCCAGCTTGTCCATCATGGCCCGGAACAGGTCTCTGTCCTCTGCCATATCGATCACCTCCGGAGAGGTTCCCAGGATCTTCACGCCGAATTTCTCCAGATCCGCAGACAGGTTCAGCGGGGTCTGGCCTCCAAACTGAGCGATCACGCCCAGAGGCTGCTCTTTTTTATAGATTGACAGTACATCCTCCAGAGTCAGCGGCTCGAAGTACAGCTTATCCGAGGTATCGTAATCCGTAGACACCGTCTCCGGGTTGCAGTTTACGATGATCGTCTCAAAGCCGGCTTTTTTCAGGGCCAGCGCTGCATGAACGCAGCAGTAGTCAAACTCGATTCCCTGGCCAATCCTGTTGGGGCCTCCGCCCAGGATCATGATCTTATTCTTATTTCCGCTTACAGGACTTTCATCCTTCACATGGTAAGTGGAATAATAGTACGCGTTGTCCTTTGTCCCGCTTACGTGAACGCCTTCCCAGGCCTCCTCGATACCCTCGCGGATACGGGCATTCCGGATGTCCTCCTCCGGCACCTCCAGGATCTGGCTCAGATACTTGTCGGAAAATCCGTCCAGCTTGGCCTGACGCAGCATTCCCGGAGCGGGAACCTCTCCTTTATTCTTCAGGAGAACCTCTTCTTCCTCCACCAGCTCCTGCATCTGCTCAATAAAATAATGCTTGATCTTGGTAAGCTGATACAGTTCTTCCACTGTAGCTCCCTTTCTCAGCGCCTCGTACATGATAAACTGCCGCTGGCTGGTAGGTGTCACCAGAAGTTTCAGAAGCTGTTCCTTCGTCATCTCATGGTAATTCTTTGCGAATCCCAGGCCATACTGTCCGATCTCCAGGCTGCGGATGGCCTTCTGGAATGCCTCCTTGTAGGTCTTTCCAATGCTCATCACCTCGCCCACAGCGCGCATCTGGGTCCCCAGCTTATCCTCCACGCCTTTGAACTTCTCAAACGCCCAGCGGGCAAACTTGATCACCACATAATCTCCATCCGGTACGTACTTATCCAGGGTTCCGTACTTTCCGCAGGGAATCTCATCCAGGGTCAGACCGCTGGCCAGCATGGCGGATACCAGTGCAATGGGGAAGCCGGTGGCCTTGCTGGCCAGAGCGGAGGAACGGGAGGTTCTGGGATTGATCTCGATCACCACAATTCTTCCTGACTTGGGATCATGAGCGAACTGAACATTGGTTCCTCCGATCACCTGTACCTCCTCCACGATCTTATACGCCTGTCTCTGCAGCTCCTTCTGTACCTCCTCCGAGATCGTCAGCATGGGCGCGGAGCAGAAAGAATCTCCTGTATGCACGCCCAGGGGATCGATATTCTCGATAAAGCATACGGTGATCATATTATTCTTGGCGTCTCTGACAACCTCCAGCTCCAGCTCTTCCCATCCCAGTATGGATTCCTCCACCAGGACCTGGCCTACCATACTGGCCTGCAGACCTCTGGCGCATACGGTTTTCAGTTCCTCCACATTATATACCAGACCGCCGCCGGCGCCGCCCATGGTATAGGCAGGTCTCAAAACAACGGGATATCCCAGCTCATCAGCGATCTGCAGAGCCTCATCCACACTGTAGGCCACCTGGCTGCGGGCCATTTCGATTCCCAGACGGTTCATGGTCTTTTTAAACTCGATCCGGTCCTCTCCCCGCTCGATGGCATCCACCTGCACACCGATCACCTTTACATCGTACTTGTCCAGTACTCCGGCAGCTGCCAGCTCGGAACACAGATTCAGTCCTGACTGACCTCCCAGATTGGGAAGAATGGCATCCGGCCGTTCCTTGGCAATGATCTGTTCCAGACGCTCCACATTCAACGGCTCGATATAAGTAACATCCGCGATTCCCGGATCTGTCATAATGGTGGCCGGATTGGAGTTCACCAGCACGATCTCATAGCCAAGCTGGCGAAGAGCCTTACAGGCCTGGGTTCCCGAATAGTCAAACTCACATGCCTGTCCGATGATGATCGGACCGGAACCGATGATCAATACTTTATGGATATCTGTTCTTTTACTCATAAGCTTCCCCCGTTTTCCTTTGAATTGCGGCAGCTGTTCCGGACGTCTTTTTCCCAAACGGCTGCCATTTAATTGTATCCCTGATATTCTACAATATTATACATGAGCACCCGGCAAAAATCTACCAAAATAAAAGCAAGTTCTTCCTGTTATTTTTGTTAAAAATAACAATCCTCTGAAAAACGGGGAATATGCAGTCCCGCAATTTATCCCGAAACGATGGATCCGGTGACCTATCGCTCCCAGGGTCCGCCAAATTCATTGTACTTTTCAAAATCCGTCTCCATCTCCCGTAAGGTTCTGGCATAACTCAGCAGTACCTTCTGAACATCTTCCTTATCCTCCCGGTCCTGCTTGTAGCAGATCCGGTGCTCCATGCTGGCCCAGAAATCCATCCCCAGGGTGCGGATCTGGATCTCCACCGGATAATATTCCCGGCAGTCCAGATAGCATACCGGCACTCCCAGCACAATATGATAACTCCTGTATCCGTTGGGCTTGGGATGGTTGATATAATCCTTCTCCTTGATCACGATCAGCTCCGACTGGCCCTTCAGATTCTTCACCAGCAGTTCCACATCCCTGACAAAGTAACAGATCACCCGGATTCCAGCGATATCCTGCAGGTAATCCTTTGCGCAGGATACGCTGGGCGGATACCCGTCCCTTGCCAGCTTGGACTCAATACTCTTCTTTCCCTTGATCCGGGACTGGATATTATGCACCGGCTTATTCTGATACCTGTCATAGACAGTATGATTAAAAACATCCAGCCTGGCCATCATCAGATTCAGCGCATCCTGGTAAGGCCGGATCATTTCATAATATTGTTCGTTTGTCATTGTAAAATCCTCCCATCCCTACCCATTGTACGGAAAAACTTTGAATGTTTCCCGAACAGTCCCTGAATTTTTTATTAAAGTTCTTAAATTCCTGTAAATCAGATTTTCCTCTTTCCGGAATCCCCGGAAACGCCTTTCCACCGGGTAAATTTCCCGTTTACGCACGGCTCCCCGCAGAAGCCCTTTTCCCAAAAGGTAACTTCTGCGGGGAGTCCCGTCACTGCGGCATCAGAAAGCGTTCTTCTTCCTTTTGCCCTCCCGTTCCGCAGGGAAACGGGCGGACACGCCTGTTCTGCTGTATTCCCGGTCCCTGCCGTCAGATTTCTCCCACAACGGCAGTTTTCAGGATATTGGTATTTCCTGATTTTCCAAGGGGCACGCCGGCGGTGAGGACCACCACGTCCCCTTCCTTCACAAGCCCGGCTCTCTCAGCAGCCTCCACCGCATGAAGGAACAGGATTTCCATACTGTACTCTTCCCGGATCAGAAGCGGCTGTACACCCCAGGACATACTGAGCTGCCGGCACACATAATCGTCTGTGGAACATCCCACGATCGTACAGCCGGGACGATACTTGGAGATCATCCGGGCAGTCTGTCCCGACTTGGTCACGGTAATGATAGCCGTCGCCCCCAGATCCATCGCTGTGGTACAGGTGGCATGGGAAATAGCCGTAGTCATATCCGGCATTTTTTCTCTCTCATGCATGCTGAAGCTCTGGTTATAATCAATATCATTTTCCGTCCGTACAGCGATCTTCACCATGGTCTTCAGCGCTTCTACCGGATACAGACCTGCGGCAGTCTCTCCGGACAGCATGATGGCGCTGGTTCCCTGATAGATGGCGTTGGACACATCAGTGGCCTCCGCTCTGGTGGGCCTGGGGTGTTTCATCATGGAATCCAGCATCTGCGTGGCCGTGATCACCTTCTTGCCGGCCTGGTATACCTTCTGAATGATCTCCTTCTGAATCACCGGCACATCCTCCATGGGAAGCTCCACGCCCATATCCCCTCTGGCGATCATAATACCGTCGGTCACCGCGATGATCTCATCAATATTCTTTACCCCCTGGCTGTTCTCGATCTTGGCGATCAGCTGGATCTGCTGGCCTCCCTTTTCCTCCAGGATCTTCCGGATCTCCAGGATATCCTCCGCGGATCTGGTAAAGGAACATGCGATAAAGTCGAATCCCTGCTCCACTCCGAAGGTAATATCCTCATAATCCTTCTGGCTGACAAAGGGCATCCTCAGATCCGTATCCGGCACGTTGATACCTTTCCGGTTGGAGATGGTTCCCCCGTTTTTCACCTGACAGTAGATATCCTGTCCCTTTACCTCGGTAACTGTCATTTCGATCAGCCCATCATCGATCAGGATCGTACTGCCCGCGTCCACATCCTTATACAGATCCTTGTAAGTAATGGTCACTCTGTCCTGATCCCCATCGCACTCCTCAGGCGTCAGGCAGAAAATCTGGTCTTTTTTAAGCTCGATCTTTCCGTCCTTAAAGCATCCGATCCGGATCTCCGGTCCCTTGGTGTCCAGCAGGGCGCCGATATACCGGTGATTCTTTCTGCTGAGCTCTTTCAACATGTCCAGACGCTGTTTCTGTTCCTCATGGCTTCCATGGGAGAAATTGAACCTGGCCACATCCATTCCTTCCTGGATCAGCCGCTCCAGAATCTCCTCCGAATCCGTTGCCGGTCCCAGTGTACAAATAATCTTCGTCTTTCTCATATTTATTTCCTCCGTTTTACCGCACTGAAATACCCTGCGGCAAGCTTGCTGATTCTTATTCTTGCAGCGAAGCCGCAGGGTATTCAGGCTGCCTCCGCTCTGGCGGGTATCTGCAGGCATTAATTAAATTCATATTAGCAAATAATCCTGGACTTGTCAATTTGCAACAGGTCCCTCTTCCGATCCCCGGCAACCGTCCGGCCTTTCGCTATCCCATTCTGCTTCACTCATTTTCCTGCGGTTTTTACAGGATGCAGATAGCATACGGTAAAGAAAATGATCCCGTACAAGGAGGCCGCCGGAACCGCCAGGCCGATAGTCACCAGGTTCGCTCCCGGCTGCAGGCTGAACAGATAGGAAAGCGGCACCCTCACCAGAAAGGAAGCCGTAATCCCCTGGAGCATCACCGGCATCGTCTTTCCGTGACCGTTAAAAAAGCCGATATAGCTGAATACCAGACAGGTAAGGATGGCTTCCGGGCTGAAACCTCTCAGATACTCCGCTGATCTGGAAATAAATTCCGGATTGGAGGTAAACAGCGCGGAGGGCAGCTCTCCCCAGAAATATGCCACCAGAAAGATCACCGATCCGATGGCCGCACCGATCCCCATACCGGTGACCATGGCCTTTCTGGCCCGCTCCTCCTTCCCCGCCCCCACATTCTGTCCCACAAACGCAGACATGGACTGCATCAGAGAAGAGGGGATCAGCATGACAAATGCCGTCACCTTCTGCGCAATACCATATCCGGAGGACGCCGCCAGTCCCATGCTGTTGACAATGGCGCACAGGATCAGAAAAGAAATATTAGTCAGCAGATCCTGCAGGGCGATGGGAAAACCCAGCCGCAGAAACTTCCGGATCTCCCCGTTAAACCGGATATCCTTTCTGGCCACAGAAAAGGGAAGCTTCTGTTTCCTGATGATCACCCAGGACAGCACCACGCTCACTGCCTGTGCCAGAACCGTGGCCAGCGCCGCCCCCGCCACATTCATATGAAATACGGCCACAAACAGCAGATCACCCACGATGTTCACCACACAGGCGATGGCCACAAAGATCAGCGGGAGCCTGGAATTGCCCAGTCCCCGGAAAATGCCGCTGATCACATTGTATGCCACCACAAACACCATTCCTGCCCCGCAGATCCTCACGTACTGGATCGTCAGGTCATGCGCCTCTGTGGGCGCCTGCAAAAGAGTGGTGAACAGCGGGGCCCCAATCAACGATACCACCATCATGATCACGGCCAGAAGAATGAAAAAGCAGATGGCGCCTCCGATCACCCTGCCGATCTTTCCCTGACTGCCCTCTCCCAGATAGCGGCTGATCAGCACTGTGACTCCCATGGTGAGTCCCGTTACTATGAATGTCAGCAGATTGATGATATTGCTTCCAGTGGCTACTGCTGAGATCCCCTCATCCGTTCCGAACTGGCCCACCACCAGAAGATCCACCGCTCCGTACATGGCCTGAAGCACCAGCGCTCCCAGCACGGGAAGCATAAACCTCAGCAGCTTTCCCGCTATACTGCCGGTGGTAAAATCATCCGATAAGCTTGCCTGTTCTCCCATATTATTTCCCCGCCTTCGTCAGCTTTTCCACCAGATCCGTCAGCAGCCGGTCCCTGTGGATCCCATATACGTACTTCATCATAGGCCTGGTCCTGTCAAATGCCCAGTGATGATCGTACTCGGGAATCGGCCGGGGTTCCAGCCGCTCCTCCATGAAGTTTTCATCCAGAAGCCAGGCTACAGCGGTCACATCCCATATCACCCGGCTCCAGCATTTTTCACTTCCCACAGACTGGGCTTCCCGGATGGTGTTCTCCGCCAGATAGTCGCACAGCCGGTTCTTTCCCTTCAGCCAGTATTCCAGCTCCGGTCCCGACACCGAAAACGAGGACACCACCCCCATGCAGGGAAGCAGCACCAGCGGAACGCCGCTGTCAAAAACCACTCTGGCAGCCGCCACGTCCTGCATCATGTTGAATTCCCGGTTATCGTGCCAGTCCAGAGCATGCCCGCCCAGCCAGACCACCACGATCTTCTCTTTGATCTCCGGTTCCAAAAGCAGCGCGGAAGCCACATTGGTGATCGCGCCGATGGCAACCACATAGAGAGGCTCTTCCTCACTCCGGGCCAGAGCTCTTTTGGCCAGATCCCGGGCAGCCGGGGAATCCACCAAAGTTTTCTCATCCGGAAGATACTCCGCGGACCCCCGGTATACTCTTGTCTGATATTCCGGTACCTCCAGAAGCTCCAGGATCTTCAGGATCTCCCGGTAGCTCTTTTCCATACCGTCTCCCGGGCTTTCTGAATGGTGATTGAAAAAGGGAGCCGCGTAAACCGCCTGAAGCCTCAGCCGGTCTCCTGACCGTACCAGATATGAGAGAGCAAACTGGTCATCGATCTCATTGTATGTGTCCGTATCCAGCACCACATCCACCATTCCCTCCGGTTTTCTCAACCGGTCTGTCAGTTTTTCCAGATTCATGATCATGCACATCCTTTCTGCATTTATTATAACGAAAAGCCCGGCTGCACACAACTGCTCCGTTCCAAAAACCGGCAGATCTTTCCGCTCTTTTGTCCTTTATTCTCCACCGTCTCAGATTTTCCCTCTACCGGAGAGCCTGGCCCGGATTCTTCAGAAATTTCAAAAGAGGCTCCAGTTCCTTCTCACTGGTCCAGTCACAGCTCTTATCCCCTGCTTCCAGAAGAGCCTGCATCCAGGGTTCCAGTTCTTCCTGGGATTTCCCTGCCAGGGATTTTTTCAGCAGGCGGCACAGCGTCCTGTCCTTCAGCGTCATTCTTTTCTCATCATAGGCGCCTCTGCCATAGAATACCGGGATTCCCTCCGGAAGGCCCTTCATATTCTGCTCCTTCAACCGGGCAAATGACTCGGGATCAAAGGGGCTGGCTCCCACAGCGAATATTGCTGTATATTTTCCCGACAGCTTCCTCAGATTTTTCTTCAGAAAGGAAAGTCCCGCGATTCCTCCGGCATATATTCCACCGGCCAGAATCACCACCGTATATTTCTGAAAATCCGTATCCCGGCAGGCACTCACCGGGCAGATCTCACAGCCTGTTTTTTCCTGCAGCCAATGTACATATTTTTCTGTGGAACCATACTTTGATTTATACAGTACCAGGATCTCACTCATATCTGTCCTCCATTTTCAATTTAAAAGCCCTGAAGCATGCTCTGCCTGCTTCGGCTTATTTTACTCATTGTCCCGCCGGCTTCGCCTGCGGGCGACATTCGCCGTTCGCCTGAAGCAAGCTCTGCTTGCTTCGGCTCACTTTCGCTCATTGTCCCGCCGGCTTCGCCTGCGGGCGACATTCGCCGTTCGCCTGAAGCATGCTCTGCCTGCTTCGGCTCACTTTCGCTCATTGTCCCGCCGGCTTCGCCTGCGGGCGACATTCGCCGTTCGCCTGAAGCAAGCTCTGCTTGCTTCGGCTCACTTTCGCTCATTGTATCACACGTTCAGGTGGGGGCACATCAATAATGGGGGAATTTCATGTAAATGGTATGTAAAAACTGCCGGGAGTCCTGAATCAGTTCTCCCGGCAGTCTTTCCCTGTGCCAGCACATCTTTTCGTCTGTTTTGCATTTCCGGCGCAGCGATTTGCTCTTCTGTCCGCAGGGCTACCGGCCGGATTTCATGCTGTCCGCGGCGGAACTGCCGATTTTTCTGTACAGTTCCAGCACGCCTTTTCTATCCCCTCCATAAAGGAAATAGTAATCTATCTGGGGTTCTCCCTCGGTATACAGATACGGCCCGTACATGGGGATCCCGCAGCACATCACAGTACTGCCGGCCGTCACTCCGATCCCATATCCCTGCTCCGAAACCAGCAGCGGCATCCGAAGCTTTTTTTGTCCAAAGCTGATATACCTGGCCTTCTGATCGATCCTTTCCAGATCGTCCGCCAGCAGTCCCTTTGCCCACAGCTTTTCCTTTTTCCCCCAGTCAAAATATTCCCAGATCCGGGACACTGTCTGCGCCCCGGGCCGGGCTTCCATCTGACGGGGCAGCGCCGCCTTTTCCCCCAGCAGTGTCTTTCCGCCCTTTTCCATAAACTGCAGCGCTCCCGTTTTCTTATCAATCCGTACCGTCAGCTTTCCGACAGCGATCTCGATCAGCGTTTTCCCCTCTCGGGCAGTCCAGGCAGCCGCTTTCTCCGGCTTATAATTCCAGATCCCCGGCTCAAAGGCCGCAAGCCGTCCTTTCACAGCCTGCACCCGGATCACCTGCTCCTCCAGGGGTGTCAGCCGCAAAATTCCGTAATTGCTGATCAACTCCACATATTCTTTCGTCCTGCGCACCATACGAACGGCAGTGTCGATCCTTCCATGCCCGGGAGGCCGCAGCGCGCTGCTGTCGGGAACCGCTCCGAACTTCCACGGCGAAGGATTTACAGGAAGGAGCCCCCGCTCTCCCGATTCCGTCTTCACCGCTCCGGATACAGAACCGCTATATGGGGCATGAACCGGGTTCGGTCCCGGAACTGTTCCCGTCCCGCCTCCGGCGCTGCGGTCTTTTGTCTGGGCCGGCTTTACCGCAATAGGCCTGGGGCCCATATAGCTCCGCATGGCTCTCTCTTTATTTCCCTGCCGGACATCTATGGCTATCTGCTCTCCTGCGGTGATCTCTTTTTTCACCTCATACCGGAACGGCCTTTTGGCCGCACCCTCCAGCGACCGCATCCGCTTCTCCTCCGGCACCGGTTTCCCGATCAGATCGGTAAGATCTCCCCGGTGGACCACCGCCAGCTCATGGAGGGCGCGGGTGGATGCCACATAGAGAAGCTTCACATATCCGTCCTGGGCAGGGTAATTTTCCGCAGAAGGATTGTAGATCAGCACCGCATCAAACTCCAGTCCCTTGGTATACTCCACAGGCAGCACCATAATGCCGTTTCCGAATTCCGCTGTTTCCAGATTGCTGTCCTGGATGGTCAGACTTTTTCCAAGCTCTTTTCCTACGATCCCGGCTTCCTCCTGGTCCCGGCAGATCACCGCAATAGTTTCCCGTTCCTGGTTCTGCCACCGGCGGATGATCTTCACCGCTTCCTCCAGCAGTTCTCCGCCGCTTCCGCATTCCGTCACAGTCACCTGGCTTCCATGGCGGCTGATGGGCTCCACCGGATAAATGGAAAAATTTCCATGGCGCAGGATCTCCGTGGCAAAATCGGAAATCTCCACCGTATTCCGGTAACTCTTTTTCAGCAGCTCGAAGCTGTCGAAAGTTCCTGTCAGGATCAGATCCTGCAGCTCTTTCCAGTCATTCAGTCCATAACCGAAATGGATATTCTGGGACACATCCCCCATGATCGTATAGGTGCATCCCCGCAGACAGTAGGCCAGCGCTCCATAAGCCATCATGCCGAAATCCTGTGCCTCATCAATGATCACATGGCTGGCCTCCCGGATCCCGTCCGTCTCCTTGATCCTTTTGTAAAGATAGGCCAGAGCCGCCAGATCGTAGACATCAAACTTCTCCGCAGAAGCCGGTACATATTTTCCTTTTTCCGCCTGCTGCTGAAGAAATTCCCTATACACCTGGAAAACGGAACCCTTCCATGCATCCTTTCCAAAATGCCACCGATACAGCTTCTGCAGCTCTTTTTTCTCCTCCGGCGTATAGGAAACGTATTTGCCGGACAGCTCATTTTCCAGTCTGGACTGGAGCATGGCGTTCAGCATATTGATCTTTTCCTGCATGGACATCCGGGGATTTCCATCCAGATACTCCCGAATGGTATCTCCGGAAAGAAGCACCAGGCCGTTTTTCTTCAGTCGGACATCCCCGGCCGGGATCCTGTCCTTCTCATATGCGGCGCAGAACTGCTCCAGGTCGTGAAACCATTCATAGCTCCCTTTCAGACAGATTCTGGGATCTTTCCTGTCCACCTGTCCTATCCGGTACTTTCCGGAATCCCAGTCCTCATAGAGAAGCCTGACAAAGAGCTGCTCCATGGTCATCTGCGCCACTCCGTATACGTCCAGATCCGGCAGCACACTGGTAATATAATTCAGCAGAATACGGTTGCTTCCAATGATATAAAAATCCTCCGGACGGAATTCCTCGTAATTGTATAAAATATAGGAAATCCGGTGCATAGCCACCGTGGTTTTTCCTGATCCCGCTACTCCCTGTACGATCAGATTCGTCTTGGGTGATTTTCGGATGATCAGATTCTGTTCCTTTTGTATGGTTGCGATGATCTCCCCCAGAACCGCTTTCTTGCTCCTGGCCAGATACTTATTCAGCAGCTCATCGTTGGCCACCACATCAGAATCATAGAAATCCTTCAGCCGGTCCGCCTCGATCTCGTACGTCCGCTTCCGTTTCAGATCGATCTCATAAACCCCTTCATTTTTCACCGCATACCTGCAGGGTCCAAGAGAATTTTCATAGTAAACAGAAGCCACCGGGGCCCGCCAGTCAATTACCAGGGGATCCAGTCCGTTTTTTGTGATCCCCACCCGGCCCACATAATAGGATTCCTCCTGCCGCATCCTGGAATCCTTAAAATCAATACGGCCAAAATACGGTTTTTTCCTGGCCTTTTGGCACCGCACCAGATCCCGTCTGGTCTCCTGCATCTGGGACTGGGTGTTATGCAGGAGAGACAGGGCCTCCTTGTCCTTGGGGCCGTAGGTCTCCATCAGGTCGTACAGTTCCTCCGACAGTTCCCGTATACGGCTCTGGGTCCTCTCCAGATTTTCCTGGGCCACTCCGATAATTCCGGCTAACTGCGCTTCCTCCTCCTCTCTGGTCAGTCCGGGAACCGGCCGGCCCCCACTGTTTTTCTCCATTCTTCCCTCCGTTCCTGCCGAAACGTATGGACAATGCTTTCTCCATCCGTCCGGCTTTCGTCAGTCAATGTTTTCGGGTTACGTTCCTTGTCCATCCCTGCAGACGGCAGCCCAACGGCCGTGTCCGCATCGGGATGCACGACTCCGGTGAACGCAACGGCAAATGCGTAGTATTTCAATTATAGTAATATTCCCTTACTCCTGCAACACTTTTTTCTGTATCTGAAACGGAGCCCGTAACAGTTCAGCCTTCCGGCTTCACTGTTACAAATGCATGCACACAGGCTGCGCGAAACGCAGCCTGGCGCCCGCAGGTCTCGGGATCCCGCTGCAAATGCAGCGGGACACCTCGCGGGACAGTTGAAGGCTGAACTGTAACCGGAGCCCGGCAGCAGTTTGGCCCAACGGCTTCACTTTTACAGACGCAGGCGCACAGGCTGCGCTTCACACAGACTGGTGCCTGCAGCTGACGGGATCTCCCGTCAATGCAGCGTGAAACCTGACAAAACGGCAGGAGTCTGAACTGTCACGGAGTTTTCGGCAGTGGATCCGGAACCCAGAGATAACGGGGCCGTTCAGGTCTCTAAGGCGGCTTTCCCGCTCTCTGACACGCACCGTTTTCTTACAAAGACAAAGCAGACTGCCTGCATCAGGATCGTGGCGATCCAGGAGCCCGGATAAGAGATGAACAGGAAATACAGCGATCTGTGGTGAGGGAAGAACACATAGATCCACAGGACCCTGGTCCCAACGGTTCCGATCACCGACAGCACCATTGGCACCGCCGAGTGCCCCATTCCCCGCAGGGAACCCGGCAGAAGATCCATGATCCCACAGAGAAAATACGGTACTGTAGTAATGGAAAGGATCTCCAGTCCGCACTGTACCACTTCCGGGTCCGATGTGTAGATTCCAAGAAGCTGGGAACCGAACACATAGGCTCCCACTCCCAGTGTCAGCGATACCCCGGCAGAAAGGAGAATACAGTCCGCCAAAACCCGGTCCATCCGTTTGTATTTTCCCACGCCGAAATTCTGGCTGGTAAAGCTCATACATGCCTGGGTCACCGCGTTTACCGACGCGTACAGGAACCCCAGAATATTGTTGGCAGCCGTGTAACCTGCCATCGCCGTGGATCCAAAGGAATTTACCGAGGACTGCAGCATGGCATTGGAAAGATTGATCACTGTACTCTGGATCCCCGCCGGTATTCCCACCTGAAAGATCCGGATCAGATACACCTTCCGGATGGAGAGCCGGGAAAAATGAAGCTGATAACTGCTCTCTGTCTTACAGAGGCACCGGATCACCAGAATACAGGAAATCATCTGGGAGGCCACCGTCCCTATGGCAACCCCCGCCACATCCAGAGGGATCACCACCACCAGCAGCAGATCCAGCGCCACATTGGTCAGTCCCGCAGCCCCCAGAAAGAACAGCGGCCGCTTGGTATCTCCCACAGCCCGCAGGATTGCTGCCCCGTAGTTATACAGCATGAAAAAAGGCATTCCCAAAAAGTAGATCCGCATATACAGGGTGGACTGATCGATCACATCCCCCGGCGTATCCATCAGTTCCAGCGCCGCCCTGGACGCTCCCAGTCCTACAAACGCCATCAGAACACCGCTGATCAGCGCCAGTGTGATCGCCGTATGTACTGCCTCCGACATCTCTTTTTCTCGTCCCGCCGCAAAGTACCTGGCCGCCAGCACATTGGCCCCAAGGGAAATCCCGATAAAAAGGTTGGTAAAAATATTGATCAGCGCCGTGGTGGATCCCACCGCCGCCAGCGCCTGACTGCCGCTGAATCTTCCCACTACAATAATGTCCACCGCATTGAACATCAGCTGGAGAATGCTGGTGAGCATCAGCGGCAGCGAGAAGGAAATCAGCTTGTCCATAATAGTTCCGTTGCACATGTCTATTTCATATTTGTTTTTCTGCACTTTCCGGCCCTCCCTCTGTTTTTTCACTGGTTATCTTACTGCATTCCGCAGGGTTTTTCAATCGTAAAGCAGCAGCTTTATCAAAACGCTTTTTCTTTTCACTGGCACACGAAAAAAGGACGTGACCCGTCCTCATTCACGTCCCTTTCCGTTATTTATATTTTCTTTTTTCCAAATCACATTCCCACTTTGCGGTTCTTTCCCGCGTTTCGCCTGACCGCCGGCTATTTCAGCCCTTCAGGATCTGTTTTGCCCATGCTGCCCCTTGGGAACCGTTTAAAAGCTGTCCTTTCTCCCAGGCTGCGGCAGGGCAGTGCTCCTTCAGGCTTTCCTCTGCCTTTTCGATTCCGCTTCCTCCGGAGGTGGCGAAGGGAATCAGCCTTTTCCCGGAAAAATCATAGCTCTCCAGGAATGTATCCACGATCCTGGGCTCCACATACCACCAGATGGGAAATCCCACCAGTACCGTATCGTACTGATCCATGTTCTGTACGGGCTTTGCAATGGCAGGACGGCAGGTCGGGTCATTCATCTCCAGGGTGCTGCGGCTCTTTTTGTCCATCCAGTCCAGATCCGCGGATGTATACGGTTCCTGCGGCCGGATCTCATACAGATCCGCACCTGTTGCCTCCGCCATTTCCTTTGCTGCGCGCCCGGTCACTCCGCTTGCTGAAAAATACGCGATCAATGTGTTCATAGGTCAGTTCCTCCTTTATACCTTTTCTTCCCGCAGGCACTGAGACAAGCGGACATGCCTGCATGTCCATTTGGCGCCTGCCGCGGGGTCAAATCCCCCGCTGTTCTGCAGCGCAGCAAGCTTGATGCTCAGCAGCCTGCTGCTAGGGAGTCTCCCGCAGGCAGCGATCCAGGCAGCCCTGCCTGCATGGATATATGACTTACAGTTCTATCAGTTCATATTCCCGGGAACCCACTCCCAGATCAGCGGCTGCCTCGATGGTATGGATCCCATTGCGGCTGTTGACCCGCTCCATAAAATGATCTCTTCCCGGATCATCCGACTGAACTACCAGATCAATGCATGCCTGATCCACCGCCACCGGATCCAGCGAAGCCAGCATCCCGATATCCTTCATACAGGGATCCTCCGCCACAACACAGCAGTCACAGTCCACCGAAAGATTCTTCATCACATTGACAAAAGCGATCTTCCCCTGAAAATGTTCCATTACGCTGAATGCCGCATCCGCCATAGCCTCGGGAAATTCCACATTACTGGCATGCTGCTTCCAGGTTTCAAAACGATCCTCCGTCTTTCCCGCGCTGTGGATCAGCGCCTTTCCCTTTGCGCTGGCACAGCCGATGGACAATTGCTTAAGAGCACCGCCGTAACCGCCGGCAGGATGCCCTTTAAAATGCGCCAGCACCAGCATGGAATCGTAATTTTCTATGTTCTTCCCCAGATGATTTTCTTTCAGTATCCTGCCTCCAGGCACTGGCCAGACCACATCGGGGCCTTCCGCATCCATCAGATCCACCGGGAAATACCTGGTCCATCCGTGTTCCTCCAAAAGTTTCCGGTGTGATTCCGTATGATCCCGTACACCGCCGGAAGCGTCCCCGTAGGCGGTGTTGCACTCCACAACGGTACCCTTCACCTCTTCCACCACAGGTTTCCAGAATTCCGGCCTCAGGAAATTCTGGTTTCCCTTTTCTCCCGAATGAACCTTCACAGCCACCTTTCCGGGCAGCTGGATTCCCACTGCGCGATACAGCTTCACCACCGCCTCCGGGGTGATCTCCCGTGTGAAATAAACCTTTGATTTCATTGCCAGCCCTCCTTGATCTTCCTTCCCGATGAACACCTTCAAATGTCTCGATATTCTGCATCCCGATAACTCGGATGCCCGTAATCTGTATCGAACTTTTTCTGACACTATGTCAGCATCTATACTATATCACTCACCTGACACAGTGTCAATATTCATTCTGAAATTATCCCTTCTGGAAAGTATGCATCTCTCCTGCTGCATGGAAGCAGGAGGGCGGTTATTTTCTTTTTGACTCCCTCTCCATCTGTTCTGCGGCCAGACGTTTCTTTGCCTCCTCCACTGTCTCTCCATCCCTTGTCAGATACTGGTCCACAAAAGAATCCGATATCTTTGTAAATCCTTCTACCGCTCCGTTCTCAATCTTCTTATAGCCGCAGACTACGCCGTTTTCAATCTTTTTGTAGCCCCCTACCACTCCTTCTTCGATTTTTTTGTAACCACTCACTACTTTTTCAGCGATCTTTTCATTTGTTTTTACCAGTTTTGACTTTGCCATCTCTTTTTCCTCCTTATCTTCCGGCTGTATTCATTTGATGGCATAAGCATACCCCCGCAGTATTGGAAAAATATTTCCCTTTCGTTTCTGAAACATTAAAATTCCCCGGCTGTACATCATTTGAAGCAGACGATCTTTGGCCTTTCTGTTAAAATATTTTTGAAATGATATTACAGCGTCTCATAGGAACAGTGCTTTATCAACGCTTCCGCATCCAGTACGGTAATCTGTTTTCTTCCGGTTGCTATGACTTGTTCTTTCCGCAGCTGTGTCAGACCTCTGGTAAGATTTACCAGGCTGATCCCCAGTATATCGGCCAGAGTATCCTGGGTAATTTCTCCCAGATCATTCTTTCTGCCGTTTTCACTGACCAGGAGAAGATACAGAAGATTACATAATTTTACCAGGGAGCTGTTGTAGTCCTGATGGGCGGCTTCAAATAAAAGCAGATTACTGTATGAGGAATACCAGTCGATTACCCGGTCCTGCAGCTTCGGGTTACTATGGAACATTCGGGAAAACTGCTCTTTTGTGAATTCCAGTACTTCCGTGTCAAACAGCGCCACTGATACCAGCGAATTTTCAATTTTGTAATTTTTCCGGTGATATCCCGGAAAAACAGTTCCTGACCCATGGAATGAAATGATCTTTTTCCTGCCGGAATCGTGCTGTAAAAAATTCTGAATGGTGCCTTCGCGTATATAGTGGATCTTCCCAAACGGCTCATCCGGTTTCCAAAGGTAATCGCCTCTTTGAAACGAACGATTCAAATGCGGCTGGGATAAAAAGTATTCCTCAAATCCGGAGAAATCTCCTGAAAAAATATATGCGGGTGTCAACAGCATCAGCTTTGCCTCCTGTATATTCTGCTATTTTCGCTCATTATTCCGCAGGCTCCGCCTGCGAATGACATTCGCCGCTCCCCTGAAGCAAGCTTCTCTTGCTTCGGCTCGCTTTCGCTCATTATATCACAGGAAGTAAAATATATGACATAAATTCCAGGAGGAACATCATCATGAAAAAAGTAAAGATCACCGTATTGAAAACAACCTTGGACAAAGAGCTGGCCGCAGAATATGGCGCAGAAGGTCTGACCGCCTGCCCTATGCTGAAGGAAGGGCAGGTATTCTATGCTGATTACGCCAAACCGGACGGTCTGTGCGATGAAGCCTGGAAGGCTATTTATCAGTATGCTTTCGCGCTTGCTCACGGATCTGACAGTCAGCTTTTCTACTACGGAGACTGGATCCGCATACCCGGAGTCGCTGTATGCAGCTGCAATGACGGACTCCGTCCCGTGATCTTTAAGTTGGAAACCACTGATGAGGAATCCGTCATCGACTGTGAACCGATAAGATGAAGACTGGAACCGTGCAGGAGTTAGCGCTTGATGATATGACCTTACCTTGGGTGCAGCACTCCTATTTCATGGGGGAGCAGGTCTCTTCCGTCATTTATGGCTGGACTCAAGTGGGCAACATGCTCATTGAAATTGAAATTCATGGGTATCGAAACGCCGCAACTCCTGCGGACTCCATCTCACTGCAAAAGGCATTTTCAAAGGTTGTGCTGACCCGATTTTACAGATCGAGCAGGAAGTTCCTTTGTCAAAAGCCCTTGCTGGCGGTGACGTTCACCGCTTGTAAGGGTTCTTTTTCACTCATCCACCCTTTCCTCCACCAACTCCCCGTTTTCTATCACGATGGTTTTATCCCGGAATTTTATTGTCCATCTGCAAGGATCCTCCCCGGTTCCCACCGTATCCTCCCAGTTCATGACATCCTTCCCGGATCCCCCGATTTTCCTCATGGCCAGAATCGTCAGTTCGGAATCATTGCCGTTTACCCCCCCGGAAAACCAGAGTTCATACCCCGGCCTGGATTCTATGGTCATATAAATCCTGTCTCCCTGAACTCCATAATCCAGCTTCACATCCTCAAACTTCACCTGGCTGACTGACTGGGAAAAGACAGCGACAAGAATCAGTACTGCGGCGAGAATTCCCCCGGCAAGAATTCCTGCCAGCTTTTTTCTGCTTTTTTTCTTTATCTTCTTTATGATTTCCACATCCCGGATCTCTTCCTGGCTGATGGTGGGGGAATCCGGAAGCCCTCCCGCCATTTCCTGATAATATTTCCGGCATTCCTTACAGGATTTCAGGTGCTTTTCGATCTCCTGGTTGCTGGCCTCGCTGGTCAGTCCGTCAATATATAACGGCAGCAGATCTCTGATCATCTCACATTTCATAACGGCTCTCCTTTCTTATCCTCTGTCTGCCGCGGTAAAAGGTAACCCGGGCCCAGTTCTCATCCCTCCCCATGATATCTCCGATCTCTCTGAACGTGAAATTTCCATTCAGACGCAGATACATAACCTCTCTGACCGGTTCTTCAAAGGAGTGCAGGATTTTATACAGTTCTATCACCTGTACCTTCTGAATAGCGGAATCCTCTGTGTCCGTTCCGGCAGGAAGAATCTCGTCTTCAAAACAGGAAGGATACTCCCTCTCCTTCTTTTTCACTTCCCTGTACCACAGATGTTTCGCGATGGAGCACAGCCACACATAGAGTTTACAGTCTCCCCGGAATTTATCAATGGATTTCATCGCCTGAAAGAAAGTTTCCTGCGTCAGTTCCTCCGTCAGATGGGAGTCATGGCAAAGGCTGAACAGAAACCGGTACACCTGCGGCATGTATTTTTTATAAATCTTCTCCATTTCATCCATGTTCCTGTCTCCTCCTCTGTCTATATGTTTCTTTTCTGACGGTTTCGTTACAGGAAAGTTCAAAAAAACACCAAAGCGGCTGCTTTCACATGCCGATTTGGCGTTTTCCTCCTGCTGTTCTCATCTGTTCTTTATGGTAAACCGATGCTCGAAGGTACATTCATCTGCACACCACATACTGAGTTTGTTTCCGTACTTCCGGAGAATCTCCTCTTTCTCTGCAGGCAGATCATTTTAAAATATCATAAGCCCTCTGAAAACATCTGTTCCGTCCGACTTTTTCCCTGTTATCTGATAGCAGGTTCCCATATCCTTTTTATATACCCTGATTTCGTCACCGTAAAAACACTGGGCAGTATAATGCAGTTCCATTTCCTTTACACTGTGACAGCTGTAAAAATCAGGTGAAAAAGCATTTTCCATAAGATTCACATACCTCAGATTTGCCATATGATGACTCTTATCAAGGTCAGAATACTGTACCCGGCAGGAATACACATATTCCATTTCCCCGGTTTCCTGTCTCATTCTGGAAAAGCGGTCCAGTCCGATCTTTTCGTCAATTGCAGCTTCCAGAGGCATTTCTATATCAGACAATCTGCCTATTCTCTGCTTTCCCAGATGGAACACACAGCTCTCCAGTCTTCCCAGAGCATAGATCTCATTGCCCGCGGAAATTTTCAGATCCTGCCACAACCTTATTTTATCCTGCTTTTCTATCCATGTTTCCATATGAAGCGGCCGCGAAAAATCCGCCGTTTTGAATATACGCAGGTGATATTTTGTATATACCCAGGCCATACCGTATTTTTCCGGCAGTGTATCGTTGCCTCTTCCCATAAGATAAAGATGCTCTGTGGCCATATCCTGAAAATAGTACAGATAGGCACGCATACCGATCAGGCCCTGGGCATCCGAATCCCGGAACATGGGCATATATTCTTTTTCAAATTTAGGAAATTTTTTCATCATACAGTCTCCTTTTCTCTAACTTATCATTCTGGACAAATTCAATCCACACACAGTCCGTCTTACATTTTTGCATCGCTGATACAGCCTCCAGCGTTTTCTTTCATCCGTCTCCTCCGACCGGAAAACATCAGTTTTCAGAGAGAATATTATCTGATGGGAAAATCCTTCTTTAAGCTGCAAAAAATTATTGAACGCAATAATCCGATACCAGATTAATTGCTATTTCTTTTGCCAACGTGCTGGATACATCCATGCCGTCTGTTCTTCCAAGGCGTACACAATAATATATATTTCCCGTTGTACTTTCCGCAAAACCTGTGAACCATGCATCAACAACAATGCCATTGTCTTTCCCCATTCCCGTTTTTCCATATATAGAAATATCAGTTCTATCCCCCTCCGGCACCAGCATAACCTGCTTTAATTCCTTCAGTGTCTCTTCCGAATATACTGAGTTACTGCCAAAGATACGTTCCATTACCTCCACCTGTTCTTTTGGTGAGATCAGTAAAGAGGATTCAATCCAAAATCCGGTTAAAGCCCTGTTGTTATTGTTTGTATTTAATCTTCCCTCCCAATCAGAAATCTCGTAATTACCATACCGGAGCTTGTCCAATTCCTTTTGCATCATTTCTTTCCCAATCTCATCGATGACTTGTCTGTAATACCATACACAGGAAGTACGAAACGCTTCTCTAAAATCAATATCTTTATTCCAGTTTTCATTCCAGAACATTTCGCCGCTCCAGCTTCGAGCAGAGTCCTCCGGATCAATAATTCCATTTTCCAATGCAATCAAGGAAGAAATAATTTTAAATGTAGAACACGGAGAACTTCTGGCAACTGCAAGATTGCGGTCATAGATTGTATATTGTCTGTGGAAGCATCATATATAACTGCTGTTCCATTCAGGCCATTGAATATTCTGACCAGTCTGTCTCTATTATTTCCGGTTCCATTTCCACGCTTTCGCCAGGGTTTTCTGCGTCTGTTTCCATGGAATTGCTGCCTGATTTAATTTCCGACAACGCTTGTTTTTCTTCCTCTGATTCTTCTTTTTGTCTTTCCGCGGAATTTTCTTCTCCGCTGGGATGGTTTGTGCAGCCTGTCAATACAAATGCACATACAACTACACAACATATCCCTTTAAAATAATTTTTTCTATTTTTCATGACTATTCTACTCTTTCATTCTTAACATTGTTACAGAATGGATATGCTCTGAGCCATTTATTAAAACGATCCAGATTCTTCACGATGGGCATGATCCAGCAAAATCAGCCAAACTTTATATTCCGCAGCGTATTTCCCATATTACAAAAACCCTTATAAGCGATGTAAAATCACCACTTATAAGGGTTTCATTATCAGAAATTCAATGCAAACTCCGCATTACATTCCCATCTGTTTTGCAACCTCAGCCGCAAAATCCTCTTCCTTCTTCTCGATACCCTCTCCGGTCTCGAAACGAACGAAGCCTTTTACAGTTACCTTCGCGCCGTTGGCCTTGGCAACTTCCTCCACATATTTTCCAACAGACTGCTTTCCGTCCTCTGCCTTTACATATACCTGATCCAGCAGGCAGATCTCTTTCAGCTCTTTGTTGATACGTCCCATTACCATGCCGTTGATAATCTTATCGTTGGCATCCGGCTTCTCGTTCTTGGCCTGTACGGTCAGGATCTCTTTCTCATGCTCGATGTAGGCAGCGTCCACCTCATCTCTGCTGGTGTACTGCGGTTTCAGGGCAGCAACCTGCATGGCAACATTCTTTGCCATCTCTTTGATCTCATCGTTTACCACATCGGTCTCCACGTCAACCAGAACACCGATCTTACCGCCCATATGAGTGTAGGAAGCAACGAATCCGTTGGACTCCTCCACCTGCTGGAAACGACGGATCTTCATGTTCTCGCCGATTACCGCGATCTGTCCGGCCAGAGCCTCGTTCACAGTCTTGCTGGTGTCAAACTTCCAGGGCTCAGCCAGGAAAGCGTCCACATCAGCGGCAGTTGTCTCCAGAGCCTGCTCGGCAACCTGTGCCACATATCCCTGGAATTTCTCGTTCTTTGCAACGAAGTCTGTCTCGGCGTTCACCTCAACAGCCACTGCTTTCTTGCCATCCTCGGTAACCTTCAGCATAACGATACCCTCTGCTGCGATTCTTCCGGCTTTCTTCTGAGCGGTAGCCAGTCCCTTTTCTCTCAGGAACTCCATAGCCTTGTCCATATCGCCTTCGGTAGCTGTAAGAGCTTTCTTACAGTCCATCATTCCGGCGCCGCTCATCTCTCTTAACTCTTTTACCATTGCTGCTGTAATAGCCATTATCATTTCCTCCGAATCCAAATGTCGTTTTGAACTGTTCCCATCTGCATACACCAAAACAGACACATTCCCATGTCCGCTTGGCTCATTGCCCACGGAAATAAACAGAAAAGAGGGCAGCCGCCGAAGCGGCTGCCGGTTATCTTTCTGCCCTCAGGCTGCAAAGACAACCGTAAGTATTCCTTACTCCTCCTCTGCCATCTCCTCTGCAGCTTCTTCTACGAACTCTTCCTCGCCGGTAGCCCCCTGATTTGCTTCCACAACAGCATCGGCCATTTTGGAAACGATGAGTTTTACCGCACGGATCGCATCGTCATTACCCGGGATTACATAATCCAGTTCCTCCGGGTCACAGTTTGTATCACAGATACCGATCAGCGGAATTCCCAGAGCATGTGCTTCCTGAACACAGATTCTCTCCTTCTTGGGATCTACGATGAAGATCGCATCCGGCAGTCTCTTCATCTCTTTGATTCCGCCCAGGTTCTTCTGCAGCTTGGACATCTCTTTTCTCAAAGCGATAACTTCCTTCTTCGGCAGTACGTCGAAGGTTCCGTCAGCCTCCATAGCCTCGATCTCTTTCAGTCTCTCAATTCTGCTGCGGATCGTCTTGAAGTTTGTCAGCATACCGCCCAGCCATCTCTCATTTACATAGAACATACCGCAGCGCTCTGCCTCTGTCTTGATGGCATCCTGCGCCTGCTTCTTAGTTCCCACAAACAGAATCGTACCGCCCTCTGCAGCAATATCGGAAACTGCCCTGTAAGCATCGTCCACCATACCAACGGATTTCTGCAGGTCGATAATATAGATTCCGTTTCTCTCGGTATAGATGTACTCAGCCATCTTGGGGTTCCATCTTCTGGTCTGATGTCCGAAATGCACACCTGCTTCCAGCAACTGTTTCATTGAAATAACGCTCATGTCTTCAATCTCCTTTTGGTTTTAATCTTCCCTGTGCTTCCTGTTCTTTGAGACCTTTTTTTCAGGCACCCTCCTCCGAATCGGCACAGGTGTTTTTTGCGACCTTTAGATTATAGCATAACGAAATTTACTATACAAGCATTTTTTCGTCAAATTTGCGTAATATGGCCATACGGGGTTACTATTCACAGCAGTTTTATACTTGACAGCAGACGCGTTGTGCCTGCACAAAAGCATCTGCTGTCAAGTATGAAACAGGACTGTGAAGCAGTCACCCCACCCACATAACCAGTCTTAGCCCCGTAAGGGGCGGGACCAAAGCGCGTAAGCGCGACGAGTGCGCATGCGGGTGGGGTGGCTGTAAATAGTAACCATACAGGTAATGCAGCAGCGCCAAATGAAGAGGAGTCCCGTCAGCTGTCCGCAATCCGTATATGGTTCACCAGAACCTGATTATCCGTATACTGGTCATGCATCACCTTTTCATTAAAGAATCCCACACTGCCGTCTTCCAAAGTCAGATCACATAAGGCCTGTCCCCGGATCTTCTGTATCCCATTGACCACCTCCAGTTCTTCTTTTTCCACAGACACATTGTCTGTCAGCGCCTCCATATCCGTCAGAATGTACCGAAGCACCTCTCCATCCTCTTCCACCCGGTAAATTCCAGCTGGCAGGTTTCCCACTGTAACGCTTTTTTCCAGAAAATCTCCATTGGTATCTCCGGAAGTCAGTTCCACACAGCAGCGGTACTCATGCTGTTCTCCATTGATATCCTCTCCCCATATCCGGAAGAAAAATGTGGGATTGCCATGGGCCCAGTTTATATCCTGACTGCGTACCTTTTTTTGGATGGTTACGGAACGTACCGGATAGTTGGGCGCATCCAGCATCATCGTCACAAGCCCCGGCTCCGTCACCTGAATCTCCCGGTTCCAGGGACAACGGTATCCCTCCGGCATGACCGTTTCCTTCACGATAAATTTTCCTTCATTCTCCTCTGTCCGGGTAAGGGGAGACTTTGTCACATACCGCTGCTTTTCCTTTTCATATGCCAGCTGCTGGACAGCCTCCTCCCTATAAGCGCCCAAGGATTTGCTCCATTCAAAAACAGCAATGCCGGCACTGTCCAGTATGTTTCCGCTGACAGCATCAAATTTTTTCACCTCCAGATTTGCCTGGGGCGTCAGCTTTTTATCCAGGAATATGGCTCCGTCCTCCACCCCGTCAAAGGAAATCCCGTTTTCTGTCATATGGATCTGCCGTCCGCCGTACGTTTCATAATCGGATTGATCCGTACTGTTGTAAAGAAGGTACTGGTTGCTGTATTCCTCCGGAGCTTTTTCTTCCCTGATCAGAAACCATCCATCCTGGGTGTCCGTATAGTCGATCCCTTTACACGTGTAGCTTCCATCCCATTATCTGTAAAGTTCTTTACCTTCTTTCCATACTGCTTTCCATCGTATGCCCACAGAGAGAACACAGCTCCCGCCAATGATTTCTGACTGTCCTGGTCTTTTTTATAAATGGTCAGTGTTTCCGTCTTTTTGGGGATATGAAGGTTGACGTTCTGGGTGTAAGTCACATCGCCGCCGGAACTGGACCATGTAAGGAAGCACACATCCTGCACTCCATTTTCACACCGATAGATCCCCCCGCCCCAGTATCTTGGGATCTTCATGGTTACCTTTACCGGGATGGTTTTCCCGGTAAGCTGCCATTTGGCAAACTGGCTTTTACTGATCTCCAGATCGAAATCCGAATACGTCTTTTCATCACTTTTTCTCACCTTCACCCCGGAAGCCGTCTCCACCTCATAGGATGTGATCTGTTCCGGAAATCATATCCGTAGTAGCTCTGGAAACTGGCTTTAAACTTTCCCTGGGAATAGTACTTTCCATTTTCCTCCTTCCAGGCATCCTGATATCCGGTAAGAGAAAACTTTCCTACTCCCATATCGATCCATCCATCACTGGTAAATCCTCCGTAATTACCCTGTACATTTGCTTCGTTCACCAGCTTCTTTACTTTTTCATACACCAGATTTTTCTCACCGGCCGTAGCCTGGCTTCCCGGCCTGTTTAAAGCGGTCTGAAATGCCGCCAGCGTAAATTCATTATTCAGGATATGGATCGCAATCTGCGTCACAAAATAATCCATCCGCCAGTCTCCCGTAGAGTACCCTGCATAGCGGCTGGTCTGTCCGTAATATACAGAACCGTAATACAGAGCATAGGCCACCTTCCGGTTGGTAAATCCCACATACGTCATGGTCTGTCCCGTGGGACTGGACTTTTCAAACTCCAGGCAGTACACATTTCTCCATTTTCCCTGCCCGTCCGGATTTTTATTATCCCCCACCCATACTTGATCCCCATGGCCAGATGTGGACAGTTTTTTGTCCCCCTGCGCGGTAGGATCCCAGGCAAATTTATCGTACCGCTCACTGCTGATGGTCATCCTGGCAGAATTGTCAAAGGAAAATGGCCGGATCGCCCCCTGATAAGGATCGATATAAAATTCTCCGGATTCTTCCCCCCATACCTGCCGGATCCCCACAGGAACCACTCCCACCAAAAACACCACAGCTATCAGAAGTCCCAGCAGTCTTCTGCCAGGGTATCTATACTTTTTCATCGCTCATCACCTTCTTTCCTTTTCCGGTGATTCCCCGGATTCCGCAGATCAGAAGGAACACCGCCCCGCCTGCAGCCCAAATAGCCGGATGCTGCACCGCTGCAGCCAAATACCCCGCCAGCGGAATGCAGAATACCAATTTCCCCATATACTGCCCGAAGGATACTTCTCCCGGATCTTCTGCCTGATTCGCATCCCCCTTGGTGGTAAAATATCCCTCTGATTTTTCCACCCGGATTACCCGGTGAAGGACCGCCGCCTTTTCTCCCAGATGATAAGCGATCACATCTCCCGCCCGGATCTCTTCCGCCTTTGTCCTGCGGTCAATATACACCAGACTTCCCACCGGAATCTCTGGTTCCATGGAACCGCTGAGCACCACCTGCGGGCTCCAGCCGGGAATCAGCGGAAACGCCAGAAGCGCAGCAGCAGACAGCAGTATCAGATAAAAAATGTTCCCGGCCCATTCAGCAGCTTTTCTCATCGCTTTCCTCCTTTTCTGTGTCCTGACCACAGGATTCCCGCAGCCGCCATTCCCGCAAAGGCCGCGACGCCCGGAATCAGTACCCAGATTTCCCAGTTGGAATCCCCGGTCTTTGCCGCTGTTATCTTCTCATCCGCGCAAAGCTGAAAGACGGCTGTGCCATCCTGTACCGAATACTGATTACCCAGCGACTCCGGCATGGACAGCCGGATCACCACCTCCGCGCTCTGCCCCCGGATCCAGCCGGCAGATCTGCCGGTATTCCGTCCACTGTGACTCTGTCATTGCTCCTTCAAAATCCGTCGTCTCCTCTCCCCCGCTGATAACAGTCACCTTCTGCCGCATCTCCGTCATCCAGTTCTGACCTGAATCCGTCTCTGAACGAAAATAAATGGTTCTGGCCTCCCCGGTATGATTTTCCAGCCGCAGATGCCGCTCCTGTATATCTCCCGGTAAAAATTCCTGGAAATCTCCCACAAAGTCTTCCGGATCCGCCAGCAATTCCTCTGTTTCCCTGTCCAGAACCACCGTACCGGTAAACGCAGAGTCCGTTTCCGGAGCAATCAGAGGGCTCTCTGTTCTGGCCGTTTCTATGGTATACTTCTGTCCCCGGGCGCCCCAGGGATCCTCCGCATCGAAATCCGGCTCCAGATGTTCCGCCTGAATGGCCTCTGCCCGCACCTGAACCTGCCATGTATCTCTTCCCGGGATCTCTCCCTGTTCCCATTGAGACGGTATGATGATTCCCTGAAACAGCTCCGTGCTCTCCCCGCTTTTCAGTATTCTGGTGTAATAATAGTAATCTCCCTTCCGGATCCAATCCCCGGAGATTCCTTCAAGCGCCTCCCGGGACAGTGTATTGCCGCTTTCTTCCCCTCCTGAAATTTCCACCGATGCCCGCACAAACAGTCTGCGGCATCGTTATAGATCCTGGGGATCTTGGAAACCGTCATTCCAGGCATCACCTGCAGCCCGTCTTTCCAGGCATCCGTCTCCCCGTTCCCAAGTGTCAGTTCTTCCAGACGGATATCCACCTTTCCGGTGGAAAGCCTTTTTCCACGGATACCTGGGTAAAAGCTGCGGTACTGACTGCTGAACACGCGATCTAGTGT
>CAWVIZ010000009.1:0-229837 GCA_963929535.1 uncultured Lachnospiraceae bacterium | reverse complement strand
CACTAGATCGCGTGTTAGGATTTCCATCAATACTTTGACTTCCCGTTCATCCATGATTGTATTTAACAAAAAATCGTCCAGGATCAGGAGCTGAAACCCGAGAATCTTTTTGATTTCACGCATGTATTTTGTATAATCTGCAGATTTCGCAGCGACAAGGCGTTCCAACAATTCGCTGCAATGGCAATAATTAACGCGGTATTTTTCACAAGCAGCCACACCAAGGCTTTTAGCCAGGAACGTCTTACCGCTGTCTGATGGTCCAAGTATGCAGACATTCAGACCGTCCTCAATAAACTGGAGGGTTGACAATACTTTCGGTGCATCGGTCGGCTCATATCGCCTCCGGGAAGAGTCCCTGCACTGCGAGATATCACAAGGCGTGCCGATCAAATGGGCAGTGCGAAGCCGATTGTTAAAACGTTTTGTCGTTTTATCTTCGTATTCCGGTTTCAGAAGTGATGATACCATCTCCAGCCGATCCATAGTAAGAAAATCTGATGACCGGTAAAGTTCATCCAACTTGAGCGCCATCAACGGGAGTCCGATCATGTTCATCTGTTCCTCCAGATCCATGAGCAGGGAATTAGCGCTTTTCATCATGACGCCCTCCCTTCTGTGCCTGTTCTACGAGGGACTGGCTTTTAGCCAGAAGGCGATCGATATCAGAAGATGCGGAACTCATGACATAAGCGCCTCTATTCTTTTCTTCATTCCTTTGCGAAAGCTCAGTACTGTCAGTCAGTTCTTCGGCAATCGCAGGGACAGAGTTCTTAATAAAGGTATAGGTGACTTTATTCAGTCCAAGTGCCTGCCTGCAGCATTCTTCCAGCACTTTTTTCCCGTATCTCTTAGCAAAACCAAGTACGCCAACGCATTGCCGATAGGTCTGCACCTCATATTTCCTGCTGGAGAGGATGCGTTTTATCACCTCCACGGTATTGGGGCCGATCGTCATCGCTTTCTGTATAAAGTATGGGCCATTCCATTCGGCCATTTCACGACTGTTCCCAGGCAGGTGTTCAGGATTCGTGAGCCACTGACCTTTGTATTTTGCTCTGGGCCATTCACAAAGGAGTTCACCAGATAATGCACTAATCTGGATCTGTGTTGCAGTTGCCTTGATAAGTACCCGCTTATGTATGTATTGCCGGGGAACACTATAATACGCATTATCAAAGCGGACATGGAAATCACTTGATACTTTGGCCTCTTTTCGTTCCATGTAGTGATAAAACGCAGGAGGCAGCGGCATCAACTCCCCTTTTTCTTCCTGCCAGCGATCATAGCGGCTATAGTCACGGTTTTTCAGATCCTGCTCGTTCAGTTCATCCAACTTCTCCCATAGATCTGCGTTAAACTGTTCAAGACTGAAGTACTGCCGTTCCTCCAGATCATGGAAAAATCCTTTTTCAAGAATGCCTACTGAGTTCTCTACTGAACTCTTAAATTTGGGCCGCCGTACTTTGGCTGGAAGAATCACAGTACCATTATGCTCGGCCCATTCGGCGTAATCCTTATTAAGCTCCGGCTCGATCCAGTCTTTATTGACAGTCACAGCCTGTTTACAGTTATCGCAAACGACAATGGCAGGAACTCCGCCAAAAAAGCGCAATGCATGATTGTTTACATCAATCCATTGAGGCTCCTTGGTAGAGAGCATCCCTTCTGCGTAAATGTACTGAGAATAGGGAAGCACTGCCACAAATACAACGATTGTACTGAGCTCTCCGGTCAGGCGGTTGATCATAGAAAATGTTTTCCCTGCAAAATCCACCTCCATTTTTTCGCCGATCACAGCATTGAAATGCAGTGTCTCATAGTTCTCCTCACGCCAGGACATATATCGGCCGCAAAACTGGCGATAGGAATAAAATTTTTTCTCTTCTGCCATGCATCGGTTTTTATACCGTCCCCAAAGGAACACCAGCGTCATGTTCTTCCGGCTGTTCATTTGCTTTTCCACTTCAGCAAAGTCTGGAAGCTCAAAGCTTAGATCCCGTCCATCCGCTCCTTCAGGATTCCTGCCATAGACCAGTTCCGCTATGCCATAGTTGGTAATCCCGGCGGGCAACGGATACGACAGTGATTCACACTGTTCAAACGCTTTCAGGAAATCGTTGACTCCTGATTTGCTTGCACCTATAGCTGCTGCAATCTGCCTGCCGGACATATGCAGAGCATAGTGCTTGATAATGATGTCTTTGTAGTCGAGCATACATTACCTCCTCATAATGATGTATTTACCGCATCAGCGGCATTCTTCCATTATGAGGGATGGGGAGTCTTTAAATCAAAAGGAATCCTGGCCGCTCAGCTCCGCATTGTGGCCGTTTTGCTCCGCAAAACCGGCCGTAGTAGGACGCTATTTGCAATTTTCACACAGAGCAGATACAGCTCATCTTTTCCCCTGAAATTATGGTAAAGTAAGCCTTTGGGAATCTGTCCGGTTTCGCAGATACTGTTGACCGAGGCCGTATCGTAGCTTTTGTCAATAAATGGAATGTAAACTTTACCCATCTTTGCAAAAGGGGTTCGATAAAGCGAAATCATGATGGTTCCTTCAGATATTATTTCCAGCCGTTTGCGCCCACCGGCATGGATTTTCCGGAACAGTGAAGCCGGAAGGATGGACTGCTGCGATTTCCTCCCAAAGACAGGAACTGGGAATTGCGTCTGTCCGGGAAAGCTAGTATAATAACAGCAGAAGTGGGCAGAAATTTTACAGCAAAAAAAGAGAATCCCGGGAAACGGGATCCTCTCTGGAGCAAATGCTCCGGCTGTTGTGAAAAAGGAGGTTTGCGGCAGCGGGAAAACTTCCCGGATCTGCCAAATCTATGTAAATAAAGATAATTGTTAGGCGAGGAGAGCAATCATCCGGCATCTCTGGCTCAGACAACCGCCGCCCTCTTTGATGATGAATTCAGTATACCAGGGAATTGTGAGCGGAGTGTGTACAAAAACGGAAGAATTTCTAAAGAAAATAAAAAGTAGATTACGAAAACAGGAGGAGAAGAATGCTGACCATAAGAGAATATGTGAAAGCAGAGAGCCTGGAGCAGGCATACGAACTGAACCAGAAGCGGTCTAACCGGATTGTGGGAGGTATGCTGTGGCTGCGGCTGGGTAATGGAAATGTGAATAAGGCCATTGACCTGTCCGGACTGGGACTGGAGGGAATCCGGGAGACGGAGGAGGAATTTTCCATTGGGGCAATGACTACCCTGCGGGATCTGGAACTGCATCCGGGGCTGGATCGGTATACGCAGGGAGCTATGCGGGAAAGTGTGCGTCATATTGTGGGTGTGCAGTTTCGGAATCTGGCCACAGTGGGAGGGAGTCTGTACGGCCGGTTTGGATTTTCCGATGTGCTGACCATGTTTCTGGCGCTGAACGCCCAGGTGGAGCTGTACAGGGGAGGAATGGTGTCCCTGGAGGAATATGCCTGCAGAAAGCCGGACCGGGATATCCTGATCCGTGTGGTGCTGAAGAAGGAACCTTTGCGCGCGGCGTATCTCTCCATGCGGAACAGCAGTACGGATTTTCCTGTGCTTACCTGTGCGGCTGTCTGTCAGGGGCAGGAGTGGAGAGTGGCTGTGGGAGCCCGTCCTCAGAGAGCGGTTCTTCTGAGAGATGAGGAAAGGATCCTGGGGGAGGATCCCACCCGGGAGCAGGTACAGGCGTTCGCCCGGTATGTGGAGGAGAAGATTTCCACCGGATCCAATATGAGGGGATCTGCTCAATATCGAAAAATACTGGCAGGCGTGCTGACCAGACGGGCATGTATGCAGATAGGAGGAATGACAGATGAAGATTCAGCTCAGGCTTAACGGAAAAAAGACGGAAGCGGAGATCCGCCCGGACACCACTTTGTATGAACTGGTACGCCAGCTGGGATGCAGCAGTGTGAAGTGCGGATGCGAGACCTCCAACTGCGGGCTGTGTACGGTATTTCTGGATGGAAAGCCCGTCTTGTCCTGCAGCGTGCCGGCGGCCAGAACAGAGGGCAGGAGTGTGGAAACTCTGGAAGGGCTTCAGGAGGAGGCCAGGGAGATCGGGGCGTTTATCGCCGGTCAGGGAGCAGAGCAGTGCGGTTTCTGCAACCCCGGGATGGTCATGAATATGATCGCCATGTTCCGGGAAAATCCTTCTCCCGATGATCAGGAGATCCGGGAATTCCTGGCTGGAAATCTCTGCCGCTGTTCCGGATATGAAGGACAGCTGCGGGCGGTAAAGGAATTCATGAAATACCGTGAGAAAAAATCACAGAACAGAGGGGAGGAAGAAGCATGAGATACGTGAACCAGCCGGTGATGAAAAGCGATGCCATGGCTCTGGTGACAGGAAAACCGGCGTATGTGGAGGATCTGGCGCCCAGGGACTGCCTGGTGGTGATGCTTCTGAGAAGTCCCCATGCCCATGCGCTGATCGAAGAGATTTCCACGGATAAGGCCATGCTGGTGCCGGGAGTCGAGGCGATATATACCTGGAAGGACGTTCCCCAGGAGCGGTTTACTCTGGCAGGACAGACGTATCCGGAGGCCAGTCCCTATGACCGGCTGATCCTGGATCGAAGACTGCGCTATGTGGGAGATCCTGTGGCTATTGTGGCAGGAAAGGATGAAGCCTGCGTGAAGAAGGCCATGAAACTGATCAAGGTGAAATATCAGGTGCTGCAGCCTGTACTGGATCCCCATGAGGCACTGGACGGTGATATTCTGGTGCATCCGGAGGAAAACTGGAAGGCACTCTGTCCGGTAGGCGCGGACAACAAAAGAAACCTCTGCGCTTCTGCCAGGGATGAGATGGGAGATGTGGACGGAGTTCTGGCAGACTGCGATTATGTGGTGGATCGGATTTACAGGACCAAGGCCAACCAGCAGGCAATGATGGAAACCTTCCGGACGTATTGCTATATGGATCACGGAGGACGGCTGAACATCGTCAGCTCCACCCAGATCGTATTTCATGTGAGGAGGATCGTGGCCAATGCGCTGGGAATCCCCAAGTCCAGGATCCGCGTGACGAAACCCAGGATCGGAGGAGGATTTGGGGCAAAGCAGACGGCAGTGTCGGAGGTGTACCCTGCGTTTGTCACCTGGAAGACAGGAAAGCCGGCCAAAATTGTATTTTCCAGGGAGGAGTCCCTTACGGCCTCTTCACCCCGGCATGCGATGGAACTGCATGTACGGATGGGAGCCAGCAGGGAGGGAAAACTGCGGGCTATAGAGGTCTACACCCTGTCCAATACGGGAGCCTACGGGGAGCACGGACCCACTACGGTAGGACTTTCCGGGCACAAGAGCATTCCGCTTTATCACGATCTGGAAGCTTACCGTTTTTCCTATGATGTGGTCTATACCAACCGGATGTCCGCGGGAGCCTACCGGGGCTATGGAGCTACCCAGGGAACTTTCGCCGTGGAATCGGCGGCCAACGAACTGGCGGCAAAGCTGGGAATGGATCCCATCGAATTCCGTCTGAAAAATATGGTGCGCCAGGGAGATGTGATGCCCGCCTATTATGGAGAGACAGCCACAAGCTGCGCTCTGGACCGGTGTCTTCTGCGGGCTAAGGAGCTGATGGGATGGGATGAAAAATATCCATGCCGGGATATGGGAAACGGTAAGGTGCGAAGCGTAGGCGTTGCCATGACCATGCAGGGATCCGGAATTTCCGGTGTGGACGTGGGATCGGCTACCCTGAAGCTGAATGACGGGGGATTTTATACTCTGCTGGTGGGATCGGCGGATATGGGAACAGGCTGTGATACGATCCTGGCTCAGATCGCGGCGGAGTGTCTGGACTGCAGTCTGGAACAGATCACGGTCCAGGCGGCGGATACGGATACCTCGCCTTATGATTCCGGTTCCTATGCTTCCAGCACCACTTATGTGACGGGAAAGGCTGTGGAGCAGGCGTGTGAGCAAATGCGGGAAAAAATCTCAGAGAGCGGGGCCGCTATCCTGCAGTGTCCGGTGGAGGACGTGGAATTCGACGGAAAGGCTGTAAAGAATATCCGGGATGGCCGTCAGGCGGATCTGGATCAGATCGCCTGGGGAACTCAGCTGGGAAGCAGCAAAGCTCTGGAGGTGACAGTGAGCCATTCCTCACCGGTCTCCCCGCCGCCTTTCATGGTGGGAATGGCGGAGATTGAGCTGGATAAGGAAACCGGTCAGGTGACGGTGATCAATTATGTGGGAGTGGTGGACTGCGGAACTCCCATCAATACCAATCTGGCCCGGGTTCAGACGGAGGGAGGAATTGCCCAGGGAATCGGTATGGCGCTTTTTGAGGATGTTCAGTACAGCTCCCAGGGAAAGGTCCGGGAAAATTCCCTGATGCAGTACAAGATCCCCACCCGGCTGGATGTGGGAAATATTCAGGTGGATTTTGAAAGCAGTTATGAACAGTCCGGTCCTTTCGGGGCAAAATCCATCGGAGAAGTGGTGATCAACACTCCATGTCCGGCCATTGCCCATGCGATATACAATGCCTGCGGCATCTGGTTCAGAGAGCTTCCCATCACGCCGGAAAAGATTTTGATGAAAATGATTGACAGTAAGGAAAAACTGTGATATTTTAATTAACAAGTCAACTAGTTTAAATTGCGAATGCGTTGAAGAGGAATAGTACGGATCGGACTGAATCCAGAGAGCCGCTGGCTGGTGGAAAGCGGCAGAGGGAACATCCGGAACTGCCCTCGGAGCATCTGCCCGAAAAGATTTTCCAAGTAGGCGCAGACGGAGACCTCACCGTTATCGAAGAGGAGGATATAAGGCCGGAAGGTCCGTATCTGTTGAGTGCATGGAAAACCATGAAGAAGAGTGGTACCGCGTAGGATGTATGACAGTCCTTCGTCTCTTAATATACTTAAGAGACGAAGGACTTTTTTATTTCATGGGAAACCGCGTTCTTATGAAATAAAAACGCTCCGCAGTGAACAGGATGTACAGGAAGTACCTGCTGTACGCCTGGCTCGTTGCCTGCGGAGATAAAAGGATTTGTAAAAAACGGACTATGCGCAGACCTGATGAAAAAGAAGGAGGATATTATCACTATGATGAACTGTAAAAAGTATGAAAGACAGTATTTTATGCCCCCTGTTCCCTGTATGAAATGGGCAGAGAAGGAGTATGTGGAGAAAGCTCCTGCCTGGTGCAGCGTGGATCTGCGGGATGGCAACCAGGCGCTGGTAATCCCCATGAGCCTGGAGCAGAAGATCGAGTTTTTCAAGCTCCTGGTGAAGATCGGATTCAAAGAGATCGAAGTGGGATTCCCTGCGGCTTCCGAGACGGAATATGAATTCCTCCGGGCGCTTATTGAACGGAATCTGATTCCGCAGGATGTGACCATCCAGGTGCTGACTCAGGCCAGGGAACATATTATCCGTAAAACCTTTGAGGCAGTAAAGGGAGCTCCCAGAGCCATCATCCATGTATATAATTCCACCTCCTACGCGCAGCGTCAGCAGGTATTCCGCAAGTCCAGAGAGGAGATCCTGAATATCGCCGTGGAAGGAGCCGCTCTTCTGAAAAAGCTGGCAGACGAAACGGAGGGGAACTTCCTTTTTGAATACAGTCCGGAGAGCTTTACCGGAACGGAGCCGGAATACGCGCTGGAGGTATGCAACGCGGTTCTGGATGTATGGAAACCTACCCCGGATAAAAAGGCTATCATTAATCTGCCGGTGACGGTGGAGCATTCCATGCCTCATGTATACGCCAGCCAGGTGGAGTACATGTGTGAGAATCTGAAGTATCGGGAGAACGTGATCGTATCCCTGCATCCCCACAATGACAGGGGCTGCGGCGTGGCTGATTCCGAGATGGGACTGCTGGCCGGAGCGGACAGGATCGAGGGAACCCTGTTTGGAAACGGGGAGCGGACAGGAAACGTGGATATCATCACTCTGGCCATGAATATGTATTCCCAGGGCGTGGATCCCAAGCTGGATTTCTCCGATATGCCGTATATCTGTGAGAAATACGAACAGTACACCGGCATGAAGGTGGATGAGAGAAGTCCTTACAGCGGAGCGCTGGTATTTGCAGCGTTCTCCGGATCTCACCAGGATGCCATTGCCAAGGGCATGAAGTGGATCGAGGAAAAGGATCCGGATCATTGGACTGTCCCCTATCTGCCCATCGATCCCAAGGATGTGGGAAGAAACTACGACGCGGATGTGATCCGGATCAACAGCCAGTCCGGAAAGGGCGGCGTTGGTTATATTCTGGAGTCCAAGTTCGGTCTCCGTCTGCCGGCCAAGATGCGGGAGGCCATGGGCTATGCCGCCAAGGCAGTTTCCGATCATACTCATACGGAGCTGCATCCGGACCAGATCTTCGAGCTGTTCAAGGAAACCTTCGAGAATGTAAAGACACCTTACAGTGTGGAGAAAGTGCACTTCAAGCAGAACGGCCACATCACTGCCAGCGTAACATCCTCCTGCTACGGCAGGAGCATCACCACAGAGGCTGTTGGAAATGGTCGTCTGAATGCGGTGAGCAATGCGCTGAAGAAGGCATACAACCTGCAGTATGACCTGGTGACTTACGAGGAGCACGCCCTGGAGCAGAGCTCCAGCTCCAGAGCTATCGCCTATGTGGGTATCCGGAAGCCGGATGGTTCCCTGGCATGGGGAGCCGGAGTGGATACCGATATCATCAAGGCGTCCATTGACGCTCTGGTGACGGCGATCAATAACCGGTAAAGGGTAATAGAAGTTTGTCAATGCAATGTTTTGCTTTGTTTGAATTTGGGTTTTGGAGCTGAGTGGAATAGAACAGCATGGAACAGAACTGAAAAGTGTGTATGTGATTCATAAAATGTGTGTATGAAGCGTGTGCGTTTAGTCACACAAAAACAGTATACACACGGGAAGAGACAATCCCACAGAATTCGGGGTATTTCAAGAGCTGAATTCTCTGCTGGACTGTCTCTTCCTTTTTATACCGCACCTTGACAGCCGCGATTTACGACTTTGGAAAGGGTTTAAGATATAAAAAGAGGCACAATGAAGGGAAGGGAAACTGCAGAGTATCAGGGGGAGTGCACATGGATGACGTTTTTTTTAAACTTGCAGATAGTTTATCCGAACAAATAGGAAATGGGCAATTATATTCTGCCTGTTCTGCCCCTATGAGGTCCGATGAGAAAGGATATTCCGGTGCGAAGCTTGTGCGCTTAAACTGCACATTTTCAAACGGGAAAATGTGCAGCTATATTTGTAAATATGCCGCTTTATCCGAAAGAAGTGTTATGCAAATCCTTACGGAACAAAAAAGGGGACATTCCCCATACTCTTTTTCAGATCTGCAGGAATCAGAGGAAACGGCATGGTTTATCATGCAGGATATCCGTTCATGTGAAACGCTTCCGCGCCACATATCCACATGGAAAAAACAAGTTGCGGCAGCGCTTGCAGATATTCATACAGATAATTTGGGATCTGCAGATAAAACCCCATATCTGCTTCATGCAAATGAAAATTATTGGAAATATATCACAACGAAAATTTCTGTTGACCACTTTGAAAAGAAATGTGTACTGGACAATCGTTTTTCAGCACAGTATTCCAAGGTGTTACGGAAACTGCGCAAACTTGCGGAACGATTTGTGAAAGATATGACCGAATTGTATCAGGACGGGACAAGCCTTACTATTACCCATGGGGATCTGCAAAATATTTCCGGTGACCATGTACGCTGTTTTAACGGAATGCCTATGATAATTGACTGGGGGTTCAGCCGTTTGGCCCCCTTTTATATTGATTTAGCCGATTATTTTACGCAAGAAGAAGCCATGTTATATTGGGAAGAATTGCGGTATCGAAATATAACAATCAGCAGAAGAGATTTTGAGGAATGTTATCATATGGCGTCTTTATATCCGGTATTTATATATCTGTATCCGGCATTGGTTCAATACGATAGCGGGAAAAAGGAAAAACTCCATCGTCTTTTATCAATACTTTCAAAGCATATATCCTGATGTGGAAGTCAGGATGTACAAAATATGCAGGCAAGAGACCGGAAAACGGCTATAAACGGGTTATTTTCACGTCTCTGAAAGTGTGGTAGAGTCAAAGACCCCGCAGCAAGCTACGGGGCATCAAACTTGCAGCGCAGCAGAGCTGCGGGGTATTTGACCCTCGCGGCAGTCGCCAAATGGACATGCAAGCATGTCCGCTTGGCTCGTTGCCCGCGGGAATAAAAAGTACGGAGCAGTAATTTCGGGATTTGGAGGGATCTATATGCAGTCACTTTGTGGTACGGACTGTTGCAGCAGGTGCGCTCATCGGGCGGAATGCGGTGGTTGTCAAAATGGCCATCCGTTTGATGGGGATTGTATTGCTGCCGAATGTATCAGGCAGGATGGCCAGGATGGATTTTTATGTTTTAAGGAGTTTTTGATTTCTGAGATCAATGCGCTTGGGATCAAGGGGCTTGTGGTGAACAATCTTAATCTGTTAAATGGCTTCTTTGTGAATCTGGAATATCGTCTTGCAAATGGGCAAACTGTTAAACTTCTGAAGGATAACAACGTGTATCTGGGGGCAACCAAATCGAGATATCCGGCAAGGAAAGATGCTATGGGGTTGTTGCCGATAAAAATTACATACTTGTCTGTGAATATGGATGTAATGGAACAGATCCGGAAATAATTTTATACAAGAAACGTCAGATGCGATTATCATCCAACTAAATATAGTAATTCAATTTCTAATAAAAATAGGGTAGTCATAAATTAAATTTAACTGCCCGATAAAGCCGGGGCGGTTTTTGACCGCTTCGGTTCTCTGTAAGCAAAGGTTATTTCGGTGTCTTAAAAAAATGAGCTTTTCACCCTATTCCTTTCTGAAAACATCTAACATATGCGCTGCTGTACCGACCATATCGTTACGTTCACAGATGCAAAGATGGTACTTCATATACATATCAAAAGTCTTCTTATCCATTTCGTCAACTGTAGTACCATTAAGAGGGGCAAAAAAGAGACCGTTCGAATTCTCTGGGATTGTCTCTTCGTTGCATGTAAACGGTAAAAAATCGGAATTAATCGATCCCCTTCTTTTGCATATTCTAAGCTGGAGTGTTTTTATGGGTTCGGTATCCTTGGCTGGCTGTTAAAGATAATTACCATAATTATCGACTACCAAATAAACTATGGAATAAATAATGACCGTTTGAAGGTAAGAACATTTAATGGAGAATCATAGTGTATAAAGCGTTATTATGGGAAATGGGGACAGCCAAGGGTATTGCTAACTTAAAAAGATTATTGGGTATTGAGATTCATATCCGTTTAAAATAAAATTTCAGGGCTGAGTGGATGGTGAGTGGGATAATTGGTGATTGACATCCTAAAAATTCAATTTTATAATTTAGTATATAACATGCAAATAATGAAAATTTTTAGTTTAATGAAAATTCTGCAGAGGCAGGTGATTTTTGATGAAAGAACCGTATGTTACCGTAGAAGCAAAAGTATTAATGAAAGCGGACTCTCATGAGGAAGAAGAAATTACAAAATGGATTTGCCAAAAAATGGAGGAAGATGGTAAGCCTTCAGAAGAAGAGGTGAAGACATGAGATTAAAAGATGGATTGGTGCTTCGTGAGGTAGCAGGACAATATGTGATCGTTCCAACCGGGAAGAGAGTACTGGAAATTCCCAAAATTCACTATATGACTAAAGATGCAGCGATGCTTTGGAAAAGTATATATGGCAGAGAATTTGAAAAGAAGGATTTACTTGAAATCTTGAAAGCCAATTACCCTCATTCTTCTGATGAAGATGTTGAGCAAGCAGCGAGTAACTTCATTGAAGGTATTTCTTCACGTTGGCTAATGCACAACGAACATGGTGGGATTGAACATATTAATTTGAAAAAATAAAATAATAGGAGTGAGATATTATGCCTGGATATGAAATAAGTTATGAAAAACCAGATGTTTCATTTTTTACTGTTGATACGCAAAATTCTGGAGATTCGACAGGCGGTTCGGGTCAAACTGTAGTTGCCAATATATTTTTCAATTGGGAAAGTGCTGAAGGTGGATTTACTGGTTCAGGAGAATGGTTTACGGATATCCCAGGTCCCACTTCAACATTTAAAAGTGATCAAGCAGTCAAAGAGTATTTGTCGACTCCGGGTACTAATTTGAATTCATATTTTGAGGCATGGCAAAATAGGCTTGATAGTATGTCAATCGTAGATCGTTCAAATGAGGTTACTAATTTTGTAAATGCATTAGCTGGAGGTGGAGCAGGAGCCTGCATGACTGAAACTTAATGTTAAAGTATTACAATATTGCTAAGATTATAATTGGTATATCAAATTCTATAAAATTATCAGATTCATGGGATAAGTATCTGTTGGGTAATTTGGGTTATATGATACCTAAATTTACGCTATACTCAACAAGGTGTGCCGAATATATTCATCAGGTAGAACATATAACTTTACCATTTTATGGAAAATATGTTATACAGTTTGATGATAGTATTATCATTCTTGAAGAAAATTGGACAGCAGGCCAGTTAATTGATTGTGGAACGGAGAGAAGTTTGTATGATTTGCTTCTGCAACTATTTTATACACACGCTGTTCAACGGCACTTTATCCAGGTACATAGTTCATTGATTTCCTATCATGGGAAAGGTATCATGTTTTTAGGACCTTCAGGGATAGGAAAAACAACTCAGGCAGAACTATGGCATCAGTACCGTAATGCAGATATCATCAATGGCGATCTGGTATTTGTTGAGCATCGTAAAGATGAATTCATAGGATGGGGAACTCCATGGCATGGATCTTCCCCGTACTGTGAGAATGCAAGCGTGCCGGTGGTGGCATGGGTTGTTCTCAAGCAATCGAATCAGAATACGATACGACGCTTGTCGGGCTTTGAAATGGTATCTGAGGTTGCGCAAAGTATTTTTTATCCTCTTTGGCTGGAAAACGGAACAGAGTTGTGTATGCAGACTCTGGATTCTTTACTGAAAGAGATTCCTGTATATGAATTATCCTGCCGTCCAGATGAGGAATCTGTACAATTATTATATGATGAATTATCTCGGAATAACATTCTCGATTCATGAGAGTGTTATTCCTTTTTTGGGGTAAAACAGGGTAGCCAAATGAATGACTATCCTATAACTCTCTGTAAGCAAAGGTTATTCCAGTGCCTTTAGCTGTTCAATCAGAGCTTGTTTTTTCTGCCTGCGGATTGTCCAAAGGGATAGGATGGCTTGTGGTGTTCCAGCATAGAGAACATGGCTTTGATTTTTCGCTGTAAGGCTCCAATGACAAAGGGCTTTGTAATATAATCCACCGCACCTGCCTCATAGCCCCGTATCTGGTTGCTCTCCTGATCATTTGCGGTCAGGAAAATCACAATGGTGTCCGGGTGTTCCGGTTTTATCAGCCTGCACAGTTCGAATCCGTTCCCGTCTGGCAAGTTTACATCCAGCAACACCAGATCAAATTCCTGTTGGCGCAAAGCCTCAGCAGCCGCTCTGGCATTGCGTGCTGAGGTTATTCCGTACCCGTCTGCGGTTAGATTATAGGCCAACATCTTATTCAAAAAACTGTCATCCTCAACAATTAAAATCTGTTTCATGTCGTTGCTTCCTCCATTTTACATAAAGCATAACAAGTAAATGTCCGCGAAATGTTACAGCGGATGGATTTTTTCATTTTATTTGCATACAGCCACTTTCTGCGGACAGCAGGGCCGCATTTCCCGGACAGTCCGGGCCATATTAAACGGACAGCCTGGGATATCAGCAGGGCAGAGGGTAGTCCGCCCTACTGATCAGTATTGCTCGTTGTTCCAGCAGAAAGCTATGCTTTCTCAATCAGTACAGTAAATCCTGTAGTCAGTCTACGTCTGATCCCGTCAAGCTTACCGTAGCATTCCTTCTCGTCACTCAGCTGGTTTCCCCACTCATCTGGAGAATACTGACAGCTGAAGAGTGTGGAGGTGCCAAGGTCATCCCGAAGTTTTATCAGATGATACAGGATCTTGATCCCTTCTTCTGAATATCTGCTTATGGCAAAATCATCAATGAACAGCAGTTGGATCCGTGCATAGTACCTGATCCTCTTACGGTACTTGTTCAGGTCTTCCTGGCGGTTGAGGACGATCAGTTCGTCCAGCAGGTCACTATAGTCTACGAACTTACAACGGTAATTACGTCTGCATGCTTCCACACAACAGGCAGACAGGAAATAAGACTTGCCGGCACCGGTGACTCCATAGATCCCGACGTTCTGCCGATTCTCAGCGAAATGAAATTTCAGGATCTGTTCAACAGTGGCATCATTATAGATGCGCCCGTTGCCGGTTTTCAGGTTCTCAGTCACAGCCCCTTTGTTGATCAGGCTGCTGAGCCGCAGATTTGTTTCAAACCTGTTGTTGAGTGTTTCTATGTACTGAGGTTCCAGAACCTCACGGATGAACTGCAAAGCGGTATAGCTGCCGAATTCAGGGCTTTTAGACAGTTCTGCGAAACGCTGGGCGGCTACCGGCAGGGATAGTGTGTCCAACATCTCATAGATATCAGTAGTCTTATTCTTCATTGCCAGCCTCCGTTTCCTGACGCTTCAGCAGGTTCTTAAGGGAATACTTGCTGTCGTCATCTTTGTAGGCGCCGGATACGGCTGCTGCAGCATCTTCGTTGGGGCTGCTCTGTGGCATTGTACTTTGCAGCGGCTCTTTATGGTAAGTTGAGATTGTGTTACAGATATAGGAATAGTTGCACCTCCCAGCGAAAACGGCGTCTTTACAGCAACGTTCCAGGGCTTCCGGCGAGTACTTCTCCGCATACCGCAGAATGCCAAAGCAGCTTCGGAATGACTGCACCGGATAAGCGTATTTCTGAATGACTGCATCGATCAAAGCACGGGTGCTGGGGCCGATAGCAGATGCTTTCTGCTGGAAATAAGGCACCGTCCAATAGCCATAGTCTTTGTATTCGGCAGGCATATCCGAGGGGATGATCACCCAGTCTTTCGGTGTGTAGCTCCGCTTATGCATCCGGATGAAGTCACCGTGTTTGTTATAGACATAGATTTCTTTTTCCCCTGCCCGGATCTCAAGTTCCTGTCGCAGATATTTCCGGGGCATGCTATAATGGACCTTGTCGAAGGTGAAGGAGAAATCTTGTGCTACTTTAACAGTCTTTCGTTCAAGATATTCAAAACGGCTGGGCGGAAGAGGCAGGAGGGTCTCCTTCTCTTCTGTTGTAAAGAGATCGTACCGGGAATAGGTGAGTCCTTCAAAGGGTTTCCGGTTTTCGGCATCCACCTTTTCCATCAGGACACGGTTTAAATCATCCAGCGAATAAAAGACCATATCTTCCATATCCATGAGGATGTGCATGGTAATGATCTTTACGTGGCCTTCCACGACTGGTTTCCAGCGGGGGGATTTCACTTTGGCAGGGGTTAAAACCGTATTGTTATGTTCTGCCCATGCCTGGAAATCTTTATTCAGGACAGGGCTGATCCAGTCCTTGTTCCGGGCAACTGCTACTTTGCAATTATCCGGGGTGATCGTTGGTGTCACGCCGCCAAAATAGGTCAGAGCATTATTATTGACCCGGATCCAGTTCCGGATATCGCATTCGGTCATTCCTTCAGCGTAAAAGTAATCACTGTAGGTGAGGGCAGCGATAAAGATCGTGACCTTTGTGGTCTCATCCGGGTTCCGGCGGTTATGCAGATAGAGCTGCTTCCCTGCGTAGTCCAGTTCGAGATTGACACCGGGATAACGCTGGATGTGGAAGGTCAGCTGTTTGGAATCAGCCCATTCGCTGTAACGCCTGCAGTACTGGCGATAGCTCATTGGCTTCTTCCCGTCTACGACACCTATAGCATTGTATTTCTGCCACAGATGCTTCAGGGTCTCTCCTTTGCGGGCCAGAGCCTTGTAGACAGCTTCCTTGTTAAAATTCCGGTAGAGGAGCTGATCTACCGATACACCAGGCTTTTTATAAAGCATGTTTCCGATGTATTCATTCGTGACATCTGCCGGTAAAGGGTATGAAAGCTCCGGATTCTCTCTGAAGCGTTTCAGAAACTCATTGACAGTTGTTTTGCTGCAGTCGCCGCAGCTTTCGGCGATTTCACGGCAGCTGAGATGGTTCACAAAGTGAAGCCTTAGTACTTTTTTGTAATCCATAGTAGGACCTCCAGATATAATATTTCTCCATTTTAAGGAGATGCACTTATTATATCTGAAGATCTATTGTCCGGTTAATGTGTCCCTACTTGTCCGCTAATTATGTCTCAGACTGTCCGCCGAATATGGCACAGGTGTCCGTTTAGCCCGACAATCTGCATTATTATAGGGTGCTTTGAAATTTACAGCAACATTTCTTGTGATGCCAGGTAAAATACTGCTTTTGTGTACTTCATTCTCATAATTCAACCCGGAATGCACAAGGATAAGGAGGAATAGGTTCTGCTGCGTGGAGATCTGGACAGCTGAACTGCTATATACCTGTTGCTGATTTCATGAGCTGTCACCAGACTGCTTTCATGAGTTGTCTTTAAACTGCTAAGTTTACTGTCACCGTGATGGTTGATGTATGGGCCGTCCGGATTCCGGACGGCACCTTCTCTATCCGGTTACGGTTCCAAGCATTTCGTGTTCCACTACATACTTGATCATGTAATCATCGATCAGCCGTTTTTGCTGTTGGAACGCATACATAAGCGATTTTTCGCACACCCGGTTGACCATTCTCGGAATCCCGGCCGAAGCTTTATGGATCTCGTCCATTGCTTTGGTTGTAAAGATCTCCTGGCTGCATTCCGCATAATCCATATGGCTTTTGACATACTGTTCTGTCTCTGCCCGGTCCAGATGCGGGAGTGTACAGTACATATCGATCCGCTGGCGGATCGCCGCGTACCGTTGAAGTTTCAGCTTGTTGTCCCACAGTTCTGTCTGCCCTACGAGCACGACAGCCATGGGACTTACAGAATCGAACCTGTAGTTTAGAAGGAAACGGAATTCTTCCAGTGTTTCTTTCTCCAGCAGGTGTGCCTCATCCAAAACGCATACCACTTTTTTATGCTGGACACCATGGATGATCTCGATCTGCTGTTGGAGCTGACGTTTGGAATCGCCGCGGTAGAACCGTGCTTCCAGCCCCAGCTGGTCCAGCATCCCCTTATAAAACCACCGCGGAGTCAGCTTGGAATCGGAAAGATACAGGATGATATATTCTTCCCTCGGAAGTTCCGAATAAAACCTGCGGATCAGCGTGGATTTTCCACAGCCGGGATCTGCTGTTACGACCGCAAACATCTGCCGGTCTGCTACATAGCAGAGCCTGCCGAGCGTTTCCCGGAATGCATCAGACTCATAGAGTTTCTCAGCTGGGATATCACGGACAAAGGGTGTATGCTCCATTCCAAAGAAGGATTCATACATGATCATCCACCTCCTTCCGATAGGAAGCAAAGGAGATTGCATCGGCCATCTGGCGGGTCGATTCCGAATGTTTCTTTTCCAGCGCATCAAGGAAGCGCGAGGTTGTCGGAGTCTGTTCCTGCATCGCAGCAGGAAGTGTTGGGTTCTTATCACAGAACTCGCCAATCCTGACCGGCTGTGTGGGAAACGGCTCGTATCCCGGATAACTTACCGTAATGGTTTCGGGAGCTGCAGGATCATAGGAGATCTCAACCTTATATCCGATCAGAGCCGGTTTCGTTTCATACTTTCTGCCCCTGAAACTGATACAGGCGCCCTTGTCCACTTTACGTGTCTCATGGTGCAGAAATGCTTCGGATACAACAGAGACATCCAGATAGGTCAGGGGACGGCTGTCACGGTTCCATTCCTGAAGGGGAGTGATCCCTGATTCCGGGACTGCCGCACCAAGGCTTTCGTAGTATTCGCTGATCCCTTCATGGGGCTTTTGATGATAGTACGCATCAAGGAACACGGCCCACAGCCGGTTCAGCTCTTCCAGAGTTTTGATGTTTTTTAGTTTTGCCTCCCGGTTAAACATATCCACTACCTGATGGAACTTTTCAATCTTCCCTTTATTATGTAAATCTTTACATAATAAAGGTTATGTAAAGACTTCATTTATGTAAAGAAATGTGGGCTCAGCCCAGTGTTTACACGGAACTGAGCTTAAATTTCTTTACATAAAAAAACAAATATGAGACCATATTTATCCAAACTATTTCAAGGAGGTACCGATAAATATGGTAACAAATTTTGAAGAACTGGTTGCCTTATGTGATGAAGAATTGCAGCATAGGGAATACGAGTCGAATTATTATGTAAGGATAACCGCACAGTGGAATGCCTTACGGGAATGGCTGAAAAGCAAAGAGATTTCTGAATTCAGTGAAGCCATCGGCAAGCAATACTGCGATGAGATATTTGGCACGCATCTCATGCCAAAACGCGCGCCTGCTCATTTTAGGGAAAAACTGCGTGCTGTCCGCATGTTGATCTCTTACCAGCGGAATGGCGATTTTGAATTTCGCTGCCCAAGTGTTGAATATACTTTTCATGGAGAGATTGGTTTGGCAGCATTAAGATATCTGGATTATTGTAGGGATGAACTTATGCTTGCAGAGAAAACAATTGAAAATAAAAGGGTATATCTGTATAACTTCTGCAGGTTCATGAACGGGAAAGGGATGAAATATGAAGATCTTTCGATTGAAAAAACAGAATGTTTCTTTTCATCCATGAATTATTCCCTTGCCTCAAGACATAATGCCGCGCGCACCATAAAACTTTTCCTTCAATTCGTTTATGATGAAGGAACATCATCAAAAGATTGCTCTGTTTTTATCCTTCCTGATAACTATAAGAAGGATTGCAAACTGCCAACAACATATGAAGAAGATGAAATCAGGGAATTGATCGCTTCTGTAGAAAGAGCATCACCTATCGGGAAAAGAGACTATCTGATCCTGCTTCTCGCTACAGAATACGGATGGCGTGCAAAAGATATCACCCGTTTTTCTTTTGATGACATTGACTGGGATAAGAATGTCATACATTTCGTCCAACATAAAACGGATGTATCGGTAGAGTTCCCTCTTTTGGCTACAGTAGGGAATGCGATCATAGATTATCTGAAACATGCAAGACCTGCCACAGATGCTCCGGAGATCATTGTATCCATGGAGAATGTCAATAAAGGAAAGCCCTTGTCTTCCCCGACAATCCATTCCGTTGTTACCAAGTATATGAAGCGCGCCGGAATAAAAAACTGGCAGAATAAGAAGCATGGGCCCCATGCCATGCGACACAGCCTGGCGACAAACCTCCTGAAAAAGAATGTCGCCATGCCGGTCATAAGCACTGTTATGGGGCATCAACGGACAGCGACCACGGGTTATTATATATCCGTAGACTATGATAAGCTGAAACAGTGTGCCCTTCCAATGCCTGTGCTTCGCTCTCCATTCTACAGCAAGGAGGGCAGATATGGCAAGATATGAGTTTAGATCTGTTTTCGCAGATGAAATCAAAAACTATATAAATGATAAAACAGAAGCTGGCTTTGATGGTGACAACTTCAGACGCAACCTCATAGGATTTGACCGTTTCTGCGTAGAACAGAGGATAATGGAGCCAGTATTTAGCACCTTCCATGCATCCAGATGGCTTGAGCAGCGAAAGAACGAGTCCCACACAACGCATTATTTAAGGATAAATTCCAGCAAACAGTTTCTGAAATACCTGAGCATAAAAGGTTATGATGTTTTTGTAGTACGCGATATAAAATACAAAGGGACAGATTTTGAGCCACATATTTATACAGATGCCGAATCTGAACGATATTTCATGGCAGTTGACAGTTATACAAGCGGAATGAACCGTAAAGACGCCATCCAATACCCTGTACTGTTCCGAATCCTTTACTGCTGTGGAACCAGAATTAATGAAACTCTCGGAATCCGTAAGAAGGATGTGGATCTTGATAAAGGTATCCTCCTTCTGAATGAGACAAAAAACGATAAACAGCGCTATGTTGTTGTGGGGGATGATCTCAAGGCTCTTTTAAATGAATACGCAGACAAATGCTTTTACCTTCTGAATGATACCGATTACATTTTTACGAATGCAAATGGAGGCAGACTTGATCAGAAAAGCATTTACGAAAAGCATCGGGACTTTCTGTTCCGAGCCGGTATTCCCTACATAGGGGATGGCAATGGGCCAAGAATCCATGACTGGAGACACCATATGGCTGTATATTCCTTTAAGCAGATGACGGATTCCGGGCTGGATATGTATGTTGCGCTGCCTATACTGTCAACTTATTTAGGTCACAAAACAATTTTTGCCACGGAAAAGTATGTAAGGCTGACCTTGCAGCTTTTCCCTTACATCGAGGAAAAATTTCATTCCACGGTTGACAGGATATTTGGTAAGATAACGAAAGAAGGTGCTGATGATGAAAACAACTGATTTTGCAGTACATCTTAGCAGATATTTTACCCGTTATCTTCCGAATGAAAATGGCAGTTCTCCCCAAACCATAGATACTTATAGGAATGCTTTTGTTCTTTACCTCGAATACATGGAATCCATATGCGGAATAAAGCCTGAAAAGATATCTGTCATGGATTATACAAGGGAATCCATACTTGGCTTTCTGAAATGGCTTGAGGAATGCAGAAAAAACAGCCCGGCCACACGTAATTACAGACTTGCCGCAATGAAGGGATTTGTTCATTACCTAAAATATGAACTGCCGGATTACATGGAGGAATACCAGCGGATACTCGGGATCCCGTTAAAAAAAACAGAACAAAAAGAGATTTCCTACATGAAGACGGAAGGCGTTGAACTTTTAGTCGGTCAGATAGACATGAATGCCACGAATGGCTTGAGAGATTATGTAATGTTACTGCTCCTTTATACAACCGGCGTACGTGTGTCAGAACTGATAAATATAAAAGTAAAGGACATTTCACTGACTGAGCCGTACACTATAAGGATCCACGGCAAAGGGAATAAAGGCAGGTATGTCCCACTGATGAAAACGGCTGTTCCACACATACAGAAATATATCTCCTGTATGAAATATGATACCGAGGCACGCTTTGAGGAATATCTTTTCAAAAGTCATATGAATTCACAGTTTACAAGACAAGGTGTCAATTATGTGCTGAAGAAATATGGGATGAAAGCCAGACAGAAAGAGCCAACACTGATACCAGATGACCTCACAGCACACAAAATGCGGCATACTGCTGCGATGGAGCTCATTACATCAGGAGTTGATCTGATGTATATAAGGGATCTGCTCGGACATTCCAGCGTTATGACTACCGAAATCTACGCAAGAACGGATGCGAAACTGAAAAGAAAAGCAATCGAAGCTGCAAGCAAAGAAATCCTTCCAAAAGAAGAAGCAAAATGGGAATCTGATACCAATCTGAAAGAATGGCTCAAAAGCTTTAATAAGCGGTAAATTTATGTAAAGAAATTTAAGCTCAGTTCCGTGTAAGCACTGGGCTGAGCCCACATTTCTTTACATAAATGAAGTCTTTACATAACCTTTGCTTTTGCCGCTCCGCGGTTTTGCATGGAGGACCCGGATCCCCAGTCTTGAAAGAGAGAGCCTGATCTGTCTGGCGATATACTGGGAACCGTTATCAAAGTAGCAGGCATCAAACTTTCCGTATCGGAGGATCGCCTGGCGGAACGTATCCTCAACAATGGCTTCCTCCTGGCTGTCATAGAAACGGGAAGCCAACAGTAGGCGGGAATGGTCATCGATTGCGGAGGAAAGATACGTCTGTACTCTGGCACCATTTTTCCCAATCGGAAGTTTCGGGCCGTACTTGATATCCCCCTGTACCAGCATCATACGGTGCGGTTTGCAGAAACGTTTGGAAGAACTTCCCCGTGCATCGCGGTACATCTGCATCTGTTCCCTTCCGTAACCAGCCCGGTATAGGTGCCGTTCCAGAGTGGAGCGTTTCAGGACTCCCGGTGCAGCATAGCCTTCCAGTTCCAGGATGCAGATGATCTGTGCGACAGACCGCTCCGGGACTTCTTTACGGAGCTGGACCGCCTGCTCAAGCAGAAGATCAAAGTTTTCCGGAAGCTTCTGTGAACGGCGTTTTTCGCGTGCGGCTGGTTTTAAGCCGGCAAACTGTCCTTCACGGTAGGCCTTTTCATAGCGGTAGATGGACCGGACGGAAATATCATTGTCCTGAGCAATCTGTTTCCGGAGCTGCAGCCTCTTTGCATCGTCCAGATCTTCCTGAAGCAGCGGCGCAATCAGCTGGAATCGGGAAAGGGCTTCCTGTTCCTGCCATTGTTTGATTCTGTTTGTATTGGTATTCATATATAGTGACCTCCTTCTGAGACCACTATACCTGCTGATCCGGTGACAGACGAATCAAAACAGGTGCAATAGCATCACCATGGTACAGCAGGTAAAAAGCCGCCGCTGTTGTAGATGATACGGAGGATACGCTCCAGCCAGTCCTGATGTGTTTGGCGTATGGTATCGAGCAGTGACGCATGGGAGAAAAGAAGTTCTTCTCCCAATCCAAGTATCCGGTATCCGGCATTGCGCAGGAATCCTTCAATATTTGCGAGGTTCATCCGAAACCACTGGAGCCATCGTAACATGGTCAGCAGGGAAGGAGAGTCTTCCGAATCAGCATCCTCCGATGTTACGATCCCGTCGAGCACGCCGGAGATCACCTCGGCTTCATAATGCTTGTGGGGTACAAGGCAATCAGGAAGCTCGTTGTGATGTCGGTGGCATTCCGTACAGCGGAGCCTGCGGATCATAAGATACTCTTTCACGCCGCCTTCCTTCTTCCGGATACGTAGTCTGGTATCGCGATACTTCAAAGTACCGCCACAGACGGGGCAGACAGGGGTGTCATCACTGCTCATAACAAAAAACACCGGAGTCCGCCTTGTAGGTCAGTGTGTATTCTGATATAATAACCATGGTTTTTATAACCGGGTCTCAGAGTACACGACTTTCCAGGGAGGGTGCTCTGAGACTTTTTCTTTCTGTAGTCTTATGACAGTATACAGAGCAATCCGCTGACAGGCAAGTAGATCATAAATATGCTATTTTAAGAAATCAACAACATATACCATTCCAAAAAAGAGGATATTCATTGACAAATAGAAGGGTATATCATAATATACAGATAACAGAACGAAATTGCGCAGAAATGATGATACATGTTATAGCAGAAAAAGAGAACAATATATTTGCTGGAATGTTTTGGGGCTGTCTGATAGACGGCCCCGTATGTTTACAGCGGAAAGTAAGGGGAATGGCAAAAATGGAGAAGGAAAGAGAGGTGAGCGGCGTGAAGGAAAATAAGAATGCTTCCATGTGGGTTCCGGATATGGATGGGGACAGTACCACCGGGCTTGACCATAATGAAGTGTTGATGGCCAAATTTGCCATGGACCGGCTGAGCGGCAAAAAATCTTTAAAAGAACAAATGGGGAAATTTTTTTGGCCGGCCTGTCTGATGATCGCTGTATTTGTGGCGCTGGGAGCTGCTGTTGGATACTATTTCATCGGGATGTAGAAGAAGGACGAGGGGTGGTAAAATGAAGTATTGGGAAAAAGCAGCGGGGTTGTGCGGATGTCTGCTGCTGTGCGGCTGCAGGTTCCGGCCCGGTGAAACGGCGGGCGCGGATGTTCCGCTGGATATTCTGTTTTCCAGCGTTGGAATGCCTCGGGAAGCCGCGGATCTCACATCCGGAAGATAAAAGGCAATAGCACTGTTTCATAAAATTCAGGAAAGAAAAAAGTAAAAAAGTGGTGAAGCTTACCCCGAAAAGGGGGCATTTTTCATGAAAAAGTGGAGGATAATTCGTGAAATTAGCCCAAAATGGGGCCCATCTATTGACTTTGCCTTTTGAAGTACCTATAATTCATTACAAGTGGATTTTTAGAGAAAAAGGATATTAGGGAAAGCAAAGGAAGCGAGATGGAGAAGCTGAATATCATATGGAAGTTTGTCCAGGCTCTCGTGACCCGGGTAACCAGACATAAGAAAAAAGCCTGTGCTGCAGCGGCGGGAGCCGCAGTGGTGGTCCTGGCTGGAAGCGCAGCGGTAGTCTGCAGCACTCGTATCCGGACAGCTCCGGATGCCCGGGAAGCGGACGCCGGAGGCGGAAGCGGCCAGGAGGATACCGGAGAGGAAGAGGGAGATCCTGATGAACAGGTGCCCCTTGGGTATGCAGGCCTGATTGAAGGCGTGCTGTCCACCAAGGGGCTGACAACGGATTACCGGGCCATGGGAACCAGCTGTGAAGTGGTGCTGGTAGGGCAAAGAAAAATTACGAGAGAAGTGGTATCCCGCCTGGATGTGGGATCGGAACTGCTACAGACGGTGAACGAACTGGACAATCAGTCCTGGAGCCTGGCTTCCACCACCAGCATGACGGATAAGGATTATGAGAATCTGCTGGCGATCGTGGAGGCGGAAGCAGGAGGCGAGGATGTGGAAGGGCGGATCATGGTGGCGAATGTGATACTGAACCGGGTGGCGGATGAAGAGTTCCCCGGGGATGTGACTTCTGTGATCTGGCAGAAAGTAGGGGGATCGGCGCAGTTTTCTCCTACAGAGGACGGAAGGATTCATTCTGTGACGATCTCCAATACCACAAGAGAAGCGGTGAACCGGGCCATTGACGGGGAGGATCTTTCCCAGGGAGCCCTGTATTTTATCGCCAAAGACCAGGCTGATGCAGAAAATATCGAGTGGTTCGACAAAACGCTGACGCATCTGTTCGACCATGGCGGTCACAGTTTTTACGGATGAACGGGAAAGTCATCCCAAACCTGCCCTTGTCAGTGGATCGGAGCTGTGCTATAATCAGAAACTACAGCGATTTACAACGCAAAAGTGAAAAATGCAGGAGAGGTTAAGATCCATGGAAGTATTATACAGAAGTACCAGAGGAAACAACGATACGGTAACTGCATCCCAGGCGATCCTGAAGGGGTTGTCGGAAGACGGAGGATTGTTTGTTCCCACGCAGATCCCGAGGCTTGACATTCCGGTGGAGAAGCTGGCAGGAATGTCATATCAGGAGGTGGCTTACCAGGTTATGAGCCGTTTCCTTTCGGATTTTACAGAGGAAGAGCTGAGAGACTGTATTGAACGGGCATATGATTCCAAGTTCGATACGGAGGAGATCGCGCCGCTGAAAAAGGCAGAGGGCGCCTGGTACCTGGAACTGTTCCATGGAAGCACCATTGCTTTTAAGGATATGGCGCTGTCTGTCCTTCCTTATCTGCTTACCACAGCAGCAAAGAAAAACCAGGTAAAGAATGAGATCGTGATTCTGACAGCCACCTCCGGTGATACGGGGAAGGCGGCCATGGCTGGTTTTGCTGATGTGCCGGGGACAAAGATCATTGTCTTTTATCCCAAAGATGGTGTCAGCGCCATTCAGGAGCGGCAGATGGTAACCCAGCAGGGAAAGAATACGTATGTGGTGTCTATCCGGGGGAATTTTGACGATGCGCAGACCGGCGTAAAGAGAATTTTTGGTGATGAGGAGATGAAAGCGGAGCTTGATAAGGCGGGTTATCAGTTCTCCTCTGCGAATTCCATCAATATTGGCCGGCTGGTTCCCCAGATCGTATATTATGTGTATGCCTATGCCAGGATGTTTGAAAAGGGCGAGCTGGACGAAGGCGAGAAGATCAATGTGGTGGTTCCCACCGGAAATTTTGGAAATATTCTGGCGGCCTATTACGCCAAGAACATGGGGCTTCCCATCAACAGGCTGATCTGTGCTTCCAATGAGAATAAGGTGCTTTATGATTTCTTTTCCACGGGAAGATACGACAGGAACCGGGAGTTTATCCTTACCACATCGCCGTCGATGGATATTTTGATCTCCAGCAATCTGGAGAGGCTGATTTACCGGATCTGCGGGGAAGATGCGGACAAGAACCGCAGGATGATGGAAGCGCTGGCATCTGGCGGTGTATATGAGATCACGGATGAGATGCGGGAGAATCTGAAGGATTTCTATGGGAATTACGCATCGGAGGAAGAGACGGCGCAGATGATCCGGAGGATTTACCGGAACTGCGGTTATGTGATCGATACCCATACGTCTGTGGCCGCTGCGGTATATGAAAAATATCGGAGAGATACCGGAGATGAGACGAAAACGGTGATCGCTTCCACGGCAAGCCCTTATAAGTTTGCCAGAAGCGTGATGGAGGCTATCGGCGAAAGAACCTGTGAAGGGCTGGACGATTTTCAGCTTGTGGATGAGCTGGAGCAGGTTTCCGGCGTCAGGACACCAAAGGCTGTCAGGGAGATCCGCACAGCCCCGGTCCTTCATAACACCACTGTGGAGGTATCCCAGATGTCTGCGATCGTGAGACAGATTCTAGGGATCCGGTAAATTTCTGTATGCTTCCCGGCTGCTTTTGGAAAAGACCAGACGGGATTTGGCGGATTTGTCAGAAGTTTGCTGCCGGTGTCAGAAAAAGGAATCCGCAGGATTCCTTTTTGGCTTGAAAAGCGAATAGGATTCATGTATAATATACACAGTAAGTAATGCCTGGGGTGTGCGACCCTCTCTTAATTTTGAACCTACATTTACGTTTATGGGATTCCTATATTGTTGATTGGATGTCAGGCCGCCATTACGCAGCGGAAGACAGAAGAGATACTGCGGTCGCCCACCTGGCTTCGGCTAGGCGTCAAAATAAGGGAAACGGCACTCCGGGTTTTACGAAGGATAAGGAGAGAGTCATGCAAATGGCTCTCTTTAAAACTATGTGGGAGTGCGGCGGCTCAGGTTTATAGAGCAAAGCAGAAAACTGAACGGCTGCAGAGGGATTTCCCGTAAGAAGTGTGCCGCAGAAAGCGGGAGGGGGATTCCGGCCAGGAAACAGATGGCAGAAGGAGAACAGGATGAGTGTAGCGAGACAGAACTTTGGAAAGACAAAAGAGGGACAGGAAATTTCTCTGTATACGGTGACCAATGAAAAGGGCGCTGTGATGAAGGTGACGGATTTTGGCGCGATTCTGGTGAGTGTGCTGGTGCCGGACCGGGCAGGGAAACTGACAGATGTGGTGCTGGGATTTGACAGCGGTGAGGATTATGAGACCAGGAACACCCCTCATTTCGGCGCGACCATTGGACGGAACGGCAATCGGATCGATCAGGCGTCCTTTATGCTGAATGGAAAGAAGGTTCAGCTGACACCGAATGAAAACGAGAATAATCTTCACAGCGGTCCGATGGGATACGATAATATGATGTGGGAGGCCTGTCCGGGGGAAAACAGCGTGGCATTTCACCGGATAAGCCCGGATGGAGAGCAGGGATTCCCGGGAACGTTTGATGTGACGGTTACATATACTCTGACGGATGAGAACGCTGTTGAGATCCATTACCAGGGGAGCTGCGACCAGGATACAGTTGCCAATATGACAAACCACAGTTACTTTAATCTGTCGGGACATGCTTCCGGCAGCGTCTGCGGCCAGCTGATGCAGCTGAATGCGTCACGCTATACACCTGTGATCGATTCCAAGTCCATTCCTACCGGAGAGCTGGCGGATGTGGCGGGAACTCCCATGGATTTCAGAGAACCCAAGGTGATCGGAGAAGAGATTGACGGGGATTTCGCGCAGCTGCAGATGACTGGAGGATACGATCACAATTTTGTGCTGGATCGTTCCGGAAATGGTGTGGAGTGGATGGCCCGGGCTTACAGCCGGGAGAGCGGGATCTGTCTGGAAGCGCTTACAGACTGTCCGGGTGTTCAGTTCTATACCGGAAATTTTATCGACGGACTAAAGGGCAAGGAGGGCGTGATCTATGAGAAACGCCAGGGCTTCTGCCTGGAATCTCAGTTTTTCCCCAATTCGGTGAACGATCCCAACTTTGAGCATCCGTTTTTAAAAGCCCAGGAAAAGTACGATACAAAAACTGTTTACAGATTTTCCGTTAAGTAGGATATCGGAAAAGGACTGATCTGGGATTTGGCATACCCGTTTTCACTGCAGGGGGAAAGCGGGTATGTTTTTTGGGAAAATCCATATACTAGACTATGGATATGAAGGATTTTTTCAAAAGCGGAAAATGGTTTGGCTGGTGTATGACCGCTGCGTTTCTGGCAGTGACCGGGCTGATGGTGTTCTACGGGGAGAAAGAAAGCTCGCTGAGGGAACGGTTTTACCGGGAGCTTGTCCGGGAACAGGCTGCAGCGGGAGAAAACACTGGTGAAGCAGGAGACAGCATGGGAGTGTCGGATGCTGCGGACGGCGGCCGGGAAGATGGCAGGACCGGGAAAGAGGGAGAACAGGAAGAGAAGACAGCAGAAACCGGAGGCGGTTCGGAGCGCGCAGCGGAAGTCAGCGGCGGATATCAGGTTCCCGGTCAGGTGAAGGTTCTGCTGATGGACGAAGGTTTTCAGTCATATGAGCATAGATCAGTGAAGGTGCAGGGAAATGTTCCGCTGCAGGTGACGGGAGATGTGCAGATGGAAGTCCCTGCCGGTGAACCCCTGGAAATATCTGCTCTGCTGGACGAAGGGCAGAGCGCCAGGATTACTGTGGAGCAGGAAGAGGGAAGGATTTCCCTTTTGTCTCTGGAGCGCAGTCAGGGGATACCTGCCTATCAGGGGACGCTGACGGTGATCAACCGGGGAGGAAGCTTTCTGATCCGGAATCAGGTGGACCTGGAGACCTATCTGAAATATGTGGTCCCCAGCGAGATGCCGGCGGAATACCCTCAGGAAGCGCTGAGGGCCCAGGCAGTCTGTGCCAGAACGTATGCGGTCAGGCAGATGCAGGAAAGGAGACTCACCGGGTATGGGGCGGATGTGGATGACAGCGTGTCTTTTCAGGTATATAACAATATTGGACGGCAGGAAGCGGCGGATGAGGCGGTGGACAGTACCAGGGGTGTTATCATGACATACCAGGGACAGCCGATCCAGGCCTATTTTTTTTCCACCTCCTGCGGCCATACAAGCACCGATGAGGTATGGGGAGCGGAAAGCGCTTCGCCGTATCTGAGGAGTGTGGAGGTGGCCCGGCAGGCTGTGGAGCCAGAGGCGCTGGAGACTGCCGCTGTGGGAGGCGGTCTGTCACAGGAGAAGGATTTTCGGGATTTTATCTCGCAGATCCAGGAGGAGGACTTTGAAAAGGAAGATGTATGGTACCGGTGGCAGGTGACGCTTCCTCTTTCCTGGCTGCAGGAGGCAGCGGACAGGACGTGCCCGGAGATCGGTGGGCTGACAGCCCTTTCCGTGCTGGAGCGTTCCGGCGGAGGCGCAGTAACAAAGCTGGAGATCACGGGGAATGCGGGAAGCCATATTTTGGATGATGAATATGCCATCCGGGAGTTTTTATCTCCCGGGGATATTCCGGTCCGGTGCAATGACGGGTCGGAGAGTACGTCTATGGAAATCCTTCCCAGCGCTTATTTTTTCTGTGATCCGGTTTATGAGGGAGAAACGCTTACGGGATATTCCTTTCAGGGCGGGGGCTATGGCCATGGGGTGGGTATGAGCCAGAACGGAGCCAAAGCTCTGGCACAGGCGGGAAAAAGCTGGGAGGAGATCCTGGAGGTCTTCTATCAGAATATCCAGTTTTCCTGTGATTGAGCCGGAAGAGGAGCAATCCATAAGGCTGAACTGTTACCCTGGAAGAACACCGTGGGCCGGCGGCGCACGCTTAGCGCCGGCATTGCGGGGATGCCCGCCCTGGGGATGCGGTCCGGGGATTCCTTCTTGCAAGATCCGGAAAAAATTGATATGATGCATCTAACGAAAGGATGACGGGAAGGAAAATGGAATGACAGGATATATTAAGATCATCAGAGGGTTCCTGACCAGGCTGAAGACGGACCATGTGGGAGCGTTTGCCGCTCAGGCCTCTTATTTTATTTTGCTCTCCTTTGTCCCGTTCATTATTCTTCTGACAACGCTGGTGCAGCATATCCCGTGGGTGACTCAGGAGAATGTAACGGAACTGTTTCTCCGGCTGGTGCCGGACAGCGGAGATTTTCAACGCTTTGTACTGCAGATCATCCGGGAGGTATTTACAAAATCTGCGGCTGTGGTGCCTGTTTCCGCAATTTTTGCTCTGTGGAGTGCGGGGAAGGGGATCCAGGCGCTGACCAACGGGGTGAATGCCATCTATCATGTGGAGGAGACCAGGAATTACCTGGTAATGCGGATACGCTCTGCCTTTTATACGCTGATCTTTCTGGTGGCAGTGGCGGGAAGTCTGCTGTTTCTGGTATTTGGAAACAGTATCCAGAAGCTTCTGGAAAGGTATATCCCCATGCTGGGACGGATCGCGGCTTACATCATCGGGATGAGGACTGCAGTTTCTTTGGGATTGCTGTGCATTGTGTTCCTTCTGATCTATAAGTTCCTGCCAAACCGGAAAGCCAGTCTGCGCAGCCAGCTTCCGGGGGCGGTGATATCGGCGGTGGCTTGGTCTTTATTTTCGCTGGGATTTTCCATTTATCTGGATGTGTTTCACGGACTGTCCAGTATGTACGGAAGCCTGACGGCTATGGTGATGGTACTGCTTTGGATGTATTTCTGCATGTATATCGTACTCATCGGCGCGGAGATCAATGCCTACTTTGAGGAACGGTTCCGGAGGCTGCAGCAGATGGCCAGTGAAAGGCTCCGGATGGAATACCGGGAATTTGTGGAGGGACTCCGGGAAGGGCGGGAAGACGAAAAGGACGGCTGAACCATTATGCGGACGCCTGTACGGCGAAAAAAGAGCTTGACAGCGCAGACGATTATGGCTAGAATAAGAAAAGACAGAAAAATGCTGTGAAGGTGTCAGTAGAGATATGTTTTCTTTCAGAGAGAAGGGGTCACCGGCTGAAAGCCCTTTTAAGTTCAGGCATATCTTGAGGTTCCCACCGGAGCTTCTTTCCTGAATGGAAGTAGGGAAAGACGTGAGGACGCGTTAAGTCTGCCGGAGTGTCCGGGACATAGGTTCCGGGAATCAGGGTGGTACCGCGAGTTTATCTCGTCCCTTTGGGGGCGGGATTTTTTTATTCCCGCGGGCAACGAGCCAAGCGGACATGCTTGCATGTCCATTTGGCGACTGCCGCGAGGGTCAAATACCCCGCAGCTCTGCTGCGCTGCAAGTATGATACCCCGTAGCTTGCTGCGGGGTATTTGACAGGAAATGCGTTCCCATGAAATAAAAACGCTTTGCAGGGGCGCAGGATGTCCGGCGGATGTCTGTTATGCGCCGACCGAAGGGAAACCAAGATCGGACCGCGGGCTTACAGCATACAGAAAAGAAAAGGAGATTGGTCATGAGCAATAGTATGAAAGAGACGCTGCAGGCGATTCTTGCGGATGCGTCGGACAAAATTGAAAAATCAGACGCTCTGGATAAGCTGAATGATGTGAGAGTGAACTTCCTGGGAAAGAAGGGACAGCTTACCGCAGTTCTGAAAGGAATGAAAAATGTGGCTGCCGAGGAGCGTCCCAGGGTAGGACAGATGGTGAATGAAACCAGAGCCAGGATCGAGTCTATGCTGGAGGAGACCAGGAGCCGTCTGGAAAAGGAACTGAGGGAAGCACAGCTGGCTTCCGAGGTGATCGATGTGACTCTGCCGGCCAGAAAGGCCAATGTGGGACACCGGCATCCCAATACCATAGCCCTGGAGGAAGTAGAGCGGATCTTCATCGGCATGGGTTATGAAGTGGTGGAAGGTCCGGAGGTGGAGTATGATCTGTATAATTTTGAGAAGCTGAACATTCCGGCGGACCATCCGGCTAAGGATGAGCAGGATACCTTCTACATCAACAAAGAGATCGTGCTGAGAACCCAGACATCCCCGGTGCAGGCCCGTGTGATGGAGCAGGGCAAACTGCCTATCCGCATGATCGCCCCTGGGCGGGTGTTCCGTTCCGATGAGGTGGACGCTACCCATTCTCCCTCCTTCCATCAGATTGAGGGACTGGTGGTCGACAAGCATATCACATTTGCGGATCTGAAGGGAACCCTGGAGGTATTTGCCAAGGAGCTGTTCGGGCCGGAGACGAAGACCAAGTTCCGTCCTCATCATTTCCCGTTCACAGAGCCCAGCGCGGAGATGGATGTATCCTGCTTTAAGTGCGGAGGCAAGGGCTGCCGTTTCTGTAAGGGCAGCGGCTGGATCGAAATCCTGGGCTGCGGAATGGTGCATCCCCATGTGCTGGAGATGTGCGGCATTGATCCGGAACAGTATACGGGCTTTGCCTTCGGTGTGGGCCTGGAGCGTATTGCGCTGCTGAAATATGAGATTGATGATATGCGGCTTTTGTATGAGAATGATTACCGGTTCTTAAAACAGTTCTAGGAGGAAACAGATATTATGAATACATCGTTATCTTGGATTAAAATGTATGTGCCGGATCTGGATGTGACGGCCCAGGAATATACGGATGCCATGACATTGTCGGGGACAAAGGTGGAAGGCTATGAACGGCTGGATGCGGATCTGGACAAGATCGTCATCGGTCAGATCGAGAAGATCGAAAAGCATCCGGATGCGGACAAGCTGATCGTCTGCCAGGTGAATGTGGGAAATGAGACGATCCAGATCGTTACGGGAGCGCCCAATGTGAAGGAAGGGGATAAGGTGCCTGTGGTTCTGGCAGGCGGCCGTGTGGCGGGAGGCCATGACGGAAAAATGACGCCGGGAGGAATTCCGATCAAGGCGGGGAAACTCCGTGGGGTGGAATCCTGCGGAATGATGTGCTCCATTGAGGAGCTGGGCTCTTCCAGAGAGATGTATCCGGAGGCTCCGGAAAACGGCATTTATATTTTCCCGGAGGATGCCGTGGTGGGAGAAAGCGCGGTGAAAGCTCTGGGACTGGACGATGTGATCTTTGAATATGAGATCACTTCCAACCGGGTGGACTGCTACAGTGTGCTGGGAATCGCCAGGGAAGCGGCGGCCACTTTCCGCAAGCCTTTTTATCCTCCGGTGGTGAAAGCCACAGGAAATCAGGAGGATGTTCATGACTACGTGAAGGTGACGGTGGAGGATGAAACACTTTGTCCCCGTTATTGTGCCAGAGTGGTGAAGAATGTGAAGATCGGTCCCTCTCCCCAGTGGATGCAGCGGTGCCTGGCCTCCAACGGTATCCGTCCCATCAACAATCTGGTGGATATCACCAACTATGTGATGGAAGAGTACGGACAGCCCATGCACGCCTATGACCTGGATACCATTGCAGGCCGCGAGATCATTGTCCGCCGGGCGGCCAACGGAGAGAAGTTCGTCACCCTGGATGGTCAGGAAAGGGTCATGGACGAAAATGTGCTGATGATCTGTGATGGTGAGAAAGCAGTGGGTATTGCCGGAATCATGGGCGGAGAAAACTCCATGATCACTGACAGTGTACAGAATGTGCTGTTTGAGGCAGCCTGCTTTGATGGTACCAATATCCGCCATTCTTCCAAACGGATCGGCCTGCGGACCGATGCTTCCGGAAAATTTGAGAAAGGGCTGGATCCCAACAATGCCCAGGCAGCCATAGACCGGGCCTGCCAGCTGATGGAAGAGCTGGGAGCCGGTGAAGTGGTAGGGGGCATGGTGGATGCGTGCAGCCAGACCAGAGAGCCGGTGCGGGTGCCTTTTGAGCCGGAGAAGATCAACAGCCTGCTGGGGACGGATCTGTCCAGGGAGCAGATGCTGGAATATCTGTCCAGGGTGGAGCTGGCCTATGATGCGTCTGCCAATGAGATCGTGGCGCCCACCTTCCGCCAGGATATTCACCGGACGGCGGATATCGCTGAGGAGGTTGCAAGATTTTTCGGATATGATAATATCCCCACCACTTTACCCAGCGGTGAAGCTACCACAGGAAAGCTGCCCTTTAAGCTGCGGATCGAGGAGGCGGCCAGGGATGTGGCGGAATACTGCGGATTCTCCCAGGGATACTGCTATTCCTTTGAAAGCCCCAAGGTGTTTGACAAGCTGCTTCTGGATGAGAACGACCCCCAGAGGGAGGCTGTCACTATCATGAATCCTCTGGGAGAAGATTTCAGCATTATGAGGACGATCTCCCTGAATGGGATGCTGACCTCTCTGGCTACAAATTATAACCGGAGAAACAAGAATGTGCGGCTGTATGAACTGGGAAATATCTACCTTCCCAAAGCGCTTCCCCTTACAGAGCTTCCCCAGGAGCGGATGATGTTTACCCTGGGAATGTACGGCGATGGAGATTTCTTCGATATGAAGGGAGTTGTAGAGGAATTCTTTGACAAGGTGGGTATGCACAGCAAGGTGGAGTATGATCCGAAAGCCGGAAAGAATTTCCTGCATCCCGGCCGTCAGGCGCTGATCCGCTATGAAGGAGATGAGATCGGTTATCTGGGAGAAGTACATCCGCAGACGGCGGACAACTACGGTATCGGAACAAGAGCTTACGTGGCGGTGATCGATATTCTCCAGGTGGTAAAACATGCTACATTTGACCGGAAGTATGAAGGGATCGCCCGGTTCCCGGCAGTGAACAGAGACATCTCCATGGTGGTTCCCAAAGAGATCATGGTGGGACAGATCGAGCAGATCATTGCCCAGAGAGGCGGAAAAATCCTGGAGAATTATGAGCTGTTCGACATCTATGAGGGAGATCAGATCCAGAAGGGTTATAAGTCCGTGGCTTATTCCATCACCTTCCGTTCCAAAGAGAAAACGCTGGAGGAGGCAGAAGTGACGGCTGCCATGAAGAAGATCCTCAACGGCCTGGAAGGACTGGGAATTCAGCTTAGGCAGTAAAGAAAGAGGGATGTTATGAAGCTTTATATTATCCGGCATGGAGAAACTGTATGGAACACGGAGGGACGGCTGCAGGGCAGAGAAGATATTGCGCTGAATGAAAATGGTATCCGGCTGGCGAAAATCACCGGAGAGGGACTGCGGGATGTGCCCTTTGATCTGGCATTTACCAGTCCCCTGATCCGGGCCAGGGAAACTGCACGGCTGGTTCTGGAAGGCCGTCAGGTGCCTGTGATCGAGGACGCCAGAATCCAGGAGATCACCTTTGGAGAATGGGAGGGGCTCTGCTGCCGGAAGGACAATTATGAGATTCCCTCCAGCGAATTTTCCCTGTTTTTTTCCGATCCTTTCCATTATCAGCCGCCCAGGGGCGGAGAGCTGGTGGAACAGGTGGTGGAGCGGACGGGCGCGTTCTGGCAGGAGCTTCTTGACACGCCGCAATACCAGGACAAAACCATTCTGGTGGCTGCTCACGGCTGCTCCAGCCGGGCTCTTCTGTATAATATCCGAAACAGAACGGGCAGCCTGTGGGGAGATCACGTTCCCCCCAACTGCAGTGTGACCATTGTGAGTGTACAGGATGGAAAAGTCTGCGTGGAAGACGTAGACAAGATTTATTATGATGAGAAGGACGTGGTGGACTTTTACGGAAGCGGGGAGAAATGAGACGGAAGTCCGTCTGATGGGATTCCTGCGGAAACGCCCTTCCCCATGAAATAAGAAAATCCCACGGCATACCAGAGATTGATCCGGTATGTTGCGGGATTTTTGACTGCCGGAAAGGACCGGCCTTTATCCGGCCAGTCTTTTCAGATCAGCAAAGAATCCGGGATAGGAGATATCTACGCACTCTGCCCGGCCGATGGAAGTGACGCCTTCGGCGGCGAGTCCGGCTACGGCAAAAGACATGGCGATCCGGTGGTCCAGACGGCTGTCAATGAATGTGCCGGTAAGCGGCTGACCTCCGCGGATCACCATACCGTCCTGGGTACCCTCCACATGGCAGCCCATAGCCCCCAGCTCCGTTACCAGGATATCCAGCCGGTTGGATTCCTTTACCTTCAGCTCCTGGGCGTCCCGGATCACTGTGGTGCCCTGGGCGCAAGCGGCCAGAACAGCTATGACGGGAAGCTCGTCAATGAGGGTGGGGATCAGAGATCCCTCAATGGTGGTTCCGGACAGATGGGAAGCGCGGACCAGAAGGTCGGCGGAGGGCTCTCCGCTCTGGTCCCGGATATTCTCCAGGGCAATGTCGGCTCCCATGGCCCTGCATACCTGCAGGATGCCGTCTCTGGTGGGATTGATCCCCACATTGCGGATCAGAAGTTCTGAACCCGGTACCAGAAGAGCTGCGGCAATGAAGTAAGCAGCGGAGGAAATATCGCCGGGAACCTGAATATCCGCCGCGCACAGATCAGGATCCGGCAGGATCGTGGCTGTGGTATCACGGGTGGTGACCGCGGCTCCAAAGCGGGAAAGCATCCGTTCTGTGTGATTCCGGGAAAGCCAGGGCTCTGTGACTGAAGTAGGAGCGTCGGCGTACATTCCGGCCAGAAGAACAGCAGATTTTACCTGAGCGGAGGCCACCGGAGACTGGTAGTGGATTCCCTTCAGCCGCCCGCCCCGGATCTCCAGAGGAGCACAGCCATTCTGCTCCTGACTGTCAATAGAAGCCCCCATCCGGGACAAAGGAGTGATGATCCGCCCCATGGGACGTTTCCGGATAGAGGAATCACCCGTAAGGCAGCTGGAGAACGGCTGGCCGGCCAGGATCCCGGAAAGAAGCCGCATGGTGGTTCCGCTGTTCCCCACATCCAGCACCTGATCGGGGGCCGCCAGTCCGTGAAGGCCCTTTCCATGTACCAGCACCTCATTTTCGGAGAGATCCACTGGAATGCCCAGCTTGCGGAAACAGGAAATTGTGGAAAGGCAGTCGGCCCCCTGGAGAAAATTGGTGATGCGGGTAGTCCCCCTGGCTAAAGCGCCGAACATCACAGCCCGGTGGCTGATGGATTTGTCTCCGGGAATGTCCACGATCCCCCGGAGGGGAGCCGAAGGTTTTTGGATTTCCATGGTATGTTCCTTCAATTTGTACCTCCTCAGGAGCGGACATGGATACGGTAATTCCGCTCACTTAATACTTTTTCTGATTTTTTCAGGGCTTCTTCCTCGTAAAATTCGATACGCAGGACACCTTCTTCGAATTCCCGGTTATGGACGATGCCGATATTCTTGATATTGATATTGTTCATGGCCAGCAGGGTGGCAATTGTGGCAATGCCGCCGGCCTCATCGTAGATGTCGCAGTAGAGGGCATACATCTTTTCCAGCATTCCTTTGGAGGAATCGGGAAGGGAATCCCGGTATTCCCGGGAGCTGTCGAACATCCGGTACAGGTCCCCGGCATCCCCGTTATCCACCCAGCATTTGGCCTGAACGATCAGGCGGATATATTCATCCAGCACCCGGGAGATCATCTCTCTGTTTTCCAGGCAGATCTGCTGCCACATCACAGGAGAAGAGGACGCAATGCGGGTGATATCCTTAAATCCGCCCGCCGCGATCAGCTTCATATGTTCCTTGGGGGTATCCATCTTATGAATGGCATTCACCAGGGTGGAGGCAATGATATGAGGCAGATGACTGACAGCAGCAGTGATATAGTCATGCTCCTGATGGGTGAGCACCAGAGGGATCGCCCCAAGAGCCGTCACCAGCTCCATAAAGTCCGAAAGCCGAGATACCTCCACCTGTTCTCCGGGAGTCAGGATATAGTAGGTATTTTCCAGGAGAAAATCCGTGGAATTGGAATAGCCTGTTTTCTCAGACCCGGCCATGGGATGGCCTCCGATAAAATTAGCGTCAAGTTCCAGCCGGTGTGCCGCCTGATGGATTTCCCCTTTTACACTTCCCACATCGGTGATGATGCATCCGGGAGAGATGATCCGGCGAAGCCACGACAGATAAGAGATATTTTCCGTAACAGGAGCACAGAGGAAGATGTAATCACAATTTCCAAACCGGGTATCCTCCCGGGTGCAGCGGATGTCGATCACGCCTTCTTCCACTGCGGCATCCAGGGTTGCCTCCGTTCTGGTGTAGGCATACAGGACACTGTCCGGACGCGTCCGGCGGATGGACTTGGCAATGGACCCTCCGATCAGGCCGAACCCGATAAACCCAATATGAAGACCTTCTGTCATAATACCAATTTCCTTTCTGCAAGCCGGATATAGGCGGCCATATCAGCCATCAGGGCATCAAACTGGTCAAAGGTGAGGGACTGAGGTCCATCGGAAAGGGCGTGAGCCGGATCGTTGTGGACTTCGATCATCAGTCCGTCGGCCCCGCAGGCCACTGCGGCCTTGGCCAGTGGAGGCACATAGGCGGCTACTCCGGTGGCATGACTGGGATCCACGATGATTGGAAGGTGGGATTTTGCCCGGATCACAGGGACAGCGCTTAAGTCCAGAGTGTTCCTGGTGGCGGTCTCATAGGTGCGGATCCCGCGTTCACACAGTACCACATTGGGATTTCCTTCCGCGATGATATACTCGGCGGCATTCAGCCATTCATCGATGGTGGCAGCCAGTCCACGCTTCAGAAGAACAGGAAGTCCGGAGCGCCCTGCCTCCCGGAGAAGCTGGAAATTCTGCATGTTTCTGGCACCGATCTGAATCATATCCACGTATTTGACGGCGGCCTCAATGGCTTCCTCGCTGATCACCTCACAGATGGTGGCCAGCCCTGTTTCCTGCCGGGCATTGGCCATGTAGCGGAGCCCCTCCTCTTCCAGACCCTGGAAGGAATAAGGAGAAGTCCGGGGCTTATAAGCGCCTCCCCGGACGATCTGCGCTCCGGCCTTCTTTACCTCTCTGGCAATGGTCATCAGCTGTTCTTCTGTTTCCACTGCACATGGCCCTGCCATGATGGTCAGGGTATCCGGGCCGATCTCATGATTGCCGACTTTTACTCTGGTGGGCTGGGGATGGAACTTCCGGTTGGTCAGTTTGTAGCTCTCGGTGATGGGAACGATCCTGTCCACATAGGGCATAACCTCCAGATTCTGGCTGTTCAGTCTGGATTTGTCGCCCACTACTCCGATGATGGTTACCTGCTCTCCCTGAGAAAGATGAGTCTGAAGTCCTTTGGATGCGATAACCTCTGTTATGGAATGGACGGCGCTTTGAGGCGCGCCCGGTTTCATTACAATAATCATTTGCTTTTCCTCTATTCTTTTGGGTGATATAACTGTTTTGGCTTTTTCATTGTAAGGCACCGCCGGAAAAAAGTCAATAATTTAACACTTTAAAGTGAAAATGCAGCCGCCGGTTCCTCCTTCCGCTGTCCTGCCGCATGTTCAGAGGGAGCCCGCAAACTGTGGGCGCAGACCTGGTGTCCTGGGATGGGCGGTCTTGGGAATTACAGAGAGAAATCCCGGGAAATTGAATAAAAAAATCTAATATTCACGAAAAGTATACACAATCTATCCAGATGAGAAGGAAAAGTTGGGGAAAATAATTGTCAATATTCCATAAATTACTTGAAATATTCATGAAGTTTTAGTAAAATATAGCCATACTAAAACTTGGGAGGTATTACATATGGACGTTTTCAGAACTGACAGAATCAGAAATGTGGTGCTGCTTGGTCATGGCGGTGCGGGAAAGACCACACTGACAGAAGCTATGGCCTATCTTTCCGGCATTACAAACCGGCTGGGCAAGGTTGCAGATGGAAATACCATCAGTGATTATGATAAAGAGGAAATCAAACGCAAATTTTCAATCAGCACGACCACGGTTCCCATCGTATGGGATAAAGTGAAAGTGAACATCATGGATACCCCGGGATTTTTCGATTTTGTAGGAGAGGCGGAGGAGGCTGCTGCTGCGGCCGACGCAGCGGTGATCGTGGTTTCCGGAAAGTCCGGCGTACAGGTGGGAACCCAGAAGGCATGGGAATTGTGCGAGAAGTATAAGCTGCCCCGCATGATCTTCGTGACAGAGATGGATATCGACAATGTCAGCTACCGCCAGGTGGTGGAGGATCTGACAGAGCTGTATGGAAAGCGGATCGCTCCTCTGCATATGCCTATCCGTGAGAATGAAAAGTTCGTGGGATATATTAATATCGTAAAGAATAAGGGACGCCGTTATATAGAGAAGGGCGGAAAGACGGAGTGCCCTGTTCCGGAGTATTCCAGGGAATATCTGGAAAAATATCGTGAGATCCTGCTGGAGGCAGTGGCAGAGACCAGTGAAGAGTTTATGGACCGGTATTTTGAGGGGGATGAGTTTTCCATCTCCGAGATTTCAGCGGCGCTGGCTCTTTGCGTGGGAGACGGAAGCCTGGTTCCTGTCTGCATGGGATCTCCTGTGAACCTTCAGGGAGTGAGGAACCTTCTGGATGATATCTGCGGATACTTCCCGGATCCCAGCCAGAGAGAGAAGGCCGGTATCCTGAAGAATACCAGCGAAATCTTTGAAGCTAACTATGACTTTACCACCACCAAGTCCGCCACTGTCTTCAAGACAATCGTGGATCCTTTCCTGGGAAAATATTCCATGCTGAAGGTTTGCTCCGGCGTGATCAAGTCCGGCGATACCATGTATGATGTGGATCAGGATGCAGAGGTGAAGCTGGGCAAGCTGTATGTGCTGGAGGGATCCAGGCCGGTGGAGGTGCCGGAGCTTCATGCGGGAGATATCGGCGCTGTGGCAAAGCTGAACGAGCTGAGAACAGGAGACAGTCTGGCCACCAAGAACGCTCCCGTAGTTTACGGTAAGCCGGATATTTCCGTTCCCTACACCTGCAAAAGATATAAAGCGGTGAATAAGGCGGATGTGGATAAGATCTCCCAGGCGTTGTCCAAGATGTGCCAGGAAGACCTTACCATGCGTGTGGTCAATGATTCTGCCAACCGCCAGACACTGATCTACGGTATGGGTGATCAGCATATTGATGTGATCGTCAGCAAGCTGCAGGAAGAGTACAAGGTGAATGTGGAGATTTCCAAGCCCAAGGTTGCCTTCCGGGAGACGATCCGCAAGAAATCCGATGTGGATAAAAAATATAAGAAGCAGTCCGGCGGACACGGACAGTATGGTCACGTGAAGATGACCTTCGAGCCCTCCGGAGATCTGGAGACCCCCTATGAGTTTGAACAGATCGTGGTGGGCGGCGCGGTTCCCAAGAATTATTTCCCGGCTGTGGAAAAGGGACTGCAGGAGTCGGTGGTGGCAGGACCGCTGGCGGCTTATCCGGTAGTCGGCGTGAAGGCCGTTCTGTATGACGGTTCCTATCATCCGGTAGATTCTTCTGAGATGGCATTCAAGACCGCTACCAAGATGGCATTCAAAGAAGGCTTTATGGCAGCCTCTCCCGTACTGCTGGAGCCCATTGTGAACATGAAGGTGCGTGTTCCGGATAAATTTACCGGAGATGTGATGGGAGATCTGAACAAACGCCGCGGCCGTGTGCTGGGAATGAATCCTGACAGAGACGGTTATACGGTGGTGGAGGCGGATGTGCCTCAGCTGGAGATTTACGGATATTCCACCACACTGCGTTCCATGACCGGAGGCGCCGGAGATTTCTCCTATACCTTTGCCCGGTATGAGCAGGCACCCTCCGATGTACAGGAGAAGGAGATCCAGGCCAGAGCCAACAAGCTGGAGGATGGCGAGGAATAGAGGAAAAGGCTGCAAAGCTGCGGCCTGACAGAGATGATATGATCTCATTAGGCGGTATAGCCCTGTTGGAAGGGTTATACCGCCTTTTTCGCGGGTTGTAGGTTTGGCGCGCAGGGGGATGCCGGGAAAGATAAAAAGAGTATAAAAAAATGTAAAATACTGGAAATACTTTTATGACAGTGAAGCCGAAGGGCTGAACTGTTACGCCGGAAACCGGAATCCGCCAAAAAGGTCTTGACGAATAGATACGGATATCCTATAGTGACTATCATATATATTCTGAAAGAAAGGAACAGGTATTTATGAAAAGAAAGGCCAAGATTCTTCTGGCTCTGGCGGTGATTCTGGCGGCGGCGGTCTATTATTATGTGACGCTTCCGGCCATCAACATCCATTCCACCGGTTTCTGGATATTTTTTATTGTTCTGGTGGCGCTCCTTCTGGCTGCATATGCTGCAAAAAAGAAGATCCGTACAGTGTCCGAGGTGAAAGAAAGCAGGGTAATGAAAGTGGGCGCGGGAATCCTGCTGCTGATCGTGCTGGTATACGGAGCAGGCGCTCTGTTATCTTCGCCGATCGTGAACGCCAAAAAGTATCAGGCTCTGCTGACTGTGGAGGAGCGCAGTTTCACAGAGGATATCCAGCCGGTGAACTACAGCCAGATCCCGCTGCTGGACAAGGACAGCGCAGCCATCCTGGGAAACCGGAAGATGGGAAGTATGGTGGATATGGTGTCGCAGTTTGAGGTCAGCGATCTGTATTCCCAGATCAATTACCAGGAAAAGCCGGTGAGGGTAACTCCGCTGGTATATGCCAGTCCGGTGAAATGGCTGACCAATCAGTCCTCCGGTATCCCGGCTTATATCATGATCGACATGACAACCCAGAACACAGAGCTGGTAAAGCTGGATCAGCCCATACGGTATTCGGAGAGCGAGTATTTGAACAGGAATATTTACCGCCATCTGCGTTTCCGGTATCCCACGTACATCTTTGACCAGCTCAGCTTTGAGATCGACGATAACGGCACACCCTACTGGATCTGCCCGGTGAAAAAATTCGAGATCGGTCTGTTCGGGGGACAGACCATCGGGAGAGTGGTGCTGTGCAATGCCCAGACCGGAGAAACCACAGATTACGCGCTGGAGGATTGTCCTGCCTGGGTGGATCGGGCGAATCCCGCAGATCTGCTGATCAGGCTGTACAATTATCATGGAACACTGGTCAACGGCTATATCAACAGCGTTTTCGGTCAGAAGGGCTGTCTGAAGACAACAGACGGCTACAATTACATGGCCATGGAGGACGATGTATGGGTGTATACCGGCGTTACTTCTGTCAGCGGTGACCGGTCCAACGTGGGATTTGTCCTGATGAATCAGAGAACCAGGGAAACCCGTTACTATGAGATAAACGGAGCGGAGGAACAGTCTGCCATGGATTCGGCGGAAGGACAGGTACAGAATCTGGGATACCAGGCCACCTTCCCTATTCTGCTGAATATTTCCGGAGAACCCACATACTTTATGGCATTGAAGGATGATGCTGGTCTGGTGAAAAAGTATGCCATGGTAAATATCCAGAAATATCAGAATGTAGCAGTGGGAGATACGGTGGCTCAGTGTGAGGAGTCCTACAAAAAGCTGCTGAATTCCAGCGGTATTGTTTCAGGAACGGATACCGGGGCAGTGCAGAAGATTTCAGGAAATATAGAGCGGATTGCCCAGAGCGTGATCGATGGGAATTCCCATTTTTACCTGGTCCTGGAAGGCAGCAAGCTGATCTTCGATGTGCCGGTGCAGGATTTCCTCCAGGTAGTAGCTCTGAAGGAAGGTGATCCGGTAACTCTGGAGTATATGGAAGGGGAACCGGTGTGCACGGTCACCAGTTTGATGGCCAATCAGCAATAATGAAAAGAAGCAGAGTGCAGACCCCCGCAAATGCGGCGGGATCCCGAGACATGCAGGCTGCGAAAATCGCAGCCTGTGTGTATGCTTTTGTAACAGTGAAGCCGAAAGGCTGAACTGTTGCCGGAAGACGGAAAAACTGAGGCAGAATACTTGACAAAGCCATATTCGGTGGGGTAGAATAACAAAAGGTTTCAAACAGAAAAGGCTTTGATGAGGAAGAGTAGGTACGGACCCCGATCCAGAGAGCTGCCGGAGGGTGAAAGGCAGTGAGGGGATGTTCTGAACTGGCCTCGGAGCTCTTTTTCCCAAAGGAGATGCTGTGACAGCCTTTCCCGGTAGGAGAAAGCGGGTATTCCCGTTACAGAATTGATAAGTGCATGGAAGATATTTTCCATGAAGCAGAGTGGTACCACGGAATAAAGCCCTTTCGTCTCTGTCTGAAGAAGGATTCAGAAGACGAAGGGCTTTTTTGGTTGGCAAAAGCACCACGGACCGGAAAAAGAGAATTGTACGGCTGTTGGTGCAAAGCAGGAACAAGAGAAAAAGACAGGAGGATTTTTTACCATGGCAGTACCTTATAATCATAGGGCAGTGGAAAAGAAGTGGCATGATATCTGGGAGGAGCACCCGGTCAATGTGGATGATGGAAAGAAACCGAAATATTATTGTCTGGACATGTTCCCCTATCCGTCCGGCAACGGACTTCATGTGGGACATTGGAGAGGCTATGTGATTTCCGATGTGTGGAGCCGTTACAAGCTGATGAACGGCTACTATATCATTCATCCCATGGGCTGGGATGCTTTCGGACTTCCGGCTGAGAACTACGCCATCAAGATGGGTGTGCATCCGGCCATTTCCACTGCGGAGAACGTGAAGCACATCAAGGAGCAGATCAATCAGATCGCGGCTCTGTATGACTGGGACCGGGAAGTAAACACCACGGATCCGGATTTCTACAAGTGGACCCAGTGGATTTTCGTGAAGATGTTCAAGGAGGGTCTGGCCTACGAGAAGGAGTTCCCCATCAACTGGTGTCCTTCCTGTAAGACCGGACTGGCCAACGAAGAGGTGGTCAACGGAAAATGCGAGCGCTGCGGCGCGGAGGTTACCAAAAAGAACCTGCGTCAGTGGATGCTGAGGATCACCAAATACGCGGATCGTCTGCTGAATGACCTGGACAAGCTGGACTGGCCGGAAAAGGTGAAAAAGATGCAGTCCGACTGGATCGGAAAGTCCTACGGAGCAGAGGTGGAGTTCCCGGTGGAGGGAAGAGATGAGAAGATCACCGTCTACACCACCAGACCGGATACCCTGCACGGCGCCACCTTCATGGTACTGGCTCCGGAGCACGCGCTGGCAAAAGAACTGGCCACCGATGAGACCCGCGAGGCCGTGGAGAAATATATCTACGATTCTTCCATGAAATCCAACGTGGACCGTCTGCAGGACAAGGAGAAAACCGGTGTGTTCACGGGCTCTTACGCCATCAATCCGTTAAACGGAGCGAAGGTGCCCATCTGGCTGTCCGACTATGTTCTGGCAGATTACGGAACCGGCGCCATCATGTGCGTTCCGGCCCACGATGACAGAGACTTTGAATTTGCCAGGAAGTTCAATATTCCCATCATCCAGGTAATCGCCAAGGATGGAAAGGAAATTGAAAATATGACGGAGGCTTATACGGAAGCTTCCGGAACCATGATCAACTCCGGAGAGTGGAACGGCATGGAGTCCGCGGTGCTGAAAAAAGAAGCGCCGGCCATGATTGAGAAAATGGGTATCGGACGCAAGACCGTCAACTTCAAGCTGCGCGACTGGGTATTCTCCCGTCAGCGTTACTGGGGTGAGCCCATCCCCATCGTACACTGCCCCAAATGCGGCAATGTGCCGGTGCCGGAGGATCAGCTTCCCCTGCGCCTGCCGGAGGTGGAGTCCTACGAGCCCACCGGAACCGGAGAGTCCCCGCTGGCAGCCATCGACGAGTGGGTAAACACCACCTGCCCCTGCTGCGGAGGCCCGGCCAAGAGAGAGACCAACACCATGCCCCAGTGGGCAGGCTCTTCCTGGTATTTCCTGCGCTACGTGGACAACAAGAATGATAAGGAGCTGGTATCGAAAGAAAAGGCGGACAAGTACCTCCCGGTGGATATGTATATTGGCGGTGTGGAGCATGCGGTACTCCATCTGCTGTACTCCAGATTCTACACCAAGTTCCTGTATGATATCGGGGCCATTGATTTTGACGAGCCTTTCCAGAAGCTGTTTAACCAGGGTATGATCACCGGTAAGAACGGGATCAAGATGAGCAAGTCCAAGGGCAACGTGGTATCTCCGGACGATCTGGTGAGAGACTACGGCTGTGACTCCCTGCGGCTTTATGAGCTGTTTGTAGGACCGCCGGAACTGGATGCGGAGTGGGATGACAGAGGAATCGACGGTGTGTACCGCTTCCTGAACCGTTTCTGGAAGCTGGTGCAGGATTCTGTGGAGAAGGATGTGAAGGAGACCAAGGAGATGGTGAAACAGCGTCACCGTCTGGTTCACGACATCACCGAGCGTCTGGAAAGCTTCAGCCTGAATACGGTAATTTCCAAATTTATGGAATACAATAACAAGTTTATTGAGATTGCCAAGACCGCCGGCGGAATTGATAAAGAGACGCTGTCCACATTTACGCTGCTGCTGGCTCCATTTGCTCCCCACATTGCCGAGGAGTTGTGGCAGATCCTGGGGCATGACACCTCTGTGTTTGCGGCAAAATGGCCGGAGCACGATGAGGAAGCCATGAAGGACGATGAGGTGGAGATCCCGGTACAGATCAACGGTAAGACCCGCGCGGTGATCAGTATTCCGGTGGATATTTCCAAGGAGGATGCGATCGCTAAAGGTAAAGAAGCGGTGGCTGACAAACTGACGGGGAATGTGGTGAAGGAAATTTACGTGCCGAAGAAAATAGTGAACCTGGTAATGAAATAAAAAACTCCGGCAATAAGAAATCCCGGAATTCATAGGACGGAAGATTTGAGAACAGCGTAAGCATGGGAAACGGCTTACGCTGTTTTTTGACAAGGGCAAAAATATCCCATAACAAGACGGAATTTGTCAAGGGGGTTCTCTGCAAAAGTTACAAATTATTCAATAGACGTGTTCGATAACCTGTTTTTAAGGGTAAGCCTAAGGCAATTTTACATCAAATTTTATGCTTTTTCCTTATCAAAAACAGTAGAAAAGAGGTCTTCTGTTGACTATACCAAAAGGTTATCGAACACGCCTAATAAATTCTTTTCGGCAAACTGTTTAACCACAAGCTGTATCGTATCTTCTACAAAGTTTGCGTACTCGTCTTTCGACATAGTAATAAACTTATTTATGGACTTGTCGAGATCAGGCAAGTAACCCATCACGCCGATCTTGCGAACAATACAACCTTGGGGGAGGTAATCAATATAATCGGGGAAAGATTTCAACGGAAGAATCTCTGTGAGATAACCGGAGTATGGGTGGTCGTTCAGATACTCAGCTTCCATTGCGTAGATCTCACGCATCCGATCTTTCTTAGGAATGAGCCTCTTTACTGAATCCCATGTTTCATCCATACCGGCACCGGAGACGCTCAATTCTTCATCAGCCTTAATACGCATCCAAACAGCTCTTACACGATCTTCGTCTCGGATCATAGCTTGAAACGCTGCATCAGTAATCAGATGGGAGTAGTAACCGAGCAGGAACGCATATTCTTCTGCAGATTTGATTTTGTCGTTACGCTTCAAGATGTACTCGTCGCAGAAAGCATCACAATCCGAGGCTTTCTTTCGTTCACTCTGCATCCAATGCGTTACCTCTCTGGACGGCGTAAAGGCTGTCCAATCTTCATTTTCTACGTTGCAATCCGGTGCGATATTACCAACGCAGAAACCATGTCTATCTAAGTTCGGAATACGTTCAAGAACGCCATCCGCAACCATTAAGTGTGTAATCCAAGTCGCCATTATTTTTCTTATAACTATCGGCTTCTTGGCATCAATGATAATCGACACCATGCCGAGCTTGCCGTCCTTATTTCGTGTATCAAAACGCAATGAACGTCCGATTTTTCCATCAAGTTCATTCCAGTATTTATAATGGAAAGTCCCATTTTCATCGCAGTATTCAAGCAGATCAACGACAAAGCCAGCTTTTTCAAATGCCACACACAGAGTTTTGTAATCATAAACGATTTTATGGGTGTACGCAGGATGATTGGGGTCTCCATTACCGCCAACTTTGACAATACCTTGATACCACTCGTTTTTGAAATTGGCATCAGGGACAGCCACCCTTATGTATCCTCCGTCAGCGAGAAAATCATAACAGTTCTGTGCGGCGATACAGCCATCATCAAATGTCATGTGCTCCCAAACGTGTTCAGCAACACTGATTGTATACGGTTCTTTTTCCATATCATTTGTCCAAACAGCACCGCACAGAAAAGCGGCAGGAAGTATTTTTACCTCCTGCGCAGCCGTCTGGCCGCCTTCTTTTCTTCTTTTCTTTCATAATACCGTTTCACGCCCTGCTCCAGGGAACGGACCAGGATGGTCAGATACCGGAGGATGGGCTCCGTGGCTATGGCGAAGATGACCAGGACCATTCCTGCCCGCAGAGAGATGGGGCTGATGGCAAACAGATCATTCAGAAATACGATACAGAACAGAAGACAGGCGATCATTCCCAGCCAGATGATCCACCGGAAGGCGTTCATGGGGCGGCTGATCCGGTAGAGGATCATCATTCCCACAATGGCCATCAGAAGGGTGGCCGTGGTGGAAATCTCATCGGAGGGAAGACCGAACACATGACCGAAAACCGTAAGAAATCCCACGATCAGTACATCCGTCAGTCCGGCCGGCAAAGCCTTCAGCAGTACGTTGGTGAGAAAATGTCCTTCTATGATCTTTTTATTGGGTTCCATGGCAAGGCAGAAGGCCGGTACGCCGATGGTGAACATGGACACCAGGGATACCTGGGATGGCTGCAGCGGATAGGAGATCATAAAGGCCATGGAGAACAGCGCCAGCAGAAAGCTGAAGATGTTCTTTACCAGGAACAGACTGGCTGACCGTTCGATATTGTTGACAACCCGCCGTCCTTCCAGAACTACCGAGGGCATACAGGCAAAATTGGACTCCAGAAGCACAAGCTGAGAAGCCTGGGCTGCGGCATCGCTTCCGGAAGCCATGGCTACGCTGCAGTCTGCATCCTTCAGGGCCAGCACATCATTGACGCCGTCTCCGGTCATAGCGACTGTCTTTCCGGCCGCCTTCAGAGAACGGACAAACTGACGTTTCTGGTTGGGGGTTACACGGCCGAAGACGGTATATTCCAGCACAGCCCGGTCAATATCCTTCTGGGTTTTCAGCTCTGTAGCATCGATATAATTCTCTGCCCGGCGGATACCTGCCTGCGAGGCCACCCGGGATACCGTGACAGGATTGTCGCCGGAGATCACTTTGATATCCACGCCCTGATCCGCAAAATACTGGAAGGTTTCCCAGGCTTCCGGGCGGATGGGATTGGACAGCAGTATCAGGCCATAGGGAGTGACTTTGCCGGTCAGCGGCTTTCCGTCCGGTATTCCGGAGTATACACCAAACACCAGTACCCGGTAACCTTCACTGCTGAAGGATTCGATCTCCTCCTGATAGACCGGGTAATCCTCCCGCAGCACAAACTCCGGGGCGCCCAGCACATAAGCCATGTCCCCGAAAGTAGCGCTGCTGTATTTGCTGGCAGAGGAGAAGGAAGTGACCGCAGTGGGAGCCATTCCCGTATTTTCTGTAAAATACTCCTGCAGGGCAGCCATGGTTATATTGTCTCTGGCCATGGCATGGGCAAAATCTCCCACCAGGGCAGCCAGAGGCGGCATGGTTCCTTCCTCATAGGGAGCCAGGGGAACCAGACGGTCCACTTTCATGGTATTTTCTGTAATCGTTCCCGTTTTATCCACGCACAGAACATTAACCCGGGCCAGGGTCTCGATACACTTCATATCGTGGACCAGAACCTTTTTGGTGGCCAGGCGAAGTACGCTGACCACCAGGGCCGCGCTGGCCAGCAGATAAAGCCCCTCCGGTATCATGCCGATCACAGCGGCTACCATAGACTGGACGCTTTCCCTGATGGTGCTGCCCCCCAGTACATACTGCTGTACGAAAAGTACCAGGCCGATGGGGATGATCAGAAATCCCACTACCTGAACCAGCCGGTTTAGGGAACGTATCATTTCAGACTGTTCCCCTTCCTTGGTGGCCTTCGCTTCCAAAGTCAGCCGGGAAATGTAGGAGTCGGCCCCCACCTTGTCCAGCCGGGCATGACACTGGCCGGATACGATAAAGCTTCCGGACATCAGAGGATCGCCGGGTTTCTTGGTGATCTCATCGGATTCCCCGGTAAGCAGGGACTCGTTGACAGAAACTTCTCCGTCGATGACGATGGCATCGGCGCAGATCTGATTTCCCGCAGCAAAGACCACCACATCGTCCAGCACCACCTGGTCCGCCGGGATCGTCTGCTTTTTTTCGTCCCGGATCACAGCGGCTCTGGGCGCGTTCAGCATATTCAGCTTATCCAGCACTTTCTTGGACCGTATCTCCTGGACGATACCCACAAGGGTATTGCAGATGATGACCGGAAGAAAGGTCAGATCCCGGAAGGCTCCCACACAGATCAGCAGCACTGCGATGGCCGCAAAGATCAGGTTGAAGTAGGTGAATACATTGCTGGTGATGATCTCTTTTACCGTTTTGGAAGGCGGATCCACAGGGGTATTGCCCCAGCCCCTGGCCATCCGTTCAGCGGCCTGGGCAAAGGTAAGCCCCTGTTGGGGGGATGCCTGAATGCGTTCCACAGGAGTACGGGTTATCAGTTGTTCTGTCTGACTTTTTTTCATTTGATGCCTCCTTCTCAGAGCTGGGTAAGTCCGGTAATGTCAGGCTCGATCAGCAGGGAATAGTTGGTGTGGTAGATGACGAATCCGGGCTTGGCGCCGCCGGGTTTTCTCAGATTCTTTTTCTGGGTATAATCCACCTCCACTTTGGGGGCCTGACGGCCTCTGGAGTAATAGGCCGCCAGCCGTCCTGCCTCCTCAAATGTCCGGTCGGGAAGCTCTTCCCCATTGGATTTGACGATCACGTGGGAGCCGGGCTGCCCTTTGGCGTGGAACCACCAGTCGTTCCCTGAAGCAAACTTGAAGGAAAGCTCTTCGTTCTGGAAATTGTTTTTTCCCACATAAATATGGTAGCCATCGCTGGACAGATAGTGGAAAGGCCTGGAGGTGATCTTCACTTTTTTTCCTCCGTTGTACTTTCTGCGGATGTAGCCGTAATCCATCAGCTCTTCCCGGATCTGCACCAGATCTTCCTCAGAGAGAGCGATATCCAGAGACGCCGCGATGGAATCCAGATGTTCGATCTCGCTTTTCGTTTCCACCAGCAGTTCTTCCAGAGCTTCCGCCGTCCGTTTCAGCTTTCCGTATTTGTCGAAGTATTTTTTCGCGTTCTCCTGGGCAGTCAGCGTGGGATCCAGAGGAACGGTCATCATTTCGTTGGTATAGTAGTTGAGAGCCTCCAGCTTTTTGGCGCCGGGCTCAAGACCGTAGCCGTATGTATTGATCAGTTCGCCGTATACCCGGTATTTGTCTTTCTTTTCCGTGTCCTTCATCTGCTTTTGCTGGAGCTGGTATTTTTTCACATTCCTCTCCAGAGCGGTCTGTACCACCCGGCGCAGATCGGAAGATTTCTGACGGATCCTGGTGACGATATTTTTCATGGAATAATACGTTTCCAGTGCCTGGGAGATGGAGGGATAGGATACACTTTTCAGATCCCGGTACTGGGTCAGCGCAAAGGGAGCGAATTCCACCGGTTCCGTACCTTTATAGACGATGTTGGGAGTGAAATTTTCCTCCCGGACATCCTCAAGCATCCGCAGGAAGGTGTGGGACAGATGCAGCTTTTCCAGATCCTGCAGTCCATCGGTGGAAAGGCCGCCGTCGATGCCGGCCCGGTAACAGACCTCCTCAGCCATCAGAGGGCTGATCCCCGTAACGGATGTATAGAGCGCTTTGGCGGCGGGAAGAGGTTTGGAAAATATCTCCCGGGTAAGGACGTCCTCCGTCAGATCCCAGGGATTCTTTTTGTGCTGGGTCTCCGGAATAAAATACTGCCGGCCCGGAAGCACCTCCCGGACGGAGCTCATGCTGGCGGGTACGTGCTTGATGCTGTCAATGATCATATCCGTATCATTACAGAATATAATGTTGCTGTGCTTTCCCATGATCTCCACCAGCAGGTATTTGGTGCAGAGATCGCCCAGTTCATTGAGGTGTTCCAGCTCGAACCGGATCACCCGTTCCAGACCCGGCTGCGTGACGGATACGATCCGGGCGCTTCCGATGTGCTTGCGCAGCAGCATACAGAAATTGGGCGCTGTAAGCGGACTGGGCTTGTTGGCCTCCGTCAGATAGATCAGCGGAAGAGAAGCGCTGGCCGAAAGAAAAAGCCGGTACTGCCGGCGCTGGCTTTTGATAGTAAGGATCAGCTCGTCGGCCTCCGGCTGGGCGATTTTATTGATTTTCCCTCCCGCGATGGTGTGATTCAGTTCCGATACGATATTAGCAATGGTGATTCCATCGAATGCCATAAATAATTCGTCTCCTTGTAATGCAAAGTCTTGTGTATCTGCGCCAGCTCACAGGGAACCCCGTGAACTGCTGCGCCTTTTATTGCCTTTTATTATAGTAAAAAAAAAAGCATTTGACTAGGGTTTTATAATGACTTATAATAAATTCATATGCATAAAGGGTGTACTATGCCCAAAGCAGCAAAAGGGAACGGTCAGCGGGCTGGGATCAGAGAGGCTCGGAGAGATATCTGAGCAGCCCCAGCCGGTGCCTTTTGCAGGAACAAAAAAGAAATGAGAATGACGAACCATGATAAAGAGTATGACAGGATACGGCAGAGGGGAAGTACAGGATGAAGAGCGGCGGTTTACGGTAGAGATCAAGTCTGTAAACCACCGCTATTTGGACTTCAATATCAGGATGCCGAAAAAGCTGAGTTTTTTTGAGGCTGCGATCCGGAGCGTGCTGAAGGAGTATATGCAGCGGGGCAAGGTGGATGTGTTTATCTCCTACGAGGATTTTACTCAGGGGAAGGCGGTGCTGCAGTATCATCCGGAGATCGCGGGGCAGTATGCGGCATACTTCCGGCAGATGACAGAAGAGCTGGGGGTGGCATACGATGTGACGGCCTCTGCGCTGGGACGCTGCCCGGAGGTGTTTACCATGGAGGAGCAGCCCATGGACGAGAATGAGATATGGGGACTTCTGGAGGAAAGCCTTCGTATGGCCTGCGCGCAGTTTGTCCAGGCCAGAGAGAAGGAAGGGCTGGCCCTTCGGGAGGATCTGTACGGAAAACTGGAAGGAATGGCCGGGCAGGTGGAGCAGGTGGAACAGCGCTCTCCGCGGATCATTCAGGAGTACCGGGAAAAGCTGGAGCAGAAGATGCAGGAGCTGCTGGCGGATACCCAGATCGAGGAGAACCGTATTGCCGCCGAGGTGGTGATCTTTGCGGACAAGATCTGTACCGATGAGGAGACGGTGCGGCTGAAAAGTCATATCCGGAGTATGAAGCAGGTGCTCTCCCAGGGAGACGGCGTTGGCCGGAAGCTGGACTTTATTGCCCAGGAGATGAACCGGGAGGCCAACACCATCCTTTCCAAGGCCAATGATCTGGAGATTTCCAATATTGCCATTGACCTGAAGACAGAGATCGAGAAGGTCAGGGAGCAGATTCAGAATATTGAATAAGAGGGATGACAATGGCCAGGTTTATCAATATCGGATTTGGGAATATTGTTAATGGAGACAAAATCGTGGCGGTGGTGAGTCCGGATGCGGCGCCTATCAAACGCATGGTGCAGACTGCCAAGGAGAATGGGCGGATCATTGACGCCACCCAAGGGCGGAGGACAAAGGCTGTGCTGATCACGGAGGAGGCTTTTGTGGTGCTTTCCGCGCTTCAGCCGGATACCATTGGCCGCAGGTTCCAATCGGACGAGAAAATTATTGAAGAAAAAGGGGATCTTGATGAGTAGAAAAGGAAGTTTGGTGATCATTTCCGGGTTTTCCGGAGCGGGGAAGGGGACTGTGGTGAAGGCCCTGATGAAAAAATATGACAATTACGCGCTTTCTATTTCCGCTACGACCCGATCTCCCAGACCGGGCGAAGTGGATGGAAGGGAATATTTTTTCAAGACGCGCCAGGAATTTGAGGAGCTGATCCGGCAGGATGCCCTGTACGAATATGCCCAGTATGTGTCCAATTATTATGGGACACCCAAGGCATATGTGCAGGAGCAGCTGGATGCAGGGAAGGATGTGATCCTGGAGATTGAGGTGCAGGGAGCCCTGACGGTAAAAAAGAAAAATCCGGAGGCAATGCTGCTGTTTGTGACACCCCCATCAGCCAGGGAGCTGGAAAACCGTCTGGTTAAAAGGGGAACGGAATCCATGGAAGTGATCCGGGAACGGATGGGCAGAGCGGCGGAGGAAGCCGGGCTGATGGATCAGTATGATTATCTGGTGATCAACGATGATCTGGATGCCTGTGTGGAGGAGATCCACCGGCTGGTGATGCGGGAGCGTCTCCGTATGGAAGCCAATCAGGATTTTGTGGGCAGGATCCGGCAGGAGCTGGAAGAGATGAAGGAGAGTTCCTGCCCGCAGGAGTAGAGATCCTGCTGTAAGCAGCGGGGATCAGATCCGCGGCACTGCCAAATGGATCTGTCGGCATAGCCGCCTGGTCCGTTGCCCGCGGGAATGGAAAAGCATAAACAGAAAGGAGATTTAAAATGATACATCCGTCTTATACAGAATTGATGCAGGTTGTAAACAAGAACGCTGAGGAAGGAGATACTCCGGTATGCAACAGCCGGTACTCCATTGTGCTGGCTACCAGCAAAAGAGCCCGCCAGATCATTGCGGGAGCTGAACCGATGGTAAATTATCCATCCAACAAGCCGCTGTCCGTTGCGGTGGAGGAGCTGTACAAGGGTAAGGTACAGATACTGTCTGAAGATGAGGAGACAGAGGAGGACATCGTTCTGGAAGAGCTTTCGGAAGACGCTGCGGAAGAGGAAGCAGCTGCCGGGGAAGGCCCGGAAGAGGCTTCAGAGGAAGCTGTTGAGACTGCAGAAGAGGCTGAGACAGAGGGCGGGGAAGCAGAAGGCTGAACGGCTGCCGGCCTTCCATGCTGTCCGGACCGGCAATTGAAAAAGAAAGGGGTGCCATGCAGAAGACTGGTTACCCCTTTTGCTATGGGAGAAGGAGTATGAAAGTATTTTTTGTATCACTGGGCTGCGATAAGAATCTGGTGGACTCGGAGGAGATGCTGGGCGCCCTGGTTCAGGCGGGCTGGGAGATCACAGACGATGAGACTTCGGCTGACGCCATCGTGATCAATACCTGCTGTTTTATCCACGATGCCAAGGAGGAAAGCGTCAATACGATCCTGGAGATGGCTCAGTACCGAAGGGAAGGCAGATGCCGGGCGCTTCTTGTTACCGGGTGTCTGGCTCAGCGCTATCAGGAAGAGATCGTACAGGAGATTCCTGAGGTGGATGCGGTGCTGGGGACCAACAGTCATGATGATATCGTGAAAGCTCTTGAGATGGCCCTTGAAGGCGGGCGGTGTCTGGAGTTCAAACCGCTGGAGGGGATCCCGCGCCTTCCGGGAAAGCGGGTTGTCACTACCGGAGGATATTATGAATATCTGAAGATTGCCGAAGGATGTGAGAAGAACTGTACCTACTGCATTATTCCAAGGATCAGAGGAGGCTACCGTTCTGTCCCCATGGAGCATCTGATCGCTCAGGCGAAGGAGATGGCCAGCCAGGGGGTAAAAGAGCTGATCCTGGTGGCTCAGGAGACTACGGTTTACGGTGTGGACCTGTACGGGAAAAAATCCCTGCATCTCCTTTTGCGGGAGCTGTGCAGGATTCCAGGTCTGGTCTGGATACGGATACTGTACTGTTATCCTGAGGAGATCTATCCGGAACTGATCCAGACCATCCGGGAGGAGAAAAAGATCTGTCATTACCTGGACCTTCCCATTCAGCATGCCAGTGACAGGATCCTGAAAAGGATGGGCAGGAGGACTACCAAAAGCCAGCTGAAGGAGATCATTGCCACGCTCCGGAGAGAAATTCCGGATCTGGTGCTGAGAACGACACTGATCACCGGATTTCCGGGAGAGACCCCTGAGGATCATCAGGAGCTTCTGGAATTTGTCAATGAGATGGAATTTGAGAGGCTGGGAGTTTTTACCTACTCGGCGGAGGAAGATACGCCGGCTGCCAGGATGCCGGATCAGATTCCGGAGGAAGTAAAGGAAGAACGACAGGCTGAGATCATGGAGCTGCAGCAGGAGATCTCCATGGAACACGGAGAGTCCTGTGTGGGGAAAGAGATGCTGGCCATGGTGGAAGGCAAGGTGGCGGATGAGAACGCCTATGTGGGCCGGACATGGGGGGACGCACCCGGAGTGGACGGGTACATTTTCATCAATACAGGGGAGCTTTTGATGTCCGGAGACTTTGTAAAGGTACGGGTTACAGGAGCGCTGGAGTATGATTTGATAGGAGAGATTGCGGATGAAACAGATGAATACACCGAATAAACTGACACTGCTGCGGGTGATCATGATCCCGTTTTTTGTAGTATTTATGCTGGCAGATCTGGGAAGCTGGAGCAAGTGGGTTTCTCTGGCTATCTTTGTGGTTGCCAGCATGACGGACTGGCTGGACGGCTATCTGGCAAGGCGGGACCATCTGGTGACAAATTTTGGAAAATTTATGGATCCTCTGGCTGATAAGCTGCTGGTTTGTTCCGCGATGATCTGCCTGGTGGATCTGGGAAGGATCCCCAGCTGGGTGGTCATCGTGATCATTGGAAGGGAATTTATCATCAGCGGCTTCCGTCTGATCGCCTCGGATAATGGTGTGGTCATTGCGGCAAACTATTGGGGAAAAGCAAAGACGGTCTGCCAGATGATCATGATCATTCTGCTGATCGCGGATCTGGGAGAGAGCTTCTGGGTACTGGAGCAGGTTCTGATCTATGGATCCCTGATCCTGACAGTGATCTCTCTGATCACATATCTGTGGCAGAACCGTAAGGTTTTGTCCATGCAGGAGTAGCAAAACGTGGCAGTCCGGCTTTCCGGTTTCACTGTTACAGCAAGACAAAGGAGTAGAGAGAAATGATTGCAGAACTGGTTTGTGTGGGAACAGAACTTCTTCTGGGAAATATTGTGAACACCAACGCGGCTTATATGGCAGAGATGTGTGCCCGCCTGGGGCTGTCCATGTATTATCAGACCGTGGTAGGTGACAATGAAGAACGGATGTACGGGGTGATATCCCAGGCACTGGAACGGTCGGATGTGGTGATCGTCTGCGGCGGGCTGGGACCTACGCAGGATGATATGACCAAGGAAGTGGCAGCCCGGGTGATGGGAAAAAAGCTGGTGGAGGACGAACACAGCAGACACTGTATTCAGGAGTATATGGATAATTATCTGAAAAATAATCCGTCCATGACCCTGACACCCAACAACTGGAAACAGGCGCTGGTTCCGGAAGGGGCGATCGTGCTGGATAATGCCAATGGAACTGCTCCGGGACTGATCATGGAGGAGAACGGCAAGATGATGATCCTTCTTCCCGGGCCGCCCAATGAACTGATCCCCATGTTTCAGGATCAGGTTTATCCGTATCTGCATGAAAAGCAGCCGGAAGTTATTTATTCCCGGATGGTGAAGGTGTGCGGCATCGGAGAAAGCATGCTGGAAGAACAGATACGGGATCTGATCGATTCCCAGATCAATCCCACCATTGCCACCTATGCCAAAACCGGTGAAGTGCATCTGCGGGTGACAGCCAAGGCAGCGGACGAGGCGTCTGCCAAAAAGCTGATCAAACCTGTGGTGCGCCAGCTGAAGGAGAGATTTGGGAAAAACATTTACACCACAGAGGAGGACAAGACACTGGAGGACTGTGTGGTGGATCTGCTCAGGGATCAGAAACTGACTCTGACCACCGTGGAATCCTGTACCGGCGGCGCGCTTTCCGCCAGGATCATCAACGTTCCCGGGGCGTCTGAGGTGCTGAAGCAGGGGCTGGTGACGTACTCCAACAGGGCGAAAAGAAAGTTTACCTTTGTGAAGAAATCAACGCTGAAGGATCAGGGGGCTGTCAGCGCAAAAACCGCCAAGGAAATGGCCAGAGGAGCCGTTGAGGGTACGGGCTGTGACATCAGCGTGTCTGTTACCGGACTTGCGGGACCGGATGGAGGCACCAGGGAAAAACCTGTGGGACTGGTGTATATCGCCTGCGCTTACAGGGACAAAACCACGGTGAGAGAATTTCACTTTAACGGCAACCGGAATAAGATCCGGGAGCAGGCTGTGGTATGGGCGCTGGTGATGCTGAGAGACTGCATCCTTGAGAATTATCAGGATTAAAGAGAACAATGTATGACAGCGGGGCTGCCGTAAACATCATTGCGCATGATCTGCGCTGTGGTGAAACGGCAGCCCCGCTGTGTCTGGAAAATGGAACAGCAAAGCCTGAGGGCTGAGCTGTCGCGGAGAAGCTTCAGTGCATCATTTTCATAAGTGAAAGCATTTTGTCCATCCGGGCGATTTCCTGAGGGCTCTTTCCAACTTTCAGAACCCGGATGATCAGTTCCATCTCCTGGGGAGAAAACTGCAGACCTTTTGCCCTGGAACTGTTGGCGGCAGCCATCAGGACCGATACGATCTCGTTCTGTGACTTTCCGCTTCCCTGGTTGATAAAGGACTGCAGAAGCGCCATTTTGGCGGGATCGATTCCGGACAGGGAAGGATCCTTCATCCAATCCTGTGACATATCTTGCACCTCCTTAGGTGGTCTCGGGATCTTCCTGATACATTTGAATGAGCTGAATGGTGTTCAGGGCAAAAAGAACCTGGTCGATGGCTTCCTTTGCCGGTCCCTGGGCATACTGACGGATATCGTTCAGCATGTCGGCAGGCTGCATGGATTCCGCCTGGGCGGACATCATGGAAAGCTCTGGCTGAGGCTTGCCAAAAAGAGAAATCGTATTGGAAAGCTCCATGATCTTGGCATAGATGGAGAGTACCTGCTGGCCTCTTCCGTTCATGTAAGGAACAGCGGCTTTGATAAGCTGCAGGGAATCCTGAGAAATCATGGCATCCAGAGGGGTCATAGGCGAAACATGATCTTCGTTCATAGCTGACCTTCCGGTTTTTTGTAAATCCTATGACAAAAAAATGGAAAATAGAACTGTTTGGAGGAAGAAACAGGGGGAACAGTCTGCATATAGTAAATTGTGACAGTGAAGCCGGCAGGCGGAAGTGTTGCACAATATCAGGAGAGGAAAGACTGCCATGGATAGGAAAAAGGAAAAACTGGTAATCAGGGGAAATGAGTTTTATGAGATAGATCTGGAATGTATCAGAAGAAAACAGGAGGGAAAACAGTGTTCCCAAGAGGAGACAAAAAGAAAAATTCCGGAGAGATTCCCCAGTAAAGAAAGCAGGGTGAAGGGACAGCTGAAAAAATAGCAGCGCATTCTGATGCCGGTGCGGCCTGGGCCGCATCGGTATTTCAATTGGAAAAGACCGGGAGAGTCCCGGCCTTTTCTCTGAAAACTCTGCAACAGCTTAGACGTTTGATGCCCCGCCAGCGGCGCACGCTCATCGTCCGCTGAAACGGAGGGTTACAGAAGGTTTATCAGTTGTTTCCGCATCCGCCGCAGAAGAGCAGCAGCAGGATGATCCAGCAGAAGCTGTCTCCGCCGAAGCTAAAGCCGCTTCCGCATCCGTCATTTCCGCTGCAGCAGGACAGGAGCAGAAGGATCCAGATCAGGTTACAGCAGCTTCCGTTGCCTCCGAAAAAGTTTGCGGGATTTCCACATCCGCCGCCGCATCCACAGTCGCGCTCACATCCGCAGTTGGTAGCAGTAATATCACTCATGTTTTGTTCCTCCAGTAATATTGATTACACTTCATCTTATGACGGACAGGAGAAAGGTGTTACAAATCGGAAAAATTTCCCGGGAAAGCAGACTGCCGGCAGTCAGGTGGAGGTAACGGAGGTGAAAGCCTGATACAGGTTCAGCGTTCCGTATCCCCATTCCCGGTTGGGATAGGACTCTTCCCGGTTTCTGTCGGCGCCTCTGATCAGAAAATTTTTAATCTCGTAGCCGGTAAAATACCGGAAATGATTTCCTCTGCGCATGCTCCATTCCATCAGAAGAGCAGCGCTTCCCGCTGTCAGCGCGGCCGCGGCGCTGGTGCCGCTTTTCTGGGTATAGCCGCCGGAAAGACTGGGGCCAAACACATCAACGCCGGGAGAGGTGATGTCCGGTTTGATCTGCTGATCCCTGGTGTAACCCCGGCTGGAATTGAGAAACAGGCTTTCCGTATATGCGCTGTAAGCCGCGGAGGTGATCACCTGATTTCCCGCGGAGGGGGCCGTGACGGTGGTATAGGGATCAGGCGAAAGAAAGGTGACGTCCGGAGAGGAAAGGCCTGTGATGGGAAGCCACGTATGGAATTCTCCCCGGAGGCGGTTGGAGCAGTAAACATCGATACGCCAGATCCCTGCCGTAGGCTTTTCCAGGCGGAGGAAGATCAGCTGGCTTCCGGAGGTGTTCTGAACCAGTTCATAATTGACAAAGGCTGTGGCCTCTTCCAATACGAAGCGGACGGTTTCCGTCTGTCCCAGACGGGCGGGGATCCGGGGAACGGTCTCCCCTATGGGAGAACGCAGGCCAATGGAAAAAAGGTCCGGGGGGTGCCCCCAAAGTTCCAGAAAAAATCCGGGAGTATTTTCCCGTACAAAGATCTCCACACTCTGGGAAACTGTTTCAGAAGGAACAGCCCCAAAATAGTGATGGGATTTGCCTGCCTCATTTCCGGCAGCCACGGATACGGCAACTCCCGGAAGTGCCTCCAGACGGGCCAGACTGAGATCCAGAGGGGTAAATCCCATATGATCTCCCTGATTGCTTCCCAGGGCGATGCAGATCACCAGAGGCATGGACAGCGTCCGTGCCAGATCCACCAGGTATTGTACCGCGGTCATCAGGTCATTTTCCTGGTAGATGGGGCCTTCCCCGGAAACAAAGTAGAAGCTGCGCAGATGAGGTTTGGCCTCTTTGAGACGCACTGCCGCAATGCGGGATTTTGGAGCCGCTCCGGTAAATTCCGCCTGGGGATTGCCGCTTCCCGCGGCTACACCGGCCACATAGCTCCCATGTCCGGAGGTGTCGGTGGAAGGAACCTGGGAAAAAGGACTGTCGGAGGAAAGCGCCTGGTTGATCATATCCTCCGTGTATTCGGTTCCGTATCCGAAGGGGCCGTTTCCCTGTGGGGAAGGAATCGTCTGGTCCCAGATCCGGACGATCCTGGTGAGATTGCCGGGAGCCTGGAAGGCGGGATGGGTATAAAGGATCCCGGTATCCAGAAAACCCATCAGCACTCCGCTTCCTTCCAGCTGAAGAGCTGGCTGGGTCTGGGTTTTTAAAATGCCGGATACTTCCAGGCTGGTGGTGTCCAGGGTGGTGAACAGATTGGGGACAATGCTGTAGAGAAATCCATCGGGCCTTCCGCCGTCTGCCGGGAGCAGGGCATGGATCACCGCATAATCCTCATTGATGATCTGGGGATGGAACTGGGCATAGCGCTCCAGGAAGCTTTCGGCAGTGAGATTTCGGTAGGGAATGATCAGATCCGCATATTGATCAGAATAGATAATGTCCTGCAGGGTGTCCATAAAAACACTCCGTTTTTTGCATAGGTATGCCGCGGGCAGGAGAAATATGCGGGGACCATGGCGGACGGATATGGAAAGGGCGTGTTTGTCGGCTTCTTTATTGCTGTCATATCTTATAAGGAAGGCAGAATTGGGAGGAGCTTATGAGTGAGCGCGTACTTACCGGGAAGGGAATCGGCGTGGCCGTCCTGGACACGGGAATTTATCCCCATATAGATTTTGACAGCAGAATTGCGGCTTTTCAGGATTTTATCAATGGAAGGAAGCGGCCTTATGATGATAACGGACATGGAACTCATGTGGCGGGGCTGATCGCGGGAAGCGGGAGAGGATGCCAGGGGAAATATACGGGTGCGGCCTGCGGCAGCCATCTGGCAGTGCTGAAGGTGCTGGATAAGAGAGGAAACGGGAGACTGCAGGATGTGCTGAAGGCCCTTCGGTGGATCATGGAACACGGCAGACAGTATGGTATCCGGGTGGTGAACATCTCTGTGGGAACCATCGGAAATGGGAACCGGAACAGCCGGATGCTGATCCAGGGAGTGGAAGAGGTGTGGGATGCGGGATTTGTGGTGGTGACGGCCGCGGGAAATATGGGGCCGGAGCCTGGCAGCATCACTGCTCCGGGCAGCAGCCGGAAAGTGATCACCGTGGGATCCAGTGATCTTCTGGAAGGAAAAGAAGGGATTTCGGGAACAGGTCCCACGGAGGAGTGCGTCTGCAAGCCGGATCTGGTGGCTCCGGGCGCCCATATTATTTCCTGCGCTCCGGGAGGGAGAGGGATGTATGCGGCCAAAAGCGGAACCTCCATGTCCACGCCCCAGGTGGCGGGAGCGATCGCTCTTTTGCTGGAGAGAGAGCCTCAGCTTACCAACGTGGAGATCAAGATGCTGCTGAGAGAGTCCGCCAGGGACCTGGGCTACGAACGGAACCGGCAGGGCTGGGGACTGTTCCAGAAGGAAAAATTTCTGAGTCTGTAAAAAAAGATTGACAGGATATGTATAATTGTATACAATGATACAAAAATACAAAAGGCTGACAGGCGAAATCGAGATGCCGCGGCAGAAAGGCGCGGATCCTGCCGGATCTGCGGAAGGGAGATACCATGGAAAACAGAAAAGTCAGAATGAATGAGGGAACGAATCTGCTGGAGCTGGAAGAGCATATGTATCCGCTGGTGGACGTGAAAACGCCCAATGTCTTTCGTAATCTGTTCCCTTACAGTGAAGTACCCAAGATCGCTTTTAATGACAGGATCGTGCCTCATCACATGCCGGATGATATCTGGATCACGGATACCACATTCCGGGACGGACAGCAGTCCAGGGCGCCGTACACCACGGAGCAGATCGTGACGATCTTCGATTATCTCCATAAACTGGGAGGACCCCATGGAAAGATCCGGCAGAGTGAATTCTTCCTGTACAGCAAGAAGGACCGGGACGCTGTGTACAAGTGTATGGAGAGGGGATACCGGTTTCCGGAGGTGACCAGCTGGATCAGGGCCAGCAAAAAGGATTTTGAACTGGTGAAGGAGCTGGGGATGAAGGAAACGGGGATCCTGGTGAGCTGTTCGGATTACCATATTTTTTATAAAATGAAGATGAACCGCCGGGAGGCCATGGAACATTACCTGAACATCATCCGGGAATGCCTGGAGATCGGGATCAGCCCCAGATGCCATCTGGAGGATATCACCAGAGCGGATATCTATGGATATGTGATACCTTTCTGTATGGAACTGATGAAGCTGATGGAATGGTATCAGATCCCCATCAAGGTCCGCTGCTGCGACACCATGGGATACGGTGTCAATTATCCGGGCGCTGTGATCCCACGTTCTGTGCAGGGGATCATCTACGGCCTGATGCATCACGCGGGGGTTCCCAGTGAACTGATCGAGTGGCACGGACATAATGATTTCTATAAGGCGGTGAGCAATTCCACCACAGCCTGGCTGTACGGAGCCTGCGGAGTGAACTGCTCGCTGTTCGGCATCGGGGAACGCACAGGAAATACGCCGCTGGAAGCCATGGTATTTGAGTATGCCCAGCTTCGGGGACGGCTGGACGGGATGGATACCACGGTGATCACTGAACTGGCGGAGTATTATGAAAAAGAGATCGGATATTCCATTCCCTCCCGCACTCCCTTTGTCGGAAGAAATTTTAATGTCACCAGAGCGGGAATTCATGCAGATGGACTGTTGAAAAATGAGGAGATTTATAATATATTTGATACAGAGAAATTTCTTAACAGACCGGTACAGGTGGCAATATCCAATACCTCCGGTCTGGCGGGAATCGCTCATTGGATCAACACCCACTACAGACTGAAGGGGGATGCTCAGATTGACAAGAACAGTGAACTGGCATCTCTGGTGAAGGGCTGGGTGGATGCCCAGTATGAAGACGGCCGGGTGACAGTGCTGACAGATGAGGAGCTGATGCGCGTAGTGGAGGAAAGCTGCAGCCGTCTGGGGATCATCCTGGGAGAAAAGAAAGAGGGTTGAAAGGTATGACAACGCAAAAATCCTCTCTGAGGGATCAGGTATTCCAGAAACTCAGAAAGGATATTCTCACCGGGCAGTATCAGCGGGGTGAGGAACTGGTGGAGGAAGCTGTGGGAAAAGAGCTGGGAGTCAGCAGGACTCCGGTAAGGGAAGCTTTCCGTCAGCTGGAGCTGGAAGGTCTGGTGGAGGTGGTGCCTCACAGAGGAACCTTTGTCAATGGGATTTCCTCCAAGGACATCCATGATATCTACAGTATCCGTTCCAGGCTGGAAGGGCTGTGCGCCGGATGGGCCGCCAGGTTTCGGACAGAAGAAGAGCTGGAGAAACTGGAGGAGACGGTGTATCTGTCCAAGTTCTATGCGGAAAAAGAGCATTATGAGCAGGTGTTTGAGCTGGACAGCCGGTTTCATGAGATCCTGTACGAGGCCTCCCACAGCAAGATCCTGGCGCATACGCTGGGGGATTTTCATCAGTATGTGCAGAAGGCACGGAAGCTGTCGATCACCAGCCGAAGCCGTTCGGAAAAAAGCAATCAGGAGCATCAGGCGATCCTGGACGCCATCCGGATGCAGGATGCGGGAAGGGCGGAGGAGCTGGCTACCCGGCATATCATGAATACCATACACAATCTGGAACAATTTGACGAATTCAAAGAAGAAAGAAAGGAACAGGAATGAAGAAAATCAGTATGCAGACTCCCCTGGTGGAGATGGACGGCGACGAGATGACAAGAATTCTGTGGAAGATGATCAAAGAGGAGCTTCTGCTTCCCTATATTGACCTGAAGACAGAGTACTACGACCTGGGACTGGAACACCGAAATGAGACCAATGACCAGGTGACTGTAGACGCTGCCAATGCCACCAAAAAATATAAGGTGGCTGTAAAATGCGCCACCATCACTCCCAATGCCGCCAGGGTAAAGGAGTACAGCTTAAAGGAGATGTACAAAAGCCCCAACGGGACGATCCGCGCCATGCTGGACGGGACCGTATTCCGGGCGCCTATTGTGGTCAAGGGGATCGAGCCTTGTGTAAAGAACTGGAAAAAGCCCATTACACTGGCCCGTCATGCATACGGGGATGTGTACAAGAACACAGAGATGAAGATTCCCGGTCCCGGAAAGGTGGAGCTGGTCTATACGGCTGAAGACGGAACCGAGACGAGAGAACTGGTACATCAGTTTGACGGCCCGGGCATCGCCCAGGGAATGCATAACCTGAACAGCTCCATTGAGAGCTTTGCCAGAAGCTGCTTTAACTTTGCGCTGGATACGAAACAGGATCTCTGGTTTGCCACCAAGGATACCATTTCCAAGAAGTACGATCATACCTTCAAGGATATTTTCCAGGAGATTTATGACGCGGAGTACAAGGAGAAATTTGAGAAGGCGGGAATTACCTATTTCTATACTCTGATCGATGATGCCGTGGCCCGCGTGATGAAAGCGGAGGGCGGATTTATCTGGGCGTGCAAGAACTACGACGGGGATGTGATGAGCGATATGGTTTCCTCGGCCTTTGGATCTCTTGCCATGATGACCTCCGTGCTGGTATCCCCCAACGGCTATTACGAGTATGAGGCGGCTCACGGAACGGTGCAGCGGCATTACTATAAATATCTGAAGGGCGAGACCACTTCCACCAACTCTGTGGCAACGATCTTTGCCTGGAGCGGCGCCCTGAGAAAACGCGGTGAACTGGATGGGAACAAAGAGCTGATGGAGTTTGCGGACAGGCTGGAAAAAGCTACAGTGGATACCATTGAGAGCGGTCAGATGACCAAAGACCTGGCGGCGATCACCACGCTGAAGAATCCCAGAGTGCTGGACAGCCAGGGATTCATCAAGGCAATCGCGGAAAGACTGTAATGATGGGAAGGCGGATGGTATTGGCCGCCGAAGATGTACAGGACACGGTTTGAGGGGGAGCGGAGGAATCCGGAATATCAGGATTCCCCCGCTCCCCCTGTATTTCTATACCTTGCGGATGAAAGCTCTGGATATATCAGCCTTTTCCAGCCGAAGCAGCGCGGCTTTTTTTTCAATTCCCCCTGCATAGCCTGTCAGACTTCCTGTTGTTCCCAGTACCCGATGACAGGGGACAATGATGGAGATCCTATTGTGCCCCACTGCGCCGCCGACTGCCTGGGCAGACATATGGGGAATCCCCTTCCAGACGGCTATTTTTTTTGCGATTTCTCCGTATGTGGTGGTCTGACCGTATGGGATGGCGCAGAGGATCTCCCATACCTTATTCTGAAAAGCTGTCCCCGTAAAATGGAGCGGCACAGAAAAATCCGGTTCCTTTCCGGAAAAATAGACGTCCAGCCAGCGCCGGGCCGTTTTAAACAGAGGAAGCTCCTTTTCCTGATGTTCTTTATCCAGATGGAGAGCAAAGTATTTCTGCCCCTCAAACCACAGACCCGTTAAGCCGATGGTATCCGCCGCCAGAAGAATATCTCCCAGCGGAGAAGAGTAGTGACTGATGTACTGCATAGAAAACCTCCGTTTTATTCCGCCAGCTCTTCCCAGACCTGATAAAGCTCCTCCAGCTTTGACGCGATCTTTGCCTTCTCATTGGAAAGCCGGACGCATTCCGCCACATCAGTGGCAATCTCCGGGCGATTCATCTCTTCATCGATTTCCCGGTCTCTGGCCTCCAGCTCTTCGATCTGCTTTTCTGTTTTTTTCAGATCATTTTCCCGTTTTCTCTGACGGGCCTGTTCTTCTTTCTGAGCCTTCCAGTCCAGCTTCACAGAGGAATCGCCGGATGCCTGGCGGGCAGTTTCCGCTGCCGGCGCATAAATCTGGGTGAGTTCTTCCTTTTTCTCCAGATAGTAATCATAGTTTCCGATATAATTTACCATGGACTGATTGGTCAGCTCCAGGATCCGGGTGGCCGTCTGGTTGATAAAATAACGGTCATGGGACACATAGAGAACGGTTCCCTCATAACGGTTCAGAGCATTCTCCAGAATCTCCTTGGATACGATATCCAGGTGGTTGGTGGGCTCGTCCAGGATCAGAAAGTTGGCCTCTGAAAGCATCAGCTTTGCCAGGGATACCCGGCCCCGTTCACCTCCGCTCAGAGTGCTGATGGGCTGGAATACATCGTCTCCTGTGAAAAGAAAGGCGGCCAGTACATTCCGGATCTCCGTGTTGGTAAGATAAGGATAGGCATCGGAAATCTCTTCAAAGATCGTCTTGTCCATATGAAGAACATGGTGTTCCTGGTCATAGTAGCCGATCTGCACCTTGGTCCCCAGCTCCACATCTCCGGTATCCGGAGGGATCAGGCCATTCAGGATCTTCAGGATGGTGGTCTTTCCGGTGCCATTGGCTCCGATGATGGCTACCCGCTCTCCGCGCTGGATCTCAAAGCTGATATCGGTAAAAAGCTGCTGTCCGGGAAATGCCTTGGACAGATCCTGTACAGTCAGTACATCGTTGCCGCTGATAACCCTGGGAGTCAGCGTAAAGTGCATCTGCGGATCCTCTCCGGCGGGTTTTTCCAGCACATCCATCTTTTCCAGCATTTTTTCCCGACTCTCCGCCCGTTTGATGGACTTTTCCCGGTTGAAGGACCTCAGCTTGGCGATCACCTCCTCCTGATGCCGGATCTCCTGCTGCTGATTCAGATACGCCTTAAGCTGGGCTTCCCGGATCTGCTCCTTTTTCTGAGCATAGGCGGTATAATTCCCCTGGAAAGTCCGGACATCTCCGTGGTCGATCTCCACTACCTTGGTCACCACCTTGTCCAGAAAATACCGGTCGTGGGAGACGATAAATACCGCTCCCTTATAGTTCATCAGATACGTCTCCAGCCAGGCGATGGAATCCATATCCAGGTGGTTGGTGGGCTCGTCCAGCAGGATGATATCCGGTCCGGAAAGCAGCAGCCGTCCCAGAGCAACTCTGGTCTTCTGGCCGCCTGAGAGAGTGGAGACCTCCTTGGAGAACTCATCCTCTGTAAATCCCAGTCCCTTCAGCACACCGGCCACCTCGCTGCGGCAGGCATATCCGTTCTCCAGTTCAAACTGATGGGTGAGACGGGAGTAATCGGCCAGCACCTGATCCAGTTCTCTTCCCGTCAGGGTTTTCATCTGATGCTCCAGCGCGCGGATCTTCTCCTCCATGTCCAGCAGGTACTGCTTTACGGACAGCAGCTCCTCATAAATGCTCCGCCCTGCCGAAAGATCCTGGTGCTGGGCCAGATAACCGATGGTCTTTCCCCGGGAAATGATCACTTCCCCGGAATCAGCAGGCATTTCCTGCATGATGATCCGCAGAAGGGTGGTCTTTCCGGCACCGTTGGGGCCGATCAGAGCCGCTTTTTCCCGTTCCTCCAGATGAAAAGAGACATCCTTTAAGATTTCTGTGGTTCCAAAAGATTTATTGATATTCTGACATGCTAAAATCATACGTTTCCTCCTGTTGCCTCTGCCGCATGGATCATCCTTACCGGTCCGGACACCGGAACCGTTAAGGATGCGGTTCGCAGGACACCTATCGACCATTATACAGGAAATCTGGAAATTGGCAAGAAGTCAGCCGGGAAAGAAAGATAAATGAAAAATAATTTTCATATTTTCATAAAAAAGAAAATTAACTTTCATTTAACGCTATCGTGATTCTTGATTTAACGAACCCTTTTTATAATCTTAACCGTAAACAGTTGGTGTAAACGCCATGGAGCAGGAAGCAGAGCCCATTCTTCAGGGACGTTTTCCGCATGCTCCGGCGAAACCCGATGATTTATGAGGAGGAAGAAAAAATGGTTGCAAAACAGACGGCTGCACAGCCGCAGAAATTGATGATCTTTGTACTGACCATGTCGCTGTATGGACTGGCTACTTTGTTTACGGAGCTGATACCCAAATTTCAGGTGGGAGTGGTGGAATTCTCTGTTGAGTATTTTCTGTTTATCCCATTGGTGCTGGCGATGCTTTTTGATCCCATCTCCGCCGCTTTGGGAGCGTCTACCGGAGAGCTGGTATTCAGTGAGATCATGCTGGGACAGTTCGGAGGACTTGGGGAACTGGAGAAGTTTATTACCGTGACCATTGGTGTTTATATCGCGGGGAGAATGGTAAGAGATCCCAGGAACAGAAAAATGGTGGGGATCGCGGCAATGACCGGAACCGTAGTTCAGCTGCTTCTGGGAACGATTGTGGATATCATGAAGGTACAGTTTGCCGTAGAAGATTTTGAGGCCGTTCCGGGGCTTCCGGAAAGTGTATTCGCTACGGAGGGATTCGCGTTCCTGAATGACGCGCTGTTTTCAGGAATCCTCTTTTGCCTGCTGCCTACTCTGTATCTGGTACCCAAGCTTTACGGGAAGATCGAACCGCTTCTGGGTATGCAGCCCAGAACGGAAATCACCGCTCTGGGATCCATCAACCTGAAAGTGATCATCGGATGCCTGGCGGCTTTTGCGGCAGCCGCAGCTGCGGAGCTTCTGGCTACCAGCGGAATGCCCCTGATCGAATGGGAGGCAGGATGGGCAGAAAGCAGTACGGCTTTGCTTGCCGGGATCGTGGTGGCAGCGCTTCTGGCGGTGATCATACTGGTGATCATGAGAAAGAAGGCTGCTGTATCCAAGAGGAGCTGACAGGAGTAAAAGGATGAACAGTATTGAGATCAGAAATCTGACATTTACCTACCCCGGGGCGTCTTCTCCGACGCTTTCGGGGGTAAACCTGGAAATAGAGGAGGGAGATTTTCTGGCCATCGTGGGAAATAACGGATGCGGAAAGTCCACGCTCTGTAAAGTGATGAACGGGTTGATCCCCCACTTTATCACCGGGGAGTTTCAGGGAGAGGTCTTCGCAGGAGGGCTGAATACTCTGGAGACAGATATCGGCAGTCTGGCCCAGAAGGTGGGCTACGTCTACCAGGATTTTGAAAATCAGATCGTCCGGCCTACGGTTCTGGATGACGCATCCTATGCCTGCATGAACTATGCCATGAAAGATTATCTCAGACGGGGGCAGGAGGCTCTGAAGATGTGCGGCCTGGAGGGACGGGAGCAGGATTATATCTGGCAGCTTTCCGGAGGACAGACCCATCTTCTGGCATTGGCGGGAGCTGTTTCTCTCCGGCCGGAGGTGATCATTCTGGATGAGCCCATTGCTCAGCTGGATCCTTATCATGCGGATCAGATCTACCAGATCCTGAAGGAGCTCAATGAAAAGCACGGGAAAACCATTATCGTGATCGAGCACCATACAGAGTACATCGCGGACTTCTGCCGTCATGTGGTGCTGATGAAGAACGGAGCCGTACAGTGGAAGCTGACTGCCCAGGATGCCCTGCAGAGGGTAGAAGAGCTGCAGGAATGCAATATTTTCCCTCCCCAGGTGACGCTGGCCGCCTACGGTCTGAAAAAGGCGGGAAGGATCCGCGCAAAGGAATTCCTCCCCTCCACCGTGGAAGAGGGAAAAGAAGTCTTTGGAGGGCTTGCATATCACAAACCTCTGGAGGGGAAAAAGGAGGCCGCCAGGGGCGAGGCTGCGGTCCGCTTTGACAACGTATCCGTATCCTACCGCAGTGTAAAGGGAGAACCCCGGGAGGTGTTCCGAAATCTGGATCTCACCCTGTATCGGGGAGAAAAAATCGCGCTGATCGGATCCAACGGCGCCGGCAAGTCCACATTGATGAAAATGATGACCGGACTTCTGAAGCCTTCCGATGGAACAGTGACGCTGAAAGGGAAAAATATCCGGGATACCCGGCCGGAGGATCTGTCCCGGTATGTGTCCCTGGTTTATCAGAATCCGGAGGATATGTTTATCAAGGATTCCATAAAAAACGACATCGCATTTGCCATGAAAGCACGGGAACTGGAGGACTGGGAGGAGAGGACGGAAAAGCTCCTGGAGAGATTCCGGCTTACCGAGCTTGGATGGCGGGATGGAAGACTTCTTTCCGGGGGACAGATGCGGCGGGCCAGCCTGGCGATCGGCATTGCTCTGAATCCGGAGATCCTGCTGCTGGATGAACCTACAGCCAACCTGGATATTGCCACCAGGAAAGAGATCATGCGGACTCTGAACGATATGAAGAACATCACGGAAACCGTGATGATCGCCACCCATGATATGCAGCTTGTCTGTGAGTGGGCTCAGAGGATCATTGTTTTATGGCAGGGACAGGTGATCGCGGACGGCGGCCGGGATGAGATTTTCGGAAACCGGGAAGTGGTGGAGAAGACAGGGATCCGTCCGCCGGAGATTTTCTCCATGGGGAAGGCGCTGGATCCGAAGGCGTTCTGCTACACAGTGGATGATTTTATCAAAGGATTTGGAGGAGTGGTTTAAAATGGAAAAGATGATGAGAAAACTGTCGGACAGCGTACTGGATAAGCTGTCCATGGATTTTCTGAGAAATCAGGTTCTGAAAAATGCTTATGGCAATGACGACACATTTATTGCCGCCCGGGATCCCAGGATCCTTCTGGTCTGGTATGCGTTTTTCGCGCTGGTACCCTGGTTTGCAGACAGCGTGCCTTTCCTTCTGGGATGCTTTCTGATCGTGACAGTTACAACTCTGATGGCACGGGTGGCAGGGCTGGTGCTGCTTTTGTTTGTGATCGGAGTATTTTCTCAGACGGGATATCTTTTTCTGGCTTCCCTGTTGTTCGGCGGAAACGGGGAGACCGTGATTCCGCTCCTGGTGCTTACGCTGAAGGTGGCTACGGTTTCCCTGGCTTCCATTACAGTATTTTCCGGACTGGATCCCGACAGACTTTCCAACGGACTGATGTGGTTCGGATGTCCGGAGCGGCTGTCCTTTTCCATCTCCTACGCTTACCGGATGCTGCCCATGCTGATGGAGGAATTTCAGAATGTGCTTCTTTCCTACCGGCTGCGGGGAAATGCGCCGGATAACCGGACATTTGCAGGTAAGGTACGCTGCCTGATCTATCAGGTCAAGGTGATCATGCATTCTTTCTATCCGCTGATGCTGAATACGGCCAAGCGTTCCAGGACCACAGTGGAGGCTCTGGAGATCAAAGGATACCGGTACGCGGCGGTAAACCGGGAGGTAAAGAAGATGAAGCTGTCTGCCCTGAAGGTTACGTATGATGACGTTCTTTTTGTGGCTGTATCGGTTTTGGCAGCGGCAGCGGCTGCTCTGGCGGGAACATTGATCTAACAGCAGGAAAGGAGAAACTATCGTGTACATTGATTTTCATACACACGGAAAACTGGCGAAAAAACTGCCTTTTTCCACTGTGTATACAGACTGGCTGTTTGGCGAGGCAAAAAAGGCCGGGCTGGACGCGCTATGTCTGACGGAACATTTTAATACGCTGCAGTTTGATGAGCTGTACAGCTATCTGATGGAAACCTGCAGCCGGGAGGGGGATACTCTGGTAACCGGAGAAGGGCTCAGGATCTTTGCGGGAATGGAGACAGACATTGCGGAGGGAGGTCATATTCTTTCCATCGGAACTCCGGAGGAGATTCTGGAGCTTAACTGCCGTCTGGAGCCATACAAAGAGAAGGAAGCATTTCTTCCTTTTGAAAAGCTGAGGGATCTGTTTGATGAATATCAGGTGATCGTAGGGGCCGGCCATCCTTTCCGGGAGGGCGGGCATATCCCTGAGCTTCCCCGCCGTCAGCTTGAGAGATTTGATTTTATCGATCTTAACGGCAAGGATGTGGCAGAGAACAGAAAACGGACAGAACAGCTGACTTATGAGCTGGGCCGCAGCCTGAAGATCCCGGTGGTCAGCGGAAGCGATACTCATCAGGCTGTACAGTACGGCTGTGTCCGTACCTGTCTGGAGAGAGAGGTAAAGACCGTGAAGGATCTTTACAGAGAAATGGAGGAAGGCCGTTATTCTGTTCAGATATCGGACAACGCGGCCTTCCAGGTAAAAACCGCGGGTCTTCTGAAAAGGGCGCTGAAGGAGATCCATGCGGACGGAGGAAACTACGTGTCTGTTCTGGTGGAAGAGGGATAAACGGATAAGAGCAGGCAGGGCAGTCAGCCGGGCGTATATGCAGAAGACGTCCCCGGCCGCTTTACATGCGGAGGGGGAAGAAAATCATCCATGAGAAATGGCGGAGATTTTCTGAAATTCTGTGTAGTACACCCGGCCTTTTTACGTTATAATAGAATTGTTCGGAATGGCAGATCTGCCTGGGAGGAGATACATGGTACTGACAGTAAAAAACAGCGGCACAAAGTTTACAAAATCTGACTGGAGGATCCGGGAATTTATTGAGAACAATACGGACGAGTTTCTGTTTCTCAGTATCGGACAGCTGGCTGCCCGGCTGGAGGTTTCCGAGGCGACCATCTCCCGTTTTGTCAGGCATATGGGATATCAGGATTTTAAAGAGCTGAAGAACGGGGTAATGAAGCAGAAGACCCGTATGGGCGCCGCCAGAAAGATGGCGGGGACTCTGATGAAAAACCAGGGCTTTGATCTGGAAAAGTGGTTCGCCCACCAACGGGAATGCATGGAGAAAACCCTGGAGGGAATGGATCCTGACCAGTTTTGGCAGGCAGTGGAAAGCATCCGCACCGCAGAAAGGATCTATATCCATGCCAAGAATGCTTCCGCATCAGTGGGCCAGCTGCTGTTTTTCAGGCTCAGGAGGCTGGGATTTGATATCACGATGATCCCTTCCGGAGGAACAGAGGTGGTGGAAGGGATCGTCCATGCGGGACCGGGAGATCTGGTGATCCTTTTCGGGTACTCCAAGATATCAGAAGAGGGGAAGATCATCCTGGATTACGCCGGGACTGCCGGTTACAGGACGCTTCTGTTTACCAGCAGGCCGGAAGGGAATACCCGGGCGGATGTGAATCTGTATGTATACCGGGGAGAGGAAGAGGAATTCCATTCTTCCGCGGTATCCGCAGCTCTGGCGGACGGACTGGTTCTGGCTCTGACGGAACGGATGCAGCCGCTGTCTGCGGAGAGAATGATCAAAGTCCAGAATGTCAAGAATATGTATAAACACAGAGTACAGGATCCGTGAAAGTCGGATGTAAGGACGGACTGGTGCCGGGATGGGAATTCAGGCAAACAGGGGACTGGGGCTGAGGGGCTTAGGTTCAGCCGGATATCTGGCTGCTCCTGGCGTATGCCGCCGGTCAACAGCGGTCTGCAAGGCCGATTTAACCTGGATTTTATCCGGGTATTCTCTGGAATTCACATTTTCCATGTACAATGCTTGGAAACGACAGCCGGTTGGCCTGCTGTCGGAAAGTAAGAATTCTCCGTTATCAGGCTGCCCTGCGGCGGCTGAAAGCGGGAGAGTACCGGGAGGAATTACCATGAGCAAAGTTTACGTTCTTGACACCAATGTACTGATTCAGGCCCCTTATGCGCCGGAATGCTTTGAGGAAAACCAGATCGTGCTGCCATTGGCGGTTCTGGAGGAGCTGGACGGTTTGAAAAAAGCGGAGGGAGAACGGGGGGCCAGTGCCCGCAGAGTGATCCGGTATCTGGAACAGCTCCGGCAGAAGGGAAATCTGCTGGAGGGAGTAAAGCTTTCCACAGGAGGTCAGCTCCGGGTGGAGAAGAATTTTGTGGATGTTGCGCTGCCGGAGGATCTGCCGGACAGCTCCATGGATAACCGTATATTGAAGGTGTGTCTGGGACTTGCAGAAAAAGAGAGCCAGGTAATTCTGGTGACGAAAGATATCCTTCTGCGTCTGAAGGCTCAGCTTCTGGGGATCCTGGCTCAGGATTTTATGGCGGAACAGGTGCTGGAGCAGGAGAAACAGTATACCGGGCGCAGAATGGTGTACGTACCGGAAGATATTTTTAAGGATTTTAAGAAAAAGGGCGTCCCGGCAGACTGCGTGTACGATCTGAATGATAAGGGAGAACGGTATATTCCCCAGCTTACAGAAAATCAGTTTGTGATCCTGCAGGCAGATCAGTCCCGAAAGAAAACTCACCTGGGACGGATGGAGAAAGGGATCATCCGGAAGCTGGAATACCGAAAGTGCCAGCCATACGGGATCTCCCCCAGGAATGCGGGACAGTATTTTCTTCAGGAGGCGCTGATGCAGCCGGCGGAAAAGGCGCCTCTGGTGATCGTAAAGGGAATGGCCGGAACCAGCAAGACCTTTTATTCTCTGGCAGTGGGGCTGGAGAAACTGCTGAACCATCCCACCGGGGAGTACCGCAGGATCCTGATCTGCCGGCCCAATGCCCAGTTTGATTCCGATATCGGTTTTTTGCCCGGTGATGAACAGGAAAAAATTTCTCCTCTGATGCGTCCCGTGATCGACAATCTGGAGCAGCTTATCGACTCCAGTGAGGAGGAGAGGTTTGAGAACGAGCAGGAGCTGAAAGGAAAGGTGGATGAAATCTTTGCCCGGGGACTGATCCAGACGGAAGCGCTGAACTATATCCGGGGACGTTCCATCATCAAAACGTATCTGATCATAGATGAAGCTCAGAATACCACGCCCAATCAGATCAAGGGCATTATAACCCGTGCAGGGAAGGATACCAAGATCATTCTGCTGGGAGATCCCAACCAGATCGACAGGCCTTTCCTGGACGAGAGGACCAATGGTCTCTGTTATGCGTCAGAGCATATGAAGGGAAGCCCTCTGTGCTGGCAGATTACCATGGAGGCAGGGGAATGTGAACGGTCGCTGCTGGCCATGGACGCGGTACAGAGATTGTGAATGAGCCAGGCCGCTGCAAAGCAGTCATACAAAGCGGTTGTAAAGACTGGCTCCGGACTGCGGAAAGCCGCTGTCCGAAAATAATACAGGAAAGCAGGAATACGGCAGCATGAAACCGGATTTTAAGCAGATCAAGGCAGATGAGGAGATCAATCTGCTGATCGAACGAGGAAATGAGATATTAAAAGAACTGGGATATACGGAACATTCCAGGAAGCACGCGGCCAAGGTGGCCAGTGAGGCGGGAAGGATCCTGAAGGAGCTGGGATATAAGCAGCAGAAAACGGAGCTGGCCCGGATCGCCGGATATATGCATGATATCGGGAACAGTATCAACCGTCATGATCACGCCCAGAGCGGCGCGATCCTGGCGTACCAGATCCTTCAGAACAGAGGGATGGAACTGAACCGGATCCTTACGGTGACTACGGCTATCGGCCATCACGATGAAAGCACGGGAACGGCAGTGGACGAGGTGTCCGCGGCTCTGATCCTGGCGGACAAGACGGATGTACGGCGCAACCGGGTGCAGAATCCCAATCCGGCCGGCTTCGATATCCATGACAGGGTAAATTACGCGGCTCTGTCTTCAGAACTGGTGATCGACAGGGAGAAAAAGACGATTACCATGAATTTGGAGCTGGATGATACCATCTGCAGCGTGATGGATTATTTTGAGATTTTTCTGGAGCGGATGCTGATGTGCCGGAGGGCGGCGGAAAAGCTGGGCTGTAAGTTCAAGCTGCACGCCAATGGAAGCAAGCTGTGCTGACGGGAGGAAGGAAACAATATGAAATTCAAATTAAACTCTTTGGAGAAAAAATGGGTGCTGTATGACGTGGGAAATTCCGCCTTTACCCTGCTGGTATCCACCATCATGCCCATTTATTTCAATTATCTTGCGGGGAACGCGGGAATCTCAGATGTGGATTATCTGGCCTACTGGGGATATGCGGTATCCATATCCACGATCCTGGTGGCCATTCTGGGTCCCACTCTGGGAACAGCCTCCGACCTGAAGGGCTGGAAAAAGAAGGTGTTTCTGGGAGCGCTGCTGGTGGGAGCCATCGGCTGTGTGGCCCTGGGCTTTATGCAGTCCTGGATCTGGTTCCTGATCCTGTTTGTGATCGCCAAGTCGGCATATTCCCTGAGCCTGGTGGTCTACGATTCCATGCTGACGGATATCGCGCCGGAAGAACGGATGGATGAGGTATCGGCCAGGGGTTTTGCCTGGGGATATATCGGAAGCTGTATTCCATTTATCCTGAGCCTTCTGCTGGTACTGTTCTATGAAAGCCTCGGGATCACCATGGAGCTGGCCATGGGGATCGCTTTCCTTCTGGTGGCAGTGTGGTGGCTGCTGCTGGCAGTGCCCCTTCTCACCTCCTACCATCAGAAATATTATCAGGAGGCCAGTCAGCATCCGGTGCGCTCCTGCGCCAGAAGACTGGCAAATGTCTTTTCGGAACTGGGGAAGGAGAAGAAGATCCTGTTCTTTTTACTGGCGTTTTTCTTTTATATTGACGGCGTATATACCATCATTGATATGGCCACCGCATACGGAACGGCCCTGGGACTGGATACCACCGGTCTTTTGCTGGCGCTTCTTCTTACGCAGGTGGTGGCCTTCCCGGCTGCGCTGCTGTTCGGCCGCCTTTCCGGAAAGGTGGCGGTATCCCGGCTGATGCTGGTCTGCATCGGAGCATATTTCTGCATTGCCCTGTATGGTCTGGGGCTGAAGGAGCAGTACCAGTTCTGGATCCTGGCAGTCTGCGTGGGGCTTTTCCAGGGGGCCATCCAGTCCATGTCCAGATCCTATTTTGCAAAGATCATTCCGGCGGAAAAGTCGGGAGAATATTTCGGAATTTATGATATCTGCGGGAAGGGAGCTTCCTTTATGGGAACTATGCTGGTATCTGTGGTGAGCCAGGTTACCGGAAGCACGAACCTGGGTGTGGGAGCGCTGGCCTTCATGTTCCTGGCCGGATTCCTGCTTTTCCTGAAGGCAGACCGGATTCCGGTATCACAGGGGAAGGGATAACCGGTACATATCCCTCCTGGCGGCTGCTGCACGCGGAAGTGCGGCGGCCTCTTTTCAAAAGCAGAGATATCCATAAAGAACGAGAAGAGGAGAGTGGCGTATGGAGATACGTGTACTTCGCTATTTTCTCACTGTGGTGAGAGAAGAGAGCATTACCAAGGCGGCAGAGGTACTTCATATTACCCAGCCAACGCTGAGCCGCCAGTTGGCCCAGCTGGAAGAGAGGATGGGAGTGAAGTTGTTTATCCGGGGAAGCCGCAGGCTGACGCTGACCAATGAAGGAGTACTTCTGAGGCGCCGGGCAGAGGAGATCCTGGAGCTGGTGGACAAGACAGAACGGGAACTGGCCTGGCAGAATGAAGAGATAGAAGGGACGGTATCCATCGGCTGCGGGGATCTGGGGGCGGTGGATCAGGTGCTTGCGGAACTGATCCGTTCTTTCCGGAGCAGATATCCCCGGGTGGCATTTGAACTGTATACAGCCACGGCGGATCATGTAAAGGACCGGATGGACCGGGGACTGACCGATGTGGGGCTTCTCCTGGAACCGGTGGATATGGGCAGATACGATTTTATCCGGCTGGAGGAAAAAGAATCGTGGGTATGCGCCATGCACCCGGATGCGCCCCTGGCCCAAAAGACAACTGTCACACCGGAGGATCTGGCCAATGTTCCACTGGTCCTTCCGGCAAGGATGGGGGTCCGCAGCGAGGTGGCCCACTGGTTCGGAAGATATTTTGAACATCTGCAGGTGGCGTTTACCAGCAACCTTCCCGCCAACAGTTCGCTTATGGTAAATCACGGCCTGGCCTATGCGCTTTTGATCTGCGGCTCCAGAAATCTCTGGGATGAGAAAAAGATCGTCTGCAGGCCCCTGGAGCCGGAGCTGACTTCTACCTGTGTGTTGGCCTGGAAGCGTCAGCAGCCCTTCGGAGCAGCCACGGAAAAATTCATTGCCTTTACCCAAAAATGGCTCAGGGAAAAGGAATAAGATATCCTGCTCCGAAATGCGCGGGCAGAGCAGGGAGGTGACAATATGAAAAAGTTGTTTCTGATCGGAGGAACCATGGGGGTGGGAAAAACCACCGTGAGCCAGCTTCTGAAAAAAAGACTGTGCCGCAGTGTATTTCTGGACGGCGACTGGTGCTGGGATGCGGATCCTTTTCAGGTGACCTGTGAGACAAAAAGAATGGTTCTTGACAATATCTGTGCCGTCCTGAACAATTTCCTCAGGTGTTCTGCTTATGAAAATATTGTTTTCTGCTGGGTGATGCATCAGCAGGAGATCATTGATGAGATTCTTTCCCGCCTGGATACGGCACACTGCCAGGTGATCAACATATCCCTGATCTGCACGGAGGAAGAACTTGTCTGCCGGCTGCAGAAGGATGTGGAGGCGGGGATCCGGACAGCCGATGTGATCCGGAGAAGTGTCAGCAGGCTTCCTCTGTATAAGGAGCTGGATACGATTCCGGTGGACACCTCCGGAATGGACGCATCGGCTGTGGCGGGGGAGATCATGGGACTGCAGGAAAGGCTGGCTTCAGAGCGGCCGGTTCGCTGTCCGCGGGAATAAAATGGGATCTGTGATCCTGCGGTTCCTGCTACAGATTCTCCAGAATGTGCCGGGCAACATAGACACCGGATGCGGAGGCGTGGGACAGGGAGTGGGTAACGCCGCTGCCGTCACCGATCACATACAGGCCCTTATACCTGCTCTCCAGATTCTCATCAATCTCCACTTCCATATTGTAGAATTTTACTTCTACCCCATACAGAAGTGTGTCATCGTTGGCGGTACCCGGGGCGATCTTATCCAGGGCATAGATCATTTCGATGATGCCGTCCAGGATCCGTTTGGGCAGGATCAGGCTGAGATCTCCTGGAGTGGCGGCCAGGGTGGGCCGGACCAGACCTTCCTCGATACGGTTTACCGTACTGCGGCGCCCCCTCATCAGGTCCCCGAACCGCTGAACGATCACACCGCCGCCCAGCATATTGGACAGACGGGCAATGCTTTCGCCATAGCCGTTGCTGTCCCGGAAGGGTTCGGAGAAATGCTTGGAGACCAGAAGGGCGAAGTTGGTGTTTTCCGTCTGCATTTCCGTACTTTCATAACTGTGTCCGTTGGCTGTTACGATACCGTTGGTATTTTCACTGACCACGATGCCGTGGGGATTCATACAGAAGGTCCTCACGTTATCCTCGAATTTTTCAGTGCGGTAAACGATCTTGCTCTCGTACAGCTCATCGGTCAGATGGGAAAAGATCACCGCAGGAAGCTCCACCCGGACGCCCAGATCCACCCGGTTGGATTTTGTGGGGATTTCCAGGCTATGGCAGACAGATTCCATCCATTTGCTGCCGCTGCGGCCTACGGAAACGATACATTTTCTGCAGTCCGCATGGTCTTCCCCATAAAGGATCCGGAATCCGTCCGGAATAATTTCCAGGGATGCTACGGGCGTATGGAAGTAAAAATCCACCTTGTCCTTCAGCTCACTGTACAGATGCTCCAGCACCACGTAATTCAGGTCCGTACCCAGATGGCGCACGGAAGCATCCAGAAGCTGAAGCTTGTTCTGGAGACATAATTTTTTAAATCTGGTACCTGAGGTGGAGTACAGTTTCGTGTTTTCCGCGCCGTGGGAGAGGTTGATCTCATCCACATAGAGCATCAGATCCATGGCTTCCTGCCTTCCGATATGCTCATAAAGGGTTCCGCCGAAATGGTTTGTAATATTATATTTGCCGTCAGAAAACGCTCCGGCGCCCCCAAAGCCGCTCATAATGGCGCAGGTTTCACAGCGGATACAGGATCTGACTTTTTTTCCGTCGATGGGACAGCGGCGTTTTTCCAGGGGATATCCTGCTTCAAATACGGCGATTTTCAGATCCGGATTTTTTTTGGTGAGCTCGTAGGCGGAGTAGATGCCTCCCGGCCCGGCTCCGATGATAATGATGTCATATTTCATAATGCATTCCTCCATTGCTGTCAGTTGCTGCATGCAGCAGGGACTGCTGCCTTTTTCAGTATAGGGGGGAAACGGGAGGCTTGTCAAGGAAGGATGCCGGAGATATTTAAGGGGACGCTACACCGAAGATATTCATTCCCCAGATGCTGGAATATTACCGTCAGGGAAGATTCTCTATTGACAGGATCATGAAGTTCTACCGTTTTGAGGATATCAATAAAGCGTTTGAAGAATCCCATAACGGAGGCGCCATTAAGGCAGTATTTCGGATGGATTAGGCGGGACTGCCAGGAAAAACACATAAGCTGAAATATGGAAACCATACTGCCGGAAGTTGCTCCGACGGTGTGGTTTCCTTTTTTCTTGACAGTCGAATATGCTGATCCGTCAGGCTTACATTTTTGTAAGCTGGAAGAAATATGGCGGCTGCTATGCTATAATAGGCGTAAAATGGACAGGCAGGCTGATGACTGGCCGCTGTGAAGAAAAGGACGGGAAGGAGACGGATGTATGGAACGGCTTCTGCTTTTGGAGGATGATGAGAGTTTGCTGGAAGGGCTGGTATATGCCCTTGAGAAAAACGGCTTCCAGCTGCAGGTGGCGCGAACGGCGGCTCAGGCCAGAAAATTTCTGGAGGACGGAGAGCAGTTTGCGCTTTTGCTGCTGGATGTGACGCTTCCCGACGGGACGGGATTTGAGATCTGCGAATGGGTGAGGAAAAGGGGCGGGGAGGTGCCGATCATCTTCCTTACTGCCTCCGATGAGGAAACCAGTATTATCCGGGGACTGGACGGGGGCGGGGATGATTACATTACAAAACCTTTTAAGCTGGGAGAACTGTGCTCCAGGATACGGGCGCTGCTCAGACGAAGCCGTATGAATCAGGTCTCCGGCCGCAGCATGCTCTCGTTCCGGGAGGTGACGGTGGACCTGGAGAGCTGCCGGGCCATGAAAAACGGACAGGATCTGGAACTGACAGCGGCAGAATACCGGCTTTTATGTCTGCTTTTGAAAAATGTGGGAAGAACACTTTCCCGGGAACGTATTCTTGATATTTTATGGGATGGAAACGGCAGCTTTGTGGATGACAATACGCTGTCTGTCTATATCCGCAGACTGCGGGAAAAAATCGAGGAGGATCCCTCACATCCCAGGTATCTGATAACCGTCCGTGGATTTGGATATCAGTGGAGGGAGGAATAAGAATGACCTGGATGTGGGATCGCGATAACCGGAGATTCCTGGGCTTCCTGGGAGCATGCTGGCTGCTGCTGGCGGGATTTTTGCTGGCCGCAGGGCTGGCCGGTCAGAAAGAGACAGGAGAAACAGTAAGAAAGCGGGAAGCGCAGATATCTTCCTGGCTTCTGGAACAGGGAGAGCCTGCCTCACAGGTGGCTCTGGCTCTGAAAAACCAGAAGATCACCGCGGAAGGAAGGCAGCTTCTGGAAACTGCAGGAAGGCGGACAGACAGCCATTGGACGGCAGGGATCCCGGAAGCGGATAACCGGAGCGCCTGGGGATTCCTTCTGGCCGGATATCTGTGCTGCGGACTGCTGGCCGGGGCAGGGACCCTATGGGCCATGGAAAAGAGGGAGAAGCTGTATCGGGAGGCGATTTCTGTGATTGAGGAATATTCCAGAGGAAACCTTGAAAAGCATCTTACCCGCAACAGCCCGGGAGGGATTTACCGGCTTTTTACGGCAGTGGATCAGCTGGCGCTGGCGCTTCGGGCCAGCGGAGAGAAAGAAAGCCGGGCCAGAGAGTTTTTGAAACAGTCCGTTTCCGATATTTCCCATCAGCTAAAGACGCCGCTGGCAGCCCTTTCCATGTACACGGAGATCATATGGTAACGGGAGAATGCTCTTGGCGGCCATCCGCAATGGGCGGAGATCCCAGGACGGTCATTCGACCAGTGATAAAGAAAGGCAGGCGCAGAGATGGATATTTTACGGACAGAACATTTGAGCAAGAATTACGGCACAGGAGAGGCTCAGGTAAGGGCGCTCCAGGATGTATCGTTTTCGGTGGAAAGGGGAGAATTTGCCGCAGTGGTGGGGGAATCGGGCTCAGGAAAAAGTACGCTGCTGAACTGCATCGGCGGACTGGACACCCCAACCTCCGGTAAGGTATGGCTGGACGGAGAAGACCTTTTTTCCATGAAGGAAGATGAACGGACAATTTTCAGAAGGAGAAATATCGGTTTTGTCTTTCAGTCCTTTCATCTGATCGCGGAACTGAACGTGGAGCAGAATATTATCTTTCCTCTTCTGCTGGACGGACAGAAACCCGGAAAGGGACAGGTGGAGGAAATCCTGGAACTTCTGGGACTTGCGGACCGGAGGAACCATCTTCCGGGACAGCTCTCAGGCGGGCAGCAGCAGCGAGTGGCTATCGGACGGGCGTTGATCACCAGTCCCATGCTGGTGCTGGCGGATGAACCCACAGGAAATCTGGATTCCAGGAACAGTCAGGATGTGATGGATCTGCTGTGCCGTGCTTCCCGGATCAGACAGCAGACCATTTTAATGATCACCCACAATATGAATCTCACCTCCATGGCCGACCGGGTACTGCAGGTGACAGATGGAAGACTGAAAGATCTGGGAGGGGTGCGGACATGAGAAACGTAAGAAATACAGGCGGCCGGAAAATGAAAAGCTATCTGGATCTTGTCCGCATTCAGTCAGGATACCGGAGGAATGAAAACCGGATGACCAGGCTGTGCATCTTCCTGGCAGTATTTCTGGTGACAGTGATCTTTGGGATGGCAGATATGGAGATCCGGACCCAGAAGGTGCAGACGATCTTAAGCGGCGGCGGATGGCATGGAGTATTCGGAGAAATCACTCCGGAACAGATGGATCTGATCGCTTCCCAGCCGGAGACGGATGTGGCTGTCCGGTGTGCAATGCTGAATAGCGGGCTGGATCAGGGGTATCAGATCCAGGGCACGGAAACGGGGATATTTGGGATTGAAGAAACCTTTCCGGAGCTTTTTCCGGGATTTGAGATCACGGAGGGTATTTGTCCGGAAAACCACCGTCAGGCCGTGATAACGGAAAAGCTGGGAGAACGTCTGGGAAAGAAAACGGGTGATACGGTAACGGTAACCCTTCCGGACGGAACCGCATGGGACTTTACGATCTGCGGGATGGTGGGGGAAGCCTCCATGCTGGGGGACCAGGAAAACATGATCTTCACCACATATTCCGGATGCCGGAGTCTGGGGAAGGCACAGGGAACAGCCGCGGAAGACAGCCTGTTTGTTTCTTTTTTCAGCAGATACAACATTCAGAAAACACTGGAGGATATCCGGGAAAAAATGGATCTGAAGGAGGAACAGGTGGCGTCCAACGGCCGGCTGCTGGCGCTGATGCTGCAGAGCGATGATCCTTACGTGCTGCAGATATATATGGTGGCGGCAATCCTGGCTCTCCTGGTGGGACTGGCGGGAATCTTTATGATTGCGGGAAGCCTGAACAGCAGCACCGCCAGAAGAACGGAATTTTTCGGCATGATGCGGTGCCTGGGTGCTACCAGAAAGCAGGTAAGCCGTCTGGTGAAAAGAGAGGCTCTGGGGTGGTGTTTCCGGGCAGTGCCTGCGGGGATCGGTCTGGGGTGTGCAGTGATCTGGATCCTGTGCGCTGTCCTGCGGATACTGAGTCCGGGGATTTTTGAAGGAATGCCTCTGTTTGGCATCAGTTGGATCGGGATCGTATGCGGAGGCGCGGGAGGATTTCTCACAGTGCTGCTGGCAGCCAGGTCCCCGGCAAAAAAAGCTTCTCAGGTCACTCCCCAGGCAGCGGTCTCGGGAAATGCCGGAACTGTCTGGCAGGCCAAACGCGCAGTCAGGGCAGGCCGCACCCTGCGGGTGGAAACGGCGCTGGGCGTTCATCACGCTTTGGGGAGCAAAAAGAATTTTCTTCTGATGGTACTTTCTTTTTCCTTCAGTATACTGTTGGTTTCTGGCATTCAGCGCGGTGGTGGATTTTCTGGGATTTGCCATTGTGCCTCTTCAGCCCTATGCTCCGGATATCATGGTGGTGATCGCCATGATCGCGGTGTTCAATATTATCAACAGTATGGCCATGAGCGTTTCTGCCCGGACACAGCAGTACGGAGTCATGCGGGCAGTGGGCATGAGCAGAAAGCAGCTTGGCCGGATGATAGCCTCTGAAGCCTGGACCTATGGAATATGGGGAATCCTGACGGGCTGTGCAGTGGGAATTCCCCTGAACCGGTTTGCTTTCACCCTTCTGGTGACGGACAGATGGGGAGAACCCTGGGAACTTCCTGTCTGTGAGCTGGCGATCATTGTGCTGGTGGTGGCTGCTTCCGTGGCAGTCTCTGCAGCCGGACCGGTAAGGAAACTGGCCGGGATGTCCATTGTAAAGAATGTAAATACGGAATAGATTGGGGAAACGGAGGATGGATGCACTCCGGTCGGCTGGATTTCTTTGGAGGATATGGTATAATAGCCCCAGGAAACTGTTGAGAGATGGATCCGGCAGATGAGGGAGAACAATGAAACAGTATCAGGAAACGACAGACGGACGGCAGTGCCACATTTTTATCCGGGGCAGCGGGGATCCTGTGATCTTCTGGGGAATCCAGGCAGGGGCTGGTGAGATGGCCGGGAGGACTGCCAGACTTGTGGAGGCGGCAACGGGGAGAGATTTTGCTATCGCGGCTTTTGAGGCCGAAGACTGGAACAGGGACTTTTCTCCCTGGCCCCGGGAGGGTGTAAGGGAAGGCCAGGTTTTCCCGGGCGGCGGAAAGGATACGCTTCTGTGGCTTACCCGGAAGTACCTGCCCCGCATGGAAACGGTGATCGGCATGAAGCCATCCGGATGGTACATCGGGGGATATTCCCTGGCGGGGCTTTTTGCTCTCTGGTCCTTCCGGGAGGACCGGCGGTTCCTGGGGGCGGCCAGCATTTCCGGTTCTCTGTGGTATCCGGGATGGATGGAATACCTGCGCGCCAGGACAGAAGCCGCTTCCTCTGAAGAAGATCTGCGGAGGAAAGAGGGGGAAGGGCCGAGGGTATATCTCAGTCTGGGCCGTAAAGAGGAGAAGACCAGAAATCTTCAGATGGCATCTGTGGGTGATAATACCCGGATGACCCTGCAGCTTCTGCAGGAGGATCCGGCCATGGGGAAGGCGGTTCTGGAATGGAATCCCGGCGGACATTTTACGGAACCGGAGAGGAGAACTGCCCGGGGACTGGCATGGCTGCTGGACAGTAACAGCCTGGAACAAGTATGAAACGGCTGTGAATAGTAACAACTGTAATCGGCAATATCTGAAAATCCCGAAAATAGTTTGACATTCTTTTAAACACTTCTCTATAATGGAAAACAGAGAAGAAATTTCCATCATTCGGATACAGGAGGAATATTTTCGTGGAGGAAAAAGATATTTCAAGGGCCGTGATCAAACGGCTGCCAAGATATTACCGGTATTTGGGGGAACTGATGGAGGATGGAGTGGAGCGGATCTCATCCAATGAGCTGAGCGGAAGAATGAAAGTGACGGCTTCTCAGATCCGTCAGGATCTGAATAATTTCGGTGGTTTCGGACAGCAGGGGTATGGATATAACGTCAAGTATCTGCATTCGGAGATTGCCAAGATTCTGGGCCTGGACAGGACCCACACGATGATCATCCTGGGGGTGGGTAATCTGGGGCAGGCGCTGGCCAATTATACACAGTTTGAAAGGCAGGGATTTAAGCTGATCGGTCTGTTCGACGTGAATCCGGTGCTGAAGGGCGTTTCTGTGCGTGGGAATCCAGGTGCAGATGATCGACGAGCTGCCGGAATTTATCAGGACACATCATGTGGAGATCGCCACCCTGACGCTTCCCAAAACGAAAGCCATTGAGATGGCCAAGGTACTGGTGGACAACGGTGTGCGGGCAATCTGGAATTTTGCCCATACGGATCTGAACCTGTCCGTGCCGTCGGATGTGATCGTGGAAAATGTCCATCTGTCGGAGAGTCTGATGCGGCTTTCCTATAATCTGAGCCGCTACGACAAGGATCACATTAAAAAGTGATGGTTGGGGCCGGCGGCGGATGATACGCCGCCTGAACCTGCAGAGGAAAACTGCCGCCGGATCCCGGGCGGCAGTTTTCCTGTGGAATGCCAGGTCGCCTGCGGAGGACCGGCGTCGGATATCTGGTCCGGGTGCTGCCGGGCGGCATCCGGCGGACAATAGCGTGTGTGAACACGGCGGCAGCGCGGCGGGACTCATGGAGGAAGATGGATATGGAGCGGATCGTGGGAAGCAGTGAGATGAAGGCGCTGGATGCCTTTACGATCCAGGAGAAGGGTGTGCCGTCCCTGGTACTGATGGAACGGGCAGCCATGGCAGTGAAGGAGGAGCTGGAAAAGAGCTTTGATCCTGGACCGGGTACTGGTGGTGTGCGGATCGGGCAACAACGGAGGGGACGGGATCGCCGCTGGCCAGGCTGCTGCATCTGGCGGGCGATCCGGGCGGAGATTCTGCTGGCGGGGAAAAAGGAGTCTTTTACGGAAGAAACCGGGATCCAGTGGAAGATTGCCGAAAATTACGGGGTGCCTGTTGTCAAGAACCCCAGAGTCCTCTCCGAATATACTACTATCGTGGATGCTGTATTCGGCGTGGGACTTTCCCGCCGGATACAGGGCCATTACGGAGAACTTCTTGGGACGGCTGGAGGCATCCGGCGTACCGGTTCTGGCAGTGGATATTCCTTCGGGAATCCACGGGAGTACCGGACAGGTGATGGGAACGGCTCTTCACGCCAGGCAGACCGTGACCTTTGCGATTTCCCAAGAACGGGCCTTCTGCTTTATCCCGGTGCGGAATACGCCGGGCAGAGTGACGGTGAAGGGATGTGGGAATCTATGAAAATGCAGCGGAGACGGATGCGGGACGGATGTTCCGCCTGACGGAGAAGGAATTGGGCAATGGATCCCTCCCAGAGTTCCCTGGGGAAATAAGGGGACTTTTGGAAAGGTGCTGGTGGCGGCCGGCAGCCGGAACATGTGCGGCGCCGCTTACTTTGCCGGGAAGGCCAGCCTTCTGGCAGGCGCCGGGATGGTGCGGATCTTTACCCCGGAATGCAACAGACTGATCCTTCAGCAGCTTCTGCCGGAGGCCATGCTGACCACTTACCGGGAGGCGGACAGCCCGCGGCAGATCGTTACCCGGCTGCTGGAACAGGCGGAGGAGTGGGCGGATGTGACAGTGGCCGGTCCGGGACTGGGGCTTGGGGAAGCGGCCCGGACCATTGTCCGGCGGCTTTTGGAAGGCAGACAAAAGCCCCTTGTACTGGATGCGGACGGGCTGAATGCGCTGGCAGGACATACGGAGCTTCTGAAATATCTGGAAAGACCTCTGATCCTTACTCCCCATATGGGGGAGATGTGCCGTCTTTCCGGTCGTTCCATGGAAGAACTGAAAGCAGATCCTGTGGAATGTCTGGAAAGATTTGCTTCCGGATACCCTCTGCAGTGTATTCTGAAAGACGCCAGAACGATAACAAGAACAGAGAACGGGACTTTTTATCTGAATACCCGGGGAAACAGTGGGATGGCCACGGCCGGCAGCGGCGATGTGCTGGCGGGAATTGCGGGAGGGCTGCTGGCTCTTGGCATACCGCCCTGTAAGGCGGCGCCTCTGGCAGTGGATCTCCATGCACGGGCCGGGGATCTGGCGGCAAAGCGCCGGGGATTCAGCGCCCTGACTGCCTCAGATCTTCTGGAGGGAGAGGCGGAAGTCTTCCGGCTGCTGGAACGGACCGGCATGACCGATTCCCGATAAGTCAGGGATCCCGCTGCAGGCATGCGGTTTGCGGCCGAATCCTGCAGTATTGAAGGACTTTTGCGGAACAGCAAGAGCATGGCCGGATACTGCCATGCGGGAGGAGTTTATGGAAAAACACAGCAGAATCCACGCAGTTATAGATCTGGATGCGGTGGAACGGAATTTTGAACAGATGAAAAAAAATCTTACACCAGGGACTCAGATGATCGCCGTGGTAAAGGCCAACGCCTATGGACACGGCGCGGTTCCCATCGCCAGGATGATGGAACCAAAAGAATACATCTGGGGCTTTGCGGTAGCAACGGTGGAGGAAGCCGTTTCTCTTCGGGAAAACGGGATAGAAAAACCGGTGCTGATCCTGGGATACGTATTTCCTGAGGATTACAAGTGCCTGGTCAGGCTGAAGATCCGTCCGGCGGTGTTCACCCTGGAAATGGCGGAAGCTTTGTCCCGGACAGCCGGGGAGGCGGGAACAGTTCTTCCCATTCATCTGGCAGTGGATACGGGAATGACCAGAATCGGATTTCGTGATCCGCAGAAAAGTCTGGAAGACATGGTACATATCAGTAAGCTTCCCGGCCTTGCGATCGAGGGAATGTTTACTCATTTTGCCCGGGCGGACGAGGAGGATGTGACTTCTGCCAGAGATCAGTATAACACATTCCAGGAGTTCTGCCGGCTGCTGAAAAAGGCGGGGATCCAGGTGCCTCTCTGCCACTGCAACAACAGTGCCGGCATTCTGTGGCATCGGGAGGGTGATCTGGATGCAGTGCGTCCGGGAATCACCATTTACGGAGTCTATCCTTCCCAACAGGTACGGAAAGGCGGAGTAGAGCTGACGCCGGTGATGAGTCTGGTCTCCCACATTTCCCATGTGAAAGAGGTGGAGGCGGGAGTTCCGGTAAGCTATGGCGGGACTTTTGTGACGTCAAGGAAGAAAACACGTATCGCTACCATCCCGGTGGGCTACGCAGATGGTTATGCCAGGGGACTGTCCAATAAGGGCAGTGTTCTGATCCATGGAAGGCGTGCTCCGATCCTGGGACGGGTCTGTATGGATCAGTTTATGGTGGATGTGACGGATATTCCCGGGGCATCTGTGGGAGACCGGGTAACACTTCTGGGACAGGACGGAGAGGAGTGCATCCCGGTGGAGGAACTCTCCCGGTATTCCGGGCGTTTTCCTTATGAGTTTCTTTGCTGTATCAGCGGCAGGGTGCCACGAATCTATAGGAAGGATGGCAGGAGGATCTCAGAACAGTACGTCTGAGCAGAAAAGAGAAAACAGAAGCGGTTCGCGGCTTCAGCACTTCGTATACACCGGAGAAATATGGAAATACTGTAGATATCAGGAACAGCTCCGGAGCCGGCTGAGAAAGCTGCAGTTCGACTGTGTTCTGCAGCGCGGAAAAGTGCCGGACCGGGCAGGGATATCTGAACTGTCACCTGAACATAGGAATCGGAGTGTGAATTGTGTGGTAATCAAGCGAGGAGATATTTTTTATGCGGACCTGCGGCCGGTGGTGGGAAGCGAACAGGGCGGAATCCGTCCGGTGCTGATCATACAGAATGATGTGGGAAATAAACACAGTCCCACGGTAATCTGCGCGGCCATTACATCGAAGATGAACAAAGCCAAGCTGCCAACGCATATTGAAATCGATGCGTCCTCCTACGATCTTGTGAGGGATTCTGTGATCTTGCTGGAACAGCTGCGTACAATAGATAAAAGGCGTCTCAAGGACAAGGTATGCCATCTGGATCAGGAGCTGCTGGATCAGGTGAACCAGGCATTGAAGATCAGTCTGGAGCTTCCTACATAATGCAGGTTCTTGACGAACGTTTCGGAAGATGGTATATTCTGTAAGGATCATATGCCTGCGGCTGTTGGGCTTTTCACATGGTAAGCCAGCGGGATTTCTCACCTGAAATGTGAAAAGGCAGGCTGCGGCAGCGCTTAAATAACGGGAAGAGGAGAAGAAAGTATGTCGGGACATTCAAAATTTGCCAATATCAAACATAAAAAAGAAAAAAATGATGCCAAAAAGGGCAAGATCTTTACCATTATCGGCAGAGAGATCGTGATCGCGGTAAAGGACGGCGGTCCGGATCCGGCCAACAACAGCAAGCTGAGAGATGTGATCGCCAAGGCAAAAGCCAATAACATGCCCAACGATACCATTGAGCGGGGGATCAAGAGAGCGGCCGGGGACGCCAACGCGGACAACTATGAGTATATCACCTACGAGGGATACGGCCCCAACGGAATCGCTATCATCGTGGATACGCTGACTGACAACAAAAACCGTACGGCTGCCAATGTGAGAAGCGCCTTCACCAAAGGAAACGGCAATGTGGGTACACCGGGCTGTGTTTCCTTTATGTTTGACAAGAAGGGGCAGATCATCGTGGATAAGGAAGAGTGCGAACTGGATGCTGACGATCTGATGATGATGGCTCTGGATGCGGGAGCAGAGGATTTTAACGAGGAAGAGGACTGCTATGAGATCCTTACCGATCCGGACGATTTTTCCGCAGTGCGGGAAGCGCTGGAAAAGGAGGGAATTCCCATGGCGGAAGCGGAAGTCACCATGATTCCTCAGAATTATGTGGATCTTACCGATGAGGCTGCCATCAAGAGTCTGCAGCGGACACTGGATCTGCTTGAGGACGATGACGATGTCCAGAATGTGTACCACAACTGGAATGAACAGTAATGCAGTTTTAAAGCGTGCAAATCATTATCTTCGAATGATAAATGCAATGATTGCATCGAACTGAATGATACCGGATAGGGTATATGTACTGCTTTTGATATCCATGAATTGCGAATGTGCACAGGAATCCAAGGATCTGTATAGGCAATTGCTGAAAGGGGTAGTTTTGGCTACCCCTTTTCATAAGTTTTAAACAGAAAATCCGTTTTTTCGTATTATATTATAAGAAAGTTTTGCCGCCATGCAGCGGTTCAAGCTGACCCATGAAAAGCTGTCAGAGGAAGAAAGAAAGCGGCTGAAAAGAATTATACGAAAGCCGGACTGGCTGGAAAAATTTTTTGTGATGGAAACTGGTGATATCCGAACACATCATATTCACATCGTGAAATGGAATGGAGCAGACTGGAACAACTATGTCAATTTTCGGGACTATCTGAATGCAAATCCGGAAAAAGCAATGATGTATGATGATTTCAAGCAAAAACTGGCAATACAGTTTTCCAACGACCGGAAAAGCTATACAGCTGGCAAGCAAGAAATAATAGGCCGATTGTTGTCGGAAGCGAGTATTTGGAAAATGAAATCTATGACAACAACTTCCAAGTTATCGAGAAGACAGCAAAGTCGGCCGATTATAGAATAATACAGGAAACCAACTGTAACTTGGGGGATATACATGATTGGGTTGCGGTTTGAAAAATATAGAAAGGGGTCAAAGTGTTGAGAAATGATATAATCATACGACAAGAAACACATAAAGATTATAAAGAAATAATTTCACTAATTTTACGTTCATTCAGTGAAGGAACTGATTACTCGGATGGGACAGATATTATTGCTCTGGTAGAAGAAATTCGGGACTCGGAATATTATATTCCCGAATTATCATTTGTTGCTGAATTAGATGGCAAATTAGTAGGCCATTTCCTTTTTTCGAGATTTCCATTATCTTCCACACCAAATGGAGTACATATTGATGATGGCGGAGAAAAAAATATCGTTATGCTGGCGCCTGTGGCCGTTCATGCCGACTACTTTCATCAGGGAATTGGCTCTGCAATGCTTACCCAAGGCATTGAAAAAGTTAAAAACGCAGGATATAAAGGGATTACGGTTGAGGGTGATTATCATTTTTATAATCGTATTGGATTTAAAACATCCTCAGAGTTTAACCTTTATCCAACAAGCGGGATACCGATGAAAGAGCCACGCTGCATGATGTGTCAGGAAACTTATGCAGGAGCATTGAAAAACATAAAGGGATATATTGTTTATGATATGTATTTCAATGCTTGAAATCGTCCTAATTTATCGGCCAACCTGACCCGATCTTTCAAAACGGAATACCAGCCGCCATCGGCGGCACCACTCAGCAGGAAATCGAAACGGTTCCCTGCTTTTTCCCTGCCCGCCATCGAGCCGTCTTTCTGCACCTATTCAGGTATGAGACAGGTCATTCCAAGATTTATACTGCAAATAAAGTTTGTACGGATGTTTTATATCGTGTAAAGAACAGTACGGTATCCTGTATGAGATCAGCAAGCAATACAGCTGAATAGAAATACTTTTGGCAAACCCGGAAACGGCGTGTGTTCTTATTCAGAGTTGAAAGAAGGAACAGTAAAAGCGAGGATCTTTTGCGATAAATACAGATTGACAACGGAAGATAAAGAGTGATGAAGACAAAGAAGCCGGAGAATTTTCCCCGAAAGGGATCTCCGGCTCTTTTGTCTTCCCTTTGCCCGGCAGACGGCCCAAAATCCGGACGGTTCCGCCGGATACTATCCGTTCATCAGCCAGACAGAAATATTCAGATATCCGGCAAAGATCAGCCAGAACGCATAGGGGATCTGAAGCAGTGCCGCCGTCCGGGAAATCGGCAGAAAGCGGAGGATCATAAGGATCACCAGCAACAGCAGCAGAAGAAGCCAGAAAAAGGAAAAAAGATACCATTGCATCCCGAAAAAAAGCAGCGGCCACATCAGATTGACCGCCAGCTGTATCAGATACAGCTTCAGGGCGCGGGTTTTTCCCCGGGTTCTCGTCTCATAGATCATCCAGGCGGAAATCCCCATGAGAAGGTACAGAATTGTCCATACAACGGGAAATACCATGCCGGGAGGAGAAAGCGCCGGCTTTGCCAGCATCTGATATTTTGCCATGGAGGAACCGGTCAGCAAAGCGGACAGACCTCCTGCCAGAAGTGTGGCGCCGGTGATCAGGATCAATGGTTTCCAGTGGACCTGGCGCATAGGTACCACCTCGTTTTTGATACAGTATATTCTTTTTTCTGAGGTTTTAGTCAAAAAAAGCGGGGAAATACCGTATAGTTTTTCTCTCCGCTGGACATCCTGAAAAAAACAGGTAAAATGTCGCCGCGGTCTACCCGTCGACGATAGACAGATACCGGGAAAAGGAGCGGGGAATTATGAATGTGAACGAGAAAACAGACAACGTAGCCAAACTGGAGAGCAGGATCGATCTTCTGAGCATTATCGGAGAGGTGGAGGGGCATGAGACGCTGGGTGAACGGGCCAAGACCACCAAGTATGAACAGATACTTCCGCGGCTGGCAAAGGTGGAGGACGATGACCAGATCCAGGGCCTGCTGATTCTGCTGAATACGGTAGGCGGTGATGTGGAGGCAGGACTGGCTATAGCCGAAATGATCGCTTCACTGAGCAAACCCACAGTTTCCCTGGTTCTGGGCGGCGGTCATTCCATCGGAGTCCCTCTGGCGGTTTCCTCAGACTACAGCTTCATTGTCCCCAGCGCCACCATGGTGATCCATCCGGTACGTACCAATGGAACTTTTATCGGAGTGATGCAGACCTACCGGAATATGGAAAAGACTCAGGACCGGATCACCGGATTCATTGCGGAGCACTCCAGGATCAGCCAGGAACGCATTGAGGAGCTGATGCTGGACACCTCTCTTCTGGTAAAGGATGTGGGGACCATGCTGGACGGAAGAGAAGCAGTGGAGGAAGGGCTGATCGATGAGGTGGGCGGTATCCGTGAGGCGCTGGCAAAGCTGCACAGCCTGATCGATAATCAGAGCAGGGAAAAAGAAATCCAACAGGCGGTCAGGTAGGGCCAGGTCACAGTTCCCCTTTCCACTGTCCGCGAAGACCGCTGTGTACCAGTGGCACACGTTTGGCGATACCCCCGCTGCAGATGCAGCGGGGTCCCAGGACTGTCTGATTTTGGGATTTTGCACATTGTATCAGAGAAAGGTTTATGCTATAATATTTTTTTGTAATGAATGTGGCGGTCCAGTAAAGCCGGAAGGATGAGCCGCTGCTGGAAAAATGAGTACATAGGATGAGGTCTTTTATGAGCTTTTTTGAGGCAATTCTGATGGGAATCGTGCAGGGGATCACGGAGTTTCTGCCGGTGAGCAGTTCCGGTCATCTGGCGGTCCTGGGCCGGCTTTTTCATATAGAATCAGATACCGGGATGCTTTTTCCGGTGCTGCTGCATCTGGGAACGCTGGCTGCGGTATGCGTAAGCTTTGCTTCCGATCTGAAAAGGATGGCCATAGAACTGATTCGCATGGCAAATGACATCATTTACAATGGAGCAACTTATTTTCACAACCGTTTCCACGAGGAAGCGGCCAGGGATTACCGAAAGCTTCTGCACAATAATTACCGGAGGCTGGTGGTCATGCTGATGGTATCCATGATCCCCACGGCTGTTCTGGGATACCTGATGCAGGGGATCGCAGAACAGGCTTCTTCTTCACTTCTGGCTGTGGGTCTGGGCTTTCTTGTTACAGGAGTACTCCTGCTTGTGGTGAGCAACTGGAAGACGGGGAAAAAGATTCCCAGGGACATGAAGGCTTCTCAGGCAGCGGCCATTGGGATCTGCCAGGGCCTGGGAACATTTCCTGGGGTTTCCCGGCTGGGTATTACGATGACGGCAGGGCTTTTATGCGGACTCAACAGAAGTTTTGCGCTTCGTTATTCATTTCTGCTGTCCATTCCCGCGGTAATGGGAGCTTTGATCCTGGAACTGCAGGAATTTCGGGCGCCGGATATGACCTGGGGATTGGGCGGATGCTATGCCGCCGGTACAGTGGCAGCCGCAGTGGTGGGATTTTTCAGTATCCGGTGGATGCTGAAGATCACCAAAAGCAGACGTTTTTCTCTGTTTGCGGGTTACTGTTTTGTTTTGGGAATTGCAGTGATCGTATGCCATTTCACATTTTCATAAGACAGAAGTTTATATAAGAATGTCCGTCCGGCACGCTGCCTGCGGACATAAAGGGGAGAGGGGCCGGAAGGCTCCATCAGGCTGATCAGGGGAGGAAAAGGAAATGTCTGCAGCGGGAACAAAGAAAAAGTCTGCGGCGGCAAAACGCAGTTCACAGAAGAATAAAAGCCGGAAAGCGTCCGGCAGGAAGAAGACCTCCGCCAGGAGGAAGGCTCCGGAGGCTCTGGACAGCGGATTGAGAAGGGAAATCCTGGTTCTGGCGGTTCTGGCGGTGTCGATCCTGCTGTTTATCAGTAATTTGGGAATCGGGGGTATTGTGGGAAACGCAGTAAGCCGGTTCTTTTTCGGTTTATTTGGGTGGATGGCCTACGTCTTTCCTGGCGTACTGTTTTTTGGCACGGCATTTGCTGTGGCTAACCGGAAAAATCCGGCAGTTATCTGGAAGATGAGCGGTCTGGTGCTTTTTTTCTGGGTTGCCTGCGGTCTGGTTCACCTGATCACTTTGGGCTACACTCCCGGCGATACGATGGGAGGCTACTATGAGTTCTGTTCCCTGCAGAAGACAGGGGGCGGAGCGGCCGGGGGCGGACTGGCCAGGATCCTCTGTACCGCATTCGGTACATTGGGCGCTTATGTGGTGCTGGTGGTCCTTCTGATCATTTCCATGATCGTCATGACGCAGAAACCGCTGCTGGCTCCGCTGAAGTCCCGTGGGGAAAAGGCGTATCAGGAAGTCCGGGAAAATCATACCCGGAGGAAAGAGACCCGCGGAAGGATTTCCTTTGAGCAGATGGATATGAAGCATGCTCTGGAGGAGGCAGAAAGCGGATCAGAGTCGGGAAAACGCCGGAAGAAATCCCGCAGCCAGAGGGAGAATACCGGGGAAGTCCAGGTGGCGGCGGCATCAAAAGACGATGAGAAGAAGGAGCTGGAGACCCCATTTCTTGACTTTTCCATCGAAAGGCCTTCCCAGGACGAATTGTTTGGAAAAGAGATTTCTGATTTTGAGATGCGGGAGCTGACGCCGGAACATATACCGGAGGAAAATCAGGCGGTCTCCCCGGAGGCTGAAGGATCACAGGAAAAGTCCTCCAGAGAAAGAAAGAAAAATCCCAGATCTTCCAGGGAAGAAATCGCTGATGGGATCCAAAATATCCAAAACGAGATCGAAGAGACAAAAGAAGAGAAGAAACAGTATGAGTTTCCTCCTCTTTCCCTGCTGAAGCCCGGCGAGAGGAAAGTATCGGGAGATTCCGACCAGCATCTGCGCAGAACTGCCAGGAAGCTGCAGGATACACTCCACAGCTTCGGGGTGAATGTGACGATATCCAATGTAAGCTGCGGCCCCACTGTCACCAGGTATGAGCTCCAGCCGGAGCAGGGTGTGAAGGTAAGCCGCATTGTGGGGCTGGCAGACGATATCAAGCTGAATCTGGCGGCGGCGGATATCCGGATCGAAGCGCCGATCCCTGGAAAAGCCGCTGTGGGGATCGAGGTCCCCAATGCCACCAACAGCCCTGTAATGCTTCGGGATCTGCTGGAGTCCCGGGAATTCCGGGAATTTCCTTCAGAGCTGGCGTTTGCGGTGGGGAAGGATATCGGAGGAAAGCCCGTAGTCTCCGATATCGGGAAAATGCCTCACCTGCTGATCGCAGGTGCCACCGGTTCCGGTAAGTCTGTCTGTATCAATACACTGGTGATGAGTATTATCTACAAGGCTCATCCGGACGATGTAAAGCTGATCATGATCGATCCCAAGGTGGTGGAGCTGAGTGTGTACAACGGAATCCCCCATCTGTTCATCCCGGTGGTGACAGATCCCAAAAAGGCGGCGGGCGCTCTGAACTGGGCAGTTTCCGAGATGACGGACCGATACAATAAGTTTGCCGAATATAATGTGAGGGATCTGAAGGGATATAATGAGAAGGTCGCTCAGATCGCTGATATTCCTGATGAGAACAAGCCTCAAAAGCTGCCCAAGATCGTCATTATTGTGGACGAGCTGGCAGACCTGATGATGGTAGCGCCGGGAGAGGTGGAAGATGCCATCTGCCGTCTGGCTCAGCTTGCCAGAGCGGCAGGGATTCATCTGATCATTGCCACCCAGCGGCCGTCAGTGAATGTAATTACCGGACTTATCAAGGCAAATATGCCTTCCAGAATTGCATTTTCCGTCTCCTCGGGAGTGGATTCCAGGACGATCCTGGATATGAACGGGGCGGAAAAGCTGCTGGGTAAGGGAGATATGCTGTATTATCCCCAGGGATATCAGAAGCCGGTCCGGCTGCAGGGATCCTTTGTTTCGGATGCAGAGGTCAGTTCAGTGGTGAATTTCCTGACGGAAAATCATCAGTCAGACAACAGCTATGATGAAAAGATCACAGAGATGATGAATGTCCAGGGGACGGGGGCCAGTACTGCCGCCTCTGAACAGGATGCCTATTTCGCGGAAGCGGGAAGGTTTATTATAGAAAAGGATAAGGCTTCCATAGGAATGCTTCAGAGAATGTTCAAGATCGGTTTCAACAGGGCGGCCAGGATCATGGATCAGCTTGCCCAGGCCGGTGTGGTAGGGCCGGAGGAGGGTACCAAGCCCCGGAAGGTTCTGATGTCTATGGAAGAGTTTGAAAGATATATCGAGGAGATTGGATAATGAAATGTTCAAATTGCGGAGAGCCGGTTGAGGAAGGACGACTTTTCTGTTTGAATTGCGGTCAGGAGATCCAGTGGGTTCCCGACTACGATTCCTTTGGAACGTTTATGGAACAGCAGGAAAGGCTGAAAAAGGAAAAGGAGGAGGCCGAGAGGCGGGAAAAACTGAGAGCGGCCGCTGCTGCGGAGGCCGCCAGAAAGCGTAAGAAAAAAAAGAGAAAGATCGCCCTGGCGGCGGGGGGGACTGCGCTGGTGGTGATACTGGCCGCGGCGCTGGGATTTAAATGGTATACGGATCAAAAGAATTACAATTCCTTTGATTATCAGATGCGCAGAGCCCAGTCTGCCTTTAACAGCCAGGAATACGAACGGTGTTATGACTTTGCCAGCCGGGCGGTGGAACTGGACCGGGATCATGAGGAGGCCAGCCTGCTTCTGGCCAGAACACTGGTGGAGCTGGGCCGGGAGGATGAGGCTGCCCAGGTTTTGGAAGAACTGATCGATCAGAATCCGGACAGTTCTGACGCTTACGGAGAACTGCTGACTATTTACAGCGATACTCAGGACACCCAGGCCATTAAAACACTGATGGACGATTGTGAGAACGAGGAGATCCGGAACACCTATTCGGAATACATTGCCAGCGAACCGGTGTTCAGCCTTCCGGAAGGAGACTACGAACAGAAACAGACGCTGCAGCTCTATACCAAAGCGGATGGAGGAACCATCTATTATACCACGGACGGTTCGGAACCCACTCAGGACAGTCAGCAGTATACATCGGGTATCGAACTGGAAGAGGGATCCACTACGGTGAAGGCTATTGTGGTCAATGACAGGGGGCTTTCCAGCGATGTGGTCACCAGAACGTACGACATCCAGCTTGCCCGTCCGGATCCTCCGCAGATCGCCCCTTCTTCAGGCGAGTATACCACGGATATGGACACTACGATCTACGTGATCGTGCCGGAGGGATGTACGGCTTATTATGCCTTTGACGAAAAACCCACGGTAAACAGCAGCCGGTATACAGACGGTGTGCAGATGCTGGAGGGTACCCATGTCTTTTACGCGATCCTTCAGGATGAGAACGGGAAAGTCAGCTCTGCAGCCAGCATCACGTATTCCCTGACGGACGGGGAATAAAATGATTGATTTTTGCAGTATTTTGTGGCAGAATAAGTTTGGGATTGTAACACGTTAACCAGGTAAAAAACGTGTTCAAGTATAAAGATAGCGAGGAGGAAGTTATGTACAAAATTATCAAAGCTGAAAAACTTAATGAGATCGTGTATCTCATGGTTGTGGAAGCTCCCATGGTTGCCAAGCATTGCCAGCCGGGGCAGTTTGTCATCGTAAAGGAAGACGACGCGGGCGAGCGTATTCCGCTGACGATCTGCGACTATGACAGAGAAGCAGGAACCATTACCATCGTGTTCCAGCCGGTAGGCGCTTCTACGGAGAAATTCACCAGGCTTCAGGCCGGCGATGCATTTGAAGATTTTGTAGGGCCTCTGGGATGTCCGTCCGAATTTGTGAACGAAGATCTGGAAGCACTGAAAAAAGAGAAAATCCTGTTTGTGGCCGGCGGCGTGGGTACCGCACCGGTTTATCCCCAGGTCAAATGGCTGCATGAAAACGGCATTGACGCGGATGTGATCGTTGGCGCAAAGACAAAGGATCTGATCATCCTGGAAAAAGAGATGGAGGCTGTGGCCGGCAATTTGTACATAACCACAGATGACGGTTCCTATGGACGCAGCGGTATGGTCACCAAGGTGATCGAGGATCTGATGGCTGAGGGAAAAACGTATACCAGATGCGTGGTTATCGGACCGATGATCATGATGAAGTTCTGCTGCCTGACCACAAAGAAGTACAACATCCCCACCATCGTTTCCATGAATCCGATCATGGTGGACGGCACCGGAATGTGCGGCGCCTGCCGTGTGATCGTAGGCGGCGAAGTAAAGTTTGCCTGCGTGGACGGACCGGAATTCGACGGTCATCTGATCGACTGGGATCTGGCTATGAAGAGACAGCAGATGTACAAAACAGAAGAAGGAAGAGCGCTGCTTAGACTGCGTGAGGGAGATACGCATCACGGCGGATGCGGACAGTGCGGAGGTGACAAATAATGGGTGACGTGTTGAAGAAAGTTCCTGTAAGAGAGCAGGATCCGAAGGTAAGAGCGACAAACTTTGAGGAAGTCTGTCTGGGATATAATAAAGAAGAAGCTGTGGAAGAGGCTGCCCGCTGCTTAAACTGCAAGAATGCCAAGTGTGTTCAGGGCTGTCCCGTAAATATTGATATTCCTGCCTTTATCCATCAGGTGAAGGAAGGTAACTTTGCAGAAGCCTATAAGGTGATCGGAAAATCCAGCGCGCTTCCGGCAGTCTGCGGACGTGTATGTCCCCAGGAGACCCAGTGTGAAGGAAAATGTATCCGCGGCATCAAGGGCGAGCCGGTTTCTATCGGAAAACTGGAGCGTTTTGTGGCTGACTGGGCCAAGGAAAACGGTATCAAGCCGGAGGTTCCCGCCCAGAAGAATGGTCATAAGGTTGCTGTGATCGGTTCCGGTCCCTCCGGTCTGACCTGTGCCGGGGATCTGGCTAAGATGGGATATGATGTGACAATTTTTGAGGCCCTGCATCAGCCGGGCGGTGTACTGGTGTACGGTATCCCCGAGTTCCGTCTTCCCAAGGACAAGGTAGTAAAAGAAGAAGTGGAGAATGTGAAATCTCTGGGCGTTAAGATTGAAACCAATGTGATCATCGGAAAATCCACCACCATCGATGAACTTCTGAAAGAGGAAGGTTTCGAGGCAGTATTTATCGGATCCGGAGCAGGACTTCCCATGTTCATGGGCATTCCGGGTGAGGTGAGCAACGGCGTGTTCTCTGCCAACGAATATCTGACCAGAAGCAATCTGATGAAGGCTTTCCGGGAGGATCATGATACCCCCATTGTTACCGGAAAGAAGGTCATCGTGGTAGGCGGCGGCAACGTGGCTATGGATGCGGCCAGAACAGCTCTCCGTCTGGGGGCAGAAGTACATATCGTATACAGAAGAAGTGAGGAAGAGCTTCCGGCACGTAGAGAAGAGGTACATCATGCCAAGGAAGAGGGGATCATCTTTGATCTGCTGACGAACCCGGTGGAGATCCTGGCTGACGAGAACGGCTGGGTAAAGGGTGTGAAGTGTGTACGTATGGAGCTGGGAGAGCCGGATGCTTCCGGAAGAAGACGTCCTGTAGTGATCGAAGGTTCCGAGTTTGAGATGGAAGCAGATACGGTGATCATGTCTCTGGGAACCTCTCCCAATCCGCTGATTTCCTCCACCACCATTGGTCTGGATATCAACCGGAGAAAGTGTATCATTGCAGATGAAGAGACAGGTGCTACCTCCAAGGAAGGCGTATATGCCGGCGGAGATGCTGTGACAGGAGCCGCTACTGTTATTCTGGCTATGGGAGCAGGAAAAGCTGCGGCAAAGGGAATTGACGAATTTATCAAAGGAAAAGAGAAGGCTTCGCTGTAACAGAAGCGAGATGCCTGAAGCTGCCGGAGCCGGGGATATTCCCTGCCCCGGCAGTCTGCATTATCGGGGTTTTTGACTGCCGGGGATTCTGCAGCGCAGCAAATTTAATGCCTGCAGCTTGCTGCGGGGCATTGGTCCGAGCGGAATATCAGTTGGGCGGGGGAGAGAATATATGATTGAAGAGATACGAAGAGAATTGCGGGAATCCGCGGATCCCAAATATAAGGAGTTTCACCAGTCTCTGGTACCTGGTCTGGACAGTATGCTGGGAGTTCGGATGCCCAGGCTTCGTGAGATCGGAAAGCGTCTGGGAAAATCGGGCTGGGAGGAGTATCTCAGGGAGGCTTCGGATTCCAGTTATGAGGAACTGATGCTGCAGGGGCTGGTGATCGGGTATGGGAAGATGGACAGGGAGCGGAGAGTACAGTGCCTGGAGCAGTTTATTCCCAAGATCAACAACTGGGCCATCTGTGACTGCAGCTGCAGTACCTACCATTTTATGAGGAAGGAGCCCGATTTTTGGTTCACCTTTCTGGAAAAATGGTTATCCGGCGGACGGGAATACGAGATCCGGTTCGGAGTGGTATGTCTTTTGGATCATTTTGTGAATCAGGAGTATCTGGAAAGAGTACTGAAAATCTGTGACAGTATCCGCCATGACGGCTATTATGTGAAGATGGCGGTGGCCTGGGCATTGTCGGTCTGCTGCGCCCATTTTCCGGAGCAGACAAAGCGGTATCTGGAAAACAATTCTCTGGATGATTTCACTCTGAACAAAACCATTCAGAAATGCAGGGAATCGTATCGGATTTCAAAGGAAGATAAGGAATATTTGCTGAAACTGAAAAGAGGGGATGTATAATGGCTTGTATTCGGAAAGCGCAGCTTGAGGATCTGGCCGCAGCAGTGCGTTTGGCCGGAGAACTGTGGCCGGAACACAGTGTGGAGGAGTTGGAGGCGGAACTGGAGCCGTATCTGGAAAAGGAGGACGGAGCCATATTTCTGGCATACGACAGGAACCACAGACCCTGCGGCTTTGCTCAGTGCGGACTGCGGAGAGATTATGTGGAAGGAACTTCCGTCTCTCCGGTGGGGTATCTGGAGGGCGTTTATGTAAGGGAAGCATACCGAAGGAGAGGAATCGCCAGGCTTCTGGTGGAAACGTGCCAGCAATGGACGATCCAGATGAACTGCCGGGAATTTGCCAGCGACTGCGAGCTTGCCAATGAGGACAGTCGGCGATTTCACCTGGCTTTGGGCTTTGAGGAAGCCAACAGAATCATCTGCTTTGTACGGCGGCTGGTATAAAGCTGCTTATGGGAGACAACAAGTGAAGATAACAATTATATCAGTGGGAAAGATCAAAGAAAAGTATCTGAGAGACGCTGTCCAGGAATACAGTAAACGGCTGGGACGCTACTGCAAACTGGAGATCGTGGAAGTGGCGGATGAAAAAACTCCGGACCGGGCCAGCCAGACGGTGGAGGATCAGATCCGGCAGAAGGAAGGAGAGCGCATAGAAAAATATCTCCGGGAGGACGCATATGTGATCGCTCTGGCTATTCAGGGGAAAATGCTTTCTTCGGAGGACTTTGCAGAGAAGATCGGAACGCTGGGAGTCCGTGGAACCAGCCATATCATATTTGTGATCGGCGGGTCTATTGGACTGGATGAAAAAATCCTTAGCCGGGCCGATGAGCTGCTGAGTTTTTCCAAGATGACATTTCCGCATCAGCTGATGCGGGTGATCCTGCTGGAACAGATTTACCGGGGGTATCGGATATTGGCGGGAGAGCCGTATCACAAGTAAGTGCAGTTTTTTCCATTTGGGTATGATATGGCGTGAAGTAATGAATCATGAAGAGAATCTGAAAGGGAGCGGACGGATGATGTTCTGCTCTCTTTTTGCAAAGAAAACACCATCAGCATGTGATTGCTGACGGTGTTGTACATATGAGTATCAATTTATGCTTTCGAAAAATGAAGCATCATTATATCTTCATGCGTTTTTGCTTCAACAAGTTTATAGTTCAATGTTTTATTGTGTGCGCTTTCAAGTGATCCGCCGCCACCGATGACAACGGGAAAAAGGTTGAAGAACAAATCGTCTGACAGTTCGGCTTCCAGGAAAGCATTGTAGGTTTTTGTTCCACCTAAAACACACGCTTTCTCAAATCCTTCCTGCTCCAAATAGCGGACGGCTTCTTTCGCTGTTTTGGCTGAATAGACACCTTCTCCAGCATCTTTCGAGCTCAATACAACAACTTTTAATTTCGCGAATACATCCTTCATAACAGGTGCGAACATCTGATAGGTGACGGAACCCATGATAACATTACCGCATTCCATAGCGACGGTCATTCCCATTCCGGAAACAACTGTGAAAGAATTGACGGAACGAGCTAAAATCAATAAAAAAACATTTTACCGCCATTATGACTGTATTGACGATTTACTTGCCGAAAAGCAGGAAATGATTACAACAGAATGTCTGCAAAATCTATCGGGTTACAAAATACCGGATGAACTGGATAAAATTATTCAGGCACAGTTTCTTTTCTTTCATACGAAAGGCGGTTTGTATGAGAAAATTATATGTTGCGGCGCTGGCGTGACAGGTATAGATTACAGCAGGATTTGTTCTATAACCAAAGAGCGGTACTGGGAAAAATCCCCTAAAGTTATGGCTTACAATCAAGAAGCTCGTGATATGCTTCTAAAGTTTATCAATCGGAATGTGACCGCGTTTTACAGCGATTGGTTTTATAGTGGAAAAAAAGAACCGTTGGAAAAAATGACCTCATGGCAGTAACCCTGATTTGCGGCAGTGTTAATGAAATGATAAAGTGAATGATAAAGAAGTTTCCTATCGGAGGTTCATGTATGGTTGATATACAGAATAAAGGATATTGTCCATTATTGGAAGAAATCGGAGAATATGTCAATAATCCTGTGTTTAATCAATTCTGTGCAGAAGTTAAAACAAAATATAAGTGCAAAGAAAAAATAGAATTTAGTTCCTGTAGTTGGGAGTATGGTTGGAATGTAAAGTTTAAAAAGGCGGGGAAAAGCCTTTGCACGATATATCCTAAAGATGGATATTTTACTGTGTTGGTTGTTGTCGGACAAAAAGAAAAATCGGCAGTTGAGTCTATTTTGCATAAATGTACACCGGAGTTAAGAGAGAATTATAGACAGACAGAAACAGGTAACGGACAAAAATGGTTGATGATTGATTTAGAAGATAGAGAGAACATGTATACGGATGTATTCCGATTGCTTGATATTCGCAAAGGCGAATAAATCATAAGTTGTCGAACGGAAAATTGAAATTTACGGAGGAAAAGCAATATGTGGATATGCCCAAAATGCGGGAGAGAATTTAAAAGAATAAATCAAGGTCATTACTGTGGGAAATCACCCAAAACAGTAATAGAATATATAGATTCTCAACCCATAGAGACACGCACTCATTTAACAGAAATGATGATTATATTACAAAATAGTATTCCATGAAAAAATCATTTTAGCCAACCAGGCAAAAGTAAATAGAGTATTGTGAAGGATGATATGAAGTGGGCTATGATAAAAAATTTTCGGATAAGGCAATCCATTATTTGGAAAGAGTGAAGAGAACAGGGACAGAGAATAGACAAAAATTAGATGAATTATCCCGTCAAGCATATTCTGATTATAGAGAAGGGATACTTTCTGAAAAAGAATATGGCAGGATATATGCGCTTTTGATGGAATACCGATATCCAAGGTAACAGGACTATCTCGTTTCATGCTGAAGATGGAGGTAAAGAAACCAAAGGGAGTATGAGCGAAAAATAAAATGACAGAGGCATAGCCAAATGGTATAATGAAAAAAAGTCAGGTGGAAAGCCTAAAATTTGTAAGGAAGAATAGACGCTTGGAGCATGCAGGGACAAAAACAATCGCAGCTGCACGATTGACCTTGCGCAGACTGTTTTCGTCCGGTGCAGAAGATGAGGGGTCATGAAGAATAAAAAAGAATTACTTTTTTGGCTGATGCTGCTGATACTTATAGTTTTGACGATCATTTTACCGCCATCAGGGAAAACCGCACTTTTAGAAGAATTCTGCAGCGTTCTTATCATATGGTTTGGTGTGATCTATGTTGTCTGGAAAATTGCGAAAGCTCAAAAAGCAGAAAAAGCATCGGTAAGATTGGCCAGGATGATTGTTATTGCGGTGTGTATTTTAGGTGGAAGCTTTTTCAGCAAAAATCTGGTGACGGATATATTTCATGGACCAGAAACGATCCTGCTGTATTATCCGAAGGTATCAAAATATCAAGGGTATCAGGGGATCATTTCAATGCACTATTATCTGTCCGGAGTGGATGCAGGCGGAAACTTATATAGGTTAAAAATTTCGAGTAAGGAATATGAAACAATCCAAAGACAAAGTCTGAATAAAATAGAAGTTGAATACTATGAACAAACGGATCGGCTTGTTCAGTACAGATAATGCTTTGGTAAATGGGGCATACGCAGGGAAATGTCGGGGTGCCTTAGCAGAGAAGAGAAGTTTGACTACCTGGGATTTATCAGAAATTGGGACAGGGTCGAAATCAGGAATTTGAGAGGAGGACGATTTGGTGAAAGAATTTAGTCGGGAAGCCCAACGGATTATGACTGAGCGTTTCGGAAAAGATACAGTTATTGCATTGGCGACAACAGAAAATGAGACGCCTTATGTGCGGTATGTAAACGCCTATTATGAAAATGGCGCATTTTATATCCTTACTCACGCACTCTCAAATAAGATGAAGCATATAAAAGATAATCCTGTTGTCGCGATCGCAGGGGAATGGTTTACAGCGCACGGAGAAGGCGTTAGCCTGGGGTATTTCGGGAAAGAAGATAACTGCGCAATCGCTGAAAGACTGAAAAAAGCTTTTGCTGAATGGATCGATAACGGTCATACTGATTTTGACGATGAAAATACCATCATCCTGCGTGTGGAATTAACAGATGGCCTGCTGCTCTCCCATGGCACAAGATATGAATTCTAAAATGAGCGGTGCTCATAACAAAAATCAAAGCTGTAATCCGGCAGTATTTTACATTGCAGGTGATAAGGCGGATATCTGTTTTGAAAAGTAAGAGGAGAAAAGAGATAAATGATGCAGAACCCATCTTTTATCAGAGGAAAGACAGGATACTGGAAACCGGGAGATTGTATCTGAGGGAGATGGATCCGTCAGATTATCAGGCGTTGTGCAGAATATTGCAGGATAACGAGGCGATGTATGCCTATGAAGGTGCGTTTAGTGATTCTGAAGTACAGGAATGGCTGGAAAGGCAGATGGAAAGATACCGGAAGTGGAATTTCGGTTTATGGGCGGTGGTTCTGAAGGAAACCGATGAAATGATCGGGCAGTGCGGACTTACCATGCAGAAGTGGAAAGATGCCCAGGTGCTGGAAGTGGGTTATCTCTTCCAACGGAGATACTGGCACAGAGGATATGCCACCGAGGCAGCCAAGGCCTGTAAAGAATACGCGTTCAGAATCCTGAATGCAGAAGAAGTCTGTACGATCATCAGAGATATAAATACGGCTTCTCAAAGGGTAGCGGTGAGAAATGGCATGACGGAAAAGGATTCCTGGACGAAGCACTACAAAGGGGTGGATATGCCTCATGATCGGTATGTGGCATATCGGCAGAGGTGAAGAATATGAGAAAAAAAGTGTACCTGATCATTGCTGTTATTTCATTTATTGCCTTTTTTACGGGGATTCCATACTTGGTCAACGGGATCCAGGCAAGGGGACTCGGAGGGGTTAATTATGGACGGATAATTTTCCCCTTGCTGATCGGCCTCCTTGTACTGTATGCGTATAAAAGGCAGAAATAAAATTTGCGGGTGCAGAAAGTCTGAACACAAGTATCCATAAAATAATAGCAAAAGGATATGCAGGATCATGTCAGGAAAAACATATCATAAATGGAATAAAAGGAAGGAGAAAAAATGGACAAAGTAAAGCTTGGGAAAACAGGACTGGAAGTAAACAAGAATGGATTCGGAGCGCTTCCGCTCCAGAGGATCAGCAAAAAGGATGCTGTATATCTTCTGCAGAAGGCATTCTATAATGGGATCAATTATTTCGATACGGCAAGAGCATATTCGGACAGTGAAGAGAAGCTGGGAGCCGCCTTTACATATACGCGGGACCGTATCGTTATCAGCACGAAGACAATGGCCTCAGACGGCGATGGATTCCGGAGGGATCTTGAAACAAGTCTCCGTATTTTAAAAACGGATTATATTGATATCTATCAGTTTCACAATCCGGCGGTCTGTCCGCGGCCGGGAGACGGAAGCGGACTCTATGAAGCAGCGGAGGAGGCAAAAAAGCAGGGAAAGATCCGCCATATCGGGATTACCAATCACAGGATCGCGGTAGCGGAGGAGGCGGTGGAATCCGGTCTGTATGAGACGCTGCAGTTTCCGTTCTCCTATCTGGCAGCTCCCTCGGAGATCGCTTTGGTGGAAAAATGCCGGAAGGCTGATATGGGATTTATTGCGATGAAGGGACTTGCCGGAGGACTGATCAACGACTCCGCCTGTGCTTACGCATTTATGGCGCAGCCTCAGTTTTCTCATGTGGCGCCCATATGGGGAATGCAGAGGGAGTCAGAGTTGGATGAGTTCCTTTCTTATCAGAACTGTCCGCCCCGACTTGCCGGAGAGCTTCTTGCCCGGATCGAGGCGGACAAAAAGGAATTGACAGGTGATTTCTGCAGAGGCTGCGGATATTGTATGCCCTGTCCTGCCGGAATTGAGATCAATAACTGTGCCAGGATGAGCCTGATGCTCAGACGATCTCCCAGCGCCGGCTGGCTTACCAAAGAATGGCAGGAGAAGATGAAAAAGATCGAAGGGTGCCTGAACTGCGGTCAGTGTATGAAAAAGTGCCCTTACGGCCTTCAGACTCCGGAACTGCTTAAGAAGAATTATGCAGATTATCAGACCTTTCTGAACTAAAACGGTGTTACGGGAGGAAAATATGAAAGCACTTGTCTATAAGGGAAATGGAGAACTGGCGTTGGAGGATCGCCCTGTGCCGGTCCTTTTGGATGAAAAAGACGCCCTTGTGAAGGTGACTCTGACCACGATCTGTTCCAGCGATATTCATATCCGAAGGGGAGCGGTTCCCAAAGCGGTTCCGGGAACCATCCTGGGCCATGAATTTGTAGGAACCGTTGTGGAAACAGGAGACGGGGTACGGAAAGTAAAGCCCGGGGACCGGGTAGCGGTAAATGTGGAAACTTTCTGCGGGGAATGCTTTTTCTGTAAGAGAGGGTTTGTAAATAACTGCACGGATGAGCAGGGCGGCTGGGCGCTGGGATGCCGGATCGATGGGGGACAGGCGGAGTATGTCCGGATTCCCTATGCGGATAACGGTCTCACAGTAATACCGGAGCAGGTGACAGATGAGCAGGCTCTTTTCAACGGTGACATCCTTTCCACCGGATACTGGGCAGCCAAAATCGGTGAGATCCATCCGGCAGATACGGTGGCAGTCATTGGCGCCGGCCCCACAGGCCTGTGCGCCATGCTTTGCGCGCGGCTGTACACTCCCTCCAGGATCATCGCGATAGATACCGATGAGTTCCGGCTGGGAAAGGCAAGGGAGCAGGGGCTGGCGGACATCACGCTGGTACCGGGAAAGGACGATGTGGAAGGGCAGGTCATGAAAGCCACGGAGGGCAGGGGAGCGGATACGGTGCTGGAAGCGGCCGGCGGAAAGGATACCTTTCAGATGGCCTGGAGAATTGCCAGACCCAATGCAGTGGCAGTGATCGTTGCCATGTACGAAGAACCCCAGGTGCTGCCTTTGCCGGACATGTATGGGAAAAATCTGATCTTTAAAACCGGAGGGGTGGATGGATGCTGCTGCCAGGAGATCATGGACCTGACCGCCTGCGGGAAGCTGAACACAGATTTCCTGATCACACACCGGTGCGGCCTGGATCAGATCCTGCAAGCATATGATATATTTGAGAACAAAAGAGAGCATGTAATAAAATATGCGGTGAAGCCGTGAAACGGGGAGGGTTTTTTTGAACAGAAAGAAAGACCGGACAGCGCTGTTTGAGACAGTGCCTGTCCGACAGGCAGTATGTATGCAGATCATTCCGGCGATTGCCAGTCAGATGATCGCGCTGATCTATAACCTGGCAGACACGTATTTCGTCGGTATGCTGAACCAGCCTGATCAGACAGCAGCCGTTACGGTGGTCTATTCTTCCTTCGTGATGCTGACTGCGATCTCCAATCTGTTTGGCGTGGGCGGAGCCAGCGCGCTTTCCAGGGCCCTGGGGAAAAAAGAAACAGATGCGGCGAAAAATATAGCGGCCATCTCTTTCTGGGGAGGTCTGGGAAGCGCGCTCCTGTTTTCTCTGGCATTTTTGCTTTTGGCCAGACCGGTGCTGGTCCTGTGCGGAGCCACGCCGGAAATATATGATATCGCCTTTGGGTATGCCCTGTGGGTGGTGGTGATCGGCGGACCGGGAACGATTTTGAACACTCTGCTGGCCAATCTGGTGCGGGCAGAGGGAAGTGCTGCCGCAGCATCCATCGGAGTTTCCATGGGAGGAATCCTGAATATCCTTCTGGATCCGGTTTTCGTGCTTTCGCGTTTTCTGGGGATGGGAGCAGTGGGAGCGGGAATCGCCACGGCCATTTCCAATCTGGCGGCAACTGTATTTTTCCTGGTCTATATAGCGGTAAAAAGGAGAAGTACTGTGGTGAGCATCAGCCCGTTCCGGCTCCGGTACGCGGGACTTTACCTGAAAAATATCCTTTCCGTGGGATTTCCATCGGCGGTTCAGTACGCGCTGACAGTGGTGGCCATTGCCGCCCAGTCCAGATTTGTTTCGATGTACACCACAGAGGCTATGGCTGCCCTGGGGATTGTCAAGAAGCTGGATCAGCTTCCCCTTTACTTTTCCATCGGGGTGTCCAACGGATTGCTGCCTCTGCTGGCCTACAATTATTCATCCGGAGATCAGGAACGGCGGAGAAAGGCATTCCGTTTCGGCTGTATGATCTCCTTTTCCTTTGCCATGCTCTGTCTGGTGATCTATGAGATATTCGCGCCGCAGCTTTCGTCATTATTTATCAGCGATCCGGTTACCATCGGATACAGCGCCGGCTTCCTGAGGCGGATGGTGACAGCTATGCCTATGATGTCCGTGTGTTATCCCATGATCATCCAGTTTCAGGCTATGGGGAAATCGAAAGAATCGCTGATATGCTCTGTGCTCCGGAAGGGAGTACTGGATATTCCGCTTCTTTTTCTGATGAATGGTCTCTTCGGTCTCTATGGATGTATGTGGGTGCAGCCTATCGTAGACACCATTTCTCTGATAGCGGCAAGCGGTTTCTATCGGAGGCTGAGAAAAACGGAAGGAATCTGAGGGAAGAACGCTGCAGAAGATAAATGCGGAAACGCGTATCTGACTGGCCTGCATGGATAAACAGGAGGGAGTTTGAAAGAATCATGAAAGAAAAGCTTAATATCCAGGTACGTGCTGCCGGGCTGGAGGAAATTTATGGTCTGAAATGGTACCGGACCTATGAGAAGATCCTTGAAGAGATTTGAGAGAAAGGAAATCTGCGATTATGAATTATCAGGAGATCAATGCATCTACCATTGACCGATGGATCCAGGAGGGCTGGGAATGGGGGATTCCTATTTCCCATGAGGTTTATGAAAATGCGAAAAAGGGTGTCTGGGATGTGGTTTTAACCCCTACGAAGCCAGTGCCTCACCGCTGGTTTGGCAGCCTTTCAGGGAAAAAAGTGCTGGGGCTGGCCAGCGGCGGGGGACAGCAGATCCCTGTATTTGCCGCGCTGGGAGCCCACTGCACAGTTCTGGATTATTCGATCAGGCAATTGGAAAGCGAGCAGATGGTAGCAAATAGAGAGGGCTATCAGGTAAGGATCCTGCGGGCGGATATGACAAAGCCGCTGCCCTTTGAAAATGAGGAATTTGATCTGATCTTTCATCCGGTGTCCAACTGTTATGTGGAAGAGGTAAAACCTATTTTCCGGGAATGTTTCCGGGTGCTTCGCCCCGGTGGGGTGCTCCTGGGCGGATTTGACAATGGGATCAATTATATCCTGGACGAAAAAGAGGAACGGCTTCAGAACAGACTGCCCTTTAATCCGCTGAAAAATCCCCAGCAGATGCGGCAGCTCCAGGATGCCGGGGACGGAGTCCAGTTTTCTCATACGCTGGAAGAACAGATCGGAGGACAGCTGGAGGCAGGGTTCATCCTCACAGACGTTTACGAAGATACCAATGGTTCGGGGAATCTGCATGAACACGGCGTCCCCACTTTCTGGGCCACCAGAGCGGTAAAGCCGCCTCTTCCCATGGAGCGGCGATAAGGGGAAAGAAATGAAAGAACATCCCGGCGATGCCTGGACCAAGAAATACATTTTCCCGGGCGGAACGGTGCCCAGTCTGCGCGAAATGCTTTACTGCAACGATTTTCCGATGGTACGGTGGTATTAAACCACGGCAGCTGCCGCTGCAGTTTACCTGTGAACTGCAGCGGTATTTCCTTCCGTCCGGCTCTGAAACCGGCTTCCGGCATTGACAGGTACAGGCCGGTATATTACAATAACGCCAGAAGTATCGCACAAGGAGGAGTTGACATATGGTACATCATATCGTTATGTGGAAGTTTAAGCCGGAGATCCGGGAGGAGGAAAAACCGGCACTGAAGGCCGCTATGGCGGAGAATCTGAAGGCTCTGGTGGGAAAGGTGCCTGGGCTTCTGACCGTGGAATTTGTGGAGAATCCCATTTCCTCCAGCACTCACGATATCGCTCTGGTGACCACGATGGAGAAAGCTGAGGATATCGCGGTTTATGGAGGTCATCCGGAGCATGTGAAGGCGGCGGACACATATGTGCGTCCTTATGTGACAGACAGGGTCTGCCTGGATTATTAACAGCGCAGCCGGAAGGTCTGAGGCCTGGCGGCGGAACACCCTTCAAGCCTCAGACAGGAGCTGCAGATGCAGCGGGATCCTATATTTTTTCTTTTTGGAGCTTCCTGCTCCTGTCGTATTGAAAATCCGTGTCCGTATCGGACAGTTATCCACCGTTTTTAAAATTTATCGGGAAGACCGCATCGGTTCCGGAATATCGGGAAGCGCTGTACAAAAATATAAGATCCGAAGGCCGGACTGGTCCACGGAATCTGTTGTCTCCGAAATTTTCTGATTGGAATAAAGGGGAAAATAAGCTATAATAATAAAATGATCTAACAGACTTCCAAAGAACATGAGGATGGGAAAATGGAAAATAATTGTAAAATTGCGGTTCTAATTGATGCGGATAATGTATCCCCCAAGTATATCCGGTTTATTCTGGATGAAATCTCCGATTACGGGGTGGCTTCTTACAAGAGGATCTACGGAGACTGGACGGACAATACCAAAAGGCTGTGGAAAGAAGTGCTTCTGGAGTGGTCCATCACTCCGGTGCAGCAGTACAGCTATACTACCGGGAAAAATTCCACGGATTCGGCGCTGATCATTGATGCCATGGACATTCTGTATTCCGGAAATGTGGAAGGCTTCTGCATTGTGTCCAGTGATTCTGATTTCACCAGGCTGGCCCAGCGGCTTCGGGAAGCCGGAATGTTTGTGATGGGGATCGGTGAGAAAAAAACTCCCAGGGCATTTATGGTGGCCTGCGATGTGTTCAAGATCCTGGAGGTGATCTCCCAGGAGGATGAGGATAATATCGAAGGAAAATCCATCACCTCCCTGCAGGACATCAAGCAGACCATCACCAAGGTGCTGACAGAAAATAACAACCAGGGACGCCAGACCAATCTGGGAGAAATCGGAAGTATCCTTTCCAAGAAATATTCTGAATTCGATGTGAGAAACTATGGGTATGCCAAGCTGTCCACTTTCCTGGAGAGTATGAATGAATTCAATGTAATCAAGAAAAGTCACAGCTATCTGGTAACAGAAAAACTTTCTACTTCCAAGGAGATGATCGGAGATGCCATAGAAAGCATTATCGCGGCATACAACGGACAGGTGGATAATCTCAGTGTGATACATGATGAGCTGTGCAGGCGTTTTCCGGAATTTGACGTAAAGCAGTACGGATTTTCCAGGATTTCCAGTCTGATCCGCAGCTTTAACCGTTTTAAGATCTACAACAATAAGGTCAAGATGGACCCGGGGAAAAAAGGAGCTGCCCGCAATGGCGAATGAGACAGAACTTTATCAGCAGGAATTTTTAAAGGACATCCGTGAAAAGCTCCGCAGGAGGATCCAGGAGCTGAAAGCCTCGATTCTGGAAGGCCAGAAGGATATCGAGAGCATGCATGAGTATTACTGGGAAAACTATACAGAGATGGACCAGTACGGATATGAAAACTTTGATAACCAGCAGGCCCTTCTGGGGCAGGTAAACGCCAACCAGGAAAAGCTGTCCATGAAGCATCGTCTGGAACGGATGTACGATTCCCCTTATTTCGGACGGGTGGATTTTGTTTATGAAGGCGAGGAAGAACCGGAGACCTTTTATATCGGCATCGGAAATTTTGCTCTGGAGACAGGAAGCGTGCCTCTGATCTATGACTGGCGCGCGCCTGTGGGAAGCCTTTTCTATGACTTTGATCGAGGGCCTGCCCGGTATGAGGCTCCGGGAGGCATCATGGAAGGGGAACTCACCTCCAAGTGGCAGTACAAGATCCGTAACGGCAGGATGATCTATGCTTTCGAGAGCGACATGAAGATTGACGATGAGATCCTGAAGCAGGAGCTGGGCGCCGGAGGGGATGTAAAGCTGAAAAATATCGTCCGCACCATCCAGCAGGAACAGAACGCCATTATCCGCAACACAAAGGACAGGATCCTGGTGATACAGGGAGCGGCAGGCAGCGGCAAAACATCTGTTGCTCTTCACAGGATCGCTTATCTTCTTTACCATGACAGGAAAAATCTGAAATCTTCCAATATATTGATCCTGTCTCCCAACAGTGTGTTCTCCAACTACATCTCCCATATCCTTCCGGAGCTGGGCGAGGAGAATATCCAGGAGATGAGTTTTGATCTGTTTGCCTACCGGGAGCTGCGGGATACGGCAGCAGACTGTGAGGACCGATACGATCAGATCGAACAAATGATAGCTGCTGGAGATACCAGCCAGGCCAGGGAAGACCACCGGCGGTATCAGAGAAAACAGTCGGAGGAATTCGCCGGGCAGGCAGAAGGATTCCTGGCCAATCTGGAGGACCGGCTGATGGATTTCACTTCTCTGAAATGGCGTGGGATGGAACTGTCAGAGCAGGAAGTGATCCGCCTGTTCTATTTTCAGTTTCAGGAACTGCCGCTGCTGGCCAGAATGGAAGCAGTGCTGGAATATTTTGTGGATCAGTGCGAGACTCTTCATCAGTGCAGCATGCCGGAGGAGGATCGGGATTCGCTCAGAGAGCGGTGTGAAAAAATGTATGTAACCAGGGATCTTTACCAGATCTACAACTGGTTTCTGGAGGAATACGGGTATCCGTACCTTCCCCGGGTGTCCTGGGAGAAGCGAAAACTCCGGTACGAAGACGTATATCCCATGCTGTATCTGAAGTACCGTTTGAACGGCGGCCGCGCCAGAAAGGAGATCAAGCATCTGGTCATTGATGAGATGCAGGATTATTCCTGGCTCCAGTATGAGATCCTCCGGATCCTGTTTTCCTGCAGGATGACGGTCCTTGGGGACAGAGCCCAGACCATCGACGGGGAAGAACGGGATATGCTGAAGGTGCTCCCGGGAATTTTCGGAAAGGACATCCGGAGGATCGAACTGAAGAAAAGCTACCGGAATACGGTGGAGATCGCTTCCTATGCCGCCGGTATCGGCCGGACAGCGGAGCTGGAACTGTTTGAACGCCACGGAAAGCCGGTGGAGGAGAAGAACTTCGACTCATTCGTCCAGGCTGTGGACGCAGCGGCGGACAGCCTTCGCCTTGGGGAACAGGAATATGAGACCGGGGCGCTGATCACCATGACCGAGCAGGAGGCTCTGCGGGCAAGGGATCTTCTTGGCAGTCAGGGAATCCCGGTAAACTATGTGGACAGGGACAGCACGGCCTTTCAGCGGGGCTTAACTGTGACCACCTTCTATCTGGCCAAGGGACTGGAATTCGATCAGGTATTTTTCCTGGATCCGGGGCAGGACAGCGGGATTGCCAGGCAGGCCCGGTATATAGCGGCTACCAGAGCGCTGCACGAGCTGTATATGTACCGGTATACAAAAGAGAACAAATAAAAGGGGAAACACAGCTATGTATGAAATCATGAGTGCGGATGAGGCCATTCGCCTGATCCGGGACGGGGACTGCATCTGCGTCAATTCTTTTGTGGGTATTGAGAATCCGTTGGAGCTTCACGAGGCCATTTACCGGAGGTATCAGCGGATGCAGTCGCCCCGGCATCTGACGGTCATCTCCAGCGCCGGATTCGGCGTCTGGGACGAGGAACGCAATGCGGAAGGGTATATTCGGGAGGGGGCGGTGGACCGGCTGATCTGCGGCCATTTCGGCGCCATGCTCAGTACAAAAAAGCTGGTGCTGGAGGACCGTTTCGAGGCGTACAACCTTCCCCTTGGCTGTATCTCCCATGCCATACGCGCTCAGGCCAGCGGACTTCCGGGGGCTCTCTCCAAGGTGGGGCTGGATATCTTTGTGGATCCCAGAAAGGAAGGACCCGGCATCAACCGGATCTCCATTGACGATTCTCTGGTCAGGTATGTGGAGGTGGACGGGGAAGAATTTCTCTACTACAAACTGCCAAAAATCACCGTTGCGCTGATCAAAGGCACTGCGGCGGACCGCAAGGGAAATATTTCTTTTGACGATATGTTCATGTCCGGCGACGCTCTGTCCATCTGCCAGGCGGTAAAGGCCAACCGGGGCAAGGTGATCGTGCAGGTGGACCGCCTGGTGGATACTCCTTCCCGGCCCAGAAACGCCATTATTCCCGGCTGTCTGGTGGATGCCATTGTGGTGGCTGAGCCGGAAGAACGGAACGAAGCTTATGCGGCTCTGACCGGAAGCTTTGAGATCCCTTATGAGGACTGGAGCATGTGGAATGAGAAAATAGATACCGTTTCCGCCATGCAGTCCAAAAACAGCACAGCAGGAAATATCATCGGAAGAAGGGCGGCCAGGGAACTGCGGGTGGACGATATCGTGAATATCGGGATCGGTCTTCCGGAAATGGTTTCCAGGCATACCAGGAAAAGCGGTATGCTGGATGCGGTCACACTCACTGTGGAGTCCGGCGGCATCGGAGGGTTTCCCGTTTCCGGAAAGGTTTTTGGGGCTATGATCGGCGCATCTTCCGTTTACGATATGGCCAATCAGTTTGACCTCTATGATAACGGAGGGCTGGACATCTGTTTTATGGGCGCCCTGGAAGTAGACAAAGAGGGAAATGTCAATTCCCACCGGGGAACAGGCGCATTTTCCGGAATCGGCGGTTTTGCCAATATCACGGCCAAAACCCCCACTGTTGTCTTCTGCATGACCTTTAATACAAAAGGCCTGGAGGTTGCTCAGAAAAAGAATGTGGTGACCATTCAGAGAGAGGGCGCCATTCCCAAATTCGTGGACAAGGTGCGGAGCATCAGTTTTTCGGCAAAACGGGCCATCGCCAACGGCCAGAAGGTATTGTACGTGACGGAGCGCTGTGTCTTCCGCCTGACTCCCAAGGGTCTTAAGCTGGTGGAGGTATATCCGGGGATTGATGTGGAAAAGGACATTCTCTCCCGGCTGCCCTTTGAGGTGGAGCAGTAACCGATGATGGGCGGACTGCGGAAGCGGTATGTGAAAAGAAAGGGGATAGAAATGGAAAAACAGACGGTAATCTTTGATCACAGTAAATGTATTTCCTGCGGCGCCTGCGCCAGAGATTGTATCCGGCGGGCCATCACCAGGGGGCCGGAAGGAATGGAGCTTTCCGGGTCCTGTTTTCTGTGCGGCCACTGTGTGGCGGTCTGTCCGGCAGGAGCAGTCTCCATTCCTGCCTACGAAGATCTGCCTGTGGAATACGATCCGTCCAGATCCGGTGTGGACTGGGAGCGTATGCTTCTGAATGTGAAATTCCGCAGAAGCGTGCGAAATTACGGGAAGCATCCTGTTGAACAGGAGAAACTGAAGCTTCTGGCTGAGGCGGGGGCGCATGCGGCTACGGCTGCGAACCGGCAGGAAATTTCCTACGTATTCGTACAGGAAAAACAGCAGGAACTGAAGCGGCTGGTTTTTGAAGGTATGGAAGAGCTTCTGAAAAATGCTTCCGGCGCGGAAGAGGAGGATCCGTTCCTTCAGACTGTCCGGAAATTTTACAATAACCGGGAAGCCGCCCAGGAAGAGGAGATGCTGTTCCGCAACGCGCCGGCGGTGATCTATCTTCTGGGGGATCACTCCTTTGACGCGGGACTGGCGGCCCAGTGTATGGAACTGGTGGGATGCTCACTGGGGCTAGGATTTATGTATAATGGCTATCTGACAAGAATCTCCTCGCGTCTTCCCAGAGTACGGGAGTTTCTGGGGATCGGCGATCAGCAGATCCAGATGTGTATGCTGGCCGGTTATCCAAGGGTTCATTACCGCCGGACGGCGCCGAAAAAGACGCCGCAGGTGACATGGCTGTAAAAGATCCTGCGCTTTCATAACCAAAACTATAAAACAGGGGGAATTTATATGAGATACAGAACACTGGGGAATACAGGACTGCAGGTAAGTGAGATCGGTCTGGGCGGAGAGTGGCTGGAGCGTCACAGCCGGGAGGAGGTCTGTCAGATCATCGGGCACTGCCAGGCAAAGGGGATCAACATCCTGGACTGCTGGATGTCGGAACCCAATGTACGGTCCAATATTGGAGCTGCCATTCGGGGAAACCGGGAAAAATGGATCATCCAGGGGCACCTGGGTTCCACCTGGCAGGACGAACAGTATGTAAAGACAAGGGAGCTGGACAAGGCGGAAGCGGCCTTTCAGGATCTTCTGGAACGGATGGAAACGGATTACATTGATCTGGGAATGATCCACTTTGTGGATGAAGAGGCGGAGTTTTTCCGGATCATGGAGGGAGAATTTTACGCCTATGCCGAGTCTCTGAAGGAAAAAGGCGTGATCCGCCACATCGGCATGAGTACTCACAATCCGGTGGTGGCACGGCTGGCTGCCGAGAGCGGGAAGATCGAGATGATCCTGTTCAGTGTCAATCCCGCCTTTGACATGCTTCCGGCTACGGAGGATCTGAACGATTACTTTAAGGAAAATTACGATGAAAAAGTAGGCGGCATCGATTCGGAGCGGGCCGAGCTGTACCGGATCTGCGAGCAGAGAGGCGTGGGCATCACGGTGATGAAAGGATATGCAGGCGGACGTCTGTTTGACGCCAAGACATCACCCTTCGGTGTGGCACTGACTCCGGTGCAGTGCATTCACTATGCCCTGACCCGTCCGGCAGTGGCCAGCATACTGGTGGGTTACGATTCCACAGCGCATGTGGACGCTGCGGTAGCCTATGAGACTGCTGCGGAGGAGGAAAAGGATTATGCCACGGTGCTGGCAGGCGCGCCCATGCATGCCTATTCCGGGCAGTGTACCTACTGCGGTCACTGCGCTCCCTGTCCTGCCGGGATCGACATTGCCATGGTGAATAAGCTGTATGACCTGGCTCTGATGCAGGATACGGTTCCCGCCACAGTGAGAGCCCATTACCAGGAGCTTGCCGCCAATGGGGCGGACTGCATCGGCTGCAGGGGATGCGAGGAGAGATGTCCCTTCGGGGTTTCAGTGGCGGACCGGATGGAGAAAGCAGAGCGTCTGTTTTCAGGGAAGTAAGACAGGAGGAGGATATGGCAGAATTCATCAAGGGAATGGAGCTTTCCGAGGGCTTTTTCCAGGAAATCGCAGAGCCTCTGCTGGAAAAGCGGTATCCCGGGCTGCCCTTTTCCGCAGGGCTTGTGGGCTTCGGATCGGATGTGCTGGGATACGATGATCCGGTGTCCTCAGATCATATGTGGGGGCCCAGATTTTATCTGTTTCTTAAACCGGAGGACTCCGGGAAAAAGGCTGAGATCATGGAGATGTTTTCCCGGGAGCTTCCGCCTGTATACCGGGGATTTTCCGTAAACTTTTCCCAGCCTGATCCCAACGACCACGGGGTCAGGCATGCTGTGTATGTGTCCGGAGGACGGATTTCCCCTCTGATCTTTCCTTATACGGAAACGGAATACCTGCAGGAGTATCTGGGATATTCTCAGCCGGAGCTTATGACAGAGCTGGACTGGCTTTCCCTTTCAGAGCATAAGCTTCTGGCGTTGACCTGCGGAAAATTCTTCCGGGACGATCTGGGAATCGGGGAGCACTGGAAAGCTCTGGAATATTATCCGGAATCAGTCAGGCTGTACCTGATCGCTTCCAACTGGTCGCTGGCGGCAGAGGAGCAGGCGTTTGTCCGCCGCTGCGCCGATGTGGGGGATGAGGCCGGCTCTGTACTGGCCTGCGGAAGGATCGCGGAACGGCTGATGAGGCTGGCCTTTCTCTACTGCCGCAGATATGCCCCCTACAGCAAATGGTTCGGGACGGCATTTTCCGGGCTGCCGGTGGATTCCAGGCTCAAGGAACAGATCCGTCTGGCACTGACTGCTCCGGATATCAGAAGCCGGGAGGAGCATCTGGTGGAGGCTCAGCGTCTGACGGCTGTTCTTCACAATGAACAGGCGATCACGGAACCGGTGTCCACGGCAGTTGAGAAATATTTTAACAGAGACATCCGGGTGATCTGGGCGGACCGGGCCGCTGCGGCGGTACAGAGAAAGCTTCAAGGTACTGTTTTTGAGAAAATGCCTCTTGTGGGAACTCTCTCGGAGGTGGCCAATTTTACTGCGGTTACAGATCACCCGGAATACAGAACGGGAATTCGGGCTTTTTACGAAGCTCTGATCAATGAGAAGGAGCGGTGAATATGAGTACAGCGGAAATGCTGGATGAGATCCAGCAAAAAGCACTGGAAGATGAGAAGCTGCGCCGGAGGCTTCTGGACTCTGCCAAAGAGAAAAATCCTCTGGAAGCTTTCTGCCGGATCTGCAGGGAAGCGGGATATGAGCTGTATCCCATGGAAGTGGTGCAGGCGGGGGAAGCGTTTTACGCTGCTATGCGCCGCAGCACCAACGGAGGCGGGGAGAATTCTCCGCTTCTGGAGGGAGAGGATGATTTCTACGAAATGATGCTGGCAAGTCTCGGCAGCAGAGACTGAACAGAAAGGAGATTTTATGCACTACCCGGAAAATCTGAAACCCAATGGAACGATCGGATTTGCGGCACCTTCCTTCGGATGCGCCCAGGAACCGTACCGCAGTGCCTTTGATCATGCCTGCGATGTATTCCGCGGTCTGGGACATTCCCTGGTTCTGGGTCCCAACTGCTATGCGTCAGACGGTATTGGCATAAGCAGTACGCCCCGATCCTGCGGGAAAGAGCTGGAGGAGATTTATACGAATCAGGAGATTGACGCGGTCATTTCCTGCGGAGGCGGGGAACTGATGTGTGAGATCCTGGATTTCATCGATTTCGATAAGATCCGCCAGGCACAGCCCAAATGGTATATGGGCTACTCGGACAACACCAATTTTACTTTTCTGCTCCCAACTCTGTGTGACGTGGCTTCCATCTATGGGCCGTGCGCGGGAGCTTTCGGCATGGAGCCCTGGCATCCGGCTATCCGGGATGCCTATCAGCTTCTTACCGGTGAAAAAAGAAGTTTTTCCGGATACGGAATGTGGGAAAAGGAAAGTATGAAAAACGAAACAGATCCCCTGGCGCCTTATCAGGTGACAGAGCCCTCCCGGATCCGCTGGTTTCTGGACGGAAAAGAACGGACCGGTGAGGATGTGGAGATCAGAGGAAGACTCCTGGGCGGATGCATGGATTGTCTGGTGACTCTTCTGGGTACCGGATACGACCGGGTAAATGAATTCTCCCGGCGGTATCAGGATGACGGGATCCTCTGGTTCCTGGAATCCTGTGATCTGAGCGTGATGGCCATTCGGAGAGCCATCTGGCAGATGCAGCATGCCGGATGGTTCCAGTATGCCAGAGGCTTTCTCATCGGCCGTCCGGCCTGTTTCGGGCAGACGCTTCTGGGGCTGGATCAGTATCACGCTGTATGCGATCTTCTGGCGGAATATCACCTTCCGGTGATCATGGATGTGGATCTGGGCCACCTGCCGCCCATGATGCCTGTGATCTGCGGAGGTATGGCGGAGGTATCCTTAAAAAGCGATAAGCTCAGCATCTCCTATTTATAAATTCCGCATTCCGATAACCAGTATTCTCCTGAATAGAATTGTTTGCGAATAGATACAATATATAGTATTGACGAAAGAAAAAGAATACTATATAATGACACAGCAAGTTAGAAAACGCTAACAAAGGAGGATATATATGCGAAAAGAATGGGAATCATTCCGGGAGGGTATCTGGGAAAAGGAGATCAATGTCAGAGACTTTATCCAGAAGAACTATACTCCTTATGAAGGGGACGAAGCCTTTCTTTCCGGTCCCACGAAAGCCACCCGGGATCTCTGGGAGCAGGTGCTGGGGCTGATGAAGGAGGAGCGTGAAAAAGGCGGAGTCCTGGATATGGACACCAAAATCATTTCCACCATCACTTCCCACGGGCCGGGATATCTGGACAGGGAAAAGGAGACGATCGTAGGTTTTCAGACCGATAAGCCTCTGAAACGGTCGCTGCAGCCCTACGGAGGGATCCGGATGGCGGTGAAAGCCTGCGAAGCATACGGATATCAGGTGGATCCCCAGGTGGTGGAATTTTTCACCAAGCACAGAAAGACCCACAACGATGGGGTGTTTGACGCCTATACGCCGGAGATGCGCGCCTGCCGTTCCAGCCATATCATCACGGGGCTTCCGGATGCTTACGGAAGAGGACGGATCATCGGAGATTACAGGAGAGTGGCTCTGTACGGTGTGGACCGGCTGATCGAGGATAAGCAGAATCAGAAGGATTCCACCAGGACGATCATGTACTCTGATGTGACCCGGGAGAGAGAAGAACTTTCCGAACAGATCCGGGCTTTGAAGGAATTAAAGGAGCTGGGCGCGATCTATGGATACGACATCTCCCAGCCTGCCCGGAATGTACAGGAGGCTATCCAGTGGCTGTACTTCGGCTATCTGGCAGCCATCAAGGAGCAGAACGGAGCCGCCATGTCCCTGGGAAGAACCTCCACCTTCCTGGATATTTACGCGGAGAGGGATCTGAAGAACGGTACCTTTACCGAAGAGCAGATCCAGGAATTCGTCGATCATTTTATCATGAAGCTGCGGATGGTGAAATTCGCCAGAACACCGGAATATAACTCTCTGTTTTCAGGAGATCCCACCTGGGTGACGGAATCCATCGGAGGTATGGGGATCGATGGACGGACGCTGGTTACCAAGATGTCTTTCCGGTATCTGCACACCCTGGAAAATCTGGGGACTGCTCCGGAGCCCAACCTGACCGTACTGTGGTCCACCCGCCTTCCGGAAAAATTCAAGCGTTTCTGCGCCAAGACCTCCATCGCATCCTCCTCCATTCAGTACGAGAACGATGATCTGATGCGGGTAACCCACGGCGATGATTACGCCATCGCCTGCTGCGTCTCCTCCATGCGGCTGGGAAAAGAAATGCAGTTCTTCGGCGCCCGGGCCAATCTGGCCAAGTGCCTGCTTTACGCTATCAACGGCGGTGTGGACGAGGTGTCCAAAAAACAGGTGGGACCCAAGTTCCGCCCCATCACATCGGAATATCTGGATTACGATGAGGTGATGGAAAAATTCCATGACATGATGAAATGGCTGGCGCAGGTGTACGTCAACGCTCTGAACATCATCCACTATATGCACGACAAATACTGCTATGAACGTCTGCAGATGGCGCTTCACGATAGAAAGGTAACCCGCTGGTTTGCCACGGGAATCGCAGGGCTGTCCGTGGTGGCGGATTCCCTGTCCGCCATCAAATATGCCCGGGTAAAAACGGTTCGGGATGAGAACGGGATCGTGGTGGATTATGAGATTGAGGGAGACTTCCCCAAATATGGAAATGATGATGACCGGGCGGATCAGATCGCCTATGACGTGGTCCATGATTTTATGAAGTATATCAAGGGAAATCACACCTACCGGGGAGGGATCCCCACCACCTCCATCCTGACCATCACCTCCAACGTGGTATATGGAAAGAATACGGGATCCACTCCCGACGGCCGGAAGGCGGGACAGCCCTTCGCGCCGGGAGCCAATCCCATGCATCACCGGGACAGCAAGGGAGCGGTGGCTTCCTTAAGCTCTGTATCCAAGCTGCCCTTTAAGGATGCCCAGGATGGAATTTCCAACACCTTTTCTATAATTCCCGGAGCGCTGGGGAAGGATGACGCTATCTTTTTTGACGATATCACCTTTGAACTTCCCAGGGACTGCGCCTGCTGCGAGCCCAATCTTACCCGGGAAGAGGATTTATGATTGATAAGGAGGAATTCAGCATATGAATATCAGTGACGCACAGATCGACAACCTGGTAACTCTTCTGGACGGTTATGCCGAAAAGGGAGGACACCATCTGAATGTGAATGTATTTACCAAGGAAACCCTGCTGGACGCTCAGAAGCATCCGGAAAAATATCCCCAGCTTACTGTGCGGGTGTCCGGATACGCGGTGAATTTCCACAACCTGACCAAGGAGCAGCAGGACGAGGTGATTTCCAGGACCTTCCATCAGGAGATGTAAAAATGAGTGAGAGAAAGGGAAAAATCCATTCCCTGGAGAGTTTCGGGACCGTAGACGGTCCCGGAATTCGCTTTGTGGTATTTTTTCAGGGATGCCCCATGCGGTGCAGATACTGTCACAATCCGGATACCTGGGCGGTTCAGGGCGGCACGGAGATGACAGCGAAGGAAATCCTGGAACAGTACGGGAAAAACCGGCAGTTTTACAGAGGCGGCGGCATCACGGCCACAGGCGGTGAGCCCCTGATGCAGATAGAATTTCTGACAGAACTGCTGGGGAAGGCAAAAAAAGAAGGGATCCACACCTGTCTGGACACCTCCGGGATCCTGTACCGGAAGGAGAGGAGCGCGGAATTTTCCCGGCTGTTTGAGACACTGGATCTGGTACTGCTGGATCTGAAGCACAGCGACAGCCGGGGACACCGCTGGCTGACAGGATGGGATCAGGAGCCTGTGCTGGATTTTTTAAAAGCCCTGGAAACGGAAGGAATCCCTGTGATCATCCGCCATGTGGCGGTTCCGGGGATCACAGACGGTGATGAGCATTTGCGGAAGCTTGGTCAGATGATAGGTGTATTCACCAATGTAAAGGGACTGGAGGTTCTTCCATATCACACCATGGGGATAGAAAAATACCGGAAGCTGGATCTTCCGTATCCTCTGGAGGGGATAGACCCCATGCCAAAGGAAGCGGCGGCCCAGGCCCGGAAAAAGATCCTGGACGGAATCCGGAGTGTGCGGAAAAAGTAAAGCGGAAAAAAGTGTAAAAGAAAGTCTTGACACATCCCTGTCAGCGGGTGTAGTATGAATTCACTGAAAAAAAAGAAAGGAGGCAGCCAAATGAAAACTTTGAGGAATCATTTAAAAACAACCGCGAATACTCAGCAAACAAAATGGCAAAAGGGATGCCCGGGTACTTTTGGCTGCCTTCCGGAAAAGGGAAAGGCGGATATTGTCTGACGGCAATATCAGGCAGACGTGCGCAGAAAAAGACATTCCTGATCTGCAGGAATGTCTTTTTTTTGCGCGATACGCCCGGCAGGCAGCCGCCATGTTTGCATGAGCGGATATTTGCCGGGCAACGGACAGTGAGCGGCATTAGCCGTGAGCTGTCCGCAGTATCGCGGGGATCGGATGGGGGAAGGGAGATCCCCTATCCGATCGCGATACGCCGGCAGGCGGCTGACACTCGTTATCAATTACTGACAGGGGGAATTTTATCATGCACAAATGGAGAAAACGATGGAAAAAGCTGAGGCATATCGCCCGGTTTTTAGAGGGAAACACCCATTTTCTGGTGTTTGCCCTGCTTGCGGGAATGCTGAATACCGCCTTTAACGCGCTGACGCCTCAGATCATCCGTTATACGGTGGATCACCTTACCGGCCAGGCATCCGGCAGCGCCTGGGGAACAGGAGGACGTTTTCTGACCGCGGCGGCAGCTGCCGTAGTGGCCAGCGCTGTGGCTGCCGGGATTTTTACTTACTGCAGCAGCATCTGTCTGGCCAGAGGATCGGAGGGTTTCCTAAAAACCATGCGTGATCAGCTTTACCGTCATATCCAGAAGCTGCCGTATACCTGGCATGTGGCCCATAAAACAGGAGATATCATCCAGCGGTGTACCAATGACGTGGAGATCATCCGGAACTTTGTCTGCAACCAGCTGATGGATGTGATCCGTATCGTATTTTTGATGGTGCTGTATCTGTCCATCATGTTCAGCATGAACCCGGGCCTTTCCTGTGTGGTCCTGCTGTTTACCCCGGTGATCATCGGATATTCCGCATTTTTCTATTCCAGGATATCCAGACGTTTTCTGGACGCGGATGAAGCGGAGGGGGAGCTGACCGCCAAGGTTCAGGAGAATCTGACCGGCGTCCGGGTAGTCCGGGCTTTTGGCCGGGAATCCTATGAGATCGACCGTTTTGACGAGAAAAACGAGACCTTTGCAGGTCTGTGGATCAAGGTGGGGCGGCTGATGAGTGTCTACTGGGGCGCCGGAGACTTTCTCACGGGTATCCAGATCATGACGGTCCTGATCCTGGGAACCATCCTTACCGTTCAGGGGGAAATGACCCTGGGAGGTATGATGGCCTTTGTCTCCTACAATTCCTCTCTTTCCTGGCCCATCCGGAGCCTTGGAAGGGTGCTTTCCAATATGAGCAAGGCGGGAGTGTCCATTGACCGTGTCACCTATATCCTGGATGCGGAGGAGGAGCACGGAAAACCCGATGATATCTGCCCGCCCATGGACCGGGATATCCGGTTCGACCATGTGCGCTTTTCCTATGAACAGGCGGATGCGGAGGTCCTGGATGACGTATCCTTCACCATTCCGGCAGGCAGTACCTTTGCTGTTCTGGGAAGTACGGGAAGCGGAAAGTCCACGCTGGTGCATCTGCTGGACCGGCTGTACGAGCTTCCCGGGGACTGCGGTTCCATTACAGTCGGCGGTGTGGATATCCGTCATATCGATCTGGAATATCTGCGGAGAAATATCGGAATGGTACTGCAGGAGCCCTTTCTTTTCTCCCGAAGCGTGGGGGAAAATATTTCCATCGCCTCCGGGGAAGGAGAGGATTCCCAGGAGATCCGGAGCGCGGCCTCCATCGCCTGTGTGGACGATGCCATCCGCCAGTTTAAGGACGGATACCGTACCATGGTGGGAGAGCGGGGCGTTACCCTGTCCGGAGGACAGAAGCAGCGGGTGGCTATCGCCAGGATGCTGATGCAGAAGGCACCCATTATGGTATTCGACGATTCTCTTTCGGCAGTGGATGCGGAGACCGATGTGAAGATCCGCCATGCCCTGAAGGAACGGATGGGTAAGAGTACCGTGATCCTGATTTCCCACAGAGTCACCACGCTGATGCAGGCGGATTGTATCCTGGTACTGGAAAACGGGCGGGTGGCGGAAATGGGAACTCATCAGCAGCTGCTTGATCGGAACGGGATTTACAGAAGGATTTACGATATCCAGATGAATGTGGACGATGAGCTGCTGCGTCAGGAGGGCTGCGGTCAGTCTGAAAAAAGCTGCCAGACCGTCCCGGAGGATTGGGCAGTGGGGAACAAGACGGCAGATACCGTCCTTTTGAGGGGAGAAAACGCATGAGAATAGAAGAACAGGAATATACAAAAAACTTTGATATACGAATCTGGAAGAGAGTACTGCCGTTTCTGAAGCCCTTCAGGCGGTATGTGGCCGTTGTTTTGATCTTCAATCTGATCTGCTCTCTTGTGGATATCGTGATGCCGCTGTTTCAGCGGTATGCCATCGATCATTTTATCACCGTGGGAAGCCTGAAGGGAATCGGACAATTCGCCGCCGTATACGCTCTGGTGATCCTGGGGCAGTTCCTCAGCGTAGTCTGCTTCACCAGAGCCAGCGCTGTGCTGGAGATGAGCGTGGGAAAGACCATGAAGAGAGCCTGCTTCGTTCATCTGCAGGAGCTTTCCTTTTCCTACTACAACGTGACTCCGGTGGGCTACATCCTTTCACGGGTTATGAGCGATACAGACAGGATCGCCGGAATGGTGGCCTGGAATCTTTCAGATATGCTCTGGGCCTTCGTCTATGTGATGGGGGTATTTGTGGCTATGCTGCTGCTGAACTGGAAGCTGGCGCTGATCATCATGCTGATCGTTCCTGCCCTGGCCATCCTCACCTGGTATTTTCAGAATAAGATCCTGCGGTGGAACCGCCATGTGCGGAAGATCAATTCCCGGATCACCAGCGGGTATAACGAAGGAATCATGGGCGCTCAAACCTCAAAAACACTGGTGATCGAGGAAAAGAATCTGAATGAATTCAAAGAGATCACCACAGAGATGCGGACTGCCGCAGTAAAAGCAGCCCGCCTCAGCGCGGTCTATGTGCCGCTGATCCTGTTCTGCGGATCACTGGCCACCGCCATCGTGCTGGGAAGAGGAGGGCAGATGGTTCTGGATGACCTTCTGGCCATCGGTACCCTGTCGGCCTTTACCTCCTATGCAGTGGGAATCTTTGAGCCCATCCAGCAGCTGGCCAGAAACCTGGCGGAGCTGATCTCCATTCAGGCCAATATCGAACGGGTGAACACTCTTCTGGATCAGGAACCCATGGTGGTGGACCGGCCGGAAGTGATTGAGAAGTACGGGGACACCTTCCACCCCAAAAAGGAAAACTGGGAGCCTATCCGGGGAGATATCGAATTCCGGGATGTGTCCTTTCAGTATCCGGACGGAAAGGAAGAGGTGCTCAGCCACTTTAATCTGAAGGTTCCGGCAGGGACCACTGTAGCCATTGTGGGAGAGACCGGAGCCGGAAAAAGCACGCTGGTAAATCTGGCCTGCCGTTTCTTTGAACCCACCGGAGGGGAGATCCTGATCGATGGGAAGGATTATCGGGAGCGGAGCCAGCTGTGGCTGCACAGCAACATCGGGTATGTGCTGCAGAACCCGCATCTTTTTTCCGGTACCATTGAGGAAAATATCCGTTACGGCAGGCTGGACGCTTCTCCGGAGGAGGTCCGCCAGGCGGCGGAGGCGGTATCCGCCGATCTGGTGGCTGAAAAACTGGAAAAGGGTTATCAGACGGATGTGGGAGAGGGAGGAAACCGGCTTTCCACGGGAGAAAAGCAGCTGGTCTCCTTTGCCCGGGCAATCCTGGCTGATCCCAGGATCTTTGTACTGGATGAAGCAACCTCCTCCATCGATACCCAGACGGAACAGCTGATCCAGAAAGCCACCGAAACACTTCTTAAAGGAAGAACTTCCTTCATCATCGCCCACAGGCTTTCCACCATCCGCCATGCGGATCTGATCCTGGTGGTCAGGGACGGAAAGATCATCGAGCAGGGGGCTCATCAGGAGCTTCTGCGGAAAAAGGGCTATTACTACCGGCTGTGCAGGCAGCAGTTCCAGGAGGAGAATACAGGACTGTAATCAGATATCCGGCCTGGAAGCTGATGGATGAACTGTTATAAATGCAGATTTTCGGGAACGCTAATGGCAGGAGTTTGGGATTGACTAACCCATGGAGAACCTCCTACAATAGTTGAAAAGAGCGCGGCAGTTTGGCCTTACGGTTTCACTGCTGCAAAGAATGGGAGGCGGTATTATGCAGGCATTGTCACAGACAAAGACCGGAGAGATCTGTACGATCAAGTGGATGTTCGGAGCGCCGGAGGTACTGAATTTTCTTCACCGCCATCAGATTCGGGAAGGCAGTACCATCCGGGTGATACAGAATCGGGTGGGAAACCTGATCATCGGGATGGGATCGGAACGAATCGTTATAGACTGCGATGCAGCGCAGATGATCAAGGTCTGAAACGTGCGCCGCAAGGCGCACTAGATAAAAATGGGCTGAACCAGCCGCAAGGTGCAGGTGGTTCGGCCCATTTTTCGTTCTGCGGGCAACAAGCCAAACGGACATGCCAACTGTCCATCGGCGATTGCCGCTCTGGGGCGCTGTGTGCCAGTGGCACACGTTTAGCGCCGACCGAAGCGGAGCGGAGAACGCTGCGTGCCAGTGGCACGCGGTTAGCGCCGACCGAAGCAGAGCGGAGAACGCTGCGTGCCAGTGGCACGCGGTTAGCGCCGACCGAAGCAGAGCGGAGAACGCTGCGTGCCAGTGGCACGCGGTTAGCGCCGACCGAAGCAGAGCGGAGAACGCTGCGTGCCAGTGGCACACAATCTTGACTGTTATGAGCATCCGGCTGCGGGGATCATAACGGCCCATTTCGGGGAAAGGGCACTGACTAAGAAGCCAGAAGATACCGCAGGATCCCCAGGACCAGCAGATGCGCCGGATAAAACCCATAGAAAAAATATTTCAGTGAAACTCCCCGTTTCCCATTATACATATTAATGGGGATAAAGGCCAGACAGGCCGGAGCTTCCCAGAGGAGACTGACGCAGCCCGCCGCGGTAAAGAGCACCTGGCTGCTGCGGAACATATAGAGGATCGCGATCAGCAGGATCCCCCAGTAGGTATAATCTGTCTGCATCATCCGTGCCAGCAGGCAGCCCAGCAAAAAAATAACAGCCATCAGCAGCATCTGAAGAGGCAGCTTTTTTTCCCAGACGGTATGCATCCCCCAGATCACCAGCAGCCCGATCAGAAGAGTAAAAAATACATTCTGATGCCCCCAGTCAGGAACGCTTACATTCAGCGCCAGATCAAAGGGAAATTCCGAAATAACGGCGAAGATCAGAAGCCGGAGAGCATACCTGGAGCGATTGGAGGTATGCAGAAATCCCTGCACCAGCAGAAAGGCAAAAATAGGGAAAGCGATCCTTCCCACTACGCGCATGATCTGATATAAGATCAATACATTCCACTGCCAGGTATCCGGAGAGATGGGCACCGCGGGCAGAAGTATATTGTAGTAAAGGATGGAGGCGGCAAAATGGTCAATGGCCATCGCTGCCAGAGCAATCAGCTTCAGTGTGCTGCCGGAAAGGCAGCGAAATTTTTTTATGGATTCCAATACGATCTCCTCCCTGTATCTGTTTCATACGTCCGTATTGCTTTTAAGACTATGCGGCAAATTCGGTTTCTGATAAGCCCGGGCCATCGGCCATATCCCGTGGATATCTTACTCTTCTGTCAGTATCCGAATTCATCTGTGTGTCTGTAAAAGTATATCATAAAAATATTTTCATAGCTATCACAAAATGAGAGAAACCGGTCCGCTGAAGGAAAGCCCGTACAGTTCCTTTTATCATTTCTCTGACGGCGGAACAGTTACAAAAAATTGTAACAGTTCCGCCTTTCGACTTCACTGTCACAAAAGCATACACACAGGCTGCGATTCCCGCAGCCTGGCGTCCGCAGAACTCGGGATCCCGCTGCATTTGCAGCGGGTTCTGCACTCCGTTTCGGTCGGCACTAAACGTGTGCCACTGGCACACAGCGCCCTTGCGGGACATTGGAGGGTGGAACAGTTACAAAAAATTTTACCAAATCACAATTTTTTCTGGACTAATTTGCCAGTTTATGCGAAAATAGTTATGAAATGTGGACGGGTTCTTTCCGTCTGTTTTGCAGTCAGACAGATTCCATCCACGGGAGATGCACCATCTCAAAAAGTATTTCAAGTTTGAAAGGAGTCTTAACATGATTTATTCGCACGAAGTAGAAATGATGTGCCCGGTGACACAGGGTGTTGCCCACGGCGCCGCCCCGATTCCGGAAGAAGCAAAATGGGTTCAGGCAAAAGAAATCAAGGATATCTCCGGTCTGACACACGGGGTAGGCTGGTGCGCACCGCAGCAGGGTACCTGCAAGCTGACCCTGAATATCAAAGAGGGTATCATTCAGGAGGCGCTGGTTGAGACTATCGGATGTTCGGGAATGACCCATTCCGCAGCTATGGCAGCGGAGATCCTTCCGGGAAGAACTCTTCTGGAAGCCCTGAACACAGACCTGGTTTGTGACGCCATTAACACCGCTATGAGAGAACTGTTCCTGCAGATCGTATACGGCCGCAGCCAGAGTGCATTCTCCGAGGACGGACTGCCGGTAGGCGCAGGACTGGAGGATCTGGGAAAAGGACTGAGATCTCAGGTTGGTACCATGTACGGTACTCTGAAAAAAGGACCCCGCTATCTGGAGATGGCAGAGGGCTATGTAACCGGTATTGCTCTGGATGAGGAAGGCTGCATCATCGGATACCAGTTCGTAAACCTGGGCAAGATGACAGACTTCATCAAAAAAGGCGATGATCCCACCACTGCATGGGAGAAGGCAAAAGGTCAGTATGGCCGCGTAGCTGATGCAGCGAAAATCATTGACCCGAGAAAAGAGTAATCGAGGAGGTATAAAAGAATGGCTTTATTTGAATCATATGAGAGAAGAATTGATAAGATCAACGAGGTTCTGAACAGCTACGGAATCGCGTCTCTGGAAGAAGCAGAGAAGATCACCAAAGATGCAGGCCTGGAAGTATACGACATGATCAAAGGCATCCAGCCCATCTGTTTTGAGAACGCATGCTGGGCTTACATCACAGGCGCAGCCATCGCCATCAAGAAAGGCTGCAGAAAAGCCGCAGACGCTGCAGCAGCCATCGGAGAGGGCCTTCAGTCCTTCTGTATTCCGGGTTCTGTTGCCGACCAGCGTAAAGTAGGTCTGGGCCATGGAAACCTGGGCAAGATGCTTCTGGAAGAGGATACCAAGTGCTTCGCATTCCTGGCGGGCCACGAGTCCTTCGCTGCCGCTGAGGGAGCCATCGGTATCGCTGAGAAGGCCAACAAAGTTCGTAAAGAGCCCCTGCGTGTAATCCTGAACGGTCTGGGAAAAGACGCTGCACAGATTATCGCGCGTATCAACGGATTTACATATGTTGAGACTCAGTATGACTACTACACCGGAGAGCTGAAAGAAGTATTCCGGAAACCCTACTCCACAGGACTTCGCGCGAAAGTAAACTGCTACGGTGCCAACGATGTTCGTGAGGGTGTTGCCATCATGTGGAAAGAGGACGTTGACGTTTCCATCACCGGAAACTCCACCAACCCCACCCGTTTCCAGCATCCGGTGGCAGGTACCTACAAGAAAGAGCGTATCGAGGCAGGAAAGAAGTACTTCTCCGTTGCATCCGGCGGCGGTACCGGACGTACTCTGCATCCGGACAACATGGCAGCAGGACCGGCTTCCTACGGAATGACCGATACTCTGGGCCGTATGCACTCCGACGCACAGTTCGCAGGATCCTCCTCCGTTCCGGCTCACGTAGAGATGATGGGTCTGATCGGCGCAGGAAACAACCCCATGGTTGGTATGACTGTAGCTGTGGCTGTTGCTGTTGAGGAAGCTGCCAAGGCTGGTAAGTTCTGAGTAAAGATCGCATAAAACGGGCATTTTTGGAGTCTTCAGGAATTTTCCTGAAGGCTCCTTTTTAGATTGTCTGAACAGAATGTTTGGGCATGACAATAAGACGCCGGTCATTTCATGGTAAACGATGAATCCGGGTAAGACCGTATTTGAATTTTATCCCCCCGGGAGGCTTGTGGCAGGCAAGCCGGATTGATATACTTTTATCAATGCACAGAAATACCGGTAAGGGAGGACTTCTTGATGAAAAAAACAGGACTATTACTGTCCGTGGTATTGGGGCTGACTGCCATGTGCGGCTGTGGCAGTTCTGAAGCTTCCGTATCTGCGGAAGGAGAAACGCGGACAATCACAGATGGAGCGGACCGGCAGGTGGCGATCCCGGAAAAGGTGGATAGTATTGTCTGTTCCGGGGTTGGCGCATTGCGTTATACCTGTTATATGCAGGCACAGGATCTTGTGATCGGTGTGGAAGATTATGAGCAGGGGAAGGATATTTCCCGTGGCTATAGCATTGTAAACGGAGAACAGTTCGCGAAACTTCCGGTGATCGGCGCAAACGGAGATCCATATGCGGAAGAAATCATCACGGCAGCGCCGGATGGGGACAGATCCGTTTTATGCTGTTGGTTGTGGCGCTTTCTTCAGTATATTTTATGTTTCACCGCTGGGATTTCAATGCCCTTCTTGCCGGAATGGAGACGGCGGCCAGCCTTGGCATCCCTGTGCGGCGGCTGATTCTGATCAACATGATTCTTTGTTGTTTTGCTGCGTCTACCATCGTATCGAATGTGGGCCTGATCAATTTTATCGGTCTGGTGGCGCCGCATATCGTGAGAAGACTGGTGGGAAATAATCATGTTTATTTGATCCCGGGAACCATCCTGGCAGGGGCTTCCCTGCTCCTGCTGGGAGATCTGGTGACGCGGACCGTTGTCAGTCCGGTGATCCTGCCGATTGGGGCCATAACTTCCTTCCTTGGAGCGCCGTTATTTCTGTATCTGTTGTTTAAGAGGAGGAAAGGTGTATGTTAAGCGTAAAGGATCTGAAATTTCACTACCAGGGCGGGCCGCAGGTTCTGAAGGGAATCAATTTCAAGCTGGAAGACGGCAAGTTCCTTTCTGTTCTTGGCAATAACGGGGCAGGAAAAAGTACGATGCTGAAATGCTTCAACCGCATCATAGATCCGGAGACGGGCAGCATTTCCCTGGATGGAGAGGAAATACGCAGGCTGCCGGTGCGGGAGGTGGCAAAAAGGATCGCCTTTGTCGCGCAGACAGTTCCAAGTACACAGATGACAGTTCATGATATGGTGATGCTTGGCAGAAAGCCGTATATGCAGTGGGGATTTACGGAAAATGATCACAGGATCGTCCATGAAGCCATGGAGCGCCTTGGACTGACAGAGATGAGAGGCCGGTTCCTAAATGAGTTAAGCGGCGGGGAGCGTCAAAAAGTGATGCTTGCCAGGGCGCTTGCACAGAAGCCCAGACTGCTGCTTCTGGATGAACCCACCAGCAGCCTGGATCTGAAGAATCAGTATCAGGTACTACAGACAGTAAAGGATATTTGTCACGAAACAGGTATTGCCGCCATTATGGTCATCCATGACCTGAACCTTGCGCTGCGCTTTTGTGACCGGTTCCTTCTGATGCGGGACGGCGCGGTATTCCGGTATGGAGATGCGCGGGTGATCGACAGAGAAGCAATCTGGCAGGTCTATGGAGTACAGGGGGAAACCGCAGAGGTCAGAGGACGGAAGATCATCATGGTAGATGAATAAATAAAAACAGGTGGGATAGCGTCTGGAAAAATACAGGAACAGTTTTGGGGACCGCGCAAAACTGCAAAATCAGCTTACGCCGGAAGAAGAACAGAAGATAGGGGATTACATAGACGGGCTCAGTGAAATTGGAACGATAACAGAAACAGTTACAACAAAAATTGCCACATATACTGGCATATGCAGGAGGAAAACATGGATCATACGAAACTTTGGAAAAAATGCGTGGCTTTCCACGGACATGAATGCGGTGGCCTGACCATCGGATATAAGGCGGCGGTTTATGTGCTGAAATTACTGGATGTTTCTCTTTCGGATTTACCCGAGGAGCAGGGCTGTATCTCCAGGGATGAAGAACTGGTTTGTATTGCGGAAAATGATGCCTGTGGTGTAGATGCGATCCAGGTGATCCTGGGATGCAGTATTGGGAAAGGGAATCTTCTGTTTCATATGCGCGGGAAACAGGCCTTTTCCTTCTATAACCGCAGAAATGGAAAATCCGTCCGCCTTGTGCTAAAACCATGCCCGGAGGGGATGACGCGGGCAGAGTCTTTTGCCTATTACCAGGCACTAAAGCCAGAGGATATGTTTGATGTGAAAGAGGTAAAACTGGATCTGCCGGAAGGCGCTAGGATTTTTCAGTCCATCACCTGCAGCCGGTGCGGAGAAAGTACATCTGAGAATATGATACGGATACAGGGAGAGGAAATGCTTTGCATGGACTGTTATCAGGAATATAATAGATTTTCCCTGTAAAATAGATATGGAAGTAAAAAGTAATAAACTTCCCATTTGGAGGTATATATGAGAAAGTGTATTCGATGTAATTGTAATATGATTGAAAATTATGATGTAAAAGTTGAGGGTGGTGCGTACGGTTTAAAGATAACAAAGCAGGGAATTTTCAAAGATAATCTTGGTAAGGTTCATGTTGCTGTATGTCCTGAATGTGGGTATCTTGAATTCTATCTTGAAGATACCAAAAAGATAAAAGAATAGGAAAAATTCTATGTTGTCGAATTGAAAGGGGATACAATGAAGAAATAGAATTTGCCGGCTGACGTGAACGATGAGAATACAGGAGGGGAAAATCGATGAGGACAGAAGAAATCTGTGACAGAATCGTCCGCACACTGGCAGTCTGTCCGTTTATCAAAGGGATCGTCCTGGGCGGTTCCCGGCCACGAAAACGGAGGAAGCGGACTCGGATATTGATATCGGTATTTACTACGAAAAAGAGAAGCTGGACTACGGGATGCTGAATCGTCTGGCAAAAGAGCTGGATGACGGCCACCGGGAGAATCTGATCTGTCAGGAGGGAGGCTGGGGGCCCTGGGTAAACTGCGGCGGCTGGCTGAAAATCGGCGGATGTTCCGTGGATCTGATTCTCAGGGACTGGGACCGGGTGACGGAGGCTGTCAGGGAAACCGACAGAGGTAAATTTTCGGCCCATTATCAGACGGGGCATCCTCACGCCTTTCTCAATGTGGCTTACCGGGGAGAGCTGGCTGCCTGCCGGGTGCTGTATTCCCGGGATTGGGAGTTCCAAGAGCAGAAGCAGTATGCGGAAGCATATCCGGAGGCGCTGCGGAAGGCGCTGATCGGCTTTTTTGCCTTTGAAGCCGGGTTTTCCTGTGATCTGGCTGAAAAATATCTGTCCAGGGGTGACCGCTGTTATCTGGCAGGGCTGGCATTCCGGGCAGTATCCGCCATGAATCAGGCGCTGTTTGCCACGAACAGACAGTGGCTGCTCAATGAAAAGAAAGCGATCTTCCGCATCGATGGGTTTGAAAAGAAACCGGAGAATTATTCGGAACGGATAAATGAGATCTTTCAGATATTGGGCAGTAACCCCATAGAAGGCCTCTCTCTGATGAAAAAACTTTGCGGGGAAACCCAGGCACTATGTGAGGCGGTGTGAGATGAAAAAGAATAAATCCAATTATGAAATCATGAAGGAGCGGATGGCGGAGAGATTTCTCACCTATGACCAGGAAATGATCATCCGGAAGCTGTCGCTTGAGGCGGATGAGGAGTATCTGTATCTGACCTTCCTCTCCTTCAGCTACCGGGTAAACCGGAGAAACGGCGGGATCCAGTGGCTTGACCGGACGGCGGGCAGGTGGCGGGAAGCCCAATACAATGACGCCATGACCATTTACGATCTGCTGTGCTGTTCAAAGGAGGGATGCAGGATTTCCGGAGAATATGTGATGCTGCAGAATCTGGCGTCTGTCGCTTCAGGAACCGTGTATGCGGGGAAGGGAATTCTGGAGCAGGAGGCAAAATGGTTTGACCACCGGGACAGGGAGGTGGCAGCAGCCTGCCAGCGGCTGGGAGGAATCCGGGAGGAGAGAGGGGATGTGGCGTACCGGATTCCGGTTTTTGGCAATCTGTGTGTGATTTTCCGCCTCTGGGATTCTGACGAGGAGTTTCCTGCCCAGCTGCAGTTTCTGTGCGATAGGAACATGCTGGATTTTATGCACTATGAAACTGTCTGGTTTTTAATCTCCCATATCATCACACTTTTCAAACAGGATCTCGCTGCAGATTCTCTCTGATCCGGATCTCAGCTCTGCGGAGATCCGGGGCCTGATCCCGTCTCTTATTCTTATCGTCTGCATCACTCATAGAGAACGGAAATTCTTGTGAGATAATCCTCTTCCTTTGCGGACAGCTCATCCAGTACAGCCTCTTTGTAGACAAAGCTTCCGGGAGTTTTTCCTTCCCTTGCCATCCAGTCCCTCAGGGTGTCAAAAGCGGCATCTGACGCATAATAGTCGCCCCGGAGATATACAGCGGCGTAATTCCCTGCCTTTTTCCGGTGCACCTTCATTTCAGAGGGGATCTCGCACAGGGGAAGGCAGGTTTTTGTGAAAAAATAAGCGTAAGTCTCATAATCTCCCTGTTTCAGGGTTTCCCAGGGCAGCATGGCGCCATAGGGATATCCCGAATTCAGCTGATGGCGGCTGCAGTCCCCGATATGCTGGCAGAGGCAGGAAAAAATCGTGTCATGATCATCGGAGTACAGCGGTTCACTGAGTACCAGCAGCTCATCCTCTTCCTGACGCTCACAAAAGACAGCGGAAAGCCCCGAGACATCCTGGAACTGGCGGGCCTGACGGAGAAGGGAAAGCTTCGTATCGATAACTGTCTGGATATGGGCAAGCTGTGCAAGCTCAGCTCTGACCCGCGCCTGCTGTTCTGCCAGAAGCTGTTCCACAGCAGCCGGACTGCGGTGGGAGATATAAGCCTTGATCTCCTTCAGAGGCATTCCCAGTTCCCTGAGACAGGTGATCGTAAAAAAAACATCGCACTGATTCTCACTGTAATAGCGGTATCCTTTTTCGTCTGTGCAGGCCGGCGAGAACAGGCCGATCTCATCGTAATGAAACAGTGTCCGTTTGTTTGTGCCGCACAGTCTGGCAAAATCCCCGGTTTTTATGCATGGAATATTGAATTTTTGCATAATTATACATTTTCTCCTTGACTATACCGTAACGTAATACTTTATTATAAGCAAAGATTCGGATCACCGTCAACCGGATATTTTTACGGAACCCCGTCTGGCTGTATCAGCAGCTTGCGGCAGCCGCGGGGTTCTCCGGGGGATCCGGAGGTTTTTAGGACAGACAGGAAAGGAAGTACAGATATGCCAAAGTTAAGCGAACGGGTAGGAACCTTTACAGATTCCGTGATCCGCAGGATGACAAGGATCAGCGATGAATATGGAGCGATCAATCTTTCTCAGGGATTTCCGGACTTTGATCCGCCAAGAGAAATGCTGGACGCACTGGCCAGGGTATCCTATGATGGGCCCCATCAGTATCCCATCACTTTCGGTGCGGAGAATTTTCGTCAGGCACTGGCCAGAAAGCAGGAAAAAGCAGTGGGAAGACCCATCGATCCGGAAACGGAGATCGTAGTCACCTGCGGCGGAACAGAAGCCATGATGTGCGCTATGATGACGATCTGCAACCCCGGAGACAAGGTCATGGTTTTTTCTCCCTTTTACGAAAATTACGGAGCAGACGCCGTTTTGTCAGGAGCAGAGCCTGTCTATATCCCGCTGGTTCCTCCGGAATATACCTTCGATATCCGCCTGATCGAAAAAGGCTTTCAGGAAGGAGCCAAAGCGATCATCATCTGTAACCCTTCCAACCCCTGCGGGAAGGTATTTTCCCGGGAAGAGCTGATGCAGATCGGGGAGCTGGCGCTGAAATACGATGCGTTTGTGGTAACCGATGAGGTATATGAGCATATGGTCTATGCGCCGTATCACCACACCTGTATGGCATCCCTTCCCGGTATGTACGACCATACCATCACCTGTAATTCTCTGTCCAAGACGTATTCTGTCACCGGCTGGCGTCTTGGGTATCTGATCGGCCCCGGGGAGGTTATCGAGGCGGCCAAGAAGGTCCATGATTTCCTGACGGTAGGCGCCGCCTCCCCCCTTCAGGAAGCGGCTGTGACCGGACTGACTTTTCCGGATTCCTACTATGAAGACCTTCTGAGAATTTATACGGAAAAAAGAGATTATTTTCTGAAGGGGCTGGACGGGATCGGTCTGAAGCACAATGTGCCTCAGGGGACTTATTTCGTACTGGTTGATATTCAGGAATTTCTGGATCTTCCCCAGTTTCAGGGATGGACGGACATGGAGTTCTGCGAATGGATGATCCGGAACATCGGAGTGGCAGCAGTGCCCGGTTCCAGCTTTTTCAAGGAAGAGGTCAACAACCTGATCCGTCTGCACTTTGCCCGGAAGAAAGAAACCATCGATGAGGCGCTCAGGCGTCTGGCAAAGATGAAGGAGCTGACAGCATGAAATCTTATTCAGTTTATTTCGCCAATTATACCATTGGAGAGGATGCCTACGATGCCGTAGGACAGGTATGCGGGGCATACGGAAAACGCATCCTGCTGATCGGAGGAGAAAAAGCCATGGAGGCGGCCGGAAGCCTTCTGGAAGACGCGCTGAAGGAAACGGAGCTTGTCATCGCGGACCGGGGAGTTTTCGGTGAAGACTGTACCTCAGCTTCCATGAAGCGGTGGGCTGACTATGCGGCAGCATGCGGTGCGGACATGATCTTCGGCATGGGCGGCGGAAAAGCGCTGGATACGGCAAAAGGCGCTGCCGATCTGTCCGGGCTTCCGGTATTCACCTTTCCCACCATCGCGGCTACCTGCGCAGCCACTACCGCGCTTTCCGTAGTCTACAGGGAGGATGGAAACTTTGAACGTTTTGCTTTCTTTGAGAAACCGGCCCGTCACTGCTTTATCAATACCCGGGTGATCGCAGACGCTCCCTGGGAATATCTGCGGGCAGGAATGGGCGACACCATGGGGAAATTTTTTGAATGTCACTTTGCCGCCAGAGGAGACCGGCTGGCACACAGCTCTGCTCTGGGCCGGGAGATCAGCAACCTGTGCTACGGGCCGCTGCTGGAGCATGGGGCGGCTGCTCTTGATGACTGCAGACGGCACCGGACATCCTTTGCACTGGAGCAGGTGGTGCTGGCCAATATTGTCAGTACAGGTATGGTTTCCCTGATGGTCCTGGATGATTACAACTGTGCTGTTGCCCACTCGGTATACTACGGACTGGTGCTGATACCAGGATTTGAAGAGACGTATCTCCATGGAGATGTGGTGGCCTACGGAGTGCTGGTGCAGCTGGCGGTGGACCAGGATTGGGGACGTTTAAGGGAGGCCAGGGATTTCTTAAAATCCCTGGGGATTCCCGTCACACTGAAAGAGATGGAGATACCTCTGGACCGGGAATATCTGAAAGAGGTATTGCGGGAAACTGCAGAAGGACCGGACATGGAGCACATTCCTTATCCCGTAACCCAGGATATGATCTACCAGGCCATGGAAGCAGTGGAAACACTGGAATAACGGAAGGGAGACTGATATGGAAAAGAAAATGGAAACAACGTATGTCAATAAAAAGAACATGATAAAATTCCTGGCAGGATCGGCCTTTGGAATACTGATGTTCCTGGTTCCCATTCCCTATGGCTCTTCCTTCACCACACTGCTGGATTTTGTCAAAATGGGGATTGCCTCCCTGCTGGGGGACAGTCTGATCTATATTGTCACCATTCTGCTGGTAATTGCCGCTGCAGTGAGCCTGTATGATTTTATTTTCAAACCGGAGTTCATCCGGAAAAATAATTATCTGAAAAAAGCCTTTTCCACCACTCCGCTGTATCTGGTTTCCAAGATCATAGGCGCGGCGGTGGGCGTCATGGTATTGTTCGGTATAGGTCCGAAGGTGGTGATCTCAGGGGATACCGGAGGGACCATCATTGATCTGTGCGGCACTCTGCTGTGTATCCTGGTGGCTTTCAGCTTCATTCTTCCTTTCCTGACAGACTGCGGTATCATGGAATTTCTTGGAGTGATCATCCGGCCGGTGGTGCGTCCCCTGTTCCATGTGCCGGGACGGGCCGCGGTAGATCTTATCGCTTCCTGGTTCGGCGCCTCCAATGCGGCGGTGATCCTGACCAGAGAGCAGTATATGAAAGGCTTCTATACCAAACGGGAGGCCGGCTATATTATGACCAACTTTTCCCTGGTATCCGTACCCTTTTGTCTGATGGTGGCGGAAACCATAGGACTGGATTCGGATTTTCCGGCCTTTTATCTCAGTATTTGTATCGTGGGAGTGATCCTGGCGGTGATCCTGACCAGAATACCGCCCATTTCCTTGATCCCCAACACCTACCGGGAAGCCACCGGAAAGAAGGTGGCGGAAGAACGGCCTGCCCAGAAAAGTGTTTTGTCCTTTGCTCTGGAATCCAGCTGCAAAAGAGCCAGCGAATTTCATGCGGATACGGTGCTTTCCAGCGGCCTGGAGGTTCTGATGGGCATGATGTTCGATCTGATCCCCATTGTGGCGTCCTGGGGAGTGGTGGCGCTGGCCATCGCCACATACACGCCATTCTTTGGCTGGATTTCCTACCCCATGGGACTGTATCTGCAGCTCTTTGGTGTGCAGGACGCCTTCACTGTAGCTCCCGCCACGCTGGTGGGCTTTACAGATATGTTTATTCCGGCTCTTCTGATGACGGGAATGGAGATCTCCAGAAAAACCGCGTTTATTGTCGGCGCTCTGTCGCTGGTACAGATCATCTACCTGACAGAGGTAGGGACTGTGATCATCAAAAGCGAGGTCCCTCTGGGATTCTGGAAACTTCTGCTGATCTTCCTGGAGAGAACGCTGATCGCCATTCCTCTGCTGGTACTGATGGCAAATCTGATCTATTGAGTATGTACAGATAAGAATCCCCCGTTTTGCTTCTGAGAAAAACGGGGGATTCTTATCATCTTATGGTTATCTTTCTTTTCGGATTCCTTCTTCCGGAAAGCGGATCTGTACGGAGAACTGATCCCCGTCAAGATCCGCCAGGATCTGTCCGCCCATTCGCTCTGTCAGTTCTCTGGCTATGGACAGGCCCAGTCCGGTGGAAGACTTTGTCCTGGCGGAATCCGCTCTGTAGAAGCGGCCAAACACCTGGGAAATGTCAATTTCTTCCGGATGTTCCACCTGGTTCGCGCACTGGAAGATGGCGCAGGAACCTTCCCGGAAAAGGGAGAGGGCAATCCTGCCTTTTCCGTGTACCAGGGCATTTTTCATCATATTCTGCACCGTTCTTGCCAACGCCTCTTCATTTCCCCGGATAAACAGCCGTTCATCTTCCAATGTGACAGACGGCTCGATCCCTTTCGCCTGAAATTCCTCATAAAAAGAAAAGATCTTATCGCAGACACACCGGGAAAAGTCGATTTTCTGAATCAGAAGCCGATATTGGGAATCCTGCAGCCGGGCATAGGTAAAAAGCTCCTCCAGCATATCGTTCAGACTGGCGATCCTGCTCTGTATGATCGCGATATACCGCTGTCTGTCTTCCTGGACATCGCTTTCCAGGAGAAGCTGAAAATAACCGTCCATGGAAGTCAGAGGCGTCCGGATATCATGGGAAAGGCTGGTGATGGTCTCCTTCAGCTGCATCTCACTGTGGCGGGAATCCAGCCGGATCTGCCGCGACTGGTCAATGATCCGGTTCATACCGTCCGCCAGCCTGCCAAGCTCCGGAAGCGGCAGATCAACGGTCAGCCGGAGATTGGTCTGGTGTTCCGCGAGAAATGTCAGCTGGCGGCAGGTCTTTTTTACCTGCCGCCGGTAAAGGATCAGCAGTAATACAGCGATGACTGCCGCCAAGGTGGCGGCGATAGCCCAGATAATCATATGAACACTCCTTATCGAATATCCCTTTTTTTCATGATCAGCACAGACAGAAGAACCGAAGCTGCCGTAAACGCACAGCCCACCAGAGCCGCCCGTAAAAGCGCGGACGGCGCCGCGCCAATCACAGCCAGGGGAATATTGCCGTCCGGAGTATACAGACTGACATCGAAGTTCCTTCCCCAGTGCAGGCTGTCCGCCATCCGGTTGACCAGAGAATAGATCAGGTTTCCCGCGCCGCAGCACAGCAGGATCCCGGCGGTCATTCCCACGGCTGAGCTTCCGGTAAGGATGCAGAGAAGCATCAGCAGAGAGGATAATCCCAAATGGAGCAGATACTGGACGCCCAGGATTTCTGCCAGCGCCGGGAATGAACCCATCTGAAAACGGCCGCCCCAGAATGCAAGCCCGCTTAGCAGAACAGATACAGTAAAAACCAGGAGCATCAGCAGCAGCCAGAACGCAAGAGCGGCAAATTTAGCCAGAACCAGCGGCCAGCGCCCCGGAAAATGTCCGGCAATGTTTTTGATATACCCGGATTTCTGTTCTCCGGTGATGAATATGGCCGTGAATATGGTACAGAGTATGGCCAGCAGCCTGCTGCCAATCTCAGTACTTACGATATCCCCCATTTCGATGGTGCCGTCCGCCCATTCCGGATTTACGGAGACAGTGATGCCAAAATCCGGCGCCGCTTCCACAGCACTTGCTTCGGCGCCGGAAGCATCCGCCTCCATGGAAGCAATGTACAGATTGGTCATGGCTACGCTGAAAACGGCAGCCGCAACCGTAAAGAAAAGAATACACCAGGAGGAAAGGGAGTGCCGGATGCGGTAAAGATTCATTCGGATCAGATTAAGCATGGGCGCCACCTCCTGTCAGATTCAGATAGTAGTCTTCCAGAGCTTCATTTTTTACAGTGATCCCCAGCGTCTGGATCTGCCTTTTGGCCAGAGCCATGGTAATCTCGCCGCTGTCGTTCAGCCGCTCCAGAATGTGTATGGTCTGACTGTCCACCACCTTATACTGGACGATCCCCATCTCCTCCAGAACCGTACAGGCCCCTTTTGTATCGCTGGTCTTCAGCTCAATGCGTTCGCTGCATCTGGCCAGCAGCTCCTGTCTGTCCAGTTCCTGAAGGAGAACACCGTCATGAATGATGCCGTAGCGGGTACAGATCTTGGAAAGCTCCTCCAGAATATGGCTGGAGATCAGAAAGGTGATCTGGTGTTCCCTGTTCAGATAATACAGGGTTTCCCGTATCTCTGCGATCCCCTGGGGATCCAGGCCATTGATGGGCTCGTCCAGGATCACCAGATCCGGATTTCCCACCAACGCAAGCGCTATCCCCAGTCTCTGTTTCATCCCCAGGGAATAATTGCGTACCTTCTTTTTGTCGGCCTGGGAAAGCCCTGCAATTTTCAGCAGACGGGATACGGTATCCTCCTCCTGGATTCCCATTGCCAGGCACTTCATCTTTAAATTTTCTTCAGCTGTCATGTTCAGATAAAGTCCGGGTGCCTCGATCAGTGTTCCGATCCGGGACATACAGGGGGCGGCCTGTTTTCCGGTTTTCCCGAAAAGGGAAAAATCCCCCGCAGTGGGAGCAGCAAGTCCGCTGATCATTTTTAGGATAGTGGTCTTTCCGGCTCCGTTTCGCCCGATCAGGCCGTAAATGTCCCCCTGACGGACATGGAGATCCACCGCGTCCACCGCCTTATGCCTGCCGAACTGCTTGGTCAGGCCGTTGGTACTGAGCAGATATTTCATATCGTATGCCTCCTTCGCTCTGCATTTCTGAAGCCTTCCGGCTTCTTTACTGATATCCTACCGGTCAAAAGCCAAAACATCGCAAAGCAAAGTTAAAGAAAGTGTAAAGCTGCCGGGCTATCCCGCCAGCCGGAATCCCACGCCCCAGACCGTTTCGATATATTCCTGATCCGAAAGTGCCTTAAGTTTCTTCCGGATATTGCTGATATGGACGTTGATGGTCTTATCCTCCCCTATATAGAGATCATCCCAGGCATAATCATAAATATCCTGTTTGGTAAATACCCGGTCCGGGTGGGAGAGAAGGAGCTCCAGGATCCGGAATTCCTGCCGTGTAAGCTCCAGCGCCTGTCCGTGGACCGATACGGACATTGTCTCCGCGCAAAGCTGCAGATCCTTATGAGAAAGGATATGCCTGTCTTTTTCTTTCCGGGAAGATTCCCGGGAAAATCTCCGGATCTGTACGCCCACCCGGGCGATCAGTTCCTGAATGGCGAAGGGCTTGGTAAGGTAATCCTCCGCGCCGGCGTTGAGAAGCTCCACCTTGCTGTCCAGGCTGTCTCTGGCGGAGATCACCAGTACCGGTACGGCCTGCTGCTCCTTCAGCCGTGGAAGAAGTATCTCTCCGTTCATGCCCGGAAGCATCAGATCCAGGATGATCATATCAAAAGGCTCATTTTGGGCATACAGAAGCCCTTCCGTTCCGGAAAATGCCTGTACACAGGAATAGCCTGCTTTTTTCAATGCTTCCGCCGTCATATTGTTGATGTCCGTGTCATCTTCTATGATCAGAATTTTTTTCATTACGATAAACCGCCTTTCTGCCGTCTCCGCCCCATCTTTGGGAACAGAAGTCCAATGCGCCGTCTGAGACGGAAATGCCCCGGCTACCGTATATCTTACGTTTTCCGGAAGGAGATTGTCAAGTATCACGATATTTCCGCCGCTTTTCTTTTAACCGACAGGTTTTTACTGAAAAACAAAAGGAAACTTCCTTTGGCGCCTGCTGTAGGATATACTGTAAACAGGATCCTATACCTGAAAAGAATGCACGTTTATTAGTTGCAGGTATTGGACATGGAAAACACCAGGATGTACAATGATAGCAGTGAAACCGGGGAATGGATCGCGCTGCCGCGTTCCGGCAGATCTGCGCATCGGAAAATAAGAGGATTTACGGATGAAGACAGGGAGAAACAGAGATAACACAGAAAAATACAGCATGAAAGCCGGAGAAGAGGCCGCGGAGCGGGAAAACGGCAGATCAAGACAGATGGTTCGGGAAGCTCTGGATCAGGTAAACCGTGTGATCCTGGGGAAAGAGCGGGAGATCCAGGAGATCATGCTGGCATTTCTGGCGGGAGGTCATGTACTCCTGGAAGACATTCCCGGAGTGGGGAAAACAACTCTGGCAGTGGCATTTTCCTAGGCCATGCGTCTGGAATACCGGAGAGTACAGTTTACTCCGGATGTACTGCCGTCGGATCTTACGGGATTTTCCATATACAGGAGAGAGGAAGAACGTTTCGTATATCAGCCGGGAAGTGTCTTCTGCAACCTGCTGCTGGCAGATGAGATCAACAGAACATCCCCCAAAACCCAGTCCGCGCTTCTGGAAGTTATGGAGGAGCGAAAGGTGACGGTAGACGGCGTGACCAGAAAAGTCCCGTCTCCCTTCCTGGTGATCGCCACCCAGAACCCTACGGGAACGGTGGGGACCCAGTATCTTCCGGAAGCCCAGGTAGACCGATTTATGGTAAGCCTGACCCTGGGGTATCCGGATTTTGAAAGTGAGCTGGCCATGGCCAGAGACGTGGGCATCCGGGAACGGCTGGACGCGGTCCGCCCTGTCCTCACCGGTGAGATGCTGGAGGAACTTCAGAGAGCCGTGGGCGGAATCTACATGAAAGAGCCCCTTTACCGGTATCTCCTGGAGCTGGTGAGAGCCACCCGTACCCACCCTTATCTCCAGCGGGGCGCCAGTCCCCGGGCCACGATCGCCCTGGTACGGATGGCCAAGGCATCCGCCTGGCTGAAGGGGCGGGAGTATGTGATACCATCGGATATCTCCGGGCAGTTTGCTTACGTGGCAGGCCACCGGATCCTTCCAGGAGCCAAGGCAGGAATGGATGGAAAGGAAAAGAAGGAAATCCTGGATGAGATCCTGCAGTCTGTAAAGGTTCCGGGGATGGAGGAGGATGATCAATGAAAAAGATCGCGTTTCCCGCCCTTTTTCTGCTGACCTGGTATATTGCGGGTATGTACGAAAGTCCGGCGCTGATGGTTCTGGCTGCGGCTGAGCTCCTGCTTTTGCTCCTGATGTGGTTCCTTTCCGGCTATTATGCCGGACATCTGGAGCTGTCGGCCCCGCCGGATGGGATCACAGTCCGCAGGGGAGAGACTTTCTCCTGCCGGATCAAAATGGTAAACCGTGGAATGCTTCCGGTGGGGAGATTCCGGCTGGAAGTGGAACGGAGTCTTGAAGAACGCCAGGAGCGGAGGGAGAAACTTTTCGGAAGCTGTGACAGGGGTGAGCATATATTGTCCTTTCAGACAACGGGAGAGCACTGCGGTATCCTGCGGTTTCGGATCCGGCGTCTGACAGTGTACGATGATCTCGGGCTGTTCGGAAGGAAAAGAAAATTCCAGGCAGTCTGGACGGCAGTGATCCTTCCGGAAAGGTGTTCGCTGCGTCTGACAGCGTCATTTCCCGGGGCGGATCCCCTTCCGGACGCCTGGAGGATACGGTATCCGGAAAATGCCGGAGATGAGGTCCGGCAGATCCGGGAGTACCGGGAAGGCGATCCCATGCGGCATATCCACTGGAATCAGACGGCCAGAAGCGGCAGTCTGTGGGTCAGAGAGTATGAAGAGGAGCGCAGGCCTCCTCTGAAACTGCTGCTGGAAACGGAAGAACCCATGGAACTTTCCCCCGAGGAAAGAGATGGATTTTACCAGACCGTATACGCGGTATGCGGAGGGCTGCTGGAAATTGCCCCGGAGGTACTGGTCTTCTGGTATGACGTCTTCCGAAATTCCTACGGTCAGATGCGTATTTCTGAGAGCGGGCATCGGGATGAGCTTTTGGGACGGCTGTATCAGATAACAGAACCGGAGGGAGGGATTCTCCAGGCGTGCCAGGCGCCATCCCGAAAGGATCCTCTGTTCCGGCTGACCAGGGATCTGTACTGGTATAAAAACGAGACTCTGATCTGGCATTTTTCACTGGAGCATCTGAAAGAAGAACTTACGGAAATGTCCTTTGCCGTATAAGGACGGCTGTCCGGGACAGGGTGCGGCCGGGGAATCCCATATTGTAAAGGCGGGTAATGGAATGATAAGGAAACAGAAGAATAAGGAAAAGGTCCAGCTGTTTTATCTCATGACTGGTGTATACGGGATCCTGCTGCTTTTTCAGACAATGGACACGATCCATTATCAGGAGTGGGCGGTTTATGGCTGTGCGGCAGCGCTCTGCCTTCTTTTATGGTATTTGTTTTTTTTCAGGGAAAAATATTTCCGGCGTGTCCTGGCCGGCCTTGGGGGAGTATGGGCGGCGGCAGCGGTCCTTCTGAACCGGCTGCTGGCGGCACAGGCAGGACAGATCTGGGAGGAGCTCTCCGGGAGAGGGAATCCGGAAACGGCGGATGTGACGGCTGTTATGATCTTTGTGGCTTCGGCGCTGGTTTTCCTGCTTTTTACAGCTGAATTTGCAGTCAGAGTCCACTGGATCGCCTATCTGTTTACCAGTATCCTGCTGCTGACTGCCCCCCTGGCGGGTGTCCAGGTCTCTCTGGGCGCGGCGGTGCTGATGGCGCTGTTCCAGATCTTTTTCTGGGGAATGGACCGTCCTTCCGGAAAAAAACGTCTGCTGCGTCCGGAAGGATCCGGACAGAACGGAAAAAAGAGGCAAAAATTCCTGGGAAGTATCCTGGCTGCAGTACTGGCTGCAGCGGTGCTTATTGTTTTCCCGAACCTGGACCTGCTGTACGAGTCGGTATACCAGGCCGAGGGATTTATTTCCAGAAGCCTCCAGCGGACCACAGGCCAGGATGAGCGGCCGATTACCGGAGGCCATGTCAGCAGCGGGAACAATTACCGTACCGGTACGGTCCAGCTGGAGGTGACGGTATCCGCCAGGCCGGATGACGTGCTGTACCTGAAGGGCTTTACCGGAGATACCTATACCGGAGGAGAATGGCAGGAGCTGGACGAGTACCAGCTGTTTACCCGGATGGCCGAAACGCTTCACTGGGAGCAGTGGGAATCCTGGATCCGTGGAATGCTTTACAGTATGTATTATGTGCTGGGACAGACCGGAGCGGAGGAAGGTCAGGAGCCTTTGGTGGTGGATATCACAACACATGTCTCCCAGGATTACCGCCGCTACTACATGCCTTACAATGGCCAGTGGACCAACCAGAGAGGCGGAAGGGAAGAAGGGTATGCGTTCCGGTATTATCCCGTAGGTGAATATAAACTGGACTGGGATCAGGTCCCTGCGGATATGGAGGTTCAGGCCGGCTGGTACCGGGAGATCCTGGATGCCTATATTCCGGAGGTAGCTGCCGATTACACCCAGGTTCCCACAGAACTTCTTCCCAGACTTACCTCATTCTGCCGGGAAAATCCCCACAGCGGTCTGGAAGAGATCACAGGCTTTATCCTGTCCGTGCTGGACAGCCAGACCTCCTACACGCTGACACCTGGAAGGGCACCGCTGAATGAAGATATCGTGGAATACTTTCTCTTCGGGAGCGGGGAAGGATACTGTGTTCATTACGCATCCGCAGCGGTACTGATGTACCGTCTGTACGGAATCCCTGCCCGCTACGCGGCCGGATACGCACTGCAGCCTTCTCAGTTTATACAGCAGGAGGACGGAACCTGGAAAGCGGAAGTGACGGATGAATCCGCCCATGCCTGGACCGAAATCTTTATGGAGGATTACGGCTGGGTTCCGGTGGAGGCAACTCCCTCCTCAGACGGCAGGATCAGCAGCACGGGCTATCCCGGATTTGACGCCGGGATCCTGTCGGAATTCGATACAGTCAGTCTCCTTACAGGCACCCGGAGCAGCCAGAGAGTGGTATCCAGTGAAAACAGCGAAACAGAAACGGGATTTTCCATTTCGCTGAAGCAGTACGAAAACCAGCTCTGGGCGGCCGGAGGGATCGGGGCGGTATTGATCTGCATGATCCCTCTGTTTCTGGACTACCGCAGACTGCGCGCCGAAAAAAAGCTGGAGCGGGAAGCATGCCAGACACTCTTCCGACAGTATATCCGTATGCTGCATTTTGCAGGATATCTGCAGGAATATTCGGGTGAGGAAGAAGAGTTTCCCGGGGAACTGTCCAGACAGCTTCCGGCGTTATCCCTGGAGGAAGCGGACCGGCTTTGGAACACTTCCCTGGAATCCATCTACGGAAAAGATCCCGTAACCGATTCCCAGAGAGAATTTGTTCTGGGAATCTACCGCCGGACGGCCTGTGTGCTTTGGGAAAAGCTGAAAGGGAAAAAGCGGCTGATATTCCGTTATATCCGCTGCTTTGGATGAGCTGCCGCATCTTTTTTGTCTTCCGCAATTGACAAACCGCCAAAAAAGAGGCAAGATAAAAACAGACGCGCCGGCCTCAGAGCATGAAACGAGGCCTGAAAGGTTTACAAGGAGGATACGGTATGAATGAAATATACGAATTTCTGAAAAGCTGCGGAACCTATTATCTGGCCACTCTGGAGGATGGCCGCCCCCGGGTGCGGCCCTTTGGAACCATTGATCTGTATGAAGGCGGACTGTATATCCAGACAGGAAAGGTCAAAAGCGTATCCCGCCAGATGAAGGCAGACCCCAGGATCGAGATCTGCGGCATGCACAAGGGCAAATGGATCCGTCTGCAGGCGGAAGCGGTACTTGACCAGCGGCTGGAGGCCCAGCAGCACATGCTGGAGAATTACCCGTCCCTTCAGAAAATGTATCAGCCGGGAGACGGAAACACAGAGGTATTCCGGCTGAACAATGTAAAGGCACAGATCTGTTCCTTCACGGAAGAACCCAGGACGATTGAGATCCGGTAAGACAGGAGTAACTGAAAAATGGAACAACAATTGAAACGCAAGCGAAGCCCGTTTCCCTATAACGTTGTACTGATCGGCTTTATGGGAGTGGGAAAGAGCACCGTTTCCCAGTATCTGAGCACAATGTATGCCATGGATGCGGTGGAAATGGATCAGCTCATCGCTCAGCAGGAAGGGATGAGCATTCCGGAAATCTTCCGGATCCATGGGGAAGAATATTTCCGTGATCTGGAAACCGGGCTGCTGATCCGGCTGCAGGGCAGAACCAATGTGGTCATTTCCTGCGGCGGCGGAACTCCGCTCCGGGAGCGGAATGTGGCTGAGATGAAAAAAAATGGAAGGGTAGTTCTTCTGACTGCACGGCCGGAAACCATCCTGGAGCGGGTCATGGACGATCACGACCGGCCCCTTTTGGAGAACCGGAAGTCTGTGGAGGATATTGAACTTCTGATGAGTCAGCGCCGGGAAAAGTATCAGGCGGCCGCAGATATAACAGTCTGGACAGACGGCAGGGATGCTTCCGAAATCTGTGAAGAGATCGCAGAAAGGCTGAGGAAGCTGGATGAAGCCCGGCCCGATCCCATTCCTTCATGAAAACATACGGATGATAAGGAGAAACAGCAGATACCATATCTGCTGTTTTTTTTAAACTGCAAATCTGCCCTCATATCATAAAATATTAAGAAATTCTTTATATAAATTTAATATAGTTTATATTTTGTTTCACTTAAAAACACATTCATATCAATGAACAGTCACAATTTACCGCTAAAATCGTAACAGTTCAGCTTTCAGGCTTCACTGTCACTCCGCTCTGCCCTTGCGTCAGAGAAGCTGCCGCCGGCGCCCAGGGTCTTTCGGGACAGCAGAAAGCTGATATGTTCTCTGAAAACAGGATCATTCATCGTACGGAGCCACGGACTGGGGGATTCCCGCCAAGAGTTCCGGAAAGACGATGAGCAGGAAAATTTCCAGGAAAGGAGCATTTATTTTATGAGAAAGAGAAATTTGTCAAGAAGCAGGCTGGGAGCAGGAGTCGCCTCAGCGCTGATGATAGGAGCGCTGATCACAGGTCTGCCCGCGGACGTTTGGGCAGCGGGAGGGCTGGAAATGAGTACGGATTATCCAGGCGTAACAGCCAGCGCGGGAGAAAATCTCAGCTTTGGTCTGGATTTTGACAGCCTTTCCGGAGACAGCATGGATGCGGCTCTGTCTGTGGAATCCATTCCCAGCGGCTGGGAGGGTTACTTCAGCGGAAGCAGCGGCGAGATCACCAAAGTACATGTGGATTCCGGTTCCTCCAGCGCAGAATCTGATCTGGCCACCTTTAATCTGACGGTTCCGGACGATGCCGAAGAGGGTACTTATTCCATCGTTCTGGGTGCTGACGCGGGAGGAGAAAATACGGATACCCTTTCGCTGGATGTGACCATCACCACAGCCGCCACCGGAAGCAGCAGTTTCTCCGCGGAATACCCGGAACAGGAAGGCGCCGTGGGAAGCAGCTTCAGCTTCGAGACGGCACTGGCCAATAACCAGGCTATGCCTCAGACCTACAGCCTTACCGCGGAAGCCCCTGACGGATGGCAGGTAAGTTTCTCCAGCGACAGTACCCAGGTATCCAGTCTGGATGTGGAAGCGGCATCCAGCAGTACGGTTACTGTGGATATCACCCCGCCGGAGACTGCGGAACAGGGAGATTACACGATCACCTGTACAGCGGAATCCGCCAACGAGACGCTGACCATGGATCTGACAGTCACCATCACCGGAACTTACGGACTGGAGGTTACCACATCCAGTGGAAATCTCAGTCTGGACGCTTATGCCAACGATGAGAAATCCGTGACCCTTCAGATCAAAAATACCGGAAATGTGGATCTGGAAAATATTGAACTTACGTCAAGCGCCCCCAGCGACAGTTGGGAGATCAGCTTTGATGAGTCCACCATCGACACCCTGGAAGCGGGGGCTACAACAGAGGTAACGGCTTACATCACACCGGATTCCGACGCGGTGACGGGCGATTACATGGCTACCATCACTGCCACGGCAGATGAGACCACGGCGGATGCCCAGTTCCGCATCACGGTCAAGACCAGAACCGCATGGGGGATCGCGGCCGTATGTGTGATCGTGATCCTGGTGTGCGGCGTGGGCTTTGTATTTAAAAAATATGGAAGAAGGTAAGGTATGGAAGCAACGACGTTGATCGAGACAAGAGGGCTGACCAAAAAATATGGAGAAAAAACGGCAGTCAGCAAGCTGAATCTCACCATCCGCCAGGGGGAAATCTTCGGTCTGCTGGGTCCCAACGGAGCGGGGAAGACCACCACGATCCTGATGCTCCTGGGGCTGACGGAGCCCACAGAGGGGCAGGCGCTGATCAGAGGCGTAGACTGTGCCCGGAATTCCATCAGGATCAAAGGGATCGTGGGATATCTTCCGGATAACGTGGGATTTTATCCCGATATGACAGGAAGAGAAAATCTCCGTTTTACCGGAAGACTGAACGGACTGAGGGGCCAGCAGATGGAAGATCAGATCACCCGGCTTCTGGACCGGGTGGGAATGACCCATGCGGCGGATCAGAAAACGGGAACGTATTCCAAGGGTATGCGTCAGAGACTGGGGATCGCGGACGTACTGATGAAAGACCCTCAGATCATCATTATGGATGAGCCTACACTGGGAATCGATCCCGAAGGCATGCGCCAGCTTTTGGGACTGATGCGGGAGCTTTCCCGCAAGGATGGCAGAACGCTGCTGATCTCATCCCATCAGCTCTATCAGATCCAGCAGGTATGTGACCGGGTAGGGATTTTTGTGGATGGAAATCTGGTGGCCTGCGGAAAAATCCAGGAGCTGGGGCGTCAGCTTCAAAGCGAAAATCATTACACCCTGGATCTCCAGGTGAATCCCTGTGATGAACGGCTGAAGGAAATGCTGAAAAATCAGAAGGGATTGGAACGGCTGGAACAGGACGAGGACTTATTTACCATTTATTCCACCCGGGATCTCAGGGGGGAACTCACCTCTTTTCTGGGAACACAGGGATATACCATATTGCATATGCACCAGAAAGGAGGCGATTTGGATGAGATTTACAGATTATATTTTGAAAAAGCGGGAGCTTCCGAAGTGTATGACTACAGTGAAGGAGAAAGCAAAAAAAGTTTTACCCTCCCCTTCTTCTGGAAACGAACAAACGCTTCCGGGAAGAAATAGCGGCCTGAAGGCATTGTTTTTGAAGGAACTGGCAGACCATCTCACCAGCAGAAGATTTCTGATCATTCTGGTGCTGATCTACGGAACCTGTCTGGCCAGCCTTTACGGAGCGCTTTCCGGACTTTCCGATGCCGCTGAAGCGGGAACAGAATATCTGTTTCTGGAGCTGTATACCACCAGCGGGAATTCTATTCCTTCCTTCTTGACATTTATCGGACTTCTGGGACCTTTCCTGGGGCTGACGCTGGGATTTGACGCGATCAACAGCGAACGTATGGGTGGAACTCTGAACCGTCTGGCTGCCCAGCCAATTTACCGGGATTCCATCATCATAGGAAAATTTCTGGCAGGCGCCGCGGTAATCGCCAGCATTATCGCAAATGCGGTATATCCTGTAGACAACGAATGGAATGCAATGATCAATTCGCTGGATAACTATACACTGGAGCTGAACATCAACAGAATATCTCCGTACTATCTTTTCAGTGAAGCGTCTGCCACGATCATGAATCCTTCCATCCGCTCCATCAATGTGGTAACGGTGAACCAGCTGGAGGGCGCCGTCACCAGCTATCTGTCCCTGGGGCAGAGCCTGCTGCTGGTATGGCCGCACCTTACGGGTCTGATCGCCATGATGCTGATCTCCTTCGCCGGATCTTTCTGCTGCTTCATGCGCCAGGAGATCCGGGCTCAGTAGAAGGAGGATGTGCAAATGACATCTTTTACAATGGTCAATCTGGCAAAGGATGAGGATATCTGCAATAGGATCCAGCAGCTGGCATTTCTTTTGGGAATACGTGTCAGCAGGACAATACATATGCAGAAGCAGGACAGTTCGCCGCACTGCGATATATCTGTGATCTGTTCGGATCTGGAAGGGCTGAAAACAATACCGGAGAAAACTCTGGGGGATTTATGTACCCGGCAGAAGGTGATTCTGATGTCCAAGCGAAGCGACAGTATCCGTACCCTTGGCGCGTACCGCAGGTATATCCAGGAATATGCCTTTTACCCTTCCTGCCCTCTGGAATTCCGGCGGCTGATCTGTCACTGCATTCCTGCGGAATTCTGGGAACAGCGGACTATGTTTCTGGGAAATCTGATGATTGACCAGTATCGCCGGGAGGTGCGCTGGAAAGGGATCCCCCTGGACCTGAAAGGATATGATTACGATGTCCTTCTGATCCTGGCGGAACGCATCGGTCAGGTGGTTCCCAGGGAGCAGATCAATCAGCTTTTGCCCCAGCGGAAAAGAAGCTCTCTTCGCCATGTGGATACTCATATCAAACAGATACGGAAAGCCGTGGGGCAGAGAGACATGATCCAGTGCGTCCGGTCTATCGGATATCGTATCCCCGTGGTCGCCCTGAAAGATCATAATTTATAACAGAACAGAAGATATGGCCGGACGGATTCGGAATGGGCGGATCGTCCGGCTGTATTATGCGTAGTATCAGTCTTCGTCCGGCTGCTGCCCGTCATGGGCCTTCCATTGACATTCTGTCAGCTGTAGATTGGAAAAAACGGCTTTAAAAGAAGAATCTTCCGGTGAACACGCATAGATTCCAAACCGGATTTTTCCGCTGCCCCTGTACATATGGCAGATTCTCATCTGCTGAAAACTTTTGCCATCCACGGAACATTCGATCCGATAATCATCCTCTCTTCTGCTGAAACGATACCACATGGATCTGACATCCGCGTCGATCACTGTTGTCGCCCAGTCGGAATATCCCTGATTAGTTTACAACACTTCCTAAATGCTGATATTCCTTATTTTCATATTCCACAGAACCTTTCAGCCAATTTTCGCTATCCAAATACATGACGATCCCGCATTGGTCAAATCTGTGATGGCTGTCACTGAAATCTGTTTTCACAGTAAAACTGAAATACTTTTCCTCTGTTTCCATCTGAAGGACGGGAGCATTATCATTACGGAAATGATAGTATGTCCTCTGCCACAGGTCTGTATGAGGCTCTGTTGTGACCTCAATCCTGTCATCTGTCATTCTCCAGTCCCGAGGCTGTCTGATCCATTGAAATTTTGTTAAATCCATCCTAATATCCTCCTAATCTGTTCTGCCGTATTCTGAAGGTTCTTTTTCCTTCTCATCTCCAATTCATGGAGAGAACGGATTTTCTTTTTCAGTATAGCAGCTGTATCCAAAAACAGCCAGAAAAAAGAGTTCTTCTATTGAAATTTCCTGCCCGTTTGCTTATGATAAATATCGGAACCCATTACTGTTTTATAAAACGACAGATAACAGCAAATTCAGGATATAATAAGAACAGGAGCACTCACTTATGATCAGCAAATCTACCATCAAACAACTTGCACATTCCCGGAGCTATCAGCGGGGACTGGATATTTACCGCATGGACCAGGTTCTGGACATGGATCTGGATGAATTCCGGGATGAAGACGGTTCCCGGATGGCGTCCATAAATGCCTGGGTGGAGGGCAGCTACGGGAATGAGTACCAGGTTACGGCCACAGTTAACGAAACCGAGTCTTCCCTCCTGGAAATTTCCTGTGAGTGTCCTGCTTTTGAACAGTACGACGGGATCTGCAAGCACTGTGTGGCCGTTCTGCTGGATTATCTGGACCGGAGGAGCGATCAGACACTTTTTGAGGCGGAGGATGATCTGCGCAGACTCATGGAATATCTGGGCGTACAGAAGGGGATGTCCGGAATAGAACCTGGCAGAACAACGCCCAAAAAACGATCCACAGATAAGAATATCAAGGAGCTTTTATCCCGGTACTCTCTTCGGGACCGGGCGGCGTATCTGCCGGAGAGCCGGGCCGGGATGGTAACTCTGGAACCCATTCTGATCTGCGACGGCAGACAGTTTTCCCTGCGGTTCCGTCTGGGAATCCGAAAACTGTATATCCTGAAGAATGTGTACAAGTTTGTGAAAGATATGGAGGATCTTTCCACGGTATCCTACGGCAAACAGCTGGAATTTCTCCACAGCATGGAGGCTTTCACTCCGGAGAGCCGGCCTCTGGCAGAGTTTCTGTGCAGAAGGGTGAAGGAGGATCCCAATTATTCGTATTACCGCAGCTTTGGCTTTACCTATCGGGGAAATAACCGGGAGCTGGAGCTTTCCCGGGAAGCCCTGGATGAATTCACGGATCTGCTGGGCAGCCGCGAGATCACTGTGGAATACCCGGAAGGCGCCATTTCCAGCCGCGTGGAGGAAAAAAAGCCCCGGCAGCGTCTTCTGGTGGAGGGAACGGAAGACGGAATCTGGCTGAAGCCCTCCCTTTGCCCCAGGATCGAGGGAGTCCGTTATCAGTACTATCCGGAAGGCCCCGCGGAGCCGGTGATCTGCCGGATCCCCACGGAAGAATTGGGTGAGATCAATGAATTCTGGCAGCTTATGGACAGCGGACAGCAGAAAGAATACTTCATCGAAAAGGCGGATGTGCCCGCTTTCTGCCAGGTGATCCTTCCCCATCTGGAGAAGCTGTGTCATGTGGAACGAAAGGATTTTCTCCCGGAGAAGTTTCGTCCCCCGGAGGCTTCCTTCCAGCTGTACCTGGACGCTCCTCAGAGGGATATGATCACCTGCCGGGTCTATGCCGTATATGGAGATAAAAAATTCGACCTGTATGACAGTTCTCCCACGGAAGCAGCGGCGGCGAACCGGGATGTGAGCCGGGAACTGATGGTCCGGGGAACAGTAGCCCGGTATTTCTTCGCATACGATGAAAAAAGCCGGAGCATGGCTCTGCAGGGAGAGGATGCCATCTATGATTTCCTCACGGAGGGTCTGGAAAATATCCATGCCCTGGGCGAGGTGTTCGTATCGGAAAAATTCAAATCCCTGAAGGTGACGGACAGCGTTAAAGTGCAGGTGGGAGTCCGCCTGGAGGGGAATCTTCTGGAAATGACTCTGGACAGTACTCAGATGACCCGGGATCAGCTGGCCGAAATTCTTTCCCGCTACGACAGGCGAAAAAAATATTACCGGCTGAAAAACGGGGAATTTATCCGCATGGACAACGGAGGAATCCGCGTGCTCCAGGATCTGAAGGAAAGTCTTCAGCTCACTGACCGGATGCTGAAGGGAAAAGAAATTCAGCTGCCCAGTTATCGGGCCATGTATCTGGACAGCCGTCTTAAGGGAGAGGGACTGCAGATTTTCAAAGACAGGAATTTCCGGCATCTGATCCGGGATATGAAAACCATCGAGGAGAACGACGCTCAGATTCCTTCTTCCCTGGAGGACATTCTCCGGGAATACCAGAAGCATGGATTCCGGTGGCTGAAAACACTCTGCGCCAATGGATTCGGAGGAATCCTGGCGGACGATATGGGGCTGGGAAAAACGCTGCAGGCCATTGCCTTTCTGCTGTCGGAGCATGAAGAGAAACAGCCCGATGAGCGGAAACGGGCCCTGATCGTCTGTCCTGCCTCTCTGGTATACAACTGGAAGAGTGAGCTGGAGCGGTTCGCGCCTGCTCTGCGCGCTTCTCTGGCAGTAGGGACGGCCGCTGAGCGAAAAGAGATCATCCAGGCTGAGGGGGACGATGTTCTGATCACCTCCTACGATCTGCTGCGCCGGGATGAAGAAATATATGAAGGACAGGAATTCGGCTGCCAGATCATCGATGAGGCACAGTATATCAAAAATCACGGTACCCAGACAGCCCGTTCCGTAAAGGGGATCCATGCGGGATTCCGGATCGCTCTGTCCGGCACACCGCTGGAGAACAGTCTGGGGGAGCTGTGGAGTATTTTTGACTATATCATGCCCGGCTTTCTGTACTCCTACCAGAGATTCCGCAGCGAATTCGAGCTTCCGGTTGTGAAGCAGAAGGATCCGGAGGTCATGGAACGCCTGCAGAAAATGATCTCGCCCTTCATCCTCCGAAGGAAAAAGCAGGATGTTCTGAAAGAGCTTCCTGATAAGCTGGAGAAGAAAATGGCGGCGCAGATGGAGGGAGAGCAGAAGGAGCTGTACCAGGCCCATGCTCAGCGGCTGCGGATGCAGCTTGCCGGACAGACGGATGCGGAATTTTCCACCTCCAGGATTCAGATCCTGGCGGAGCTGACCAGACTTCGTCAGCTCTGCTGTGATCCTTCGCTGGAATACGACAATTATCAGGGCGGTTCGGCAAAACTGGATCTGTGTATGGAGCTGGTAAAGAACGCGGTGGAGGGCGGTCACAAGATCCTTTTGTTTTCCCAGTTTACATCTATGCTGGATCTGATCACCAACCGCCTGTCAGAGGAAGGGATTTCCTACTTCCTGCTGACCGGAAGCACATCCAAGGAAAATCGCGCCAGGATGGCGGAAAGCTTCAATGCGGATGACACTTCCGTGTTCTGTATTTCCCTGAAAGCGGGAGGCACCGGGCTGAATCTCACCGGCGCGGACATGGTGATCCATTACGATCCCTGGTGGAACGGGGCGGTGGAAAATCAGGCCACCGACCGGGTGCACCGGATCGGCCAGAAACAGGTAGTGACGGTTTACAAGCTGATCGCCAGAGGAACCATAGAAGAGAAGATCGTGGAACTTCAGGAAAAGAAACGCAGACTGGCAGATCAGGTGCTGGGGGGAGAGGCCATCGGGCAGACCTCCTTCAGCCGTGAGGAGCTGATGGAGCTTCTGAGCTGAAAACAGGGGCAGACCGGAACAGGTATCAAAGCTGCTGCCGGAAAAACGGCAGCCGGAAAGGAGAGCGGGATGTGCGGAAGATTTTATGCGGGAGAGGAACTGATTCGTCAGCTGGAGCGGGATTTTCCCTGGCTGCTGGGGAAATTAAGTCCCGGAGATGTATTCCCCTCCCGTCAGGCTGCGGTCCTGATAAGCGGATCTTCACCTGACGGGAAGGCTGCGGAAAACTCCCGGTCCGTTGGTTGCCGGGACGGACTGACGGCCAGGCTTATGACCTGGGGATATCCCATGTCTTCCGGTTCCCGTCTGACGATCAACGCCCGGGCGGAGACCATCTCCGTCCGTCCCATGTTCCGGGAGGATTATGCTTTCCGAAGATGCGCAGTACCGGCAGAAAAATTTTATGAGTGGAAACGAACGGGAACGGACAGGGTCAAGTACGAATTCCGCCCCTCAGAGGAAACAGACAGACGGCTGTATCTGGCGGGAATCTTCCACAGAGACCAGTCGGATGAAGCAGGCGGACGGTTTGTGGTGATCACTACAAAGGCCAATGCTTCCATGGCGCCCATCCATGACCGGATGCCGGTACTGATGGGACGGGAAGAGATCCGGGACTGGCTGAACAGTCCCGAGGATTCTCAGAGGATTCTGGAACGCGTTCCCCGGATGCTGATCCCCCAAAAAACTCCTGTGGAATATGAGCAGCTTTCCCTGTTTGAGCTTCCGGAGAAATGATCTACGATTGTAAACCGTTTACTTTTATAAGTTGACATTTCTTCTGTTCCATGGTATAGTATTCCGGAACAAGTCAAATACCCCGCAGCAAGCTACAGGCATCAAACTTGCAGCGCATCAGAGCTGCGGGGTATTTGACCCTCGCGGCAGTCGCCAAATGGACATGCAAAAATGTCCGCTTGGCTCGTTGCTCGCGGTAATCAAGTCCCCCGCGGCAGCCGGGCGGCAGTTCAGCCTTCCGGCTTTGCTGTCACAAACCTATGCACGCTTCACTGATGCAGATGCAGCCTTCCGTCTGCCGTCCGGGGAAAGGAAACGGAGGAGGCCGGATATGACATCGACAACAAAAAGTAGAAGCTCAGGATTTGGGAAAACGAGAGATATGGCATACATCGCAGTCTTTGCGGTTCTGATCGCAGTATGCTCTTGGATCTCCATCCCCACCGCAGTGCCGTTCACACTCCAGACTTTTGCGGTCTTTCTGACTGTGGGAGTTCTGGGAGGAAGAAGAGGATCTCTGGCAGTGCTGGTCTATATTCTTCTGGGATGCGTGGGGGTTCCGGTATTTGCCGGATTTTCCGGAGGGATTGGCGTTCTGGCGGGACAGACAGGCGGCTACATCGTAGGATTTCTGTTCTCCGCTCTTCTGATGTGGGGACTGGAACGGCTGGCGGGGAACCGGCTGTGGGTCCAGGCGCTCTCCATGGTGGCCGGTCTTCTGGTCTGCTATGGGATAGGGACCGTCTGGTTTATGGTCGTCTACGGACAGAAATCCGGCGCTGTAGGCATCGGCACAGTGCTGGGCTGGTGCGTGATCCCATTCATCATCCCGGATCTGGTAAAGATCGCCCTGGCCTGCATCATGACCCGGCGGCTGGCTCCCGTTCTGAGGAATCTGTAATGGAGCGGAAGATGACGGTCATCCGTCTTCGCCCCCACCACGGTCTTTGCCTGCAGTTTTTTCAGGGCAAGGGATACAGCGAAAGATTCACCGCCCACATGGGGAAGGTGAAGGCCATGGCGGAGGATCATGGGGAGATCCGGCTGACAACAGGGAAAGACGAAATCTGCGGCCACTGTCCGAATCTGAAAAACGGCGTCTGTATTACAGATGACAAAGTTCAGAGATATGACAGACAGGTACTGGAACTCTGCGGGCTGCGGGGGACGGAAACACTGTCCTGGGAGGAATTCTCCCTTCTGATCCGACAGAAGATACTTTTGGCTGGCAGAAGAGCAGACGTCTGCCCGGACTGCCAGTGGGAAGAAATCTGCTCAAAAAAAGAAGGGGAACTGCGGCGAGTCTGAGTTCCCCTTCTTTTTTGAGCCGTTTTTCCGCAGGCGTATATACGCCCCACAGGGCCTCAGCGGTAGCGGATGCCGCTCCAGTAAACGTTCTCCTTCACGATCGTTTCCGGAAGCAGCTCCACACCCTCCAAAGCCCATTTTTTAAATTCCTGAAATCCCACTCGGTCAACGATATAGCCTACATGTTCTTTTCCGCCGGGAGCGTTCCTGTCAATGTATTTCTCCACAAACCGGTAGGTGTTCAGAATGACCTTCAGGACAGTATCCTCGTCCGCCCATATCAGGAAATCCTCTCCCAGACGGGGATTGCGTTTTCCGGTGCGTCCCATGATGGTCAGACGATAATATTTCCCGGAGCTTCTGGTCATGGCGCGGGTGGGACATTTCGTAACGCAGACGCCGCAGCCTACGCATTTTTCATGGTTCCGTATCACCCGGTAATTTTCCGTATGAAGCGCTTTTACAGAAAGCTGGTCGCAGCTCTTTACACATGCGCCGCAGCTTACGCATCGGGAAGGATCGTACTGGGGCTCTGTCATACCGATGATGCCGAAATCATGCATCCGGGCTTTGATACAGTCGTTGGCGCAGCCGGTAAGCGCGATCTTAAAATGCAGGTCATTGGGATAAATGGCATCCTCGATCCGTTTTGCGAAAGCGGCGGTGTTATAGTTGGCAAAGGGACACACTCTGTTTCCGATGCAGGCGCTGACATTTCTGGTGCCTGATGCGGGATAGCCGGCGCCGGGTTCATCCTGATTGATCTCCAGCTTCTCGATAACAGGCTGGAGCATTTCATTGACTTTTCCCATATCTTCCATGGGGATTCCCTCAATTTCAAAGCCCTGCCTGGTGGTGAGATGGACACTTCCGTCACCGTATGTACGGGCAATCTCGGCCACCTTCTCCAGGACCTCCGCACTGCACAGCCCTCCCGGCACACGAACGCGGGAAGCGGCAATTCCCCTCTTTTTGGTTACCCGAAAAGCATTTTTCTTTAATTTATTTGTATTGATATCCATACAGCGCCTCCTAATCCAGCAACTCTTTTCCTTTGACATAGTTAAATACCGGCCCGTCCAGACAGATATATGTATCACCCATACGGCAGTGTCCGCATTTTCCCAGGCCGCAGCACATCTTTCTCTCCTGGGAAATCCAGATCTGCCGGTCCGCAAGGCCCCGCTCCTTTAAAGCGCTCACCGCGAATTTCATCATCACAGGCGGTCCCACCACAATAGCAGCCGCACTTTCCATATCTGTAAAATGCAGATCGGGGATGTATTTTGTCACCAGACCTACTTTCACCTGTTCCCCGTCTTCGGCCGCGTCAACGGTAAGGGTCAGTTCCATCTGATCCTCCCAGCGGCCGATATCCTCCCGGAAAAGAATATCCCTGGTGGATTTGAATCCGGCAATCACCTGCAGCGAGGCCACTTCCTCCGGATGGCTTCCAAAATAATCGATCACTCCTTTTACCGGCGATACTCCGGTTCCCCCGGCCACGATCACCAGCTCCCGGTTCCGGTAATCTTCCAGATCAAACCCATTGCCATAGGGACCTCTCATCATCAGGAAATTTCCCTCCTGATTTTCAAAAATTTCATTGGTCACCTTTCCTACCCGGCGGATCGTAAGATCTACGGTATCCGGGCCGATGCCGCTGACAGAAATAGGGGCCTCTCCGTACTTGGGGATAGATACTTCAAAAAACTGTCCCGGCTTCACTGCGCCGGAATAGCTCATCCGGAAAGTATATTCGATATCCGTATGACGGATCACCTGACATATACGGGACGGAAAAGAAATATATTCATTCTTCATCACTGTTTTCCTCCTTTCCCGGCAGAATTCAGCTTATTCAGGCATTCGATGTAGGAAATGTATTCCGGACAGACGTTCTCACAGCGGCCGCAGCCCACGCACATAGGATATCCGAAACGCTTTTTGTAGTCGGAAATTTTATGAAGAACCTTAAAACGCATCCGTTCTCCCGGATCTTTCCGGAAACAGATTCCTCCTGCCATATCTGTATAGCCGTCTACCTGGCAGGAAGCCCAGACCCGGCGGCGCTCTCCGGAGCGGCGTCCGTCATTGTCCCTGTAAAATACATCCTGCATGGTAAAGCAGGTACAGGTGGGACAGACAAAGTTACAGCGGCCGCAGCTTATGCAGCGGGAAGAATACTCCTTCCACAGATCCAGCGCGGCGGCATTTCCCGGAAGTGTCTCCGGAACATTTACGGAAACAGCATTCTCTTTTGCGTACCGCACCGGCTGAACCGCCGTCTGTGCCTCCAGCCCGCGGGTATCTTCCTCCAGCTCCTCATCCCGGATATCCAGATACAGACGGTCTTCCTCCAGATGCGCATAGGCATGATACCCTTCGCAGGTATTGGTGCCCATGGCTGCGCAGAAACAGGAATCAAAGGGATGTTCACATCCCATCAGAACAAACTTCGCCTCCTGGCGGATCCGCTGATAGTATATATCTGCCGGCCCGCTGTGAAGATACATCTCATCCAGACGGCGCAGAGCGTTCATTTCACAGCTCCTGAGGAAGATCAGCCGTTTCTTTTTCGGCGCTTCCGGTACGGAAGCTGTATCATCTGTGAAATACAGAAGCGTCTCTGAAACAGGAAGCAGTGTTTCTTTGAAGCTGTAGTCCGATTTTCTGTCCCAGACGATTTCCTTCCAGGAGCGGATGACACCATACCGGATGGTATCGGTGTCAGAAAAGCAGCCGTCATTTTCCATGCGGACGGGGACGTAAACATCGTACGTTTCCCTCCATCTTTGGAGAAGACAGTCTGCCTGCTGCAGATTCCATAATTTTCCCATGGCATGTCCCTGGTACTGTATCATCTCTGCCGGCTGATCCGGGAGATGAACAATCCTTTCCTTTCTCTATTGATAATTGATAGATCATATCCTGTGCTCACCTGTCAAAAGCAGATCGGGAGTTCTCCGAGCCTTTGTAGAAATCCGCAAGCGCATCCGGATCCGGCAATATGAAATGCCTTTTTCGCCAGAGGATCAGCTGCTGCCGGGCCAGGCTCTTGCAGGCCCTGGAAACAGTCTCTCTGGGAACGCCCACCATATCAGCCAGAAGAGTCATCGTAAGTTCCGGGCGGATGAAGATTCCTTCTTTGCATGGAATTCCAAAATCACGGCCCAGCTTCCAGAGCTTGGCGGCAGTTTTTCGTTCTACCAGCATACTTCCCGCCGTATTCTTCAGCTGATGATCCAAGCGCCAGATATATCGCTCATACTCTGTCATCACGGCCCGCATCAGAAGAGGCGTACTTTCCATGATCCTGATAAATTGATCCAGAGGTACGGCCAACAGCCGGGCATCGGAAACCGCCTCGCAGAATACAGATGTTTTTCTGGATCCCATCAGGTTATGATTCACCAGGTGACCGGGTCCCAACAGAAAGATGATCTTCCGGTTTCCGTGTCTGGTAAGGTTGTAAAGCATCACCTCTCCCGCCAAAAGAAGGTAGGCAAAAGCCAGATGATCACCGGAACGGAAGATCAGGGATCCTTTTTCCGCCTTTATCAAATGTCCTTCCTTAAAAAGCCGCAAATTCAGTTTTTCCGGGAATCCCTGAAAAAAGGGCAGATTCCCAATCTCTTCCTTCATCTGTTCCATAAGCGCTCCTGTCTGCAGATCTCTGCCATCGGCCGGAAAATTCCTGTGAGCATACAGATAAGATCAGTATAAAAAAATGCAGAAGATTCTGCTGTGATATACGTCTCACTTTTAAAAAAATCACACAGGCCCCGGTTCTTCGGTTATAAAAGGTTCTGAAAGTATCTTACTACATTTTCTGGAAAAAGACACGGATCCGGAAATTTCTTTTTACTTGTATTTCCCGACTCTCTGGATTATAATAAGAGAAATTGCTGCCCGGCGCGGAGGAATCCGCAGCGGGTCTGACAGCGGAATGCAGTATATTTCCGGGAGTCCGCAGATTTTTCGCCTTCCGGCGGATCTGTCCGGACTTCTGCGGGTTATCTGCGGGAGGAGCGAGTCGCTCTTTTGAAATCACAGGAAAGGGATGCAGGCCCTGCCTGCGCAAAACGTCTCCGGCGTACTGCTGCACACCTGCGGTGTACGCGCCGCCTGTCGGCGGCTTGGTACGTCTGCGCCGTTTCTTATCCCGGTATCGTGTCAGGACTGGCAGGCAGCATGGCGCAAAAGTCTGGGGTAGCATGGGATGTCAGACTTTTGCCATCTATCAGAGAAAGCGGGGATTCTGTCATGGGGAACGGTAATCTGTGGAAATACTGTACAGCATCGCAATGGCAGGACTACCTGCTTTCTCTGCATTTATCCGGAAGGATGCTGAGCCTGGAAAAAGAACTGGCCGTACTGTATCACTTTTCCAACCGGCAGGAGGAGCATTACCGAAAAGCCCGGATCCCCAAAAGAAGCGGCGGATTCCGGACTCTTCGGATCCCCGACAGAGAACTGGCAGGAATTCAGAGACGGCTGCTTTCCTCAGTGCTGGAAACCATGGCGCCCTCCCCTTACGCCATGGCATACCGGAAAGGCGTGGGACTGAAGGCGGGCGGAGAGATCCACCGGGGCAGGCCCATGGTGATCAAGATGGATATCCGGGATTTTTTCGGGAGTATCGGATGGCTGATGGTATATCAGAGAGCCTTTCCGGCGGAGCTGTTTCCGGAACCGGTGCGGGGGCTTTTTACCGGACTGTGCTGTTTTCGGGAGACACTTCCCCAGGGCGCTCCCACCTCTCCGTATCTTTCCAATCTGGTGATGAAAAGCTTTGACTATTCCATGGGAGACTGGTGCCGGAAAAGGGAGATTTCCTATACCCGCTACTGTGACGATCTTACTTTTTCCGGAGATATGGAGCCCGGAGAAGTGATCCGAAAGGCAGGCTCTTTTCTGGAAGCCATGGGATTTTCCGTGAATACCCGCAAGACCAAGGTCTTCACCCGGGCGGCGCGTCAGGAGGTTACCGGCCTGGTGGTGAATGAAAAGGTACAGCTTCCTGCCGGATACCGGAGAAGACTCCGGCAGGAATGGTACTACTGCCGAAAATTCGGGGTGGAAGAGCATCTGAAGAAAATCGGCTCCAAGGAAACGTCCGAAAAATATCTGGAGCGTCTTCTGGGAAAAGTGGGATATGTACTGGCTGTGGATCCTGAAAACAGAGAGTTCCGGGAAATACGAAAAGAACTGCTTCGGCTTCGCTGAAAGCGGATGGTTCTGTCCCAGGGCCGCACCGGGCGCCCCAAAAACATGGGAGAAATCGACAGAAAACGCATTGACAAATCCGGGATATTGTGTTAAATTAAGAACAGTTTTAAGAACGGTTCTGATTACTGACGGGATAGTGTGGAGTACCACAGGGGAATCAGAACTGAATATGGGCCGACCGTCTGGGCAGCATGGGTGGAATTCCGCATGCTGTCCTTTTTTCATGATATGGGGAAAGCTGTAACAGTTCAGCCTTCCGGCTTCACGGAAGCCTTTCCACAAAGCGCATATACATGAAAAAAGGACCAGAAAACACACTCAAAGGAGGAGATAGTATGTTTAAGGATGAGTTTCAGGCTGTCTGTAACGCAGGCGCCGGAAAGGTGAACCTGATGAAGAAGAATCCGCTGGGATACTTCGTGGCTGCTCTGGTAGCAGGAATGTTTATTTCTTTCGGAAGTTTTGTGGCCTTTACCCTGGGTCAGGTGATTTCCGCAGGAGATGCCGCTCCCTGGACGAAGCCCGCGCAGGCTTTCGCATTCGCGTCGGCGTTAAGCCTGGTGGTGATGGCAGGCGCGGAGCTGTTCACCGGAAATAATTTTGTGATGAGTTCTGCTTCCATGCGGAAGGTGGTTTCCTGGGCAGACACCATCAAGCTCTGGATCTTCTGCTGGATCGGAAATCTGATCGGTTCTCTGGTGTGCGTGGGAATCTTCCAGCTGACAGGAATCCCCACAGCGGGAGAGGGGGAAGTGGCCGCCTACTTCACTCAGGTATCTCTGGGCAAGGTGGGATATGCCCCGCTGCCTCTTCTGGCAAGAGCTGTTTTCTGTAATATTCTGGTATGTCTGGCCGTATGGTGCGGCACCAAGCTGAAAAGCGAGTCCGGAAAGCTGATCATGATCTTCTGGTGTATCTTCGTCTTCATGGTGTGCGGCTTTGAGCACAGTATCGCCAACATGAGTATCGTAGGCGTCGCTCTGGTAAACGGGGGCGTGAGCATCGGACAGTACTGCTACAGCATTCTGATGGCGACCCTGGGCAATATGATCGGAGCCATTGTTTTTGTGTCCCTTCCGTATCACCTGATTTCCAAAGACAAATAATTACATAGCCGGATTACCGGAGCCGTCTGTATCCCGAAAGGGAATGCAGGCGGCTCTTGATGTTTGGGAAAAATGCCGGGATCCCTGAATGTGGAGGAAAGGAAATTAGTCTTGACGAACAATGGCTTTTTTTCTATAATAGTTTCGTACCAAACAATTCGGAACCGAACTATACAGAAAGAGGGAGGTGTTGTACCGGATGGAAAGAGATGATATCGGCTTTGAGGTAAAGCGGCTGGATAACGAGATCCACAGCCATGTGGCGCTGACCCGGGCTGCCATGGGCGCCGGCGAGCTGACCATGATGCAGAGCTGGATCATCGGCTATCTTTACGGCAACCGGGATCGGGATATCTTTCAGAAGGATATCGAGGCCAATTTTTCCATTGCCCGATCCACAGCCACGGGGATTCTCCAGCTGATGGAGAAGAAGGAATATATCAAACGAAAGCCGGTGGATTATGACGCAAGACTTAAAAAAGTGGAGCTGACGCCCAAAGGCGAGGAGCTGCAGCAGAATACCATGCGGGCGATCCAGAACCTGGAGCAGAAGATGCGCACGGACATTCCTCCGGAGGATCTGGACACCTTTTTCCGGGTGATCCGAAAGATACGGTCCAATGTGGAAAACTGCCACAAAGAAACAGACAGGAGGAGAGACTGATGCTGAAAACATTGGGAGCACAGGTAAAAGAATTTAAGCTGCCCTCGATCCTCACGCCCATGTTCATGATCCTGGAGGTCATCATGGAGATGGTGGTGCCGCTGCTCATGGCATCCATCATTGACAACGGTGTGGAGAAAGGAGATATCCGGCATATCTGCCTGGTTGGAGCCGTTATGATCCTGGCCGCCCTGGTGGGACTTTTTGCCGGTATCATGGGCGGAAAGTACGGAGCAAGAGCCTCCGCGGGATTTGCCAGGAATCTCAGAAAAGCCATGTATGAAAATATCCAGACGTATTCATTCTCCAATATTGACAAGTACAGTACGGCAGGACTGATCACACGTCTGACTACAGATGTCACCAATCTGCAGAACGCCTATCAGATGATCCTGCGGATGTTCACCAGAGCGCCTGCCAGCCTTCTGTGCGCCATGGTGATGGCATTTACCATCAATGCCAGACTGGCCAGTATTTATCTGGTGGCTGTGATCCTGCTGGGAGCATGTCTGATGCTGATCATGAGCCGGGCCACCAAGTATTTCCAGCAGGTATTCCGCAAGTATGATGACCTGAACGCCAGCGTACAGGAAAACGTGGCGGGAATCCGGGTGGTCAAGGCATATGTGCGGGAGGACTATGAGAACCGGAAGTTCACCAAAGCCTCCAACAACGTCTACCGCATGTTCGTAAACGCAGAGAAAATCCTGACGCTGAACGCGCCCCTGATGCAGTTTACGGTTTACTCCTGCATCCTGGGTATCAGCTGGCTGGGCGCCAAAATGATCGTGGTGGACAGCCTGACTACGGGAGAGCTGATGAGCCTTCTCACCTACTGCATGAATATCCTGTCCAGCCTGATGATGCTCTCCATGATCTTCGTAATGGTGACCATGAGTACGGCCAGTGCCCAGAGGGTCACAGAGGTGCTGAATGAAAAAAGCGATCTTTCCAATCCGGAAAATCCGGTGATGGAGGTAAAGGACGGAGGGATCGTCTTTGATCATGTGGATTTCAGCTACAAGAAAAATACCCGGGAAGCAGTGCTGCGGAATATCAATCTGGAGATTCATCCGGGAGAATGCATCGGGATCATCGGCGGAACAGGAAGCGCCAAGTCCAGTCTGGTGAATCTGATCAGCCGCCTTTATGATGTGACAAAAGGAAGCGTCCGGGTAGGCGGACGGGATGTCCGGGAGTACGATATGGAGGTCCTGAGAAATCAGGTGGCTGTGGTGCTCCAGAAGAATGTGCTGTTCTCCGGAACCATCCTGGAAAATCTCCGCTGGGGCGATAAAAACGCCACCGAGGAGGAGTGTATCCATGCCTGTAAGCTGGCCTGTGCCGATGAATTCATCAGCAGGCTGCCGGACGGCTACAATACATATATCGAACAGGGCGGTACCAACGTCTCCGGCGGCCAGAAGCAGCGGCTCTGTATCGCCAGGGCGCTCCTGAAGAAGCCCAAGATCCTGATCCTGGACGATTCCACCAGTGCCGTGGATACCGCCACAGACGCAAAGATCCGCAAGGCATTTGCCCAGGAAATCCCGGATACCACCAAGCTGATCATTGCCCAGAGGATTTCCAGTGTGCAGAACGCGGACAGGATCATTGTCATGGAAGACGGCTGGGTGAACGGATTTGGAACCCATGAAGAGCTTCTGAAGACCAATGCCATCTACAGGGAAGTATATGAGTCCCAGACCCAGGGCGGCGGGGACTTTGATGAAAAGGGAGGTGACCGATAATGCCGGGACCGGGAAGAATGAGAGGGCCTGCGCCTAAGGTAAAAAATCCTGGAAAGCTGCTGGCCAGGCTTCTGGGTTATGTAACGAGAAAATATCTGATTCAGTGCATTATCGTTGTGATCTGCATCTTTGCCGGCGTGCTGGCCAATGTGCAGGGTACCATGTTCATGCGGGATCTGATCGACAGCTACATTACGCCCCTGATCGGTCAGGAAAATCCTGATTTCGGACCGCTTCTGGCGGCGATCCTGCGGGTGGCCGGCTTCTATGCCATCGGTATTATCTCCACCTTTACATACAACCGGATCATGGTGTATGTGACCCAGGGAACCCTGAGGAATATCCGTGTGGATCTGTTCACCCACATGGAAAGTCTGCCCATCAAATATTTTGATACCCATCCCCACGGGGACATCATGTCGGTGTACACCAACGATATCGATACGCTGCGCCAGATGATCAGCCAGAGTATCCCCCAGCTTTTAAACAGTGTGATCACCATTGTCAGTGTACTGATCAGCATGATCATCCTGAGCGTCCCGCTGACGGTGCTCAATCTGATCATGGTGGGTATCATGCTGTTCACCTCCAAAAAACTGGCTGGCTTGAGCGGCCGCTACTTCTTATCCCAGCAGTCGGATCTGGGTAAGGTAAACGGCTACATCGAGGAGATGATGGAAGGCCAGAAGGTGGTAAAAGTGTTCTGCCACGAGGAGGAAAGCATCGAAAAGTTCAATGAGATCAATGACCAGTGGTTCAACAGCTCCGACAATGCCAACAAGTATGCCAATATGCTGGGGCCTGCCAACGCGCAGCTGGGAAATGTCAGCTACGTGGTATGCGCCATTTTCGGAGGGATCATGGCCATCTACGGTTTCGGCGGCCTGACGCTGGGTGGTCTGGCCAGCTTCCTTACCTTCAATAAAAGCTTCAGCATGCCCATCAACCAGGTGAGCATGCAGCTGAACGCCATCGTCATGGCTCTGGCCGGAGCGGAGAGGATCTTTGCTCTGATGGATCAGAAACCGGAGACGGACGATGGGTATGTGATGCTGGTAAACGCCGAGATCGGGCCGGACGGACAGATCCGGGAGACCGAAAAGCATACCGGCTGCTGGGCCTGGAAACACTATCACAAGGCGGAGGGAACCACCACCTACCGGAAGCTGGAAGGGGACGTGGTATTCAACGGTGTGGATTTCGGGTACGATGACCGGAAAATGGTGCTCCACGATATCCGCCTGTATGCGGAGCCGGGACAGAAGATCGCCTTTGTGGGATCCACCGGCGCAGGAAAGACCACCATCACCAACCTGATCAATCGTTTCTACGATATCCAGGACGGAAAGATCCGCTATGACGGCATCAATATCAACAAGATCAAAAAAGCCGATCTGCGCCGTTCTCTGGGGATCGTGCTGCAGGATACCCAGCTTTTTACAGCTACGGTGCGGGAAAATATCCGGTACGGAAAACTGGATGCCACCGATGAAGAGGTGGTGGCGGCGGCCACTCTGGCCAACGCGGACAGCTTTATCCGCAGGCTTCCCAACGGTTACGATACCCTGCTGACCAACAACGGCTCCAATCTGAGCCAGGGCCAGCGGCAGCTTCTGGCCATTGCCCGGGCGGCGGTGGCGGATCCTCCGGTGCTGATCCTGGATGAGGCCACCAGTTCCATCGACACCAGAACAGAGAAGCTGGTACAGGATGGTATGGATAAGCTGATGAGCGGACGGACCACCTTCGTGATCGCCCACAGACTCTCCACGGTACGGAACAGTGACTGTATCATGGTGCTGGAGCAGGGAAGAATCATCGAGCGGGGAACCCACGACCAGCTGATGGAGCAGAAAGGAAAATATTACCAGCTTTATACGGGAGGATCCGCACTGGCATGAGAATGAAGATCATAATCTCACCGGCCAAAAAGATGACGGCGGACAACGACTGGATGGAAGCAGGGCAGATGCCCTGCTTCCTTTCAAAAGCGGAAAAAATCCACCGGTATCTGAACGGCCTCACTCTGGAAGAACTGAAAGACCTGTGGAAGTGCAGTCACCGGCTGGCCTCCTCCTGTGAGGAACAGCTCCGGCATATGGACCTTCACAGAAATCTTACGCCGGCACTTCTGGCCTACCAGGGAATTCAGTACCAGTATATGGCTCCCCAGGTATTTACAGACAGTCAATGGGCGTATGCGGAAAAATCTCTCCGGATCCTTTCCGGCTTCTATGGCATTCTGCGCCCGCTGGACGGCGTTGTTCCCTACCGGCTGGAAATGCAGGCAAAAGCCCGGGTGGGCGAGAGCAGAGACCTGTACGATTTCTGGGGAGAAGATATCTGCCGGGAGGCAGCCAGGGATACGGATGTGATCCTGAATCTGGCCTCCAAAGAATATTCCCGGTGCGTGGAAGCGTTCCAGAAAAAAATCCCGCCGGTGATCACCTGTGTTTTCGGAGAACTGCGAAACGGCAAAGTGGTCCAAAACGGTACCAGGGCCAAGATGGCCCGCGGGGAGATGGCGCGCTATCTGACAGCGGAAGCCTGCAGTGATCTGGAAACCGTGAAACAGTTTTCGGGACTGGATTACCATTTTTGCCAGGAACTGTCGGACGGGAAGAGATATGTGTTTATTGCCGCTCACAGCCGGACTGGGGCGTGTGTTCCTTCAAAGGACTGATCAGGATAGAAAATGCCTTGCCACCGGCGGGGATCTGTTATATGATGGAGGATAAGAGCGCACATCTCAAACAGGCGCGGACAAAGGAGGAATCACAGATGTTATTTATAGAATACCCCAAATGCAGTACATGCAAAAAAGCAAAAGCATGGCTCCAGGAACGGAATGTACCTTTTGAAGACCGCCATATCGTGGAACAGAACCCTACAGCGGAAGAACTGGACACATGGAGCGAAAGAAGCGGTCTGCCGCTGAAACGCTTCTTTAATACCAGCGGAATGAAGTACAGGGAACTGGGGCTGAAGGAAAAGCTTCCCCAGATGAGCCGTCAGGAGCAGCTGGAACTGCTGGCGTCTGACGGTATGCTGGTAAAACGGCCGCTGCTGGTGGACGATGCTTTTGTGATACCCGGATTCCGGGAGAAGGAATGGCTGACTGCTCTGGGACTGGAGTCCTGAGAAAAGACAGGAGGGATACACGGATGAAAGAGGAGGAGATGCTCCGGAAGGCAGAGAAGCTGAAATTTACCAACGCGGCGTTTCTGGACGTGGATCAGCTGGAGTTTGATCCTGGTCTGCGCCGGTACTGCCGGGAAAATGCCTGTGGAAATTATGGAAAGAATTATGCCTGTCCGCCGGACTGCGGCACGCCTGAAGAGATGGAGCAGAGGGTACGGCGGTACAGCCGGGTACTGGTGCTGCAGACCATCCAGAAGCTCCGGGACTGGACGGATCCCGCCCAGATCCGGAGGGCCCGGAAGCGTCATAACGATATGACCCTGGCTTTTGCCAAAGGTATGGAAGAGCAGGGTGAGAAAGGCATGAAGATCATGGCCGGTCCCTGTTCGCTCTGCGAGACCTGCGGCCGGTCTCAGGGAATTCCCTGCCGGTTCCCCGGGCAGCTGGCATCCTGCCTCTCCGCCTATTGCATCTGTGCGGAAAAAATGGCAGAAAGCTGCCAAATGCCCTACTGGTGCGGCGAAAATACCGTGGCTTTTTTCAGCATGTATCTGCCGGAAGATACCGGCACGCCGGCAGTCCCCGGCTGAAATACAGGTACAGCAGGCGCCGGAGCTGTGCCCGGCCTGCGTCCGCAAATCATTGTCAAAGAGGAAAAAGCAAATGGAACAGCTAGAAATCATATTGGAAACCCTGCTGGATCATGTGGTAAATCTGGGAATTCTGGTTTTTGAATTTATCGGAGTAGCAGTGATCCTGTCCAGCGGGATCATGGGAATCATCAAGTGGATCCGCCATTCCGGAGATACGAAGATCTATCTGGCCAGAGGGCTGGCTCTGGGGCTGGAATTCAAGATGGGAAGCGAGATCCTGCGTACTGTGGTAGTCCGCCAGTGGAGCGAGATTGCCATTGTGGGAGGAATTATCGTCCTCCGGGCAGCGCTGTCGTTTCTGATCCACTGGGAGATCAAAGAAGAGAAAAAGGAAGTGGAGGAGAACCGGGGGAAAGAGTGACCGCCGGAAAAGTAAAATATGCGTAAGTTAGCGTTGAGTGATGAAATACTGCTGAGCATCGAGAATCCCGGCTGTTATATCGGCGGGGAGGTCAACTCAGTGATGAAGGATAAGGACAAGATAACCACCAGATTCTGCATGGCGTTTCCGGATTCCTATCCTATAGGGATGTCCCATCTGGGAATTCAGATCCTTTATGATATGTTTAACCGCCGGGAGGATACCTGGTGTGAACGGGTGTACTCTCCATGGCCGGATCTGGACAGAAGCATGCGCCGGGAGCACATCCCGCTGTTTGCGCTGGAATCTCAGGACCCGGTGAAGGATTTTGATTTCCTGGGAATCACCATCCAGTACGAAATGTGCTATACCAATATCCTGCAGCTGCTGGATCTGTCGGGAATCCCTCTCCGTGCCGAAGACCGGGGGGAGGATGTTCCTCTGGTGATCGGCGGCGGGCCCTGTACCTATAACCCGGAGCCGCTGGCGCCTTTCTTTGATATGTTCTATATCGGGGAAGGGGAAACTGTCTACGGCCAGCTGCTGGATGTATACGGAGAATATAAAAAGAAGGGAAAGAGCAGGAAGGAATTTTTGAAAAGGGCCTCCCGGATCCCGGGAATTTATGTGCCTTCCCTGTACCAGCCCCGGTATCATGAGGACGGGACCATCGCCTCTTTTGCGCCCACGGAAGATGGCGTACCTGAAAAGATACAAAAGCAGGTGGTGATGGAAATTACGGACGCCTGTTATCCCAAGGCTCCGGTGGTTCCCTTTATCAAGGCCACCCAGGACCGGGTGGTTCTGGAGATCCAGAGGGGCTGTATCCGGGGCTGCCGGTTCTGCCAGGCCGGAATGATCTACCGTCCCACCAGGGAACGGGAAGTAGAATTCCTGAAGGAAAAGGCGGTCCAGATGCTGGATTCCACCGGACATGAGGAGATCTCCCTGAGCTCCCTGAGCTCCAGCGATTATTCCCAGCTTCCCGAACTGGTGGAATTTCTCATGGAGGAATGCAATAAAAGAGGCGTGAATATCTCTCTGCCCTCTCTGCGCATCGATGCCTTTTCCCTGGATGTGATGAGCAAGGTGCAGGATATCCGCAAAAGCAGCCTGACTTTCGCGCCGGAGGCCGGATCCCAGAGACTGCGGGATGTGATCAATAAGGGACTCACCGAAGAGGTGATCCTGGAAGGAGCCGGGAAGGCTTTTGAGGGCGGCTGGACCAAGGTCAAGCTGTATTTTATGCTGGGTCTTCCCACGGAGACGGAAGAAGATATGAAGGATATCGCCCACCTGGCGGAGAAGATCGCCGAGCGGTATTATGAGATCCCCAAGGAACAGCGCCATGGCAAATGTCAGATCACTGCCAGTACCTCCTTTTTTGTTCCCAAACCCTTCACTCCCTTCCAGTGGGCGCCCATGTGCAGGGAGGAGGATTTTCTGGACCGGGCCCGGGTGGTTCGGGAGGAGATCCATGCTCAGCTCAACCAGAAGAGTATCAAATACAACTGGCATGAGGCGGATGTTACGGTGCTGGAGGGTATTCTGGCCAGAGGCGACCGCAGGGTGGCTGACGCCATCGAGGCGGCGTATCGGAAGGGTGCTCTGTTTGATGCCTGGTCGGAATATTTCCATCCTGAGTACTGGAGAGAGGCGTTTGAACAGTGCGGTATTGATACGGATTTTTACACAGTCCGGGAAAGGAAGGACGATGAGATCTTCCCCTGGGACTTCATCGATATCGGTGTAACGAAAGAGTTTCTGCTGCGGGAGTGGGAAAATGCCAAAAAAGGAAAGGTGACTCCCAACTGCCGGATGCGCTGTTCCGGATGCGGAGCCGCAGCTTACAGAGGAGGTGTCTGTGTTGAAAGTAAGGGTTAAATTTTCCAAGGAAGGGGCCATGAAATTCATCGGGCACCTGGACATCATGCGGTATTTTCAGAAAGCCATCCGGAGAGCCGGCATTGATATCGCTTATTCGGAAGGATTTTCTCCCCATATGATCATGTCCTTTGCCTCCCCTCTGGGAGTGGGCGTGACCAGTACCGGAGAGTATTTCGATATGGAGCTGAAGACAGCCGCTCCTTCAGCCTGGCTGAAAGAACGTCTGAACCGGGAGATGGCAGAAGGGATCCGGATCCTCAGTATCCGGCAGATTCCGGAAGGAAAGGCTCACGCAGCCATGTCCCTGGTGGCGGCAGCGGACTATCTGGTCGCTTTCCGGGAAGGAAAAGAGCTGCCGGAGGGATGGCAGGACCGTCTGGAAGAATTTCTGGCACAGGAACAGATCCTGATCTGGCGCAGGACCAAGCGGAGTGAAAAGGAGACGGATATCCGTCCCTGGATCTACCGGATGGAGGTTCAGGCCATCCCCGGCGGCCTGGGAGACGGACTTTTCCTGCAGCTGGCAGCAGGAAGCGTGCACAACCTGAAGCCTGAGCTGGCAGTGGAAGCTTTCGCCAAATTTCTGGGAACCGATCTGGCTCCCTTCGCTCTGATGATCCACCGGCAGGAAACGTACGCCGACAAAGGCGGCGATGGGATACGGAAGCTGGTTTCTCTGGAGGATTTGGGGGAAGAGATCGTATAGATGAAAAAGCTGATAATCACCCATATGGAAGTGAGGCGGCGTCCCGCGCTGGTGACGGCTCTGGTGGGAGAGGCCGGTCTGGAAACACTGGAGCTGGCGCCGCCGGAGGAGAACCGTCTTCTGGGAAGCATCCATGTAGGAAAGGTGCAGAAGGTACTGCCCGGACTGAAGGGAGCATTTGTGGAAATCGAAGGCAAGCTTCCCTGCTACTATGCCATGGAAAAGGAACACCATCCCATTTTCCGCAATGAGAAAAAAACGGATGAGCTGAAGGCAGGAGATGAGCTGCTGGTGCAGGTGACTAGGGAAGCTATGAAGCTGAAGGCTCCCAGTGTTTCCTCCAATCTCAGCTTTCCGGGGGAATATCTGGTGCTGACCACGGAAAATCAAAAGGTAGGGGTATCCTCCCGGATTCCCCAGCCGGAGCGGGAACGGTTAAAGGAAGAGATCACAGGGCTGCTCCCTCCCAGCCGGGATTACGGAGTGATCGTGCGTACCAATGCCCCCAGCGCTCCTCCCGGCTTTCTTGCCCGGGAGCTGACCCGTCTGGAGGCGCAGAAAGACGCCGTACTGAAAAAGGGCATGTACAGTCCCTGCCATACCAGGATCCAAAACGGAGATTCCCGTCCGGAAGAAGCTGTAAAAAGCTGTGTATGGGAAGAACTGGAGAAAATTGTCACAGACGATCCGGAAATTTTTTCGGAGCTTTCCGGGTATGTGGAACAGATCCACCCGGGGGAAGGGGGAAGGGTACAGCTTTATGAGGACAGACTGCTGCCCCTTTATAAACTGTTCTCTCTCGAGGCGGGGCTGGAACGGGCTCTGTCTGAACGTGTCTGGCTGAAATCAGGCGGATTTCTGATGATCCAGCAGACAGAAGCGTGTACCGTTATCGATGTCAATTCCGGGAAACAGATATCCGCCAGATCCAAAGGATCTCTGATCCATGAGCTGAACCAGGAAGCGGCCAGAGAGTGTGCCAGGCAGATCCGCCTGAGAAATCTGTCGGGTATCCTTCTGATCGACTTTGTCAATATGACCGGAGAGGACGATCGCGGGCAGCTTCTTGCTCTGATGAGGAATCTTGTGAAAACAGACCGGGTCACCACCAGGGCCGTGGATGTGACGGCCCTGGGGCTGATGGAGCTGACCCGAAAAAAAGAAAAGAAAACGCTGCGGGAGCAGTGGGAGGAGCTGGAGAGCTGAGTATGGAAAAATCGAGGAAAGATTTGCGTCCCTGGCAGGGAATCGTATTTTTTCTGCTGATCATGATATCATTTTTTGCTGTCTGCGTCCCCATGCAGATGGCCTGGGGCATCTACGGGCTGGCATTGACAGAGCTGCTGATCCTGGCACTGGCTCTGCTGTTCCCTCTGGCAGTACGCCGTCCGGCAAAGGCTGTTTTTCCCGTAAAACGGCCTCACGGGCTTCCCATTCTGGGAACTCTGATCCTGTGGGGCAGTACTTTTTTGGGAACCATGGTGGTGAGTCTGATACAGTACCGGCTGTTTCCCGAGGCCATGGAACAGGTGAGCTCGGGGCTCGGTTCTGTGATGGTCAGCGCCCCGCCGGCTGTAAGTATCCTGATCGTCTGTGTGATGCCCGCTGTCTGTGAAGAGGCGGTGCACCGGGGCGTGATCTTAAGCTGTATGCGTTCTATGAAGAGAAAATGGATGATCGTGACGGTCATGGGGATCCTTTTCGGCCTGTTTCACACCGATCCGCTCCGCTTTCTCCCCACTGCCTTTCTGGGAGCCTCCATCTCTTATATTGTTCTGGAAACCGGCAATCTGTTCTACGGTGCCCTGTTTCACTGTGTAAACAATCTGCTCCCCCTGCTTATGCAGTATGCCCTTCTGGGTTCGGGCGAAGCATCGGACGCAGCGCAGCTGCTGCAGCAGAACGGCGGGAATATGCAGGTTCCTCTGGCGTCCATTGGACTCTATATGATCCTGGCCGCGGCGGTGCCTTTCGGGCTTTACCTGGGCGCATATCTGATCCACTGCATTCCCCGGACAGTGCGGCCCTTTATCCCCCGGGGAGAGGGTGTGCGGACCGGTATGAAGATCCTGATCCCCACGCTCTGCATCTTCGGAGCGGGCGTGATCCTGTTGGCGGCGGGGATCTTTTTTGACCCGGTCTTTCGGGAGCTGATGGACACAGCCATGCAGGGATACCTGTAAGGGAAGGATGGCAAAGGACGGAAACGTATGACAAGAGAAGAACTGGCAAAAAGACTTACTGCTTACACAGAAACAGAAAAGCGCTACATTCAGGAGGGGCCGGACGGCGCTGCGGATACAGGCCCCCGGGAGCCGGAAGAACTCAAAGAACGGAATTTTCTCCGCCCCGGAGAGAATATCGGTATCGTCCGGCAGGACAGGTTCCGTCCGGTGGGCACTCACAAACACAATTATATCGAACTGAATTACGTCTGGTCCGGCTGGTGTGTCCAGACGGTAAAGGGGCGGCAGATCATAACCAGGAAAGGGGACATCTGTCTGATGGATCCCCAGGCAGAGCATTCCGTAGGCGTATGCGGAGAACATGATATCATCGTGAACCTGCTGATGAGCAGGAAGTATTTCGACAGCGGTTTCTTTTCCAGAATGTCAGGAAACGGAATCATGTCCCGTTTCCTGCTGAACGCTGTGACCAAACAGAGAAACCGGGAACATTTTCTGATGTTCCCCACCAGCGAGAGCAGCCGGGTGCCTGGGATCATGGAAGAGATCCTGCTGGAATATTACGGGGATGACCTGGGGCGTCAGGAGGTTCTGGACAGCTACATGATCATCCTTTTTACGGAGATGCTGCGCAGCTTCCGGGACAGCAGCCAGACGGAAAGCGCCAGGGAAGGGATCCCCGTCTGGGAAATCCTCAGTTTTATAGAAAAACGTTACCGGGACTGTACCCTGCAGGAGACGGCAGACACCTTCGGCTTCCATCCGGTATATCTCACCACTGCCCTGAAGGAGAAGACAGGGAAGAGCTTTGTGGAACATCTCCAAAGCCAGCGGATCAACCAGGCCAGAAACCTTCTGCTCCGGACCGAACTGACAGTGGCTGATATCGCTGAGGAGGTGGGCTACAGCAATGTGGAGTTTTTTTACAGGAAATTTCGTCAGGCGGAAGGATGCACCCCAAAGGAGTACCGGAAACAGCATCGGGAATAACCGTAACGGTCAGTGATAACTGGCCGTTTTTTCGTGCAAAACGGACCGGATAGGAAAAATGTGAAGCGGCGGCCCAAAGAACGTAGTATTTTGCTATATTCCCCTGTACAGGATCATGCTACAATGGGAAAAAACTGCGGGAGGATGAAAAATGGAGAACAGACACTGGATCCAGGGGGACCCCGCCTGCGGCGCCCCCCTGTTCCGAAGAGAATTCAGCGTAAAAGAATCACTGCAAAAAGCCTGTCTTGAGATCTGCGGCCTGGGATACTTTCAGGCGTACATCGACGGGCAGAGGCTGGGAGACGGAGAATTTGCCCCGGCTCTCACCGGATATTCTTCTGTGCTGGGGTGCAAAAGCCTGTATCCGGTATGGGAGGAGAGGAGCAGCTACCGGACGGGATACCTGTCCTTTGACCTTCTTCCCTACCTGACCAGAGGGCGCCATGTGCTGGCTGTCCGGCTGGGAAACGGATGGTACCGCCAGACCGGAAGGACTGCGGAGGGGGCCTTTGTTTTCGGAAATCCCATGCTGAGATTTGAGCTGACGCTTACGACAGATTCCGGAGAGGTCCTGAAAATTGAGAGTGACAGGCATACCCTGTGGAAAGAAAGCGAAATACTTGAAAATAACCTGTTTTTTGGAGAGTATCATGATCTGCGGAAGATTTCCCCTGGCTGGAACCTTCCGGGGGTTTCCACAGAGGAGTGGATGCCTGCCATGCCCGTCCATGCTCCCCAGACCATACTGGAGCGGCAAACGTGTCCGCCGGACCGGATCGTCAGAACGATCACCCCGCGGCTGCTTGCGGAAAACGGGGACAAAAAACTGTACGACTGTGGGGAAAATATCACCGGATGGGTCCGGACAGAGTGTGAGGCAGCCCCGGGAAAGCTGGTCCGGGTACAGCACAGCGAGGAACTGACCCAAGAGGGAACAGCACTGGATTTTTCATCCGCAGGAGGAGAGGAACAGATTCAGGAGGATTGTTATCTGTGTGCCGACAACAGGCTTACCGTTCATCCCCGGTTCTGCTGGCATGGATTCCGGTATTTCACCATTGAAGGGCCGGGTGACTGCCGTCAGGTGGATGTGATCCATACCGATCTTCCCGTGATATCCTCTTTCCGCTGCTCCGATGAAACGCTGAACTGGCTGTACGACGCCTATCTGCGCACTCAGCTGGACAATATCCACGGCTGCATTCCGTCGGATTGTCCCCACCGGGAACGGCTGGGCTATACCGGCGACGGACAGGTGACCGCGGCAGCGGCCATGATGACTCTGGATGCCAGGGAAATGTACCGGAAATGGATGCGGGATATCCTGGACAGCCAGGGTGCGGACACCGGGCATATTCCCCATACAGCCCCCTTCCTGGGCGGAGGAGGCGGACCGGGAGGCTGGGGATGCGCCGTATTTGTGATCCCTATGACCTACTGGCGGATTTACGGGGACGACAGCCTTTTGCGGGAAAGCTATCCGGCTATCTGCCGCTGGCTGGACTATATGGAGAGCCGCAGCGAGAGAGGGCTGATCGTGCGAGAGGAAGAGGGGGGATGGTGCCTGGGCGAGTGGTGCACACCTCCCGGTATGGAAGCCCCCAGGATCCCTGCCGCCTTTGTCAACACTTGTTTTTATATCCAGGGACTGCAGGCCGCACGGACGGCAGGGGATATCCTGGGGGACAGAGGGGATCTGCCAGAAGAGAGGCTGGAAGCCCGTCTGGCGCTGGCGGAACAGGCGCTTCTGGACCATTTTTTCGACAGGGCCACGGAAAGCTTCTGCCAGGGGGTAAACGGGGCGGATGCCTTTGCTCTGCAGGCCGGGCTGGGAACAGAAAAAACCCGGAGAAATCTGGTGGAAAAATATGAGCACCTGCCCTGTCTGGATACGGGGATCTTCGGAACTCCCGCAGTGCTGGAGCAGTTATTTTCAGCGGGACGGGGCGATCTGGCCGTCCGCCTGCTGACTGCCCAAAAAGGAGATGCCTCCTTTGCCAGGATGAAGGAACAGGGCGCCACAACGCTGTGGGAAACGTGGGATGGCACGGCCTCCCACAATCATCCCATGTTCGGAGCTGCCGTCCGTCTGCTTTTTACGGAAATCCTGGGAATCCGCCAGCGGGATACGGGATGCGGTTTTTCCGATTATCAGATCCGCCCGGCAGTCTGCCCCCAGATTTCCTGGGCGGAGGGATATCTCACAACACCTGGCGGACGTATCGGAGTCCGCTGGGAACGCGGGGAGAATGGGGAGCTTAAAATCAGTCAGTATTTTGATAAAGAATCGTCATTGAAAGCATGACAACTTTGCCGTAAGCTGACGGTAACACCACAGAAGAAGGAGGGTTTTTATGTTTGCTATTCAGAGAGTAACTGTTGATTATCTGGAGCATCCGGTGGGGATTTCCGGAAGCCCCCAGTTTGCATGGTCTATGGAGTCTGACCGGAAAAATGTTACCCAGACCGCTTACCGACTTCAGATCGCAAAGGATGGGGACTTTGCGCATCCGGTGTATGACAGCGGAAAAAGGGAAACAGAACAGTCTGCCCAGGTACAGGCGGAAGGATTTGTCATGGAACCGCTTACCGGCTATCAGGTCAGAGTGAAAGCCTGGAATAACCTGGAAGAAGAGAGCGAATGGGGGACAGCAGGATTTGTATCGGCGCTGCAGGATTCCAGCCAGTGGAAAGCGGCTTTCATCGGAGTGGAAACAGCTGCCGACAAAAAAATTTCCAAGGGAACGTATCTCAGGGGCTCTTTCCGGGTGGAAAAACCGGTCAAAAACGCATATATGGTATCCACAGCGCTGGGACTGTATCACCCGTTCCTGAACGGGGAACCGGCGGGAGATGATGAGATGGCCCCCGGCTGGACTTCCTACGGAAACAGGATCCTGTATCAGACGCATGAGGTGACAGATCTTCTTGTCCAGGGAGAGAACGTACTGGGCGCCCATCTGGGAGCCGGCTGGTACAAGGGTACCATCGGACTGGCCAAAGGCAAAAACAATTATGGAACGGAAACCGCCTTCTCGGCCCAGATCCTGATCCGCTATCAGGATGGGACGGAGGACACGGTTGTTACAGATGAAAGCTTCAGGGGCTGTGACAGTCCGGTGCTTTTCTCGGAAATCTACGATGGAGAGATTTACGATGCCAGAAAAGAGCAGCCTGGCTGGAATAAGGCAGGATTCGACGATGCCTCCTGGATACCGGTGCATACTGTGGAACAGTCCAGGAAGGTCCTCGTTCCCCAGGGCGGCTGCAAGGTACGGGAGCTGATCGCTGTTCCCGCAAAGGAAATCATCATCACGCCGGAAGGAGATACGGTGCTGGATTTCGGACAGAACCTTACCGGCTGGGTACATGTGAAGGTGGACGGAGAAGAAGGGCAGGAAATGATCCTGAACCATTTTGAAGTACTGGATGCCCGGGGAAATGTCTATACGGAAAATCTCCGTTCCGCAAAGGAAACCCTTACCTACATCTGCAGCGGAAAGGGAGAAGCGGTCTACCGGCCCAGCTTTACTTTCCAGGGATTTCGGTATATCCGTGTCGCTGCCTGCCCCGGAGAAGTGAAAAAAGAAAACTTTACTGCCTGGGCAGTTCATTCCGATATGAGAGATACCGGACATTTTTCCTGCTCCAATCCTCTGCTGAACCAGCTTCAGCATAATATTTCCTGGGGACTGAAGGGCAATTTCCTGGATATCCCCACAGACTGCCCCCAGAGGGATGAGCGGCTGGGATGGACCGGTGATGCTCAGATTTTCTGCCGCACTGCCACCTTCCTGAAGGATACCTATACCTTCTTCTCCAAATGGCTGAAGGACGTGGCCGCTGATCAGGCTCCCAACGGGGCTGTGCCTCATGTTGTGCCGGATATCCTCACCAACCGGACGGATGACAACTGGCTGGTGGGTGAAGGAAGCAGCGTGGGCGCCACCGCCTGGGGAGATGTGGCAGTGATCGCTCCCTGGACGCTTTACCTGTCTTACGGTGATAAACGGATCATCGAAGAACAGTACGACAGCATGAAGGGCTGGATTGATTTTATGAATGACCATGCGGAGGACTACGTGTGGAAATTCGCCCGCCAGTTCGGGGACTGGGTGGCGCTGGATGCCGAGGAGGGCAGCTACTTCGGCGCTACGCCGGACGATATGATCTGTACCGCGTATTTTGCTTATTCCACAGGACTGTTTGTGAAAATGGCAAAAGCTGTGGGAAGAACAGAAGACGCGGAAAAATATCAGGCCCTGTATGATGCCGTAGTGGACAGCTACCGGCGGCATTTCATCAAAGACGGCCATATGACCGCCAGAACCCAGACCGCTCAGATCATTACCCTGTATTTTGATCTGGCGAAAGAAGAAGACAAACCTTCTATCACCAGGGATCTGCTGGAGCTTCTGGCAGAGCACGACGGTCATCTGGTAACGGGCTTCGTGGGAACACCTTACTTCTGCCATGCTCTCAGCCAGAACGGCTGCACAAAGGAAGCTTATGAGCTGCTTCTGAAGGAAGACTTCCCCTCCTGGCTGTATCAGGTAAAGATGGGTGCCACCACTGTATGGGAGCACTGGGACGGTCTGAAGCCGGATGGAACCATGTGGAGCGCGGATATGAACTCCTTTAACCACTACGCTTACGGAGCCATCGGGGAATGGCTGTACCGGGTGGTGGCCGGGATCGAAGCGGACGATGCGGCTCCGGGCTACAAACACATTATCTTCCAGCCTCAGACCGGAGGAGGCCTTACGGAAGTAAAGGGAAGCTATGACAGCGTATACGGTACGGTGGGGTGCTCCTGGAAGGCGGAGTCGGAAAGGATCCTCCTGAAGGTACAGGTTCCGGTCAATACCACCGCAAGCATCGTTCTGGAAAAGGGTGCGGTGCCGGAGGACGGCGATGTGAAATTTACCTGCCGGGATGGCATTTATCAGGCTTCGGTGGGGTCCGGAACTTATACCGCAGCCTACCGCAGGCAGGACACTTCTCTGTAGGCTGCGGGACATCGGGTTTACAGCGCCGCCAAACGGACATGCAGGCATGTCCGTCCGGCTTACTGTCCCCGGAAACAGAGAATCTTATGCTGAAGGTCCGCAGTGATCCGTCAGAGGTCACTGCGGACCTTTTTCGGTTATTGACTTTCGACAGTTGAGCGTGACGGAGTTTTTCGTATTCCGAAAAATGGAGTCACACGAAGCAGAAAACCGCCTGCTATGCGGGGTTTACATTTCAGGTGTTATTATTTGAACGATTGCATATTTCATACTACTGACTATTTATTTTCCATTAAGATTCATCAAAGATTGGTAAGGCATAAAGTAAGGCCAAACACTTGACCCATGCTGTCAATAATAGTAATATTGTAACAGCAAAATGGAGGTATTAAATTTGATTTCTAAGCCAAAAGAAAGCATCGTGGCATCTGTTCACGCTAACTTTTGTGAACCTAATCCGCCATGCGGAATATATTTTGACTGATTCTTTTCACGGTTCGGTGTTTTGTATCTTGCACCGCAAAAAGTTCATGACTTTCAACCGTTTTAGGGCTGGCGAGAAGAATTTGCGCAAACAGGAGGAAAAAGAATGATTCAGATAACCGACAAAACAAAATGCTGCGGATGCACAGCCTGTTACAGTATCTGTCCTTCAAAATGCATATCAATGCTCCCCGATAAGGAAGGTTTTCTGTATCCTGTGACGGATGCCGCCAGGTGTGTTGAATGCGGAGCTTGTGAGAGGGTCTGCCCATACAATAACTTGCATGCAGAAGCGAAAACGGAGAGCCTTTATGCTGCAATTCAATATAAAAAAGAAAGAGAACGGAGCACAAGCACAGCGGGGGGCGCATTCTCTTTGTTTGCCAACTATATTATAGAGAATGGTGGTATCGTATATGCTGTGGGGTACGATGATTGCATGGTTGTGTGCCATAAAGCTTGTGATCGTATCAATGACCTGCAAGAACTCAGGGGCTCAAAATATGTGCAAAGCACATTGCGGGAGACATACTCCGAAATAAAAAGAACTCTTAAAAAGAAAACCGTTTTGTTTGTTGGAACACCATGTCAGGTTCATGGACTGAAAAACTATGCTGGTGATTCTGAAAATTTATATACAATCGATCTGCTTTGTTTAGGCGTTTCCTCACCTAAACTGTTTGAAGAATGGATTTCTTATTTGGAACAAAAATATAGAGTTAAGGTAACATATGTGGCGTTTCGGGATAAACACTACGGATATTCTACTCCAAATGTGCGAGTTTTTTTTGAAAATGCAAAAGAGATGGATCAAAAATATGATACTCGTGTTCACGCAAATTTGTTTTTCAGACATTATAATGTCAGACCGTCATGCTATGAGTGTGAATTCAGGGAAGAGCCCCGCGCGAGTGATTTTACGATAGGGGATTTTACGGAAATAGCGGATGTTAACAAATCAATGAATGATGACAAGGGCACTACAAAATTGTGGGTCCATACACAAAAAGGAAAAGAACTTCTTGCTCAAGTTGAAGATGAAGCAAGAATCTATTATATTGACGATCACGCAAAAAATATCGTTGGAGGGCCAAAAAGGCAGATAAAAAGGCCAGAAAAAAGAGAGGATTTTTTCAGAGATGCTGAAAGGATGGACTACTTTTCTTTAGTATCAAAATGGGAACCGATATCCTTTAAGGGCGAATTTGTGGGGATTATGCGACCAATTATTAACAGGCTCCCTTTCAAGACAAAGATATTCCAGTATTTGAGAAAGAGAAAATTGCGTCAGTATCACAAGAATTTGAGAGAACTCAACATCAAAAGCAACCACAAATAAAAAATGAATAAAATCTATCCTTGGAATTCAGGGGCAGGTGTGACTCGTGCGAGTCACACCTGCCCCTGTTTGGAACTATCTATTTCCCGATAGCACCTTTTTTTGTGGGAAACCGCGTTTCCAGGGAAAAAATCACTCCGCGCCCCACTGGGGAGGAGGGAAAGAGAACGCACTGCGGCGGAATGGAAGATGCCGCTTACGCGCCCCGCCGCAGACGGAGGATCCTGCGAAGCAGGATCTCTCTTGCTGTATATTTCAGAAATCATGGAGAAAAAAGCACAAATAATGGATCAAACGGCAAAGGCCAGATTAAGGCCCCTCCAGAAACAGATTCTTTATGACAATGTGCCGTTTCGTCCATGTAAGAAAATCATCCAGTTTTTCGGAGGACACGGCATCGACTGGCTGGGAAATCCGGATATTGCTCTGTACTCCGTGATCATGACCGATGTGTGGAAAGGTGTTTCCATTGCGACAGTGATTTACATAGCAGGGATCACCTCCATAGATAAGAACTACTATGAAGCGGCATCCATTGACGGCGCCAACGGCTGGCAGCGTCTGAAAAGCATCACCATCCCGCTGTGCCGCCCGGCTATGAACTCCGTCATCATCCTTTCTTTTATCGGAGGTCTGAGAAGCTTTGACCTGATCTGGGCTATGACAAACGGAGGTCCGGGATTTGCCACAGACGTTATGGCATCCATCGTGTACAAGCAGTACGCGGCAGGATTTTACGGACTGTCCACAGCGGGCAACGTCATTATGTTCGTACTGATCGCTCTCTTGGGATTTCCTCTGCAGAAATTCCTGCTCAGCAAGGAGGTGGACTGAATATGAAACGAAAGAAAAGGCTGATTCTCCTGGCGGATGTTCTGGGACTGGTCCTGTCGATCATCATCTTTGTATTTCCGTTTTTATTCATGCTGATAAACTCTCTGAAGAACAGAAGAGAAGCCAACCTGTTAAGCGCATCCCTGCCGGAAACGCTTCACTGGGAAAATTACAGAGAAGTGTTTGAAGCCAACAATTATATTGTCCTGACGGCCTTTAAAAACAGTTTTTTACTGACGGTCTTTTCTGTTCTGGGACTGATCATCGTCTGCTCCATGGCAGACTACGTGCTTCAGAGGCGGAAAGACAGGACCATGAGCGCGGTGAACTTTATCATTATGACCGGACTGATGATCCCTCCTGCCATACTTCCCACAATCTGGATCATGCAGGGCCTTCATGTATACCGAACGCTGTTTGGTATGGTCATGGTGGAAATCGCGCTGCAGATACCTTTTGATATCATGCTGTACAGAGGATTTATCGGAACGATCCCCATTGAGCTGGAGGAAGCCGGGTATATTGACGGATGCAGGCGGGGCAATCTGTTCTGCAGGATCATCTTCCCCCTGCTGAAGCCGGTAACCGCCACGGTCATTATTTTGAATTCGGTGTCAGTATTTAATGATTTTACAAACCCATTATACTTCCTGCCAGGAAACGAGAACGCCACCGTGCAGCTGACTCTTTACAATTTTACCGGACAGTTCCAAAGCTCCTATAATCTGCTGTTTGCGGACGTTATTCTGATCACTGTCCCCATGCTGATCATCTTTATCATATTCAACAAGCGGATTGTAGACGGCATGGTAGCCGGTTCCGTAAAAGGGTAAACAGGAGATTACTTATACAATTTTTGATAAGATACGCTATAATAATACTTCCAGACGATAAACGGATAGCCGCGCAGGAATCAGGAGGCCGCTATGAAATTTCGCACAAAAATGTTTCTTGTATACGCTGTTTTCGGGATCCTCATTTCTGTTATCGCTGGGAGTATTTATTATGCGGTAAGTATTTCCATCTTCAAGGAACAGGAATACCGGAATCTGCATGTTACGGCCAGACAGATGGCATCCCAATACGAAGAACTGCTTCAGTCCATGGAGGAGGTCAGCCTGTATCTTTTAAGTGACAGTGACACGCTGACAGCGATCTCCGGTCTGGGCCATCTGGATCGGACGCCCCAGACGGATACGTATATCCAGGAAGGGAAAACTCAGATCCAGACAATGATGAGCACCGATTATCTGAATCAGAAATTTTACCGGGTGATCTTTTTTAACCAGCAGGGTGATCTGATCGCAAATAACAACTGGGGCTCCAGGCTTATCCGCAGCTCTGTGGATCTGGACTCCCTGCCCTGGTATCCCCTGGCCGAAAACAATACCGGAACGCCTATCATTCGGGGGATCCATCCGGATGAATGGGGAAGACAGGAGGGGACGGAGGTTTTTTCCATAGTGAAGAAGATCATGGGAAAAAACATGGGATTTATTGAGGTGCAGAAAACGCGGCAGGAGCTGGACCAGATTTTCCAGGTTCCCAATGATTCCGTACATGTCGCCATTCTCACAGATACCGGTGAGATCCTCTATCAGACCGGAAGCGAGAGCAGCGCATTCTACCAGGGGTTCCTGGAAAGCGAGGATATCATCACCGGTCTGTACGAAACAGAGGACCAGCGGAAGCTGCTCACCGCCGGCATCCGGAATCCCGAAAGAAACATCCTGCTGATCGTAACGGAGGACCAACAGGTCCTGAATGCAAAACTTACCGGGATCTGCGGGGCCGCCATTCTTCTGGTGGCCGGGATCCTGCTGCTGTCTTTTGGCTATATCGTCATCACCTCCCGAAGGCTGACACGTCCGGTAACCCAGTTGAGGGAAATGATCAAAAATACCCAGCTGGAAACGCTGGACCAGCCGGTTCCTGTGGATTTTACGGACGATGAATTTGGACAGCTGGGAAAAGCATATGAGGAAATGCGTCAGCGGTTAAACCGGGCCGTGCTCCGGGAATCCCGTCTTTCCACACTGCAGCTGAAGGCGCAGATGGATCTGCTGCAGGCCCAGGTAAATCCCCATTTTCTCTATAATGTACTGAATATCCTGTCCAACCGGGGAATCCTGAACGGAGATGAAACCATCTGCGATATCTGCAGCGATCTGGCGGGAATGCTCCGCTATGCCGCCAACACCAAAGAAAAATACGCCTCGCTGGAAGAGGAGATCAGTTATCTGAAAAAATATTTTTCGCTTTTGAAATACCGCTACGAACATAAGCTGGAATACTCCATATCAGTTTCTCCGGCCATCTGTTCCCAGACCATTCCCAAAATCGTATTGCAGCAGCTTGTGGAAAACAGCATTGCCCACGGATTTGAAAACAGCACCCAGATCATGCGCATCCAGGTGGATGGATGGGAAGAGGATCATCGATGGTATGTCCGTGTCAGGGACAACGGAGAGGGATTCCGTCAGGAAATCCTGGATACGATCCGCGGAAAGATCCGCAAGATCCGGAAGGATCTTACTACGGACCGCAGTCACATAGAACTGGAAATCGGAGGAATGGGGCTGGTCAATACCTTCGCCCGTCTGTATCTTCTGGATTCCGAATACGTTACCTTTGAACTGTCCAACTGGGAAGAAGGCGCTGAGATCCTGGTTGGCGGTCCTATGGGAGACTGCGGCTCAGGCAGGCGCTGACAGCAGCCGGACGGATATGCCTGCATGTCCGCCCGGCCCGCTGCCTGCGGGAGTCAAAAACCCCGCAGCAAGCTACGGGACATCAAACTTGCAGCGCAGCAGAGCTGCAGGGTATTTGGTCTTCGCTTCGCTGCGGTCGGCGCTAACCGTGTGCCGCTGGCACACAGCGCCCCTCGCGGCAGTCGCCAAATGGACATGCAAGCATGTCCGCCTGGCTCGTTGCCCGCGGGAATAAAACTTGGAGGAAACATATGTACCAGATTTTTATTGCAGAGGATGAACCGGCGGCAATGAAGCATCTTTGTACGCTGGTAAAGCTGAAATGTCCTCAGTTTGAGATCATCGGATGTGCCGATAACGGGAAAGAAGCACTGGAACAGATGGACAGACTTCAGCCGGATGTGCTGATCACAGATGTGAAGATGCCCGTTATGGACGGGATTTCCCTGGTGGAAAAAGTAAAAGAGAAGTATCCGCGGATTTTTTCCGTGATCATCAGCGGTTACCAGGAATTTGATTATGCCCGGGCGGCCATCCGCGCCGGGGTCTGTGATTATATCCTGAAACCGGTACGGTCCTCCATCTTTCAGGAAAGCATGAGAATCCTGCAGGGCCGGCTGGACGAGCTGTATTACACGATACGCAACGACATGCTGCAGCAAATGTGCCGTGGAACAGGCCTGAAGGAGAAGCAGTACTTTCGGCGGGTTTTTTCCAGCGAAACGTATTATGTAGCCCTGCTCCGCAAAAACAGCCTTCCCAGGCGTTTCGTAAATTCCCGGGAAACCGAGATCTTTTCCATAAAAAACGAACAGATGATGGTATATGGAAGAGATGAACGGGAAGCTCTTTATATCTGTCCCAGAGAGCTGATCTTCCACAGCAGCTTCTATCAGCTGCTGCAGCATATTCTGGAAAAAGAAAAGCGGACGGCCGCTTATCTTACTCTCGTCTGGAACGAAGATCCGGTGCCCGCGGAGGAGCTCCCTCAAAAAATCCCCTGTCTGTATCAGGAGCTGGATTCCTCTCTGATCATAGGCAGGGATCAGATCCTGTCCCCTAAAGACCAGAGGGAAAATATCCAGGCCGGGGAAGGAGAGCTGGAGCATCTGAAGATCCTTCTGAAAGAAGGAAACCGGGCCAAAGCTCTGGAGGAAGTGGAAAAATGCTTTCACCTCTGGGAGGCACAGGAAGTCACACAGCTTTGGGTTGAAGACAAAGTCCGGGAAGTCTGCGGGCTTTTCAGAAAGTATCACATGCTGGAGGAAAGTGTGGAGATGTGTGAATATTTCATGGACGAAGCTTTCTACTATGCGGAGAATATGCAGGATCTCCGGGAAAATATGCTTCAGATCTTCAGCCGGAATACGGAGGAGGAGGCCCGGAGAATCAAAATTGATACTCCGGAATTTTTTGAAAAAATCACCGGCTATATGAGAGAAAATCTGACGGAGCCCCTTTCTCCCCGGCGTATCTGTCAGGTGTTCGGCATTTCCCAGACCTATTTAAGCCGGCTTTTCCGCAAATACAGCCCGCAGAGCTTCAGTAAAACCCTGAATGTCATGCGGGTGGAAAAAGCCTGTGAGATCATGAAGGAGCCCGGAAACTATTTCATCAAGGACATCGCCTCCATGGCCGGATATGGAGACCAGTTCTATTTCAGCCGGATCTTCCGTTCGCTGACCGGAATCAGCCCCTCGGAATACATCGAGCAGAACCGGTAGGGCCACCTTAAAAACGGTCAGTTTTTATATAAAGAATCGTTATTGAACCCAGCCGGGTTTTGCCGTAAAGTGAACGTATCACATGAAAGAAAAGAGGGAAGAGCACATATGTTATACCCGAAGAATCAGAAACCCTTTGATGAGAAGCTGTTTGCGGATCCTACCAGTGAGTACCGGGGAGCGCCGTTCTGGGCGTGGAACTGTCAGATGACAGAGGACAAGGTAACGCTGATCGTGGACGCCCTGAAAAAAATGGGAATGGGCGGCGGCCACATTCACTGCCGTACGGGAATGAACAACCCCTACATGGGAGAGGAGTTCCTGCACCTGGTGGAGGATGCCAATCAGAAATTTAAAGACCGCCAGATGATCACCTGGCTGTACGACGAGGACCGCTGGCCCTCCGGCGCCGGCGGCGGGCTGGTGACAAAAGATGAGCAGTACCGGATTCGTTTTCTGGTATTCGCCCCCTGGAGACTGGAAGGAAAGAATCCGCTGAACAGTAATCTGACCTCCAGCGGCTCTGCGGTGAGAAGCGAAAACCGGCGCCTTCTGGCTCATTACCAGGTAAAGCTGACCGCAGACGGCTGGCTTTCCGATTACCAGCAGATCGATCCGGATGCCCAGCCCCAGGAGGGATACGAGGAATGGTTCGCCTACCTGGAAATTTCCGGAGACAATCCCTGGTTCAACAATCAGTCCTATGTAAATACTCTGGACAAGAAGGCCATCCAGCGCTTCATCGAAGTGACCCATGAAAAATACTACGAAAATCTGGGTGAGGAATTTGGAAAATCCATTCCCGCCATTTTTACGGATGAGCCTCAGTTCTGCCATAAGACACGGCTGAATTACGCAGCCGACAGGATGGAGGTCATCATCCCCTATACCGATGATTTCGAGGATACTTTCCGGGCAGCCTACGGCCATGGAATCCTGGAGTCCCTTCCTGAGCTGTTCTGGGAAAAAGGAGAGTATCAGGTTTCCGTGATCCGTTATCAGTACCACGACCATATCTGTGAGCGGTTTGCTTCTGCCTTTGCGGACACTATCGGTGAATGGTGCGAAAACCACGGGCTGATGCTCACCGGACACATGATGGAAGAACCCACCCTGAAGTCCCAGACAGCGGCTTTGGGTGAGGCCATGCGTTCCTACCGTTCCTTCCAGCTTCCCGGCATTGACATGCTGTGCGACTGGCGTGAGCTGACCACTGCCAAACAGGCGCAGAGCGCTTCCCGGCAGTTCGGGCGTCCCGGAGTACTCAGTGAGCTGTACGGTGTGACAAACTGGGATTTCGATTTCCGCGGACATAAGCTGCAGGGAGACTGGCAGGCCGCACTGGGCGTGACTGTCCGGGTGCATCATCTTACCTGGACCTCCATGGCCGGGGAAGCCAAAAGGGATTATCCCGCCTGCATCGGCTACCAGTCCCCTTGGTATAAGGAATATCCGTATGTAGAGAACTATTTTGCCAGAATCAACACTCTGCTGACCAGAGGAAAGGCCGATGTGCGGATCGGTGTGATCCATCCCATTGAATCCTACTGGCTCCACTGGGGCAGCGAGGAAAAGACGGGCGCCATCCGGGAAGAGATGGATACCAATTTCCAGAAGCTGACGGACTGGCTGCTGTATGGATTCCTGGACTTTGACTTTATCAGTGAATCTCTGCTGCCTGACCAGAATCAGCCGGAGGATATCCAGGGAGCCGTATTCCCGGTGGGATCCATGGCTTACGAGACCATTGTGGTCCCCAACTGTGAGACGCTTCGCTCCTCCACGCTGGAACGCCTGAAAGCCTTTAAGGCACAGGGAGGAACCATTATTTTCACAGGAGATACTCCCAAATATCTGGATGCCATTCCCTCTTCCCAGGTTGCGGAATTTGCCGCTTCCTGTATCTGTGTTCCGTTCACCAGAGGCAGCCTTCTGGGGGCTCTGAAGGAACAGCGCACTGTGGATGTACGGGATGACAAGGGACTGCGGGCGGAAAATCTGATCTATCAGCTCCGCCAGGATCAGGAAGAGAAGATCTTCTTCCTTGCCCATGTAAACAAAATGAAGAATCCGGATCTTCCCCGTAAGGAAGCGCTCACCATTACCCTGGACGGCTGCTGGGATGTGATCTGCTATGAGCCGCTTGACGGGACCAGTACTTCCTGGCCATGTGTCCATGAGCATGGGAAAACTGTGATCCACAGAGATATGTACGACCATGACAGCCTGCTGCTGCGCCTGATTCCTGCAGATACTGCCGTTTCCGGCAGCCCGTCTCACGATTCTGCGGCCGTGGCAGAAGTCAGCGCATCCGTAATCAAAACAGACGGACGCGTACCCGTTACACTTTCTGAACCCAATGTGATGGTTCTGGATCAGGCGGAATATGCCTTTGATGACGGACCCTGGCAGGAAAAAGAAGAACTTCTCAGGATCGACAACAAATTCCGCCAGATTCTGGGCTATCCCCTGCGGATGGAAGCCTTTGCTCAGCCCTGGGTAGACCAGGAGGAAGAAAAAGCGGAACACGTTCTGCGGCTGAAATTTGTCTTTGAATCGCTGGAAGAGATTCCGGAAGTAAAGCTGGCTCTGGAAAATACCACTGCGGCTATTACCTTTAACGGTAAGAAAGTTTCTCTGGAAAACACAGGATGGTATACAGACGAGGATATCGTATGCAGAGATCTGGGCTCTGTGAGAAAAGGAAGCAATGAGCTTCTGGTAGAGATCCCTTACCGCAGAAAGGAAAATGTGGAGAATCTGTTCCTTCTGGGAGACTTCGGCGTGGAGACAGCCGGAGGAGACGCCTGGATCACCGGACCGGTGCGCAGCCTGGCCTTTGGCGATATTACCAGACAAGGGCTGGCCTTCTACGGCGGCAATGTGGAGTACCAGATTCCTGTAAATGTCCAGGAGGACGGAGAGCTGACGATCCATACTTCCCAGTTCCGTGCCCCGCTTCTGACTGTACGGCTGGACGATGAGGCTGAAAAGCAGATCGCTTATTCGCCCTACAGCGCAGTGCTCCCCATCAAAAAGGGAAGCCATATCCTGCGGCTGACCGCATTCGGAAACAGGGTCAATACCTTCGGCACTCTGCATAACTGCAACTATGTGGAGGCCTGGTGCGGTCCCAATGCCTGGAGAACAGAGGGGGATCAGTGGGCCTATGAGTACCAGCTGAAACCCACAGGCGTTCTGAAAGCGCCCAAGCTCACCTTTAAACCGAAGAATGTATGATGTCCTGACATCCAAAGTGAAATATGTGAAAGGGCTGCCGCAGAAAATTGCGGCAGCCCTTTAAAAGTCCTTAAAAATATGGCGCAGTTCTTTCAGGCTGGACAGATTCAGCTTTTTCAGAAGAGAGGTTTTCTGATTGGCTATGGTTTTCGGCGAAGACTGCAGACAGATATCCTTTCCCATCAGCTGTTCAAAGACGGCATATTCCGCCGAGGAGAGAGGGGACAGGATAAGAGAATAGATCATCATCTGCTGAGGCGTTTTTCCGGCTGCAGTCTGCCGGATAAAGCTGGTAAGGATTTCAAACTGGGATTTGAACAGATAACCGTGGGCAAAACCTCCCGCGGCCGCGTTTACCACAGTCTGGTAATCCTCATAGGCGGTCAGCATCAGCACCTTGGCATCCGTTTTCAGCCGGATCGTCCGGGAAGCCCTGATCCCCTGAGAAATGGGACCCTGCAGGGCCAGATCCATCAAAACCACATCCGGATGACCGGATGTGGCCAACTCCACTGCCGCGGCTTCTGTCTCACAGCATCCCATTACCGCCAAATCCGGTTCCCGCTGCAGTTTCTGCCGGATGAGAAATTGAAAGTCCAGGTCATCCTCCACAATGAGGATCTGTATTTTTTTCTGATTCATAGCGTACCTCACATCTGTTCTTTTTCAGAGGAAAATAGAGAAAAAATGTCGTTCCCCTGCCGGGAATACTTTTCCCCCGAATCCCCCCGTGCTGTTTTTCCATCGCATGGAAGCAATAATACAGCCCCAGTCCCATGTGCTGAAAAGATGCCCCCTTGGTGGTGTAATATGGCTGGAACAGTCTGGCCTGTTCCTCCCTGGATATTCCGCAGCCGGTATCTGCCACGGTCAGGACTGTATACCTGATGACCCTGTGCATACCATAGCTGATCCGGATAGTGCCGCCCACGTCTGTGGCTTCCGCCCCATTGTACAGAAGGTTATTTATCATCTCGATCAGATGTTCCCGGTCCGTGAAGATCAGAGCGTCCCTGGGGCACTCCAGTTCCCAGTGAAGTTTTCTTTGGGAAAATTTCACTCCGGCCTCACGGATGCACCATTCCAGCACAGGATAAACAGGAAATGCGCGGCACTGCAGAAAGATATTTCTGGAAAGTACACTGCTTCTCTTTATAAATTCCTGCAGATGTCTTGCGGAGTTCTCTATGATCCGCAGTTCGGCCGTATCCTCTGGAAACTTTTCAAAAAGTCTGAAAAGCTTTTCCTTTTTAAGATTTTAACACACACGCATACTGGGGATTTCCTATAAAATTTAGGAAAAATACCACAGTTCACAGATCTGCCGCTGCCACCCAAAAGCGGCTTTCTTCACCGGATCCCTTTTTTCCCTTTTCCCTGGAAGGAAAATATGATAGAATAATAAGGAAAACCAAAGCACAGACCGGATGCTGTATTTTACATCAAACGGTTTCACATAAAGGAGGAACTGAATTTATGAGCCGTGTAGCCATCGTTACAGACAGCAACAGCGGAATCACCCAGGAGGAAGCAAAAGAGCTGGGGATCTATGTGGTGCCCATGCCGTTTTTCGTAAACGGGAAGGTGTATTTTGAAGATATCGATCTGTCTCAGGAGCAGTTTTACAAGCTGCTGGAAGAGGATGCGGATGTATCTACCTCCCAGCCGTCTCCTGCAGATATCCTGGATCTGTGGGATGATATCCTCAGAAGTCATCAGGAGATCGTCCATATCCCCATGTCCAGCGGTCTTTCCGCCTCCTGCCAGACGGCCCAGGGGCTGGCCCAGGAGTACAGCGGAAAGGTGCAGGTGGTGGACAACAAGCGGGTTTCCATCACCATGAAGCAATCCGTCCTGGACGCGCTGACCCTGGCCAAAAGCGGGAAAAGCGCCGCCCAGATTCGGGAGATCCTGGAACGGGAAGCTCTGGAATCCAGCATCTATCTGATGGTAGATACCTTAAAGTATCTGAAAAAAGGCGGACGCATCACACCTGCAGCCGCTATGATCGGTTCCATGCTGAAGCTGAAGCCGGTTCTGCAGATCCAGGGAGACAAGTTGGATGCCTACGCGAAAGTACGGGGGGTAAAAGCCGCTAAGAAAACCATGATCGATGCCATTAAGAAAGATCTGGAAGGACGTTTTTCCGGTTATGTGGAAAAAGGAGAACTGATCCTGCAGGTGGCCTATACCACTTCCAGGCAGGAGGCAGAGGAATGGACCCGGGAAGTCAGGGAAGCCTTCCCGGATCTTCCGGTCACCCGGATGGATCCCCTGGCTCTGAGTATTGTCTGTCATACCGGCCCCGGCGTTCTGGCGCTGACCGCCTGCCATGTGCTGAAAGGGGAAGCGTAACAGGAGCCTTCGGATCTGAGATCCGATTCCTGATCCGGAACCGCATAAAAATCATCGGCGGCCGTTCTGTCTTACGGATTCACCGTCACAAGGACCGGAATTAGGAAAATATCAGGGGTACAGTGAAGCCGGAAGGCTGAACTGTTACATAGCGGGAAAATTATCCGGAAAAATGCTTGACGGCTTCTGTTTTCCATGCTATGATATCCAAGTATGCCGCACAAAGAGGTTGAAGTGCCCCAGGGCCACCGTATTTGGCGAGTAATGTTCATAGGAGGTGCCATATGTACGCAATTATTGCAACAGGTGGTAAACAGTACAAAGTAGCCGAAGGCGATATCATTAAAGTGGAGAAGCTTGGTGTAGAAGCTGGAGAGACTGTTACATTTGACCAGGTACTTGCAGTAAGCAACGAAGGGCTGAAAGTTGGCTCAGACGTAGCGGACGCTACCGTGACCGCTTCTGTTCTGGAGAACGGAAAAGCCAAGAAGGTTGTTGTATACAAGTACAAAAGAAAAACCGGATACCACAAGAAGAACGGCCACAGACAGCAGTTCACAAAAGTGAAGATCGAAAAAATCAACGCTTAATCCGGTGATCTGATGACCAGAGTGACGTTTTTTCAGAATTCAGACAGGCAGTGTGTGGGATTTGAAGTGAAAGATCATGCAGGCTATGGACAGGAGGGCGAGGATATTGTCTGCGCCGCCATATCCGCATTGGTGATCAACACGGTGAATTCCATCGAAGCCTTCACAGAGGACCGTTTTCAGGCGGAGAGTGATCCCGACAGTGCCGTGATCCGGCTGCGGGTGGAGGGGATTCCTTCCGGGGCTTGTGCTCTGCTTTTGAATTCTCTGATTCTCGGCTTGCAGAACATGGAAGACGAGGAACAGTACACAGAATTTATTGATATAATCTTCGAGGAGGTGTAAGAAGATGCTGAACATGAACCTTCAATTTTTTGCTCATAAAAAGGGAGTTGGTTCTACCAAGAACGGAAGAGATTCCGAGTCCAAGAGATTAGGAGCAAAAAGAGCTGACGGACAGTTTGTAAAAGCTGGCAATATCCTTTACAGACAGCGTGGCACCAAGATCCATCCTGGTGTAAACGTTGGACGTGGAAAAGACGATACACTGTTTGCCCTGACAGACGGCGTAGTTCGTTTTGAGAGAAAAGGAAGAGATAAGAAACAGGTTTCTATCGTTCCGGTAGCTGAGTAATACAGAGCTTTCTGTATACGATTGCATGCAGATGCGGCGGGCTTCAAATCAGTTTGGTTTGAAGCCTGTTTTCATATAGAGGGAAGAAGATATGTTTGCAGACAGAGCGAAAATAATCATCCGCTCCGGAAAAGGCGGAGACGGCCATGTAAGCTTCCGCCGGGAACTTTACGTTCCTGCGGGAGGACCGGACGGCGGAGACGGCGGACGGGGCGGAGATGTGATCTTTGAGGTGGACGAGGGACTGAACACCTTGAATGAATTCCGCCACAGGAGAAAGTATTCGGCAAAAGACGGGCAGGAGGGCGGCAAGCGCCGCTGCCACGGCAGTGACGGGGAAGATATCGTACTGCGGGTTCCCGAGGGAACTGTGGTGTATGAAGCGGAAAGCGGCAAAGTGATCGCTGATATGTCCGGTAACAACAGACGGCAGGTGATCTTAAAGGGCGGACGGGGCGGCAAAGGAAATATGCACTATGCCACAGCCACCATGCAGGCTCCCAAGTACGCCCAGCCCGGGCAGCCTGCCCAGGAACTGGAGGTTCGGCTGGAGCTGAAGGTGATCGCCGATGTGGGGCTGGTGGGGTATCCCAATGTGGGAAAATCCACCTTTCTTTCACGGGTAACCAACGCTCAGCCCAAGATCGCCAACTATCATTTTACCACCCTGACGCCCAACCTGGGTGTGGTGGACCTGGACGGTCAGGACGGATTTGTGATCGCAGATATTCCCGGTCTGATCGAGGGGGCCTCCCAGGGAGTAGGACTGGGACATGAATTTCTCAGACACATTGAGCGGACCCGGGTGATGATCCATATCGTGGATGCTGCCTCCACGGAAGGAAGAGATCCGGTAGAGGATATCTACAAGATCAACAGTGAACTGGAGGCCTACAATAAAGAGATCGCATCCCGGCCCCAGGTGATCGCCGCCAATAAGACAGATGTGATCTGGCAGGAAGACGAAGATCCGGTGGCGCGTCTGAAAAGGGAATTTGAGCCCAAAGGGATCCGGGTCTTTCCCATCTCCGCGGTGACGGGAAAAGGCGTGCGGGAGCTTCTCTATTACGTAAAATCTCTTCTGGATTCCACAGAGAAGAAGAGCATTACTTTTGAGCAGGAATACTTCCCCGAGGATATGCTGATCCGGGAAAATCTGCCCTATACAGTAGAGCGTGTGGAAGACGGCCACGTATTCGTTGTGGAAGGCCCGAAGATCGAGAGAATGCTGGGTTACACCAATCTGGAATCGGAAAAGGGATTTGCCTTTTTCCAGCGTTTCCTGAAAGAAAGCGGCATTTTGGAGGACCTGGAGAATAAAGGGATCCAGGAGGGCGATACCGTGCGTATGTACGGCTTTGAATTTGACTATTACAGATAACCGGCGGCGCCGGCAGGAGGAAGAAACAATATGACAAGTAAGCAAAGATCATATCTGAAGGGGCTTGCCATGACCATGGAGCCGATCCTTCAGATCGGAAAATCCAGTCTGACCCCGGAATTCACCCAGTCTGTGGCGGAAGCTCTGGCTGCCAGAGAGCTGATCAAGATCAGCGTACTGCAGAACTGTATGGACGATCCCCGCCAGATGGCTCAGGTGCTGGCTGAACGCACCGGTTCTCAGGTGGTTCAGGTTATCGGCAAAAAGATCGTTCTTTACAAAGAGGGGAAAAAAGAGAAAAAGAAAATCGTTCTTCCGTAAAGGTGTGAGATCATGCAGGATAAAAAGAAAAAGATCGGAATTATGGGGGGGACGTTTGACCCCATTCATATCAGTCATCTGATTTTGGGAGAAACTGCCTATGAACAGTTCGGTCTGGACAAGGTGTTGTTTCTTCCGGCCGGAAATCCTCCCCACAAACAGCACAGGGAAGGCCGTGCCACCGACTGCCAGCGGGTGGAGATGGTCCGCCGGGCCATAGAAGGCAATGATCATTTTGAGCTTTGTCTGGAGGAGATGAACGCCAGCGGATATTCCTACACCTACCGGACACTGGAACGGCTGAAAAGCCGTGATCCGGATACGGATTACTATTTCATCATCGGTGCGGATTCTCTCTTTGAGTTTGATCACTGGAGAGAGCCGGAGCGGATCTGCCGTGCTGCCTCTCTTCTGGTGGCCGTCCGGGATCATGTGGAAGATGAAAAACTTCTGTCACGGATGGCATACCTGTCTCAGAAGATGAACGGCAGTTTTTACCGGCTGCACAGCACCAATCTGGACATCTCCTCCGCGATGATCCGGGAATGGATCCGGAAGGGAAAGACCATCCGTTATTATCTTCCGGAGCCCGTGCTGGAATATATCTGTGAAAATCATATCTACGGAATGAAAAAGGATGGCGATGGAACGGAATCGCTGTCAGAAACCGACGGCTCCGGAAAGGAAGATACCATGGGGAAACATTACGATCTGAAAAAAATAGAGAAAAAGCTGGAAAAGCACCTGGATGCCAGGCGGATGGAACATACCCGGGGCGTTATGTATACCGCAGCCTGTATGGCCATGGTATTCGGCTGTGATCTTGAACAGGCACAGGTAGCCGGCCTTCTTCACGACTGCGCCAAGTGTGTGCCCAATAAGAAAAAACTGAAGCTTTGCCTGGAGAACGGCATTCCCATGTCAGATTATGAGGAGAAAAATCCTTTCATTCTCCATGCCAAGCTGGGCGCTTTTCTGGCCAGCACAAAATATGAGATCCGGGACCAGGAGATCCTGGACGCCATCACCTGGCATACCACCGGCCGCCCGGGGATGACGGATCTGGAGAAGATCATTTATCTGGCAGACTATATTGAGCCGGGCAGGGACAAGGCTTCCCGGCTTCCCTTTATCCGGAAGCTGGCCTTTCAGGATCTGGACGAATGCATGTACCAGGTCTTAAAGGACACTCTGGAGTATCTCAGTGTCAGTTCAGACGGGATCGATGAGCTGACGGAGGAGGCATACAGCTATTATCGGGAGATTCACAGAAAAAGGAGGAACAGCAATGACTGAAGCAAGAGAGCTGGCACGTATGGCCTGCGCTGCCCTGGAGGACAAAAAGGCCATTGATATCAAGATCATCGATATTGAAAAGATCTCCACACTGGCGGATTATTTTATCATCGCCAGCGGCGCCAACCGCAATCAGGTACAGGCCATGGCCGACAACGTAGATGAAGTTCTGGGCCGGGCCGGCCATCCGGTAAAACAGGTGGAGGGTTATCAGACTGCCAACTGGATCCTGATGGACTATGGCGATATCGTGATCCATATTTTTGATGAGGAAAACCGGCTGTTTTATGATCTGGAGAGGATCTGGAGAGACGGACAGTCCATAGAGGTTTCTCAGCTGTAAGCTGGCAGCAGTTTGGATTTTCACTGGCCCGTTCCCGCCGGAACGGAGTCAGCCAGAAAACCGGTGCAGATGTTCACGGGAATATCTGTACCGGTTTTTTTAATATTTTTGATTTTTATGTATTTTTCCTCTAATAACAAAATCCGAATAAAGTTTACATAATTTAGTTATGTGAACTAAAAAATTTTATCAAATAAACAGTATATAACAGTTGACAACAGTTCTATACTGTTATATACTGTTTATCGAAGGGAGGAACGTAATGAAACTGATAATCAACAATTCGTCTCTGGAACCGATCTACGAACAGCTGATAGAACAGATCAAAGCGCTGATCGTCCGAGGCGATCTGAAAAAGGATGATGTACTCCCGTCGGTACGCACACTGGCCAGAGAGCTGAAGATCAGCGCCCTGACCGTAAAAAAAGCGTACGACAATCTGGAACAGGACGGCTTCATTGTTACAGTGCACGGTAAAGGAAGCTACGTAGCTGGAACCAGTTCAGACTTCCTTCTGGAAGAGAAAAGGAAGGAAGTGGAAGCGGATCTGGAAATGGCCATCCAGAAAGGCCTCCGATGCGGAATGAGCAGCCAGGAGCTGCGCGACTTATTTGATTTGTTGATGGAGGACTAAGACAATGATGTTGGCAATGGATCATGTGAAAAAAACTTACCGGCAGTTTTCACTGGACTGTTCCCTGAATGTGGAAGAAGGGCAGGTAACCGGCCTGATCGGAGAGAACGGGGCGGGAAAGAGTACTACCTTTAAGGCTGCTCTGGGACTGATCTTTCCGGATGGCGGACAGATCCGGATCCTGGGGAAGCCCCTGGAGAAGCTCACCGCCAAAGACCGGGAGGAGATCGGAGCGGTACTCGGCGACAGCGGATTCAACGAAAATCTCAATGTGCGCCAGATCGCGTCCATTATGAATACCATGTACCGGCAGTTTGACCGGGAAAAATTCCTGGACCGCTGCCGGAAGTTTCAGCTGGGAGAAACGGTAAAACTGAAGGAATATTCCACAGGTATGCTGGCAAAGCTGAAAGTTCTTACGGCAGTTTCCCATCAGGCCAGATTTCTGATCCTGGATGAGCCCACGGCAGGGCTGGATGTGGTGGCCAGAGACGCGGTACTGGATCTTCTGCGGGAATATATAGCGGAGGATGAGAGCCGGTCGATCCTGATCAGCTCCCATATTTCCGGCGATCTGGAGGGGATCTGTGACGACCTGTATATGATCCACCAGGGAAAGATCGTGTTTCATGAGGATACCGATGTCCTTCTGGGCAGCTATGGCCTGATCAAAGCCGATGAGGGACAGTTCTCCCGGCTGGATAAAGAGCACCTTCTTCGGGTGAAGCGTACAGATTACGGTTACCAATGCCTCACGGCCCACAGGGATTTTTATCTGGAGAACTATCCCGGCCTGGTGGTGGAAAAAGGAAGCGTAGACAGTGTGATCACGATGATGATTGGAGGAAAAAAAGCATGAAAGGTCTTTTGAAAAAGGATATGAACCTTCTGGGAGGGCAGAAATACTATATCATCTGTCTCGCGGTGATTTCCGTTCTTCTGGTATTTTCAGCCAGGAATACCGCCTATGTGGGCAGCTATGTCACGGTCCTGGGCTCCTTTCTGGTGCTGGCAACCATTTCCTACGATGAGATGAACCGGGGATTTTCCTTTCTTTTTACCATGCCTGTCACCCGGCAGATGTATGTCACCAGCAAATATCTTCTGGGAGCTCTGGTTTCCATTGCCGGATGGACCTACTCTCTGATCATCACCGGCGGGGCGCTGGCAGTGGGAAGATTGCAGATGGATGTCAGAGAATGGATGTGGTCCTGCCTGATGTATCTGGGGATCGGCCTGCTGTTTGACGCGGTCATGATCCCCATCCAGATACGCTTCGGCACGGATAAGGGACGGATCATTCTGCTCCTGGTCACCATGCTGTGTCTTTTCCTGGGGATGGGACTTTCCAATCTCCTGCAGCAGATGAATGTGGACCTGCAAGGACCGGTCAGCTTCCTGACTTCCCTGTCTCCCGCGGAACTGACTGTGGGCTTCTGGATCCTGGTAGCGGTCCTGACGGCGCTGTCCTACGGACTCAGCGTCCGGATGATGAAACGGAAGGAATTCTGAAAACAGACGCAATAGCAGCAGCCGGAAGACGGAACCGGCGCAGACAGCCGGTCCCCGGCCCGTTGGGGCCTGTGTTTTCCAACAGCCAAAAGCCCTGTGCATCGGACTGCGGGGCAGGACTTCCAACAGTCCTCCAGTCCGGCACAGGGCCTTTTTCGCTGCTGAAATCATCGTCAGCTCATAAAGCGGAGCACTCCGATGACTTTTCCCAGAATCTGCACATCTCCCTCCACAATAATGGGATCCATATAATCGTTCTCCGGCTGCAGACGGCAGTGGCCATCCTCCCGGTAGAAGGTTTTTACCGTAGCGGAATCGTCCAGCAGCGCCACCACCTTATCTCCGTTGGAAGCATCGGGGCGCTGTTCTACGATCACTTTATCTCCGTCCAGGATTCCCGCGTTCACCATACTGTCTCCCTTTACATTCAAAATAAAGATCTGGGCGTTGGGAAGGAATTCCGATGGGATAGGAAAGTAGTTCTCAATATTCTCAATGGCCAAAAGCGGTTCTCCCGCGGCAACCCGGCCCACGATGGGAACATTCACCATCTCCCGGCGGGTCAGATTAAAATTATCATCCACGATCTCGATCGCCCGGGGTTTGGTGGGATCCCGGCGGATATAGCCGTTCTTCTCCAGAGTTTCCAGATGAGAATGCACAGAGGAAGTGGACTTCAGGTTCACCGCCTCACAGATTTCACGGACAGCGGGGGGAAATCCCCGGTTGAGTATCTCACTTTTGATATACTCCAGTATTTCCTGTTGTTTCTGGGTGATTTTTCCGTATGACATGCTTTCTTCCTCCCGCATTATGTATACCTTTTAATTTTATTCATCATACCACAGGATACCTGAAAATGCAAACAGATATTCGGAAAATCTGTTCGATTGAGGTTACAGTTCAGCCTTCAACTGTCCCGCGAGGTGTCCCGCTGCATTTGCAGCGGGATCCCGAGACCTGCGGGCGCCAGGCTGCGTTTCGCGCAGCCTGTGTGCATGCATTTGTAACAGTGAAGCCGGAAGGCTGAACTGTTACCGATTGAGGTTACCGTCCGGCTTTCACCGGTTCCTTTTTTCCGGTACTTTACAGCGGGTAAAGTCTATTTTATAATGGAAAGCAAAATCTGATGCAGAAAGGAGTGTTCCTGTGGAAAAAATTTTGGTGATCGAGGATGATGACAGTATCCGCAGCGAGTTAAAGACGCTGCTGCGGGCCAACGGGTACCAGCCGGTGGACTGCCAGCCCTGCGATCTGGTGCTTTTGGATATCAATCTTCCCGGAGAGAACGGATTTCAGATCTGTCAGAAGCTGCGGCAGGCCTCCGACGTACCGGTGATTTTTCTGACCGCCAGGGATTCCAGGGAAGACGAGATTCTGGGTTTCGGGATGGGCGGCGATGATTTTATACGGAAACCATACGATTCCTCCATCCTGCTGGCCAGGATCGGAAGGCTGCTGAAGCGGAAAGACCGGTCATCGCTGACTGCCAAAGGGCTGACGCTTTCTCTAGGGGAACTGACCGTCCAGTACGGAGAAAGGAAAACAGAACTGACCAGAAATGAAACCAGGATCCTGGCCTGCCTGATGCAGCGGAAGATGTGTACCCGGGAGGAGATCATTGAAGAGCTGTGGAACAACAGTCTGTACATCGCCGATAACACGCCCTCTGGTTTTTCTTCAGCTTCTGTTTGCCGGTCTGGTCCTGCTGTGGATTCTTGCCGAATTTCTCCGCCTGAACAGCAGGCTGAAAAAGCTCCATCGGCTTCTGGACGGCATATCCGATCCTTATCTGGCCGGAGAGGTGCTGCCGGAGCCGTCAGACAGCGTGGAGCGGGCGTATTTCCTGCTGATGCGCAGAGTATCCCGGTCGGCCATCGAACAGACGGAGGAGGCCAGAAGGGAAAAGGAGGAATACTGCAGGTATGTGGAGAGCTGGATCCATGAGATAAAAACGCCGCTCACCGCCTGCAGTCTGATGCTGGACAACCAGGCGGAACCGCGAAAGCTCCGGAGGGAACTGAAAAGGGCGGAAAATCTCACCGATACGATCCTGTATTATGCCCGTATGCGCACTCCCTGGAAGGATATGAAGCCGGAGAAGGTCTCTCTGGAACAGCTTTCCAGGGAAGCCGTCCAAAGCCAGACGGCTCTCCTTATCTTTGCCGGGATCAGCGTGGAGGTCACAGGGGAGGCTGTTGTCTTTACGGATCGGAAAAATCTGCTGTTCATGGTAAAGCAGCTTCTGATAAACTGCGCAAAATACTGCCCGGGATGCAGGATCCGGATCACTGCCCGGGAAGGTCAGCTTACGGTACGGGACAACGGCATCGGAATCCCGGATCACGAGGTGGCCCGGGTAACGGAACGGGGATTTACCGGGAGCAACGGGCGAAGGCTGGGAACCAGTACCGGGATGGGGCTGTATCTGGTGGACTGTCTGTGCCAAAACATGGGAATCCGGCTTGCGATCCGATCCCGGGAAGGCTGCTATACGGAAATCTCTTTTCAGTTTCCAAGTCTTACAAAAATGTAAGAGGATCCGGGGAATGCCGTTGGAAAAATCTCCCAAGGCCTGTGGTATAGTTACCTGGTAAGACAGAGCCTGCGGCAAAACGCGGGCGGAGAGGAGGAACAGGCAAAAGCCCTACGCAGGCAAATGGGAATCTTTTTCTTCCTTCCCCTGGCAATGCCCCTTCTGCTCTGTGTTCCCGTGACTGTCCTCTGCATCCGTTTTGTGGAGCTGATCGGGTTCGGCCGGCAGAGCGGACGGGTGGCAGCGGCAGGCGCGGCGGTCATCGGAGTCCTGACTGCCGCTTATGTTCTCTATTTTTTCATCGCCTATCTGACCGCCAAAAGACAGGTGATCACCCGAAAGTAATATCACGTGACAGAAAGGAATTGTTTATGAAAATCGGAATTCTATGTGCCGGGGATACGGAGCTCGCTCCCTTCCTGGACAGTCTGAAAGACTGGAACATTACAGAAAAAGCCATGCTGAAATTTTACCAGGGAACTCTGGCGGGCATTCCCGCAGTGGCTCTTTTTAGCGGAGTCTGCAAAGTCAACGCCGCCATAGCCGCCCAGATCCTGATCGACACCTTTCAGGTGGATGCCGTGATCAACGCGGGAACGGCAGGCGGTATGGCAGAGGAGCTGGAAATCTTTGATACAGTGGTCACCCGGCAGGCAGCCTACCACGATGTGGCGGAGGACATCCTGACAGAGTTTCATCCCTGGATGCCTTCCGTGTTCTTTCCTTCCGATGAACGTCTGCTGGAGGCGGCACACCGGGCGGCCGGCAGTCTGAAAAGCCGGGTGTATTTCGGAACCACCGTGACAGGAGAGCAGTTCATAGACCAGGAACGGAGAGAGGAGATCAACGGAAGATTTTCTCCCCTGTCGGTGGACATGGAGACGGCAGCCGCAGCCCATGTCTGCCTGGCAAACCGGATTCCCTTCCTGGCCATCCGCACCATCACCGATACCGCCCGGCACAGCGGTACGGATACCTTTGAAGAGAACTGCCGGAAGGCTTCCTGCATAGCCCGGGATCTGACGCTTCTGGTTATAAAGGAGCTGGCGCGGGAGCCCTCCGCAAAGCCCGCGCAGGCCAATACGCCCCTGCTTGTTACAGACCGTCTGATCCTCCGCCGTTTTGAGGAAAAGGATGCTCCCGCCCTGCTGACCCTTCTTGGGGACCGGGAAGTGAACCGGTTTCTGCCCTGGTTTCCCTTTGAAACCCTGGAGCAGACAGAGGAGTATCTGAAAGAGCATTACCTGGATTTTTACCGGAAACCGGAAGGATTCCGGTATGCCGTCTGCCTGAAGGAGGATAACCGTCCTGTGGGCTATATCCATGTGAGCCAGGACGACAGCCACGATTTCGGCTACGGTCTGAGGAAAGAATTCTGGAACCGGGGACTGATCACGGAAGGGGCCCGGGCTGTTATCGAAGCCGTCCGAAAAAGCGGGATTTCCTACCTGACAGCCACCCATGACGTGAAAAATCCCGCCAGCGGGCAGGTCATGAAAAAACTGGGAATGACTTACCGCTATTCCTATGTGGAACAGTGGCAGCCCAAGGATATTTCCGTTGTCTTCCGGATGTACCAGCTGAATCTTTGCGGCGATCCGGATTTTACCTACTGGAAATACTGGGAAAAATACCCGGATCATTTCGTGGAAGACATCGCTGCAGATTCCGTGTAGGGGACAGGTGTATTCTCTTCAAATATCATTTTCATAGTCAAATACTCCGCAGCAAGCTACGGGGCATCAAACTTGCAGCGCGGCAGAGCTGCGGGGTATTTGGTCTTCGCTTCGCTGCGGTCGGCGCTAACCGTGTGCCGCCAAATGGACATGCAAGCATGTCCGCTTGGCTCATTGCTCGCGGGAATAAACACAATTCTGCTTTTTGGCTTTTTATGCCGCAGGCATACGGAACAGACAATTCTCTGCATTCTGTATGCCTGCGGCATCTGTCTGTAACCGTCCGGCCTTCCCGCAGGGCATACCCGTACCTGCAGTCCTTTCTCTTTTTTCCCTTTTCTCACAGAGCCTGTTTTTCGTTTTTACTGGATAGATTCCCTTGCGTTTCCAGAGAAATCATAAGGAATCCGCGGATAAAAAATGATAGACTGAATTCCGGTAAGCAGGACAGACAGGGGTTCCCCGGTCACCATGCCATGCGGCGCTGTCCGTGTGCCGCTGGCACACAGCGGTCTTCGCGGGACAGCGGAAGGGTGAACGATAACAGGAATCCCTCCTATAGATAAGATAAAGGAGAAAGAAAAGTTGCGTGGAAAAATTTTGATCATCACCACAGTCAGCGGTTTTCTCTGGCAGTTTGAGCAGGGAAATATCAGAATTCTGAGGGATATGGGAATTGAAATCCACTACGCGTCCAATTTTGATCATCCGGCATATTCCTTCGACGATGCGTTTTTCAGGAAAAACGGGATCATCACCCATTCCATTCCCATCTGCAAATCCCCTTACCGTCTGCGGGAAAACGCCAGGGCGCTGGGGATGCTGCTGGATCTGATCCGGCGGGAATCCATTGATGTGATCCACTGCCATACCCCGGTGGGCGCAGTGCTGGGAAGGCTGGCGGGCCGATTGGCCAGGCGGAAGGTCCGGGTGATCTATACAGCCCATGGCTTCCATTTCTATAAGGGAGCTCCCTGGAAGAACTGGATTCTGTACTATCCGGCGGAGCGGCTTCTGGCCAGATATACGGACTGTCTGGTGACCATCAATGAGGAGGATCGGAAATCTGCCCGGCGCTTCCGGCTGAAAAAGGGAGGACAGGTACACCGTATCCCGGGGGTGGGAGTCAATCTGGAACGGTACGGGTTCCGTCCCTGGCTACGGGAAAAGGCAAGAAGGCGCCTGGGAGTACGGCAGGGACAGTTGTGTATCCTGACTGCGGCGCTTCTGGACCGGGATAAAAATTACCAGACGGTGCTGGAGGCTCTGGCACAGCTTACGGATCTGGATTTTCAGTATTTTATCTGCGGGGAAGGACCGTACCGGCAGGCGCTGGAGGCTCAGATCCAAAGACTGGAGCTTCAGGATAAGGTACATCTTCTGGGATTCTGCAGGGATATGGAGCTGCTGCTGCAGGGAGCCGATCTTTTTCTCTTTCCCTCTCTCAGGGAGGGGCTGGGAATGGCCGCGCTGGAGGCCATGGCCTGTCAGAAACCGGTGATCTGCGCAGACAACCGGGGGACCAGGGAATACCTCCGCCATATGGAAAACGGCATGGTATGCTCCGGTGAGGACCACCAGTCCTTCGCCCGGGCCATCCGGAAAATGGCTTGTGATCCCGGTCTGCAGAGGAGGCTGGCAAAACAGGGGCAGAAGGATGTGACAGCGCATTTTTCCCACCACAGGGCGGAGGAGATCATGCGCCGGATCTATCGGGAGATTTTTTCTCACGTTCTTCCCTCCCCGGTAAGATCCGCCGCGTACCGGCAGTCAGAGGGCCCCTCAGAAGGTATCACAAATATATCATAGCATTTGAATTTGAAAAGGAAAGCGCAGGGAATCCTATGAAAAAGAGTGTGAAAGTCAGTGTGATCATGAGCGTATACAATCCCGGGGATTTTTCCCAGGTGCGGCTGGCAGTGGAGTCCATTCTGGATCAGACCCTGGAAGATCTGGAATTTCTCATCTATGACGACGGTTCTGACCAGGAAACGGGAAAGCTGCTGCTGGAACTGGCCGGAAAGGATGACAGGATCCGGCTTCTTGGAGGAGCGGAAAACAAAGGGATTGCCGCAGGGCTGAACGTATGTATCCGGCAGAGCCGGGGAGAATATATCGCCAGGATGGATGCGGACGATATCTCTCTTCCCCGGCGGCTGGAAAGACAGGCTGAATTTCTCAGCTCCCATCCGGAGTACGGATTTGTGGGCTGCTGCGCCGGGCTGCTGGAGGGCAGCCGGATACGGGGACACCGGCGCATGCCGGAAGCTCCCAAAAGCCGGGATTTTCTGCCATACTCTCCGTATATCCATCCTTCGGTGATGTTCCGCCGCTTTGTGCTGACAGATGCAGGAGGCTACAGCGAATCCAGGCATACGCTCCGCTGTGAGGATTATGATCTGTTTATGCGTCTGCATGTTTTGGGCTGTTATGGGTATAATCTTCAGGAAGAGCTGTTTCTATACCGGGAGGATACAGCGGCCTACCAAAGACGGAAATTTCGTTACCGCCTGGACGAGCTGCGGCTGAGAAGAAAGGGCTTCCGCGCTCTGGGACTTTGGGGGCCTTTGGTCCTGGCTGCTGTTTTCCGTCCGCTTCTGGCGGGCCTGCTCCCCAAAAAACTGCTGAAATGGATGAAAGGTTTTGAAAATCTTCCGAAAGGAGCGCTGGAATGGAGCGGATGAAGGTTATCGGACAGACCGCCAGGGAAATCCTGGCCCCGGTGATGGTGGAATTTGTCAAATGGGTGCTGCGGGAGGCAGAACGGCTGGGGGTGGAACGGCTGTATTTTCTGGCCAGGGATGGATGGCCCATGTATCAGACTGCCAGGATCCTGTCCAAGGGCAGGCATCCGTACATGGAATGCCGTTATCTGGAATGCTCCCGGTATTCCCTGCGGCTTCCCGCGTTCTCCCTCATGGGGAAGTCCTGTCTGGATCAGATCTTTCTGGGCGGCATTGACATGACTCTGGAGAAAATCCTGAAAAGAGCCGGGCTGACCCCCTGGGAAATTCAGAAAGCGGCCGAAGAGCGGGGGCTTTCTGACCGGATCCTGCAGCCGCTTTCCTACCGGGAGATCCAGGAGCTGAAGTCCGTTTTCTCCCGCTCCCCTCTGTTTTTGCAGATGATGGAGGACCACTCCCGGAAGGCCCTGCCGAAAGCCCTGGGCTATCTGCGCCAGGAAGGGCTTCTGGAGCCGGTAAAGTGGGCGGTGGTGGACAGCGGATGGACGGGCAGCATGCAGCAGACTCTGGGACTTCTCCTGTCCTCCATGGGATGGAAGGGGACGCCTCTGGGTTTCTATTTCGGCATGTACCATCAGCCTCCCGGCACCCTTCCCTGTCAGTACCGGGAGTATTATTTCTCTGTTTGGGGAAATATAAGGAGAAAGGTGTACTTTTCCAACAGTCTGTTTGAATGTATCTTCCGTTCCCCCGCGGGAATGACCCTGGGGTATCAGAAGAAACCGGACGGACGATTTGCGCCCGTATACCGGCCCGGAGCCTGTCCCAATGAAAAAGAGCTGGATCTGGTGCTGGAGGAGGTGACCCGGCAGGCTTTGGAGGAGGCCAAAAGGCTTGACCGCTCCATCAGGGCCTGGAGGATCCTGCCGCCCCGATGCTGGGAGAAAACTCTGGGGCGCTTCATGGGAAATCCCACCCCCCGGCAGGCGGAAGCCTTCGGCACATGGCGTTTTACCGATGATGTGCTGGAAAATGATCACCAGGTGGCGGCTCCCCTCCTTTCCGGACGGGAGCTTACCCAGAATCATCTGCTCCCCAAGCTGCTGCGGATGACAGGGCTGATCAGAAAGCAGGTGCGGGAGAGCGCATGGATCGAGGGAAGCGCTGTAAGAAGGGGAAAATGGGTGTGCTGGCATCTGTTCTGGATCCGTCTGTACAAATATGTTCTGTACGGAAGCGGAAAACTCCGAAAAAACACATCATACCCCCGCGGGCACGGCCACCCGGTCCGCCTGGACGAGTCAGGGAAGGAGAGGCAAAGACCATGAATCAGTCCGTCTGGAACAGACAGTATTTTTTCGTGATCCGGGAGCTGGTACTGCGGGAACTGAGGCGCAGATACAGCCGTTCCCGTCTGGGGATTCTCTGGAGCGTGCTGAACCCCCTGCTGTCCATGGCTGTGCTGTCCCTGATCTTTTCCACCATGTTCAGAAAATCCATTGAAAATTATCCGGTCTATTATCTTACCGGACTGATCCTGTGGAATTTCTTCACCGGGGCCACCAACACTGCCATGACCTCTCTGGTGGACAACAAAACACTGCTGCTGCAGGTGAGGTTTCCCAGATTCATCTTTCCTGTCACACGGGTGGCGGCAGCGCTGGTGAATCTTCTGTATTCCCTGGCTGCCTACGGGCTGATCCTGCTTCTCTTTGGCATCCGTCCCTCCCTGTCCATGGTCTGGTTTCCGGTGATCCTGTTCCTTATAGCCCTTTTTGCCATGGGGATCGGATATTTTCTGTCCATTTTTTATTCGTTTTTCGGGGATATCCGCCATCTCTATTCGGTGATCCTGACCCTGTGGATGTATCTGTCCGCCCTGTTTTATCCTCTGGCGCTGCTGCCTGCGGGCATGCAGGCGGTGATCCGGGAAAATCCCGTCTACTGCTATATTGCCGCGGCCCGGGAATGTATGATGTACGGCAGAACCCCTCAGGCGGGGCTGTGGGTGAGGATGATCCTGTGGAGCGGACTAATCTATCTGGCAGGCAAAGCATATTTTCAGAAAAAGCAGGACCGGATCATCCAGAGCCTCTGAGCAGGAAAGCTTCCTGCCGGTGGGCTTTGCCGCCTGGGGCGGAAGGCGCTGCCGATGGACTTTACCGCCTGCGGCGGGCCGTTCTGTCGGTGAACTTTTCTGCCTTGCGGCAGGATGCGCTGCACATAAGCTTTTCTGCCTTGCGGCAGGAGGTGCTGCATATAAACTTTTCTGCCTTGCGGCAGGAGGGCTGCCGGGAAGCTTTTCTGCCTGATGCGCTGCCGGGAAATGCGGTCAAATCATCAAATATCTCATCATCGGGAAAGGAGGCGCGATGCCTTGGAAGCAATCCGAGAACAGCCGGTAATCTCTGTACAGAACATCAGCATGCATTTTCAGGTGCCGCTGGAACGTCCGGACAGTCTGAAGGAATATCTGATCCGGACGGTGAAGCGGCAGAACCCCTGCCGGATCCTGAAAGCTCTGGACCATGTCTCCTTTGACGTCTGGCCGAAAGAGGTGGTGGGAATCGTAGGCACCAACGGATCCGGAAAGAGCACCTTGCTGAAGATCATCTCCGGGGCCATGCCGCCCACCCGGGGTCGGGTGAAGGCCAGACAGGAAGATATCCGTCTGCTGACTTTGGGGACCGGATTTGACCGGGAGCTGACCGCCAGGGAAAATGTCTATCTGAACGGCGCTCTTTTGGGCTATTCCAGGGAAGAGCTCCGGAAAAAATACCGGGAGATCGTGGAATTTGCGGAACTGGAGGGTTTTATGGATCAGAAGATCAAAAATTTTTCTTCGGGTATGGTATCCAGGCTGGGATTTTCCATTGCCACCGCCCGGTCCTCCTGCCAAGTCCTGATCCTGGACGAGGTGCTCAGCGTGGGAGACGCCTTTTTCCGGGAAAAAAGCGACCGGAGGATCCGCAGCATGATCCATGGGGGCGCCGCGGTGCTGATCGTATCGCATTCCGTCTCTGCCATTCTTCAGAACTGCAGCCGGGTGCTGTGGCTGGAAAAGGGCATTCTGCGGATGGACGGGGAACCCCGCCGGGTGTGCGACGCTTACCTGGAATATGGAAGGGAAAAACGGAAAAAGGGGGATCATTCATGAGGAAAGAAAAGGAGGCGCGCCTCCGCCTGGCCCTGTACCGCTGCCTTGTAAACAGAAATCCCAGGATCCGCCGACGGTATCTGGAATACCGCGGGCAGCACCCCGGCAAGCGGGGGATGCTGGGCGGACTGGCGCTGCTTTTCTGGTGGAACGGACTGACCCTTCTGGAAACAGCCGTAAGGCATATCCTGTCTGCCGCCTGGGGCGGCAGGGGAGGGGAGTTTTCGGCTGTATGGACACAGATCCCGGACAGGCTGATGCTGCAGGAATCCGGCCTTTTAAACCGGCCCTCCTGGAGACAGCTTGCCGACCGGCTGATGCCCTACGATGTGATCTCCTTTGACGTGTTCGACACCCTGCTGCTGCGTCCCCTGGAGGAGCCTTCTGATCTTTTTTATTTTGTGGGCATGGAGCTTGGGTACCCCAATTTCCGGCGGCTGCGGATGGAGGCGGAACAGAAGGCCCGCAGCGCCCATATCCGTCAGGGGCGGTCCGGGGAGGTGACGCTGGAAGAGATCTGGGCAGTCCTATCCCGGGAAACGGGGCTGGATGCCTGCCGGGGACTGGAAACCGAATGGAGGACAGAACAGAGATTCTGCTATGCCAATCCCTATTTCCTGCCTGTTCTGGAATATCTGCGGGAGCAGAAAAAGACGCTGGTGATCACCAGTGACATGTACCTGGGAAAGGAACGGATCCTCCGGCTGCTGAAGGATGCGGGACTGGGAGAGTTCTCCGCCGTTTTTGTCTCCTGTACAGAAGGAGCCTCCAAACATCAGGGAGATCTGTTCGAGTGTGTGCGGCAGCGCTTCGGATGGAGCCGCACATATATCCATGTGGGGGACCATCCTTATGCCGACAGGGATATGGCCCGGTCCCATCATTTCGATGTGCTCTGGTATCCCTCCTCCTGCCGGACAGGCCGGAAGTTCCGTCCCCGGGAAATGTCCCCCCTCATCGGCAGCATGTACCGCGGTCTGGTCAGCCAGAAGCTCCATGGGGATGACCGCCGGTATGATCCCCTGTATGAATACGGTTATGTATACGGAGGTCTTCTGGCAGTGGGCTATTGTCAGTTTATCCGCAGATTTGCCATAAGCCACCGGATCAGTCGGATCCTGTTCCTGTCCAGGGACGGGGATATCCTCCGCAGAGTCTACCGGATGCTGTATCCGGAAAGCGACACCCGGTACGTATACTGGTCCCGGAGGGCAGCTCTGAAGCTGACTGCGGACTGCCGCAGATGGGAATTTTTCCAGCGTTTCCTCCGGGATAAGGCAGATCAGGGATTTTCCATAGAACAGTGCTTTGCCTCCATGGAACAGGAAGAGCTTCTGGAAGAGCTTTGCCGCCGGGAAGGCATGGATGCCAAGGAGGAGCTGACCGGCAGGCGGACACGCATCTGTGAGGAATTCCTGAAAAACCACTGGGACAGGGCGGACGCGGTCTATCTGCCGGAGCGGGAGGCCGCCGGACGTTATGTGGAAGGACTTCTGCGGGGAGTACGCCGGGCGGCTGTGGTGGATATCGGCTGGGCGGGAAACGGGGGCTGGGCGCTGGCGCATATTGCCCAGAAGGTTTCTCCCCCATGCCGTCTGTTCAGTCTGATGGCCGGGGTCAGCGGAGAAAACAGCGGGGACGGGGACGCCGTTGGCGGCTTTCTGTTTCAGGGCGAGATGGCCTCCTATCTGTTCTCCCAATCCCATAACCGGGAGCTCTGGAAACTTCACGATCCAAACCGGGATCACAATCTGTACCTGGAGCTGCTGTTTACCTCCCCGGGGCCCTCTCTGAAAGGATTTTCCCCCGGTCCTTCCGGGCGGGTGCTTTTCCATTTTGGAGAGAGGGAACCCTGCCCGGAAAAGCTTCTGCAGATCCGCCGGGGAATCCTGGATTTTGCCGGAGACTGGCAGCGTCATTTCGGCTGGCTGAAAGAGGGGACCGGACAGATCCGGGGAAGCGACGCCTACCGTCCTCTGGAAGCCGTCCTGAAAAATTCCGGATACCGCCGGGCACTGGAACGGTATTTCTCCTGGGATACCAACCTTCATGTGGAATAGCAAAAAGAAAACAGGTATGAGACGGGCGCAGGCGGTTATACTAATGGCAGAAAAAAGACAAGGAGCTTATACCCATGGAAAAAATCAGACTGCTGGACTGTACTCTGCGGGACGGCGGGTACATCAATGACTGGAACTTTGGAGCGCGTACCATCCGAAATCTTCTGGCCCGCCTGGTGGACGCGAAAACCGATCTGATTGAGGTGGGATTTTTGAGAAACTGTACCTACGACCCCAACCGGACCCTTTTCAACAATGTGGCGGAACTGAAATCCCTTCTGCCTGACAACCGGAAAAAATCCAGGTTTGCAGCTATGGCTCTCCACAATCAGTACGATGTGGAGAAGCTGGAAGAAAATGACGGAACGCTGGACGTCATCCGGGTAACCTTTCACGACTATGACGCGGATGAGGGACTGGAGTTCTGTAAAAAAGTGCAGGCCAAGAGATACCGTCTGTTTGTGAATCCCATCAACATCATGGGCTATAAGGACAGTGCCCTTTTGAAACTTCTGAAGAAAATCCGCCAGATCAGTCCCTACGGCTTTTCCATTGTGGATACCTTTGGTTCCATGACCCGGCCGGAGCTGGTGCGGATCTATTCTCTCTGTGAAAACAACCTGGACAAAAAAACCGTACTGGGACTGCATCTCCACGAAAATCTGGCCCTTTCCTTTTCCCTAGCCCAGTCCTTTCTGGAGATGAAAAGCCATGGCAGAAGGTGCGTCCTGGACGCTTCCCTGAACGGTATGGGAAGAGTTCCCGGCAACCTGTGCATGGAGCTGATCATGGAGTACATGAACAGGCATTACGGAAAAAGCTACGATATCGACCAGGTGCTGGACGCCATCCAGGAGCATATCCTTCCCATCCGGCAGCAGGAAAGCTGGGGCTATACCACGGAATATTTTCTCTCCGCCAAATATAATCTCCACCGGAACTACGCGGAATTTCTCCAGGGAAAAGGGAGTCTTACCAGCAGGGACATGAATCATATCCTGAAGGGCATTCCTGACAGCAAAAAAGCAGCCTTCGACGCGGAATACGCGGAAAAGCTGTATCAAAAGTACGAGGATCGGAAGGTGGCCGATGAAGCCAGTCTTTCCCAGCTTGCGGAGGAGTTGGGCGGACGGACGGCAGTGGTGCTGGCCCCGGGAAAAAGTCTCAGGGACGGTTGGCAGAAGGTCCGGGAGTTTATCCGGAAGACAAACGCCGTTCCCATCTCCGCCAATTTCTATTTCGATGAGCAGGAGGGCGGCTACTCATTTTTCAGCAACGCCAAACGGTACGAAGAATATAAGAATTCCCGGGCAAACCGCAGCCATGTGATCCTCACTTCCAATGTCTCCGGAGAATACTGTGCCGGAGACCATGTGATCAACTACTACCGTCTGGCCGGGGACCGGAAGGAATCCAGCTCCAACTGCGGAGTCATGCTTCTCCGCCTTCTGAAGCTTCTGGGCGTATCCCAGGCGGCCCTGGCAGGCTTTGACGGCTACGAAGAAGGAAAGGATAATTATCTTCCGGCTATTTCGGGGAATTCTACGGCGTCCATACAGGGGACAACCGGCAGATCGCCGCCAGGCTGGAGGAGATCCGCAAGGAACTTCCTCTGGTCTTTCTTACCCCTTCGCTTTATGAGGAGGCGATGAAATGATCCGTTATCTGATCCTGGATGTGGACGGAACCATGACAGACGGAGGCGTCTACATCGACAGCAAAGGAAATGAGGTAAAAAAGTTCAGTACCCGGGATGGAGCCGGCATTCTCCTGGCCAGGGCCGCCGGGATCGAACCGGTCATCCTCACCGGGCGGGAGAGCCTCTGTGTCACCGTCCGTGCCGGAGAACTGGGTATTGTACACGTCTACCAGGGAGTGAAGGATAAACGGGCTTTTCTTGACCAGTTTTTCCGCCGGCAGCAGATCCTTCCGGAATCTGCCGCCTATATTGGAGACGATTATAACGACCTAGGGGCCATGGCACTGTGCGGCTTAAGCGCCTGCCCCCGCGACGCGGCAGATGAGGTAAAGAGCCGCTGCACCCTTGTGCTGAACAGCCGGGGCGGACAGGGAGCAGTGCGTGAGCTGGTGGAACGGCTTCTTACAGAGCGGGGAATTCTTTCCCGGTGCGCCGCAAAGCTGTGGAGTATGGAAGAAAAGGAGAGGAAAAATCCCGATGAGCCAGTGGAAGGATAACCTGTACAACCGGATCGTAAGAAAAAACGAGAGAGTGCGCAGAGCATATGAGCGTTATGTGGCCGGTCACATAAAGGAGCATGGAAAGCATCGCCTGAAGCACTGGCTGGTACTCCTTTTGCTGCGCTGGAAATACCGGGAAAGTCAGAAGGACCGGCTGCACCGCTTTCAGCTTCTGAAAATAAAGGACGGCAGGGCCCGGCTCCGGATGGAGAAGATCTTCGGCGCCGTGTGCTACAATCTGTACCGTTCCCAGGACGGCATACATTACCGCTTTCTGGAAAAACTGTCCTCCAATGTGTATACCACGGCACATATCCCGCCGGATACCATTTACTTTTACAAATTCAAGGTTTCCATGGATGGAACTTACTACAGTGAATTTTCCCAGGTTGTTTCCGTATCCACAGTGGAGGACGAACATCTGTATCTGGCCAGAAGGCTGGCGCAGATGGGAAGCCCGGGATCCGAAAGATCCGGAAAGCAGGGCGGCGCCGACACCGGCGGGAATGAAAACGGAAGAAGAAGGGGGCGCTTTTTGGTGGAGGCCGTATCCCTTCCCCAGGGCGGCATCCGCCTGGACTGGACGGCTCCTGCAGGCGCCCTTCATTACAATGTCTACCGGGCAGGGGGCAGAGAAGAATACCGTTTTGTGACCCAGACCACCCGGAACGGATACCTGGATCCGGAGCTGAGTCCCGGAGAATACCGCTATCAGGTGAAATATACCTGCGACAACCGCCGTTACCAGCTGCTGGGAGAAACTCCCTGCCTGCAGGCGCAGGTGCCCGTTTTAGGGGCCGGAGGGCGGCTGTACGAAAAAGGCGCGGAATCGGAAGCCAGCAACCGGGTAACTCCCATGAATTTCGCCAAAGGTCTGATTCCCTATGAAGTGATTTCCTTTGATATCTTCGACACGCTGATCCTCCGTCCCTTTTCCGTTCCCTCCGACCTGTTTGTCCTGGTGGGAGAGCGGCTGGACATCATGGATTTCTGTCAGATCCGGAAACAGGCGGAGCAGCAGGCCAGAAATGACGCCTATCAGAAACGGGGCAACAAAGAAGTCACCCTGGAACAGATCTATGAATATGTTTCCAGAGAAACAGGGATCGATGCCGGATGGGGCGCGCGGACGGAATTTGAGACAGAACTGGCTCTGTGCCGTCCCAACCCTTATATGCAGACCGTCTACAAGCTGATGCGGGAGCAGGGAAAAACCCTGGTGGCCCTGTCAGATATGTATCTGCCGGAAGAATGGATGCGGAAGCTGCTGGCCTCCTGCGGCTACGAAGACTGGGACCGGGTGATCGTGTCCTGCGACTACAACTGTTCCAAGCGGAACGGCGGACTGTATGATATCCTGAAGGATCTGTATCCCCAAGAGACGGTCCACATCGGCGACAACCGGAAGTCGGACTATGATTCCGCCGTTCAGAAGGGAATTGCCGCCCGGCTGTATCAGAATGTGAATGAGGCCGGAAACCAGTTCCGGGCCAGAGGCATGTCCCACCTGGCCGGATCCGCCTACCGGGGTGTGGTCAACGCCCGGCTGCATACGGGTATGGACCGATACAGTCCCTATTATGAGGTGGGCTACGTCTATACCGGCATCTATGTGATGGGCTTCTGTCAGTGGATCTATCGGTACGCCAGGGAGCACGGCCTGGATAAGATCCTGTTTCTGGCCAGGGAAGGGGATCTGTACCAGAAGGTATTCCGGCAGATGTACCCGGATTTTCCCACAGAATATGTGCTGTGGTCCAGGGTTCCCGTGGCAAAGACCATTGTGGAAAAAAACAGGCATCCCTATCTGCTCCAGCTGGTGCATCACAAGGCCAACGCCCTCTATAAGTCCCGGGTGGGAACCCTGTTCGACCGGATCGGCATCGGCCCTCTGAAGGCTTATTTCCCCCGGTATCGGATTCGGGAGCAGGAATATCTGAGCCCTGCCAATGAAAAGGTGGTCTATTCTTTGCTCACCGATCACTGGGATGAGGTGTGCGGCTGCTATCAGGCGGACCAGGAATATATCCGGGAATATCTGACACGGAAGATCGGGAAAAGCAGCCGGGCGGCCGTGGTGGATGTGGGCTGGTCGGGGAACAACGTGCTGCAGGTGAAGTATCTGACGGAACAGGTATACCATCTGGACTGTCAGGTCCATTGCCTCCTGGCCGCCTCCAGAAATGTGAACGACACCTATATGGCGGCCATGATGCAGAAGGGAGAGGTGGAAACGTATATCTTTTCCAATATGTACAACAAGACTCTTCACGATCTGCATCAGGCGGGAAACAATCACCTGAATTCCTTTTTCTTTGAGATCCTTACCCAATCCTGCACCCCCACATTCCTGGGCTTTGATGCCGGCGGCCGCATTCTCTATGACATCCCGGAGACGGAAAATTACGCCCACAACAGGGAGATCCACCAGGGGACCCTGGATTTTGTCCGGGATTACCGGGAATGGTTTAAAAAATTCCCTTATATGATGGATATTTCCGGCCATGACGCCTATATGCCCTTCCTTCATTTTGCCGGAAATCTCTCCTGGATGCGGAAATATTTTGCCGACTATATTTTCGGACGGGATCTGTTCGCCACTCAGGACCGGGCAGTGATGGAGTCTGTCCGTCAGGTCATGGAAAAGGCTAAGGTATGGGAGGAGACAACATGATACTCTATCAGGCATTATCATCCTATCAGATTCTGGAGTGTATCGTCCACCGGATGACCATTCATCCCGGTGAGAGGGCGGTACTGCTCCTGGGTAATTATATCGTGGAGCGGATGCCCCAGTACAGGGAGGCCCGGAGCCGGGGATTTTTCGATGAAGTTTTCCTGTTCCGTTACGGCGGATATAAAGGAAACGAGGAACAGATCCTCCGGGAAGTGGGAGAGGAGTTTGCCCGGACAGTCCCGTATCCCATCGGGGATTTTTCCCGGATCTACGCGGCAGGCATTCATACCTTCCTGCAGGTGCTGTGGGCCAGGGACCACATCCCCTTCGCCATGTTTGAGGACGGAAGCGGGGCTTTAAGCCGTCCCTGGATCCTGTCGGACATTCACAGGAAAAGCTCCCCCCGGCGGTGGAAGCTGGTGGAAAAATACCATCTGTACGATCATTCCAACCCCTCCATCACCCGGAAGATCTGTGATAAATCCTCCCAGCTTCCCGGCTTTTACGATGAAAAGGCGGAGGATTTTCAGGTGGTGGAGCGTTTTGAATCGCTTCCCCGGGAAACAGCCATGCAGATCCGGGAATTTTTCCGGCTGCCTTTTTATACCGGCTGTCAGGACCGGGTGCTTCTGCTGACCCAGCAGTTTGCCAACCTGGGGCAGCTTTCCCTGAGGGAGCAGATCGTGATCTATCAGAACCTGATGGATTATTATCTGGAGGGGGAGGATGTGCTGATCAAGCCTCATCCCGATGATATCCTGTACTACGGGCTGCTGTTTCCCCAGGCGGAGGTGATGCGGGAACTTTTTCCCTCCGAGCTGCTGCCTCTGGCCTTCGATGCCCTTCCCCGGAAGGTGTGCACCATCAGTTCCACCGGCATCAACCTGATCCGGAAGGATTTTGGGCAGTGTCTGGCCTTCAACGCGGCTTATGAGCATACTTTTCATTTTAACCATCTGTACTACATGGCGCTGCGGGCCGCCCTTTCCCTGGGATTTTCCTCCATATGGGCGGTGGGCCTGAATATGGTCCAGCTTTCCAACCTGGCAGAATGCTCCGGAGGAATCCGGGAAAAAGCAGAGGAAGGCCGGCTTCAGATATCTGACAAACTGGAAGAGCTTTCCGGGGATGTGATCTGCCTTCTGGACGACGGTTTGGGGGAAAGAGATCCCGACACTGCCTCGCCGGCAGAAGAAGGCGGCGGACAGGAATGCGTACTGCCCTGGACTCTGCCGCCCGGGGTAAAGGCCGTCCTGTACCTGAACACAGAGGGAAACTACGGAATCTACTCCTATGAAAGAAAGAGGGAATTCTCCTCCATGATCCCTCTGGTGGTGGAAAAAAAGCAGATTTCCCGGAAGGAATACTGGGATACGGAATCCCGGGACGCCATGTACCTTTACACCCGGGAGGAAAGGATCAGAAATATGAGCAGAAAACTTACAGAATCCAGGGAGCTTCCCCTGACCGGAACGAAAATTTCTTTCGCCAGAATGACCGATGAGCAGATCCGGATCCAGATGCTGGAGGGCATTCTGGCCGCCACAGAAAAACGACTGCTGGAATACGTCCGGTCGGAAAAGGAGCTGAAGGAGCAGCTGGCTCAGTACCAAAAAGAGTAGGAGAGAGGCGAGGCCGTCACCGCCAAAGCAGAAACAAGGGTTACCGTTCAGCCTTCCCCTCACTGCCCTGCGGGGCGCTGTGTGCCAGTGGCACACGCTTAGCGCCGACCGAAACGGAGTGCAGACCGCTGTGTGCCAGTGGCACACGCTTAGCGCCGACCGAAACGGAGTGCAGACCGCTGTGTGCCAGTGGCACACGTTCAGCGCCGACCGAAACGGAGTGCAGTCCGCTGTGTGCCAGTGGCACACGTTCAGCGCCGACCGAAGTCCGCTGTGCGGAGATTCCGCTGCATCTGCGGCGGGACCCTGATGCCTGCGGACGCCAGGCTGAACTGTCCAAAAACAGAAGTCAGAAAACAGAAAAACAGGAGACAGAACTATGAAAACAGTAGGAATCATCCCGGCCAGATTCGGTTCCTCCAGGCTTCCCGGAAAGCCCCTGGCAGATATCTGGGGGCGTCCTATGATCTGGTGGGTCTATCAGCGGGTCATGGGGATCCCGGAACTTGAAGAGGTTCGGGTAGCCACGGATGACTGCCGGATCAGCCAGGTCTGCCAGGCGCTTGATATTCCGGTGATCATGACCTCCCCGGACCATCCCACAGCGGCCCACAGGCTGGCGGAGGTGAGTGAAAAACTTCCGGCAGACTTTTATCTGCAGCTCAACGGGGACGAACCTCTCATCAGCCGCAGCGCTGTGGCTTCGGCTGTCCCCAAAGAGATCCCCCTCCACCGGGAATTCGGCACCAATATCATTACTCCCATGCACGATCCGGCCCAGGTCCTGGATCTTTCCAATATCAAGGTGGTCTTTGATGAAGATTACCGTGCCCTCTATATGTCCAGGAACCCTGTTCCCTGTCCCTTCCGGTCTATCCGTTTTTCTTATTACAAGCATGTGGGGATCATCGGATATAACCGGAAAATGCTGGAATTCTACGCCTCCTCCCGGCCAGGCCGTTTTGAACAGATCGAAGGCATCGATACTCTGCGTTTTATTGACTATGGAAAAGAGCTCCGGCTGATACCGATGGATCACCTGGAGAGTCTTTCTGTGGATACGGAAAAGGATCTGGAACAGGTACGGCTCCGTCTGAAAAATCCTGCCGGTGGGGGAAACAGCAGCCGCCGGGATCCAGGTTTGTAGTCATCCGGCCAGGGGATGGATCCGGCGGCAGTGCCGTTTATCGGCTGTATGTACAGTTTACCGCCTGCCACGCCGTGTGCCGGCGGCCACACATTCAACACGGACCGGAAAACTGTTGTGTTTTTTTTAAAAAGGCATTGACAAACGTGCGTTCGATAGAATATAATATTCTCATCAGAAAGAACATATGTTCTAAACAAATGTTCGATTTCATATGATCACAAGATATATCACGCAAGGGGGAAAAGCCTTATGAGGGGTACGGAAAAAAGAATCAACAGAAAACGCAGAAAACCCGCAAGAGCCGGAAGACAGGCTTTCACAGCAGGAATCCTGCTGTCTGCCATCATTCTGACAGTAACTATATTATGCGGTGTCCGTGTTCAGGCGGACACCCCGGAAGTACCTGAGCGGTACAAATATTTCACCAGTGTCTATGTTGACCGGGACGATAATCTCTGGGATATCGCAAAAGAATATATGACAGAGGAATATCGGGATATCCGGGAATATGTCAGCGAGGTAATGACGATCAATCACCTGGCAGATGAGCAGCTCCAATATGGAGAGCGGATCACCGTTCCTTACTATTCATCGGAACTTAAGTAACAGTTTCCGGACCGGGTCTGAGGGTATGAGCGGGCCTGCCTGCCGCGCTTAAACCCTCAGGCACACATTAGCCGGACAACAGAGGATACACATACAGACCGGCAGGCCAGAAACGCATTTTTATATTATAGTTTATTCCCGCAGGCAGCGAGCCAAGCGGACATGATCATAACCAAAACGGAGACTGTTGTGCGGCCAGTGTACACCTTTAAACCAATATACACGTTTAGCATCGACTGAAGCGGTGTAAGAACCTGCTATAAAGATCCCAAAGAGCGGCTCCTATAGATGATCACCTTATTTCTCACATCTACGCATTTCATTCCTTATCTGCCGCTATATATCCCATACACCGCATACCAACTCCGGCAATCCCGGAACAGTTTATCCCAGGGGACAGTGCCGGCCACACCAGGAAATTCCCGAAATTATAAAACAATCCGGAAGATAGGATATATATGGTAGGTTGCCGGAAATTTAGGATTTTGCAGCTCTGAGGAGACTGCAGGAACCTCTTTAGATCTATACGACAAACACGAGTTTTTCAAATAGATTGACATGGTTTCCCTTCTTATGGTATACTTTTCACAGCCTGCAAGGTTTTTCTGATTTTTACAATTGCATCTTTATAAGTGTTTTTCTTTTGTATTTATGTATATTCCCGCAGTCCACAGGGTCAGGTAAACTATACAGCCTCAGAGAAAGGAAATGATTATGGACAGAACAACCTATCACGATCAGACAGATCTCCAGAATACTTTAAAGCTCCGTGAAGTTCTCAAAACGCTTCCGGAATTTGCCAGGGATTATTTTCGTGCCATGGACGCCACCACGACCACGAAAACCAGAATTTCATATGCCTATGATATCCGTATCTTTTTTCAGTTCCTTATCCAGAACAATCCAGCCTTTCATGACCGGTCCACCCAGGATTTTACCGTGGAGGTCCTGGATCAGGTTCAGGCTGTGGATATTGAGGAATACATGGAATATCTGAAAGTTTACAAGGATTCCGATGATGAATATATTACCAATGGCGAACGGGGTCTGAAACGAAAAATTTCTGCCCTGCGCAGCTTTTATGCCTATTATTTCCGCCATGAAATGATCAAGACAAATCCCACTGTACTGATCGATATGCCGAAGATCCACGAAAAAGCCATTATCCGGCTGGATGCGGATGAGGTGGCTCGTCTCCTGGACTATATGGAGCACTGCAGCGATAAGCTCACCGGACAGAAAAAAGTATATTATGAAAAAACAAAGGAACGTGATCTGGCGATCGTTACTCTCCTGCTGGGAACAGGTGTTCGCGTATCGGAATGTGTAGGTCTGGATGTGGAGGATGTGGATTTTAAAAATAATGCCGTCAAAGTAACCCGAAAGGGCGGCAATGAAATGTTTGTATACTTCGGTCCGGAGGTGGAAAAGGCCTTGAAGCAGTATCTGGAGGTTCGGGAAAGCATCACTCCTGTAGCCGGCCATGAACACGCTCTCTTCTACTCTACCCAGAGAAAACGGATCGGAGTTCAGGCCGTGGAGAATCTGGTAAAAAAATATGCCAGAGAGATCACCACCACCAAAAAGATCACCCCTCATAAGCTGCGAAGCACTTACGGCACTGCCCTGTACCAGGAAACAGGCGATATCTATCTGGTAGCTGATGTTCTGGGGCATAAAGACGTGAATACTACCAGGAAACATTACGCAGCCATTGATGATCAGCGCAGGCGGATGGCTGCCACTGCCGTAAAATTGCGGGAGGAAGCATCCCCCGCGTCAGACAAATCTCAAGGAAAAGAGCCTTAAAGCATCTACTGATGATTTCATTGCAGTACCAATCCCGGTGTCTGCCACCTGGATTCTGGTATAAACCTCCAGAGTTTCCGCTGTAACTGTTATTTTTCCGCAGTGCGTGTATTTTACCGCATTATCCAACAAATTGCAAAATGCTTCCACCGTCCATTTTCTATCATGCGGAAGCTTCAATCCGGGAGGACAGGAAAGTTTAAAAACAAGTCCTTTTTCCCCGGCAGCCGGAATCACCTGTGCTGCTGCCTCCTCAAGAGTATCTTCCAGGGACTGCACCGTGGCAGCAATCTGAATACCGCCGCTTTCCAGCCTGCTCATCTTTACCAGCGCACTCACCAGAAACTCCAGCTTCTGTGCCTGGTCTCTCAGTATGCCAAGGAACTTCCTCTGCTGCTCCTCTGTCAGATCTCCTGCCGCCAGCGTATCGCTATACAGTGTCATATTTGCTGCCGGTGCCCGAAGCTGGTGGGCGATATCAGAAATCATACCCTGAAGCTCCTTTTTCTGACATTCATTTTCTCTGGCCTGATGCCAGGTAATCTCCGCCAGTCTGGAACTGATGGTCTCCTGAGAAAATACCTCCGTCTTTGGACGAACTCCGCGGACGGCCTGACGGATCTGAAAGCTGAGCATGTCTGCAATGGAAACTGTCTCCCGGCGAAAGCTGCGGTATACCAGAAAAATTGTCAGCAGAGCCATACCTCCCATGACGCTCCAAATGGCCTTTGCCCATGGATCCTCCATCAGTAACAGTCCCCCTGCCCACAGACACAGAAAAATACCGCCTGGGATAAAAGGCAGTATTTTCCATTTCCCTGGATACATAGACTTTTCCTTCTGTCCACCATTCGGAAAAAAATGGCTTATCCATCACGTTCCTCCCTCCTGTCTCTCCAGCGATATCCCATTCCCCGGACAGTCTCAATATATCCTTCCCCCAGCTTTGCCCTCAGACGGCTGATATTCAGAGTCAGAGTATGCTCATCCACAAAATCAGCATCTTTATCCCAGAGCTGCTCCAAAAGCTGTCCGCGGGTCAGGAGTTGTCCCGGATGAGAAGTCAGAGCACACAGCAGCTTATATTCTGTAGGCGTCAGAGATAATGCTTTATCATCCAAAGTCACTCTTGCTGCGGAAAAATCCACCAAAAGCCTCCCACACCGGAATGTCTTTTCCGCTCCTATTCAATATCCTGTCATCCTCAATGATCAGTATTTTTGCCATGGAATCTCTCCCCGCTCCCTTTTTGTACAATAAGCAATGATCCCCTTCTCCTTCCAGATCTTATAGTATTCCAGATCCGGATATTTTTTCCGGAGAGACTCTTCCACACGCACATTTTCCATATCCCAGACAGCCTCCGGCGAAATCTCCGGTATTCCTTTCAGCGCAGGATGATCCGTTATGGTTTTCAGGATCCGATATCCTTCCAGATTTTTCTCCAGATTTGGAGGAAAGGGGTGGAAACCAAAGTCCAGATAGATGGATGCCGCCAGCCAGGTATTGGTCTGTGTGGGAATCTTTATGGAAGAATATCCCAACTGTACCAGACGGTTCAAAGCTTGAGCAATCAGAGGCCGGGCGAGACCTTTGCCCTGATAATCCCGGTGTACGGCAACCCAATGGAGCCATCCGGCCCCGGAGCGGTCTGCAGGCTCATAATATGCTGTGGCAGTCCCCACCTTTCTTCCAGCAGATGTCTCTATAAAATACATTCTGTCCCTAAGCTCCTGTTCATGGCCTCCGTAGTATTTTTTCCAGGCTTCCAGCCCTTCCCTGCGGGTAACAAATTCCCGGGCCGAAGTCTCAATCTCCAGCCACGCCTCTTCATCGCCGGGAGTATAATTAACAAAATGATATCCCTCCGGAAGAGGATACCTTGAAAGCTCCTGGGGATGATCATTTTCCAAAATTAATTCAAAATATTTCAATGCGGAATCATTGTTGTCCAATGCTCTTCCAGAGGGATGACAAACCCTTTTTCCATTGATCTTCATAACTTCCTCCTGTTTTTTTCATTCTGACCTTCCCGCTTTATACCAGCCCCGGATATTTGGCATCCCCGGGAAACAGGAAGGACTTTCACATATTTTTTTCTTTCCCTGCAGCCAGTTCCGTGGTATTCTAAATCATATCGTAACGATTTGGATCTGTCTCCAGCCTCTCCAGGCTGCGCCTCAGCCCATTGTCGCTTCACATTTTGCAGCAGTGCGGCCGATAAGCCAAACTGCTGCCATATTTTCTGAAAAGGTGGGATAAGCTTTGACATTTCAAAAAGAACGCTACCATTTGATCGATGGAATCCGTGGACTGGCTCTGGTCAATATGGTATTATTTCATTTCCTGTATGATGTATTTATCATCTACGGCCAGGATCCGGGATGGTATCAGAGAACTGGAAGTCATCTCTGGCAGCAGGGAATCTGCTGGACCTTTATTCTGATTTCCGGTTTTTCCTGGCGGTTTGGCAAAAGCCACAGCATCCGGCGGGGTATCTTTTTAAATATCTGCGGGCTGATCATTACTTTTGTAACCGGGATCGCTGTCCCCGGGCAGACCGCTTATTTCGGTATTCTGAATTTTCTTGGATGCGCGGTACTGCTTATGGCACTGCTGGAAAAGCCTGCCAGCCGCCTTCAACACGCGATCTAGTGT
>CAWVIZ010000008.1:0-80060 GCA_963929535.1 uncultured Lachnospiraceae bacterium | reverse complement strand
CACTAGATCGCGTGTTAAGCGGCATCGTGCTGGTGGCCATAGCGCTGGTGACGATCATCTGCGGGGGTCCGGTGCTGTTCGTTACGCTTCTGGCTGTGTCTCTGATCGGAATGAGGGAGATCTACAAAGCGGCAGGTGTCGGAGGGGACGGCGTGAATCTGCTGGAGATGACGGGATATGCGGGTGCGGTGCTGTATTATCTGGCGCTGTTTTTCCTGCCGGAAATCTATCATCTTCCGGCAGCGGTCCTGGGGCTGATATTGATCATGGGAGTCTATGTGTTTACATACCCCAGATTTCAGGCTGAGCAGGTCATGGCTGCTTTTTTCGGAATTGTCTATGTGGCAGTGATGCTTTCGTTCCTGTATATGACCAGAGAGCTTCCCGGAGGTGCTTATCTGGTGTGGCTGATCATTCTGTGCTCCTGGGGCTGCGATACTTGCGCCTATTGTGTGGGGGTCCTGATCGGGAAGCATAAGATGGCTCCAGTACTGAGCCCCAAAAAGTCTGTAGAGGGAGCAGTGGGAGGTGTTCTGGGGGCTGCGCTTCTGGGCGCGCTGTATGCCTGGGCAATCTCCCCCTGGAATCCAAATTCGGCCCATACACCCATGATCTATGCTTTGATCTGCGGGGTGGGGGCGCTGGTCTCCATGGTGGGGGATCTGGCGGCGTCAGCAATTAAACGGCAGAGGAATATCAAGGATTACGGTAAGCTGATTCCGGGACACGGAGGGATCCTGGACCGGTTTGACAGCGTGATATTTACGGCACCCATGATTTATATCCTGGCGGTGACGCTTCTGTAAGCCGGGATTTACGGTGCAGATCAGGAGGAATTTACTATGAAAAAAACGATTGCGATTCTGGGCTCCACAGGTTCCATCGGAACCCAGACACTGGAGGTGGTCCGTACAAACGGTGATATCCGGGTGGCGGCTCTCAGTGCCGGAAGCAATATTGATCTTCTGGAGCGGCAGATCCGGGAGTTTATGCCCGGGCTTGTGGCTGTATGGCAGGAGGAAAAGGCTAGAGATCTGAAAGCCAGAGTCAGGGATCTGAAGGTACGGGTGGTCAGCGGGATGGAAGGACTGCTGGAGGTGGCCCGGGTACCGGAAGCGGAGATCCTGGTGACAGCTATTGTGGGGATGATCGGCATCCGGCCTACTATAGCAGCCATCCAGGCCGGAAAGGATATCGCCCTGGCAAATAAGGAAACGCTGGTGACTGCGGGACATCTGATCATGCCTCTGGCCCGGGAGCACGGAGTCCGGATCCTTCCGGTGGATAGCGAACACAGCGCTGTTTTCCAGGCAATCCACGGGGAAAATCCCACAGGAATCCATAAGCTGCTGATCACAGCTTCAGGAGGCCCTTTCAGGGGAAAGAAGCGGAAGGAATTGGAGAATGTTCAGGTGGAGGATGCATTGAAGCATCCCAACTGGTCGATGGGAAGGAAGATAACCATAGATTCTGCTACTTTGGTGAATAAGGGGCTGGAAGTGATGGAGGCCCGATGGCTCTTTGACATGGCGCTGGAGAATATTCAGGTGGTGGTACAGCCAAAGAGTATCATTCATTCCATGGTGGAGTTTGTGGACGGTGCAGTGATGGCGCAGCTTGGAACGCCGGATATGAAGCTCCCCATCCAGTACGCCCTGTACTATCCGGAAAGGAGATTTCTGCCGGGGGAACGGCTGGATTTTGCGGCTTTGGGACAGATCACCTTTGAAGAACCGGATATGGAAACCTTTCAGGGACTTCCCATGGCTATAAAGGCGGCCCGGATCGGGGGCAGCATGCCTACCGTATTCAATGCGGCCAATGAGAGGGCAGTGGCCAAATTTCTGCGAAAAGAGATTGCATTTCTGGATATTTACCGGATCATTGAGGAAGCGATGGAGCGGCATCAGGTGATCGATCACCCTGCGCTGGAGGAAATCCTGGAGACAGAAGCGAAGACATATGAATGGATTGAAAGCAGGTGGAAGCAGTGAGCATCGTAAGCGTTGTAATTGCATTTCTGATTTTGGGGATCGTGGTGATCGTTCATGAATTTGGTCATTTTATTCTGGCTAAATTGAACGGAATCGTGGTGGAGGAATTTTCCGTGGGCATGGGCCCTCGGCTTCTGAGCACTGACAGGGGAGGTACTGTGTATTCTCTCCGGGCGATTCCTTTCGGCGGTTCCTGCATGATGAAGGGCGAGGACGAGGAGGATACGGCAGAGGGGAGCTTTAACAGTAAGTCAGTCTGGAGAAGGATGTCGGTTATCTTTGCGGGACCCTTCTTCAATTTTATCCTGGCTTTTTTCGGAGCTCTGGTGATCATCAGTGCGGTGGGGTATGATCCGCCCCGGATCACTGCGGTGGAGGAGGGCTCCGCGGCGGAAGCGGCAGGACTCCAGGAGGGAGATATCCTGACCAGGTTCGACGGTACCTCTATCTATTTCGGCCGGGATATGAGTGTATACGAACAGCTTCACGGATTGTCGGACCAGGCCACGGAAGTGTCCTTTCTGAGAGACGGCCAGGAGCATACAATTACCTATCAGCCGGATGTGGAGCATCGGTATATGATGGGGATCAGTTATTTTCAGACAGAAGAGCAGGCGGAGATCACTGTGACAGAAGGCGGCGTGGCCGCCGGGGCAGGACTGGTCTCCGGAGATATCATCGTGGGTATTGACGGAACGGAGATCGCATCGGGAAATGATCTGGCGGAATACTTTTATGCGCATCCAATGGATGGGAGTGAAGTAACGGTACGGTATCTTCATGATGGCCTGGAATACGAAACGCAGTTGACGCCCACTCGCCAGGATCTGGTGAATACTGGGTTTGCTTACAATCTGGTGAGGGAGAAGACAGATGCTCTGGGGGTGTTGAAATACAGTGTCCTGGAGGTTCGTTACTGGATCCATACCACTATCCAGTCTCTGAAGATGCTGGTAACCGGAAAGATCGGACTGGAGGCCATGTCCGGTCCGGTGGGGGTGGTGAAGGCTATCGGGGATACCTATGAGGAGACCCGGCAGGAGGGCCTTGTAATGACCTGGCTGACTATGCTGAACATGACGATCCTGATCACTGCCAATCTGGGCGTGATGAATCTGCTGCCTCTTCCGGCGCTGGACGGAGGACGCCTGGTCTTTTTGATCATTGAAGCGGTAAGAGGAAAGCCCATCAATCGGGAAGCCGAGGGAATGGTGCATTTCGCGGGGATTCTGCTGCTGTTTGGGCTGATGATTCTGATCACGTTTAAGGATGTGCGGGGGCTGTTCTGACATTGTAAATGAGAGTACGGACACGGAAGCTGTCTTTTGCCGGAGAACCGGAGAAAGGCAGCTTTTTCTCCGTAAAATAATTTATTTTTTCCTCTTGTTTACATGACGGCAGAGTTGTAAAATATGGGAAGACATCCAAGTTACCGGAGGAGAATGAGCATGAGCATAAGACAAAACTACAGACACACGATTTTTGCCAGTTACATCGGTTATATCGTCCAGGCGATCGTAAATAACCTGGCGCCTTTGCTGTTTCTCACCTTTCAGAGACAGTATGATATTTCCATTGGGAAGATCGGGCTTTTAACCACGATTAATTTCGGCGTGCAGCTTCTGGTGGACATGCTGTCCGCCAGGTATGTGGACCGGATCGGATACCGGGCGGCTATTATGGCGGCGCACTTCTTCGCGGCTGCCGGACTGATCGGTATGGGAACTCTCCCGGATATGCTGCCGGACGCTTTTGTGGGGCTGGTGCTGGCTATCTGCCTGTATGCGGTGGGAGGAGGACTGATCGAAGTGCTGATCAGCCCTATTGTGGAGGCATGCCCTACGGAAGATAAGTCGGGAAATATGAGCCTTCTCCATTCTTTCTACTGCTGGGGACAGGTGGGGGTGGTGCTTCTGTCCACTGTGTTCTTCCAGGTGGCTGGGATCGAGAACTGGAAGATCCTGGCTGTCATCTGGGCTGTGGTTCCCATCTTGAATTTTTTCTATTTTTCAAGAGTTCCCATCAACAGGCTGGTGGAGGATGGTCAGGCCATGCCTGTGAAGAAGATGCTGGGAATGAAGATCTTCTGGATCTTTGTCCTTATGATGGTCTGTGCCGGAGCATCGGAACAGGCTATGAGTCAGTGGGCCTCTGCTTTTGCGGAGCTGGGACTGAATGTGAATAAAACGGTGGGAGATCTTTTAGGCCCCTGTATGTTTGCGGTGCTGATGGGCTGTTCCCGGGTATTTTACGGGAAGTTCAGCGACAGGATCAATCTGGTGGGATTTATCTCGGGAAGCGCGGTGCTTTGCGTCATCAGTTATCTGCTGGCAGTGTTTTCTCCTGTGCCTGTTCTGTCGCTGGCGGGCTGTGCTCTGACCGGACTTGCTGTGGGGATTATGTGGCCGGGAACCTTCAGCCTGGCTTCTGAGCGGTGCCCTCAGGGAGGGACCGCCATGTTCGCCTTTTTTGCCCTGGCAGGCGATCTGGGATGTTCCGCAGGTCCTGGCCTTGTGGGGATGATGTCGGGAGTTTTTGGAGGAGAGCTGAAGAGGGGTCTGCTCTTTGCCATTGTATTTCCTGTCTGTCTCCTTTTGGGTATTGGGGCATTGAAAAGAATACATAACGGGAAAGTCCAGCCAGAGACAGAAAGATAGGGCAGACGGTTTTGGCATTTGGATGCGGACATGTATCCGTCTGTGAGAAAAGGCGGAAATCACAAAAGTCTGCGGGCGTCATATATATAGTATAAGAGTGAACAGTTCAGGACAGCGGGAAAACAGGTGTGAAGCTTGCGCTGGCCCTGAACTGTTGCTGAATATAAGTGAAAAGAGGTTTTATATGGCGAATCCCAACAGAGTGACGATGCAGCAGAATAATACGGACAGAGGAACCCTGCAGGTCAATGTGGTGACAGCCCTGCAGAATCGGCCTGTGGCGGGAGCAAGGGTGACGATTTCCTATACGGGGGAACCGGAACGCCCCCTGGAGGAGCTGACTACAGATCAAAGCGGCCATACCCCGGATCTGGAGCTGGCAACACCGCCGCTGGAGTACAGTCTGGAGCCCTCTGAGAAACAGCCCTATTCCGAGTATACGATCCGGGTGGAGGCTCCGGGGTATGAGCCAACCGAAGTGTCAGGGTCTGAGATGCTGTCCGGACAGCGGAGCGTGCAGAATGTTTCTCTGACTCCCGCTCAGGGCCAGGAATTTCAGGATATTGTGATTCCCGCGCATACACTCTATGGAGATTACCCGGAAAAAATTCCGGAGGACGAGATCAAGCCGGTGAACCAGAGCGGGGAGATCGTGCTCAGCCGGGTGGTGGTTCCGGAGTTTGTGGTGGTTCACGACGGGGCTCCTTCGGATTCCACGGCTACGGATTATTATGTGCGGTACCGGGATTATATCAAAAATGTGGCCAGCAGCGAGATCTATGCCACCTGGCCCAGGGAAAGCATAAAGGCCAATGTACTGGCGATCATGTCCTTTACCATGAACCGGGTGTATACGGAATGGTACCGGAATAAGGGATATGACTTTACAATCACATCTTCCACAGCCTACGACCAGAAATGGATGAGAGGAAGAAATATTTTTGACAGTATTGCGGAGGTGGTGGATGAGGTGTTTACCAATTATCTGTCCCGTCCCAATGTGCGGCAGCCGATCCTGACACAGTACTGCGACGGGCGCAGGGTGTCGTGTCCGGAGTGGATGAGCCAATGGGGAAGCGCCAGCCTGGGGGAACAGGGATATGAAGCCATTGAGATCCTGCGGAATTATTACGGAGATAACATGTACATTAATTCCGCGGAAGAGATTTCAGGTGTTCCCGCATCCTGGCCCGGCTACAATCTGGACATTGGCGCCAGCGGGACCAAGGTCCTCCAGATCCAGATGCAGTTAAACACCATCAGTGAGGTATACAGTGCCATCCCAACCGTGGCAGCCGACGGCATCTATGGAGAGAAGACAAAGGAAGCAGTCAGGGCATTTCAGTCGGTGTTCGGTCTGCCTCAGACAGGAATCGTGGATTATAAGACCTGGTATAAGATCCAGGAAATCTATGTGGGTGTTTCCAGGATCGCGGAACTGGTGTGAAATGCCTGGACACCTGTGAAATGGCGTGGGGAAGCCATTGGGAGAAGAAGGCAGCAGGCCGGATACAGGGGTCAAAACTCTGCTGCAGGGCAGCGGAGTTTTGGCCCCTGTATCTGAGCCAGCAGGCTGAAATGAGCATGAAAAGGAACACGGATGCCCACGGCAGAAAGGGAATACATATGAGAAAATGGGTTAAACGATTAACTGCAGCCATGCCGGTACTGCTGCTTCTGGTAACGCTGGCCGGCTGCGGAGAAATCTACGGTTATCAACACAACGAAGGAACCCGGGCAGAGGAACTGTCTGCGGAACCGGAAGAAACAGAAGGTGCGGAAGGAACCCCGGAGTCGGAGCCGGCAGAGGATCCCACTCCCGCTCCAGCGGGAGATGCGGTGCCGGAACAGGAAAAAGTGCGGGAGTCCGCTCAGAAGACGGCCGGAGATATGGCTGTTCACTTTTTAGACGTTGGACAGGGGTTATCCATTTTCGTCCAGTCCGGGGGCCAAAATCTGATATATGACGGTGGAGACAGGGATACCTCCAGCTTTGTGGTGTCTTATCTGCAGCAGCAGAACGTGACCAGACTGGACTATGTTATCAGCAGTCATTATGATTCTGACCATGTGTATGGGCTGATCGGATGTATCGATACTTTTGATGTGGGCACAGTGATCTGCAGCGACTACGATCACGATACAGAAACCAGTGAAAAATTTGCGGATGCCGCAGCTGCCAAAGGCCTGGAGATGCAGCATCCCGCTGTGGGAACGGAATTTGATTTCGGGACAGGCAGCTTTACTGTTCTGGCTCCGGCTGCAGTCAGTGATTCCGACAGCAATGACAATTCTGTGGCGATCAAGCTTACCAACGGGGAGAATAGTTTTATCTTTACTGGAGATGCGGAAGCTGATTCGGAAGCAGCCATGTGTGCTTCCGGGATCGATCTGGACTGCGATGTGATCGTTCCTGGCCATCACGGATCGGCCACCGGTACATCCTGGGAGTTTCTGGAACATACCGTCCCGGAATACGCAGTGATCAGCTGTGGAAAAGGGAACCAATACGGCCATCCGGATAAGGATACCATGGATAAGCTGGAATCTATGGAAATTCAGGTATATCGTACCGACCAGCAGGGGACGATCATCGCGGTCAGCGATGGAAGCGATATCGAATGGAACCAGGAACCATGCAATGATTATTCTCCCGGAGATGAGGGGGATACCGGAACACAGCCCGGACCCATGAAAAAGGAAAGCAACGGACAGGCCGCAGGATCCTTTGATGCCGGCCAGACAGTGGAAGCCGTACCGGCCCAGGAGGAGCAGGTTTGGATCTCTGCTACCGGAAGCAAATATCACAACAAGCCGGACTGCGGAAATATGAATCCGGATAACGCTTACCAGATGTCCAGGGAGGAAGCAGAAGCGGATGGGTATGAACCGTGTAAAAAGTGCTATTGATACGGACTTCCGGATCGTGATCCGAGATTCGGCCGGACCGGGGAAAGGGAGATGCGGCCTGCACAGCCCCGCTGATGAAATGAAAACGCAGAAAACAGGAGGGATGTCCCCCCTGTTTTCCTCTGTCCGCGAAAAAAAGGAAGCCTTCTTCTAAAGGCTTCCCTCCATGATAATGCGGGAGATGGGACTTGAACCCACACGAGCATACACCCACAAGATCCTTAGTCTTGCCTGTCTGCCAATTCCAGCACTCCCGCATGTCCTGAAAGCTTCACTTCCAGACGACAGAAAGAATTATATCATCTGAAATTCAATTCGTCAATAGACTTTTAAAAATAATTTGTAACAGCTTTTATCCTTTTGCTATTCCCCTTTTTCAAATCTTATAGTATACTTAGTAGACTATCCGGAGCGGTTCGGAGATTGCAAAAGAAAGAGGGGGAAGGGTATGTGGAAAATCAGTGAGATCAAAAGGAAAGGCCGCTGTGCCATGAAGAAAAACTACTGGAGAATTTTGGGGATCAGTCTTTTGGTAGCGTTTCTTGTGAGCAATCTCCGGCTGAGCAGCCATATCGACAGCGCGACGGAATATTTTGTGGGCGGACAGTTTGAGATGCCCACAAATGCAGATATCGTTAATGAATGGGTGGAAAATATCACCGATGCGGGTGTTTACGAGCAGGGAACCGTACTGAAATATCTGGATGAGCACTATACGCCCCAAAAAGGAGTGCTGGCCAGAGTATATAACCGGGTGACTGCGGACCGGTCAGTGCTTTATGGAGTGCTGAACGCAGCCAATGAAATGGTATTCAGGGACCATTTTGGCCAGGGTGTGATCATCCTGACCGGAGTGGGGCTTCTTGTTCTCTTTATGATTTTTGTGACGAATGTGCTGCAGGTGGGACAGTGCCGTTTCCTTCTGGAGACGCAGGCTTATGAGAACAGCCGTTTTGACCGTATTTTGTTTCCCTGGCGGGTCAAGCGGGGAAAGAAAGTGGCGTTGGTGATGCTGGAAAAATCCCTGCTTCAGTTCCTGTGGGATCTTACCATCGTTGGAGGCGTCATCAAGCGGTATTCCTACCGGATGGTTCCTTATATCCTGGCGGAGAACCCGGATCTGGGGCACCGGGAGGTATTCCAGCTTTCCAGGGAAATGATGAAAGGGAATAAGTGGAAAGCGTTTCTTCTGGATGCTTCATTCCTGGGCTGGTATCTGATAAATTTCTTTACGCTGGGAATCCTGCGGTGGGTCTATATCGCCCCTTATCAGCAGACGGCAGGCGCCTGTCTGTATCTGACCCTGCGGGCAGATGCCCAGGAGCGTTACCCTGCCATGAACCAGGTGCTGAATGACCGGGCGCTGACAGGAACAGAGGAGCTGAAAGAATATCCGGTGGAGCAGCATCCTTTGTATGACCCGGGTGTAAAGAGATGGATCACCTTTGACTACCACAGAAAGTATTCCTTTACATCTGTGGTGCTGATGTTTTTTTCTTTTTCCTTTATCGGATGGCTTTGGGAGGTGTCTCTCCATTTATTTGGAGACGGTGTATTTGTGAACAGGGGATTTTTTCATGGCCCGTGGCTCCCGATTTATGGGACGGGCGGTGTGCTGGTGCTTCTGCTTCTGAAGCGTTTTGCGGACCGGCCGGTGCTTACCTTCTTTTTGTCAGTGGCGGTCTGCGGAACTGTGGAGTATCTGGTGGGCTGGTTTCTGTGGGAAACTCAGAAGATGTACTGGTGGAACTATTCCGGTTATTTTCTGAACCTGCACGGAAGGATCTGCGCAGAAGGCCTGCTGATTTTCGGTCTGGGAAGCTGTGCGTTTATTTATGTGATAGCGCCTGTCTTTGATGAGCTGTTTCGCAGGATTCCCAAAAAACCAGCTTTGATCCTGTGCGCAATTCTTCTGATAAGCTTTGCAGTGGATGGAGTGTATTCTGTTATTGAACCCAACAGCGGAGCGGGAATAACCGATTACCAGCATCATGAGCCGGAAAAGGAGGATGGCAAAAAAGCAGATCAGATTTCCGGTGTGCTGAAATTGGGGGAAAACTGTAAACAGATGATTCAGGGTTGAAAAAACAGAACGTTTGTTATAATATATGTATAACAACGAGAGAAGAAGGTCAGGTGAAGAATATGCACGTGGACTTGATAGAAATTGATTTTAACAGTGATGAAGCTATCTATATGCAGCTTCGCAATCAGATTATTCTGGGGATTGCCACATCACGTCTGCATAACGGGGATACTCTGCCGTCAGTGCGACAGCTGGCAGATCTCATCGGGATCAACATGCATACGGTAAATAAAGCATACGCTGTATTGAAGCAGGAAGGGATTGTTTCCATCGACAGACGGAGAGGAGCAGTGATCTGCATTGATTCCAATAAACTGTTTGCCCTTCAGGAACTGAAGGACGCTCTGCGGGTGGCTGTGGCCAAAGGGTGCTGCAAGAATATCACCCGGGAAGAGGTACATCAATTGATTGACGAGATTTATGAAGAATATGAGGTCTGAGCAACAGGCGGACAGGAGGATTGCATGAACATACAGTACACAGAGCAGGCACGGGCGGCCGTGAACTATGCGGAGAAAACGGCCCGCAGGTGCAGGCACAGCTATATTGGGACGGAGCATCTGCTGGCCGGACTGGTCCACGAAGAGCAGGGAACGGCGGGAATGGTGCTGCGGGACCTGGGAGTGGGAGAAGAAAAACTGATGGAACTGATCCAGCGTTTTATCGCTCCTGCAGGGGAGGTCCTGACGGCATCTGTCCAGGGTTATACCCCCCGGGCATCCAGGCTTCTGGAGGGCGGCCGCCAGGAAGCGGAAAACTTTAAGAGTACCCGTGTGGGGACGGAGCATTTGCTGCTGGCTATGCTGCGCATGGGTGACTGTGTGGGAACCAGACTGCTGCACACAATGGGGCTGAACATCCAGAAGATCCAGAGTGAGGTATTGTCCGCTATGGGAGAGGAGCCGCAGGACAGTAAAGAAAAAGGCGGAAAGCTAAACGGCAGGAGCCGGGAGATGTCGGCCACTCCTATGCTGGATCAGTACAGTCGGGATCTGACAGAACTGGCCAGAGAGGGAAAGCTGGATCCAGTGGTGGGAAGAGAACAGGAGATTTCCCGGCTGATCCAGATTCTGAGCAGACGGACAAAGAATAATCCCTGCCTGATCGGAGAACCGGGTGTTGGAAAGACGGCCATTGCCGAGGGACTGGCTCAGAGAATCGTTCAGGGAAGCGTACCGGATACCATCAGAGATAAGCGGGTGGTGGTTCTGGATCTTTCCGGTATGGTGGCAGGCTCCAAGTACCGGGGAGAGTTTGAAGAGAGGATCAAGCGGGTGGTACAGGAAGTGATGGAGAATCAGAGGATTCTGCTGTTTCTGGATGAGCTTCACACCATTATCGGAGCAGGGGGCGCAGAGGGAGCGCTGGACGCATCCAATATACTGAAACCATCGTTATCCCGGGGAGAGATCCAGCTGATCGGAGCCACAACCGTTGAGGAATACCGAAAATATATTGAGAAGGATGCCGCGCTGGAGCGACGGTTTCAGCCGGTGATGGTGGAAGAGCCTTCGGAAGAGGAGGCTGTGGAAATTTTGAAGGGACTTCGTCCTTACTATGAGCGGCATCACGGAGTGGAGATTACAGATCAGGCGCTGGAGGCAGCGGTGAAGATGTCGGTGAGGTATATCAACGACCGTTTTCTTCCGGATAAAGCGATAGATCTGATGGATGAGGCATCGTCCAAAGTGCAGCTTACAGGCTTTTCCGTTCCTGAATCGCTGGTGAAAAGCGAGGAAGAACTGCGCAGTCTGAAGCGTGAGAAGGAAGAAGCGGTAAAGGAAGGCGATTTTGCCAGGGCAAAGGAGATCCAGGAGAAGCAGAGAGAAGCAGAGGCATCCTGTCAGGCAGCCAGAAAGCGGTATGAGAGGAGGATCAGGGGGCGGAAGCTTCAGGTGACGGAGGATACCGTAGCTCAGATCGTGTCGGGATGGACCAGGATCCCGGTACAGCGTCTGGCAGAGAAGGAGAGCAGGCGGCTGTCCAGGCTGGAGAGTGTGCTCCATAAACGGGTGATAGGACAGGAGGAAGCGGTACAGGCGGTGGCCAGGGCTATTAAGCGGGGACGTGTAGGATTGAAAGATCCGGCCCGCCCCATCGGCTCATTCCTGTTTCTGGGGCCTACCGGCGTGGGAAAGACGGAACTGTCCAAGGCGCTGGCGGAGGCAGTGTTCGGCACGGAGCAGGCCATGATCCGGGTGGATATGTCGGAATACATGGAGAAGCACAGTGTTTCCAAGCTGATCGGTTCTCCCCCGGGATACGTGGGTTATGAGGAGGGCGGACAGCTCTCCGAGAAGGTTCGGAGAAATCCCTACAGCGTGATCCTGTTTGATGAGATCGAGAAAGCGCATCCGGATGTATTTAATATCCTTCTGCAGGTTCTGGATGATGGACATATCACCGATGCACAGGGGCGAAAGGTGGATTTTAAGCAGACCTGTATCATCATGACTTCCAATGCGGGAGCGGCAAGCATTATTGAACCTAAGAAGCTGGGATTTGCCTCTCTGCAGGATGAGAAAAAGGACTATGATGATATGAAAAACAGCGTGATGGAGGAGGTGCGCCGGATTTTCAGACCGGAGTTCCTGAATCGGATCGATGAGATTCTGGTGTTCCATCCGCTGAATAAGGATGAGATCAAAAAAATCGTGTCCATTTTGCTGAAAAAGCTTCAGGAACGCTGCAGAGAGCAGATGGAGATAGAGCTGACTGTGCGGAGCGGCGCTAAGGACTATCTGGCGGAAAGCGGATTTGACGCCAAATATGGAGCCCGGCCTCTGAAGAGGGCCATACAGAACAAGATTGAGGATGCGCTGGCGGAGGAGATTTTGGAAGGAAGAGTTGGCCGGGGGGATCATGTGACGGTGTCTGTGCGTACCGGAAAGGATGGACAGCGTAAGATCGTCTTTTTCAGTAATTCTCCCAGGAGAGAAAAAGAAGCAGAGGGCTGAGGATTCATTGCTGCTGTAAAGTTTTTCCGGGGCCGGTTGACTGTCGTTGGCAGACGCCGTACCGCGAAGCGCTGTCACAGTCTGGCGGTGAGCTGTAGCAACTGTTATCCGGAGAAGAATTATTTTTTGACTGTGACTGGAATTATCAGCGGATTTATATTATAATTAGTCGTAACAGCTCAGGGGGTTGGGGAATGGATGCGGAGGCAGACCAGGCGTTGAGTCCGCAGTCCCATTTTTCCGGCGGATATCCTGAAACGTTACATAACACCATGAAAATCCAAAAGAGTGTGCCAATACATCAGGGTACAGGAGATGAACTAGGGAGGGAATTATGGCTACAATTAAAGAACTGATCAGAACCGAAGCTACCGGGGGACTGAGTTTTGGGAATTACGAGCTGGACACAAAGTCCAAGCTTTCTGATTTTGAATATAACGGAGACCTTTATAAAGTAAAGACTTTCCGTGAAATCACCAGGCTGGAGAAAAACGAGATGTTCGTGTATGAATCTGTGCCTGGAACCACAGTTCTGGATATGAAGCTGAGCAATAAGGGGCTGGCGTTCTCTGTGGAGGGGCTGGAGAATACACAGGTGACCGTGGAGCTGGAGCCGGATGAAGAGTATAAGGTGATCGTGGACGATGTGAACCTGGGGAATATGAAAACAAACCTGGGAGGAAAGCTGTCCTTCAGCCTGGATCTGAATCCTGGAAGAGCGGTTCAGGTGGAAGTCGAGAAAATGTAAAGATGCAGGTAAGAATGGAGGGCCGGTTGCAGAAACCGGCCCTCTTGTATGCAGGGCAGTTTTTTAGACTGCAGGAAAGGAGACAGGATGGCGAAAGGGAAAAAGACTGTTTTTTTCTGTCAGGAATGTGGATATGAGTCCTCCAAGTGGCTGGGACAGTGTCCGGGCTGCAGACAGTGGAACACATTTGTAGAGGAGACCGTCACCAGTAAAACCACCGGAACTGCGGCCGGTCAGGCAGGCCGCCGGATACCGGAGCCGGTGAGTCTTTCCAATATCACTATTCATGAGGAGGAACGCCTTCATACCGGGATCGGGGAACTGGACAGGGTATTGGGGGGGAGGAATCGTAGGCGGCTCCCTGACTCTGGTGGGAGGAGATCCCGGTATCGGAAAATCCACGCTTCTGCTGCAGATGTGCCGTTATCTGGCCAGCGAACACCAGGTGCTGTATATTTCCGGGGAGGAATCTTTAAAGCAGATCAAGCTGCGGGCGCAGAGGATCGGGGCCTTTCCGGACAGAATGCTGCTTTTGTGCGAAACGAATCTGGATATGATCCGTCAGGTGATCGAAAAGAAAAAACCGGATGTGGTGATCATTGATTCTATCCAGACCATGTATAATGAAGAAGTTGCTTCGGCTCCCGGCAGCGTGTCTCAGGTGAGGGAATCTACAGGTGTACTGATGAAAATCGCCAAGGTGCTGGGGGTATCTGTTTTTATCGTGGGGCATGTGACGAAAGACGGAAATGTGGCCGGTCCCAGGGTTCTGGAGCACATGGTGGATACGGTGCTTTATTTTGAGGGAGACCGCCACGCGTCCTACCGGATACTGCGGGGGGTGAAAAACCGCTTCGGTTCCACCAATGAGATCGGAGTTTTTGAAATGCGGGAGGAGGGACTGGCGGAGGTGGCCAATCCTTCAGAGTTTATGCTGAACGGAAGGCCGGAAGGAGCTTCGGGTTCTGTAGTAGCCTGTTCCATCGAGGGCACACGGCCTATTTTGATCGAGGTTCAGGCGCTGGTGTGCCAGAGCAATTTTGGGATCCCCAGGAGAACTGCCGCGGGGACGGATTTCAACCGGGTAAATCTGCTGATGGCAGTGCTGGAAAAGAGGCTGGGGATGCATATGTCTTCCAGTGACGCTTATGTGAATATAGCCGGAGGAATCAAGATGAATGAGCCGGCGATAGACCTTGGAATTCTGCTGGCGATAGTCTCCAGTTATAAGGACATCGTGATTGATGATAAGCTGCTGGTATTCGGTGAGGTGGGGTTAAGCGGCGAGGTACGTGCGGTGAGTATGGCCGAACAGCGGGTACTGGAGGCCAGAAAGCTGGGATTTACCACTATTATCCTTCCGGCGGTATGTATGAAGAGTATGAAGAATATCACGGATGTGGCTCTGGTTCCGGTGGAGAATATCAGGGATGCGGTGCAGTATCTGACGGGACAGCAGAAGCTGCGGGACAGAGGAGGCGCCGGGGTGCGGACGGAGGAGCTTTTTCATCAGGGGCACTGATGCACAGGGAATATATCCGGAAAATCCCTGCTGGCAATCTGACTGGAATGTTGCGGGATTGCCGGCAGGGATTTTGAGTATTTCTATATGGTTTTGGCTTGGCGGATCGGACCGTTGGGATTTTTCAGACTTTTGAGGCTTTGTCCGTAAGTTTTTGGTAAATCGGTTCCAGCCCCTTTACCAGTTCCTTCAGTCTGCCGCTTTCAAAAGGAGTTTTCAATCCCACATCGCGCATCATATTGCCGAAGAAATCGGAGGCAGACAGCCGGCACAGCTTCAGGTAACTTTCCCATGCGCTTTCCCGGTCATTCTCCATCCACATCCGGTACTGAAGCGCATTGGTCTGGGCGATGGAGTAGTCGATATAGTAGAAGGGAAGGCTGTAGATGTGGTGCTGTCTCTGCCAGTACCCTCCATTTTCATAGAAACCGGAAGCATCGCCGTAAACCAGATGGGGCTTGTATTCCTTCTCCAGCTGTTTCCATGCTGCTTTGCGTTCCTGGGGCGTCATTTCAGGATGATCGTAGACAATATGCTGAAATTCATCTACCATGCAGCCGTAAGGAATAAACGTCACCGCATCCTCCAGCTGAGTCAGCAGAAAATCATCGGCCCGATCCTGGAAAAACTGATCCATCCATGGATTGGTAAAGAATTCCATGGACATGGAATGGGTTTCTGCAGTTTCCATCGTAATGTTTCCGTGCTCCCGGATATCATCCAGTTTTTTTGAATAATATCCCTGGAAGGCGTGGCCGCATTCATGGGTAATCACATGTACATCTCCGCTGGTACCGTTAAAGTTGGCGAAAATAAAAGGTGAATGATATTCTGGAAGATAGGACATATAGCCGCCCACTTGCTTGTGCTTTTTGGAAAATACGTCCAGCAGTTCGTTTTCCATCATAAAACGGAAAAATTCAGAGGTCTCCGGAGAAAGCTCATCGTACATTTTCTGACCGGTAGCCAGGATTTCCTCCGGTGTTCCGGAGGGACAGGGAGTACCGTCGGCAAAGCTGACGCCTTCATCCATAAAATACAGAGTATCCAGACCCAGACGTTTTCTCCTGGCCTCCCAGATCTCTTCTGCAAAAGGAACCCAGTCTTTTTTTACCTGATCGCGGAAACTCTCAACCGCTTCTCTTCCGTAATTATAGCGGCGCATGCGGCAGTAACCCAGCTCTGTATAGTTTTTAAATCCCAGAAGATGGGCCTGACGGGTGCGATTCTTCACCAGCAGATCATAGATCTCATCCAGTTCCCGGGAAATGGACTCATAGAACTGGTCCACCTTCCTGGCAGCACGGATGCGGATCGTGCGGTCCTGATGATTCAGGAAAGGCGTCATCATGGAAAGATTGCATACCTGTCCTTCCCACTCGATCTGGGCGCTGGCCAGAAGATTTTCATATTTTGTTGCCAGGGCGTTTTCTTCCTGCATCAGGGGGACCACTTCCGGACTGATGGATTTGGCGGCCAGCTCCATCTGGGCAAAGGCGGGTCCGCCGATAAGCTGCTCCAGATCTTTTCTGTAAGGAGATTGAAGCAGAAGATTTTTATACTGGACTTCCTGCTGGTTGTAAGCAGGGAGCATCTGATCATAAAAATTGTTCTCTTCTGTGTAAAAGGGATCTGAGGTGTCGATGCTGTGGCGAATATGGGAGAGACCGGACATGGTCCTCACATGGTCGGACAGCTCATAATAACGCTTATGAACCTGAAACTGTTCTTCGGCGGAGGCTGCTGCTTTGAAGTCATCCATAATCCTGGAAAGAGTACGGCCTGCTTCCTCAAAGTCAATACGCTGATAAGGCATTTCGTGAAATTTCATTTCGTAGTTCCTCCTTGAAATAAATAATTGGATGATACCGGACCGGGGCGGTGAAGTTATCAATGGTATGCTCCTTTGACCGGTATGCTGATTATATTGTAAGACAACCCTGGAAAGAAATCAATCAGTTTGAAGCGGTAAGCAATTTGTTGGATGACAGTTCGGCCATCAGTAAAATGGCAAAGCGGGATGCTTTGCCAACGGGACTGGAGCTGAACGGATGCTTACCGTCCATCGCGGATCAGAAGGCTCTCCAGCCCGGAGTCTATAAAACGATCAATAGCCTGTTGTATCTGGCCCCAGTCCCGGCAGTTATTCAGCAGCATTCGTTTGTGGATGGCCAGGCATCCGGTCAGCTGAAAATAAAGAATGGCTTCCGCCTGTTCATAAGAAAGAAGACTGTTCTGCATAAGTACCGTGATATAGTTCTCCTTGGAAAGCTCACAGAGCTTGTCCAGCAGCTGAGCGGATGCGGTATCGTCTAAAAGAAGCGTTTGGAAGCCATGATCCTGCTGGAGATTTTTACAGAAGGAAAAGGCACATTTGTTCCCGGCAGGCTTCATCGCAGGGTCAAGAGCAGGAACAGCATCCTGAATGAATTCTTTGATCAGATCATCCAGCACATCGTTTAAGTCGTAATAGTGGAGATAAAAGGTTCCGCGATTGATCTCCGCCATTTTACAGATCTCTGTAACGGTAACTTTGGAAAATGGTTTTTGCTGCATAGCGGTCAGCAGAGAATCGCGGATCATCATTCTGGTATATCGTGTGCGGCGGTCGGAAGAAGTCTTTTTGGGGATTTTCAAAACAAACACCTCTCTTTGGGATATAATTTGCGAAATACTTTGGCAACATACCAAGAAAAAACAAAACAGGTAAGCTGACCATTCTGCTGTGAGCAGGGGGATCAAGCGTATAGTGCCGCAGCACAGCGGGATATTTGAGATACACCGTTCAGTACAGGCATCTGGGGGCAGCTGTCCGCGGGAACCGATCAGTCTCATTATAGTGAATATATAAAAGCGAATCAACAGGATATCTGTAAACAGACACGTGGAAACTGCTTTGTACTCGGCGGCTGAATCGCAGGGGAGCCTGGCGAGCATAGATAAGAGGTATCTGCATGATCCAGCGCCGGCTGTTCCGGGATTTCCAGCAAAAGGCCTGTGTCCGTTGGGGGACAGACGCCTGTCTGGGGTACACAGTGCTCCTGCGGGATCATGACTGTGAACGGTAACGAATTTTGAAAGTAAAAAAACAGCGAAAATAGTTGACAGGAAGTTTTTGTAATGGTATTATTAAGAAGTTCTGTTTGAAGAGGTTTTAGCATTATCCCGATGGGACGGCTGCTAAAAGTCAAAGCTTGCAGAAATGGAAAATCTGATTTGTTAAGATTAAAAAAAGTTCTTGACAAATGCAAAATGACATGATAGACTATCAGAGTTGCTGCTGAGGCAAGAAATTGAGAGATAAAAAACTTGAAAAAAGTTCTTGACAAAGCAAAAACAACATGATAAAATATCAAAGCTGTCGCAAGGCAGAACCAAGGAAATGCATCCTGACAGACTGCGGAAGCAGCGTTGGATGGAAAGTTTTCCGAAAGAACATTGATAACTGAACAGTGAAACACATTCCTCGAAAGTTCTGAAAAACATTTTAAACGAACGATCGAAAGATCCTTAAAACAGTAAAAAGGGATAGATTAGCCAAGAGTTGATCTTGAACGGACAAACACATTTATTTAGAGAGTTTGATCCTGGCTCAGGATGAACGCTGGCGGCGTGCTTAACACATGCAAGTCGAGCGAAGCACTTCTGCAGATTTCTTCGGAATGAAGCGGAAGTGACTGAGCGGCGGACGGGTGAGTAACGCGTGGGGAACCTGCCCCATACCGGGGGATAACAGTTAGAAATGACTGCTAATACCGCATAAGCGCACAGGGACGCATGTCCTGGTGTGAAAAACTCCGGTGGTATGGGATGGACCCGCGTCTGATTAGGTAGTTGGTGGGGTAACGGCCCACCAAGCCGACGATCAGTAGCCGACCTGAGAGGGTGACCGGCCACATTGGGACTGAGACACGGCCCAAACTCCTACGGGAGGCAGCAGTGGGGAATATTGCACAATGGGGGAAACCCTGATGCAGCGACGCCGCGTGAAGGAAGAAGTATTTCGGTATGTAAACTTCTATCAGCAGGGAAGAAAATGACGGTACCTGACTAAGAAGCCCCGGCTAACTACGTGCCAGCAGCCGCGGTAATACGTAGGGGGCAAGCGTTATCCGGATTTACTGGGTGTAAAGGGAGCGTAGACGGAGGAGCAAGTCCGATGTGAAACTCCGGGGCTTAACCCCGGAACTGCATTGGAAACTGTTTATCTGGAGTGCCGGAGGGGTAAGCGGAATTCCTGGTGTAGCGGTGAAATGCGTAGATATCAGGAGGAACACCGGTGGCGAAGGCGGCTTACTGGACGGTAACTGACGTTGAGGCTCGAAAGCGTGGGGAGCAAACAGGATTAGATACCCTGGTAGTCCACGCCGTAAACGATGACTACTAGGTGTCGGGTAGCAAAGCTATTCGGTGCCGCAGCCAACGCAATAAGTAGTCCACCTGGGGAGTACGTTCGCAAGAATGAAACTCAAAGGAATTGACGGGGACCCGCACAAGCGGTGGAGCATGTGGTTTAATTCGAAGCAACGCGAAGAACCTTACCAAGTCTTGACATCGATCTGACCGCTCCTTAACCGGAGCTTTCTCTTCGGAGACAGAGAAGACAGGTGGTGCATGGTTGTCGTCAGCTCGTGTCGTGAGATGTTGGGTTAAGTCCCGCAACGAGCGCAACCCTTATCCTTAGTAGCCAGCAGGTGAAGCTGGGCACTCTGAGGAGACTGCCAGGGACAACCTGGAGGAAGGTGGGGATGACGTCAAATCATCATGCCCCTTATGATTTGGGCTACACACGTGCTACAATGGCGTAAACAAAGGGAAGCGAGCTTGTGAGAGTGAGCGAATCCCAAAAATAACGTCTCAGTTCGGATTGTAGTCTGCAACTCGACTACATGAAGCTGGAATCGCTAGTAATCGCAGGTCAGCATACTGCGGTGAATACGTTCCCGGGTCTTGTACACACCGCCCGTCACACCATGGGAGTCAGTAACGCCCGAAGTCAGTGACCCAACCGAAAGGAGGGAGCTGCCGAAGGCGGGACCGATAACTGGGGTGAAGTCGTAACAAGGTAGCCGTATCGGAAGGTGCGGCTGGATCACCTCCTTTCTAGGGAAACGAGTACGCACGGAACACTTAGCGAGCCGAAAGGCGAGGTTAGTGAGACGGCGCGCAGACGCACTTAGCGAATGCAGAGCATGAGCTTAGTAAGTCAGCGGAGAGAATGTGTTTTACTGTTGAGTTATCAGGTAAGATTGATAACGAAGATTTCCGGCGGCGATGCGCGTAGGGGAAACACCCGTACCCATCCCGAACACGACGGTTAAGACCTATGCGGCCGATGGTACTGCACTGGAGACGGTGTGGGAGAGCAGGTGGCTGCCGGAACCCTAAAAAAGAAAGCAGGGGAAAATGCTTTTACAGATAGAACAGACAGAGGCGGGAACGCTGAGGCTGTCAACCTGAAACAGCAGGGAAGTGCTGATATGATAGCCGCAAAGTACTAAGCTCAGCGAGCTTCGCTAAGTGCTTTGCATGTGTCGCACGTAAGCGCTGAAAAGACCAGCGCTAAGTGCTCATCACGATGGTCTTTACCAGTGATTAGAGTGAAGAAGCCAAGCGCTTGTTGATTCTAATGACTGATAAACATCAGTCAGAAAAATGAAATTCCCCGGAAGGGGACGGATGAGAACCTCACGGGCAAAGCCCGTTCGGTCATGGCATTGCATGCCAATGCATCTCCAAACAAAAGTGCTCAGGCAAGCAAGCTTGCCACACACTTCCGTTTTCCGATGCGCTCTCATCCTGATGTACCTTGAAAACTGCATATACAAAAAACGAGTATCCAAGAAACGTCAAACGTTTTAGAGATAGGAAAAGACATCCGAGGAGTTATCTGAGAGGTAAACTTACAGATAATGAATCAAAACTCATTCATGGAAAACATGAAAAACGCGAGGAACCAACCGTTTTTAACGCTATAGAAACGGAAGGTCAAACAAAAAAGAGCGCAGGGTGGATGCCTTGGCACTAAGAGCCGAAGAAGGACGTGATAAGCTGCGAAAAGCTGCGGAGAGGAGCAAATATCCCGTGACCCGCAGATGTCCGAATGGGGAAACCCACATGAGCAGACCTCATGTATCCATACGCCAATCCATAACGTATGGAAGGGAACCCGGTGAACTGAAACATCTAAGTAGCCGGAGGAAAAGAAAGAAAACTCGATTCCCAAAGTAGCGGCGAGCGAAATGGGAGGAGCCTAAACCAGCGTGCGTGCATGCTGGGGTTACGGACTGCAGAAGTTACTGGAAACGATAGCAGAATGGTTTTGGGAAAGCCAGCCAGAGAGGGTGAAAGCCCCGTAAGCGAAATCCGGACCAGGACGGCAGGATCCAAAGTACCACGAGACACGTGGAACCTTGTGGGAAGTCGGGGGGACCACCCCCCAAGGCTAAATACTCCTTAGTGACCGATAGCGCATAGTACTGTGAAGGAAAGGTGAAAAGGACCCCGGGAGGGGAGTGAAAGAGAACCTGAAACCCTGTGTTTACAAGCTGTGGAAGTGCTTTATATGCACGACCGCGTACTTTTTGTAGAACGGTCCGGCGAGTTGCGCCGGCTGGCAAGGTTAAGCATGGAAGATGCGGAGCCGAAGGGAAACCAAGTCTTAAGAGGGCGAGAAAGTCAGTCGGAGCAGACCCGAAACCGGGTGATCTACCCATGTCCAGGCTGAAGCTGCCGTAAAAGGCAATGGAGGGCCGAACGCACATCCGTTGAAAAGGGTGGCGATGAGGTGTGGGTAGGGGAGAAATTCCAATCGAACCCGGAGATAGCTGGTTCTCCTCGAAATAGCTTTAGGGCTAGCCTCATACAAGTCTTTTGGAGGTAGAGCACTGAATTTCCTAGGGGGCGTCAAAGCTTACCGAAGAATATCAAACTCCGAATGCCAGTAAGATGATGTATGGGAGTCAGACTGTACGAGATAAGTTGGACGGTCAAAAGGGAAAGAGCCCAGACCTCCGGCTAAGGCCCCCAAGTGCGTGTTAAGTGGAAAAGGATGTGGGATTTCAAAGACAACCAGGATGTTGGCTCAGAAGCAGCCACACATTCAAAGAGTGCGTAATAGCTCACTGGTCGAGAGGTCCTGCGCCGAAAATGTCCGGGGCTGAAACACGCCGCCGAAGCCGAGGAACCGAGAGGTTGGTAGAGGAGCATTGCATAAGGGATGAAGCGGTACCGGAAGGAGCCGTGGACTTTATGGAAGAGAGAATGCCGGAATGAGTAGCGAGAGTAAGGTGAGAATCCTTACGGCCGAATATCCAAGGTTTCCAGGGTAAAGCTGATCTGCCCTGGGTAAGTCGGGACCTAAGGCGAGGGCGAAAGCCGTAGTCGATGGACAACAGGTTGAGATTCCTGTACTGCAGTAAGACAGAACTGTGGGGACACGTGTGGAAAGCATAGGCGCGGAAAGGAAAGCCGCGTGCAAGCGAGGTACCGGTCTGGCAGGCAAATCCGCCAGGCAACGGGAAGACGCGATGCGGACCGAACTTCAAGTAGGGAAGTATGTGAGCCATGCGTCAAGAAAAGCCGCTATCGTTCTTACTGTACCCGTACCGTAAACCGACACAGGTGGATGAGGAGAGAATCCTAAGGCCGACGGAAGAAGCATTGTTAAGGAACTCGGCAAAATGACCCCGTAACTTCGGGAGAAGGGGTGCCACCGAGAGGTGGCCGCAGAGAATAGGCTCAAGCAACTGTTTAGCAAAAACACAGGTCTATGCGAAACCGAAAGGTGAGGTATATGGGCTGACGCCTGCCCGGTGCTGGAAGGTTAAGAGGAGAGGTTAGAGAGATCGAAGCTTTGAATTTAAGCCCCAGTAAACGGCGGCCGTAACTATAACGGTCCTAAGGTAGCGAAATTCCTTGTCGGGTAAGTTCCGACCCGCACGAAAGGCGTAATGATTTGAGCGCTGTCTCGACAATGCATCCGGTGAAATTGAAGTACCAGTGAAGATGCTGGTTACCTGCGCCAGGACGGAAAGACCCCATGGAGCTTTACTCCAGCTTGATACTGGGATTCGGTATCGCATGTACAGGATAGGTGGGAGGCAAAGAAGTATGGACGCCAGTCCGTATGGAGCCGATGTTGGGATACCACCCTTGCGGTATTGGGTTTCTAACCAGCGGCCGTGACCCGGCCGGGGGACAATGTCAGGTGGGGAGTTTGACTGGGGCGGTCGCCTCCGAAAGGGTATCGGAGGCGCTCAAAGGTTCCCTCAGAATGGTTGGAAACCATTCGAAGAGTGCAAAGGCAGAAGGGAGCTTGACTGCGACACCGACGGGTGGAGCAGGTACGAAAGTAGGACTTAGTGATCCGGTGGTATTAAGTGGGAATGCCATCGCTCAACGGATAAAAGCTACCCTGGGGATAACAGGCTTATCACTCCCAAGAGTTCACATCGACGGAGTGGTTTGGCACCTCGATGTCGGCTCATCGCATCCTGGGGCTGTAGTAGGTCCCAAGGGTTGGGCTGTTCGCCCATTAAAGCGGTACGCGAGCTGGGTTCAGAACGTCGTGAGACAGTTCGGTCCCTATCCGGCGTGGGCGGAGGATATTTGAGAGGAGCTGTCCTTAGTACGAGAGGACCGGGATGGACGGACCGCTGGTGTACCTGTTGGCTTGCCAGAGCCATGGCAGGGTAGCCAAGTCCGGAAGGGATAAACGCTGAAGGCATCTAAGCGTGAAGCCCCCCTCAAGATGAGATATCCCATGCGAAAGCAGTAAGACCCCTTGAAGACGACGAGGTAGATAGGGCAGAGGTGGAAGTACAGTAATGTATGGAGCTGACTGCTACTAATCGGTCGAGGGTTTGACCTGTAGACTTGCGGAAGGAAAGAGACGGAGAAGAGAGACAGAAGGAAACCGGAAGCAGGTAAGTGGTTGACGCGGAAAGAAAAAGGATGTAAAATGTATATGCAGTTTTGAAGGTACATCGAGAACCTGAGAAATTAAATATAGGGGATTAGTTCAATGGTAGAGCACCGGTCTCCAAAACCGTCGATAGGGGTTCGAATCCCTTATCCCCTGTAAAAAAGCCTTATTTTAAGGCTTTTTTTCGTGTTTGGATGAATTGTGAAAAGTCGGAGACTTGTGCTTTTTCACAGCATTGTATTATACTGGTCTCAGAATTCTGATGATGTGCATTGTGTGCTGAAGACAAGGTTAGGCAGGTGATCTGATATGATGATTTCCACAAAGGGGAGATATGCTCTGCGGGTAATGCTGGATCTGGCAGAGCAGGATCCGGGGGAATTTATTCCACTGAAGGATATTGCGGCCCGGCAGGAGATTTCGGAGAAGTATCTGGAGGGGATTCTTCCGGTTTTGATACGAAATCATTTTCTGGAAGGACACCGGGGAAAGGGCGGGGGGTATCGTCTGACACGTCCGCTGGAAACTTATACTGTGGCAAGTATTTTAAAGCTGACGGAACGAAGTCTTGCCCCGGTGTCCTGTCTCACCTGTGGCAAAATGGAATGTGACAGAGCGGATACCTGCAGAACACTTCCCATATGGAAGGAGCTGTACCGCAGAACAGAGGAATATCTGGAGAGTGTGAGGCTGAGTGATCTGTTGAATTCTTAAAATCCTATTGACTTTATAGGTATTTAAGTGTATGATGCGTATAACCTATAAAAACAGTAGGAAATAAGGAGAAATCGCATTATGAGTGACAAAAAGTACAGATTTGAGACCATGCAGCTTCATGTGGGGCAGGAGAGGCCGGATCCGGCTACAGGGGCACGGGCTGTTCCCATCTACGCCACCACTTCCTTTGTGTTTGAAGACAGTGCTCAGGCAGCGGGGAGATTTGCGCTGACGGAAGAGGGAAATATTTATACAAGACTGATGAATCCTACTACCGATGTCCTGGAAAAGCGCATGGCGGCTCTGGAGGGAGGCGCGGCAGCTCTGGCGGTGGCCAGCGGTTCAGCCGCCATTGCCTATGCGGTGCAGAATATCGCTCCGGCGGGAAGCCATATTGTATCTGCCGCCAATCTGTACGGAGGAACTGTCAATCTGTTTTCCAACACTCTGAGGGAACAGGGGATTGAAGTTTCATTTGTGGACCATTCCAGACCTGAGAATTTTGAGAAGGCGATCAGGGAGAACACCAGGCTTCTCTATGCGGAAACCCTGGGGAATCCCAACGGAGATGTGGTGGATCTGGAGGCAGTGGCCGATATCGCTCACCGGCACGGTCTTCCACTGATCGTGGACAATACCTTCGCAACCCCGTATCTTCTGCAGCCTATTCAGTATGGAGCTGATATCGTGGTTCATTCAGCCACCAAGTTTATCGGAGGACACGGGACGGTAATGGGTGGTGTGATCGTGGACGGAGGCAAATTTGACTGGGCCGCAAATGACAAATTTCCCGGAATTTCCAGACCGAATCCTTCCTACCATGGAGTAATATTTTCACAGGCGGCAGGAAAACTGGCCTATATTACCAAGCTGAGGACCACATTGCTGAGAGATCAGGGAGCATGCCTGTCCCCGTTCAATTCCTTTCTGCTTCTCCAGGGACTGGAGACACTGTCGCTGCGGGTGGAACGCCATGTGGAAAATGCTCTTAAAGTTGTGGAATTTCTGAAAAATCATCCCCGGGTGGAGGCGGTGCACCATCCGTCTCTGGCTGAGGGGAGAGCGGGAGATCTGTATCACCGCTATTTCCCCAAGGGAGCAGGGTCCATCTTTACCTTTGATATCCGGGGAAATGGAGAGGATGCCAGAAAGTTTACAGAGAAGCTGGAACTGTTTTCACTGCTGGCCAATGTTGCGGATGTGAAATCTCTGGTGATCCATCCGGCATCCACCACGCATTCCCAGCTGTCCGTGGAAGAATTGGCGGCTGCCGGTATTGGTCCGAATACAGTGCGTCTGTCTGTGGGAACGGAGCATATTGACGATATTCTGGCTGATCTGGATCAGGCGCTGCGCTGAACTGTTACGAGCTTTCACGAAAATTTTGAAAAACCCCCTGACATTTTGTGGAAACAGATGGTATAATTATTATAACGGCTCGAAGCGCAGCGAAGTGGCCAACGGCGCCATCAGCCATGCGCGGAGCAAATGGCGTAATATTCATAGTAACGTGCAGTTTGTTTGGCGGAAGCGAAACTATTGGCAAACTGCACTTTTTCTCGCGGGCAGAGATTTCAGGTGATTGTAAGATCTGCGGCGGGAATCAGCATTTGGCTGCCGGGCAGCGGAGGTGCTGACTGATATTGCGATACGGTGGGGTATACCGGGGAATACCTTTTGTTACAGCCGGGCTTAGATAGCCGAGCTGCAGCTTTGACACGTTGTGACAGGAGGTAACACAATGAAATTGGAAACTGGTGATCTGGTGATTTATGGAAAAACGGGAGTTTGCCGGGTTCAGGAGATCGGAGAAAGGACATTTGACAGAAAAAGCAGAATGTATTATATTCTGAAGCCTGTGGATGATGACAGGGCAACGATCTACGCGCCTACGGACAGCCAGCAGATACAGGATAAGATGCGCAGGCTGATGACCAGGGAGGAGATCCTGCAGCTGGTGAGGCAGATCCCCCAGGAGCCGTCTCCCTGGATTTTTAATGAGAATCTGAGAAAGGATACCTTCCGGAGAATCCTGTCAGAAGGGGACCGGATGGAGATGATCCAGATGATCCGCTGCCTGTACCGGCAGAAGAGGAAAAGAGCGGCAGCCGGAAGGAAGCTTCACAGTTCAGATGAGCATTTTTTCCGGGAAGCGGAGCGGCTGGTATTCGAGGAAGTCGGTATTGTTCTGCATCTGAAGAAAAATCAGGTGATTTCACTTCTGTTTCACCAGGATGGTATTCCCATGGAAAGGAATTGATTAGCGGAGGTACAGACTGTTGGATTATAAGCTGTTGTTTGATACTGCTGTATTCGCCGGGGAGATCCTGATGAAAAGCGGTGCGGAGACTTACCGGGTGGAGGATACAATCTATCGGATTCTGAAAAAATCCAATCTGAAAACCGTACAGGTTCTGGTGATGATGACCGGATTTGTAGCTACACTTGACGATCCATCCATAGATTCTCTTACCGTGGTGCGGAGAATCAGCAGCAGAGGAACGAACCTGGCTATGATCGATAAAGTGAATGTGATTTCCAGGGATTTTTGTTCGGATAAGATATCGCTGGATGAGGCATTTCGTCGGATGAAGGCTCTGTGGCGGGCACCCAGAGACATCAAAGGAAATTTTTTGGCAATGACCGCTATTACAGGGGGATTTGCAGTGATGTTCGGCGGCGGAATGGCGGATGCTGTGGTGGCGGCTTATACCGGTTTGCTCACAGCATTTGTTTTTCTGCTCTGCAGGAAAGCAAATTTACATATGTTCCTGGAAAATCTGCTGTGCTGTGTGTTTCTGGCAGTTGTGGTGGAGCTTTCTGTGAAGCTGCTTCCCTGGACTTTGGGACGTGACCAGATTATCATCAGTGCTATCATGCCTTTCGTACCGGGAGCCGCGATCACCAATGCGGTATTTGATACGCTTCACGGAGATTATCTGTCGGGGATGGCCAGGGCTGCGGAGGCTTTTGTGATCGCATCTGCGGTAGCGATCGGGATCGGTATCGGGATGAGCGTGGTCTGATGAAATCCGTATGCCGCTGAAAATCCCAGGGGCAGAATGTTCTGATACAGGCCGGATATAAAGGAGTAAACAACATGGCTGAAATGGTGATACAGAGTGCAGGAGGCCTGGTGGCAGTGATCGGGTTTGGCGCTGTACTGGGAGTTCCCGCAAAATTTTTACCCTGGGCAGGTGTAGCGGGGGGCCTGGGGTGGTTTGTATATCTGATAGCGGATGCGAAACTGGAGTCATTGCTGCTGAGTACTTTTCTGGGAGCTGTGGTAATTTCCGTGGGCGCACACATCTGTGCCAGAGTTTTTAAGACTCCGGTGACTATGTTTTTGATTCCGGCAAATATGACGCTGGTGCCGGGAGCGGGAATGTACCGGATCGTTTATTATATCCTGAATTCCCAGAATGAGACTTCCATGTACTATCTGCTTCAGACGCTGCAGACAGCAGCTATGATCGCGCTGGCTATTTTTGTGGTGAATATAGTGCTGGGAGGAGTTTTCCGATGGGGAAGAGATACCCGCCTCCACAGACAATGAAAGCTGAAAAATATCACGTCCATTTGACCGGGCTGCGGCCCTGGGGTATATGTAAAGCGCCGGCCGCAGCGGGGCGAGGATCGGAAGCTCCGCTGCCTTTTAAGGCTGCAGGCTGGATCCTGCAGCAGAAAAATACCGTTCAGATTCCTTTCGCAATCATCTTTTCCATATGTACATTTTCTATACATAAAATATCCCTTACGCAGATTGGGGTTATCTGCAGCCGTTCTGTCTTCCGGTTTAACGTTTGCGGTGATTGATCCTGTCCGCTTACTATCCCATCAGAAGTCTGATCCGTGATGCATCTCCTAATCTTTACAAATTTCTGACTTTTATGAAATGTCGAAAAAAGTAGATATTTCTGTGCTATAATGAGGGCATAAATTTTGGAAAATTGGAGAGAGTTGTATGAAGGGAAATTCTTCCAGAGAAAAATTTCAGGAGCTGTTAAGGCAGCAGAGGGAGCAGCAGCAGATGCAGACTTCAAAGGAAAGGAAAAGCATCGGGGAGCAGAAACAGGAAAGGGAAACGGAAAAGATTCTGAATGGGGAAGAGGATGGGAAGAGGAAGCCCAGATGGGGAGTGAGAATCGGCATCGGGGCGGCCTGCCTGATGTTCGCCGGAGGTATGGGGTATTATGGCTATCGGGCGTACAGTTACCGGGACAGATTTTTTGAGGGAACAACTATCAATGAGATTGATTGCGGCGGCCTGACGGTGGCCCAGGCAGAAGATAAGATCCGGAAAAAGGTGGAGAACTACAGGATGACTGTGGAATTCCGAAATGGTGTGTCAGAGGAGATTTCCGGAGGGGAGATCGATTACCAGTATGTGAGTGACGGCAGTGTGGAAGCGCTTTGCCAAAAGCAGAATCCCCTTCTGTGGATCCGGGCGTATTTTGAGAAGGAAGAGTATCAGATAGAGGAGAATGTTAAGTTTGACCAGCAGAAGCTGGAGGAAAGACTGGATCAGATGCCGGAACTTATGGAAGAAAACCAGCAGCAGCCAACGGATGCGTATGTGGAGTTTTCCAATGGAGAATTCGTTATTGTGCCGGAAACGGAAGGAACGGTGATCCAGAAGGATGCGCTTCTGGCGGAAGTGGAGGAAGCAGTCGGGAAAAGCAGTTCCAGGGTCCTGGCCGAGGAGGCGGATGCCTATGTTCAGCCTGCAGTGCGCCAGGATGATGACAGCGTGATCCGCGAAAGGGATCAGCTGAACAGTCTGGTGAAGGTCTCGGTCACCTATGAGCTGCCGGGCGGAGAACAGAAAGTTCTGGACGGAAATGAACTGAAGGACTGGCTGGTAAAGGACGAGCAGGGAAACTACAGCAGAGATGAGGAGAAGTTTGAGGAAAAGCTGGAAGAATATGTGAAAGATCTGGCGGATCAGGTGAATACCAAGGGAAAAGACCGGAAGTTTCATACAACCTCCGGACTGGATGTGACTGTGAACAGTGACGGATACGGCTGGAAGATCAATCAGAAGGAGGAAAGGAAAGCGCTGAGAGCGCTTCTGAAGGCACAGGAATCAGTTTCCAGAGAACCGGAATATTCCAGCAGGGAGATGGGGGAGGAAAACAACGGCCTGGGAGAAAATTATATCGAGGTGAATCTGACGGAGCAGCATCTGTATTATTACAGGAATGGGGAAATGGTGCTGGACAGCCCTCTGGTGTCGGGAAAGATGACCAGTGACAGATTTACGCCGCCCGGTATTTTCCTTCTGACATACAAACAGAAGGACAGGATTCTGAAGGGACGGCCGCTTCCCAACGGACAGCCCAGCTATGAATCTCATGTGGATTTCTGGATGCCCTTTAACGGAGGGATCGGCCTTCACGATGCCTCCTGGAGAGGCACCTTTGGCGGAACTATTTACCGTTACAGCGGCTCCCATGGCTGCATTAATCTGCCCAGGAGCAAGGCTGCTCAAATCTATGAAATGATCGATAAGGAGACACCTATCGTGTGTGTCTACAATGATGGTTACAGCCTGATCGGATAACGGATTCTGGCGGACGCAATGCCCCGCTGACTGCAGCGGGGCATTTGATCGCATATGGAAGCTGAAACGATCAGCGGTTTTTATAAATTTAAAAAATATTAAGAAGTTCTTTGGGGGTATGGATGGTATAATCGGGGTGTGGAACCTCTCCGAATCCATAGGCGGCATATACAAAAGGAATACCCGCCTCCCTGGAAGCGTTGAAATCTCCCATGGTATCCCCCACGTAGACCGGGGATTTCAGACTGTAGTCCGACATGATGCGCCGGATATTGGCGCCCTTGGGCATGCCGGTATCACCGGGGCAGAGATGACCTTCAAAGTAAGGACCGAGACCGCTGGACTGGAGGAATACTTCTATATAGCCGGCCTGGCAGTTGCTGACGATGAAAAGGCGGTATTTTTCCTTCAGGGCAGCCAGTACAGACTCCAGATCAGGATAAAGGGGCGCACACTGGCGGAGAAGTGCCTGGTGTTCTTCCTGACAGCACTGGTCGATCAGCTCCAGCTGACGCTGCCGGCTTTCACTGGCAAAGAGGATGGCGGCAATATCAGGAAGCAGTCTGCCGAACAGTTCCTTCAGCCGCTGGCCTGTCACCGGAGGCGCATCAGGGGTTTCACGGGAAAGTATGGTGTTCCATGCCTGGGCGCAGATGTCTGTGGAGTCCCACAGAGTTCCGTCCACATCAAAAATAATACTGTCCATAGAGATCTCCTTTGTGATATATTGAAACAGATAGTTCAACCTCATTGTAAAGAAGAACGGGGAAAAAAGCAAGCTGTAATGAAAGGATGGCCAATGGAATACAGAAGGATCAGAGAGGGAATATTTATCAGCCGGCCCAACCGGTTTATTGCCCGGGTACAGGTGGACGGGAAGGAGGAAATCTGCCATGTGAAGAATACAGGAAGATGCAGAGAGCTTCTGGTGCCGGGAGCCAGAGTCCTTCTGGAGGAGGCAGAGAATCCCCATCGCAAGACCCGTTTTGATCTGGTACAGGTGTATAAGGGAGATCTGCTGGTGAACATGGATTCCCAGATGCCTAATTTTCTGGTGCGGGAGTGGATGGAAGCCGGCGGCCTTTTTCCGGATCTGAGGATGACCGCTATGGAGAAAAAATATGGAAGCTCCCGGTTTGATCTGTATGCGGAGCATGGGGAACACAAGGCGTTTCTGGAGGTAAAGGGCGTCACGCTGGAGGAAAATGGGATCGCCCGTTTTCCGGATGCTCCCACCCAGCGGGGGATACGTCATATGCGGGAGCTGATGGACTGTGTAAAGGAAGGGTATGAAGCGTATCTGATCTTTGTGATCCAGATGAAGGGAGTCCATTCTTTTCAGCCTAACTGGAGGACACAGCCGGAATTTGGTCATGTTCTGCGGGAGGCAGCCCAGGCGGGAGTGCAGGTGATCGCCCGGGACTGTCTGGTATACCCGGGAAGGATTGTGATTGATCAGAAAATACCAGTAGATTTTTTGACGGAGATGGAGTAGGATGATAGAAGAGATCACAGAACCGCTGATGGAATGGTATCGGGAGAACAGGAGGATCCTCCCCTGGAGAGAGGAACGGAACCCATACTATATATGGATTTCCGAGATTATGCTGCAGCAGACCCGGGTGGAGGCGGTGAAGCCCTATTTTTCCCGTTTCATCCAGGCGCTTCCCACAGTGGAGGATCTGGCCGTCTGTCCGGAGGAACAGCTTCTGAAGCTGTGGGAAGGACTGGGTTATTATAACCGGGTAAGGAATATCCAGAAGGCCGCAGTGATAATCGCGGAGGAATATGGCGGGAAACTTCCGGCGGACTATGAGGCTTTGAAGAGTCTGCCTGGAATCGGAAGCTACACGGCGGGAGCGGTGGCTTCCATCGCCTATGGAATCCCGGTTCCAGCGGTGGATGGGAATGTCCTCCGGGTGATCTCCAGGATCACGGAGAATTATGAGGATATTCTGAAGCAGTCAGTAAAAACCAGAGTGGAAAAGGAGCTGCTGGCCATGATTCCCCCTGATGATCCGGGAACCTTCAACCAGGCGCTGATGGAGCTGGGGGCGGTGATATGCGTTCCGAACGGTCCTGCCCGATGCCAGCAGTGTCCCGTAAAAAAAATGTGCCTTGCCAGAGCCCATGGTACCGTACAGGAGCTTCCGGTAAAGAAAAAAGCAAAAGCCAGGCGGGTGGAAAAGAGAACGGTTCTTGTGATTCGGGATGGGGAAAAGGTGGCCCTTCGGAAGCGTCCTGACAGAGGACTTCTGGCAGGAATGTACGAGCTGCCCAGCCTTTCCGGTCATCTGGAGGATGGTCAGGTACTGCTGTGGCTGAGAGAATACGGTCTGGAGCCGCTGCGTATCCTTCCTCTTGGACCGGCCAGACATATTTTTTCCCATGTGGAATGGGATATGACCGGATACGCCATTCAGGTGGCGGCTCTTGATAAAGAGAAAGAAAAGGATATGATCTTTGTGGAGATCGCCCAGGCGGAAGAGCAGTACGCCGTACCGGCGGCATTCGCAGCGTATGCCTCCCGGATCAATATGCGGCTGGGGGTAAAATGACAGAGGCGGGATTGCCTGCTTCATATCCTGGCGGCTGGGGTGCAGACGTGCCATCCGCCAGGCTGCAGTCAGCAAATTTTAACAGAGGAGAAAGGGAAAACAGTGAAATTATTAAGTGTTACAGTGCCCTGCTATAACTCGCAGGAATATATGAGAAAATGTGTAGACTCCCTTCTTGCGGGAGGGGAGGATGTGGAAATACTGATCGTGGATGATGGCTCCAAAGATGAGACGCTGAAGATTGCCATGGAATATCAGGAAAAATATCCCACCATTGTCCGGGCGATCCATCAGGAGAATAAGGGACATGGAGGAGCTGTGAACACAGGGCTTGAGAATGCTCAGGGGCTGTATTTTAAAGTGGTGGACAGCGATGACTGGCTGAACGAGGAAGCGTATCACAAAGCTTTGCGGACACTGAAGGAATGCGTGCAGGGGCCCGAAACCCTGGATCTTCTGATCTGCAATTATGTATATGAGAAGGTGGGAGCCAGGAGAAAGGCAGTAATGCGTTACAGGTCATCGCTTCCTCAGAACAGGATTTTCGGATGGGACAATGTGAGATCCCTGGGCAACAGCCATTACCTGCTGATGCATTCCCTGATCTACAGAACGGATCTGCTGAGAGAAAGCGGCATGAAGCTGCCGGAGCATACCTTTTATGTGGATAATCTGGTGGCTTTTGTACCGCTTCCATACGTGCGGACCATGTACTATCTGGATGTAAATCTGTACCGGTATTATATCGGGCGTTCCAACCAGTCGGTCAATGAGCAGGTGATGATCAGCCGGGTAGACCAGCAGCTGCGGGTAAATAAAATGATGATCGATCATATGGCGGCTCAGAAAAATCTCCATAAGAATCTGAGAAAATATATGATACATATGCTTACCATAATCACCACGGTTTCCACTATCATACTGATCCGGGCCAAGACGGATGAGGCGTATGAGAAAAAGGTAGAGCTTTGGAAATATCTGAAGAATGCAGATGTAAAAAATTATCTGGCTATAAGAGTCAGCCTTCTGGGGCGTTTCTGCAACCTTCCCGGAAAGGGAGGACGCCAGGTGTCCAGTGCCGTATATAAGGTGGTGCAGAAAATTTACGGATTCAATTAAAGAACCGGTTTAAAAACGGGGAGATTCAGGGAAGAGATCCCCTGGAAGGATATTCAGGCAGAAAGAGACGGCGGAGAACCTTACTCCGCCGTCTCTTTCTGCCGTTTTGCCATTGAGAAATTTTTCTGTTTGCGGTAAATTCCCGGTTTTTCCAAAAGCCCTGCCCTTCGGAATACCTCGTCTCCGCATGCCCGGTATAAAAGAACATAAGTGGCTGCGTTGAAGGTGATCCCTGTCACCACGTCGCAGATGGAATGCTGCTTCAGAAACATGGTAGAGAGCACGATCAGGGAAGTCAGAAGGAAAGAGGCGATCCGCACTCCCTTATGCCGCTGAAGCTTCCGGCAGGTGTTGACTGCACAGAAGATGGCCACCGAGTTATACACATGGATACTGGGAAGTACGTTGGTGGGAGTGTCCACCTTGTACAGCATACGGACCAGATCCGTGAAAATATTATCCCTGGGAAACTCCACAGGCCGCAGGGTAAGTCCGTTGGGATATATGTAGGAAACCACCAGAAAGGCAGTCATTCCGATCCCCAGATTAAAGATCATCCGGTAATATTCCGTCTGGCTCTCGTTGAAGAAAGCGAAAAATATAACGGCCGCTGCGATGTAGAAAAACCAGAGCAGATACGGAATAATAAATACTTCACAGAAAGGGATCAGGCTGTCGATGCTGGAATTGATAATATGGTAGGGACCGGATCTTCCTTCCAGCCAGGCAAAAGCCGTCAGATAAAAAGCACCGTACAGCAGCACCGGTATCAGCCGTTTCCATTTTGATGTTAATGAACTCAAGCTGCAGGACCTCCGTTTCATGGAAAAATTAAATCGTTTATGCTAATTGCGATTATAGCACAGCATAATTTTATGCACAATGATGTTCAGAAATTCTTAATAAAATATTATGCAGCAGTTTAGCTTTCGGTAAAATGGTAAGGCAGGCCGTACAGCCTTCAGTAAAGTGAGAATTCCTTGATATTTTACTGAACCATGATATAATAAAAATGAAATCGATTACAAAACTCCGGAGGGTGTAGGGAATGAAATCAAAAAGAGGTAAAAAGAAAAATCAGAAGCGGCTGGAGGAAGCCAGAGCTGCAATGAGGGAGAAGACGGCAGGATCTGCGGAGGCCGGGAAAAAGAAGACGGCTGCAGAGAAGGGAAAGGCTGTGGAGCTGGAAGTCAGAACAGAGGAGACGCCAAAGCAGACCGGGAAAGAGAACGCTGCCGGGGGCCTGAGGGCACAGGCGGAATTTGAGGAAAGGCTTGCCAGACATAAGGATGAGCTCCAGTGGCTGTACTGCGAACTGTATGAGGGCGGGAAGCCGTATTTCGATCAGCTCTGCCGGGATCTGAGGAATATTGCCCTGGACAGGAAAGAATCCTTAAGAGAGCAGGACAGGAAACGGGAGGCAGATCCCCAATGGTATAAAAAGAACGATATCCTGGGAATGATGATGTATGTGGACTGTTTTGCGGAAAATCTGAAGGGGGTCCGCGAAAAGCTGGATTATGTGGAGGAGTGTGGAGTGAACTACCTCCATTTAATGCCGCTTCTGGAATCTCCGGAGGGCAGGAGCGACGGAGGATATGCAGTATCCAATTTCCGCAGAGTACAGCCGGAGCTGGGAACCATGGAGGATCTGGAAGCTCTGGCGGATGAATGCCGGGACAGGGGGATCAGCATCTGCCTGGATTTTGTGATGAATCATACTTCAGAGGATCACCAGTGGGCCAGACGGGCCAGAGCCGGGGAACGGGAGTACATGGACAGGTATTATTTCTATGACAATTACGATATCCCTGCGGAATTTGAAAAGACGGTTCCCCAGGTATTTCCCACCACGGCACCTGGAAATTTCACCTGGCTGCCGGATATGAACAAGTTTGTAATGACCACCTTCTATCCCTATCAGTGGGATCTGAATTACTGGAATCCGGTGGTTCTCAATGAGATGATCTATAACATGCTGTATCTGGCCAATAAAGGAATTGATGTGATCCGCATTGACGCGGTTCCCTATATCTGGAAACAGCTTGGAACCAACTGCCGCAATCTGCCCCAGGTACACACCATCGTCCGGATGATGCGGATGATCTGTGAAATCGTATGCCCGGGGGTTCTGCTGCTGGGCGAAGTGGTGATGGAGCCGGAGAAGGTGGTTCCTTACTTTGGAAGTGTCGAGAAGCCGGAATGCCATATGCTGTACAATGTGACAACTATGGCATCTACCTGGCATACGGTAGCCACCGGGGATGTCAGGCTGCTGCGGCGGCAGATGGATATTGTAAACGGACTGCCCAAGGAATATGTGTTCCTGAATTATCTCCGCTGCCACGATGATATCGGATGGGGGCTGGATTATCCCTGGCTGGTTCAGTTCGGTATCCAGGAGGTCCCTCACAAGAGATTTCTCAGTGACTTCTTTACCGGAAAATATCCGGGTTCCTTCGCCCGGGGTGAACTGTATAATGACGATCCTTCCTCCGGAGATGCCCGGCAGTGCGGAACCACCGCTTCCCTGTGCGGCGTGGAAAAGGCAGCCTACGAAAGGGATGAGGATGCTCTGGAAAAGGCAGTGCGGTTTGATCTGACGCTGCATGCTTATATGCTGACCCAGTCGGGGATTCCTGTGATCTACAGTGGAGATGAGATCGGGCAGGAGAATGACTATACCTATCATCAGGATCCCAAGAAATGGGCAGATTCCCGCTATCTGCACCGGGGCCGGTTCCTTTGGGAAAAGGCCAAGCTTCGCCATACCCAGGGGACTGTTCAGGAGAAGATCTTTGACGGCCTGAGAAAACTGGAGAGGATCCGCAGCACATACGGAGTTTTTTCAGCGGATGCAGACTGCAGGACCGTGGATACCTGGGATGATTCCATTCTGGGTCTGATCAAAGAGAAGGACGGGGAGAAGCTGGTGGCCCTGTTTAACTTCAGCAGATACGATAAGGTGGCCTGGATCAATGAGGAGGACGGCATGTATCAGGATCTTCTCACCGGCCGGCGGATGGAAGCCAGAGGAGTGCAGATACCGGCCTTTGGAGCCTGCTGGCTGCTGAAAGAGAAAGATCGATAAAATGACAATCCGTGAGATAGCAAAGCTGGCAGGAGTATCCAGCGCCGCGGTATCCCGGTATCTGAACAATGGAAGCCTGAGCCGGGAAAAAAAGGAGAGGATCCAGGCTGTGATCCGGGAAACGGGCTATCGCCCTTCGGAATATGCCCGGGCGCTGCGGACCAGAAAAAGCCGGCAGATCGGGGTGCTCGTACCTCAGATCGATTCCGAGTCAGCGCCCAGGATCCTGGAGGGAATTGGCCAGGTGCTGGAAGAAAAGGGATATTATTTCCTGCTGACGGATTCCGGCCGGAGTATGGAAAAAGAAATCAGAATGCTGGCGGATTTTGCCGTAAGCCAGGTGGATGGTCTGATCCTGTGTGCCTCGGTGATCACAGAAAGGCATCGGGAGATTCTGGAAAATATGCCGTTCCCGGTGGTACTTGCCGGACAGAAATCGGAGATCTGTTCCTGTGTATACCACAATGATTATCAGGCGGCCCGGGAGGTGATGCGGCATCTGCTGGAGTCAGGCTGCAGATATCCGGCGTATCTGGGGGTTGCCCGGCAGGATCCTGCGGCCGGAGAAGCCAGATACCAGGGAGCTAAAAGCGCTCTGGAGGAAAAAGGATTTTCCATGGATAAAATCCCTTCGGCCCTGGTGGAATTTACTTCTCATTCGGGGTATCTGGGAATGGAAGCTCTGTTGGGAATGGGAATGCCGGTAGACGGTGTGTTCTGCGCCTCAGATCTGATTGCGGCGGGGGCCATGGCCTGCCTGAAGGACAGGGGACTGCGGGTCCCGGATGAGATAAGCGTGACAGGTATTGGACATGGCAGGGTGGCGGATCTGGTATCTCCCAGGCTGACCACAGTCCATTACCATTACCGTACCTGCGGACGGGAGGCAGCGGGGATGCTGCTGGAGCTCCTGGAAAATCCCGGAGCCGAAAGAAGGGAAAAGCAGCTGGAATGCAGTCTGGTGGCAGGCGAGAGCACGCAGCGGCAGGGATAAAGGCCGCCTCTGACAAGTACGGAACGGCTGTGAATAGCAACGGATTATTAGCACTCATTTAAAATGAGTGCTAATTTTCTCTTGACATTTATTTTTCCGCGTATTAGTATAAGGATTATGGGGATGTCAAGCCCGAGACTATAAGAGAAATTAAAGGAGTGTGAATGACCATGGCAGCGAAACATGGTAATCTTTCTATTAACAGTGATAATATTTTCCCGATCATTAAGAAATGGCTGTATTCTGACCACGACATCTTTGTCCGTGAGATGATTTCCAACTGCTGCGACGCCATTACCAAGCTGAAAAAGCTGGAGATCATGGGAGAGTATACCTTCCCGGAGGATTACAAAAGCAAGATTGAAGTGATCGTAAATCCGGAGAAGAAAACACTGAAGTTTATTGATAACGGTATCGGTATGACGGCTGATGAGGTGGAGGAATATATCACCCAGATCGCGTTTTCCGGAGCTACCCAGTTTTTGGAAAAGTACAAGGACAAGACCAATGAGGATCAGATCATCGGACACTTTGGTCTGGGATTTTATTCCGCGTTTATGGTGGCGGATGAAGTGCATATTGATACGCTGTCCTATCAGGAGGGGGCTGCTCCTGTACACTGGGAGTGTGACGGCGGTTCCGAGTATGATATGACAGATGGGGATAAGACTTCCGTGGGTACGGAGATTACCCTGTTCCTCAATGAAAACAGTCTGGAGTTTGCCAACGAGTACCGGATGAGAGAGGTTATTGAAAAGTACTGCTCCTTTATGCCGGTGGAGATTTTCCTGTCCAAGGAGGATGCGCCCCAGGAATATGAGACCATTGATGAGTCTGATCTGAGAGATGACGATGTGGTGGTGGAGCGGATCCACGAGGATGCAAAGACCGAGGAGAAGGAGAACGAAAACGGAGAGAAGGAGACCGTGGAGATAGCTCCCGCCAGAGACAGGGTAAAGATCAACAAGCGTCCGGTTTCTTTAAGCGATACAAACCCGCTGTGGATGAAGCATCCCAATGACTGCACCGATGAAGAATATAAGGAGTTCTACAGAAAGGTATTTCTGGATTACCGGGAGCCGTTGTTCTGGATCCACCTGAATATGGATTATCCCTTCAATCTGAAAGGAATCCTGTATTTCCCCAAGATCAATACGGAATATGATTCCATTGAGGGAACCATCAAGCTGTACAACAATCAGGTATTTATCGCGGATAACATCAAGGAAGTGATCCCGGAGTTCCTGATGCTGTTAAAGGGTGTGATCGACTGTCCGGATCTTCCGCTGAACGTGTCCAGAAGCGCTCTTCAGAACGATGGGTTTGTAAAGAAGATTTCCGATTATATCAGCAAGAAGGTGGCCGACAAGCTTACCGGAATGTGCAAAACAGACCGGGAGAATTATGAAAAATACTGGGATGATATCAGCCCCTTCATTAAGTACGGCTGCATCAAGGACACCAAATTCGCAGAAAGGATGAACGATTATATCCTGTATAAGGACCTGGACGGCAAGTACCTGACTCTGAAGGAGTACCTGGAGGCCAATAAAAAGGATCAGGAGAATACAGAGAACACAGAAGAGGCTGCTGAGGGAACTGAGGAAGGAAAAACAGGAGAAGCAGAGGAAAAGGATGCGCAGGATACCGCAGAGAATCCCTCCGGAGAAGATAAGGAAAAAGAGAAGACCACGATCTTCTATGTGACGGATGAAGTACAGCAGAGTCAGTACATCAATATGTTCCGGGAAGAGGGTATGGACGCTGTGATCCTGAAGCACAACATCGATGCGGCTTTCATTTCTCATGTGGAGCAGAGAGATGAGAATGTGAAGTTCCAGAGAATTGACGCGGATCTGACGGAGAACTTCAAGGAGGAGAGCGAGGATCTGAAGGAGACAGCAGACGCGCTCACCGGGCTGTTCCGGAAGGTGCTTGGAAACGATAAGCTGGATGTGAAGGTGGAGAAACTGAAAAATGACAGCATTTCTTCCATGATGACCCTTTCAGAAGAAAACCGCCGGATGCAGGATATGATGAAGATGTACGGTATGGATGCCAATATGTTTGGCGAGACTCAGGGAACACTGATCCTGAATGCCAACCATCCGCTGGTAAAATATGTATTCGAGCACAAGGATGATACGGAAAATGTGCCTGTGATCTGCCAGCAGCTTTACGATCTGGCTATGCTGGCCCATAAACCGCTGAATCCGGATGAAATGACAAAATTCATCAACAGAAGCAATCAGATCATGATGCTGCTGACAAAATAAATGCGGTCCGGGAGATCCGGAGAGATTGTTTTGACGTATAAAATGGGGTCTGCCGTAATATGTGCGGCAGACCCATTGTTGTCACGGTCATTGTTCTGGGCGGCATAATGGAGCCGCATCATGTCTGCGTACCCCGGAGCGCTGTTACAGTGAAGCGGAAAAAGGGAAAACGGAACGGTTACTCTGCGGCAGATCCCTTAGCCCCGGTACCATTGACTTTCATGTTCCGCAGTGATAAGCTTGAGACAGCAGCGAAGATATGACAGGACATGCCCAGATTTGGAATGAAATGCTGCGGACAAAACTGAAAAGAGGAAGCAGATGAGGAGGGGAATAAAATTCTGGAGAGCGGTGGCAGCCGGCGGAATGCTGCCGTCAACAGTACCGGTGCCGGCTTCCGGGCAGAACGCAAAAGAAGGAGCTGCCGCGCCGGAATAAGATGAAAAACCAGATATGGACAGTTGGGAGGTTTTTTTATGACAGTAGAAGAGGTAATCAAGGTTTTGGAGATGCAGGAGGAGATTCTTCAGTTTTCCAGCTTTACCAACGGAGACGCCTGGGAGCTGGGGAATATGATCCTGATGGAAGCCAGACGGCTGGGAGTGCGTGTGGCTGTGCGTATCCGGCTTAACAACGGGTACACAGTGTTCCAGTACGGGATGGACGGGACGAATCTGTACAATGACAGGTGGCTGGACAGAAAATGCAATACTGTCCGGGTAACAGAACAGAGCAGTCTGCGGCTCTGTATGACCCTGAAGATGAATGAGGAGAATCTGGAGGACATGTTCCTGGATCCTGCCGAGTATGCAGCCTGCGGAGGAGGTTTTCCTATCCGTGTAGAGGAAGTAGGCGTGGTGGGAGCCGTGGCGGTTTCCGGACTGGATCATGTATCAGATCACGATCTGCTGATCAAAAGTATCAGCAAATATCTCCATGTGGCAGAGGTACCGCGGATCCGCGCAGTGTAACAGAGGTGTCTGAAGGGGAGGCAGCATGGCCTCCCTTTTTGAATGCGGCGGGAATGTATCAGTCCCACTGACCGGATTCCGGGAACAGAGAAGCCATATCCTGGGGCAGCGGTGAAAAAAAGCGCATCCTCTCTCCTGTGACGGGATGAAAAAAATCCAGGGAATAGGAGTGGAGCCCCTGACGTTTCAGCAGCTTTGTCCGGGGATTGTACAGGGTATCTCCGGCCAGAGGATGCCCGATGGAGGCCATATGGACCCGGATCTGATGAGTACGTCCTGTTTCCAGACGCAGAAGAACCAGAGAGCAGGTTTGTATCTCTCCGGAGGGAATCCGGACATCCCGGAGGGCCAGCCGGCTGAAATGAGTGACGGCCCGGTCTCCGCAGTCCGTATCCACTCTGCGTTCCACCAGGGAACCGGGAACCCGCCCGATGGGCGCATCGATGGTGCCTTCCGGAGGGACACAGCCCTCAGCTGCCGCCAGGTAGGTGCGGCGGATCCTCCGCTCCTTCATCTGGGCGGAAAGGACAGCGGCGGAAAGGGCGTTTTTGGCCAGGATCAGAAGTCCTGTGGTATCTCTGTCCAGCCGGTTGATGCAGCGAAAGACAAAGGGCTCACCCATCCGGGAAAAATACCAGGCTGCGGCATTTGCCAGGGTATTGTCGTGATGGTCCTGGGAAGGATGGACAGCCATTCCGGAAGGCTTGTCGATCACCAGAAGATCCTCGTCCTGATAGATTATCGGAAAAGGAAGAGATACCGGAAGAACAGGAGATGACGGTTCCTCCTCTTTCAGAAATACGGAGAGGACATCCCCGGCCGTCAGAGTCCGGTTGGTAAAAGCAGGATCCCCGTTCAGACAGATCCCATGGAAGGTCCGTTTCAGCAGTGTTATGATATGCCGGGAATACCCTGCCCTCCGAAGAAACTCCCCCACGGTAGAGGGGAGATCCTCAGAGGAGATCCGATAGAGAAGCGTTCTGTCCATAAACGCTCTACCGGATGAAATTGGTCATCTGGGAGGGTTCTTTTTCCGGAAGTCCATAGGTATCCTTTCCCAGACGGATGCTCTTCATCAAAAATGCCATATTCCGGGCCAGAGTCCGCATCATCTGAAGCCCTTCCGCATCCTGCAGGGCTTCCTGCGGAGTTCTTCCGTGGATGCCGTTCCAATATTGACCGGAGGCCACCGGCATACCGCAGATGGTAAAGTATTTGTTCAGTTCGTCAAAGGTGGAGGTCAGTCCGCCTCTTCGGGCCGCCGCTACGCAGGCTCCCACCTTCATGGTCTTGTCAAAGGAAGTGCTGTAGAATAGCCGGTCCAGAAATGCGATCAGTGTGGCGTTGGCGGAGGCGTAATAGACGGGACTCCCAACCACAAGGCCATCGCATTCCTGGAATTTCGGGGCGGCTTCGTTCACTGCATCGTCGAATACGCAGCGCCCTTTTTCGCGGCAGGAATTACATGCGATACATCCCCGGATGGGTTTATTTCCAATAGAAAGGATCTCTGTTTCAATTCCTTCTTCCGCAAATACTTTCTCCATCTCATGGAGAGCCGTATAGGTATTTCCGTGTTTGCGGGGACTGCCGTTGATCATTAATACTTTCATAAAGCTGTTCTCCTTCTGTCTGATATTCCCGCAGGCAGCAGGCCGAAAGAGAGGACCGGATGGCCGTGTCTGCCGCTGGGATTTTACATGATACAGTTTCATTGTAAATCCGGATTCCCGGGCAGGTCAATCACTATTTAAAATGTTTCCGATTGTAGAATACGGGCAAGTGTGATAAAATAATCTCAGACAGACTAATAATTTGAAAAATGTGTACATTTCTGAAAGCCCTTCCGAAAGGTGCAGATATTTCAAATTGAGAAAGGATGGGGTAGTCATGGAGAAAGAGAAATATGTGGCCTATGTGGGGACGTATACGCATGGCAGCAGTATCGGAATTCATTTATATGATGTGGATGTGGAAGAGGGAACCCTGAGTGAGCGCAAGGTGGTTCCCGTGAATAATTCCTCCTATGTGGTAAAATCGAAGAACGGAAAATATCTGTATTCCATCGCGGACGAGGGCGTGGCGGTGTTCGCCATTAAGCCGGATGGAGATCTGGAGTATATCAACAAAGTGGACATTGATGGAATGAGAGGCTGCTATCTTTCTGTGGACGACAGCGGAAAGTATCTGTTCGTGGGCGGCTATCATGATGGAAAGATCACAGCTGTCCATACGCACAGGGACGGACGGCTGGGCAGTGTGTTTGACGGTGTGTTCCATAAAGGAATCGGAAGCGTGGCGGAGCGGAATTTCCGTCCTCATGTGAGCTGTGTGCATCCTACGCCGGACGGCAAATATGTGTGCGCGGTGGATAATGGGATCGATCAGGTGAAGCTGTACCGGATCAATACCAACCGGAACCGGCTGGAGCTGGTGGACGTGCTTCGGTGCAAACGGGAATCAGGTCCCCGGGAGATCGTGTTCAGCAAGGACGGAAGATTCGCCTATATCCTGTTTGAGCTGATCAATCAGGTGGGCGTTTTTTCCTATATGGATAATGGAAAGACACCGGAATTTGAACTGCTGCAGACCATTGATACCCTTTCCGATGAGTTGGATCCGCTCCATGATGCGGCATCTGCCATTACCATTTCTCCTGATGGAAAGTATCTGTTTACCTCCACGGCAGGGGATAATTCTGTGGCCATGTTTTCCATTGACCCGGAGAAGGGGACGCTTACGAAGGAGTTCGCTCTTCCCATCAGCGGAGAGTATCCCAAGGATATCGCTCTGTTTCCGGATGGAAAACATATTGCGGTGGTAAACCATGAGTCCAACAGCATCACCACATTTACTGTGGATTATGAGAAAAAGCTGCTGGTGATGAAGGGCAGACCCATGAGCGTGGAGACACCCAACTGCATCCTTCTGACCAACGTGGAAGTATAGGAAGACAGGATGCCCATGGGATCTGTGGGAAAGCCGGGGGATCCGGGCGCAGACCGGATACCGCAGATGTAAAAAGGAACCCTCCTGAAAGAAAAACAGTCGGCGGACTGTTTTCTTTCAGGAGGTTTTTTGATCGTTGGGCCTGCGGGCAGCGGTCCGGCGGCGCTGCAGGTCTGACTCCCAATGCTTACAGCAAAGTATCGGACTTTCCCCATATTTTTTTTACATATTCCATCCGGGAGGTCATTCCCAGAAGAACGGCGTCCGCCAGAACAAGGGCGGCCATGCACTCTACCACCACCACGGCCCTGGGAACGATCACCGGATCGTGGCGGCCTTTCACAGAGATCGTGATCGGCTCCCCATTTTTATTCACCGTCTGCTGCAGAGCTGCAATAGAGGAAGTGGGCTTTATTGCGGCCCGGAAGATCAGGGGAGAGCCGTCGCTGATGCCGCCCAGAACTCCTCCTGCGTGATTGGTAGCCTTGGTTACCGTCTGATCCGGACCGGGAATGAAGCTGTCGTTGTTGGAAAGACCGGTGGAAGCGGCCGCAGCCATTCCATCGCCGATTTCAAACCCCTTTACCGCTCCGATGGAGAGGATGGCTTTCCCCAGATTGGCGTCCAGCTTTTCAAAAACGGGATCGCCCAGGCCTGCAGGAAGACCGCGGACCACACATTCCACGATACCGCCGGAGGAATCCTTTTCTTTCATGCGTTCCCGCAGATATTCCTCCGCCCGGGCTGCCGCCTGGGCATCCGGCATACACAGAGCGTTGTTGTCACATTCCTGAGGGTTAAAGGAGGAGATGGCTACCGGGCCGATGGAACGGGTGTAGGCGCAGAGCGTGATACCCAGCTGATCCAGAAGCTTGGCCGCTATGGCGCCTGCGGCTACCCGGCCGATGGTCTCACGGCCGGAGGAGCGGCCGCCGCCCCGGTAATCCCGGAAGCCGTATTTGGCGTCAAAGGTATAATCCGCGTGTCCGGGCCGGTAGTAGGAGGCAATTTCCGAGTAGTCCCGGGAACGCTGGGAGGTGTTCCGCACCAGAAGGGAGATGGGAGTTCCTGTGGTCTTTCCTTCAAAGATACCGGAGAGGATCTCCACAGAGTCATCCTCCTTCCGGGGGGTGGAGAAGCGGCTCTGCCCGGGTTTCCTTCTGTTAAGATAGATCTGGATATCCTCCCCGGAGAGAGGAAGTCCGGCGGGACAGCCGTCTACCACTACGCCCACGCCTGCCCCGTGGGATTCCCCCCAGGTAGTAACCCTGAAAATATTTCCAAATGAAGAACCTGCCATGATAAAATCCTGCCTTTCCTTTATACTATAGATAATACCTGTTCCCATATGGCAAAAAAACCAAAGGGAGGAAAAATAATTATGAATATTATAGCGGAGTGCAGAAAGTTTGTAAAGAAATTGACAAATGAACGGGCTGGGTTTTATAATTAGAATGAATTTTGCCAAAGTTGGGAACTGCGATATTCACGGAGGGTGCCGGAAACCCACGGCAGGACTGCGTATCGCTGCAGCCTGCGCCGGACAGGGGCCGATGGCGCGCAGCGCTGAAAAAGGGAGAGAACGTGTATCCCTGCGGTTCACTTCACGCGGAAAGAAATATCAGAAGGAAAGGATGTGTTATTGATGGAAGGCGGGCCTAGTCCTCGATCTAATAACAGAAAAGACGACGACAACAGAATACACAGGCGGGGCGGGCTGTGATTTTTTCCTGCCCGTTTCCGCGGACAGGAAAGGAGATCAGTAACATGATTAAGATTTTCAGAACGATTGACGGTAATGTACACCAGATCAGCGAGGCGCAGGAGGGAAGCTGGATCGCATTGATCGACCCCACGGCCACAGAACTGGTGGAAATTGCGGAACGGTATCAGATAGATGTGGATGATCTGCGGGCGCCTCTGGATGAGGAGGAAAGATCCCGTATTGAGGTGGAAGACAACTATACTCTGATACTGGTGGATATCCCTACGATAGAGGACCGGAATGAGAAGGACTGGTATGTGACCATCCCCATGGGCATCATCGTGACCCAGGAGATGATCTTTACCGTTTGTCTGGAGGATACTCCGGTACTGGATATTTTTATGGACGGACGCGTGAGGAACTTCTTTACTTATAAAAGAACACGCTTTATTCTTCAGATTCTGTATCAGAACGCTTCCATGTATCTGCATTATCTGAGGATCATTGACAAGAAGAGCGACCAGGTGGAAGAAAAGCTGCACAAGTCTCAGAGAAACCAGGAACTTATCGAGCTTCTGGAGCTGGAAAAGAGTCTGGTGTATTTTACCACCTCTCTGAAGTCCAACGAGGCGGTGCTGGAGAAGCTTCTGAAGGTGGAGAGCATCGAGCAGTATCCGGAGGATACGGAACTTCTGGAGGATGTTATCACGGAGAACAAGCAGGCTATCGAGATGGCCAATATTTACAGCGGTATCTTAAGCGGTACTATGGACGCATTTGCGTCGGTTATTTCCAATAACCTGAATATTGTCATGAAATTTCTGGCTACAGTGACCATTGTGCTGTCCATTCCCACCATGATTTTCAGCGCTTACGGAATGAATGTGAACTCCAAGGGAATGCCTTTTGCCGACAGTCCCTTCGGGTTTCTCTATGTGATCCTGTTTTCCATTGTGCTGAGCCTGGTAGTGGCGTTTATTTTCCGCAAAAAAGATCTGTTCTGATGGATACTGCAGTTATTCCGCGGGCAACGGACCATACGGACATACCGCATGTCCGGCGGCTTTCGTGGGGGCTTTAGATTTATAAGGTTTGGAGGCCATTGGCATGGATTTATTGAGCAGACTGGAGAGAAAATGGGGAAGGTATTCGATTTCCAATCTCTCCTTGTATATTGTGGTGACGTATGCGGCAGGCTATATTCTGCAGCTTACATCCTCCGGAATGCTGGGGTATCTTACCCTGGAGCCGTATTATATTCTCCACGGGCAGGTATGGCGGCTGGTGAGCTGGCTTTTGATCCCTCCGGGAAGATTAGATATCTTTACGATCCTGACCCTGATCTTTTACTATTCCATCGGGAATACGCTGGAGCGCACCTGGGGAACCTTCCGATATAATGTCTATATTTTTTCAGGAATCCTCATGACGGTCATCGGATCTTTCCTGCTGTATTTTATTATGGGAGGAAATGTGCTGATGGGAGCCGCTTTCAGTACTTACTATATCAGTATCTCCATCTTCCTGGCGTTTGCGGCTACGTATCCCAATATGCAGGTATATCTGTACGGGCTGATCCCCCTGAAGGTAAAGTGGCTGGGTTATCTGGACGCTGCTTTCCTGATATATGAGCTGATCGTCAGCGGTTGGGCGTACCGGGTGGTGATCATCTGTTCGCTGCTGAATTTTATCATTTTTTTCCTGTTCTCCGGAGGTACCCGGAGTGTGGTTGGCAGATACCGGCCCAAAGAGGTAAAACGGCGTCAGCAGTTTCAGCGGGCGGTCCACAAAAGCCAGGTAAGCCGGAATGGAACGGTGACAAAGCACAAATGCGCTATCTGCGGGAGAACGGAGAAAGACGGGGAACATCTGGAGTTCCGGTTCTGCTCCAAGTGCAACGGCAATTATGAGTACTGCCAGGATCATTTGTTCACGCACACACATGTGAAATAAAAGAGGAGAAAATAACTTATGAAAAAACAGCCATTTGTTACCAAAGAGAAGCTGGAGGAGATCATTGCCAGGATTCCCACGCCTTTCCATCTCTACGATGAGAAGGGGATCCGGGAGAATGCCAGAGCGGTGAAGGAAGCCTTCTCCTGGAACAAAGGATTCAAGGAGTTCTATGCGGTGAAGGCATGCCCCAACCCGTTCATCATCGATCTGATGCGGGACTACGGCTGCGGTGTGGACTGCTCTTCCATGACGGAGCTGATGCTGTCAAAGGCCATGGGATGTCAGCCGGAGGATATTATGTTTTCTTCCAACGCCACTCCGGCGGAGGAGTATGTTTACGCGGATAAGGTGGGGGCGATCATCAATCTGGACGATATCACCCACATTGATTTTCTGGAGAAGGCGATCGGTAAGATCCCTGAGACCATCAGCTGCCGGTACAATCCGGGCGGTCTCTTCCAGATCAGCAACAGTATCATGGACAACCCCGGAGACGCCAAGTATGGAATGACCACAGAACAGATTTTTGACGCGTTCCGCATTCTGAAAAAGAAGGGAGCAAAGCGTTTCGGGATCCATGCTTTTCTGGCCAGCAATACAGTGACCAATGAATACTATCCCACTCTTGCCAGGATCCTTTTTGAGGTGGCGGTGAAGCTGGAGAAGGAAACGGGAGCCGATATCCAGTTTATCAATCTTTCAGGAGGGATCGGAATTCCCTATAAGCCGGATCAGGAGCCCAATGATATCCGGGTGATCGGAGAAGGTGTGCGGAAGGTCTATGAAGAGGTGCTGGTACCGGCGGGAATGGGTGATGTGGCCATTTACACGGAGCTGGGACGTTTTATGACGGGACCTTATGGCTGCCTGGTGACTACGGCGATCCATCAGAAGCATACGTATAAGGAATATATCGGCTGTGATGCCTGCGCGGTAAACCTGATGCGGCCGGCTATGTACGGCGCCTACCATCACATTACCGTGATGGGGAAAGAGGAGGATCCCTGCGATCACAAGTACGATATCACAGGTTCTTTGTGTGAGAACAACGACAAGTTCGCCATCGACCGGATGCTCCCGAAAATTGATGTGGGAGATCTGCTGGTGATCCACGATACGGGAGCTCACGGGTTTGCCATGGGATATAATTACAATGGAAAATTAAAATCGGCGGAGGTACTCCTTAAGGAGGACGGCAGCTTCCAGCTGATCCGCCGGGCGGAGACACCCAGAGATTATTTCGCAACGCTGGACTGTTTCCCCATTTACGAAAAAATCTTTGAGTAAACATGGCTGCAGGTTAAGGCTTTACTGTAACCAGATATCTTCCGGGAAAGTGGACGTCATTTTCCCGGATTGTTTTTTTCCGGGAGATGCCTCCAGGATGTCCTGCCGGGCAATGGGAGGACTGCTGTAACAGAAAGGGGAAAAGGTATGGAGAATCTGATGTTCTGTCTGAATGCCACCATGCCCATTTTTATCACCATGGTTCTGGGGTGGGTGTTCTGCAGGATCGGGCTGATGGATGAGGGTTTTGTGGCAAAGCTGAATAAATTCGTGTTTACGGCGGCGCTGCCCTGCATGCTGTTTGAGGATATGGCGGAGGCGGATTTCGCCGGACTGTGGAACGGACGCTTTGTGATGTTCTGTGTGGCGGTGACGCTGGTGAGCGTGGGAGTGGGTGTGCTGCTGTCTCTGTTGGTGAAAGACCGGAATATCCGGGGAGAGTTTGCCCAGGCGGCGTTCCGCAGCAATACGGCAATTCTGGGAATCGCATTTATCCAGAATATTTACGGGGAGTCGGGGATCGCGCCGCTGATGCTGATATGCTGCGTACCATTTTACAATGTGTTTGCGGTTGTGGTCCTTTCTTTTATGAAACCCCAGCGGGAGAAGCTGGATGGAAGGATTCTGGGACAGACGCTGAAAGGAATCGTTACAAACCCCATTATTCTGGGTGTGGCGGCAGGAGTGGTCTGGTCGGTGCTGGAGCTGCCCAGGCCGGAGATCTTTATGAAGAGCGTCCATAATCTCAGTGTGCTGGCTACGCCTCTTGGACTGATGGCCATGGGAGCCAGCTTCCAGGGAAGGAAAGCTCTGGCCATGATCCGGCCAACGGCGGCATGCAGTCTGATACGGCTGGCAGGGATCACGGCAGTGGCCCTTCCGCTGGCTGCTGCCTTTGGCTTCCGCGGACAGGAGCTGGTGGCTGTGCTGGTGATGACAGGTTCCTCTTCCGCGGTGAGCTGTTTTATCATGGCGAAAAATATGGGGCATGAAGGAGTGCTGACCTCCAGTGTGGTGATGATCACCACACTGGGGAGCGCATTTACCATGACCGCCTGGCTGTTTGTGCTGAAGACCTGCGGCCTGGTGTGACAAAGCCTGCAGCGCCCCGGATCGCACTCCAAGTGCAGTGTTGGCCCGGTCGGCGCCGGGCGTGTGCCACTGGCACACAGCGGTCTCCGCTCCGCTTCGGTCGGCGCCAAGCGTGTGCCGCTGGCTCCCAGCGGTCTTTGCTCCGCTTCGGTCGGCGCCAAGCGTGTGCCACTGGCACACAGCGGTCTCCGCTCCGCTTCGGTCGGCGCCAGGCGTGTGCCACTGGCACACAGCGCCCCGTGGGTTGGAAGGGGGAAGGATAACAAGAATGACAGAAAGCGAGTCGGATATGAAAAGTAAGGTTGTGATACTGTATTGTGATACCTATGAAAAGGAGACGGTATACCGGAAGCTCCGGACGGCAGTGGAGCTTCTGGGAGGAACAGAAGCAGTGGCCGGGAAGCAGGAAAAGCTGCTTCTGAAGCCAAATCTGGTGCGGAAGGCGGAGGTAGACCGGGCAGTGATCACGCATCCCTCTGTGGTGGAGGCAGCCGCCAGGATCTTCCGGGAGGACGGATACCGGCGGATCGGATGCGGGGATTCCTGCGGCGTAGGTTCCGCCCGGAAGGTGATGGAAGGAACCGGAATGGACCGGGCACTGGAGAAATACGGGATCGTAACAGAGGATTTCGGGGAGGGAGTGATGGTTTCCAATCCCCAGGGACATATTGCCAGAGAGTTTTTTCTGGCCCGTCCGGTGGTGGAGGCGGATGCTCTGATCAATCTGTGCAAGATGAAGACCCATGCACTGGAACGGGTGACCGGAGGGGTAAAAAATCTTTACGGCTGTATCAGCGGTCTGCAGAAGGCCAAGGGACATACGAAATATTCCAATGCGGACAGCTTTGCCAGGATGCTGGTGGATCTGAACCAGAGGCTGAAGCCCAGGCTCTGTATTATGGACGGGATCGTGGCTATGGAAGGAAACGGCCCCACATCCGGAGACCCGACGGCCATGAACCTGCTTCTGGTTTCCATGGATCCGGTGGCGCTGGATTCTGTGTTCTGCCGGCTGGTGCATCTGGATCCGGAGCTGGTACCCACCAATGTCCATGGGGAGCGGATGGGGCTGGGAACCTGGAGAGAAGAGAATATCACACTGTTGGGGGAGGACGGCCCTCTCACCATGGGAGAAGCGGTGGAACGTTACGGCCGTCCCGGTTTCCGGGTGGACAGGAGAAAGAGGCGAACGACCATGTGGAACCGGCTGGACGGCCTGATGCGCCCGTTCCAGAGACGGCCGTACATCCTGCGGGATAACTGCAGAAAATGCGGTGTCTGTGTGGAGACCTGTCCGGTGGAAGGAAAGGCGCTGAATTTTTCAAACGGCAGAAGTGAGCCTCCGGTTTATGACTACAAAAAGTGTATCCGCTGCTTCTGCTGCCAGGAAATGTGCCCGTTTCAGGCCATTGATGTGTCTTGCGGTATCCACCGGAAGATGCTATAATGCTTTTATGGTGCCGTTTTGTACCTTGCGGCCGGGCTTTTCAGAGCAGGGACCGCAGGCATTGGACGTCGAAAAACGTAAGATAAAGAGGAGTTGTGACAGGGAAGCCGCAAGGCCGGACTGCCGCGGAAGTACAGATACGGACGGCGCTGCCGCCGGGGGGAGGAAGGAGATTGAGATGAAAAAACTTGAAGAGTATGTAAGAAGTATTCCTGATTTTCCGGAGCCGGGAATTATTTTCCGGGATGTGACCAGCATTCTCCAGGACGCAGACGGACTGCAGCTGGCCATCGATTCCATCCAGGAACTTTTGAAGGATAAGGAAATTGACGTGATCGTGGGAACCGAGTCCCGGGGATTTATCTTCGGAGTACCCGTGGCCTATAATCTGCATAAGCCTTTCGTGCCGGTGCGCAAAAAGGGAAAGCTGCCCTGCAGGACCATTTCCATGGATTATGATCTGGAATATGGAAGCGCCACCATCGAGATGCACCAGGATTCCATAAAGCCGGGGCAGAAGGTAGCCATTATCGATGATCTGATCGCTACGGGAGGAACCGTGGAGGCGGCTGCCAAGATGATCGAAGAACTGGGAGGAGAGGTGGTGAAGGTCGTATTTTTGATGGAACTGGCCGGACTGAAGGGCCGTGACCGCCTGAAAAAGTATGATGTCTCCTCAGTGATCTGTTACGAAGGGAAGTAAGATAGGAAACGGTAATTCGGAAAAGGTAAGGCGGGATTGAATGGAAGAAGGAAAAAAAGTAAACGCGATGAACGAGCGTACACAGGAGATCCAGGCTGTGGAAGCCAGCGTCAAGCGCATGAAGGACTTTACCAGCCCGGAGCAGCTTTATGACGAGCTGATCCGCAGTATCAGGAAGTATCATCCCTCCACGGATATTTCCATGGTGGAGAAGGCCTACCAGGTGGCGGCCAAGGCCCACAGCGGTCAGGTGAGAAAGTCGGGAGAGCCGTATATCATCCATCCGCTGTGTGTGGCTATTGTTCTGGCGGATCTGGAGCTGGATAAGGAGACGATCGTAGCAGGTCTGCTCCACGATGTGGTGGAGGATACGGTGATGACCCAGGAAGAGCTGGCTGCCGAATTCGGCGATGAGGTGGCGCTTCTGGTGGATGGAGTTACCAAGCTGGGACAGCTGAACTATTCTGCGGACAAGGTGGAGGTTCAGGCGGAAAACCTGAGAAAGATGTTCCTGGCCATGGCAAAGGACATCCGGGTGATTCTGATCAAGCTGGCGGACCGCCTGCATAATATGCGGACACTTCAGTATATGAAGGAGAGCAAGCAGAAGGAGATCGCCAGGGAAACCATGGATATCTATGCTCCGATTGCCCAGAGGCTCGGTATCTCCAAGGTGAAGATCGAGCTGGATGATCTGTCCCTGAAATATCTGAAGCCGGATGTGTATTATGATCTGGTGGAAAAGATTAATCTGAAGAAAAGTGAGCGGGAAAAATTTGTCCAGGGAATCGTGGATCAGGTGCAGAAGCATATGGAGGACGCGGGAATCGCGGCTACGGTGAACGGACGGGTAAAGCATTTTTTCAGTATTTACAAAAAAATGGTGAACCAGGATAAAACTCTGGACCAGATTTACGATCTGTTTGCAGTGCGGATCATCGTGGACACGGTGAAGGACTGTTATGCGGCCTTGGGAGTGATCCATGAGATGTATACCCCTATTCCGGGCAGGTTCAAGGATTATATCGCCATGCCCAAGCCCAACATGTACCAGTCCCTGCATACTACCCTGATCGGCCCCAACGGCCAGCCCTTTGAGATCCAGATCAGGACCTTTGAGATGCACAGGACAGCGGAATACGGTATTGCGGCTCACTGGAAATATAAGGAAGCCTCCGATGGGAAAAAGCCTTTGGCCAAGCAGGAGGAGGAGAAGTTAAGCTGGCTGCGCCAGATCCTGGAATGGCAGAAGGATATGTCTGACAACAGAGAATTTTTAAGCCTGCTGAAAAGTGATCTGGATCTGTTCAATGAGAATGTGTACTGCTTCAGCCCGGCAGGAGACGTGAAGACACTGCCCCAGGGATCCACCACCGTGGATTTTGCCTACAGCGTACACAGCGCGGTGGGAAATAAGATGGTGGGAGCCAGAGTCAACGGGAAGCTGGTGCCCATTGAGTATCAGATACAGAACGGAGACCGGGTGGAGATCCTGACCTCTCAGAACTCCAAAGGCCCCAGCAGGGACTGGCTGAAGATCGTAAAAAGCACCCAGGCCAAGAACAAGATCAATCAGTGGTTTAAGCAGGAGCTGAAAGAGGACAATATCCTGAAGGGCAAGGAGATGCTCACCAGCTACGCCAAGCTGAAAGGGAAGGTGCTGGGGGAACTGACCAAGCCCAAATATATGGAGGCAGTGCTGAAGAAGTACGGCTTCCGGGACTGGGACAGCGTGCTGGCGGCTCTGGGTCACGGAGGCCTGAAGGAGGGGCAGATCCTCAACAAGCTGGTGGACGCCTATGAGAAGGAACACAAGAAGGAGATCACCGATGAGAAGGTGCTGGAGGCAGTGGCGGACGCCAAGGAGAAGCTTCCCATCACCAAGGAGAAGGGCGGCATCGTGGTGCGGGGTATCGACGATGTGGCAGTCCGGTTTGCCAAGTGCTGCAGTCCTATTCCCGGGGACGAGATCGTGGGATTCGTTACCAGGGGAAGAGGAGTGACCATTCACAGGACGGACTGTATCAATGTGCTGAATCTCAGTGAATCTGACCGGGTGCGGCTGATCGATGCGGAGTGGCAGGGCGGTGAGGTGACCAGCGGCCTGTATACGGCGGAGATCAATGTGTACGCCAACAACCGGATGGGACTCCTGGTGGATATTTCCCGCATCTTTACAGAGCGGAAGATCGACCTGGCTTCCATCAACAGCAGGACCAGCCGGCAGGGAACGGCCACGATCGCTCTTTCTTTTGATGTGCACAGCAAGGAGGAGCTGAGCGCTCTGATCGAAAAGCTGCGGCAGGTGGAGAGTGTGCTGGATATTGAGAGAACCACAGGCTGAGGGAGATTTTGGATATGAAATATGCAGTATTGGAACAGATGGTGCTGGGAATGGTGTCCACCAACACCTATCTGCTGAAACATAAAGAGACGGGAGCGCTGCTGATCGTTGATCCGGCGGATGAGGCTGACAGGATCCGGGAGAAGATCGGCCGGATGGAGGCATGTCCGGCGGCTGTTCTCCTGACCCACGGCCATTTTGACCATATGATGGCGGCAGGGGAGATCGGGAAAGAATACGGGATCCCCATATACGCTCTGGAGCAGGAAAAAGGAGTTCTGGAAAATCCTCTGTACAATCTGTCGGGATCCTGGGCCAGGGCATGTACTCTTACGGCAGACCAGTGGGTGCAGGAGGGAAGCCAGCTGTCCCTGGCAGGATTTGAAATCCGGGTGCTGCACACGCCGGGACATACGGAAGGGAGCTGCTGCTACTACCTTCCCCAGGAGGAGCTGCTGTTTTCAGGAGACACCCTGTTTGCAGGATCTGTGGGAAGAACGGATTTCCCCACCTCCAGCGGCGCGGCCATGAAGAAGAGCCTTGACCGGCTGCTGACAGAGCTTCCTCCTGAGACCAGGGTATGTCCGGGTCATGGGGAGGAAACCACAATCGCATACGAAAAGAGGTATAATCCCTTTGCTTAAGATAGGAATCCGATTTAACAGAAAAGATTTTGAATATGATGTGTATTCCCTGGTACGGGCCTTCTATCCCCACAGTGACGTGCAGATGTACTATGAGGGTGAGGAACCTGCCGGGGAATATGAGCTTTTACTCCTGGTTGACTATGACAGCCAGGAGATTCGTCTGCATATCCGCAGAGAGGACGGAACGGTTCTGGAACGGAAAGCGTCTGTGGATTATGAACGGGACAGAAGAGAGACGAAAAATGTGCTGAAGAGACTTGTTTATACGGCGCTGAAAGAGCTGACGGGGATCACGCTGCCCTGGGGGAATCTGACGGGGATCCGTCCCACGAAGATTCCCATGAAGCTTCTGGAGGAAGGCTGGAAGAATTCGGATATTGCCGCTTATATGCGAAAGACCTACGAAGTCAGTACGGAAAAGGCGGCGCTTTCCGTGGCCATTGCCAACCGGGAGAAGGCGGTTCTGGCGGAATTTCCCTATGAGAAGGGATGGAGCCTGTATGTGGGGATCCCTTTCTGTCCCTCCATCTGTCTGTACTGTTCCTTTGGCTCTCATCCTCTGGACCGTTGGAAAAAACGGGTGGATGAGTATCTGGATGCCCTCTGCCGGGAACTGACATTTATCCAGGGACAGATGAAAGACAGGCCGCTGCACACCGTTTATCTGGGGGGAGGAACGCCCACAACCCTGACGCCTGAACAGATGGACCGGCTGCTGGCGCATATAGGGAATACCTTTGATCTGTCCCAGGTACGGGAGTATACGGTGGAAGCGGGAAGACCGGATACCATCACCGCCGGGAAGCTGGAGGTTCTTGGCAGATATCCGGTTACCAGGATTTCCGTAAATCCTCAGACCATGAACCAGAAGACGCTGGACCTTATCGGAAGAAAGCACACGGTGGAGGATGTGGAGGCGATTTTCCGTCTCTGCCGCGATATGGGTTTTGACAATATCAATATGGACCTGATCGTAGGGCTTCCCGGAGAAGGAAAAGAAGAGGTGGCCCACACCCTCCGGAAAGTGGAAGCCCTCCATCCGGACAGCCTGACCGTGCATTCCCTGGCTCTGAAGCGGGCTACCAGGCTGAATCTGTTCAAGGACGCTTACCAGGAAATATCCTTTGAAAACAGCAAGGAGATCATGGATATGACCCAGGAGTGTGCCCGGCGGATGGGAATGGGTCCCTATTATCTGTACCGGCAGAAGAATATTGCCGGAAATTTTGAAAATGTGGGCTATGCTCAGGTTGACAAAGCGGGAATTTACAATATACTGATTATGGAAGAAAAACAGACGATTCTGGCGGCAGGAGCCGGAGCTTCCACGAAATTCGTTTTCGATCACGGAAACAGGATCGAGCGGGTGGAGAACGTGAAGGCGGTGGACCAGTACATTCAGCGGCTGGATGAAATGCTGGAAAGAAAACGGGCCGGAATCCAGGCGTATCTGTAAAACGCCGGCGGAGCAACGAAAGAAGAATAAGGAGTGAACGGTATTGGCCGCAGTGGAAAAGGATATTACGCGGAGACATTATCTGCAGTATTCTCTGAAGGAACAGCTGATTCATGGAATGCAGGTGAGCAACCTGGCCTGGAGCGTGGCGAAGGAACTGAAGCTTTCAGAGGATTTCTGCCATCAGGTGGCAGTGGCCGGGATGCTGCACGATATCGGAAAGGAGCTGATCTCGGGGGAGATCGATGAGAGCCGGGAGCATCTGGTGGTGGAGGAGATTCACTATGTGCGGCTCCACGCCGCGGCGGGATATGAGATCCTGAAAAAGGAGGGATATCCTGAGGAGATCCAGAAGATGGTGCTGTACCATCACGAGAATATGGACGGCAGCGGTTATCCGGAGAATCTTTCCGGGGAGAGGATTCCCCTGGGCGCCAGGATCATCCGGGTGTGTGATGTGTATGCGGCGCTTTTGTCGGACCGTCCCTACCGGAGGGCTTTTGACCGGGAGACGGCCATGGAGCTGATGATCGAGGATATCAAGAATTTTGATGTGAAAGTATTTCTGGCGTTTCAGAGAGTGATCCATGAGGACAGCCAGAAGGAGATCATTTTGCCGTCGGTGAGAATCTGAAGGAGTAAAAAAGGAGATAAACAGTATGGCATTGAAGAAAAAACCAGTAACCGGGATGAAGGATATTCTGCCGGGAGAGATGGAGATCCGGGATTACGTGATCCGTCTGATCAAGGAGACGTACGGAACCTTCGGATTTTCCTCCATTGAGACTCCCTGCGTGGAGCATATAGAGAATCTCTCCAGCAAACAGGGCGGGGAAAATGAAAAGCTGATCTTCAAGATCCTGAAAAGAGGGGAGAAGCTGAAGCTGGAAAGCGCCGAAAGTGAAGCCGATCTGGTGGACGGAGGACTGCGCTATGATCTGACGGTGCCTCTGTCCAGATATTACGCCAATCACGCCAACGAGCTGCCCAGTCCCTTCAAAGCGCTGCAGATGGGAAATGTATGGAGGGCTGACCGCCCCCAGAGAGGACGTTACCGCCAGTTTATGCAGTGCGATATCGATATCCTGGGAGAACCCTCCAATCTGGCGGAGATTGAGCTGATCACAGCCACCACCACCCTGCTGGGAAAACTGGATTTTAAGAATTTTACCATCCGGATCAATGACAGAAGGATCCTGAAGGCCATGGCTGCCTACAGCGGGTTTGCCCCGGAGACGTATGACACCGTATTTATCATTCTGGACAAGATGGACAAGATCGGCATGGACGGCGTGCGGCAGGAGCTGGAAAAAGAAGGATTTCCGGCAGATTCCATCGACAGGTATCTGAAACTGTTTGAAGAGATCACCGGGGATACCGCCGGCGTGCGTTTCTGCAGGGAGAAGCTGGAGGGTTATCTGGACGGGGCTTACGCGGACGGCCTGGAGCTGATCATGGACAGTGTGGATTCCGTGAAATCCGCGGACTTTCGGATCGTTTTCGATCCCACCCTTGTAAGGGGGATGTCCTATTACACAGGACCGATCTTCGAGATATCCATGGACGAGTACGGCGGAAGCGTGGGAGGCGGCGGACGCTACGATGAAATGATCGGAAAATTCACAGGAAATGACGTGTGCGCCTGCGGTTTCTCCATCGGATTTGAGCGGATCATCATGCTTCTGCTGGAGAGAGGATACCAGGTTCCGGGAAAAGGGGAGAAGAAGGCGCTGTTGATCGAGAAGAACATGCCGGCGCAAGGCATGCAGAAGGTGCTGAAGATGGCGGCGGATGAGCGGGCGAAGGGCGCGCAGGTGACCATCGCCGTGATGAAGAAAAATAAAAATTCCAGAAGGATCAGTTAAAGAACGAGGGATATCAGGAGATCCTGGAATTTTTTGCAGATAAGATCTGAGAGGAAGGGAGATTGCCATGGGAGAATCTATGAAAGGGCTGAAGAGAACCTGCCGCTGCGCGGAAGTGACGACAGCCGATATCGGAAAGACAGTTACCCTGATGGGATGGGTGCAGAAAGCCAGAAACAAAGGCGGGATCATCTTTGTGGATCTGAGGGACAGATCCGGGATCATGCAGATCATTTTTGAAAACGGAAGCATTGACCAGGAAGGATTCGGAAAGGCGGAGAAGCTGAGAAGTGAATTTGTCGTTGCGGTGACCGGTGTGGTGGAGAAACGTTCCGGAGCGGAAAATCCCAATCTGGCCACAGGAAAGATGGAGGTTCGGGCCGGCAGCCTGCGGATCCTGTCCGAGTCGGAGACACCGCCGTTCCCGGTGGAGGAAAACAGCAAGACCCGGGAGGAGGTGCGGCTGAAATACCGCTATCTGGATCTGCGCCGCCCGGATCTGCAGAGAAATCTGATGATGCGCTCCAGGATCGCCACACTGACCCGTCAGTTCATGGCCGGGGAAGGATTTCTGGAGATCGAAACCCCCACGCTGGTAAAAAGCACCCCGGAGGGAGCCAGGGACTATCTGGTACCCAGCCGGGTGCATCCCGGAAATTTTTACGCGCTGCCCCAGTCGCCCCAGCTTTTCAAGCAGCTTCTGATGTGCTCCGGATACGACCGCTATATCCAGATCGCCCGCTGCTATCGGGATGAGGATCTGAGGGCGGACAGGCAGCCGGAGTTCACCCAGATCGATATGGAGCTGTCCTTTGTGGATGAGGACGATGTGATGGAAGTGAATGAGCGGCTTCTGGCCCATCTGTTCAAAGAAGTCCTGGATGTGGAGGTGAAGCTTCCCATCCAGCGGATGAGCTGGCAGGAGGCCATGGACCGTTTTGGCTCTGACAAGCCGGATCTTCGGTTCGGCATGGAGCTGGTGGATGTGTCGGATACGGTGAGAAACTGTGAATTTGCCGTATTTAAGGGGGCTTTGGAAAACGGCGGCTCTGTCCGGGGAATCAATGCCAAAGGGCAGGGAGCCATGCCGAGAAAGAAGATCGACAAGCTGGTGTCCTTTGCCAAGGATTACGGCGCCAAGGGGCTGGCTTACATTGCCATCCAGGAGGACGGCAGCATGAAGTCTTCCTTTGCCAAATTCATGACTCCGGAAGAGATGGAGGCGCTGGTGAAAGCCATGGATGGACAGGCCGGGGATCTGCTGCTGTTTGCCGCCGATGAGAACCAGGTGGTCTGGGATGTGCTGGGAGCCCTGCGTCTGGAGCTGGCGCGTCAGCTGGAGCTTCTGGATCCGGCAGACTACCGGTTTGTGTGGATCACCGATTTCCCGCTGCTGGAGTGGTCCAAGGAGGAGAACCGTTTTAAGGCCAAACATCATCCCTTTACCATGCCCAAGGAAGAGGATCTGCAGTATATCGACAGCGATCCGGGCCGGGTGCGGGCAAAGGCTTATGATATCGTGCTCAACGGCACGGAGATCGGAGGCGGAAGCGTCCGTATCCATCAGAATGATATCCAGGAGAAGATGTTCGAGGTTCTGGGCTTTACAAAGGAACAGGCCCAGGAACAGTTCGGTTTTCTGCTGACTGCCTTCAAGTACGGGGTGCCCCCCCACGCAGGACTGGCCTACGGCCTTGACCGTCTGGTGATGCTGATGGCCAAACAGGAAAGCATCCGGGATGTGATCGCCTTCCCCAAGGTGAAGGGATGCCTCCTGTCTGATGACGGAAGCTCCGGGAACTGTGGATGAGAAGCAATTGGAGGAGCTGGGACTGGCTGTCCGGGAAACGGAAGAGAAATAAACAAATAAACGGATTAAAAAAGGTTCATGGCGGGGAAGCGCAGGATCTGCTGCTTCCCGCCATGAACTTTTTTTGTGGTGTCCAGTCAGCGGACCGGACAGCCGCCTTCGCATCGGGATTTTGAGGCGGCACTGCGGAGGGATGCGCGATTCAGGACAGATGCTGGGATACCTCGTTCATAGCCTCGCTGATATTTCCCAGAAGAGCTTCCGAAAGGGTATCGTCAGAATTCAGTTTCCAGCTGGAACCGTCATTTTCCAGGCTGACATCCAGTGCTGTGGTGGTGGATTCGGTATTATCTGTGATGCAGGATATCAGGATGTCGTTGGCTTTAGTCAGACGTCCGCTGATACCGTCCTGAAGGGCCTGGGAGGTTTGAGTGTAGGCCAGAACCTGCTGCTGATACTGCTCCATGATGGAATAGCAGTCGCAGCTGGTCAGTTCCAGGGAGACGGTGGCTGTGGCACCGTCCTGGGAGATCTCCTCTCCATTGATCTGATAATCCAGATAATTCAGGAGCTGCTGGGACAGGGCCTGGGAGATGGCGCGTTTGTAGTCGGCATCCCCGGAGAACAGGCTGTCAAGAGAGAAATACCGGGTGAGCTGCTCCATATCAAACCCTTTCAGGGTGTCCAGATAGACGTCCACTGTCTCAGAAGGGGACAAAAGGTAGGGATCGGATACATAGGTGGCAAAATATCCCGTAAGAGCCTCCTGAAGTTCCGACGGAGCGGCGATGCTCCAGATACCGTCATGTTCCTTCAGCTCGATCGTATATTCAGAAGTGACCGTATCAAAGGAGCCGTGTTCCAGTACGGAAGACAGCAGCAGATAGCAGTCCTCCAGAGAAAATTCCACGCCGCTGGGGGTAGCGGAATTCTGGATCTGATTGGATAAAGTGGCCCGGGAATATTCTCTGGCCAGATCCTCTCCATCCAGAGTGGTGAGCCGGACCGTCACAAAAGCCTGGCCGTCCTGTTTTTTCACATCCAGGATCTTGTAGCGAAAATCGGCGAAAAAGGAGGAAAAAACCTCCCGCAGTTCTTTGGAGATGGTTTTGTCGGTGTCCTCGCTGGGAAACAGATCCTCATAGGAAAGCTCCTGATCCACGGTGGAACTGTCGGTGTTCCGGAGAATTGAGAGCTCGTGACGGACCAGCTTTACAGGATCTTCCTGATAGGAAATCGTACTGTAATGCCATAAGAGGAAAAGTGTCAGAAGAGCGGCTTCTGCCACCAGGATCACCGGAATTCCTATGGTAAACTTCTTATGCCTGGTTTTATGATGAAAAAGGAACATGCCGGCAAGACAGCCGATCCCTCCGCCCAGAACAGCCACCAGAAGCAGACGGGACTCCGGAATACGCCACTTCTGCCGGACAGCTTTGAATTTGTCCAGCCAGAAAAGGAAGCATCCGGCCGCGTTTACCAGAACCAGATACAGCAATAACCATTTCATAAAGGGGTCCTCCATAGTTTTTATCCGCAAGTGGGGATTGATGTCTGAAAATGTCCTTTATAGTTTAACAGAATGGGGGAAAATGTCAACTCCGGAGAAAATACGGGGGCCGGAAGCCAAACTGCTGCCGGCGGATATCTTAGAAAAATAGTAAGGGAAAAGTAAGAAAGACAAGGGAGAATTGATGTTATAATAGCAGTAAATATTCTGGAAATTTTGTTATCACAATCTGGAGGGAAAAGATGGAGAAAAAAAGAGCGGTGATCATAGGAGCAGCGGCGCTGGCAGGTGTTGCGGTAATCGGCGGCGGACTCTGGTTTGCCCTGGGGCTGGGCGGATCCGGCAGCGATGAGAATGTGGTTTATGTGAATTCTGTGGAAAGCCTGACGAATCTGGGAAGCGGGAGCGGTGTTATCAACCGGTTTGCAGGTGTGGTGGAGACCCAGGAGTCCCTGGAGATCCAGGCCAGCCAGGATAAAACGGTAAAGGAAATTTATGTGGAGGAAGGTCAGGAGGTACAGGTGGGAACGCCTCTGTTCGCCTATGATACGGAGAAGCCGCAGGAGGATCTGGAAAAAGCCCAGCTGGAGATGGAGCGGATCAACAACGAGATCGGAAATCAGTACAATGAGCTGGCGGCACTGGAGAAGGAAAAGAAGAATGCGGACAAGTCTGCTCAGCTGGATTACACGATCCAGATCCAGGAAGCCCAGATGGGGATCAAGCGAAGCGAATATGAGAAGAAGAGCAAACAGGTGGAGATACAGAAGCTGAAGGACTCCATAGAGAATTCGGTGGTGGAAAGTGAGATGGCCGGAGTGGTGAAGTCCATCAACGATGGAAGCGAAACGGATATGTACGGAAATTCCCAGGCGTTTATGACCATCATTGCCATGGGGGACTTCCGGGTAAAGGGAATGATCAATGAGCAGAATATGGGATCCATCATGGAAGGACAGCCGGTGCTGGTCCATTCCCGGGTGGATGAGGATGTGGTCTGGAACGGAACTATGGGAGTGGTGGATATGGAGAATCCGGGAAATGACAACAGCAACGGCTATTATATGTCCACGGGAGACTCCACCACCCAGTCCAATTCCTATCCGTTTTATGTAAATCTGGATTCCTCAGAGGGACTGATGCTGGGACAGCACGTGTACATTGAGGCGGATTACGGACAGGATGAAGAGCGGGCAGGAATCTGGCTGGACGATTATTTCATCGCGGATATGGACGGTGACCAGCCGTATGTCTGGGTAGACAACGGTAAGGGCAGGCTGGAGAAGAGGGATGTGATCCTGGGACAGCATGACGATGAGATGATGAAATCCGAGATCGCGGACGGACTGACGGAGGAGGATCTGATCACATATCCTGAGGAGGGACTGGAGGAAGGTATGCCTACAGCCAGGGGCGACAGCGGTCGGATGGGGCAGAGCAATCCCCAGCTTTCGGAGGAAGAGATGATGGAGGATGGAACGATGCCTGCAGACGGAGAGATGCTGGATGACGGAACGATGCCCGCAGACGGAGAGATACTGGATGACGGAACGATGCCTGCAGACGGGGAGATGCCAGATGACGGGATGACATTGGAAGACGGCGAAATGCCGGCTGAAGGGGATGGAACTTCCGGCAGTCTGACGGAAGACGGTACGGCCTCGGCGGAAGCAGCCGGAATGGAGGGGGAGCAGTGATTATAGAGTTAAGGGATATCTGTAAAGATTACATACAGGATAAGATGGTGATCCCTGTGCTGAAGCACGTTTCCTTTTCCATGAAGGAAGGGGAATACGTGGCGGTCATGGGACCTTCCGGATCCGGGAAAACCACGCTGATGAATATTGTGGGCTGTCTGGATCAGGCCACTTCCGGAGAATTTGTACTGGATGGACAGGATATGGGGAAGTGTTCAGACAATGAGATGTCGGATATCCGGCTGAAAAAGATCGGATTTGTATTTCAGAATTTTCAGCTTCTGTCCGGCAGACGGCACTGGAGAATGTGGAGCTGCCCCTGACATATGCGGGAGTTCCCAGAAAGGAGCGCAGAGAGCGGGCAGTTTCAGCTCTGGAGAGAGTGGGACTTGGGGATCGGGTAAATTTCAGACCCAATCAGCTGTCCGGCGGGCAGAAGCAGCGGGTGGCCATTGCCAGAGCCATTGTCAACCATCCCAAGATCCTGCTGGCGGATGAGCCCACCGGAGCCCTGGACAGTGCCTCCGGAGAGCAGGTGATGGAATTGTTCCAGAGCCTGAACGATGAAGGCGTATCTATTCTGATGATCACCCACGATGCTGAGATCGCCGGATATGCCGGCGCAAGGTGATCATCCGGGATGGAATTCTGAAAAAGGAGGAGTAGCCCATGAAGAAGAAAATAATAGGAGTTACAGTTGCGGCTGCAGCCGGGGTCCTCCTCCTGGGAGGGACTGTGGTATTCGCCGTGAGCAGTACGGGCAGACAGAAAGTTAAGGTTATCTCTGTCAGCGAGCTTTCCGGCTATTATGGAGGAGGTACTTTTTCAGCACCTCCGGAAATATCACCTCGGATGTGAGCCAGAACGTGTATCTGACCGATAATCAGACTGTGGAAGAGATTTTTGTGGCAGAGGGGGATACTGTGAAAGAAGGCGATCCTCTGATTTCCTATGATATGACCATGACCAACCTGGAACTGGAAATGAAGAAACTGGACCGACAGGGTGTGGAACTGAATATCCAGAAGGCCAGGGAAGATATTAAAAAATTAAAAAGTGTGAAACCAGCCCAGGAAGGAGGCGGAGAATTCCTGGATCCGGGGATAGGGGATGATTTCCCTATAGACGGATTTCCAGAGGAACTGCCGCCGGAAGAGCTGCCTCCGGAGGAGACGCAGGAACCGGTGGAGGCTCTTAAACTGCTGGACGGGGAGTCTGTTCCCTATATGGGAGAGGGAACCCTGGAAAATCCCTACCACTTCCTTTGCAGTCAGGGAGGCGTGATCAAGGAAGTTTTCTGAATGCCATGGCCAGCCAGGGCTGCTTCTTTGTGATCGAGATCCGTCAGGGAGATGTAAGTACAGGAGAACTGATGAAAATCTGGGGACAGAAGATTGCCAGGGAGGACGGAACCTTTGATCCGGAGGCCAAATATGTGCTGGATCTGGGAATATTGGCGGAGCCGGAGGAGATTCTGAATCCCAATGCGTTTTCCAGCCTGACGGGGGAGAGTGTGACGGAAGAAAAATGGTGCACCGGGAAGGGAACGGAGCAAAAACCGTATATTTTTCTGGTGACTCCGGACGGTACGGTGGCAGGCAGTTTTTTCAACAGGATGAGGGAAAACGGCGGATATTTCCGTATTGAAGTGAGACAGGGAAATACCTTTGAGGGAGCGCTTTTAAAAGCCTGGGAACAGAATGGAAAGGATCTTGCCCAGGTAGAGGATGATGAGATCTTTCTGGTGAGCCTGACTGTGGGAGAACCAACGCCCAGTCCAGAGCCTACCCAGGAGCCGACACCGGAGCCTACAGGGGAGCCGACGCCGGAGCCCACAGAAACACCTACACCGTCACCCAGTGAAACGCCTGCCCCTACGGCTACTCCGGAGCCGCCTGTTGAGACACCGGAGCCGACACCGGAGCCTACGGTTCAGCCGACACCTGCCCCCACAGAGCAGCCTGTCCTGCCGGAGGAAGCTCAGCCCGGGGATCAGCAGATATCTGCGGAGCCTGCGCCTGCGGCAGAGGAGACGGGAGTCCCGGTAACTGCCGGCAAGGCAGCGGTTACCGGCAGTTTTCTGGAAACTCAGACCATGGTATACCGGAAGGACGGAACTATATCTGTGCGGAGAATGGACACGGATCAGGAGCAGAACTCCAATACTCTGGATTCCATGATGGATTCTTCAGGCGGTTTTATGGGATCTGTTTCCGATGGCACCATGACAAAGGAGGAGATCCAGAATCAGATCAAGGAGAAGGAGAAAGAAATCCGGGGATACCAGCTGGATCTGAAAGAGAAGGATCTGGAGATTCGGTCTATTGAGAAAACACTGAAGAATCAGACAGTGACCAGTACGCTCAACGGAGTAGTGAAAACTGTGGGAGATCCGGAGAAGGAGAACGGCGGACAGCCGCTGATCCAGGTGGTCAGCAGCGAAGGTCTGTACATCCAGGGAACGATCGGAGAACTGCAGCTGGATCAGCTTCAGGTAGGCCAGATCCTGAATGGCTACTGTTATGACAATGGCGTCAGCTTTACCGCCCAGGTAAAGGAAGTTTCGCCGTATCCGGTGGAGGGATGGGGCGATCCCCAGTCCTCTCAGTATCCGTTTACCGCTTACATTGAAAATGCGGAAGGGCTGAACAACAATTCCTATGCGGAGCTGACGGCCTCTGATATGGGGACGGATCAGGGGGCGATTACTTTGGAAAAGGCATTTGTGCGGACCGAGGACGGCCAGTATTATGTGATGAAGGAAAATGAAAAAGGACGGCTGGAAAAGCAGATCGTGCAGATTTCCCGTGTGGTGGACGGCGCCTATCAGCTGGGAAGCGGAGTGACCTACGAGGATAAGCTGGCATTTCCCTACGGAAAGAACGTGGTGGAAGGCGCGGTTTGCGAGGATGGCACCATGCAGGATCTCTACAGATAGGAGGGAAAAAATGCTGGAGAATATCAGATTATCTTTTGTGGGCATCTGGTCTCACAAAATGAGATCATTTCTGACCATGCTGGGTATTATCATAGGAATCGCCTCCATTATCTCCATTGTTTCCACCATTCAGGGAACCAATGAGCAGATCAAGCAGAACCTGGTGGGAGCGGGAAATAATAATGTGGATGTCCGGCTGTATCAGGGAGAAAGTGAATTTGATCTGTCCTGGGAGACGCCTCAGGGGGTCGGTGTCCTTACGGATGACCAGAAGGAGGAGATAAGGAAGATTGAAGGCGTGGTCAGCGCCACCTTTTACAACCGGAGAAGCTGGGTGAATGGGATCACCAGCGGGGAGATGTCCCTGGGAAGCGGAAGTATGTATGGGGTGGACATGGATTTTTTAAAGACCAGAGGCTACGTGATCCAGAACGGAAGGAATTTTGTTCCGGAAGACTACAGTCAGTTCCGGAAGGTGGCTCTGCTGGATGATATGGCGGCGCAGACGCTGTTTCCCGGCGAGAATCCGGTGGGAAAAACGCTGGAGGTACAGGGAGAGCCGTTTACGGTGATCGGCAGCATACGGAAGTCAGACACCTTTGAGCCGGTGATCAATAATATAGAAGAATATTACACGTATAATCAGGAATCCAACGGGATGGTGCTGATCCCCCAGGCGGCATGGCCCATCGTGTTTAACTATGACGAGCCGCTGATGGCCAGCGCCATGGCAGATAATACGGATATGATGACCACCATCGGAAAGAAGATGGAGGACATTATGAATCAATCGGTGACAGGGAGCTCCCAGAGCGGAGAGGAGGAAACAGAGAGCAGCATTTCCTATAGGGCGGCAGATCTTCTGAAGACGGTGAAAGATCTTCAGCAGGTCAGCGAGAATACCAACAAACAGCTTATCTGGATTGCGGGAATTTCCCTTCTGGTGGGCGGCATCGGTGTTATGAACATCATGCTGGTATCTGTGACGGAGCGTACCAGTGAGATTGGATTGAAGAAGGCAATTGGAGCCAGGAAACAAAAGATCCTCTGGCAGTTTCTGACAGAGGCGGCGGTACTCACCAGCATTGGGGGAATTCTGGGGGTGATCTCGGGATTGATCCTGTCCCAGGCGATCTCTCAGATGGCCAAGACGCCGGTGGCCATCAGCGTTCCGGCCATCATTCTGTCTGTGGTGTTTTCCATGGTAATAGGGATCGTGTTTGGACTGCTGCCCTCGGTGAAGGCGGCAAATCTCAACCCTATTGACGCGCTGCGCCATGAGTAACGGCCCGAATGCCCGTGGGAAAAGAAAATCCCGGAGCGGTCTCAGTAAAATGAGCCGCGCCGGGATTTTCTCTTTCATGGGAAACAGCGTTTCCATGTGAAAGAAAAACGCTCCGGGGAAATCGCGCTGCGGCGGAGCGAAAGATGCCGCTTATGCGGCCCGCCGCAGGCGGAGAATCCTGCCAAGCAGAATCCTTTTTTTGAGAGCTGCTGCATCAGAAGCCCAGATCCTCACCCACCAGCAGTACCGTGATCCTGCCGGGATGGCGAGATTTTCGGGTGACTACGATCTGACAGCAGATGCAGTCGGGGGAAAGACAGTCGGTACAGACGCCTGTTTTTGCACAGGGTGTATCGCTTTTTACCCGTACGGCGTTGGGAGGACAGGCCATGGTCCGGATCCGGCGGACGGCGTCCTCCACATTGGAACACAGTTTATTCATGCCGCATACGACGATAACGTGCTGGGGGCCGTAGATCAGACAGGCAACCCTGTTTCCGTTGCCATCGATATTCACCAGCTGGCCGTCAAGGGTGATGGCATTGGTACCGGTGAGAAAATAGTCGGCACAGAAGATTTTTCCGTACAGAGCCCGGGATTCTTCCGGAGTTGCCGCTGACTTTCGATCCAGAAGCTCCAGATCCATGGAGCGAAGAGCTGCCATGATCCCGGTCTCCTCCAGGGTTTCCGACCCTCCCCAGGTTACCGTGGAGCCGCCGGGGATCAGCCGGCGTATGGTTTCGGCCGCTTCTTTGCTGTCGGAGCAGTAGATGCCCCGCATTCCCCGCTTTTCCAGTCGGGAAATCAGGGTTGCGGCGGTATTCTGATAGCTTTCTGATTTGTAAGACATAAATGATCCCTCCTTAATAGCCCTTTTTGTTCAGTATAAAACAGATGAAAAAAGAAATCCATCCCTCATTTGCGGCATCGAAGGCGGACGGTGGAACTGTTGAAAAAATATCGTCGATATTCCGAAAAAACAGAGGGTTTCTTGGGTAAAGTGAGAAGAGAGAATGGATAGTTAAGAAAAATATAAGAAATTTTTCACAGTCCTTTCACCAATTTCAGGAGAATCTGTTGTATAATATGCAAAGTGAATGCAATGGGGGTATGATATGAATATTTTGTTTTTTTTGACACCGAAAAGCGATGTGACCCTGGTATATAACGATCAGTCGCTCCGACAGGTACTTGAGATCATGGAGCGTTGCAAATATACAGCGGTTCCCATGCTGAACCGGAGCGGGAAGTACGTGGGTACGGTAACGGAGGGGGATCTTCTGCGGTTTGTGAAACAGAAGTATTCTCTGAGTTTAAAGGAAGCGGAGGATTTTCCCATCAGCCGTGTTCCGCTTCGCTGGAAGTACCAGGCGGTGGATATAGACTGCGATATGGAGGATCTGATCGGAGCGGCAATGAAGCAGAATTTTGTTCCCGTGGAAGACGATTCGGAGAATTTTATCGGCATCATCCGGCGGAGGGATATTCTGGAGTATTTCTATAAAAAGAGCCGGGCTGGCGGACAGATGTCCGAGAACATCCTGCACAGCAGCGGTACATAAGTGAACACGGGGCCGGCGCTTCAGAAGGCGCCGGCTCTTTTTTTGGGGTTTTCACGGATGTTATTCGATGGTATAATGAGCTAGAGCGAATCGGAAAAGGTGTAAGCCTGCGCCCGATGAGGCCGCAGCCGAAGGCGGTGGCATGATAAGTAATTGCAGGAATGGTTCAGCAGGGCCGGAGAGGCTGCAGCCGGGACTGCAGAAAAAAATCAGAGATACAAAACCTTAAAAGGCTGGAGGAAGATATGAAGAAGATTATTGATTTGATAACTGATAAGATGACCGCGGCATTTGAAATGGCAGGATATGAGCCGTCTTATGGAAGGGTATCGCTGTCCAACAGACCGGATTTATGTGAATATCAGTGCAACGGAGCAATGGCGGCCGCGAAGGCATATAAAAAAGCGCCCATCATGATTGCCCAGGATGTGGTGGCACAGCTGGAGGAATGTGAGGCGTTTGCTTCTGTGGAGGCTGTAAAACCGGGATTTATCAATCTCAGGCTGGCGGGAGAATATCTTGCCGGTTATCTGAATGAGATGGGAGCATCAGAGAAACTGGGAACAGAGACAGCAGAAAGCCCCATGCGTATGATCCTGGACTACGGCGGCCCCAACGTGGCAAAACCGCTGCATGTGGGACATCTGCGTTCAGCCATCATCGGAGAGAGTATCAAACGGATGGGACGTTATCTGGGACATGAAGTGATCGGAGACGTACATCTGGGAGACTGGGGACTTCAGATGGGGCTGATCATTACGGAACTTCAGGAGCGGAAGCCGGATCTGGTGTATTTTCAGGAGGATTACGAGGGAGAATACCCTCAGGAAGCGCCGTTTACCATTGGAGAGCTGGAGGAGATCTATCCTGCGGCCAGCGCCCGTTCCAAGGAGGATGAGGAGTATAAGGCCAGGGCACTGGAGGCTACTCATCAGCTCCAGCAGGGCAGAAGGGGTTACCGGGCTCTGTGGGAGCAGATCCTGCGGGTATCTGTGACGGATCTGAAGAAAAATTATGCCAGACTGCATGTGGATTTTGACCTGTGGAACGGAGAATCGGACGTTCAGGAATACATTCCCGGAATGGTAGAAGATCTGAAGGAACGCGGACTGGCTTATCAGGATCAGGGAGCGATCGTGGTGGATGTGAAGGAAGAGACGGATACCAAGGAGGTTCCGCCCTGCATGATCCTGAAATCTGACGGCGCGGCCCTGTATACCACCACGGACCTGGCCACGATCCTGGAGCGGATGGAAAAATATCATCCGGACGAGATCCTTTATGTGGTGGACAAGCGGCAGGAAATGCATTTTGTTCAGGTGTTCCGGTGTGCCAGAAAGGCTGGTATGGTGGAGAAGGATACAAAGCTTTCTTTCCTGGGCTTCGGAACCATGAACGGGAAGGACGGCAAGCCGTTTAAGACCAGAGAAGGCGGTGTGATGCGTCTGGAGAATCTGATCCGGGAGATCAACGAGGAGATGTATAAAAAGATTGTGGACAACCGCAGCGTGAAGGGGGATGATGCCCGCAGAACCGCGGAAATCGTAGGCTTGTCCGCGATCAAGTATGGAGATCTGTCCAATCAGGCTTCCAAGGATTATGTGTTTGATATTGAACGTTTCACCTCTTTTGAGGGGAATACAGGGCCTTATATCCTGTATACCACCGTGCGTATCAAGTCGATTCTGAACAGATACGCAGAAGAAGGACAGAGCATGGAAGGGCTTTCCATCCTGGCGCCCCAGGGAGAAAGCGAGAAAGCGCTGATGCTGGAGGCCGCCAGGTTCCATGGTGTGATAGAGAATGCGTTTGAGGAGAAGGCTCCTCATAAGGTTTGTTCTTACATTTATGAGCTGGCCAACGCGTTTAACAGATTTTACCATGAGACCAAGATCCTGGGGGAGGAAAATCAGGAGAGAAAGCGTTCGCTGATCGCGCTTCTTATGCTGGTCAGGAATATTCTGGAGACATGCATTGATGTGCTGGGATTTTCCGCCCCGGAGAAAATGTAAAGCAGCAGTCCGGTCTGCCCGGGACAGGCTGTTGAAAATTTGGAGGAAATATGAAAAAACCATCAAAGGTGAAAACCAATGTACTGATTCTGCTGCTCGTGGCGGCAGTCCTGGTGTTGGGGGTGCTGGCTGTTGTAGAATATGGGAAGCTGAGGGATCAGATGGAGGAGCGGGAGCGGCAGCAGGCGCAGGCTGAGCTGGAGACCACGCCTACTGTGACGGAGACACCAACTCCGGAGCCCACACAGGATCCCAATGATCCGGCGGTGCTGAAGGAAAATCTGATCCAGCGGCTGCAGACAGCTATTGAGGAGAATGATGTGCAGACGATGGAGGCGGCGCTTTCTTATACAGCGGCGGATGGAAGTACAGCAGCCTACGCGCAGGAGGATGTGGCGGCAGTGATGCTCCATCTGAAGAAGGACCAGGCGGATTACTGGAACTTTTTTACGTTCCTCAGAGGTGAGGAAACTCAGGTGAGCGGAGAAGGGGATTCGGCGGTTCTGGTCCTGAACACGGGAAATCTCCGGACTCTGACAAATACCGCTGAGGAGCCCGGGGAATCCCTGCAGGCGGAGGAGGTAACCCCCACTCCGGCGGAAAACGGGCGGCTGGTGGCTATCGACCCGGGACATCAGGCCCAGGGAAACAGTGAGCAGGAGCCCATCGGACCGGGAGCTTCCGAGACAAAGGCCAAGGTGGCCTCCGGTACTTCCGGATGGACTACCGGAGTACCGGAGTATGAGCTGAATCTGGAGGTGTCCTTAAAGCTTCGGGACGAGCTGCAGAGCCGGGGATACCAGGTTTATATGATCCGTGAGACCAACGATGTGGATATCAGCAATGCCGAGAGAGCCCAGGCAGCTGCAGATGCGGGAGCCGATATTCTGGTAAGAATCCATGCCAACGGTTCGGAAAACACTTCCGTATCAGGTGCGCTGACCATGGCTCCCACAACCAGTAATCCGTATGTGGACAGCCAGCTTGTCCAGGAGTGCCAGAGATTATCCCAGACCATCATCGATGCGTTCTGCGCCGCTACAGGAGCCAATAACCAGGGAGTCTATCAGACAGACGATATGAGCGGCCTAAACTGGTGTACGATCCCTGCCACGATCGTGGAGATGGGATATATGACCAATGCGGAAGAGGACACCAAGATGCAGACGGATGAATACCAGGCCCTGATGGTCCAGGGAATCGCGGATGGTATTGATCAGTACTTCGGATGAGGGGCCGGAGCGCTGACGGCATTGCCGGACCGAAGCTGACCGGAGAACAGATGGCGGGGCAGAAAGCGGGATCCGTCTGGATTTTCGGGAAGGCAGGACAGAAAGAGAGAATTTATCATGTCTCAGATTATATTATTTGATCTTGACGGAACCCTGACGGATTCCGGAGAGGGTATTACAAAAAGTGTGCAGTATGCGCTGTCTCATTTTGGGATTATGGAAAATGATCTGGAGAAACTGGGATGTTTTGTAGGGCCTCCGCTGCACCAACAGTTTATGGAATATGCCGGTTTTTCCCAGGAACAGGCCTGGCAGGCCGTGGAATTTTACCGGGAGAGGTACAGCAGCATCGGTATCTATGAGAACAGGCTTTATCCCAAGGTGAAGGAACTTCTGGAACTCCTGGCGGTAAACGATAAGATACTGGGAGTTGCCTCCTCCAAGCCGGAGGTCTATGTGGAACAGATCCTGAAGCATTTTGAAATTGACAGCTATTTCCAGGTCGTGGTGGGAAGTGAGCTGGACGGAAGGAGAACCCGGAAGGCGGAGGTGATCGAGGAGGCCCTGAGGCGGCTGGGAATGAACCGGGCCAGGGACAGCGTGCTGATGGTAGGAGACCGGGAGCACGATGTGAAAGGAGCCAAAGACTGCGGCATCCAGTGTATCGGTGTGACCTACGGTTACGGTTCCAGAGAGGAACTGGAGAAGGCCGGGGCGGTCTACATTGCCGATACTGTGGAGGATCTGGGAATCCTGGCCAGTCCCAACGATGAGGAAACGACAGAGAATGTGGAATCTGTCCGGGTTTTTGGGAGAGAAGGCCAGGAACACCGGAAAAAACACCGGAGGGGTACGGAAAAGGAAGACAGACCGCCGGAAAGAGTCCGGGAGGCGGAAGGAAAGGAAGCCTCCCCAAATGCAAAGGACAGGGAAGAGACTTCTGAAAACGGTACTGCCCGGAGAAACATCCGGAAGGGATCCGGAAACGGAAAAAAGCGGAGAAGCCGCGGGGAGTACAGCAAAGCCCCCAATCTGATGGCCGGACTGTGGCGAGCGGTTTATCCGGTGCTGGTATATTACGGGATCAGTCTGCTGGTGCTCTGCGGAATGATCGTTGTTTTCCTGCTGAGGGACCGGTGGGCGGGTCTGCCGGAGAATCCGGCACGGGTGGCACAGGCGGTGCAGGAGTACAATCTGTATCAGATTCTGATCACTGCCGCCATCAGTGCGGTCCTGATGTTCCTTCTGTACCGGAGAGATGAACAGCGGCGGCAGGCCGGATATCTGGGCGGAGTGGGACTGGAGTCAGGCTGGAATCCTCCGGTTATGTGGATTTCGGCAGTCGCGCTGGGAATTGTGGGAAGTCAGCTGGGAAATGATCTGATTGCTATCTTACGGCTCAGGGAGTTGTTTCCCGGGTATGATACGGGCAGCCAGATGACAATGGAGGGACAGCCGGTATGGCTGCTTCTGCTGGCGGTAGGAATCCTGGCGCCGGTTGCGGAAGAGCTGGTATTTCGCGGTCTGCTGTTCGGCCGTCTGAAGGATTGGATGAATCCCGGGACCGCGGTCCTGATCTCATCTCTGATCTTTGGAATTTATCATGGAAATATGGTGCAGCTTGTTTACGCGTTTCTTCTGGGAAGTCTGTTTGCATTTATGTATTACCGGACGGGAACTTTGTGGGCAGCTGTGGCAGGACATGTGGCAGCTAACATGTGGAGCCTGTTCGGCAGTCCGTGGCTGACGGCTCTCTTCGAGAATAAGCCTGTTTGGGCGGCTGTAAAGCTTCTGGTGGAAGTACTTCTGGCGGTGATACCGGCTTACTGGATCTTCGGAAAAAGACAGAAGGCTGCGGGGCGTAAAAAGAGCCGGAACGGGGCGAAGACACCGCTGCATTAGCAGCCTGGTCCCGAGGACTGCCGGCTGCGCGGATCAGAGCCTGCGGGCACGCGGCTGTGACAGTGAAGCCGTAAGGCTGAACTGTCATAAATGTTAAAATAATGTCGAAAAAAGAAGGCGGGTTTTGCTTGACAGAACCTGCCTTCTGGTATATGATGATTTCATCAAATTTCTATTTTTAAAATCTTTGGGGATTCTCCCCGATATTTTCCAACAAATCAAACTGAATAATGGGCCTGAAGGTGTTTTTGTTGTGCCCAGATCGGCATACCAGGGGAAAGTGCGCGCATTTCCGAGAATGCCATGCTTCGGGAAAAATGAAAATTTGATCAAAAGCCGTATCTGTCCAGCTGCCGGCAGTTTAGCGCTGGACAGTTAAAGAAATTTATTTTTTTCAGGAGGAACGATCATGAAGAACAGAAAAATCTGGTTGGGAAGCGGGGCCGCTGTCGCGTTGGCTGCAGTGCTGGCTGCCGGAGGTGTAATGGCTTATTTTACGGATACAGAAGAGAAGGTGAATCATTTTACTGTGGGGAGTGTGGAGATCGAGCTTGAGGAACCTGAGTGGGAGAAAAAACCGGACGAGGATGACGATGGAGTGCCGGATGAGGCAGAAGATCTGCTTCCTGTTCAGACTATTGCCAAGGATCCGCAGATAAGCAATACGGGGACCAATGATGCATTCGTGTTTGCGGTGGTACAGATTCCCTGCAGAGATATCATCACGGCCAATACGGACGGCACCAAAAATCCCAGGGCAATGACGGATCTGTTTTCCTACCGGGTGAACACTTCCTGGAGCAGTCTGGGAATGTATCAGGTAACAGATGAAAAGGGAGCAGTCACGGCAAGGAAGTACCTGTATGCCTATGCGCCTGAAGGAGAAAAATGTACGGTGCTGAAGCCCGGGGAGACCACCGAACCTGTTTTTGAGAGTGTGACTTTTGTGAATGCGGTGGAAGGACAGGGACTGGAAAGTACGGCTTTTGATCTGGAGATCAGCGCCTACGGAATTCAGACAACAGATCTGAATGGAGGAGAAGAGACCCCTGCCGGAGTTTGGAGCATCCTTTCCAATCAGAAGGAATTGGGAGAGGCTTATCAGTAAACAGGAGGTGTGCCTGGGAAATATGAAAAGAAAAATCAGGGGATGGATCCTGACTGCCGGAATCCTTTGCTTCCTTTCCGCCGTTACCGGAGTATACGGATATTTCACGGACAGCGCTTATGCGGCCAACCGGTTTGGTGTGGGATGGAACGATGTGGAGATCCGGGAAGAATTTCCCGATCCGGATCCGGAGGAGGGAGAAGAGATCACGAAGAAAGCCTCCTTTGTGAATACGGGGCCGGTGACCTGCTATGTGCGGGCCCGGCTGGTGTTCAGCAGTCTTGCGGTCCAGGAGGCGGCCCGGCTGGAGGTGAATACCCAGCAGTGGAGCCTGGGAGAGGACGGATACTATTATTACCAGAAACAGCTTCCTCCCCAGGGGGAAACGGAAGAACTGCTGTATTCAGTTACGGTGGAAAAGCCGGTCAGCGAAGAGGAAAAATCTTTTGACCTGGCAGTCTATGTGGAAACTGTTCAGGCGGAAGACGGGGTGGACTGTCGGGAGGCTTTCGCCCATCTGACCAGGTAGGAGGTGAATATGGTGAAGAAGAAGAGCTTGACCGCCGGGCTGGTGGCAGGACTTCTGCTTACAGCAGTCAGTACCGCAGCTTTTACCCAGGTATCCGTGGAAAAAAGGCTTTCCACCGGAAAGGTGGATATCCGTCTGGAAGAACTGACACTTGGGAACGGGGAGACGGATGCCTGGAAAGACGGGCTGCAGGTGATGCCTGGAATGACGGTTTCCAAGATCCCCAGGATCTATAACGATGCCGCAGACTGTTATGTGCGGGCATCGGTGGAAATTTCAGGAGGGGAAGAAAGCGGCAATACACTGTCCCGGGAGGCGCTTGAAGGAATCTCCGGGGATTGGATCCGGAAGGGAGATTACTATTATTACACCAGAATACTGAAAAGCGGGGAGAGCACGGAGCTGTTTCAGGGAATCATCATACCGTCTCAATGGGAACAGGGAGAGATCCCGGGAAGAGATACATGGCAGGTTCAGGTGCGGGCAGAGGCCATTCAGGCGGAACATCTGGAGCCGGATTTCGATGCGGAGGATCCCTGGGGCGCCCGGGGACAGAAGTATACCATAGAAACGGCCAGAACAGAGAGCCCTCTGATTGCTCCGGAAACGGACTCTGCGTTTACCGGTACGGTGGTTCTGGACAGGGAAACAGAGGAATTGCTGGCGGATCCGGAAGACTTTGTGGGAGATTTCCAGGAATTTTTACCGGGAGATATACAGGAGCGGCATCTGCGGCTGGAAAATCATACCGGGGAGGCCAGAACCATTTATTTTCGTTCAGAGACGGATTCAGGTCAGAACTGGATGACGGAGATGCGGCAGAAGGTGACTGTTATCAGCGGGGGAGAGGAGACGACGGATTTTGAAGGAGCAATGACAGAGTCACAGTGGACGGAATACCGGCAGATCTGCCGGCTGGATCCGGGGCAGAGCGCGGAGGTGGTGATCCGGCTGTCCATGCCGGAGTCGCTGGGTAATCAGTATTCGGTACAGGATGGCACAGCCGTCTTTCAGCTTTGCGCGGATGAGAAGATAACAGCGGCAAAGACCGGGGATTCCAACTGGGAAATCTGGGTACTGATTCCGGGCGTCGCGGCCTTTGCGGGAATGGCGGCTGCGGGAATCCTGTGGTCAGGACACAGAAAAGGAGGAAAGCGATGAGAAAAGCTGCTGAATGGGCCGGGAACATTTTTTATCTGATACTGCTGTCTGCTGCTGCGCTTCTGGCGTTTCCGCTGATTCCCGGCTGGAGCCCGCAGGTGGTGCTCAGCGGTTCCATGGAACCAGAGATTCCGGTGGGAAGTCTGGTGTATATTGACCGCAGGACAAAGGCGGAAGAGATCCGGGCGGGAGATGTGATCGCTTATCATCTGGGAGAAAAGGCGGCGGTCCTTCACCGGGTAATCCGGGTGGAAAAATCAGAGGGATATTTTACCACCAAGGGGGATGCGAATCAGGCAGAAGATCCGGGAGAAGTATCCTTCGGGCAGTATATGGGGAAATTGGTATTCTGCATTCCGCTGGCGGGGTATTTGGCTGCAGCGGTGCAGCATCCGGCTATTTGGGCTGCAGGCGGGGCGGTGTTCCTTCTGATCTGCGGAATCCGGGGAATCACCGGAAAAGGAAAGAAGGTGATGAGCGATGAAAAAGTATAGATACCCTGGCAGAAGACTGCTGGGACTTCTGATAGCTGTGGTGTTTTTGGTGGGAGTGGTTCCTGTGGGGATCCGGCAGGTATGGGGGGAAGAATCCGGAGAATTTTATATCGATCCTTATCAGGGGGCGATCCGGCCATTTTCCTTTGACAATTCTGCCAGGATGACCATCAGCAGTGAGCGGTACGATAAATTTGCCTGGGATCCTACCGCGCAGGGGGACAAAAACTGTCCACATCTGGCCATGGGGATCAAGTATGTGGTGGGGGATAATAAAAATCCGGACGGGCAGGGAAAATGGAGAAATGTGTACTGCCTGGAGTTTGAAAAGTCCAGTCCCACGGGACAGACCATGACGTATGTGGGATTTACCAACCGGAAGGTGGCCTATGCTCTGTATTACGGTTCTGTATATTACGGACAGACCAGCCGCTATGCAGGGTACTCTACGGGAGACTGGCGGATGGATTATTTTGTGACGCAGATTGCGATCCATATCCTGAATAATGAATTTACGCTGGCGGCATTTCAGACCGCTTTAAACAGGCCGGGAAGCCAGGCTACGGCCGGTGAGAAAAATCTGGTGTATGAAAAAGTAAAGAAGCTGGTGAACGAAGCAAATGTACAGGGTAATTACGGAGGATTTACCAGTGATGGATGGATCGATATGGGAGTAGGAAAGTTTTCTCTTACCGGATATCAGGATGCCTGGAAGGAGGAAAATGGAAAGTACTATTCCCAGGGAAAGTTTAAAGCCAGTTTCCAGAGCTACTACGGATATGATTTCCGGGAACAGATCACATCCTATGAGGTGGAGACGGCTTCCGGGGTGAAGGTGAGAAAAAGTGATGAAAAGACGTATTCGGATTTCGATCTGGAGATCAGTAAAAGCCAGTTTGCCAAATGGCAGCTTACCGGGAAAACCATCCCGGTAAAGGTAACCATGAAGATCCCAAGATACTGGGGCGGGGGGATCTATCGGTGTGAAAATGGAGTGCAGGATGTGTGCTTCCTTACATGGTCCAGTTCCGGCGGCGATGTGACTTACACCCAGAACGTCAACCTTCATATCCCCAAAAAGACGGAAACACTGACCATTTATAAAAAAGACCAGGACAGTCAGAAATCATTGGCGGGAGCTGTGTTCTCTCTGTGGGCATACGATGGAAAGCAGTATGGAAAGAAGGTAAAGAACTTTACAGATAATGGGGATGGAAGCTACACGTGTAAAGGGATCGACTATACGGACACCCAGGATGGATGGTTTCTGATCAGGGAAGAAAAAGCTCCGGAGGAATACAGCAACCAGTACCTTCTTTACAACAGTACGGATCAATCCGATTATGAAACGTACGGCGGACGGCAGATCCATATGACAGAAAACGGGATTTCCTTTGACGGGGTGGAGGACGGAGCCATATTCCTGGATAAAAAGCTGACGCCCCAGGCAAATCTGGAGGTGAAAAAATTTGATGCTGTCAGCGGAAACATACTGGACAGTGCCGGCATTGCTGTTTTTGAATGGAGCAAATCCTTGGGCGCTTATAGGGAGGAGGCTGTCCAGCAGCTGGCATATGAAAAGGAAAAGCAGCGGTATGTGACAAAGTCTCCCCTTACCCGGACAGAGGAGAATGAAGGAAAATTTATCGTGAAGGAAACGGTCATGCCGGAGGGATACCGTTGTCCCTGGAACCGGGAGATTCAGGTGACGGAGCCGGGGCTTGTGACGATGATGCTGGATGCGCCCAACTATCCGGTACGTTCCGTAACCATCCAAAAAAAGGTACGCAGTCAGGATATAAACTGGGCCCATGGCAATCCCACATTTTTCTTCCGGATATGGGGAGAGGATATCAATGGAGAACAGCATGAGTACCGCTGCTGTGTGGAACTGACTTCCGGAGATACCAATGGAGATTTTCTGGAAAAAAGCGTTACAGTGGGAAACCTGCCAGCTGGAATTTACCGGGTGGAAGAGGATGGAGAGGTGCTTCGGTACATTCTGACGGATATGGAGGCGCTGACAGACAATGTGTCTGTGGAAAAAGAAGAACTGGAGGTGGTCAATGGGATACAGAAGATCCGGGGACAGGCCTTATGTGATCTGACTTTGGAAGACGGCAGTGTGGGATTCTTTAATGAAAAGGTGATGCATGACCAGTATACGGATAATCAGGTTCTGGTGAACCATATACGGATTGCGGACAGCTGACGGGACTCCTCTTCATTTGGCGCTGCTGCATTACCTGTATGGTTACTATTTAACACGCGATCTAGTGT